>NZ_MKZO01000036.1 GCF_001941965.1 Pseudomonas putida | reverse complement strand
CCAGCTTCTTCATGCGATACAACCGAGTCAGGCTCCACAGCCACAACAATTACTTGTCGCCGATAGCTATGGAGCAGCAGGCGGCCTGATCACCGTAATCGGTGTCCGGAAAAACTTGACCAGAACAAGCCAGCTCCCACAGGTATTGCGTGCACCGCGGGACCTGTGGGAGCTGGCTTGCCAGCGATAGGCCCTACAGCCACACCGCATCCCAATGGGAATAATCACCCGCCTTTCTGACCAGTCCAGCCCGAATCGGGTTGGCGACGATGTAGCGGGCAACTGCCACGATATCTTCTTCCCGCCTCAAGGCCCGGTCATGAAACCCTTGCTGCCATAGCTTGCCTTGTCGGCCACAGGCCTTGTTCACAACACAGGTACTTCGTGATTTGAAGCGTCGCATCAAGGTCTTCAGGGTCACATTCTTCAATTCAATCAACCAGTGCAGGTGATCGGGCATCACTACCCATGCGAGAGAAGTGACCGAGCCTTCCTGTTCTGTTTGCCTGAGTTGATAGATCACCAATCTGGCCAGGCCGAAATCGTTGAATATCGGTTCTCGGCGTTCAGTAGCAGTAGTCAGTACATACAGCCTGCCGGGCTCTGAAACCCGGCCACGGCGCAGGCGGTGGGAAGAGGGACGGTCCATGTCTCGCTCCTTGAATGTGGAAAACTCAAGGTAGCCGTGAGGCTGGTCCAGGGAGGAGAGTCATTGATTCCTGTTGTGTCTGGACCGGCCAATCGCTGGCAAGCCAGCTCCCACAGGTATCGCGCAGCACCGCTGAACCTGTGGGAGCTGGCTTGCCAGCGATGAGGCCCGAGAGATCAGCGCTTGTTCAACCGCCTGGCCAACCGGTCCCCACTCACCTGGATCAACGCCACCAACACCACCAGCATGACGATCACCGTCAACATGATCTGGCTGTCGAAGCGCTGGTACCCATACCGATAGGCAATATCCCCCAGCCCACCCGCACCAATGGCTCCGGCCATGGCCGAGGAGTTGATCATGGTCACCAGGGTGATGGTGAACCCACCAACGATCCCCGGCAGTGCCTCCGGCAACAGCACATGCCAGACGATATGCCACCTGCGACAGCCCATGGCCTGCGCCGCTTCGATCAAGCCGTGATCCACTTCCCGCAGACTCACCTCGGCAATCCGCGCAAAGAACGGCGTCGCGGCAATGGTCAACGGCACCACCGCCGCCCAGACCCCATACGTGGTCCCGACGATCAACCGGGTAAACGGAATCAGCGCGACCATCAGGATCAGGAACGGAATCGACCTGAACAGGTTGACGAACGCCCCCAGCACCCGGTTCACAGTGGGCGCCTCGAAGGTCCCGCCCTTGCCGCTGGTGACCAGGATCACCGCCAGCGGAATCCCCACCAGCAAGGCGATCAGCGACGACACACCGACCATCAGCAGGGTGTCGATCACCCCCTGCAACAAGCGATCAAACCACATAGCCCAGCACCTCCACCTGCGCCGCCCAGTTGCGGGCACGCTGGATAATCACGTCATGGGTATGCACCGACGCAGACACGGAAATCACCAACTGCCCCAGCGCGCGCTCCTGGATCGGCTCGATCCCGCCCTGCAACAGGCTGACCTTGCCTCGCAGCGCACTGAACAGTGCCGCCAGATCCGGCGCCTCGCGGTCCTGGCCGCTGATGCGCAAGCGCAATACCAGCGCGGCCCGTGAATCGGGTGCGGTCGGCAACAAGCGCTCCAGCAACGATGCCGGCAAGGCAGGCTGCAACGGCGCCAGCAAGGTGCGACTGACCTCGTGCCGAGGATCGCCAAACACCTGCCACACCTCGCCCTGCTCGACGACCCGCCCGCGCTCCAGTACCACCACGCGGTGGCAGAGATCGCGGATCACCGCCATCTCGTGGGTGATCAGGACAATGGTCAGCCCCAGGCGCCGATTGATATCCCGCAGCAGCCCGAGGATCGATTCGGTGGTCTCCGGATCCAGCGCCGAGGTGGCTTCGTCGCACAGCAGGATAGCCGGGTCATGCACCAGCGCCCGGGCAATCCCGACGCGCTGTTTCTGCCCACCGGACAACTGCGCCGGATAGACGTGATGCTTCTCCTGCAACCCCACCAGCTCCAGCAACGCTTCCACTTTGCGCCGCCGCTCGGCCTTCGCCACGCCAGCCACCTTGAGCGGCAGTTCGACGTTCTGCCACACGGTCTTGGCCGACATCAGGTTGAAGTGCTGGAAGATCATGCCGATGCGCCGGCGCAGGCCGACCAGTTGGTCCTCGTCGTAGCCGGCGATATCCACCTGGTCGATCAGCACCCGTCCGCCGCTGGGCTGTTCCAGGCGGTTGATGGTGCGGATCAGCGATGACTTGCCGGCGCCGCTGCGGCCGATGATGCCGAAGATCTCGCCGTGCTGGATGTTCAGGTCGATGTCGGCCAGGGCCGGGGCGTCCTGCCCCGGGTAGGTCTTGTGCAGACCGACGAAGCGCACATGGGCGCTGTTCAGCTCCGGGTGCAACTGACGGCGGATCGCTTCGAGCGGCGGCGCATCCAGCGCCACACGGGCGTTGGCGGTACTCATCTCAGCTCTCCCAGCCCGGCTGGTAGAGCTTGCCGTGGGCCTTGTCCAGCGCCGCACGAACCACCGGCGAGTGCTGGTAGATATCGATGAATTTCGCCAGGCGCGGGTCGTCCTTGCTCTTGGGCTTGATCACGAACTGGATCACGTATTCCTTGTGGTCGATACCGTCGAACAGCAGCGCTGACTCGGCATCGAATGTCTTGGCCAGGCGGATGTAGTGCGGGTAGCCCTGGACCAGGTCGGCGTCATCGTAGGCGCGCACCAGTTGCACGGCTTCGACCTGAAGGATTTTGATCTTCTTCGGGTTGGCGACGATGTCCTCTTCGGTGGCCTTGTAGCCGACGCCGTCCTTCAACGTGATTAACCCGGCCTTGGCCAGCAGTTGCAGGCCGCGCCCGCTGTTGATCGGGTCGTTGGCGATGGCCACGGTGGCACCTTGCGGCAGTTCGTCGAAGCTTTTGTATTTCTTCGAGTACAGGCCGACGTTGTTGATGATCCCCGGCGCGTAGGGTGTCAGGTCGAAACCACCGGCCGCCTTGGCGTTTTCCAGGAAGGGGATGTGCTGGAAGTAGTTCACGTCGATATCGCCGGCATTGAGGCTGACATTGGGGGCGATCCAGTCGCTGAACTCGATCAGTTCCACATCCAGACCCTGCTTCTTGGCTTCGCTGACCGCCGCTTCCAGCGGCACGGCGAAGGCTGCGGTGGTGCCGACTTTCAGGGCCTCGGCAGCATGGCTGGCGCCGATCAGGCCGAGGGAGAGGCCGATTGATAGGGATAGTGCCGCGACGGGGCGGCTGATAAGGGTCTTAAGCATGCTGGAGCGCTCCGTTCTTGTGTGCGGTGGTGGTGTGCGGGTGGCGGTAGCTGGCGCCGGGATGCTCGGCGGGCAGGTGGGCAGTGCCGGCCGGGAAGAGCTTTTCCCGCAGGCTGCCGCTGTCGTAGGCGGTCTTGTACGAGCCACGTTGCTGCAGCTCGGGAATGACCAGGTCGATGAAGTCTTCGTAGCTTTCCGGGGTCACCGTGCGGGCCAGGTTGAAACCGTCCAGGCCGGTCTCGGCGATCCAGCTTTCCAGCGCGTCGGCGACCTGTTCCGGTGAGCCGACCAGGGTGATGTAGCGCCCGCCCAGGGCGTGCTGGTCGAGCAGGCGGCGGCGGGTCCAGTCGTTGCTTTGCAGGTTCCTGGTCGCCGACTGGATGGCATTGCTCTTCACGTACTGGATCGGTTCGTCCAGCTCATAGGCGGAGAAGTCGATGCCGGTGGAGCTGGAGAAATGCGCCACCCCGGCCTCGGCACTGGCATGGCGCAGATACTCGGCGTGCTTGGCCCGGGCCTGTTCCTCGGTAGCGGCGACGATCACCGTGATACCCATGAACACCTTGATCGCCTGCGGATCACGTCCGGCGACCACGGCAGCGGCACGCACCTTGTCCACCTGGGCGCGGGTCGCGGCCTTGTTCTGGCCACTGATGAACACGCACTCGGCATGCTGCCCGGCAAAGCCCAGGCCACGCTCGGACGCACCGGCCTGGAACAGCACCGGTGTGCGCTGCGGCGACGGCTCGCAGAGGTGATACCCCTCGACCTTGTAGAACTCGCCCTGATGGCGAACCTTGTGCACCTTGTCCGGCCGGGCGTAGACCCGCTGCTCGCGGTCATTGATCACCGCACCGTCTTCCCAACTGCCTTCCCACAGCTTGTAGAGCACTTCCAGGTATTCGTCGGCCTGGTCGTAGCGGCGGTCGTGCTCGGGTTGCTCGTCCAGGCCCATGGCCTTGGCCGCGCTGTCGAGGTAGCCGGTGACGATGTTCCAGCCGACCCGGCCACGGCTCAGGTGGTCGAGGGTGGAAAGGCGCCGGGCGAACAGATAAGGCGGCTCGTAGGTGAGGTTGGCGGTCAGGCCGAAACCGAGGTGCTGCGTGACCGCCGCCATGGCCGAGACCAGCAGCAGCGGGTCGTTCACCGGGAGCTGGATCGACTCCTTCAGCGGCACGTCCACCGACTGCTGGTAGACGTCGTAGACCCCGACGATATCGGCCAGGAACAGGCCGTCGAACAGCCCGCGCTCCAGCAGTTTCGCCAGTTCGGTCCAGTATTCGATTGTCTTGTACTGGCTTGAGGTATCCCGCGGGTGGGTCCACAGGCCGTGGTTGATATGCCCGACGCAGTTCATGTTGAAGGCGTTGAGCAGGATCTTCTTCTTCGCCATCAGATGGTCCCCCGCAGCGGTGGGTTCTGCGCGTTCAGGTAGTAGTTGCCGATGGCGTGGTACTTCCAGCGCACCGGGTCGTGCAGGGTGTGGGTGCGGGCGTTGCGCCAGTGGCGGTCGAGGCCGTGCTCGGCGAGGGTGGCCTGGCTGCCGGCCAGCTCGAACAGGGTGCTGCCGGCCGCCAGGGAGATCTCGGTGCTGATGGCCCGGGCCTCGGCCACGGCAATGGAGGCGGCGGCCACGGTGTCTGCGTTGGGCTCGGCCTGGGCGCGGTCGAGGAACTCGCCGGCACGCTCCAGCAGGGCCTCGGTGGCATGCAGACGGATCGCCAGGTGGCCGACGGATTTCAGGGTCAGCGGGTCTTCGCTGGCCCGGTCATGGCCGGAATCGATCCACGGCCGGGTGCGAGTACGGACGAAGTGCAGGGCATCCTCGTAGGCGGCGCGGGCGATGCCGGTGTCGATGGCGGCGTGGAGGATCTGCGCCAGCGGGCCGACCGGGGTCGGGCGCTCGAAGGCGCTCTGGAACGGCACCACGTCGTCGGCCGCGACCGCGACGTTATCGAACACCACCGACCCACTGCCGGTGGTGCGCTGGCCGAAGCCGCTCCAGTCGTCGATCACTTTCAAACCGCTACTGTCGGCAGGGACGAAGGCCAGTTGCTGCACGCCGTTTTCATCGCCCACCGAGGTGGGGATGCGCTGGGCGTAGATCGCGCCGGTCGCGTAGAACTTGCGGCCGTTGATGCGCAACTGGTCGCCGTCGCGGGTCAGGCGGGTGGTGCGGTCGTGGGCGGTCTTGGTGCCCAGTTCGGCCAGGGCATTGCCGAAGCGCACGCCCGCCAGAACCTCGGCATAAAGACGCTTTTTCTGCGCCTCGCTACCGTTCACCCGCAGCACTTCGAGGGCATAGAAATGGTTCTGCGGAATCTGCCCCAGGGAGCTGTCGGCCTGAGCGATACGGGCGATGACTTTCACCAGGGTGACGTTGGAAACACCCGCGCCGCCGTAGGCCTTGGGCACGCTGATGCCCCACAGCCCGGAGCGCGAGAACAGCTCCAGCTCGGCATGGGGCAAGCGCCGTTCGCGGTCGCGCAGGATGCTGTCCTGTTGCAGTTTGCCGGCGATCTGGTCGGCGATGGTAAGCGCCTGGGCGTCGTCGACGATCACCGGCACGTCGTAGTGCGGAAGGGAAACGTGGCTCATCAAAGGGGCTCCAGTGGTCTGGTCAAATCCAGGAGTGCCGGGCGGGCAGGCTGCCGTTGAGGTGGAAGGCGCCGACGGCGTGGTATTTCCAGCGCACCGGGTCGTGCAGGGTGTGCACCCGGGCGTTGCGCCAGTGACGGTCGAGGTTGAATTCGGCAAGGGTCGCGCGGCTGCCGGACAGCTCCAGCAGCTTCTCGCTGGCGAGCAGGGAAATCTCGGTGCTGAGTACCTTGGCCTCGGCCACGGCGATGGAGGCGCGGGCGGCGGATTCGATGGTCACCGGGGCCGCGTTCACCTCGTCCAGCACCCTGGCGGCCTTGGCCAGCAGGGCGTTGGCGGCGTGCAGTTCGAGCTTGAGGCGGCCGATATCGGCGATTACGTAGGGATCGTCGCTGGCGCGCTCGACGCCGGCATCGATCCACGGCCGGGCGCGTTCGCGGACGAAGGCGATGGTGTCGTCGATGGCGGCTTCGGCGATGCCGGCATCGATGGCGGCCTGGATTAGCTGGGACACAGCGCCCTGGATGTTCGGCAGGTCGCCGATGCGCCAGTTCTCGATCACCAGTTCGGCGTCCACCGGCACTTCATTGAGCAGCACGGTGCCGCTGGCGGTGGTGCGCTGGCCGAACCCGGACCAGTCGTCGACGATGCGCAGCCCTGGGCTGCCGCGGCGGACGAAGGCCATCACCTGGCGGCCCTCGTCGTTCAGCGCCTTGACCGCCACCCAGTGGGCGAACAGGGCGCCGGTGGAATAGAACTTCTGGCCGCTGATCACGTAGCCGTCGCCCTGGCGGGTGATGCGTGCCTTCAGTTCCAGGGTGTTCTTGGTACCGCGCTCGGGCCCGGCATTGCCGATGCGCCAGCCGTCCAGTACAGACTGGAACAGCACTTCCTTCTGCTGCTCGGTGGCAGCGCCACGGATCAACTGGAGGATGCCGACCTGGTTCTGCGGAATCTGCCCCAGCGCCGGATCGGCGGCGCTGATGACGCGGAACACTTCGGCCAGGGCGCTGAACGACAGCCCCGGTCCGCCGTATTCACGGGGAATGCTGATGCTGCCCAGGCCGCTGCGGGTGAACTGCTCGACCTCGGCCCACGGCAGTTTGCGTTGCTGGTCGCGCTTGCCGGCCTGGGGGCGGGCGACGGCGGCCAGTTCATGGGCGGCCTGAATGGCCTCGGCGTCGCTGCGCAGGACGTTGGCGGGCAGTAGCAGCGGCGCGGTGTCCAGATCGCTGTGGACGGTGGTGGTGGCGAGATTGGACATGACCTGACCTCATCTTCTGGGAAATCGACAGAAAAGCACTGGGGTCCGGTGGTCCGGTTCATATACCGTAATCGTGTATAAAAATTATTTGAACTAACGATTGGGAATATGGATAGACAGAGGGTTGTTGCTGTAGCAACACAGATTCAACAGTCCCAGGGGACCGCTTTGCGGTCCTTCGCGGGCAAGCCACGCTCCTACAAGAACACCGCGTACCCCTGTAGGAGCGTGGCTTGCCCGCGAAGGGCCGCACAGCGGCCCCAGAGGCCATCAATCTTTGTCTCCTAAGCTAATTCGAAAAAGTTATTTATTTCTGTTTTCTTAGATCAATTAGTCTTTGTTGCATCCACTACCCACCACTGCCCGCCAGGAGTGCAACATGACCTTCTTCGCCCCACTGCGCCTGTTTTCCGCCCTGGCGTTGGCCGGTGCCGCCGTTTTCGCCCAGGCTGCCGACCTGACCGTCGCCTACCAGACCACCGTCGACCCGGCCAAGGTGGCCCAGGTCGACGGTCGTTATGAACAGGCCAGCAAGGCCAGCATCGACTGGCGCAAATTCGACAACGGCGCCGATGTGATCACCGCCGTCGCCTCCGGTGACGTGCAGATCGGCTACCTCGGTTCCAGCCCGCTGGCCGCCGCCGCGACCCGCAAGCTGCCGGTGGAAACCTTCCTCATCGCCACCCAGATCGGCGCCGCCGAAGCCCTGGTCGCCCGCGAAGGCGCCGGGATCAATTCGCCCCAGGACCTGATCGGCAAGAAAGTCGCCGTGCCCTTCGTTTCCACCGGCCACTACAGCCTGCTGGCGGCGCTGAAACAGTGGAACATCGACCCGTCCAAGGTGCAGATCCTCAACCTCGCGCCACCGGCGATCATCGCCGCCTGGAAGCGCGGTGATATCGATGCCACCTACGTCTGGGACCCGGCACTGGGCGTCGCCAAGGAAAACGGCAAGGTGCTGATCACCTCCGGCGAGCTGGCGCAGAAAGGCGCACCGACCTTCGACGCCTGGATCGTGCGCAAGGACTTCGCCGCCAAGCACCCGGACGTGGTCAAGGCCTTCGCCAAGGTGACCCTCGACGCCTACGCCGACTACCGCAAGGACCCGCAAGCCTGGCTGGCCGACAAGGCCAACGTCGACAAGCTGGCCAAGCTGTCCGGCGCCAAGACCAGCGATATCCCGGCCCTGCTGCAGGGCAACGTGTTCCCGCTGGCCGCCGACCAGGTCGCCGCCCTCGGCGCACCGACCACCCAGGCGATCACCGAGACCGCCAGGTTCCTCAAGGAGCAGGGCAAGGTCGAGGCGGTGCTGCCGGATTACTCGCCGTACGTCAGTTCTTCGTTCATCACTCACTGAGTCCCGGAGTCGTCATGGCCCTGTTACAGCTGGAGCGCATCAGCGCACAGTACCCCGGCGCCGCCGAACCGGTGCTCGCCGACATCTCCCTGAGCCTGGGCCCGCAGCAACTGCTGGTGGCCCTCGGTCCTTCCGGCAGCGGCAAGACCTCGCTGCTCAACCTGATCGCCGGCTTCGTCAGCCCGAGCGCCGGACGCATCACCCTCGACGGGGTGCCGGTGCAAGGCCCGAGCGCCGAACGTGGCGTGGTGTTCCAGGACGATGCCCTGCTGCCCTGGCAGGACGTGCTGGCCAACGTCGCCTTTGGCCTCGAACTGGCCGGCTTACCGCGCCCGCAACGTGAAAAGACGGCGCGGGAAATGCTGGCCCTGGTGGACCTCGCCGATTTCGCCGAACGGCGCATCTGGCAGCTTTCCGGCGGCCAGAAACAGCGCGTCGGCCTGGCCCGCGCGCTGGCGGCCGACCCTCGGGTGCTGCTGATGGACGAACCCTTCGGTGCCCTCGACGCCTTCACCCGCGAACAGATGCAGGAACTGCTGCTGCAGGTCTGGCAGCGCACCGCCAAGCCGGTGTTCCTGATCACCCACGACATCGAGGAAGCGGTGTTCCTCGCCACCGACCTGATCCTTCTCGCGCCCAACCCGGGCCGGGTGGTGGAGCGCCTGCAGCTGGACTTCGGCCAGCGCTATGCGGCCGGCGAATCGGCGCGCTCGATCAAATCCGATCCGCGCTTCATCGAAACCCGCGAGCACGTGCTGGCGCGGGTCTTCTCGCAACGCAGGGAGTCCGCATGAGCAGCCTCGAACTGCCGGTAACGGCCAAACCGACCGCCGCCGCACCTCGTGTGCGCCGCACCCTGAGCACCCGCTGGATCAGCGGCCTGACCCTCGGCGGCCTGTTGGCGCTGTGGTGGCTGGTGACCGCGGCGGAATGGATCGAGCCGCTGTTCCTGCCCTCGCCGGAAGCGGTGCTGGGCAAGGCCTGGCTGCTGCTGACCCAGGGCTACATGGAATCCACCCTGTGGCAGCACCTCAATGCCAGCCTCGGGCGTATCGGCCTGGCCCTGGGCGCGGCGATCCTCACCGCGATCCCGATCGGCATCGCCATCGGCCGCAACCGGATCGCCCGTGGCGTGCTCGATCCGCTGATCGAGTTCTACCGGCCGATTCCACCGCTGGCCTACCTGCCGCTGATCGTCATCTGGTGCGGTATCGGCGAGCTGTCCAAGGTGCTGCTGATCTACCTGGCGATCTTCGCCCCGATCGCCATTGCCACCGCCACCGGCGTGCGCACCGTCGATCCGGCGAAACTGCGTGCCGCGCAGTCGCTGGGGGCGAGCAAGGCGCAATTGATTCGCCATGTGATCCTGCCCAGCGCCTTGCCCGACATCCTGACCGGCGTGCGCATCGGCCTTGGCGTGGGCTGGTCGACCCTGGTCGCCGCCGAGCTGATCGCGGCCACCAGCGGGCTGGGCTTCATGGTCCAGTCGGCGGCGCAGTTCCTGGTCACCGACGTGGTGGTGCTGGGGATCCTGGTCATCGCGCTGATCGCCTTCGCCCTGGAAATGGGCCTGCGTGCACTGCAACGCAAGCTGGTGCCGTGGCACGGCCAGAGCCACTGATAACGAATTTTTAGTGAGACAGACATGAGCCTGATCATTACCCCGCTGAGCCCGGCGCTCGGTGCCCAAATCAGTGGCGTGGACCTCAGCCGCGAGATCGACGCCACCACCCGCGATGCCATCGAGCAGGCCCTGCTCGCGCACCAGGTGCTGTTCTTCCGCGAGCAGTCGATCACCCCGCAGCAGCAGGCCAATTTCGCTGCGCAGTTCGGCGACCTGCATATCCACCCGATCTACCCGAACATCCCGGAAACCCCGCAGGTGCTGGTGCTGGATACCGCCGTCACCGACGTGCGCGACAACGCCATCTGGCACACCGACGTGACCTTCCTGCCGACCCCGGCGCTGGGTGCGGTGCTGGCGGCCAGGCAGGTGCCGGCGTTTGGCGGGGATACCTTGTGGGCCAGCGGGATCGCCGCCTACGAGGCGCTGTCGGAGCCGTTGAAGCGTTTGCTGGACGGGCTGACGGCGACCCACGACTTCACCAAGTCATTCCCCCTGGCGCGGTTTGGCAGCACACCGGAGGACCTGGCGCGCTGGGAAGCGACGCGCAAGGCCAATCCGCCGATCTCGCATCCGGTGATTCGGACGCATCCGGTGAGTGGGCGGAAGTCGTTGTTCGTCAGTGACGGGTTCACTACCCGGATCAATGAATTGAGCGAGCAGGAGAGTGAAGCGATTTTGAAGCTGCTGTTCGCCCATGCCACGCGGCCGGAGTTCACCATTCGCTGGCGCTGGCAGGTGGGGGATGTGGCGTTCTGGGATAACCGCGTGACCCAGCATTACGCGGTGGATGATTACCGGCCGGAGAGGCGGGTGATGCATCGGGCGACGATCCTGGGGGATGTGCCCTTCTGACAGTTTTGTAGAGGATTTGATGGCCCTATCGCTGGCAAGCCAGCTCCCACAGGTTTTGCGGTGCACGCGATCCCTGTGGGAGCTGGCTTGCCAGCGATAGGGCCATCAGCAACAACCTAGATAATCCGGGCCTCAAAGCTGGCCGGCTTCAACTGGATCGCCACGAACTTCGACGTCGGGGTATGGCTGCCATCCCCCACGCTCTCCAGCGGCACCAGCGGGTTCACCTCCGGATAGTAAGCCGCCGCCTGCCCCGCCGGGATATCGAACGCCAGCAAGGTAAACCCGGTCACCCGGCGCTCCAGCCCATCACCCCACAGCGACACGATGTCGGCCTTGTCCCCCGGGTTGAAGCCCAGGCGAATGATGTCCGCCTCGTTGGCGAACAGCACGTTGCGCTGCCCGCGAACCCCGCGGTAACGGTCGTCCAGGCCATAGATGGTGGTGTTGTACTGATCGTGGGAACGCATCGACTGCATGATCAGGTCCGGCAGCTTGCCGGTCGCGCGCACGCCTTCATGCAGCAGGTCGTCCGGCAGGCGGTTGGCCTTGAAGTTGGCCTTGCCGCTGGCGGTTTTCCATACGCGCTGGGCAGCGTTGTTGCCCAGGTAGAAGCCACCCGGGTGCTTCAGCCGCTCGTTGAACTGGTCGAAGCCGCCAATGGTATCGGCGATCAGGTCGCGAATACGGTCGTAGTCGGCGATCAGCCAGTTCCAGTCCACCGGATGCTTGCCCACGGTCGCGGCCGCGATACCGGCGATCACCGCCGGCTCCGAGCGCATTTCCTTCGACAGCGGTTTGAGCTGGCCATTGGAGGCGTGGACCATGCTGAACGAGTCTTCCACGGTCACGGCCTGCGGGCCTTCGCCCTGCTGGTCGATATCGGTGCGGCCCAGGCACGGCAGGATCAGCGCTTCCTTGCCGTGAATCAGGTGGCTGCGGTTGAGCTTGGTGCTGATATGCACGGTCAGGTCACAGTTGCGCAGGGCCTGGGCGGTGCGGTCGGTGTCCGGGGTGGCCTGGGCGAAGTTGCCGCCCAGCCCGATGAAGACCTTGGCCCGGCCTTCGAGCATGGCGTGGATCGCCTCGACCGTGTTGTGGCCGTTATGCCGCGGCACCGGGAAGCCGAAACGGCGCTCCAGGGAGTCGAGCAGCGCCACCGGCGGACGCTCGTTGATGCCCATGGTGCGGTCGCCCTGCACGTTGCTGTGGCCACGCACCGGGCACAGGCCTGCGCCCGGGACACCAACGTTGCCGCGCAGCAGCATGAGGTTGGCGATTTCCTGGATGGTCGGCACCGAGTGGCGGTGCTGGGTGATACCCATGGCCCAGCACATGATGACCTTCTTCGCCTTCACGTACATGCGCGTGGCCAGTTCGATCTCGCCCAAGGTCAGGCCCGATTGGGTTTCGATCTGCTCCCACGAGGTGGCGTCGACCACCGCCAGGTAGTCATCGACGGTAGCGGTGTGCTCGGCGATGAAGGCGTGGTCGAAGATCGGCTCCTCGCCCTTGGCCAGCGCCTCGCGTTCCCATTGCAGCAGGAACTTGGCCATGCCGCGCATCATCGCCATGTCGCCGCCGAGGGCCGGGCGGAAGAACGCGGTGTTGGTCGGCTTGTCGCCGTTGGTCAGCATCTCGATCGGGTGCTGCGGGTGCTGGAAGCGTTCCAGGCCGCGCTCCTTGAGCGGGTTGATGCACACCACCTGGGCGCCGCGCTCCACCGCCTCGCGCAGCGGTTCGAGCATGCGCGGGTGGTTGGTGCCAGGGTTCTGGCCCCAGACGAAGATGGCGTCGGCATGCTCGAAGTCATCGAAGGTGACCGTGCCCTTGCCCACCCCGACGCTCTGCCCGAGGGCCACGCCGCTGGCCTCGTGGCACATGTTCGAGCAGTCCGGGAAGTTGTTGGTGCCGTAGGCGCGGACGAACAGTTGGTACAGGTACGCCGCTTCGTTACTGGCCCGGCCGGAAGTGTAGAACTCGGCCTGGTCCGGGCTTTCCAGCGCGTTCAGGTGGCGGGCGATCAGGGCGAAGGCGTCGTCCCAACTGACCGGCCGGTAGCGGTCGCCGACCGGGTCGTAGAGCATCGGGTCGGTCAGGCGGCCCTGGTACTCGAGCCAGTAGTCGCTCTGGGCGAGCAGCGAGGTGACGCTGTGGCGAGCGAAGAAGGTCGGGTCGACGCGGCGCTTGGTCGCTTCCCAGTTCACCGCCTTGGCGCCGTTCTCGCAGAACTTGACCATGCCGTGTTCCGGCGAGTCGCCCCAGGCACAGCCCGGGCAGTCGAAGCCGCCGTTCTGGTTGGTCTTGAGCAGGGCGCGGATGTTCTTCAGGGCGTTGTCGCTGCCGACCCACGCCTGGACCACGCTGCGCAGCGCGCCCCAGCCACCGGCGGCGCCGTTGTAGGGTTTGTAGCGCGGAACGGGTTTCTGGTCGGCTTGATGATGCAGGCTCACGATCTGTTCTCCCGTGCAGGGCTGTAGACCCTTGGTGCACTGTGCTGCGGCAGGTGGATGAGGTTCAGGTTATGGCGCCGGGCCCATTGCAGGGCCAGGCCGGTAGGCGACGAGAAGCTGACCAGGGTCTGGATGCCGGCGCGCAGGACTTTCTGGATCAGTTCCAGGCTGCAACGGCTGGTGACCACGGCGAGGCCGCCACGGGTGTCGATGCGCTGGCGGACCAGGGCGCCGATCAGTTTGTCGAGGGCGTTGTGCCGGCCGATGTCTTCGCGACCGAACAGCAGTTCGCCGTTGGCGTCCATGAACGCCGCCGCGTGAACCGCGCCGCAATGCTGGCCAAGGGGCTGGAAATCGGCGATGCGCTGGCGCAGGCCGACCAGCCATTCGGCGGGTGGCAGCGGGGCGCCTGGCAGTACCTTGAGGTCAGGCAGGGCCTGCTCCACGGCTTCCACGCCGCACAGCCCGCAGCCGCTGGTGCCGGCCAGTTGGCGCCGCTGGTTCTTGAGGTTCCAGAACGCCCGGCTGGCGATTTCCACCTGGGCATGCAGGGCCGAGCCGCTTCCGGCGAGCTTGATGTCGTAGATGTCGTCGGCGCTGTCGACGATGCCGCTACCGATGCTGAACCCCACCACGAAATCGTCGAGATCGGTGGGGCTGACCAACATCACCGCCTGGCTGATGCCGTTGAAGGCGATGGCCAGGGCCACTTCCTCGGCGAGGTCGGCACTGGCGGGAGACGGGTCTTCGAGCTGGCTGTAGTCGTAACGCACGCTGGCGGCAGGGGCTTCCAGGCTTGTGGAGGCCGCGCAAACCGGAGGCTTGCTGCTCATTTATTGGAATACCGGCAAGGCTAATTCGATTTATAAGCCTAGGCCTGTGCTCGGGTATCGTCTAATCGCTTCTGCCGATGTGCCGATAGAGCGCGTCGATCATGCCTCGTCGAGCAGTTTCCGGTACTCGGCGATACAGGCTTCGGCCAGGGCCGAGCGCGGCGCGGTGCGGCGCATGATCAGGCCCAGCGGGGCGAGGGTGGTGGCCTGGTCGATAGGCTGCAGGCGCAGGCCGCCGGTCACCGCTTCGAGGCCGCTGCCCAGCGGCATCACTGCGCAGCACAGGCCGCCGTGCACGGCCTGGACCAGCTGATGGACGGCATCGGTCTGCAACAGCAGGCGCGGGGTGATGCCGCGGCTGTGGAAGTTGTGGTCCACCGACTGGCGGAAATGCATGCCGGCAGTGAGCAGGCCCAGGGGCAGCTCGGCCAGGGCCTCCCAGTGCAGCGGGGCATCGTCGAAGTGGAAATGCTCCGGGTCGTAGAGCAGGCCCATGGGCGATTCACCCAGGGGCAGGGCTTCGAAACGCTCCTGGTCGAGGCGTTCCAGGTAGGACAGGCCGAGGTCGAGGCGGTTGCTGGTGAGCTGTTCGAGGATCTGTTCGGAGCTGAGGGCGCTGAGTTCGAAGGCCAGTTCCGGATGCTGGCGGTGCAGGCGTTGCAGCAGCGGCAGCGGGTCGAAGCTGGACAGCGGCACCATGCCCAGGCGCAGGGTGCCGGCCAGATGTCCGCGACAGGCGGCGGCTTCGGCCTGCAAACCGTCGTAGGCGGCGAGCACCGAGCGCGCCCAGGCCAGCACCCGTTCACCTTGCGCGGTAAAGCCCTCGAAGCGCTGGCCGCGGTTGACCAGCTCCAGCCCCAGTTCCCGTTCCAGGTTGCGCAGGCGCATCGACAGGGTCGGCTGGGTCACGTGGCACAGCGCGGCGGCCTGGCCGAAGTGACGGGTTTCGTCCAGGGCGATGAGGAATTTCAGCTGTTTGATGTCCATCGTCGTCTCGGGGCTGGGGGGCGGGGCATTCTAACCTGACCTAGACTTTGGGCTCCGAGAATCCTTTATCAGGGAGAGCGTCATGAGTCTGTTCAGTTTCGTGAAGGAAGCGGGAGAAAAACTCATCGATCTGCTGACGCCCGGCAATGCCAATGCCGGTGAGCAGCTCAAGGAGCACGTGGCCAAGGTGGGGCTCGGCAACCCCAATGTGCAGGCCACGGTGAACGGTGACACGGTGACGGTCACGGGCGAGGTGAGCAGTCAGGAAGAGAAGGAGAAGATTCTTCTGGCCCTGGGCAATATCGCGGGTGTGGCGTCGGTGGATGACCAGATCACCGTGGCCGGGCCGGTGGCGCAGGCGGCGCGGTTCGTCACGGTGGAGAAGGGCGATACCCTGAGTGCCATTTCCAAGAAGGTGTATGGCGACGCCAACAAGTACAACAAGATCTTCGAGGCCAACAAGCCGATGCTGAGCCATCCGGACAAGATCTATCCGGGGCAGGTGCTGCGTATTCCGGAGTGATGATCTTAGCCTTGTGTTATGTCTGAGGGCCCTATCGCTGGCAAGCCAGCTCCCACAGGGTCTGCGGTGCATGCGATCCCTGTGGGAGCTGGCTTGCCAGCGATGAGGCCGGATCAGCTGTCACAGTCCTTCCAGTAAAGCCCGGTAGTCTTCCTGCGCCGCGAATTCCTCGGTATCGCGCGCAGGCTTGCGGCTGTCCGGCTGGCGCACGGCGAGCAGGTGGGCGACGCCGAAGGCGCGGGCGCTGCGCAAGATCGCCAGGGTGTCGTCGATGAACAGGCTGCGCGACGGATCGAACCCGGTATCCGTGCGCAAGGCACTCCAGAACTGCTGGTTTTCCTTGGGGAAACCATAGTCGTGCGAGCTGATCAGCCGCTCGAAATACGGCGCCAGGGCCACCCGCTCCAGCTTCAGCGACAGCGAATCACGGTGCGCGTTGGTGATCAGGATCACCCGCTTGCCCGCGTCCCGCAGTGCCGCGAGGAACGTATCCGCATCCGGTCGCAGGGCGATCAGGTCGGCACTCTGCTGCTTCAACTCACGAATCGGCAGCTTCAGCTCGCGGGTCCAGAAATCCAGGCAATACCAGTTCAACGATCCGGCATGCCGCTCGAACAGCGGCTGGATCTCCAGCTCGGCCATGGCCCGGCTGATGCCGTGGTGCTCGGCATAGCGCTGGGGCAGCAGCTCCATCCAGAAATGGTTGTCGTAGTGCAGGTCGAGGAGGGTGCCGTCCATGTCCAGCAGGACGGTATCGATATCGCGCCAGGCGAGAGGCAGCATGTTAAAGATTCTCGTTCGGTCGGGCCGTGGTGGGCGGTATAGTACCCCGTTACCGCCAAGGAGCCGCCCCCTCATGCGCCAGAAACCCACCGTCCTCTCCAGCGAGATCGTCGCCAGCAGCCGCCTGTTCCGTGTCGAAGCCGTGCAGTTGCGCTTTTCCAACGGCACCGAGCGCACCTACGAACGCCTGGTCGGCCGGGGTAATGGTTATGGCGCGGTGATGATCGTGGCGATGCTCGACAGCGAGCATGCGGTGCTGGTCGAGGAATACTGCGGTGGCACCGACGAGTACGAGGTGTCCCTGCCCAAGGGCCTGATCGAGCCCGGCGAGGACGTGCTGGCGGCGGCCAACCGCGAGCTGAAGGAAGAGGCCGGCTACGGTGCTCGACAACTGGAGCACATCACCGAGCTGTCGCTATCCCCCGGCTACATGAGCCAGAAGATCCAGGTGGTGCTCGCCACCGACCTCTACGAGGAAAGCCTGCCGGGCGACGAGCCGGAGCCGATGCGCGTCGACCGCGTCAGCCTGCGCGAGCTGTCGGCCCTGGCCCAGCATCCGCAGTTCTCCGAGGGCCGGGCGCTGGCGGCGCTGTACCTGGTACGCGACCTGCTGACCCAACGTGGAGTGTTCCCGGTATGAACCCTGTCGAGCTGATGCCCCAGGTAGTCGAACTGGCCCGCCGTGCAGGCGAGGCCATCCTGCCGTTCTGGCGCGCTGATGTGGCGGTGACTGCCAAGGCCGACGAGTCCCCGGTGACTGCCGCCGACCTGGCCGCGCACAAGGTCATCGCCGAGGGCCTGCTGGCGCTGGCCCCGGAGATCCCGGTGCTTTCGGAAGAGGACTGCGATATCCCGCTGGAGCAGCGCCAGGCCTGGCAGCGCTGGTGGCTGGTGGACCCGCTGGACGGGACCAAGGAGTTCATCGCCGGCACCGACGAGTTCACCGTGAACATCGCCCTGATCGAACAGGGCCGGGTGGTATTCGGCGTGGTGGCGATGCCGGTCAATGGCCGTTGCTACTACGGTGGCCAGGGTATCGGGGCATGGCGTGCCGAGGCCGATGGTTCGGTCGAGGCGATCCAGGTGCGCCTGGCACCGCCGCCGGGCCAGGCGTTCACCGTGGTTGCCAGCCGCCGACATTCCAGTCCGGAGCAGGAGCGTCTGCTGGCTGGCCTCGGCGAAGCGCTGGGCGAGCTGGAACTGGCCAATATCGGCAGCTCGTTGAAGTTCTGCCTGCTGGCCGAAGGCGCCGCCGATTGCTATCCGCGTCTGGCGCCGACCTCGCAGTGGGACACCGCCGCCGCCCAGGGCGTGCTGGAAGGCGCGGGCGGCGAGGTGCTGGGCCTGAACGGCGAGGCGTTCACTTATCCTGCCGTCGAATCGCTGCGCAATCCGTTCTTCCTCGGCCTGCCGGCCGCCGCGCCATGGCGCGCCAAGCTGCTGGCCCTCGCCTCAGCGGTGTAGCACGTACTGCCCGTCGAACTCCACGGCGGGCTTTTCGCTTCCTTCGTTGAACACCCGGGTATGCAGGCTCAGGCGTGCCCGGCCGTGGCGTGCGTAGGTCTTGAGGAAACGCTCCCAGACCTTCTCCTCCGGCGCCTCGCACACCGCGATGGCCGCGCCGGTCACCGGCAGTGGATAACTGATCGCGCCTTCCTGGATGACGATATGCCCGTCATCGATCCCCCCCTCCTGCAAGCGCAGGTGCAACCAGCCCCAGCCCGCCAGCACCGCGCCGCAATACAGGCTGCCGCCGAACATGGTGCTCTTGTGGTTGACGTTGGGCTCCAGCGGCAAACGCAGGCGCAGGCGCTGCTGCTGCCAGTCGAGCACGCTCATGCCCATTTCCCGGGTCAGCGGGATGTCGTGGTGCAGGATGCTTTCCAGGTCGCTGCTCATCAGCGGCTTTCCTCCGGGTCTTCGCTGGCATGGCTGTCGGCGAAGCTCAGGCCGTGCTTGCGCAGCTTGTCGTGCAGGGTCTTGCGCGGGATGCCGAGGGCTTCGGCCAGGCTGCGCATGGAACTGTGCGAGCGGGCCAGCTCGGCGGCGATCAGCGAGCGCTCGAAATGCTCGACCTGTTCGCTGAGATTGCCATCGGCCGGTGGCAGGTCCTGGGGGGCGGCGCTGTTTTCGGCCTGGCCGTCGAGGGCCAGCTCCAGGCCGAGGGCGAAGCGTTCGGCGGCGTTCTGCAGCTCGCGTACGTTGCCTGGCCAGGTGTGGCGCAGGAGCATGGCGCGCTGCGCCGGTTGCAGCTCATGGGCGGGCAGGCCGTGGCGTTCGCTGGCGGCATCGGCGAAGTGCTGGAACAGCACGAGGATGTCGTCGCCTCGGTCGCGCAGCGGCGGGATACGCAGCGGCGCGACATTGAGGCGGTAATACAGGTCGGCCCGGAAGCGGCCCTGGTCGGCGGACTGGCGCAGGTCTTCCTTGGTCGCGGCGATCACGCGGATATCCAGGGGGATCTGCTGGTTGCCGCCCAGACGCTCCAGCACCCGCTCCTGCAGCATGCGCAGCAGCTTGACCTGCACGTCCAGGCTCATGCTCTCGATCTCGTCGAGGAACAGGGTGCCGCCATTGGCGAACTCGAACTTGCCGATACGGCGCTTCTGCGCGCCGGTGAAGGCCCCGGGCTCGTGGCCGAACAGCTCGCTTTCCACCACCGATTCGGCCAGGGCCCCGGCATTGATCGCCACGAACGGCCCGTCGCGACGGCTGGACAGGTCGTGCAGGGCGCGGGCCACCACTTCCTTGCCGGCGCCGGTCTCGCCGAGTATCAGCACGTCGGCACGGGTCCCGGCGAGGGCGCCAATCTGTTCGCGCAGGCGCTGGATCGACGGCGAATGGCCGACCAGGCGCCCGCTCAGTTGCTGACGGTCGCTCAGGGCCAGGCGCAGGCTGCGGTTGTCCAGCACCAGGCGGCGCAGGGCCAGGGCGCGGCGCACGCTGTCGATCAGGGCGTCGCTGGCGAAGGGTTTTTCCAGGAAGTCATAGGCCCCGGCGCGCATGGCCTGCACCGCCAGCGGCACATCGCCGTGGCCGGTGATCAGCAGCACCGGCAGGTCCGGATCCTGGCCGTGCAGTTGCTCCAGCAGTTGCAGGCCGTCGATGCCGGGCATGCGGATATCGCTGACCACCACGCCGGGCCAGTCGGCCTCGATGCGTTGGGCCAGGCCCTGGGCGTCGCTCAAGGCGAGGACGCGCAGGCCGGCGAGGTCGAGGGTCTGGCTGAGGGCCTGGCGCAGGTGCGGGTCGTCGTCGACCAGGATCACCTGGGTGCGGCTGTCGATCAGGGGCTCGGTCATGCCAGGGAGTCCTCGGAAGTCTGTAGGTTGGCGCCGGGCTTGGCCACGCGCAGTTGCAGGGTCAGCAGCGCGCCGCCCTCCGGGTGGTTGGCCAGCAACAACTCGCCGCCGAGGGCGCGCATCAGCGTGTCGCAGATCGCCAGGCCCAGGCCAAGGCCCTGGGTGCGGGTCTTGGTGGTGAAGAACGGCTCGCGGGCGTGGGCCATGGCCTGGCTGGTAAAGCCTGGGCCGTTGTCGCGGATCGTCAGGTAGACGTAGTCATCGCGGCGTTCGGCACTTAGCCACAGCTTGCGCGGGTTGGCCTTTTCGGTGAGGGCGTCGAGGGCGTTGGCCAGCAGGTTGCCGAGCACCTGGCGCAGGCGGGTTTCCCCGGCCTGGACCCACAGCGTGGCTTCCGGCAGGTCGCGGATCAGCTCCACGGCCATGGCCCGACGCCGCTTGGCCAGCAGCGCCAGGGCGTCGTCCAGCGCCGGTTGCAGGGCCACGCTTTCCGGAGCGTGACGGTCGCGGCGGGCGAAGGCCCGCAGGTGGGCGATGATCGAAGCCATGCGCCCGGTCAGTTCGTTGATCAGCTTGAGGTTGCCGCGGGCGTCGTCGATGCGCTGGTGGTCGAGAAGGATCTCGGCGTTTTCCGCGTAGCTGCGGATCGCTGCCAGGGGCTGGTTGAGCTCGTGGCTGATGCTCGCCGACATGGTCCCGAGCACCGACAGCTTGCCGGCCTGGACCAGTTCGTCCTGGGCGCGTGCGGCCTCCTGCTGGGCCTGTTCGCGCTCGAGTACCTCGCTTTTCAGGCGGCGGTTGAGGCCTTCGAGGTCGGCGGTGCGCTCGACCACACGCTTTTCCGAGTCGTGGCGGGCGCGGGCTTCGAAATCGATGCGGTCCATGTAGTGGCGGCGCCGCTGCATGACCAGGCCGACCAGCAGCATCACCACCAGCAGGGTGGCGCCGCCCACGGCCATCACCGTGCTGACCGAACGGTCCACCAGCACCTTTGGCGCGAGGATGTTCACTTCCCAGCCGGTTTCCGGAATCGAGCGGGTCTGGATCAGCCAGGCCTGGCGGTTGAGGTTGAGCGGTTGCGGCTCCTGGGTCGGGTAGGGCTGGATTGCGGTGATCGACTGGCGGTCTTCATCGCTCAGCGGCCGGGTGGCGCGGAAACGCCATTCCGGGCGCGAGGTCAGCACTACCACGCCGTTGCTGTCGGTCAGCAGCAGTTGTTCCGGGCTTTTGCCCCAGAGGGTCTCGGTGTGGTCGAGGTCGACCTTGACCACCAGCACGCCGATCACCTGGCCGTTGTCCCACACCGGCGCACCAAAGAAGTAGCCGCGCTTGGCCGAGGTGGTGCCCTGGCCGAAGAAGCGCCCCAGGCGCCCGGCGGTGGCGTCGCTGAAGTACGGGCGGAAGGAGAAGTTGCGACCGATGAAACTGTCCTTCTTGTCCCAGTTGGAGGCGGCCAGTGTGTTGCCCTTGGCGTCCATCAGGTAGATGACTTCGGCACCGGTCTGGCTGCTGATCTCCTTCAGGCGGCGGTTGGCGTTGGTCTGGAATTCCAGGCGCAGCGGGTCGGCCAGCACGTCGCGCAGGGTCGGCAGGTCGCCGAGGATCTGTGGCAAGGCCTCGAAGCGGCGCAGGGTACCGAGCAGGTTGGCGACGTAGAGGTCGAGGGTCTGGCGGTTCTGGCTGGCCAGTTCGTCCTGGTAGTAGTGCTCGGCGAGGCGGTTCAGCGGCCAGAGCAGCGGCGCCAGGCACAGGGCCAGAAGGGCGAGGCTGCGCCAGCGGGGACGGCGGGGAAGGCTGGGGGTCATGGTCATCGCGGAAAATGCGCCAGAAAGGTCTGGCGCATTATGCGCTACTTCAGGCAGTCGATCAGCGCCTGGTGCCAGTCGGGCTGGCTGACCTGCCACTCGCGTTGCAGGCGGCTGCAATCGAGGCGCGAGTTCAACGGCCGGCGGGCCGGCGTCGGGTACTCGCTGGACGGGATCGGCACCAGGTTGGCGCAGGGCTTGCCCTGGGCCTTCAACTGCTCGCCGATGGCCTGGGCGAAACCGAACCACGAGGTTTCACCCTCGGCGGTCAGGTGGTACACGCCCCAGGCCCCGGCCTGGCCGGCCTGCCAGCGCTGGATCAATTGGCGGGTGCTGTTGGCGATAGTCCCGGCCCAGGTCGGCGCGCCGATCTGGTCGGCGACCACGCGCAGTTCCGGCTTTTCCTGCAGCAGGCGCTGCATGGTCAGCAGGAAGTTGCGGCCGTGTGTCGAGTAGACCCAGCTGGTGCGCAGGATCAGGTGCTGCCCGCCGACCGCAGCAATCGCCTGTTCGCCCGCCAGCTTGCTCTGGCCGTAAACGCCCAGCGGATTGGTCGCGTCGTCCTCGGTGTAGCGGCCTTGCTTGCTGCCGTCGAAGACGTAGTCGGTGGAGTAGTGGATCAGCGGGATGCCCAGGCGCGCGGCTTCTTCGGCGAAGACGCCTGGCGCCTGGGCATTGATCGCGAAGGCCAGCTCCGGCTCGCTCTCGGCCTGGTCCACCGCCGTATGCGCGGCGGCGTTGATGATCAGGTCGGGGGCGATGGCTCGGACCCGGTCGGCGATGCGTTCGGGGTGGGCGAGGTCGAGCTGGTCGCGGCCGAGGACGTGCAGTTCGCCCAGGTCACCCAGGGTCTGCTGCAGGGCCTGGGCCACCTGGCCGTTGCGGCCGCAGACGAGGATCTTCATGGGAACAGGTCCGCGTCTTTCAGCAGCTTGCCGTTCTGGTCCTTGGCCGAGAGCAGCGGCGTGCCCTCGAGTTGCCAGTCGATGGCCAGTGTCGGATCGTCCCAGCGTACGCAGCGCTCGGCTTCCGGATAGTAGTAATCGGTGGTCTTGTAGAGGAACTCGGCGTAGTCGGTCAGGACCACGAAACCGTGACCAAACCCAGGCGGAATCCACAGCTGCCGGTTGTTCTCCGCCGACAGGCGGATACTGGTCCAGCGCCCGAAATTCGGAGAACTGCGGCGCAGGTCAACGGCGACGTCGAGTACTTCGCCGGCCGTGACCCGCACCACTTTACCTTGAGCATGTTCGATCTGGTAATGCAGACCACGCAGCACGCCTTTCTGCGAGCGCGAGTGATTGTCCTGGACGAAATGAGCGTTGACGCCGGTTTGTGCCGCGAACTCACGCTCGTTGAAGCTTTCGTAGAAAAAACCTCGCGCATCGCCGAACACCTTCGGTTCGATGATCAGGACGTCGGGTAGCGTACTGGTGGTGACCTTCATCGTGTCTTGCTCATCAATCCAAGCAGATATTGACCATAGCCGGTTTTGCTCAGAGCTTCTGCCCGTACGGTCAGTTGTTCGGAGTTGATCCAGCCGTGCTGATAGGCGATTTCTTCCAGACAGGCGACTTTCAGGCCCTGGCGATGCTCGATGGTTTGCACATACTGCGATGCTTCCAGCAGGCTGTCGTGAGTGCCGGTGTCGAGCCAGGCAAAACCACGGCCCAGGCGTTCGACCCGCAGGTCGCCGCGCTTGAGGTAGGCATTGTTGACGTCAGTGATCTCCAGTTCGCCCCGTGGCGATGGCTTGACCGCCTTGGCGATGTTGACCACGTCGTTGTCATAGAAATACAGACCAGTGACCGCGTAGCTCGACTTGGGCTGCTTGGGTTTTTCTTCGATCGACATGGCACGGCCTTCGGCGTCGTATTCCACCACGCCGAAACGCTCCGGATCCTTGACCCAATAACCGAAGACGGTGGCACCCTTGGCATGGCTGGCGGCCTTGACCAGTTGTGGAGTGAAGCCCTGGCCGTGGAAGATGTTGTCACCCAGTACCAGGCAGACCGAATCGTTGCCGATGAACTCTTCACCGATCAGGAACGCTTGGGCCAGACCGTCCGGAGACGGTTGTTCGGCGTAGCTGATCTCGACACCGAACTGGCTGCCGTCGCCCAGCAACTGGCGGTATTGCGGAAGATCCTGTGGTGTGGAAATCAGCAGGATCTCGCGAATGCCGGCGAGCATCAGGACCGAGATCGGATAGTAGATCATCGGCTTGTCGTAGATCGGCAGCAGTTGCTTGGAAACGCCGAGGGTGATGGGGTGCAGACGGGTGCCGGAGCCACCCGCCAGGACGATACCTTTGGTCATGCAATCAGGTCCTTGAAGTCGGAGGTGCCCAGGCGTTGCCCTTGGTAGCTACCGTCCTGCACGTGGCGGCACCATTCCAGGTTGTCCAGATACCACTGGACGGTCTTGCGCAGGCCGGTCTCGAAGGTTTCTTCGGGAACCCAGCCCAGCTCACGTTCGATCTTGCTGGCGTCGATGGCGTAGCGCTGGTCGTGGCCAGGGCGATCCTTGACGTAGGTGATCAGGTCGGCGTAGTTGGCCACGCCTTCCGGACGCTGTGGCGCCAGCTCTTCGAGCAGCGCGCAGATGCCGCGCACTACGTCGATATTCTTCTGTTCGTTATGGCCGCCGATGTTGTAGGTCTCGCCGACCACACCCTCGGTCACGACCTTGAACAAGGCGCGCGCGTGGTCTTCGACGAACAACCAGTCACGCACTTGCAGGCCGTTGCCGTAGACCGGCAGCGCTTTGCCCGCCAAGGCGTTGAGGATCACCAGTGGAATGAGTTTTTCCGGGAAGTGGAACGGCCCGTAGTTGTTCGAGCAGTTGGTCAGCAGCACCGGCAAGCCGTAGGTACGGTTCCAGGCGCGGACCAGATGGTCGGATGCGGCCTTGCTCGCCGAGTACGGGGAGCTGGGGGCGTACGGGGTGGTTTCGGTGAACAGGTCGTCGACGCCATGCAGGTCGCCGTACACTTCGTCAGTGGAGATATGGTGGAAGCGGAAGGCTTCACGCTCGCCGGCCGGGAGCTTGGACCAATAGCCGCGAGCGGCTTCCAGCAGGCTGTAGGTGCCGACGATATTGGTCTGGATGAAGTCCGAAGGACCATCGATGGAACGGTCGACATGGGACTCTGCTGCCAGGTGCATGATCGCGTGAGGCTTGAAGCGCTCGAGCACGGCACTGACGGTTGCCTGGTCGACGATATCGGCCTGGACGAACTCGTAGCGGGTATTGGTCACGATGCTCTGCAGCGATTCCAGGTTGCCGGCGTAGGTCAGCTTGTCAAGGTTGAGCACTTCGTGCTCGGTGTTGTCGATTAGATGGCGAACCAGCGCCGAACCGATGAACCCGGCTCCGCCGGTGATAAGAATTCGCATGTTTGGCTGCCTTTCTTCCATAACTGACATTGAGCAAAAAGCGCATAGCTTGTGGGCACCGGCGGGTGCGTGCAAGCAGATTGCGCCGGATAACCGTTTCGTGCCGTTTTACGCAACGAAATCACGGTCAATTGTGCGTAATTTTAACCACTGCACTTGCTTAATGGCAGGGCTGATGGCGATATAGCGCAAAAAAACCGAGGTCTCCGCCATGCCCCTCAGCACTCTTCTCAGCCGAGCAAGCCAGCCTTGCCCCACCCTTAGCGAACGCCAGGCCCGCGCCTTGCTCAACCAGCACTATGGAGTGGATGGCGCGCTGCAGGCGCTGGGCAGTCAGCAGGACCTGAATTTCCGCGTCGACAGCGCGCAGGGTCGTTATGTGCTCAAGGTCTGCCATGGCAGTTATTCGGCAGTGGAACTGGAGGCCCAGCATGCAGCCCTCGGCTATTTGCGCGAGCGCGGTGTGCCGGTACCGGCGGTACGGGCGACGCTGTCCGGTGAGCAGTTGCTCGCGCTGGACATCGATGGCCAGAGCGTGCGCGCTCGCCTGCTCGACTATATAGACGGCCAGACCCTGACTCGGCTCAAGCACCTGCCGCCGCGCCTGATCGCCGAGCTGGGCGCCCTGTGTGCCCGGGTCGACCGGGCCCTCGCCGACTTCAGCCACCCGGGCCTGACCCGCACCCTGCAATGGGACCCTCAGCATGCCCAGGCGCTGATCGCCCACCTGGTGCCGGTGCTCGCCGAGGGCCCGCGCAAGCAACGGGTGCAGGCTGCCGCCGCCCAGGCGCAGGAGGCACTGGCCGCAGTGCAGGCCGACCTGCCGCGGCAGGCGGTGCATCTGGACATCACCGACGACAATGCCGTCTGGCAACGCGACGGCGAACGCGAGTGGCAGTTGCAGGGGGTGATCGATTTCGGCGACCTGCTGCACACCTGGCGCATCGCCGACCTGTCGGTGACCTGCGCCGCGCTGCTGCACCATGCCGAAGGCGATCCGCTGCGGATCCTCCCGGCAGTGGCCGCCTATCACGCCATCAACCCGCTGACCGAGGCCGAACTCAAGGCGCTCTGGCCGCTGATCGTCGCCCGTGCCGCGGTGCTGGTGCTCAGCAGCGAGCAGCAGGTGAGCGTCGAGCCCGGCAATGCGTATATCCGCGACAACCTGGCGCATGAATGGGAAATCTTCGAGGTCGCCGACAGCGTGCCGTTCGCCCTGATGGAGGCGGCGATCTTCCAGGCCGTCGGCCTTGAGCCTGAGTGCTCGCTGCCGGGCAATTGCCTGCCGCTGGTCGCGGGTTTGAGCGGGCAGGCGGTGAACCGGGTCGATCTCGGCGTGCTCAGCGAGCATTTCAGCGCCGGCAACTGGGAAGCCCCGGGCATCGACCAGCAACTGCTGCTGCAAACGCCGGCCCCGGCCTCTTCGCTGTATGGCCAGTACCGCCTGTCCCGTACCCATATCGATAACCCGCGCGAGCCGGAAACCTTCGCCTTGCAGGTGGAGCTGCATCTGGCCCAGGGCACCCCATTGGTCGCGCCATTCGCTGGCACCTGGCAGGTCGATGGCCCGAACCGCGGCTGCCTGCAGGGTGCGCAGCTCAGCCTGTGGCTGTGGGGCTGTGGTGACGTGCTGGCGGACGGGCAAGCGGTCGAAGCCGGGCAGGGCCTCGGGCAAAGCGGCGACAGCCTCACGGTGCAGCTGTGCCGGGTCCCGGGCCTGCGACCACCAGCCTTTGTCGTGCCCTCGCGGGCCGGGGCCTGGCAGGCGGTCTGTCCGTCGCCGGCGGGTTTGCTCGGTTTTGACTGCGATGCCGCGCCCCTGGGTGATGCGCAAGCCCTGCTGGCGCGCCGCGACGCCAGCTTCGCCCGCTCGCAGAAGCACTACTATCAGCAGCCGCCGCAGATCGAGCGTGGCTGGCGCAATTATCTGATCGACCTGCAGGGGCGCTCCTACCTCGACATGCTCAACAACGTCGCCGTGCTCGGCCACGGTCACCCGCGCATGGTCAGCGAGGCCGCGAAACAATGGTCGTTGCTCAACACCAACTCGCGCTTCCACTATGCAGCCATCGCCGAATTCTCCGAGCGCCTGCTGGCCCTGGCACCGAAGGGCATGGACCGGGTGTTCCTGGTCAACAGTGGCACCGAGGCCAACGACCTGGCGATTCGCCTGGCCTGGGCCGCCAGCGGCGGGCGCGACGTGCTCAGCGTGCTGGAGGCGTACCATGGCTGGTCGGTGGCTACCGACGCGATTTCCACCTCCATCGCCGACAATCCGCAGGCCCTGACCACAAGGCCGGAGTGGGTGCATCCGGTGACCGCGCCGAACACCTATCGCGGCAAATACCGCGGCAGCGACAGCACCACCGACTATGTGCGCGATGTCGATGCCACCCTGGCCGAGGTGGACGCCACCGGTCGCCAGCTCGCCGGCTTCATCTGCGAGCCGGTGTACGGCAATGCCGGCGGCATTCCACTGCCGCCGGGTTATCTGCAACAGGTCTATGCCAGGGTCCGCGAGCGCGGCGGGGTGTGCATCGCCGACGAGGTACAGGTTGGCTACGGGCGCATGGGCGAGTGGTTCTGGGGCTTCGAAGAGCAGGGCGTGGTGCCGGACATCATCACCATGGCCAAGGGCATGGGCAACGGCCACCCGCTGGGCGCGGTGATCACCACCCGGGCCATCGCCGAGGCACTCGAAGCCGAGGGTTACTTCTTCTCGTCCGCCGGCGGCAGCCCGGTCAGTTGCCGGATCGGCATGGCGGTGCTGGACGTGATGGCCGAGGAAGGCCTGTGGGAAAACGCCCGTGAGGTGGGCGCTTACTTCAAGGCGCGGCTGCAGCGCCTGGTCGATGAATATCCGCTGGCGGGCGCGGTACACGGTTCCGGTTTTTACCTGGGCCTGGAACTGGTGCGCAGCCTCGATACCCTGGAGCCGGCCAGCGAGGAAACCATGATCCTGTGCAATCGCCTGCGCGACCTGGGGATCTTCATGCAGCCCACCGGCGACTACCTGAACATCCTCAAGATCAAGCCGCCGATGTGCACCACCAGGGAAAGCGTCGATTTCTTCGTGGACAGCATCGCCCGGGTGTTGTCAGAAGAGCTCTAGCGCCGTGAATCGAAGCCGGTTAAGTCGATTTGTATCGGTTTAACCGGCTTTTTTATGTGTGATGATTTTATTTCACGGCTTTCATTGTCGATATTTATCGGATATAAATTCGTTCACTTGAACATCCACCAAGGTTCGCCCCCATGAAGACTCTGAGTTCTACTCCCCGTGCCGATGGCTTCCACATGCCCGCCGAATGGGCGCCGCAAACCCAGGTCTGGATGATCTGGCCGGAGCGTCCGGACAACTGGCGCCTTGGTGGCAAGCCGGCCCAGGCGGCCCACACGGCCGTGGCCAAGGCCATCGCCCGTTTCGAACCGGTGACCGTCGGCGTGTCTGCCGCGCAATACGAGAATGCCGTGTCGCGCCTGGCCGGCGAGCCGAATATCCGTGTGGTCGAACTGAGCAACGACGACGCCTGGGTGCGTGACACCGGCCCGACCTTCGTGATCAACGACAATGGCGAAGTGCGCGGCGTGGACTGGGGCTTCAACGCCTGGGGCGGCTTCAATGGCGGCCTGTATGCACCGTGGAACCGCGACGAGCAGGTGGCCGGCAAGATCATGGGCCTGGAGCGTAGCGAGCGTTATGTCACCGAGGGCTTCGTGCTCGAAGGCGGCTCGATCCATGTCGATGGCGAAGGCACCCTGATCACCACCGAGGAATGCCTGCTCAACGCCAACCGCAACCCGCACCTGAACCGCGGGCAGATCGAGGACATCCTGCGCGACAACCTCGCCGTGGACACCATCGTCTGGCTGCCGGATGGCCTGTACAACGACGAAACCGACGGTCATGTGGATAACTTCTGCTGTTACGTCAGCCCGGGCGAAGTGTTACTCGCCTGGACCGATGATTCCAATGACCCCAACTATTCCCGTTGCCGTGCGGCCATGGCGGTGCTGGAAAGCCAGCGTGATGCCAAGGGGCGGACCTTCGTGGTGCACAAGATGCCGATTCCGGGCCCGATGTACGCCACCCAGGACGAGTGCGACGGCGTCGACATGGTCGCCGGCAGCCAGGAGCGCAGCCCGTCCTCGCGCCTGGCCGGGTCCTACGTGAACTTCCTGATCGTCAACGGCGGCATCATCGCCCCGAGCTTCAACGACCCGGCCGACGCCGAGGCTAGAGCGATCCTCGCGCGCCTCTTCCCGGATCACGAAGTGGTCATGGTGCCCGGTCGTGAACTGCTGCTGGGCGGTGGCAATATCCACTGCCTGACCCAGCAGCAACCGGCGCCGGTAAAGCGTTGATTTGACGTCAAAAAAAAGCCCGTCTCCGGACGGGCTTTTTTGTGCCCGGACGACGGCCGGCGCTCCCTGATGGCATAGCTTTTGTATTAATTCCAATGTTGTAACAAGAGATGGACGGTCTGTGTTTTCCCACGGATTTGTCACAAATCTTGAGTAATTTGCTCAACTCACGCCTCTGGGGGAGTACGTGTGAAATGAATACTGCACGTGAGTTGGCTTCGTACCCGACTGTCATGAACCATGAAGCGCTTCAGGTATTGGCGCAGTGGTTGAAACACAATGGACCAATCCGGGTCAGGAAGACCGATCCACGGCGGCTGCTGGCGGAGCGTTATCCGGCAGGGCTGATGACCGAGGCCGAGCTCGATGCGCTGGCGGGCATCTGGCACGGCTGAGGGGAGAAGGTTGCAAAAGGAAAGGGCAGTGCCGGGGAGGCACTGCCCTTTTTTGTGGGTGCTCTCAAGGGCCCCATCGCTGGCAAGCCAGCTCCCACAGGTTCGGCGGTGCACGCGATCCATGTGGGAGCTGGCTTGCCAGCGATGAGGCCCGAAAGGTCAGAAGCTATAGGTCCCGGTCACCACCAGGCTGCGAGGATCACCAAACTGGATCTGCGCCGCACTGGTCGCCGACGCGTAGTAGGTCTTGTCGGTGATATTGCTCAACGCTGCCCGCACATCCCAGTCCCTGGTCCGGTACCCGGCCAGTGCATCCCAGGTGCCATAGCCCGGCAGCACGATGCTGTTGCGGGTATCGGCATAACGCTCGCCGACGAAGGTCAGCCCGGTTTCCGCGTACCAGCCCATTTCCGGCTTCCAGGTAATGAACACGCTGCCATTGCGCTTGGCCACATCGGAAACACGGTTGCCGGCGTTGCCTTCGGTGTCGTCGACGATGATCGCATCCTGCAGGCCGATGCCGCCGCGTACATACCAGTTGTCCGCCAGTTTCCCGGTAGCGGTCAGCTCGATGCCGCGGGAGCGTTGCAGGCCGGTCAGGATCCACTTGTTCGGGTCGAGCAGGTCGCGGTTGCGCCGGTTGTAGAGTTCCAGCTCATACACGGCCAGGGTGGTGCTCAGGCGCTCGTCCAGCCAGTCGCTCTTGACCCCGATTTCCTTCTGCCGGGTGGTTTCCGGGTCGGTCTCGTTGGTGTTGCCCGCCGCACCCGGGGTGATGCCGATCAGGCCGCCGCCGGGTGGCGAGAAGGTCTTGCTCCACGAAGCATAGAAGGAGTGTTCCTTCCACGGCGTATAGACGATGCCCAGGCGCGGGCTGGTGCCGGTGCTGTCCTGCTTTTCGCTGCGACCGCTGACCTTGCTGGTGGTGTCCACCTCGAAACGGTCCAGGCGCACGCCGGCGAGGATCTGCCATTCATCGTTGAGGCGGATCTGGTCCTGCAGGTACAGGCCGCGGCTGCTGACATCGGTGTGGTTGTTGCTCGAGATGTTCATGCGCCCGGTGTGCTGCACCGCGGGGTTGGGGTTGAAGGCGTTGACCGACGGCACGTTGCTGCCGTTGCGCAGCAGGGAATTACGCCGCTGCTCGCCCAGCTCCAGGCCGATCAACAGTGTGTGCTCCAGGCCCCAGGTGTCGACGCGGCCCTCGGCTTCGAGGTTGTTGAACAGGTTGCGGGTGTTCAGGTCCTGCTGCCAGCGCTGCCGGGTGACCAGGTGGGTGGCGGGGACATAACCGACCAGGTAAGTGTTGTCGAAGTCACTGTCCAGGGTGATCAGGCCGAGGGTATGGCGCAGTTGCCAGTTGTCGCTCAACTGATAGTTAAGGCGTGAGCGCAGGGACTCGGTCTTGTCATCGATGTAGTCGCGTCCGCTGTCGCCGTAGGTGGTGCTGCGGTTGACGTCCAGCGGCCGGCCGGTCAGCGGGTTGCCGGGGATACCGCGATCCGGGGTACGGTTGTAGCGGCTGTATTCGTACTGCACCAGCCAGTTCAGGTCCGGGGTCAGTTGCCAGCTCATCGACGGTGCGAACAGTTGGCGGCTGCCGTCGACGCCATCGCGGAAGCTGTTGTTGTCGCGCTCGCCGAGGTTCAGGCGCAGGCTGATGTTCTCGCTCGGGTCGGCGCTCAGGTCGGCATACAGGCTGCGCAGGTCCTCGCTGCCGCCCTGGACTTCGATGCTGGAACGCCGTCCGGCCTCCGGCGCCTTGCTCACCCGGTTGATGATCCCGCCCTGGCTGCCCCGGCCATAGAGCACGGCGGCCGGGCCCTTGAGCACTTCGACCCGCTCGATGTTGTGCAGGTCGCGCACGTACTGGCTGTCGTCGCGGATGCCGTCCAGGTAAAAGTCGTTGCTCGCGTCGAAGCCGCGGATGCGCACGCTGTCGAAGCGGGTGTCGGCGCCGCTGCTGACGTTGGGCAGGCCGCTCAGGGCCTTGCCCAGCTCGTTGGTGCCGTAGTCGAGGACGTTGCTGGTCTTGATCGAATCCACCGCCTGCGGCACGTAGCGCACCGGGGTCGAGGTACGGGTGGCCGTGGTGACCTCCTTGACCCGCGGATCATCGCGTTCGGCCTCGCTGTCGGCGGTGACCGACACTTCAGGCAGGTTGGTGGTGGCAGCCATGGCCAGGCTGGAGCCGAACAACAGGGAAAGCCCCAGGGAAAGGGAAGAAAGGCGGCAGGGGGAAGGCATGTGGGTGGATATCCGGCGATGTTTTTGGATGTTTTGAAAACTCGCGGATGATAATGCTTGGCATTTGCAAACGTTAATTCTTTGTAGGAAATCTTCTCGGCTATTTGTATCTAAATGTCTCCAGGCTGAATCCTTTCCGTGTTACCGAAATTCCTGACGTTTCCGGCAAATTCCTACAGTTCTCGCGACCGAATCTCTTTTCGGATAGAAGAAATTCCGACGATAACGCAGAAAAACATGAAATTTGCCATCATCTCTTCACGAACTTTTGACATGTCGTTCTGCCCGCGGCTAGGATTCGGACCCTGCGCCTGCAGGCCGTTCGGCCAAGACACTAATAATAAAAGGCCCGCTGCGATCACTCGCATGCGGGCCTTTTATTTTCAGTCCGTGAGCGTCAACCCACGCAGGGGGCGTGGTTCTGGCGTTTGGCTGCAGTGCGTATCAAATCACGTAATAAGGAAAACAAGATGTTGAAAACCCGGATCAGTCTGCTCGCACTGGGGCTCATGGTCGCTACTCAAGCAATGGCCAACGATCAAGCCGAGTCGAAAGGCTTCGTCGAAGACAGCACCGCCAACGTGCTGCTGCGCAACGGCTTCATGAATCGTGACAAGAAGCACGACACCAACGACCAGCGTCAATGGGGCCAGGCTGCCATTGCCAAGTTCTCCTCTGGCTTCACCCAGGGCACCGTTGGTGTTGGCGTTGATGCCTTCGGCCTGTACGCCGTGCGTCTGGACGGTGGCAGCGGCCACAACGAAGGTGGCGGTATCGACTTCTTCAAGCGTGGCGACAGCGGCAACGCCCAGCACGACATCGCCCGTGGCGGTGCAGCGGTCAAGTTCCGTGTTTCCAACACCGTGCTGAAGTATGGCGACCAGATGCCATCCCTGCCGGTCCTGCAATACGACGACGCTCGTCTGTTGCCAGAAAGCTTCACCGGTACTTCGATCAACTCCAAGGAGATCGAAGGCCTGGAGCTGAACGCCGGTCGCTACACTCGCGAAGCGCGCAAGTCCACCGAACAGCGTGACACCGACCTGAAGTCGATCAACGTCTTCGGCGGTAGCTACAAGTTCATGCCGAACCTGACCGCCTCGCTGTACACCTCCGATGTCGAAGACGTGCTGAAGAAGCACTACCTGGGCGTCAACTACGTCCACGCCATCGCCAAGGACCAGTCCCTGACCCTGGACTTCAACGGCTACAAGTCGGACATCGACAAGAAGTACGTGCAGAAGGCCAGCCTGACCGGTGATAGCAACACCATCTGGAGCCTGGCGGCCACCTACGCCTTCGGCCCTCACTCGTTCACCCTGGCGCACCAGCGCAGCACCGGCAGCACTGGCTACCAGTACGGCTGGTACCAGAATGGCGCTGGCGTGGGTGACGGTGGTTCGACCATCTACCTGGCCAACTCCTACTGGTCCGACTTCAACGCTGAAGACGAGCGTTCCTGGCAGGTCGCCTACGGTCTGGACTTCGGCGCCTTCGGCGTACCGGGCCTGACCTACAACATCGCCTACGTGCGTGGTGACAACATCAACACCCACGGCTATGGCGAAGGCACCGAGCGCGAGATCTTCAACCAGGTCAAATACGTCGTACAGGAAGGCCCTGCCAAGGACCTGAGCCTGAAACTGCGTGGTTCCTGGCTGCGTACTTCGGAAAGCGTCCGCCTGAACGGCTACAACGACGACGGCAACGAAGTCCGTATCTTCGTCGAGTACCCGATCAGCATCTTCTGATGCTGGTTTTGAGGTAGGAAAGGGGCCGCTGATGCGGCCCCTTTTTTGTGTGCCATGCACAGAGTGCGAGCTGGACACAAAAACCTGTAGGAGCTGGCTTGCCTGCGATGGACTGCGCAGCGGTCCCAAAACCATCCCGCACGAGTTCAGTGCCCTATCCGGTCCCGGATTCGGTGTGCCGGGTGGATCGCATCAATCCAGAATGTCCGGTGTGGCAGGTTTTGGGACCGCTCTGCGGTCCATCGCAGGCAAGCCAGCTCCTACAGGGTTCCTCGCCGACTGCAGGGAATGAGTCCGGCACCATGCTTGTAAGGTCATCAAGTTACGTCTACGTTACATAGACCCCTGATTGTTACGTATATGGAACATGGACCCTGCTTTCCTGACCTATCGCCTTTCCAAGCAGATTCGCCAACGCCGTCTGAATCTCGGCATGACCCAGGCGGATCTCGCCAACCTTGCAGATTTGACCCGCCAGAAAGTCATCGCCGTGGAAAAGGGCAGCCTGTCAGTTGGCATGTACGCTTACGCCAAAGTGCTTGGCGCGTTGGATTGCGAACTCAAGGTGCTTCCGGCGATGCTGCCTACCTTGGACGAGGTGCATGACCTGTTCGATTGATCGGGGCTTTCCAGCGGTTGCGCCTTTTTACCCCCGCCGCCCCCGATACTCACTTGGCGACACCCCGAACGCACTCTTGAACGCCCGGGAAAAATGGCTCAAATCCTTGAACCCCCAGCTCAGCGCGATATGGGTGATCTTCACCTCGCTCTGCAGGATCGCTTCTGCGCAGCGGCTCAGCCGACGCTCAAGCAGGTAGCGCCCCACACTGGTCTCGAACTGGGCGAACAACCGGTGCAGATTGCGCACCGAAGTCCCCACCGTCGAAGCAATGCGTTCCGGGCTCAGGGTTTCATCCGCCAGATGCCGTTCGATCACCGCCTTGGCCTTGGTCATCAGGGCCGGCGGTGGCGTGTCGACAGGCTCGCCCTGGCGCGGCGTCAGTACCGGGCGCAGCAGGGCGAGGATGGCGTCCAGCACGGCCTCGGCTTCGCTGCTGGCCAGATTGCGGTTGTCCACCAACTGGCTCATCAGCATCGCGCTCATGCCACCAATCGCCGAAGTCGCCTCGATGCGCTGGTTCAGGCGCAGGCGCTGTTCCTTGAAACGCTGCAACACCTCGCTGCGCGGCAGGATCACTGACACCTGGTCGCTCAAGCCACGAAAGTAGAAATCGCTCGGCCGCGCCACATCCAGCAGCACCAGGTCGCCCCGGCCCAGGCGGGTTTCCTGGTCGCTGTGGCGGATCAGCGCTTCGCCATTCAACTGCATCACCAGGTAGAAGAAGTCCTTGTCGTCGCCGCGAATATCCCGCAGCGAGCGGTGCACGTGGGAGCAGTTGCTGGTGATGCGCGCCCCTTCGATGCGGCTGCGCCGGCTGTCCAGCGCGGTGACCGCGCCCTGGAAGCTGGTGATGCGATCCGCGGGCGGCTCGACATGGAAGGTCCCGCAACTGCTGGCCAGATCGCCATGCCAGACCTCGAAACCCTCGCGCCCTTGAAACAGATTGGCGTGCTGCAGATTCATGCTTCACCTCGGGCCGGCTGAGACCGGTGTTGTTCTTGTGGTGCGCCGTCCAGGCTGGCGCCGAAGCTTTTTCATATTTACTAACATGTTAATCACTTTATCAAGTTGCCCGCCGCGAACCGCGACGGCTGGCACCCCAAACCAAGCGCCTGGCGCTGTGAACAGTGGTCGCGCAACGGAGCAGGGCTTTTAATCGAGGCTCATCTTCCGCCACTGCGTAACCGGCCATGAATAACAACAACAGCCAGCATTTGCAGCAAACCTTGCGCTGGACCGATGCCTTCGCCCTGTCGATGGCGGTGTCCGGCTCCATCTTCGCCTCCTTCGGCTTCGCCCTCGGCGTGCTTGGCCCGATCGGCGCCCTGGCGCTGTGGGTCGGTTCGGCGACCATCGGCGCGTGCCAGAACTGGATCTTCCTCGAAGTCACTGCGATGTTCCCGGACAAGCCCGGCGGCATCGCCATGATCGCCACCGAAGGCTGGCGCCGACGCTGCACCCTGGTCGGCCCGCTGGCGTCGTTCGGCTACTGGCTGGGCTGGTCGGCCGTGCTGTCGATCGTCAGCGTCAGTGCCGGCGCGCTGATCCAGGCGCAGTGGTTCGCCGACCAGACCTGGAGCTACAGCTTCGGCCCGCTCAGCGTCGGCCTGCCGCAAGTGATCGGCGCCGGCCTGTTGCTGGTGTTCTGGCAGTTCAACCGGCTTGGCGTGCATATGGCGGCATCCGTTTCCAAGTACATGGGCGCGCTGTTGCTGGTGCCGATCCTGGTGCTGGCGGTGTCGCCGGTGTTTGGCGACGGTTGGAGCCTTGAGCGTTTCCGTCACGCCCTGGACGAACCGCTGGTGCTGGACTGGAGCTTCTGGCGCACGGCGCTGGTCTGGTTGTTCCTGGTCAGCTGGAGCGCCTACGGCACCGAGATGTGCGCCGCCTTCGGCCCGGAATACCGCAGCCAGCGCGATATGCGCCTGGCCCTGCTGACCTCCGGCACCTACACCGTGCTGGTGTTCGCCGCCGTCGCCTTCGGCCTCGGCGGGTTGGTGGACCGGGAAACCGCATTGGCCAACCCCAGCGGCTTCTATATCGATGCCTTCAACGCCGTGGTCGGCAACGGCTTCAGCGACTTCTTCATCGCCGCCTTGCTGGTCGGCCTGTTCATGGGCCTCAACGCCGCCCTCGCCGACGGTTCCCGCGCCCTCTACGGCATGGCCCTGGAAGGCCTGACCATCCGCCAGCTCGGCACCCTCAACAAGCACCAGGTGCCGGGGCGCTGCATGAGCGTGGCGGTGGTGCTCAACCTGGCGATGATCTTCCTGCTGTCCTCGCCGCTGGCCATGCTGGTGACCGCCAATATCGGCTACCTGGTGGCGATCTTCTTCGCCCTGTCCGGCTTCATCCTGCTACGCCGAGATGCACCCGACCTGCCGCGCCCGGTGCGCCTGGGCCGTGGCTGGATCCCTGTGGCCTGGGTACTGAGCCTGTTCACCGCCGCCGTGGTGGTGGTCGGTACCGCCTCTGCCGAGCTGGCGGGCTACGGCGGCATCAAGGAAGTCGCCACCGGCATCGGTGTGCTGCTGCTCTCGCTGGTGCTCTACGCCGTTCGCCGCCTGCAGGATCGTCAGGCTGGCGAAGGCGCGATATCCCGTTAACCGCTTCCCGCATGACAAGAACAAGGTGACCCCATGCTGTCCGTCGAAACCCCTACCACCTACTACACCGCTACCCGCAAGTACGACCTGAAGTTTCCTGATCTTGAGCAGGATCTGGACGCTGAAGTTGTCGTCATCGGTGGTGGTTTCTCGGGGATCAACACCGCCCTGGAACTGGCCGAGCGCGGTGTCACCGATATCGTCGTGCTGGAAGCGCGCTACCTCGGCTTTGGCGGCTCCGGTCGCAATGGCGGGCACATCATGGCCGGCATCGGCCACGACCTGGAGAAGATCCGCAAAAGCGTCGGCGACGAGGGCTTGCAGGCGGTGTTCGAGATCAGCGACCTCGGCTCGTCCATCATCCAGTCGCGCATCGCCAAGTACGGCATCGACGCCGATTTCCGCCACGGCTACGGCTACCTCGGCTTCAACAAGCGTCAGGGCAAGCTGCTGCAGGCGTGGGAAAAGGAGTTCAAGCAGCTCAGCCCGAACCACGACATCGCGTATCTGGAAGGCAGCGAAGTGCGCAGCATCGTCGGTTCGGAGGTCTACACCTGCGCCCTCAAGCACATGGGCAACGGCCATCTGCATTCGCTGAACATGCTGCTGGGTTCGGCCAAGGCGCTGGTGGCGCTGGGCGGGCGGATCTACGAAAACACCCCGGTGCTGGAAGTGACTTACGGCGACACCATCCATATCCGTACGGCCAAGGGCTCGGTGCGGGCGAAGAAGATCCTCTGGTCCTGCGGCGCCTTCCTCGACCGCATGGAGCCGGAGCTGGACAAGAGCATCGTCAATACCTACGCCTTCCAGTTGGTCACCGAGCCGCTGCCGGAGGCTTTGATCCAGCAGATCAGCCCGATCCGCGGGGCGTTCAGCGATATCCGCCCGGTCATCGAGTACTACCGGGTGACCAACGAAAACCGCCTGCTGTTCGGTTCGGCCACGCGGCTGCTCGAATACATCCCCAACGACCTCAAGGACTGGAACCGCCAGCTGATGCTCAAGGTGTTCCCGTACCTGGAGCCGGTGCGCATCGATCTGGCCTGGGGCGGGCCGATGGAGTGCACCGCCAACCTGTTCCCGCAGATCGGCACCTTGCCGGGACGGCCCAATGCCTACTTCGTCCAGGGCTACTCCGGCTTTGGCGTGACGCCGAGCCATGTCATCAGCCAGGTGGTGGCCGACGGCATGACCACCGGCTCGCGGCACTGGGACGTGATGAGCGCGATCCCGCGCACGCGCATCCCGGCCAAGGACAGCCTGCGCAACCTGATCTGCACCTTCGGCAAGGTCAGCCACCAGCTCGCCGGCTACCGCAACGGTCGTCGCTGACCGCCGACGCCTTTTCCCGACCGCCCCCACCCGGGGGCCTCCAACTTCGACCGAGAGGATTCGAACATGCCTGATGCTGCCCTGAGAAATGCCCTGCAAGCCCGTCTCGAACTGCTGCAACAGCTGTGGGAGCGCCGCGACGGCAACGCCATCGTCCGTGAGCTGTACACGGAAAACACCGAGATCACCGGCGCCGGCAGCGATGCGCTGTACCACGGCACCGAGAAATTGCAGGCGCTGCTGGCCGTGCTGGTCAACGACTCCCGTGGTGCCTCGATCCGTATCGACCGCCTGGCCGAACTGGGCGAGGGCGCGGCCTACACCTGGGTTACCTGGCGCGTGCTGCCGCTGGCGGGCGACGCCTTCTCGATGAAGAGCCTGTTCGTCTGGCGCCTGATCGGCGGTGACTGGCGCGTGGTTGCCGACATGTACGCCGAAGGCGAAATTCCTGCCTGACTTTTCCTGGGGACTGACGATGCGAAAACAACAATTACAGGCATCCCTGCCACTGCTTCTTGCGCTCTCGCCGATGGCCGGAGCGGTCACGCTGTACGAAGACACCGACACCGAACTGTCTGCCAAGGTGCAGGGCGCCGTCGGGGTTTTCCACAGCGGGGAAAGTTATGCACAGACCGGCATGCGCGAGGCGGGCAGCGTCAATTGGCAGGAAGCCACGTTGCACTATGGGGTCGAGTTCAAACGCCGAGGGATTGCGGCGGGTGAAGTGTTTGGCGGGCTCGACTGGGTCAGCAGTGCCAGCTTTGGGGATGGCGACGCGGCGGGCTGGACGGTGGGGGATGAGCGCACCACCAAGGTCGAGAACGCTTATCTCGGCTGGCGCAGTGACCTGCTGGAAATCTCTGGCGGGCGACAGAACGTGGTGGTCGGGGATGGCTTCCTGATCTCTGGCGACGCACTGAATATCGGCAAGGGCTTGCTCGATGGCGAGGTCAATCGCGGTGGCGCCTACTACCTCACCGGGCGCAAGGCCTTCGACCAGACGGCCATTGTGCGCTGGGGTGGCAAGGAGGGCTGGCGTGGTGACCTGATGTGGCTCAAGTCCGACAACCCGGCACAGGCCAGGCCTGAATTGTCCGTGGCGACGCTGGAGCATGTGGTCGAGGTTGGGACCGTGGGGCTTACGGCGATCAAGGTCAGTGATACCGATCAGGAACTGGCCGACATCCTCTATCCCGAGCGCAAGGGCATGAAGCTCTACAGCGTGCGCGGGCAGGGCAATGCCGGGGTCAGCGACCTGTTCCTGGCGGGGGAGCATGCCTGGGAGCGCAAGTCTGGCGGGCAGGAAAGTGCGTGGTACCTGGAGGCGGGCTGGACCTTCTCGCAGTTGCCGGGCAGGCCGGTGGTCAACTACCGCTACAGCCGCTTCTCGGAAGGCTATGACCCGTTGTTCTACGGTAATGGCCGGGCGCTGGGGACCTGGTTCCAGGGCGAGGTGGCGTCCAACTATGCCGGGCCGTTCAACAGCAATACCCGGGTGCAGCATGTCGGGGTCAAGGCGGCGGTGAGCGATAGCGTGAATGTCGGGGCGCTGTTCTATGACTTCGACACGATCGACCGCAGCCTCGGCAATCGCGATGCGCGGGAGCTGGATGTATATGCCGAATGGGCGGTTGATGAGCACTGGAGCGTGTTGCCGTTGGTGGGGTATTACAAGCCGACGCGGAGCGCGGAGGCGGGTGGGAGTCAGTTTGGGACGGCGCGGGGGAATGTGTATGGGCAGGTGTTGTTGGTCTTTGGGTTCTGAGTTCAGTACTTGAGACCGCCACGACCGGTGTAGGAGCTGGTTTACCTGCGATGGACCGCGTCAGCGGTCCCAAAACCATCCTGCACGAGTCTCTTTCATGTGAGGTCTCATCTTCACCGCGACGGCCTGATCGTATTCATCCATTGATGCGGCGTGACAGGTCTTGGGACCGCTGACGCGGTCCATCGCAGGCAAGCCAGCTCCTACAAGGTCGTGGTGTACCCGGTCGTGTGGGAGCCGGCGTGGCCGGCGATGAGGCCCTTGGTTACAACACAGATTCAGCTTCTTGCCTGGAAAAAACTGCATACACAAAACCAGCTTTTCAGGGCTGTGATGAATATGTGATCTGCCTATGGTTATCCGGCCAACATCTACCGGAGAACCTCCATGAAATTCCCCATCGTTATCCACAAGGACCCCGACTCGGACTACGGCATAACCATCCCCGATGTCCCAGGCTGTTTCAGTGGTGGCGAAACTGTCGACGAGGCGATAGGTAACGCTCAAGAAGCGCTGGCCCTGCATTTCGAAGCGCTGGTCGCCGATGGCGATTCTTTACCGCAAGGCACCTCCATCGAGACCTGGCAGACTGACCCCAATTACGCTGGCGGCGTATGGACTCTGGTGGAAATCGACATCACTCCATACATTGCCAAGGCTGGCTCCTGACCTCAGTCACCCGATAACGCGTGCTCCGACCACCCCCCGGAAGCTTCTCCAGGACACCTTTATCCAGCAGATCCGCCAGATGGCGAGTGGCCGTGGCCTTGCTGACCTTGGCCACGGCCTGATACTGCGCTGCGTTGATCCCGTCTTCGAATCCCTTCGCGCCGCCGTCCAGCAGGCGATTGATCACCTTCAATTGCTCGGCCGATAGCGGCGTTTCTCTGTGTGCCTGCCAGAACCGTGTCTTGTGCAGCACCCGGTCGATGGTGGCGAGGGCCTGGGCTATGGAGTCCAGCAGGATTTGCAGGAACCAGCTCAGCCAGTCGGTGATATCCAGCGAGCCTTTCTGCGTCTGCTCGAGGATGCGGTAATAGGCCGGGCGATGCTCAAGGATGCTCGCCGACATGGCGTAGAAGCGGATCGCCTGTTGGTCGCCCTGGGCCAGGGCGAGGTCGGTGAGGGCGCGGGTCAGGCGGCCGTTGCCGTCGTCGAAGGGATGCAGGGTGACGAACCACAGGTGGGTGATGCCGGCGCGCAGCAGCGGGTCGAGGGTTTTCGAGTCGGTGTTGAACCAGTCGATGAAGGTTGCCAGGTGATCTTCGAGGCCGAGGCGAGGTGGGGCTTCGAAATGCACAGTGGGGCGGTCGATGCGGCCGGAGACGACCTGCATGGGCTCGTCGCCGCGCAGGCTGCCGACTTGCAGGGGGCGGTGGGCAAGGGCGTTTTCCGGATTCGGGAACAGCAATTCGTGCCAGTTGAACAGGCGCTTCAGCGTCAGGGGCTGGTCGGCGTGCTCGATGGCGTTGAGCATCAGTTCGGCCAGGCCTTCGCTGCGGGCGGTGGTCGGGCCGGGTTCTTCCACGCCCAGGCGGCGGGCGAGGGAGGAACGGACGGAGCTGGCGTTGAGGGTTTCGCCCTCGATGGCGGAGGAGGTGAGGATGTTTTGCAGGAGGGCGTCGAGCATGCTCTGGCGGCTTTGCTCGTCGTCTACCGAGCCCATCTTGCCCAGGAGCAGGCCCTGTTGGCGGACGCACTGGCGCAGCAGGTCGGTGAGTTGATCTGCTTGCCAAGTGAAGGCTGGCCATTGCGGGTGTTGCCAGATCCAGGTGGGGGCCATTTTTTGCCTCTGAGCCGAATACGTATGCTATTCGGCTCATTTAGTGAGCCGAATAGGAAGTTTATTCGGCTCACGGGGGTTGGCAAGTCCTGACCCCGCATCAATCTCAGTCAAAGCAGGCGGTGTGGGAGCGAGCTTGCTCGCGAACGGCGGCGAAGCCGTCGTAAAACCTGAGTCCCGGTTCTGCCTGACACTCATTGCGGGCACTGTTTCCTTGCCTGACCCGGAGATGAAATGTAGGCTCTCGCGGTCGCTGCGGTTTGGCGATCCGGGTTTGGTCGCCTGGAATTACACAGTAGTCGTGCAGATGCCTGACTTCCCTTTGCTGACGTTTCTCAACGTCGGCAATGCCGTGTTATGGCAGCTGTGCGTAGGAGGGCTTCGGCCCTGCCGGGTTCCTACTGTGTCCGGTCGACCAACCTGCGTACAGTTGCCACCCTATTGTTTGGTCGCAAGCGGGTGGCGGATCGAATCACAGTAGGGAGTTTCACCATGAACAAGATCGTTCCAGATCCACCCCGCGCCATCTTTGGCAAAACGGCCATGGTCGCCTTCGGGCACTGCAAGGCTGGCCATACCCCGATGTTCACCGTCCGTGCGGAAATCGACACGGAAGATGCCCTGGTCCATGCATCCCTGTTGATAAAAGGGATCTACGACACCCTCCAGCAACTCACCGAATTCGCCGAAGACGTGCCCAAGAACGGGCTGCTCTTCTCGTCGTTGTATTCGGCGGAAATGGCTAAAGGCCTGGTGGATGCGGTGATCGACGGCATCGAAATGGGGCGATTGCGGGTAAGTGCCCAGTAGCTCGGCACGGGAAGGCTCGCCTGCGGGTGAGCCTTCTTAAACAGGCAACTTTTCCAGAAAACGCATCAGCAGACTCTCTTCCGCGCGTAGTCCCTTGCGCGCAGCGGCCATGCGCAGGCCGGCCAGTTCTCCCGCATGGAAGGCCTCGATCAGCGCCGGATGGATGTAGCACTTGCGGCACACGGCCGGGGTGTTGCGCAGCTCCGCCGCCACTTCCTTGATGATCCCCACCACATGCTTCTTCGCCGCGGTTTCCGGCTGCCATTCCAGCTCGCGCAACAGGGTCAGGGCCAGGGCACTGCCGGCCCAGGTGCGGTAGTGCTTGGCGGTGAACTCGGCGCCGGTCAGTTCCTGCAAATACCGGTTGATATCGCTCGACGTCACGCTATGCCGCTCGCCGTGTTCGTCCAGGTACTGGAAGAGTTGCTGGCCGGGGAGCTCCAGGCAGCTCTTGATGATCCGGGCCAGGCGGCGGTCATTGACGCTGACCTCGTGCTCGATGCCGCTCTTGCCGCGGAAATGGAAACGGATGGTGCTGCCGGTCACCTCGACGTGGCGGTTGCGCAGGGTGGTCAGGCCGTAGGAGCGGTTCTGCTCGGCGTAGCGGGCGTTGCCGATGCGGATCAGGGTTTCGTCGAGCAGGTGGATGACCGTGGCCATGACCTTCTCGCGGCTGTGTTCGGGGCGGGCGAGGTGTTGTTGCAGGGTGGCGCGCAGGTCCGGCAGGGCTTTGCCGAAGGCCAGCAGGCTGCCGTATTTGTCCGCGTCGCGGATCTCGCGCCAGCGCGGGTGGTAGCGGTATTGCTTGCGGCCCCGGGCGTCGCGGCCAGTGGCCTGGAGATGGCCGGCGGGGTCGGGGCAGATCCACACGTTGGTGTAGGCCGGGGGGATGGCCAGGGCGTTGAGGCGGGTGATTTCGGACTGGTCGCGGATGCGGTCTCCGGATGGGGTGAAGTAGGCGAACTTGCCACGGAGCTTGCGGCGGGTGATGCCGGGGGCGGTGTCGTCGACGTAGTGGAGGCCGGGGGGGAGGAGGGGGAGGTCGCTCACTTTGGGGGCTCGCTTGGGAACGATGCTGGTATTGGGTTAGCCCGGTTTGGAGGGGATTTAGTTCAAGGGATTCGTTGGGGGAGTCATATTTCGCGACGATTTTCTGGGTGAGTTGGGGGCAGAGTCGCCTAGGCTGCTGGGCAGCCTTGGACTGAGAGGCGCTTGGGCCAATAAAGGAGTGGATGAAATGGCATCAATGAAACGACCTCGCCTTCGGGCTGTTCAGCCGCATCCGGGCAAGCGCTTGGAACTGGTCTTCACCAACGGTCAGCGCTTCGAACTCGACATGAGCGATGCGCTTGCAGCGTATCCAGGGCTGGCACCTCTTTCCAAAGGCAAGGCATTCGAAGGCGCCACGTTAGGTGACGGGGGATGGACTGTTGAATGGCCAGCGCTGGATATCCAGATCGGCGCAGACACCTTGTTGCTGGACGCGCTTGCCCAGACTGCGCCCGATGAAAACACCCGGATCTTCATCCGCTGGCGGCTGCGGCATCGGATGACGCTCGAACAGGCTGCTGATGCACTTGGCGTGAGTGCCCGGAGTATTAGCAGGTACAGCAGCGGGCGTGAAGTTGTGCCAAGAACGTTGGCGTTGGCCTGCCTTGGGTGGGAGGCGTTGGAGCAGAAAGCTGCCTGACTGCTCGCTCAGGCCCTGGCGTTGCTCAATGCCTGCACCCAGCACTGTTCGGAACAGCGCGAACATTGCAGGCTCTGACCTGCTTGCAGCGTCGCCAATTCCCCGCAGTGAAAGCAGGCGTGCAAGCCGTCGTGCTCCGGCTGGTGATGCACTGCCTTCAGGCTCGGCGGCAAGACGGGCAAGCCCGGGCGGGTTTCGTCCTTTTCGTAGAAATACAGGCTGACGCCGCCGTTGATCTCGACGATGCCCAGGCGCACCTGGCCCAGGTGCTCCACGCCACCCTGGCGCAGTTCCATGAGGAATTCGTCGTGGGCGATATTGCCCTTGTTCAGGGTTTCCAGTTCGAAACGGCCATCCCGGATCAGGATGAAAGGCTCTCCCTCGAGCCAGCGTTGCAGGTGGTGATAGCGACTCAACAGGCGGGTAGTGAGGCGATAGGCGATGCCCATGGCGACGAATACCATCAGCACCGGCAGGATCGGCACGTCGTGGTAGAAGGTCACGTCGCCGGCAGCAGAGCCCAAGGTCAGGATTACCACCAGTTCGAACAGGGAAAGCTGTTTCACCCCGCGGCGGCCGGCGACTTTGAGGAAGATGAAGACCACTGCATAGGCAAGCAGGGTGCGGACCATGACTTCGCCGAGGAAGGCCAGGGGATGGTCGTCGAGGAGCATGCGGGGCCAGTCGAAAGCGGTCATGTGGGCGGCGGAGTCAGTGGCTGATAATGGCTTAGCCCCCTGTTGAGTGCTTTTAGTTCAAGTGGTCCTGGTTAGAGAGCTCAGCCGGGCATCGGGCGGGCTTGCGGGTCAGTTAACGACGCTGCTTCAACTCTTTAACCCGCTTGATAACGTACTGCTCGAAGAGTGGATGGTTCACTACCTGCCCATACTGCTGGTAGTTATCAAACGCCCGGTAGATGGCCCCACAGATATCCTGTTCGCTCAGCGCTCTGGACTTGTTGAATGCGCCGGCAAGTACAGCGTTGATGCTTTGAAGGTTCGCTCTCATCCCGGTGTCATCCAGGATAGTGCCGTAGATTTCCCGCCAAGGTCGTGAATCGATTTCTGCTATATCTCGCCCGATGAATGTCCAACTCACATAGCATTGCCCATCGATCTCAAACGTTTCATAGCGATTGTTTGCTGCGAAGTACGCTGGATCGATCAAGGCCCCCTCTTCAGGTTGGTAATACGGCGCTGTTGGAGAGCGCTTTGCTTTCAACAGACGAGAGCTGTTGTCGACCTGGAGGCAGATCACAGGCGATGGCAAGGATTTGAAAAGCTTGTAGAACGTCGCTTCCTGGGAGGTGCCTGCTGTCGCATGCACTGTGCGGAAGTACTTCTCCACGCTTCCAGCTCGCTCGAACTGGAGAGCCAGCCAGTCCGAAGGCATCAGCAGTTCGGCAGCAAAGCGATTGGCTTCGGCTTCCATCTGTGCATACGCAGCGTCCGCGTGACCCGGGTCAAGGTGCGAGACGATGGTGCCGGTGTGCCAGGGAATGACGATGTGCCCAATTTCATGAGCCAGGGTGAATTTTCGGCGCGTTGGGGCCGCGGCGGAATTGACGAGAATCTGGGGGCGCTGTTCGCCACCGATGCCAATGGTTATGCCGTCAACACCGTAGGGAAGATTGAGGTAGTCTAGATCGCCGTACTCGGCAGCAAGTGCGTCGAGATCAAAAGGGGGGAGGAGTCCGCGAATGGCTAGAACCCTTCGTGCCATTTTCTCCTCTGGCGCCATCAGATCCTGCCAGCGCTACGTAGCCAGGCTTCCACCTTGGCGGCTTCACCTACCGAGCTTGCCCGGGCCGCCATCGTGAATCTGTCTTGATCCAGTTCCTGTCGAAGCGAGGTGCCGCGCTTCCTGGCGGTCAGCACAAAAGGCAGAACGGAAGGCGTCGTTGCCCACAATTGGTACTCTTCCCAGCTCATGCCGAGGTATTCGTGCAGCTCCATGTCTGCGCCTGCGCGCCCTTCATGCCAGTCCTCGACGAATCGATCGATTTCCTCTTCCAGCACGTCGCCTTCCAGGCAAAGCTCGACAAAATTCATATGAACCTCTCAGTTCGGTTTGATCCGACGCCCACGGACCGGGGGCTTCAGGGCTATGCCTGTCTCAGGGCAGACCGAACCGAGGTGGTAGCCGCGTCGGTCAAATACCTCGAACTCCCCGTGCAGCGAATCCCATGAGAAATATCGCTGAGTTCTGGCATCAAAGTAGTACTTGCGACCCCCTTCCACAAACGCAACGGGTAGACCGCTGACAATCGAGGGAGTAGGCCGGGGTTTTCCGCCCATCCAACATTCCTTTTCCCGACGTGGGACCGGCATGATCGCCGCTGAGGGATGGGATTCTATCGCATGTGATTTCTGAAGCTCCGCGCCTGTTCGATCAAATTCGTATCGAGCTGTAGCAGAATAAAGATAAGACGCCAAAACGAAAAAACCCGCCAATAGGCGGGTTTTCGCAGGCTTCAGTACTACTGAAACCTAATATGGTGCCGGCACCAGGAATCGAACCCGGGACCTACTGATTACAAGTCAGTTGCTCTACCATCTGAGCTATACCGGCAGTAGGCGCGCTATTATAGCGATCGGTTTGGTTCTGTAAACCTCTTCCTTGAAATCGTGTTGGAAGCCCCGTAGATCGGGGCTTTTGGCGTTTTGGGCTGGGTGTTTTCTGGGCAGTGCTGCGGAGGTTGGGGACCGCTTTGCGGTCCTTCGCGGGCAAGCCTCGCTCCTACCTGGGTTTCGGTGATTGTGGAGATTGGGGCTGGTCAAGCAGGGCGCTGGTTTGGCGGGGTTTTGGTGGGGGATTCACCATTGCAATCGCTGGCAAGCCAGCTTCCACAGGGGCTTCGGCGGGCACAAGTTCTGCGGCTGGCTCAGGACACTGTGGGAGCCGGCGTTGCCGGCGATGAGGGCATCAGCGGCAACAGAAATCTGTCGTTGGTCTCCATTGAGGTCCCAGCCGGCAATCCCGGGCGGGGTACCTGGGATTATGGTGGTGGATTCACTGGCGTAATCGCGGGTGAACCCGCTCCCACAGTGTCCGCGTCGTGCTTTTGAACGGGTTTATGCGCGATTCCAGCCACCTCCCGCCCAACCCGATCTGAACCACCCCCGCCTAATTCGCTTTAACGCTTATGCACAAACCACATCAACCCCTTGCACCCCATGCAAGTGCGCTACCTCGCCGCATTGACGACCCCGCAAACAGCTGTTTTCTCAGGCGTTTAACAGGTTCGGAAAAATCACTCAAGTCCGGATTGCCCGCAGAGCAGAACTGTTTTCACTCTGGAACCGTGAAGTTGCTCACAGACTTATCCACAGGTTGTTCGGCCAGTAGCATGAGGTTGCGCGGGGTCAGTGGGTGTGGGCAGAAGGTGCCGAGGCGGACGTTGTAGCCCTGTTCGTGTAGGTAGAGCGCACGATCGAGCACCAGCCATAGCTCCAGCGGGCGGCGGAAGAGGTTGCGGACCAGTTCGAGGTTGCGGACCTGGGCCAGGCGTTGCCAGCCGGCCGCTTCGAGGGCGGACCAATCAACGCCGTCTTTTATGGATAGGCCCTTGAGCCCGGCGAGGTGCTGGCAGTAGTCGGCAAAAGGTTGTTGCAGCCAGGCGCTGGGTAACGAGGGTGTGGGCAGGTACTCGTCGCTGTTGCGCAGTTGCCGTTGCAGCAGGTCGAAGCCGAGACGCCAGGCCATGGATTGATCGCGCTGGCGGCGGACGCGATTGCCCGCGGTGACCGTTTCACTGAGCGGCAGACCAAGGTCGTCGAGGTCCAGTTGCAAGGTCGAAGCACGAGCCGCTGTGGATAACGGCTGATAGTTCGGACCCGAGGTGCGGTTGTAGCAGCAAGGGGCGATGGCGAGTTGTGCACAGCCTTTGGCAGTGGCGAGCTGAATGAGGCGAACGTGGAGGTCGCCGCAGGCGTGCAAGGCCACCGGTGTGTGGTCAGCAGTGATCTGCTCGGCAGCACTGGCGGCCATGACGTCCTGCAACAGGTGCTCGGCCGGGAGGTGGTGGTGCTGGCTGAGCTGTTCTCCGGCGGCGACCAGTGCAGGATCGTATTCGAGGCAAGTCAGGTGTTGCTCGGACCCCAGCAGTCGGCGGCCTAGGTGGCCTTTGCCGGAACACCAGTCCAGCCAATGCAGAGGACGCCGGGCAAAGTCCAAGTGGGCGGCGAAGGCTTCGATCTGCTGCCATTTACGGCCGGGGACGTCGACGTTGAGACGCGGATTGGCTGGCGTCAAAGGGACTGTGGATAAGTCATCGACCCTCGCTAATTCCCGGGCGAGGGCGGCCAGTTGTGGATAAGGCGCCGGGGCCGGGACGCTGTAGGGGTCGTTGTGGGCGGATTCGGCGTGGTCCAGGGATTGGTTGCGCAGCCATTCGGCCAGGTCTGGGTAATCAGCTTCCCAGGGGAGTTGCAGGCTGGTGAAGGGGCGCGGGTGCCAGAGGTTGTGGTGTTCCCGGAGGAACTGGTCCAGGGCCTGGAAGCGGGGGAGGAGTTGGGTGTTTTCCATGTGCTGCCCCACAGGTTCAGGTTGCATGGCCAGCTGTGAGGGCCTCATCGCTGGCAAGCCAGCTCCCACAGGGGGCCAGGGTGTTTTCAAGAGGTGTGGTGGGCAGGTGCGGCCAATCGCGGGTGAACCCGCTCCCACATCAGGGGAGCGGGGAACTAGGGATCAGCGGCCGTGCGCGGCATCCACCCGCAACCAGCGCTCCAGCAACTTGAACGCTTGCACCAGCACGAACGAGATCACCAGGTAGAACACGCCTGCGGCGAAGAAGATCTCTACCGGCATGTAGGTCCGGGCGATGATCGTGCGCGCCATGCCGGTGATGTCCAGCAAGGTGACGGTGCTGGCCAAGGCACTGGCCTTGAGCATGAGGATCACTTCGTTGCTGTACGCCGGCAGGCCGATACGGGCAGCACGCGGGAGGAGGATGTGCAGCATCGCGGTCGCCCGCGACATGCCCAGCGCCCGCGCTGCCTCGATCTCGCCCCGTGGGATCGCCTGCAGCGAGCCGCGCAGGATCTCGGCGATGTAGGCGGCAGTGTGCAGGGTCATGGTCAGCGCGGTACACCAGAACGGGTCACGCAGGTACGGCCACAGCGAGCTGCTACGCACTGCGTCGAACTGCGCCAGGCCGTAGTAGACCAGGAACAGCTGCACCAGCAGCGGCGTGCCGCGGAAGAAGAAGATGTAGCCATACGGTAGCGCCTGCACGTACCAGCGCTGCGAGGAGCGGGCGATACCCAGCGGGATGGCGATGAGCAGCCCGAGGATGACGGCGATGGCCAGCAGTTCCAGGGTCAGGATGGCACCGTCGGCAAGGCGCGGCAGCCATTTGATGATGACGTCCCAATTCATGAGTTGGCCCTCGCAAAGCCGCGTCCGGCACGTTTTTCCATGAAGTGCATGCCGGTCATGGCGACGATGGTCAGCCCGAGATAGATAAAGGCCGCAACCGCGTAGAAGGTGAACGGTTCCTTGGTGGTGGTCACGCCGTTCTGCGCCTGGCGCATGATTTCTTCCAGGCCGATCACCGAGACCAGCGCGGTGTCCTTCATCAGGATCATGAACAGGTTGCCCAGGCCCGGCAGGGCGATACGCCACATCTGCGGGAGGACCAGGCGCGAGAAGATCCGGCCCTTGGACAGGCCGAGGGCCATGCCGGCTTCACGATGCCCCTTGGGGATCGCCAGCAGCGCGCCGCGGAAGACTTCCGTGGCATAGGCGCCGAAGCACAGGCCGAGGGCGATGACGCCGGCAGCGAAGGCGCTGAGTTCCAGACCAGGCACGCCGATCAGGTCGCCCAGCTGGCTCATCAGGGCCACCGAACCGAAATAGATGAAGAGGACCCAGAGCAGCTCGGGCACGCCGCGAACGATGGTCGAGTAGGTGCCACCGATCCAGCGCAGCGGTTTGAACGGCGAGGTCTTGGCGAGGGCGCCGAGCAGGCCGAGCACCAGGCCCAGGCAGAGGGCCGAGAGCGCCAGCTTGACGGTCATCAGCGTGCCAGCGGCCAGCGCCGGACCGAATCCGTGTAGATCAATATTCATGGGCAGGCATGTTCAAGAGACCGACACCGCGCAAGGCGGTGCCGGTCGGGGCGAATCAATAGATGCTGAACGGGAAGTACTTGTCGTTGATCTTCTTGTACGTGCCGTCGGCGATGATTTCCTTCAGCGCAGCGTTCAGCTTGTCCTTCAGTGGGTCACCCTTGCGCACGGCAATGCCGATCTCGTCGCTTTCCACCACAGGCTCACCCTTGAACTCGTAGTCTTTGCCGGCATCGGATTTCAGCCAGTCGTAGTTCACGTACTTGTCCGCCAGCAGGGCGTCGACACGGCCGGACGTCAGGTCGAGGTAGGCGTTTTCCTGGGTGTCGTACAGCTTCAGGGTGATGTCCTTGCCGTAGTTGTCTTCCAGCCAGGTGCCGGACAGGGTGGCGCGCTGGGTACCGATGGTCTTGCCCTTGAGGTAGGCCTTGTCGGTCTTGAAGTCGACGTTCTTCGGCGCGATGAACTGCAGCTTGTTGGAGTAGTAGCGGTCGGTGAAGTCGACGGCCGCTTTACGCTCGTCGGTGATCGACAGCGACGACACGATGAAGTCGTACTTCTTGGCCAGCAGCGACGGAATGATCCCGTCCCAATCGGAAGTGACCACTTCGCACTCGACCTTCATCTTGGCGCACAGGGCGTCGCCGATGTCCTTGTCGAAGCCGACCACTTGGCCGCTGGCATCCTTGCTGTTGAAGGGAGGGTAAGCGGCTTCGATACCCATCCGCAGTTTTTCCGCGGCCATGGCATTGGCCGAGAACACCAGCGTGGCGGCAGCGGCCAGGAGGTACTTCTTGTAGTTCTGCATGCGTGTTGCTCCGTTAGCGGTTGCTGGACATGAATTGCTTACAACGCGCCGAGGTCGGGTTTTCGAAAACCTGCTGCGGCGATCCTTGCTCTTCGATGAGGCCTTGATGAAGGAACACGACTTCGCTCGATACCTGCCGGGCGAAGTTCATTTCGTGGGTCACCAGCAGCATGGTCCGGCCTTCGTCGGCCAGGGCGCGGATGACGTTGAGGACTTCCTGGACCATTTCCGGGTCCAGCGCGGAGGTCGGTTCATCGAACAGGATGACCTTGGGTTTCATCGCCAGGGTCCGGGCGATCGCGGCGCGCTGCTGCTGGCCACCGGAAAGCTCGGTGGGGTAGCTGTGGCGCTTGTTGTGGATGCCGACCTTGTCCAGCAGCGCTTCGGCGTGCTCGATGGCCTCGGCCTTGCTCTGCCCCAGTACCCGGCGCGGCGCCTCGATGATGTTGTCGAGGATGCTCATGTGCGGCCAGAGGTTGAAGTTCTGGAAGACGAAGCCGATCTCGCTGCGCAGGCGGTTGATCTGCTTGTTGTCGGCAGCGACCAGCTCGCCGTTGCGCGCGGCTTTCAGCTTGAGGGTTTCGCCGGCGACGAGGATTTCGCCCTGGTGCGGGTTTTCCAGGAGGTTGATGCAGCGCAGCAAGGTCGACTTGCCGGAACCGGAGGAGCCGAGGATGGAAATCACGTCGCCGTCACGGGCGGTAAGGGAGATGCCCTTGAGAATTTCCTGCTCGCCGTAGCGTTTGTGCAGGTTGCGGATTTCCAGCGCGGGCGCGGCCTGGGCCATGTGCGGTCCTCATATGTTCTGTGCGTTCTGCTTGTTGGCGGCCGTCCTGGCGAGGCGCAACGCTAGCATAGCGTTCGGATCGCAGCCAAGAAGGGCAAGCAGGGTGGGCGGCCGGGGGAGGGGCGGGTGTCGCATCGTCGCAGTGGAATGTCGCGTCGCGGTCCGCCGGTTCCGTTTTACGGGCCGGAGCCAGGATGAAAAAAGGCGCGATGGTGCCAGTTTTGGCCGCCCGAGGAAAGGCGTATTTGGTCGCGGCGCTTTTCGGCAGTGCCGACTGGAGCGCTGGAAGTTCTTTCGGGTTGCACCTCTTTCATCCATAAAGTTGCACAAGGTGTTACCCGTGTTCGGTTATGGAGCACCCGTTTCTAATTGTAAGTGGGTATTTCAGTAATCCGGCAAAGTCTGGCAAGTTTGGCGACCTTTCGGCCAATGACTGGCGGAAAGCGCCGCAGGCCCTGTTTATCGTGGTTTCAAGGTGTTTCGAAATGGGCGGTCATAGATCTGGCCCGCTTATTGCCCTCCACCTGTCACGAGACGCGGGGTGCCCCAAAAGGGCATGCGGCTCCAATCGCGGGACGATCTCCCATTCTTTGCATAGGTAGTTTTATGAGCGGTAAGCACAATTCCAATGACCTCGCTCAGGGGCTCAAGCAACGGCATGTGACCATGCTGTCCATCGCAGGCGTTATCGGCGCCGGTCTGTTCGTAGGGTCCGGCCATGCCATCGCCGCTGCCGGCCCGGCCGTGCTGCTGGCCTACGCCGCAGCGGGCACGCTGGTGGTACTGGTGATGCGCATGCTCGGCGAAATGGCCGTGGCCTCGCCGGACACCGGTTCCTTCTCCACCTACGCCGACCGTGCCATCGGGCACTGGGCCGGTTTCACCATCGGCTGGCTGTACTGGTGGTTCTGGGTGCTGGTCATCCCGCTGGAGGCCAACGCCGCCGCGACCATCCTCAATGCCTGGTTCCCAGACGTGGCGATCTGGGTCTTCACCCTGGTCATCACCTTGCTGCTGACCGCGACCAACCTGTTCAGCGTGAAGAACTACGGCGAGTTCGAGTTCTGGTTCGCTCTGTTGAAAGTCGTGGCCATCATCGGCTTCATCATTCTCGGCCTGGCGGCGATCTTCGGCTTCATGCCGCACAGCCAGGTCAGCGGTGTCAGCCATCTGTTCGACACCCAGGGCTTCATGCCCAACGGCCTCGGCGCGGTGCTGGGCGCCATGCTGACCACCATGTTCTCGTTCATGGGCACCGAGATCGTCACCATTGCCGCTGCGGAGTCGAAAGACCCGGGCAAGCAGATCAGCAAGGCGACCAACTCGGTGATCTGGCGGATCTTCCTGTTCTACCTCGTGTCGATCTTCATCGTTGTCGCCCTGGTGCCGTGGAATGCCGGCGAGCTGGCAGAGGTGGGTTCGTACCAGACCGTGCTGCAACTGATGGGCATCCCGCATGCCAAGCTGATCGTCGATGTGGTCGTGCTGATCGCCGTGACCAGTTGCCTCAACTCGGCGTTGTACACCTCGTCGCGCATGCTGTTCTCCCTGAGCAAGCGTGGTGATGCGCCGGCGATTGCCCAGCGCACCAACCGCAGCGGCACGCCGCACTGGGCGGTGCTGCTGTCCACGGCGGCGGCGTTCCTGACCGTGTTCGCCAACTATGTGGCGCCGGCGCAGGTGTTCGAGTTCCTGCTGGCCAGCTCGGGGGCGATTGCCCTGCTGGTGTACCTGGTGATCGCAGTGTCGCAGCTGCGCATGCGCCGTCAGCGCATGGCCCGGGGCGAGAAGATCGCCTTCAAGATGTGGGCCTTCCCGGTGCTGACCTGGGTGACCATCTTCTTCATCATCGGCGTGCTGACGCTGATGCTGATCCGTCCTGATCATCGTGCCGAAGTGATTTCCACTGGGCTGCTGAGCATTGCCGTGGTGGCTGCCGGCCTGCTGGTGGCGCGCAAGCGCAAGGCGGAGAAGGGCGGGAGCCTGGTGATGGATAGCTGAGCATCCAGAGCATCTCTCCGACCCTGTGGGAGCTGGCTTGCCAGCGATTTGGCCCGATCTGACAACATCTTTGTCATTGCCGGCCTAATCGCTGGCAAGCCAGCTCCCACAGGGTTTTTTGTTGTTTGCCGGGGCAGGTGACTCAGGCAAATTTCTTCTGCTTGGACACCATCTCCGAGGCCGCCACATAGGCGTCCTGGAATTCCTCGCTTTCCAGCCAGGCCATGGCCTCGGCTTCCTCGGTGCCATCCAGCCATTTGCGGTATGCGCAGAAGACCATGCAGATGTAGTCGGTGGCGTGGTCTTCGCTGTGGCCCTTGAGTACCAGGGTCAGCAGCGGGTCGACCATGAACACGGCAATCATGGCTTCCAGGCCGTTTTCCTGGGCGCTCTTCATCTTCTCGAACAGGGCGGTGTAGCTGCCCGAGCTCATGGCCTTGTCGAACACCTGCTGGACGCTGGCGCTGGAAGCCTCGCCGCTGCTCTTGACCGCCTGGCCGCTGCGCACCATGCGGTTTTCGCGGGCCTTGGCGGCGGCGCGCTTGGCGCGTTTCTGTTGCTTGGTGTTCGAGGCCATCGGGGGTTCCTTGGTGCGAAGTCAGTCAAAGACGCGTATTGAAACGCAGTTGACCAGGAAACCCAAGCCGGGGAGAGCGGCGCCAGCTCGATGGGCGACAGGCAGTCACCCGGCCGAACCGGCGTGAGGTCCTTTCAGCGTGGCAGCGTCAGGGCGCTGACCCGGCCGCGCAGCTCCACTTCGTCCTCGTCACGCAGGTCTTCCTCGATTTCCCGCGAAGCGCGGCCCACCAGCAGCGGGTCGGGTTCGTGGGCGACGCGGAAGTCCTTGCCCGGGTAGTCGAGGGCGTTAAGGAAGTGGCGGATGCAGTTGATCCGCGCGCGCTTCTTGTCGTCGGACTTGATCACCGTCCACGGCGCATCGGCGGTGTCCGTGTGGAAGAACATGGCTTCCTTGGCCGCCGTGTACTCGCCCCACTTGTCCAGCGACTTGATGTCGATGGGCGACAGCTTCCAGTGCTTGAGCGGGTCGTCACGCCGGGAGATGAAGCGGCGCAGCTGTTCCTCGCGGTTCACCGAGAACCAGTACTTGAACAGCAGGATACCGCTGTTGCACAGCATGCGCTCCAGCTCCGGGGCCTGGCGCATGAATTCCAGGTATTGCAGGGGCGAGCAGAAGTCCATGACCCGCTCGACGCCGGCGCGGTTGTACCAGGAGCGGTCGAAGAAGACCATCTCGCCCGCCGTCGGCAGGTGCTGGATATAGCGCTGGAAGTACCACTGGCCCTTTTCCTGCTCGGAGGGCTTCTCCAGGGCGACGATCCGTGCACCGCGGGGGTTCAGGTGCTCCATGAAGCGCTTGATGGTGCCACCCTTGCCCGCCGCGTCGCGGCCTTCGAAAAGGATGACCACGCGCTGCCCGGTTTCCTTGACCCAGTTCTGCACCTTGAGCAGCTCGATCTGCAGCGCGTGCTTGGCCTTGTCGTACTCGGCACGGCGCATGCGGGTGCTGTAGGGGTAGGTGTGCGGCAGCTTCGCCGAGGAACTGTCCTCGCTGGTGCCGTGGGGCGCGTGGGCGACTTCGATGGCGGCCGGGCTGTCGGTGATGACTTCGGTCTCGACGATCGGCGCTGGCTTGCGTGGGCGACGGTGCGGGCGGGCGGCGGCTGGCTTGTGCGGTGTCACGTGGTGCGCGGTCACCCCGGGCTCTGGGAGCGGCAGGACGGGGGTTTCTTCACTCATGGGGAGGGGCCTTCTGTTCCTTCGAATGTCCAGCTCCACAACTTACATAGATCGAGTGATGGCGTATTGATGTCGGTCAACCTATTGCGCTCGGCTTGGCGCCGTCCTTGGGGCCTGGGTATCCACACATCTCTCGTCCAGGCTCGGATGGAGGATCCACGCAGGAGCTGTAGGAGCGTGGCTTGCCCGCGAAGGGCCGCACAGCGGCCCCAAAACCATCCAGCACGAGTTAGGTGGGGGAAGATTTCTGGATTCAGCGCCTGCTTGGCTTCAGTGCCCCGGATGCTCGGAGTGGCAGGTTTTGGGGCCGCTTTGCGGCCCTTCGCGGGCAAGCCACGCTCCTACCTGAACCGCGTCGGCCATCAGTCCGAGATGTGTAGGTACTCACGCCCAGCTGGGTTGCGAGTGTCATGGAAGCATGCCGCAGAAAATGTTTCCTTTGTAGCCGTGGATCATCGCCGACAGCCCCATGAGTGGACCGCATCCATAGAACGGGGACTGCATCTCCTGTCGCGAAATCACGAGTGGCACTGCCCGCCCTCTGTTGTCGACACCGTATGAGGTTTCTTCGAAAGATTGGCAGACGGGAAGCTTCAGGGGGATAGGCAGGCCCAGAGCCCATAGCGTCGCCCCGCACCACTCGCGCCTCTGGTTGTGGATCACGACCTTGCTGATCACTGGTTCGGGTTCCTGCTTGAGGAGGTGCCGATCGTCGTAAGACAGGATTTTTTGCTTTTCCGGGGCCGTTATCGTGATGCCAACGCATCCGCTCAGGAGAATTACCGACCAAAGCAGTGCAAGCTTTCTCATCTCCATCTCCCTGGGGAGGATTAGCCCTACATTTCGCGGTAACTTTTCCTGCTAGCGAAATGCCAAAAAAACGCAGGCAAACAAAAAGCCCCTGAATCTTTCGATTCAGGGGCTTTGCGTTGTCTTGGTGCCCAGAGACGGAGTCGAACCGCCGACACGAGGATTTTCAATCCTCTGCTCTACCGACTGAGCTATCTGGGCAACGGGGCGCATTAAAAGCGTTTTTCAGGATTGCGTCAACAACATTTTCAAAATTTTTTTTAATTAATACCGACGCTTACGGTTTTCGGGGGTCATTGGGCCGGTGGAACGTAGCCTTCGGCCTTCTCGAAATCCTCGCCGGAGAAGAACTTGTCCATCTCGCCCTGGATGAACTTGCGGTCATCGGCGTTCATCATGTTCAGGCGTTTCTCGTTGATGAGCATGGTCTGCTCCTTCTGCCAGTCGGCCCAGGCCTGCTGCGAGATGTGCTCGTAGATGTCCAGGCCCTTGGGCCCCGGGTAGGGCGGACGCTCCAGGCCCGGCAGTTCTTCTTTGTACTTGCGGCACATTACGGTGCGGGTCATCGCGACTCTCCTGCAATCAATACGTCGGCCGCGCGTTTCAGCAGCTTCTTCACCGGGGCGGCGAGGCCCAGGCGCGGCGGGGTGGCGAGGTTATACCAGAGCCAGTCGGCCTCGGCCACGTGGTCGCCCTGCTGGCCGACGCGTACCAGCCAGGGCTCGATGGCCAGCTGGAAATGGCTGAAGGTGTGGGTCAGGCCGGTCAGTTCGTGGCGGGTTTCGATGTTCAGGCGGTGCTGGTCGGCGAGGTGCTCCAGGTCGTCCAGGTCGTCCAGTTCCGGCAAGCTCCAGAGCCCGCCCCAGAGCCCACTGGAGGGGCGCCGGTAAAGCAGGATGGCGCCCTCGTCGTTGGCCAGCAGCGGCATCAATGTGCGCTTCTGTGGCAGGGTCTTGCGCGGCTTGGGCAGCGGGTAGCGGATCTCCTGGCCGAGCATGTGCGCTTCGCAGCCACGCTCCAGCGGGCACAGCAGGCAACTGGGCTTGCTGCGGGTGCAGAGGGTGGCGCCAAGGTCCATCATCGCCTGGGTGTAGTCGTTGACCCGCTGGTGCGGCGTGAAGCGCTCTGCGTTGGCCCACAGCGCCTTGGCCACTTTGGGCTCGCCGGGGTAGCCCTCCTGCGCCGTATAGCGCGCCAGGACGCGCTTGACGTTGCCGTCGAGGATCGGCGCACGCAGGCCCATGCTGATGCTGGCGATGGCGCCGGCAGTGGACAGGCCGATGCCAGGCAGCTCGGTAAGCTTCTCGACATCCCGGGGGAATTCGCCGCCGTACTGCTCGACCACGATCTTCGCGGTCTTCTGCAGGTTGCGTGCGCGGGTGTAGTAGCCCAGCCCGGTCCACAGGTGCAGCACTTCGTCTTCGGGCGCTGCGGCCAGGGCCTGGACGTCCGGCAGGGCGTCCATGAAGCGGCCGAAGTAATTGAGCACGGTGCTGACCTGGGTCTGCTGCAGCATGATCTCGGAGACCCACACCCGGTACGGGGTGATGCCCTGTTGCCAGGGCAGGTCGTGGCGGCCGTGGCGGTCGAACCAGTCGAGCACCGCGGTGGAAAACTGCTCGGGGGTCATCGTTTGAACAGGCCCTTCAATGCGTCTTTGAGCTCGGGACTGACCTTGTCACCCAGCTTCTCTTCGAGTTTTTCGTTGATCCGGTTGCCCAGCGCCTGGCCGGCCAGCTTGCCGACCCCGTCCTTGTCGATGCGGCAGGCCCGTGCGCCCAGTTCCAGCGGGCCACGGCAGCGCAGCGGGAATTCCAGCCCGACGAAGCGCTCGCCGACCTGGCAGGCCGGGTCCGGCATTTCGCGGGTGTCGCCTTCGACGATGACCCCGACCCGGTAGTCCATGCCCAGCACGCGCAGGTCGATATCGCCGTTGCCGTTGACGGTCAGGCCGGGGATGCGGACTTTCAGGTCCGGGTTGCTGGCCACGCCGTTGCTCAGCACCAGGCTGCCTTTGAGCTCCTGGAACGGCGTGTCCTTGCCCCGTGGCTCGCCGCTCAGGGTCTTGCGGTTGAGGGTGGCGATGCCCTGGCACAGTTGCTGTTCGAGATTGGCGTTGACCAGCACGCCGTTGTTGATGACGAAGCTGGCCTTGCCGTTGAGCGTATCGACCAGGGCCTTCTGGCTGTTGCCGGTGGCGGTCAGGTCGCTGTCGAGGGTGAGCAGGCCCTTCACCGGCGGGGTGTCGCCGTCGTGCTTGATGAAGTGTTCCACCGGTACCCGGACGATCTTCGCGTTGACGCCGATCTGCGGTACGGCAGGGCGCACGTCGAGGGTACCGCGGGTGTCGAAGGTGCCGTTGTACAGGCCGCCACGCAGGGCTTCCAGGGTGATCAGGCCGCCCTGGCCGTTGGCCTTCAGCTCGGCGTTCTGGATCGGCAGCTTGTCCAGGGTCAGCACGCCGAAGCTCAGGTCGGCCTGCAGGTCGAGGGCGCGCAGGCGGTCCACCGGCAGCAGCTTGTCGGTGCTCCAGGCGACCTGGGTCGGTGCGTCCGGCAACGGCGAGGTGCCAGGGCCGGCGACGGCGGTGGCTTCGGTGCTTTGCACTTCGGCCTTGCGCGCGGCATTGGCGTTCTTCGCGTCGTCGCTCTTGGCCAGCAGGTAGCGGTCGGCGTCGAACTTGTCGTTCTTCAACTGGAGGCGCAGGGCCTGTTTGGCGAAGTCTTCCACGGCCACACGACCGGTGAAGGTGCTGTCGTCCAGCTTCAGCGCCAGGTCTTCCAGGGCCAGGCTGGTTTTCGTGCCTTCGAGGCGGCCGACCAGCTCGACGTTGGTCAGGGTGGTCAGGTCCTTCATCGGCGGCAGGACCACGCCGACGCTGTCGAGGAACTTGCGCAGGTCGAACTGGGCAATGGAAATGCCCCCGCTGACCTTCGGCTCGCTGTTCAGGTCGCGCACATGCAGCTCGCCGAGGGCGCGCAGCTGGTTGGCGGAGAGCTTCAGGCCGTTCCATTCGGCAACGTTGGCGGCCAGGTCGGCCAGCAACTGGCCCTGGGCGGAGAAGGTCATGCTCTTCTGCGCCAGCGGCTCGCCGGAGAGTTCGCCATGCAGCTTCATGTCTTCCAGTTGGTAGCGGCGCAGGGCGCGGTCGAAGCGGGCTTCGCCGGCCAGCTCGATGCGCGCCCGCAGTACCGGCTGGCCGGAACTGAGGAAAGCGGTGAGCTTGAGCGGAATGTTCACGCCGTCATGCACGGCCTCGGTGCTCAGCTGGATGCTTTCGGCACTGAAGCTCTTGCCGCTGCGCACGTCGTTGTACTGCACCCGGGCGTTGTTGACGGTAAGGCTGTCGATGTCCAGCTTCAGCGGACGCTCGCTGGCGGCCGGCTTGCTGTCGCCTTCGGCTGGCGCAGGCGTGGCCGGCGCGGTCTCGGCGCTGCCTTCCGGCGCCTTGACCGGCAGCGGCTTGCCGATGTCTTCCCAGTTGCCGTGGCCGTTTTCGTCGCGGACCAGGTTCAGGTTCAGGCCTTCGACCCGCACATCGCTCATCTGCACTTCGCGGCGCAGCAGCGGCAGTACGCGTACCGAGAGGCCGAGCATCTGCAGGTCGGCGATCGGTTCGGCCGGTTTGTTCAGCGTGGCAATGCTCGCCTCGTGCAGCTCCAGGCCGAGCCAGGGGAACAGGCTCCAGCCAATGTCGCCGTTCAGGGTCAGCTCGATATGAGCCTTGTCGCGAGCCAGTTGGCGGATCTCGTCTTTGTAGTCGTTGGGATCGAAGAGGTGGGTCAGGGCGAAGCCGCCGGCCACCACGATCAGCAACAGCCCGAGAACCACCAGCCCCAGGATTTTGCCGAACGCTTTCATGGGCGAGTCCTTGTAGTCGGTATCTGAAAAGTCAGCCGCAGAGTATAGCCTTGCGACCTTGGCCGCCGCGATTGCTGCGCGCGGCGGGTTTGACCCTCTGTGCCCCGGCAGTTCCGCGGAAGAAAGTCTCAGTTACAAGAAAAACAGTGATATCAGTTTGGCTTTTGTTAGCTAGCTAAATGCTACTCTTGCGCAGTTCCTGAATCTTTTTGCGACAAATTGTCGCGACAGGGTCGGCTGCCTCAAAAAACGACTCGTTGCCTGCGTGCGCCAAAGTCGCTGGGTATCGGCCCCGATGTGGGAACACTACCTATCTACGAGGGCAACAATAATGAGCACCATCACTGCGGGAGCCACGGCCAGCGCGCCTGGTTTCCTGTCCAAGGAGCGCATCGTCGCTCGACCCGGTTTCAACCGCTGGCTGGTTCCGCCTGCCGCACTCGCCATCCACCTGTGCATCGGCATGGCCTACGGCTTCTCGGTGTTCTGGCTGCCGCTGTCGAAGGCGATCGGCATCACTGCGCCGGTGGCCTGCGCCCCGGACATGGGCTTCTTCGCCCAGATGTTCTCTTCCACCTGTGACTGGCCGATCTCCATGCTCGGCTGGATCTACACCCTGTTCTTCATCTTCCTCGGCTGCTCGGCGGCGATCTGGGGTGGCTGGCTGGAGCACGCGGGGCCGCGCAAGGCCGGTGTTGTTTCGGCACTTTGCTGGTGCGGTGGTCTGCTGATTTCCGCGCTGGGCGTGTATACCCACCAGATCTGGCTGATGTGGCTGGGCTCTGGGGTGATCGGCGGTATCGGCCTGGGCCTTGGCTACATTTCGCCGGTCTCGACCCTGATCAAGTGGTTCCCGGACAAGCGCGGCATGGCTACCGGCATGGCGATCATGGGCTTCGGTGGTGGTGCGATGGTCGGTGCACCATTGGCCGCAGCGCTGATGAACCACTTCGCCAGCCCTGAAGGCGTCGGCGTGTGGCAGAGCTTCGTGGTGATGGCGGTGATCTACTTCATCTTCATGATCGGCGGTGCCCTGTCGTACCGCGTTCCGCCGACCGGCTGGAAGCCTGAAGGCTGGACCGCCCCGGCGAAGAAGGCCAGCAACTCGATGATCACCCACCGTCACGTGCACGTCAGCGTGGCCTGGAAGACCCCGCAGTTCGCCCTGATCTGGCTGGTGCTGTGCCTCAACGTGTCCGCCGGTATCGGCATCCTCGGCATGGCTTCGCCGCTGCTGCAGGAAGTCTTTGCCGGCAAGCTGCTGGGCAACAACCTGACCTTCAGCGAACTGGACACCGCGCAACTGGCGCAGATCGCCGCGATCGCCGCCGGCTTCACCGGCCTGCTCAGCCTGTTCAACATCGGCGGACGCTTCTTCTGGGCGTCGTTCTCCGACTACATCGGGCGCAAGAACACCTACTTCGCCTTCTTCGCGCTGGGCTTCGCCCTGTACTCGCTGGTGCCGAACATGGGCCACCTGGGCAACGTCGCGCTGTTCGTGGCGGCGTTCTGCATCATCCTGTCGATGTACGGCGGTGGCTTCGCTACCGTGCCGGCGTACCTGGCGGACCTGTTCGGTACGCAGATGGTCGGCGCGATCCACGGTCGCCTGCTGACCGCCTGGGCGGCGGCGGGCGTGCTCGGTCCGGTGCTGGTCAACTACCTGCGCGAGTACCAACTGAGCATCGGTGTGGAGCGGGCTGCGGCCTACGACATCACCCTGTACATCCTTGCAGGCCTGCTGGTGCTGGGCTTTATCTGCAACGCGATGGTGCGTCCGGTGGCCGACAAGTACTTCATGACCGAAGAGCAACTGGCCGCCGAGCAGGCGATCGGGCATGACAAGGGCGCTGATGGCAGTACCGTGCTGGAGTGGAAAGCCGCCGACGGCACCCTGCCGCTGGTGATCGCGGCCTGGCTGGCCGTGGGCATTCCGCTGGCCTGGGGTGTGTGGGCGACGCTGCAGAAGACGGCTGTTCTGTTCCACTGATCCGGGGTTTTGGGTCGCTCTTGCGGCCCAATCGCTGGCAAGCCAGCGCCCACAGGGATCGCATGCACCGCGGACCCTGTGGGAGCTGGCTTGCCAGCGATGAGGCCCTCGAATTGCCCATCAGCCCGAAAATCGGGCGCAAAACCCCTCACACCACACGTCATCTTCGTTTCAAGATGCGACGTTCTGCGCCTATAATGACCGCCTTTTTCGCCCAATGATTTTGCGGAGCTGGTGATGGTCGAACGTAAGGCGTCCGTCGAGCGCAATACTCTGGAAACCCAGATCAAAGCCTCGATCAACCTGGATGGCACTGGTAAGGCCCGATTCGATATCGGCGTGCCTTTCCTGGAGCACATGCTGGATCAGATTTCCCGTCACGGATTGATCGATCTGGACATCGAGTGCAAGGGCGACCTGCATATCGACGACCACCATACCGTCGAAGACGTCGGTATCACCCTGGGCCAGGCCTTCAACCAGGCCATCGGCGACAAGAAGGGCATCCGCCGCTACGGCCACGCCTATGTCCCGCTGGACGAAGCGCTGTCGCGGGTGGTGATCGATTTCTCCGGCCGCCCGGGCCTGCAGATGCACGTGCCGTACACCCGCGCGACCGTGGGCGGCTTCGATGTCGACCTGTTCCAGGAATTCTTCCAGGGCTTCGTCAACCACGCCAATGTCAGCCTGCACATCGACAACCTGCGCGGTCACAACACCCACCACCAGATCGAAACCGTGTTCAAGGCCTTCGGCCGCGCGCTGCGCATGGCCGTCGAGCTGGACGAGCGCATGGCCGGGCAGATGCCTTCGACCAAGGGAACCCTGTAATGCAGACCGTAGCCGTTATCGACTATGGCATGGGCAACCTGCACTCGGTGGCCAAGGCCCTGGAGCACGTCGGCGCCGGCAAGGTGCTGATCACCAGCGACGCCGCGGTCATCCGTGAAGCCGACCGTGTGGTCTTCCCCGGTGTCGGCGCGATCCGCGACTGCATGGGCGAGATCCGCCGCCTGGGCTTCGACAGCCTGGTCAAGGAAGTCAGCCAGGACCGTCCGTTCCTCGGCATCTGCGTCGGCATGCAGGCCCTGCTGGAGCACAGCGAGGAGAACGACGGTGTCGATTGCATCGGCCTGTTCCCCGGCAAGGTGCGCTTCTTCGGCAAGGACCTGCATGAAGACGGCGAGCACCTGAAGGTGCCGCACATGGGCTGGAACCAGGTCAGCCAGGTGATCGACCACCCGCTCTGGCACGACATTCCGGACCTGGCGCGCTTCTATTTCGTGCACAGCTACTACATCGAGTCCGGCAAGCCGTCCCAGGTGATCGGTCGCGGCCACTACGGCGTCGATTTCGCTGCGGTGCTGGCCGAAGGCTCGCGCTTCGCCACCCAGTTCCACCCGGAGAAGAGCCACACCCACGGCCTGCAGCTGCTGCAGAACTTCGCCGCCTGGGATGGCCGCTGGTAATGAACCGCTCACGCAGCAAGACCCCGGCCATCACCCTCGCGCCCGAACAGGAGCGCGAGGCACTGGACACCCTCAAGCGCTTCCTCGAAGACCGTTTCGAGCTGCAACTGGGCTCGTTCGAAGTGGCCGAGGTGCTTGAGCTGTTCGCCAAGGAAATTGCGCCGCACTACTACAACCGGGCGATCTTCGATGTTCAGACGCAGCTCAAGGAGCGCTTCGAGAGCATTGAAGTCGACCTGTGGGCGCTCGAGAAGAACTGACTTCCCGGGCTCACCGTTTACCGATTAGACAGGTTTTCCAGATGCTGATTATCCCCGCTATCGATCTCAAGGACGGTGCCTGCGTACGTCTGCGCCAGGGCCGCATGGAAGATTCCACCGTATTCTCCGACGACCCGGTGAGCATGGCCGCCAAATGGGTTGAAGGTGGCTGCCGCCGTCTGCATCTGGTCGACCTGAACGGCGCCTTCGAAGGCCAGCCGGTCAACGGCGAAGTGGTTACCGCGATCGCCAAACGCTACCCGAACCTGCCGATCCAGATCGGCGGCGGCATCCGCTCGCTGGAAACCATCGAGCACTACGTCAAGGCGGGCGTCAGCTACGTGATCATCGGCACCAAGGCGGTCAAGCAGCCTGAGTTCGTCGCCGAAGCCTGCCGCGCCTTCCCGGGCAAGGTCATCGTCGGCCTGGACGCGAAAGACGGCTTCGTCGCCACCGACGGCTGGGCCGAAGTCAGCTCGGTGCAGGTCATCGACCTGGCCAAGCGTTTCGAGGCTGATGGCGTCTCGGCGATTGTCTACACCGACATCGCCAAGGACGGCATGATGCAGGGCTGCAACGTGCCTTTCACCAAGGCCCTGGCCGAAGCCACGAAGATCCCGGTGATCGCTTCCGGCGGCATCCACAACCTGGGCGACATCAAGGCCCTGCTGGACGCCAAGGCCCCGGGCATCATCGGCGCCATCACCGGTCGTGCCATCTACGAAGGCACCCTCGACGTCGCCGAGGCCCAGGCCTTCTGCGACAGCTACTGAGAAGCCCCAAGCTTCAAGCCGTAAGCTGCAAGTAAGAGCGAGACCGCGATCTGCCTTTACTTATGACTTGAAGCTTGAAGCTTGCAGCTGAGGATTCTGATATGGCCCTGGCCAAACGCATCATCCCTTGCCTGGACGTGGACAACGGCCGGGTCGTCAAGGGCGTCAAGTTCGAGAACATCCGCGATGCCGGCGACCCGGTGGAAATCGCCCGTCGCTACGACGAGCAGGGTGCCGACGAGATTACCTTCCTCGACATCACTGCCAGCGTCGATGGCCGTGACACCACGCTGCATACCGTCGAGCGCATGGCCAGCCAGGTATTCATCCCGCTGACCGTGGGCGGTGGCGTGCGCACCGTGCAGGACATCCGCAACCTGCTCAACGCCGGTGCCGACAAGGTCTCGATCAACACCGCGGCGGTGTTCAATCCGGAGTTCGTTGGCGAGGCGGCGGCGCATTTCGGTTCGCAGTGCATCGTGGTTGCCATCGACGCCAAGAAAGTCTCCGGCCCGGGCGAAACCCCGCGCTGGGAGATCTTCACCCATGGCGGGCGCAAGCCTACCGGGCTGGATGCGGTGGAGTGGGCGAAGAAAATGGAAGGCCTGGGTGCTGGCGAGATCCTCCTGACCAGCATGGACCAGGACGGCATGAAGAGCGGCTTCGACCTGGGCGTGACCCGGGCGATCAGCGATGCGCTGGGGATCCCGGTGATTGCCTCGGGTGGTGTGGGCAACCTGCAGCACCTGGCGGACGGGATCCTGGAAGGGCATGCCAGCGCCGTGCTGGCGGCGAGCATCTTCCACTTCGGCGAGTACACCGTGCCGGAGGCCAAGGCCTATATGGCGCAGCGCGGGATCGTCGTGCGCTGACCTCCAGGGCCTCATCGCCGGCAAGCCAGCTCCCACACGGACCTGTGGGAGCTGGCTTGCCAGCGATAGGGCCATCAGCATCACCCAAAAAGCCAGATCCCTCCCGATGCTGACCAGACTCCTCTTCCTCCTCACCCTGACCACCGCCGCCCAAGCCAGCGAGCCCCTGGTCCTGCTCACCGAAAACTTCCCGCCCTACAACATGTCCCGCGACGGCAAGAGCTTCGCCCACGACGCGGACATCGATGGCATCGCCGCCGACCTGGTCCGGGAAATGTTCCACCGCGCCGATATCCCCTACAGCATGACCCTGCGCTTCCCCTGGACCCGGGTGTACCAGCAGGCCAAGGACACGCCGAACCACGGCGTTTTCGTCCTCGCGCGCCTGCCGGACCGGGAAAAGCTGTTCAAGTGGGTCGGCCCGCTGGGCCCGGATGACTGGGTGCTGCTGGCCCCGGCAGGCAGCCGGGTCCAGCTGGACAACCTGCAACAGGCCAAGGGCCTGCGCATCGGTGCGTACAAGGGCGATGCCATCGCCGAGAACCTGCAGCAGCAGGGGTTGAAGCCGGTGCTGGTACTGCGCGACCAGGATAATGCGAAGAAACTCTCCAACGGCGAAATCGACCTCTGGGCCACCGGTGACCCCGCGGGCCGCTACCTGGCCAGGCAGATCGGCATGACCGCGTTCAAGACCGTGCTGCGTTTCAACGGCACCGAATTGTACCTGGCGCTGAACCCGAGTGTGCCGGATCAGGTGGTGAAGCGCCTGCAGGACGCCTTGGAGCAGATGCGCCAGGATGGCTTCGTCGACGCCACCTACGCCCGTTACCTGTAGATCCCGCCCTTGCCATGGGCGGGCATGGCGCGGTTGCTGCGTTCGCCGATCATCTGCCGCAGGCCGATCAGCTCGACGCCCTGGGCCTTGAGCCTGGGCAATTCACGCTCCAGCACTTCCAGGGTCTGTGGATAAGGATGACCGATCACCACCGCCGTCCCTTGCTTGCGCGCCAGCTCCACGGCAATGCGCAGTTGCCCGGCAATGGCTTCCGGAGTGCGCACATCATCGAGAAACACATCCCGCGACAGGCTCGCCAGACCTAGTGCCTGGGCCTTGGCCGCCGCCACGGTGGCCGCGCTGGTGCGGCTGTCGACGAAGAACAGATCCCGCCGCTGCAACTCGCCCATCAGCCAGGCCATGGCCTCCGGCTGCGCGGTCATGCGGCTGCCCATGTGGTTGTTGACCCCGGCCGCATAGGGCACCTTCGCCAGCGCCGCATTCAGGCGCTGCTCCAGCTCCGGCAACGGCGTGCCCGGGTGCCAGGCATAGGGGCCGGTGGCAGGGTCCATGGGCATGTGCAGGATCACCGTACGCCCGGCCTTGTGCGCCTGGCGGGCGAAGTCGGTGGCGTGGGGCGTGTCCGGCATGATCGCCATGGTCACCGGGCCGGGCAGGGCGAGGGTGCGCGAATCCCGGGCCGGGTTCTGGCCGAGGTCGTCGATGATCACACTGAGATAGGCCCGTGGCTGCTGGACCGGCGCCGCGTAGGCGAGGCCGGTCAGCAGGCAGAGCAGGGCAAGGCAGAACGCGCGCATCACTTGTCGCGGGTGATGCTCAGTCCCTTGAGCAGGCTGAGGGCCTGGCTGAGCTGGAAGTCACCGTCCTGCGGACGCTCCTTCTTGCTCGAGGCCGCGCCCGACGCCTTGCTGCTGGACGGCCGGTCGGCGCCGCCGTTGCCGTTGCCGAGGTGGCCCTGCAGGTCGGCTTCCTTGAAGTTCTCGGTGTCCTGCTCGCTGGTGACCTTGGCCTGGCGCACCTCGATGTCCGGAACGATGCCCTGGGCCTGGATCGAGCGGCCGTTGGGGGTGTAGTACAGCGCGGTGGTGATCTTCAGCGCGCGGTCGTTGTTCAGCGGCAGCACGGTCTGCACCGAGCCCTTGCCGAAGCTGTCGGTGCCCATCAGCACACCGCGTTTCTGGTCCTGCAGGGCGCCGGCGACGATCTCCGAGGCCGAAGCACTGCCGCCGTTGATCAGCACCACCAGTGGCACGCCTTCGCTGGCATCGGCCGGGTCGGCGGAGAAACGCAGTTCGGAGTTGGCGATGCGGCCCTTGGTGTAGACGATCAGGCCCTTGGTCAGGAAGTGGTCGGCCACTTCTACCGCCGACTGCAACACGCCGCCGGGGTTGTTGCGCAGGTCGAGGACGACCCCGCGCAGCTTGCCGTTGTTGTCCTTGCGCAGCTTGGCCAGGGCCTTGCCGACTTCTTCGCCGGTCTTGACCTGGAACTGGGTGATGCGGATGTAGCCGTAGCCGGATTCCAGCAACTGGCTCTTCACGCTCTTCACCTGGATCACCGCACGGGCCAGGGTCACATCGAACGGCGTGCCGCCGTCGCGGACCAGGGTCAGGGTGATCTTTTCGCCGATCTTGCCGCGCATCTTGTCCACGGCTTCGGTCATGGTCTGGCCGCGGGTCGGCTGGCCGTTGATCTTGACGATCAGGTCGCCCGCCTCGATGCCGGCGCGAGAGGCCGGGGTGTCGTCGATCGGCGACACCACCTTGACGAAGCCGTCTTCCTGGCCGACTTCGATGCCCAGGCCGCCGAATTCGCCGCTGGTGCTTTCCTGCAGCTCCTGGAAGTCTTCCGGGCCGAGGTAGGCGGAGTGCGGGTCGAGGTTGCTGAGCATGCCCTTGATGGCGTTTTCCAGCAGGGTCTTGTCATCCACGGGTTCGACGTAGGCGGCTTTCACCCGGTCCAGGACTTCGGCGAAGGTGCGCAGCTCGTCCAGCGGCAGCGGGGCCTGGCCGTTGACCGTGGTCGGCGCGAGGGCCGTCGCGGGCTTGGCCGGCTCGGCGGCGAACGCCAGGGACGCGCCGCCGACCAGGGCGACGGCCAGGGCCAGCGAGGTAAGGCGAGGCGAATGCAGCATGTCGAACGAACTCCTGATCCTGTGTGAGCCCCGAGAGGAGCCTGGCGCCGGTCGCCGGGCGGCTGGCGCTTTTTAAAAAGGGTAAAGCCTATCCTTGACCACGGCACCACTGCGTCGGGTCGCTTGGCTGACCCTGCTGGCGGATGGCGAAGTACAACGCCGGGGTGCTCTGGCCACCGCTGTTGCCAACGGTGGAGATCGCCTCGCCGGCCTTGACGATGTCGCCCGCGCCCTTGAGCAGGGTCTGGTTGTGACCGTAGAGGCTGAGGTAACCGTTACCATGGTCGAGAATGACCAGAAGTCCAGCCCCGCGCAACCAATCGGCGAACACTACGCGTCCGCCGTGTACCGCGTGAACCTGGCTGCCGGCTGAAGCGCTGATCATCACCCCGTCCCACTTGGCCCGGGCATCGTCGCCGCGGCTTTCACCGAAGCGTGCCAACAATCGACCATTGACCGGCCACGGAAGTTTGCCCCGGGCCGCAGAAAATGCGCCGCCGTAGACTGCGCCGTCGCTGGAAACCAGCGGGCCAGGGCTGCGTACGGGCTTCTTCGGTGCCTCTTCGTCCCGCGCCGGGCGCGACGATTCGCGGGCGGCGAGGGCGGCTTCACGCTGGCGTTTCTTCTCGGCCTCCTGCTCGGCCAGTGCGCGCTGGCGCGCTTCCTCGGCCTCGCGGGCCTGGCGGGCGAGGGTTTCCTCGATGGTCTTGAGCACCTTGCCCAGTTCGGCCTGCTCCTGTTCGCGGGCAGCGAGCTTCTGGTCGTTGGTTTTCAGGTTGCCATTGAGTTTGGCGAGGATTTCCTGGCGCTCGTCGCGGGTCTTTTCCAGTTCCTGGCGCTGGGCGTCGAGGGTGCCTTGCTGGACCAGTAGCTGGGCCTGCTGCTGGGCAATGTCCTTCTCGACGTTGGCCAACTGGCGCAGGGTCTCGTTGAAGCTGCGCAACTGGGCCAGGCGGGCCTTGCTCAGGTAGTCGTAATAGGTCAGGGTCCGGGCGAATTTTTCCGGGTTCTGCTGGTTGAGCAGCAGCTTGAGGTATTCCTCGCGGCCGTTGTTCTGGTAGGCGGAGCGCGCCTGGATAGCGATCAGGCGTTGCTGTTCGGTGCGGGCGGACTGGAGTGTCTTCTTTTCAGTGTCGAGGCGCTCCAGTTCGCCCTCGCTCTTTTTTAGTTCTTTCTGTAGCTCCTCTACCTGCTTCTCGAGCTTGCCGATGTCGGTTTCGGTGCCGCGCAGGTCTTTCTGCACGCCGGATTTCTCTTCCTGCAGCGCACCGAGCTTCTTTTTCAACTCGGCGATGTCCTGGCGCGTGGCGTCCAGTTGCTGCTGGGTTTGCGCGCGCTCGTCGGCGAAGGCCGGGCCGAGCAGGCAGGTCAGGGCTAGGAGGATCAGGGCGCGGAGCATGGAATGGCGATAACCAGGGGATGGAGACTGGCCTAGTATGCCCGCCGCTGGCGCCAAAAAAAACGCCTTAGGGACGGATAGCTGCAAGCTTCAAGCAGTAAGCTGCAAGAAAAGGCAGCGCGTACCCTTCTTGCAGCTTGAGGCTTACAGCTTAAGGCTTGATCAGGATCGAGGTACCGGTCATTTCCGGCGGAATCTCCATGCCCATCAGGGTCAGCATGGTCGGCGCCACGTCCGCCAGCACGCCGCCTTCACGGACCTTCAGGTCACGCTTGCCGTAATAGATGAACGGCACCGGCTCGGTGGTGTGCGCGGTGTGCGCCTGGCCGGTGGATTCGTCTTCCATCTGCTCGACGTTGCCGTGGTCGGCGGTGATCAGGGCTTCGCCGCCGACCTTGTCCAGCGCCGCGGTGATGCGCCCGACGCAGCCGTCCAGGGCTTCCACGGCCTTGACCGCAGCCGAGAACACGCCGGTATGGCCGACCATGTCGCCGTTGGCGTAGTTGACCACGATCACGTCGTAGCGCTGCTGCTCGATGGCCTCGACGATGCGGTCGGTGACTTCCGGGGCGCTCATTTCCGGCTGCAGGTCGTAGGTGGCGACCTTTGGCGACGGGATCAGGATGCGCTCTTCGCCTGGGAACGGCTCTTCACGGCCACCTGAGAAGAAGAAGGTGACGTGGGCGTATTTCTCGGTTTCGGCGATGCGCAGCTGGGTCTTGCCGTTGTTCGCCAGGTATTCGCCGAGCACGTTGTGCAGGCTGGCCGGGGCGAAGGCCGCCGGGGCCGGGATTTTCGCCGAGTACTGGGTCAGGCCGATGTAGGCCGCCAGTTTCGGCAGGCGCGCACGGGGGAATTCGTTGAAGTCCGGCTCGACGAACACGCGGGAGATCTCGCGGGCGCGGTCGGCGCGGAAGTTCATGAAGATCACGGCGTCGCCGTCCTCGACCTTCACGGCTTCGCCGATACGGGTGGCCTTGACGAATTCGTCGCTCTCGTCACGGGCGTAGGCCGCTTCGAGGCCGGCCACGGCGGTGTCGGCGCTGTAGTCGGCGACGCTGTCGACGATCAGGTTGTAGGCGGCGCTGACGCGGTCCCAGCGGTTGTCGCGGTCCATGGCGTAGTAGCGGCCGATGATGCTGGCGATGCGGCCCTTGCCCAGCTTGGCGAAGGTGGCGTCGAGCAGTTCGATGGACGATTGCGCGCTGCGTGGCGGGGTGTCGCGGCCGTCGAGGAAGGCGTGCAGGTAGATGCGCTCGGCGCCCCGTTGCGCGGCCAGCTCGGCCATGGCGACCAGGTGGTCCTGGTGGCTGTGCACGCCGCCGTCGGAGAGCAGGCCGAGGATGTGCACGGCCTTGCCGGCGCCCACGGCCTTGTCCACGGCACCGGTGAGTACCGGGTTCTGGAAGAACTCGCCGTCGCGAATGGCCTTGGTCACCCGGGTGAAGTCCTGGTACACGACCCGGCCAGCGCCGAGGTTCATGTGGCCGACTTCCGAGTTGCCCATCTGCCCGTCGGGCAGGCCGACGTCCATGCCGGAGCCGGAGATCAGGCCGTGCGGCTGGGTAGCGCGCAGGCGATCGTAGACCGGCGTGTTGGCGGCGAAGATGGCGTTGTACTCGGGGCTTTCGCTGTGACCGAAACCATCCAGGATGATCAGGACCAAAGGCTTGGGCGTGCTCGTCATCAAAATCTACTCACGGTTGTAGATGAGAAAGGTGCGCATTTTAGGGCAAATTGGCCAGTCTTGACGAATTCCGCGTCCCTCGCGCAGTGGCCGTCCCGACAGACAGTAGCACCATGATGAGAATTACTGTCGTTTACCCTGTGCGGCAGGCTTTGGCGGCCCATTGCTGCTGTGTATACTGGCCGCCATTTTTAATGACCTGGAACACCCTCCGATGGTTGCTCATCTGATTGAATTCGCGACAAATCACTACCTGCTGGTTGCACTTTTCCTGGTTCTGCTGGTTCTGCTGATCGTCTACGAAGCCCGCAAAGGCGGCCGCAGCCTGAGCAACGGCGAGCTGACCGCGCTGGTCAACGGCGACAAGGCCGTGGTGATCGACATCCGTTCGAGCAAGGAATACGCCGCTGGCCACATCGTCGGCGCGATCAACATTCCGCAGGACAAGTTCGCGGCCCGTACCGGCGAGCTGGAAAAGCACAAGGCGACCAAGACCCTGATCATCGTCGACAACATGGGTCAGCACTCCGGCGCCATCTGCCGCGACCTGCTCAAGGCCGGCTTCACCGCCGCCAAGCTGTCCGGTGGCGTGTCCAGCTGGAAAGCCGACAACCTGCCGCTGGTGAAGTGACATGAAGCCGGTCACCGTCTATTCCAGCGATTACTGCCCGTACTGCATGCGTGCCAAGCAACTGCTGGCAAGCAAGGACGTGGCCTTCGAAGAAATCAAGGTCGACGGCAAGCCCCAGGTGCGCGCAGCGATGGCCCAGAAGGCCGGGCGCACCTCGGTGCCGCAGATCTGGATCGGCGACACCCACGTCGGTGGCTGCGACGACCTGTATGCGCTGGAGCGCGCCGGCAAGCTCGACGCCTTGCTCCAGGCGTGAATCCCCAAACCCTCTAAAGACCCTGCAAAGAAGGATCTGTCATGACCGAGCAAAACAACGGCGCTGCCGAAGACAGCGCACCGCAATTCTCCCTGCAGCGCATCTACGTGCGTGACCTGTCGTTCGAGGCGCCGAAAAGCCCGGCGATCTTCCGCCAGCAGTGGGAGCCGAGCGTTTCCCTGGACCTGAACACCAAGCAGAAAGGTCTGGAAGGTGATTTCCACGAAGTCGTGCTGACCCTGTCGGTCACCGTGAAGAACGCTGACGAAGTGGCCTTTATCGCTGAAGTCCAGCAGGCCGGTATCTTCCTGATCAAGAACCTGGACGCGGCTTCCATGAGCCACACCCTGGGTGCCTTCTGCCCGAACATCCTGTTCCCGTACGCTCGCGAAGCCCTGGACAGCCTGGTGACCCGTGGTTCGTTCCCGGCGCTGATGCTGTCCCCGGTCAACTTCGACGCCCTGTACGCGCAAGAGATGCAGCGCATGCAGGAAGCTGGCGAAGCGCCTTCGCTGCAGTAAGCGGTGGTGGTTTGAGAAAACGCCCTTCGGGGCGTTTTTTTATGCAGGTGGGATTTGTGGTGGGGTTGAGGGCCTCATCGCTGGCAAGCCAGCTCCCACAGGTTCAGCACAGGCTTTGAGACTTGTGCAGTACCTGTGGGAGCTGGCTTGCCAGCGATGATCCATCAGGCGAAACCTTGCTGGCGCCAGGCCTCGTAGACGGCCACGGCAACGGTATTGGACAGGTTCAGGCTCCGGCACCCCTCCCGCATCGGCAGGCGCAGGCGCTGCCCGCTCTCCAGCGCATCCAGCACCTCTGCCGGCAAGCCACGGCTCTCCGGCCCGAACAGAAACGCATCCCCCGGCTCGAACGCCACCTCATGGAACGGCTGCGAGCCCTTGGTGGTGAAAGCGAACACCCGGGGCTGCCCCAGGCTTTCCAGGCACGAGGCCAGGTCGGCATGCTGCTTGAGCGAGGCGTACTCGTGGTAGTCCAGGCCCGCCCGGCGCAGGCGCTTGTCGTCCAGTTCGAAGCCGATCGGCTCGATCAGGTGCAGGTCGCAGCCGCTGTTGGCACAGAGCCTGATAATGTTGCCGGTATTAGGCGGAATTTCCGGTTGAAAAAGGATCACGTGAAACATGCACGGCTCCGAGCATAAAGATGACGAGCATTCTACCCCCGACGAGCCGGACCCGCGTTCGAAATCCTGGCCGCGCGTCCTGTTTTCCCTGGCCCTGTTCGGCATGCTGGTTGGCCTGATGATCGGCCGCCTGACCGCGCCCGAACCCCGGGTGCTGGAACAGGTTGAAGTGGTGGCTGGCGGACTGGACCTGTGGTTCAACGAGGAGCCCAAGCTGCACGGCGAGACCGTCGACGGTACCGTGGCGCTGCTGTTCGATGCGGAAGGTAAAGCGAGGAAGGGTCAGCTGAGCTTCGGCGACAAGCCGGTGAGCTGGCGGCTGCGCAAGACCGATCAGGGTCTGTTGCTGAGCCTGGTGGCGGCCCGTCCACTGCAGGCCCGCTGGGCGGGTGAGTCAGTGGAGGACCGCTGGCGTGTGCAGGTGAGACTGCACGAATAAAAGAGGGGAATCCCCGGCCTGCCTGTACCAAGGCCCCCAAAACTGGAGATGTCTGTATTAATGCAGACCCCGTGCCAACTTTGTGGGGCCGCTGTAGATCAAGGGTTTCAGCGTGTTTTAGGGTATTTCCCGCAGGCTGGATAAGGATTTTTGCCTTCAGGCGGTGCGCCGGGTGCGATTCGGGTTCATCAATGGGGCATTCACGCCGTGCCCCGGCTGAAACGACCGCGGGGCCGGGCCTGTTCACAGAATCCTATGACAGGCGCCGGCCCCGCGTTCTTTTCAAGAGGTCGATCAGGACTCTTCGTCGTCTCCGTCGTCCGCACCGTCCACCTTCATGCCCAGCTCCTTGATCTTCCGGGTCAGGGTGTTGCGACCCCAGCCCAGCAGCACGGCGGCATCGCGGCGGCGCCCGGCAGTGTGCTTGAGGGCCGTCTCGATCATGATCCGCTCGAAGCTCGGCACGGCGCTGTCGAGCAGGCTCGACTGGCCACGGGACAACGCCTGGTCGGCCCACTGGCGCAGCGCCTGCTCCCAGTTGGTCACCGGTGCGGCGTCCTGCGGCACGCTCAGCAGCTCGGGCGGCAGGTCGCCGACATGCACTTCGCGACCGGAAGCCATCACGGTGATCCAGCGGCAGGTGTTCTCCAGCTGGCGCACGTTGCCCGGCCACGGCAGGTTGCGGATGAACTCCTCGGTTTCCGGCTTGAGCAGCTTGGGTTCGACGGCCAGCTCCTGGGCGGCGCGGCCGAGGAAGTGGCGGGCGAGGGTCGGGATGTCTTCGCGACGGTCGGCCAGGCGCGGAATGTGGATGCGGATCACGTTGAGGCGGTGGAACAGGTCCTCACGGAACTTGCCGGCCTGGACCAGGGTTTCCAGGTTCTGGTGCGTGGCCGCGATGATGCGCACGTCGACCTTGACCGGGGTGTGGCCACCGACACGGTAGAACTCACCATCGGCCAGGACCCGCAGCAGGCGGGTCTGGGTGTCGGCCGGCATGTCGCCGATCTCGTCGAGGAACAGGGTGCCACCGTCGGCCTGCTCGAAGCGGCCGCGACGCAGGTTGGCCGCGCCGGTAAAGGCGCCTTTCTCGTGGCCGAACAGCTCGGACTCCATCAGGTCCTTGGGAATCGCCGCCATGTTCAGGGCGATGAACGGCGCTGCGGCGCGCGGGCTGTGGCGGTGCAGGGCGTGGGCTACCAGCTCTTTACCGGTCCCGGATTCGCCGTTGATCAGCACGGTGATGTTGGAGTGGCTGAGGCGACCGATGGCGCGGAACACCTCCTGCATCGCCGGCGCTTCGCCGATGATTTCCGGAGTGCGGGTCAGGGCTGGCGCGACGTCCATGCCCTGTTGTTCCTGGGCATGCTGGTTGGCGCGCTTGACCAGCGACACCGCCTCGTCAACATCGAACGGCTTGGGCAGGTATTCGAAGGCACCGCCCTGGTACGAGGCCACCGCGCTGTCCAGGTCGGAATGGGCGGTCATGATGATCACCGGCAGGCGCGGGTGCTGTTCGCGGATCTGCGCCAGCAGGTCGAGGCCGCTGGCGCCCGGCATGCGGATGTCGGAGATGATCACGTCCGGCTGCTGGCGGGCCAGGCGGCTCATGACGCCATCGGCACTGTCGAAGCTCTGGGTGTTCATGCCTTCCTGTTGCAAGGCTTTTTCCAGGACCCAGCGGATGGAGCGGTCGTCATCGACGATCCAGACAGTTTCACTACGGCTCATGAGGAAGCGGCTCCTTGTTCCAGTGGCAGGAAGATCGAGAAGGTGGTGTGGCCCGGATGGCTGTCACATTCGATCAGGCCCTGGTGCTGGCTGATGATGTTCTGGGTGATGGCCAGGCCCAGCCCGGTACCGTCCGGGCGGCCGCTGACCATGGGATAGAAGAGGGTGTCCTGCAGTTCCGCAGGAATGCCGGGGCCGTTGTCGATGATCTCGACCTTGGCCACCAGGCGATGGCGCACATGGCCGATGGTGAACTGGCGCATGGCCCGGCTGCGCAGGGTGATGCGCCCCAGGCGCAGTTCGTTCTGCGCGCTGATGGCCTGCATGGCGTTGCGCACGATGTTGAGTACGGCCTGGATCATCTGTTCGCGGTCGATCAGCACGTCCGGCAGGCTCGGGTCGTAGTCGCGCACCAACGTGATGCCGCCCTGGGTTTCCGCCTCGACCAGGCTGCACACCCGCTCGAGCACTTCATGGACGTTGGTCAGGGCCAGCAGCGGCAGCTTGTTCGAGCCGAGCATGCGGTCGACCAGGTTACGCAGGCGGTCGGCCTCTTCGATGATGACGTTGGTGTAGTCCTTGAGCCCCTCGTCGGGCAGCTCGCGGGCCAGCAACTGGGCGGCGCCGCGAATCCCGCCCAGCGGGTTCTTGATCTCGTGGGCCATGCCGCGCACCAGCATCTTGGTGGTTTCCTGCTTGGACAGTTGGGCTTCTTCCTTGGTGATGCGCAGCAGGCGGTCGCGGGGATGCACTTCGAGCAGCAGCAGGGTGCGGCCGTTGCTGAGGATCGGCGTGACGGCGTAGTCGACGGTCAGGCTTTGCCCGGTCAGCGAGGTGAGCTGGGCCTCGCGCTTGGTGAAGGGGTGGGCGTGCTCCACCGCCTGGCGCAGGGAGTTCAGGGCCTCGCTGGACTCGGTGAAGAGTTCGCTGATGAATTGCCCATGGCTGCGCTGGCCGCTGATGGCCAGGAGCATCTCCGCCGCCGGGTTCATGTACTCAAGGCGCAACTCGGCATTGAGCAAGATGGTGGCGGTGGTCAGGTTGTCCAGTAGTAGTCGGTGCAGTGCATCGCTGATGGTCATGTGGCGTCTTTGACCTCTTTTGGCACATGTCGGACCCGGCAACGGCCAGGGGCGCGAACGCTGGTCATTCGCTGATCCGAGGAAAATGCAAAAAGCAAACCAAGGCTCCGAAAAGAAGCGGAATTCCCGGGGAAACCCCTGAATCTGCCCGAAAAAGGCCTACAAAGTCCGGAATTGCAAGAATTTGTGACCCAAAATGGGCTGGATTATTCCCCGGGATGCCAGTTTACGCACCAAGATGAAGCATAGAGTGAAAGATGCCGCTTGCCTGCCACGGACGTGAGCTGTTGTGGATCAGCGTGCAGGCAATGCCTGCTCCTCCTCCACCGCGATCACGGAAAGCGGTAGGCCCGGGCTGCCTGCATAGAACACGATCAGCTCGGCGCCGCGGCTGCCGCTGTGGCCGCGATGGACGATGCCGGTCAGCTCCGCCAGGGCCTCGCCGGCCCGCAGGTGTTTCTCGCGGCCGTCGCGGGTTTCGACGCGCAGGTCGCCAGCGAGCAGGTAGCCGGCATTGGGGGCGGGATGATGATGCCAGTCGAGCGAGGTATCGGGTGCGATACGGATCTTCAACAGGCTGAGTTCGGGACTGCCGGTGGGGTAGTCGGGGTAGGGCGAGCCGTCCCAGGCCGTGCTGGTGCGCAACAGCACCTGTGCATCGACGGGCTGGGTGGCGGGAGTGCTGGAGCAAGCGCTGATCAGCGCCAGCGAACCGAGAAGAAAGAGACGTGTGAGCATGACGTGGCCTCGCTGAGTGGGGAGCGGACCAGCATGGGGCAGGGGGAAATCCCGGACTATCAGCCCTGGAGCTGAAGCCTGTACGAAAAAGGCCTCCCGAAGGAGGCCTTTTCCATGTTGAGCCGCAAGCTTCAAGCTGCAAGTCATAAGAGAAAAGCAGGAACAGCGTGGTCTGCTTTTCTTGTGGCTTGAAGCTTATAGCTTGCAGCTCCCCAGCGGAGAATTAGCAGCTGTAGTACAGCTCGTATTCCAGTGGGTGTACGAAGGTGCGGACCTTGATTTCTTCTTCGGATTTCAGCGCGATGTAGGCATCGATGAAGTCGTCGGAGAACACGCCGCCCTTGGTCAGGAACGCACGGCCTTTGTCCAGTTCTTCCAGGGCCTCTTTCAGGCTGCCGCAGACTTGCGGGATTTCCTTGGCTTCTTCTGGTGGCAGGTCGTACAGGTTCTTGTCCGCTGCATCGCCTGGGTGGATCTTGTTCTGGATACCGTCCAGGCCGGCCATCAGCAGTGCAGCGAAGGCCAGGTACGGGTTGGCAGCCGGATCCGGGAAGCGGGCTTCGATACGGCGGGCTTTCGGGCTGCCGACGTAAGGAATGCGGATCGAGGCGGAACGGTTGCGAGCCGAGTAGGCCAGCATGACCGGAGCTTCGAAGCCTGGGACCAGACGCTTGTAGGAGTTGGTCGACGGGTTGGTGAAGCCGTTCAGGGCCTTACCGTGCTTGATGATGCCGCCGATGAAGTACAGGGCGGTGTCGGACAGGCCGGCATAGCCTTCGCCGGAGAAGGTGTTCTTGCCTTCTTTCCAGATCGACATGTGCACGTGCATGCCCGAACCGTTGTCGCCGTACAGAGGCTTCGGCATGAAGGTCGCGGTGCGGCCGTAGGCATCGGCAACGTTGTGCACGACGTATTTCAGGGTCTGAACTTCGTCAGCCTTCTTCACCAGGGTGTTGAACTTGACGCCGATTTCGTTCTGGCCGGCAGTCGCCACTTCGTGGTGGTGAACTTCGACGGTCTGACCCATCTCTTCCAGTGCGTTGCACATGGCGGTACGGATTTCGTGGTCGTGGTCGAACGGCGGAACCGGGAAGTAGCCGCCCTTGACGCCTGGACGGTGGCCTTTGTTGCCGCCTTCGACGTCCTGGTCGGACATCCAGGAGCCTTGCTCGGAGAAGATCTTGAACATCGAGCCGGAGATGTCGGACTTGAACTTCACTTCGTCGAAGATGAAGAACTCTGGCTCCGGACCGGCGAAGACGGTGTCACCGATGGCGGTGCTCTTCAGGTACTCTTCGGCGCGCTTGGCGATCGCACGTGGGTCGCGATCGTAGCCTTGCATGCTGGAAGGTTCGATGATGTCGCAGACCAGGATCAGGGTCGGCTCTTCGGTGAACGGGTCCAGGACGGCGGTGTCGTCGACCGGCATCAGGATCATGTCGGAGGCTTCGATGCCTTTCCAGCCAGCGATGGAGGAACCGTCGAACATCTTGCCGACTTCGAAGAAGTCGTCTTCCAGCGCGTCACGGGCTGGCATGGTGACGTGGTGCTGAGTGCCGCGGGTGTCAGTGAAGCGCAGATCAATCCATTTAACGTCATGATCTTTGATGAGTTGAACCGACTTCGACATGGTGTCCTCCGGGTGGGGTAGAGCTTGCCTGTGCAGCCCTTGAATTTGGGTGATGCCGGGCCGGAATACTCGACCAAGGCAACCTGCCTCACAAGGGAGCAAATTGCATGCCAGTGCCCGAAAACGGGATTTATGCCCCGTTTTCTCGCGTTTCAGCCTTTTCTGTAGGAAATGTCGATTTTTTCTGCGCCCTTTGAGTGCGCAAGATCGCCTAAATGCACCAACTTGATGCACGAGAAAGCATTGGGACAAAAGTTGGTCAAACCTTGAGCAATTTCCGCTATAATCCGCGCCCCCCTTTTTCGGCTGGCCGCTCGCGCGCTGTTTTCCATGAAACTGATCGTCAAAGTCTTTCCAGAAATCACCATCAAGAGCCGCCCGGTCCGCAAGCGGTTCATCCGTCAGCTCGGCCGCAACATCCGCGCCGTGCTGCGTGAGCTCGACCCCGAGGTCAAGGTCGATGGCGTCTGGGACAACCTCGAAGTGGTCACCCGCATCGAGGACGAGAAAGTATTGCGCGAGATGACCGAGCGCCTGACCTGCATGCCGGGGATCGCGCACTTCCTGCAGGTCGACGAATACCCGCTGGGTGATTTCGACGATATCGTCGCCAAGTGCAAGACCCACTTCGGCCACCTGCTGGCCGGCAAGCGCTTCGCCGTGCGCTGCAAGCGCGGCGGCCACCACGACTTCACCTCGATGGACGTCGACCGCTACGTCGGCAGCCAGCTGCGCCAGCAGTGCGGCGCCGCCGGCATCGACCTGCGCAACCCGGAAGTGGAAGTGCGTATCGAAGTGCGCGACAAGCGCCTCTACGTGATCCACAACCAGCACAAGGGCATCGGCGGCTACCCGCTGGGCGCGCTGGAGCAGACCCTGGTACTGATGTCCGGCGGTTTCGACTCCACCGTCGCCGCCTTCCAGATGATGCGTCGCGGCCTGATGACCCACTTCTGCTTCTTCAACCTTGGCGGCCGTGCCCACGAGCTGGGCGTGATGGAAGTCGCCCACTACCTGTGGAAGAAGTACGGCAGCAGCCAGCGCGTGCTGTTCGTCAGCGTGCCGTTCGAGGAAGTGGTCGGCGAGATCCTCGGCAAGGTCGACAACAGTTATATGGGCGTGACCCTCAAGCGCATGATGCTGCGCGCCGCGACCCGGGTTGCCGACCGTCTGGAAATCGATGCGCTGGTCACCGGCGAGGCGATTTCCCAGGTCTCCAGCCAGACCCTGCCGAACCTCGCGGTGATCGACTCGGCCACCGAGAAACTGGTACTGCGTCCGCTGCTGGCCAGCCACAAGCAGGACATCATCGACCAGGCCAACGAAATCGGCACCGCCGAGTTCGCCAAGCACATGCCTGAATACTGCGGCGTGATCTCGGTGAACCCGACCACCTGCGCCAAGCGCCACCGCGTCGACCACGAAGAAAAGCAGTTCGACATGGAAGTGCTGGAGCGCGCCCTGGAGCGCGCCCGCTATATTTCCATCGACCACGTGATCGACGAACTGGGCCAGGACATCCAGGTCGAAGAACTGGCCGAGGCCCTGCCGGGCCAGATCGTCATCGACATCCGTCACCCGGATGCCCAGGAAGACGAACCTCTGCTGCTCGACGGCATCGAAGTCCAGGCCGTGCCGTTCTATGCACTGAACAGCCGCTTCAAGCACCTGGATGGCAATCGTCAGTATTTGCTCTATTGCGATAAAGGTGTCATGAGCCGCCTGCATGCTCATCACCTGCTCAGTGAGGGACACGCCAATGTGCGCGTTTATCGCCCCGCCTAGGAAGCACGATGGCGATCGTTCCCGCCATCGTCCTCCCGACCGGATTTCCTGCTCCGTTTACTGAAACCCGCTGCCCTGGCGGCGGCACCGAATACCTGAGATCGAGATACACACAGTGATTGAGAATCTGCGCAACATCGCCATCATCGCCCACGTTGACCATGGTAAAACCACCCTGGTCGACAAACTCCTGCGCCAGTCCGGCACCCTGGAGCGTAACGAGCTCAACGACGAGCGCGTCATGGACTCCAACGACCAGGAAAAAGAGCGCGGTATTACCATTCTGGCGAAAAACACCGCCATCAACTGGAATGGCTACCACATCAACATCGTCGACACCCCCGGCCACGCCGACTTCGGTGGTGAAGTAGAGCGCGTAATGTCGATGGTCGACTCCGTGCTGCTGCTGGTCGACGCTCAAGACGGCCCTATGCCGCAAACCCGTTTCGTGACCAAGAAGGCCTTCGAAGCCGGTCTGAAGCCGATCGTCGTGATCAACAAGGTCGACCGTCCGGGCGCGCGTCCTGACTGGGTTCTGGACCAGATCTTCGACCTGTTCGACAACCTCGGTGCCACCGACGAACAGCTGGACTTCAAAGTCGTCTACGCCTCGGCCCTGAACGGCATCGCCGGTCTGGACCACACCGAAATGGCCGAAGACATGACCCCGCTGTACCAGTCGATCGTCGACAACGTACCCGCGCCTGCCGTTGACCGTGAAGGTCCGTTCCAGATGCAGATCTCCGCTCTGGACTACAACAGCTTCCTCGGTGTTATCGGCGTTGGCCGTATCGCCCGTGGCCGCGTCAAGCCGAACACCCCGGTCGTCGCCATCGACACCGACGGCAAGCGCCGCAACGGTCGTATCCTGAAGCTGATGGGTCACCACGGCCTGCACCGCATCGACGTCGAAGAAGCCCAGGCTGGCGACATCGTCTGCATCAGCGGTTTCGACGAGCTGTTCATCTCCGACACCCTGTGCTCCCCGGACGCAGTGGAAGCGATGAAGCCGCTGACCGTCGACGAGCCGACCGTTTCCATGACCTTCCAGGTGAACGACTCGCCGTTCTGCGGTAAAGAAGGCAAGTTCGTGACCTCCCGTAACATCAAGGAGCGTCTGGACAAGGAACTGCTGTACAACGTTGCACTGCGCGTTGAAGAAGGCGACTCGGCTGACAAGTTCAAGGTTTCCGGCCGTGGTGAGCTGCATCTGTCGGTTCTGATCGAAACCATGCGTCGCGAAGGCTTCGAGATGGCTGTAGGCCGTCCTGAAGTGATCATCCGCGAAGTCAACGGTGCCAAGCACGAACCGTTCGAAAACGTCACCATCGACATCCCTGAAGAATCCCAGGGCAAGGTCATGGAAGAAATGGGTCTGCGTAAGGGCGACCTGACTAACATGGCGCCGGATGGCAAGGGTCGTGTACGTCTGGAGTACAACATTCCAGCCCGTGGTCTGATCGGTTTCCGTAACCAGTTCCTGACCCTGACCAACGGTGCAGGCATCCTGACCTCGATCTTCGACCGCTACGACACCATGAAGTCCGGCCACATGTCCGGCCGCCTGAACGGCGTACTGGTTTCGGTCGAGACCGGCAAGGCCCTGACCTACTCCCTGGAAACCCTGCAGGCGCGCGGCAAGCTGTTCGTCGAGCACGGCCAGGAAATCTACAACGGTCAGATCGTTGGTCTGAACAGCCGTGACAACGACCTGGGTGTGAACCCAACCAAAGGCAAGAAGCTCGACAACATGCGTGCTTCGGGCAAGGACGAGACCATCGCCCTGGTTCCGCCAGTTCGTTTCACCCTGGAACAGGCCCTGGAATTCATCCAGGACGACGAGCTGTGCGAAGTGACGCCTAAGTCGATCCGTCTGCGCAAGAAGATCCTCGACGAAGGCGAGCGTACCCGCGCTGCCAAGAAAGCCAAGGCCAACTAAGCCCGGCTTGAAATGAAAACCCCCCGGTCGAAAGGCCGGGGGCTTTTTTTTGCCTGCTGTCGCGGTACCTGTAGGAGCTGGCTTGCCTGCGATGGACCGCATAGCGGTCCCAAATCCTGCCAATTCAGAGCCTCTGGATGAACAGGATCGAACAGGCGCTGAATTTCGATCACTGTCTGTTCAGGAGCTCGTGCTGGATGGTTTTGGGACCGCTGCGCGGTCCATCGCAGGCAAGCCAGCTCCTACAGGGGGCTGAGCTGATCTTTTAGCGGCTAGCCGGCTTCGGCTTGTAAGCACAATACCCCGGCCGCGGCCCGACCCGCGGGTGGTTGCGGCAGGTGTCCGGGCGCTTGTCGTAAATGGTGCACAGGCGGGTCTTGCGGTCCAGATAGAGGCAGTCATCGTTGCTCATCCGGGTCAGGGTGAAGATCCCGGACTTCTGGTTGAAGCGCTCGACGATGCCATCCTTCTGCAACCGCTTGGCGATATTCTTCGGCGGTTCGCCCACTTCGAACTCATCCACCACGCCAATACGGATCAGGTCTTTCAACTTCACTTCCACCGGCAAGGTGCAGCAGGTGGACATGCAGCCGCCGCACATATGGCTGGCGTATTTCTGCCACGTCTCGAGACGGTCAAGCTCGGCGGCGGCAATCAGGGTCGGTTTCATCAGGGGTCAGGCATATAGGTATTAGGAAGGCGCGCGATCATACCGGAGTTGATCAAAATGTGAACAACCATTTGCGAAATCCCTGGCAGTCGGTCCCAGTTTTGCAGCGACCAGGAAAAAGCCCCGGCGAACCCACGCCGACGCTCTGTGTCGAACCGTCTAGTCTGTCTGATCACCATCGGCAATCGTCAAACCCGCTCGAGGACCCCGCATGTCTCAGGATTCGAACGCTCGTGACGCAGAGGTGGCCGCGTTTCGCACCGCTGTACTGGAAAAACTGACCTATGCGGTCGGCAAGGACCCGGAACACGCCTTCGACCATGACTGGTTCGAAGCCATCGCCCTGGCCGCCAGGGACCATATGGTCGATCACTGGATGGACCACACGCGGCAGATCTACCGCAGCAGTCAGAAGCGGGTCTATTACCTCTCCCTCGAATTCCTCATCGGCCGGCTGCTCTACGACAGCCTGAGCAACCTCGGCATGCTCGAAGTGGCCCGCGAAGCCCTGCAAGGGCTGGATGTCGACCTGGAACGCATCCGCCTGCTGGAACCGGATGCGGCGCTGGGCAACGGCGGCCTTGGCCGGCTGGCGGCGTGCTTCATGGAATCCATGTCGACCCTCGGCATCGCCGCCCACGGCTATGGCATCCGCTACGAACACGGCCTGTTCCGCCAGGCGGTGGTGGACGGCTGGCAGCAGGAGCAGACCGAGAACTGGCTGGATTTCGGCAACCCCTGGGAGTTCGAGCGCGCCGAGGTGATCTACCCGATCAGCTTTGGCGGCCGCGTCGAGACCGTGCACACCGGCAGCGGCGAGCCGCGCCAGGTCTGGTGGCCGGCGGAAACCGTGCGGGCGGTGGCCTATGACACCCCGGTGGTGGGCTGGCGCGGCGCCAGCGTGAATACCCTGCGCCTGTGGCGGGCGAGGGCGCTGGAAGAGTTGCACCTGGAACGCTTCAACGCCGGCGACCACCTTGGCGCCGTGGCCGAAGTGGCCCGGGCCGAAAGCATTTCCCGGGTCCTGTACCCGGCCGACAGCACCGAGGCCGGCCAGGAGCTGCGCCTGCGCCAGGAATACTTCTTCGTTTCGGCCTCGCTGCAGGACCTGCTGCGCCGACACCTGAACATGCACGACACCCTGCTCAACCTGTCCGAGCAGGCGGCCATCCAGCTCAACGACACCCACCCGTCGATTGCCGTGGCCGAGCTGATGCGCCTGCTGGTCGACCAGCACGAAGTGCCGTGGGACACGGCCTGGAAAATCACCGTCGACACCCTGGCCTACACCAACCACACCCTGCTGCCGGAAGCCCTGGAAACCTGGGCGGTGAACCTGATGGAGCGCATGCTGCCGCGGCACATGCAGATCATCTACCTGATCAACGCCTACCATATCGATTCGCTGCGGGCCAAAGGCATCCATGACTTCGACGTGCTGCGCGCCGTCTCCCTGATCGAGGAAGACAACGGCCGCCGCGTGCGCATGGGCAACCTGGCGTTCCTCGGCTCCCACAGCGTCAACGGTGTGTCGGCGCTGCACACCAAGCTGATGCGCAGCACGGTGTTCTCCGAACTGCACAAGCTCTACCCCGAGCGGATCAACAACAAGACCAACGGCATCACCTTCCGCCGCTGGCTGTACCAGTCCAACCCGCAACTCACCGCCATGCTGGTGGACGCCCTCGGCGAAGACCTCCTGGACAGCCCGGAAACCAAGCTGCGCGGCCTGGAGCCCTTCGCCGAAAAGGCCGCTTTCCGCAAGAAATTCGCCGAGCAGCGCCTGCACAGCAAGCGCGCCCTGGCAAGCATCATCCAGGAACGCCTGGGCATCACCGTCAATCCGGAAGCGATGTTCGACGTTCAGGTCAAACGGATCCACGAATACAAGCGCCAGTTGCTCAACCTGATGCACACAGTCGCCCTGTACCAGGCGATCCGTGCCGAGCCGGGCACCGACTGGGTACCTCGGGTGAAGATCTTCGCCGGCAAGGCGGCGGCCAGCTATCACCAGGCCAAGCTGATCATCAAGCTGGCCAACGACATCGCCCAGGTGGTCAACAACGACCCGACCGTGCGCGGCCTGCTCAAGGTGGTGTTCCTGCCCAACTACAACGTCAGCCTGGCGGAAAGCATCATCCCGGCGGCGGACCTGTCGGAGCAGATCTCCACTGCCGGCTACGAGGCTTCGGGCACCAGCAACATGAAGTTCGGCCTCAATGGCGCGCTGACCATCGGCACCCTCGACGGCGCCAACGTGGAGATGTGCGAGCAGGTCGGCGCCGACCATATGTTCATCTTCGGCCTGACGGCCCAGCAGGTGGAAAGCCGCAAGCGCAATGGCGATTTCAACGCCAGCTCCATCGTTGGCTCCTCGCACCGGCTCAACGACGTGCTCCAGGCGATCCGCGGCGGGGTGTTCTCGCCGGACGATCCGGCGCGCTATGTCGGCCTGGTGGACTCGCTGGTGTCCTACGACCGCTTCCTGCTCTGCGCTGACTTCGACGCCTACTGGGAGGCCCAGCGCCGGGTCGACGAACTGTGGCACGAGCCCAACCGCTGGTGGCGTTCGGCGGTGCTCAACACCGCACGGATGGGCTGGTTCTCCTCGGACCGGACCATTGGCGAATACGCTCGGGAAATCTGGACCGCCCTGGAATGACCGTGCTTGACCCGGCGAACGGCGTGAACCCAACGGGCTTTTCGCCGTCTGATCGGGCAAGCGTGTCCTGATGCTCGCCCGCGCAGGCCTCTCCCTGTAAACTGCGCGGGTTTCCTGATCCCTCATTCCTTCGGAGCCATACATGTCCCGCGTTACCCTGAGTCGCTATCTGATTGAGCAGACCCGTAGCAACAGCACCCCTGCCGATCTGCGCTTCCTGATCGAAGTGGTGGCGCGCGCATGCAAGGAAATCAGCCACAACGTGTCCAAGGGCGCCCTCGGCGGTGTTCTGGGCAGCATGGGCACTGAAAACGTGCAGGGCGAAGTCCAGAAGAAACTGGACGTGATTTCCAACGACATCCTTCTCGAAGCCAACGAATGGGGCGGTCACCTGGCCGGCATGGCGTCCGAAGAGATGGACAACGCCTACCAGATCCCGGGCAAATACCCGAAAGGCGCCTACCTGCTGGTCTTCGACCCGCTGGACGGCTCGTCGAACATCGACGTCAACGTTTCGGTCGGCACCATCTTCTCGGTACTGCGCTGCCCTAACGAATACCTGAGCCAGAACGAAAGCCTGAACGAAAAGGCCTTCCTCCAGCCAGGCACCCAGCAGGTCGCTGCCGGCTACGCCATCTATGGTCCGCAGACCATGCTGATCCTGACCCTGGGCAACGGCGTCAAGGGCTTCACCCTGGACCGCGAGCTGGGCAGCTTCGTCCTGACCCACGAGAACATCAAGGTTCCGGAAACCACCGCCGAATTCGCCATCAACATGTCCAACCAGCGTCACTGGGAAGCGCCTGTGACCCGCTACGTTGGCGAGCTGCTGGCAGGCGAGACCGGCCCGCTGAAGAAGAACTACAACATGCGCTGGATCGCCTCGATGGTGGCCGACGTGCATCGCATCCTGACCCGTGGTGGTCTGTTCATGTACCCGCGTGACGCGCGCGAGCCGTCCAAGCCGGGCAAACTGCGCCTGATGTACGAGGCCAACCCGATGTCCTTCATCATCGAGCAGGCCGGTGGTGCTTCCACCGACGGCAAGCAGCGCATCCTCGACATCCAGCCGGACAGCCTGCACCAGCGCGTCGCGGTCTTCCTCGGTTCGAAAGAGGAAGTCCAGCGCGTCACCGGTTATCACCAGGAGTAACCAGGCCATGCTCGCACCTTGGCAGCCGTTGTTGGAATGGTGGTTCGGATGGGGCACCAGCCCGCAGGACGTCGCTGACGAGAAGAGCACGCTGTGGTTCGGCAAGCAGCATGATGCCGAGGCGCACGAGCGCTTCGGGCCGCTGGTCGAGCAGGCGTTGGCTGGCGGTCTTGAGGAGTGGCTGGAAAGCCCGCAGGGCTGGCTGGGTCTGGTGCTGTTGCTGGACCAGTTGCCGCGGATGATCTATCGCGACACGCCGCGTGCCTTCGAAGGTGACCGGCGTGCGCAGGTACTGGTGATGCAGGGCCTGGACCGGGCCTGGGATTACCAGCTGCTGCCGCTGCAGCGGGTGTTCATCCTGCTGGTGCTGGAGCATGCCGAAGTGCTGGACTGGCAGAACACCTGTGTCGAGCGCTACCAGAGCTTGCTGGCGGCGCAGCCGGCGGCGGATCGGCGGTTGTTCGAGGGGTTCCTTGACTATGCCGAGCAGCATCAGCGGGTGATTGCGCGGTTTGGGCGGTTCCCGCACCGGAACCTGGTGCTGGGGCGGCCTAGTACGGGGGAAGAGATGGACTTCCTGCTGGAGCCTGGCTCGCGCTTCTGAATCTCTGCTGTTCTTGAGGGCCTCATCGCTGGCAAGCCAGCTCCCACAGTGACCGCGTGCACCGCCGGACCTGTGGGAGCTGGCTTGCCAGCGATGGGGCCCTGAAGTTCACATCAAATCCTGAAGCTGCCTACCAGATGCTTCAGCCGCTCCACCTGGTTCTCCAGGTCATTGCAGGCCCGCAATGTTGCCTGCAGGTTCTCCACCCCTTCCTGGTTCAGGGTATTGATCTCGGTGATATCGACATTGATCGATTCCACCACCGCGGTCTGTTCCTCGGTCGCCGTCGCCACCGACTGGTTCATCCCGTCGATCTCGCCGATGCGCTGGGTCACGCTGCCCAGCCGCTGGCCCGCCTGGTTGGCGATGCCGACGCTGTGCTGACTCTGATGCTGGCTCTCGGTCATGGTACTGACCGCTACCTGCGCACCCGACTGCAATTCCTCGATGATCCGCTGCACCTGCTGCGCCGAGTCCTGGGTGCGGTGGGCCAGGTTGCGCACCTCGTCCGCCACCACCGCAAAGCCACGCCCGGCTTCGCCAGCCCGCGCCGCTTCGATCGCCGCATTGAGCGCCAGCAGGTTGGTCTGCTGGGAGATTCCGGCGATCACTTCGAGGATCTGCCCGATATTCACCGTGTTGGCATTCAGCGTCTCGATGTTGCCGCAGGAATCGCTGATCTTCGCTGACAGTTGGTTCATCACCTCGATGGTCTGGTTGACCACTTGCTGGCCGTCTTCCGCGAGATTGCGCGCATCGCTGGAATGCTGCGAGGCGAGGGCGGCGTTCTGGGCGATTTCCTGGGCGGCGGCGCCGAGTTCGTTGATCGCGGCGGCCACGCTGCTGGTGCGGTTGGCCTGCTGGTCGGCGTTGTGGATCGAGGCATTCGAGGCGCTCACCACCCGCAGGGCAACCTCGTTGACCTGGCCGGTGGCCGACGACACTTCGCGGATCGACTCGTGGATCCGCTCGACGAAACGGTTGAACGACTGGCCCAGGGTGCCGAATTCATCGTGGGCGTGGATGGCCAGGCGCCGGGTCAGGTCGCCCTTGCCCTCGGCGATATCGTGCATGGCCCGGCCCATGACGTGCAGCGGCTCCATCAGCACGCGGATCAGCAGGCCGAGGAGGGCGATGATGATCAGCACGGCGGCGATGGTCGCCACCACGGCGGAGCTGCGCAGTTCGGCGAGCATGGAGAAGGCGGCGTCCTGGTCCAGCACCAGCGCCACATACCAGTCCGCCGACGGGATGCCGTCGACATGGCTGAAGTTGATGAACTGCCTGCGCCCGTCGATCTCGACTTCCTTCAGGCCCTTGCCGATCACCGGGGCGCCCTGTGGATAAGCGTCGGCCAGGGTTTTCAGGGCCAGTTCGCCATTCGGGTGGATGAGGATCTTGCCTTCGCCGTTGACGATGAACGCGTGGCCGTGGCCATCGAAGTTCAGCGAGTTGATGATCGCGCTGATGGTGTCCAGGGCCATGTCCGCGCCGGCTACGCCGATCAGTTGGCCGGCCTGTTGCACCGGGGTGGCGATGGTCACCACCAGCTTGCCCATGGAGGCGGAGATATAGGGTTCGGTGACCACGGTCTGGTTGGCGGCGCTGGCGCTCTTGTACCAGCCGCGTACCCGCGGGTCGTAGTCGGCGGCGCGGTTGCCGGCGGGCACCGACTGCATGGCGCCGTCCTTGCCGCCGAAGTAGGTCAGGGCGAAGTTGGCGTTGTACACCGGCAGCGCCAGGCTGCGGCCGAGAGCGTCCTTGCCGGGGCCGTCGACGGCGACCTGCTGGGCGAAGGAATCGAGGATCTGGATGCGGCTGTCCAGCCAGGTGCGGATATTGCCCGCGGTCAGGCTGCCCAGCTCCTGCATCGAAGCTTCGGTGCTGACCCGCAGGGACTGACGCTGGCGATAGTCGTTGAAGAAGACGAAGCAGGTAAAGGCGACCACCACCACGAGGGCGGCGGCCAGCAGGATCTTGTGGCTGAACTTCAGGTTTTTGGTCATTTCGAGGTCACGCAATCTACGGAGAGGGCGCGGCAATCCGCCGTCGCGCCCCCTGTGTCGTCCGTCGCACGAAAAAGATTAATCGGTTCCGCCGGCAGTCGACCAAAGGCGAATGCCAGCTGTGGACTGAAAGCGCGGGCCTTCGGGAACCGGAGTGAGTTTTTCCCTTCTAAGCTGTCGGCAGTGGTCTGGCCCTGTCACCTTCATTCCCAGGAGTTTCCTTCATGTCCGTGCGTTCCCTCGCCCTCTTGTCCCTGTGCGTGTTGCTGGCTGCCTGCAGCAAGCTCAACCAGGAGAACTATTCCAAGCTCAAGACCGGTATGACCAAGGCGGAAGTCGAGGCGCTCCTGGGGAGCCCGACCGAATGTTCCGGCGCCCTTGGCGTGTCCAGCTGTACCTGGGGGGATGAGAAGACCTTTATCAGTGTCCAGTACGCAGGTGACAAAGTGTTGATGTACGCGGGGCAGGGCCTGAAATGATGCGTCGCGTTCTGCTGGCAGGCTGTGCCGCCCTGGCGCTGGCGGGTTGCGCCACGCCGGAGGTCGGGCCGCTGCCGCCGAAGACGGTGGATCACGTCGATTTCAAGCGTTACCAGGGCAAGTGGTACGAGCTGGCCCGGCTGCCGATGTTCTTCCAGCGTGATTGCGCGCAGTCCGAGGCGCATTACAACCTGCGGGCCGATGGCAGTGTCGGGGTGCTCAACCGTTGTCTGACCCTGGAGGGCAAATGGCAGGAGGCGAGCGGCAGTGCCACGCCGCAGGAGCCGGGCAAGACCGACAAGCTGTGGGTGCAGTTCGACAACTGGTTCATGAAGCTGCCGGGCGCGCCGAAGGGCAATTACTGGGTGTTGTATGTGAGCAGCGACTACCAGACGGCGCTGGTGGGGAATCCGGACCGCAAGTACCTGTGGTTGCTGTCGCGCACGCCGACCTTGCCGGCGGTGGAGCGGGAGAGCCTGCTGGCCAAGGCGCGGCAGCAGGGGTATGACACGACCCGCTTGGTGTGGCGGGTTTCGGACCGGGATATCGCGCGCAAGCCCTGAAGTTCAACCCAGCAATTCCTTCAGCACCCGGCCAAACGCCTCGGCGCTGTCCTCTTCAGCAGCATGCCGCCCCTGCTGCACCACCCAAACCCCGTTCACCATCACATCCCGAACCTGCCGATCCCCACCGGCAAACAGCCAGCGGTTCAGGATACTGTCGCCATCCGCCATGGCCAGGTACGGATCCCGCCCATCCAGCACGATCCAGTCCGCCCGCTTGCCGACCGCCAGTTCCCCCACCGGCTGCCCCAGCGCCTGGGCCCCGCCATCCAGCGCCGCATCGAACAGCGTCCGCCCAACCATCGGCTGACTAGCCCCATACAGCCGATTACGCCGCTGATCCCGCAGCCGCTGGCCGTATTCCAGCCAGCGCAGTTCTTCCACCACGCTCAACGACACATGACTGTCCGAGCCAATCCCCATGCGCCCACCCTGGGCGAGGAAATCCACCGCCGGGAAGATCCCGTCCCCGAGGTTCGCCTCGGTGGTCAGGCACAACCCGGCAATCGCCCGGCTCCGGGCCATCGCCGTCACTTCATCCGCTTCAGCATGGGTCGCATGCACCAGGCACCAGCGTTCATCCACCTCGACATTCTCGTACAGCCATTGCAAAGGCCGCCGGCCGCTCCAGGCCAGGCAGTCGTCGACTTCCTTCTGCTGCTCGGCGATATGGATATGCACCGGACAGGCCTTGTCGCTGGCGGCCAGGACGGTGGCGATCTGCTCCGGCGTCACCGCGCGCAGCGAGTGGAAACACAGCCCCAGGGCCTGCGCCGGTTGCGCGGCCAGCAGCGGTTTCAGGCGTGATTGCAGATCCAGATACTGTTCGGTGCTGTTGATAAAGCGCCGCTGCCCGTCATTCGGTGCCTGCCCGCCAAAGCCGGAATGGGTATAGAGCACCGGCAGCAAGGTCAGGCCGATGCCACTGTGTGCCGCCGCCGCACTGATCCGCCGCGACAGCTCCACCGGGTCGGCATACGCCTGGCCCTGGGTGTCGTGGTGCACGTAATGGAATTCGGCGACCGAGGTGTAGCCCGCCTTGAGCATCTCGATATACAGCTGGCGGGCGATGACTTCGAGCTGCTCCGGGCTGATCTTGCCCACCAGCCGGTACATCAGCTCGCGCCAGGTCCAGAAGCTGTCGTTCGGGTTGCCCGCCACTTCCGCCAGCCCGGCCATGGCCCGCTGGAAAGCGTGGGAGTGCAGGTTGGGCATGCCCGGCAGCAGCGGGCCGGCGAGCTTTTGCGCGCCGTCCGACGAAGCGCCGGCCTGAATCGACGTCAATACGCCGTCCGCGCCGACCTCGATGCGGACCTGTTCCGCCCAGCCGCTGGGCAACAAAGCACGTTCGGCAAAGTACACGGACATCGACACGGCACCTCGTTCTGGTTATTTGTATATACATATACAGACGTTTGCCTGCCCGGTAAACTCCGGCAAGCTACCGTTCATTCAATAGAACAAGGACTTTTCCAGTGCCGAAACCTCCTGTCTCCACGCTGGTTGCCCAGATGGGCGAGGGGCCGGCGCCGCTGTATGCCCGGGTCAAGCAGATGATCGTCCAGCAGATCGAGAGCGGCACCTGGCCGCCGCACCACCGGGTGCCCTCGGAAAGCGAACTGGTCGCCGAACTGGGCTTCAGCCGCATGACCATCAACCGTGCCCTGCGCGAACTCACCGCCGAAGGGCTGCTGGTGCGCATGCAGGGCGTCGGTACCTTCGTGGCGGAACCCAAGACTCATTCCGCGCTGTTCGACGTGCATAACATCGCCGACGAAATCTCCGCCCGCGGCCACCAGCACAGCTGCAAGGTGGTGACCCTGGCTGAGGAGGCCGCCGGCTCCGAGCGTGCTCTGGCCCTGGACATGCGCGAGGGCGGGCGGGTGTTTCATTCGCTGATCGTGCACTACGAGAACGGTATCCCGGTGCAGATCGAGGACCGCTACGTCAACGCGCAGATCGCCCCGGACTACCTCAAGCAGGACTTCACCCGGCAGACGCCCTATGCCTATCTGTCCCAGGTCGCGCCGCTGACCGAGGGCGAGCATGTGGTCGAGGCGATCCTCGCCGATGCCTATGAATGCAGCCTGTTGCAGATCGAACACAGCGAGCCGTGCCTGCTGATCCGCCGGCGCACCTGGTCGGGCCGTCAGCCGGTCACCGCCGCACGCCTGATCCACCCCGGTTCCCGCCATCGCCTCGAAGGACGCTTCAGCAAATGACCGAGTTGACCCTGTTACGCGCCACCGATTACCCGCGCATGCCGTGGAAGAACGGCGGCGGTAGCACCGAAGAGATCACCCGCGACGCCGGCCAGGGTCTGGACGGTTTCGGCTGGCGCCTGTCGATCGCCGATATCGCTGAGTCGGGCGACTTCTCCAGCTTCGCCGGCTACCAGCGGATCATCAGCGTGCTGCAGGGCGACGGCATGGTGCTGGAGGTCGATGGCGAAGCCAGCCGCGTGCTGCTGCCGTTCGATGCTTATGTCTTCAGCGGCGAAAGCCAGGTCAGTTGCCGCCTGCTGGGCGGGGCGATCCGTGATTTCAACCTGATCTATGCACCGCAGCGCTACCGCGCACGGTTGCAGTGGTTCAGCGGTTACAGCCGGGTCTTCACCTCCGCCAGCACCGTTCTGTTTTTTAGCGCCCAGGCTTCGCTACAGATCGGTATCAGCGGCGAGCCCGAGCAAAACCTCGGCCTGTACGACTGCCTCTACCTCAAGGACAACACGCAATTGCGCGCGCTGGATATCACCGGTCGCTGTTGCCTGATCGAGCTGATCGCTGTTTCCGAGTAACGCACCGCCTGCGCACATTTTGTTACCGAATGCCCCAAGGTGGCGCAATGCCGCCTTGGTCCTCGCACCACCCTCCCGCTTTTTCCCACGCCCCCTGCAAGATTTCCCGGCCTTGTTCCACAAGGGCTGTAGCCCTGTGCGGAGTTTTTTCATGAAGCGTTTCCCGGGATTGGCAATTCAATTGCATATGCTTGTATGTACAAGTAAAGATGTGTGCGTATGAGTGGATAGGCCGTCCCCTCAGCGCTGTTCGCAAACCGGTTTTCACCGCTGGCCCACTGCCTGGGTTGGGATTGGATAGATCGCTCGAGGAGCCCTTTTCGTGACTGACAACAACCTGAACAAATTCCGTGATGTCGAAATCCGCGCCCCGCGCGGCACCAAGCTGACCGCCAAGAGCTGGCTGACCGAAGCGCCGCTGCGGATGCTGATGAACAACCTCGACCCGGAAGTGGCGGAGAACCCGAAGGAACTGGTGGTGTACGGCGGTATCGGCCGTGCGGCGCGCAACTGGGCTTGCTACGACAAGATCGTCGAGAGCCTGACCCACCTGAATGACGACGAGACCCTGCTGGTGCAGTCCGGCAAGCCGGTCGGCGTGTTCAAGACCCACGCCAACGCCCCCCGCGTCCTGATCGCCAACTCCAACCTGGTGCCGCACTGGGCCAACTGGGAACACTTCAACGAACTGGATGCCAAGGGCCTGGCCATGTACGGCCAGATGACCGCCGGCAGCTGGATCTATATCGGTAGCCAGGGCATCGTCCAGGGCACCTACGAAACCTTCGTCGAGGCTGGCCGCCAGCACTACAACGGCGACCTCAAGGGCAAATGGGTGCTGACCGCCGGCCTCGGCGGCATGGGCGGCGCCCAGCCACTGGCCGCGACCCTGGCCGGCGCTTGCTCGCTGAACATCGAATGCCAGCAGAGCCGCATCGACTTCCGCCTGGCCAGCCGCTACGTCGACGAGCAAGCCAAGGACCTCGACGACGCCCTGGCGCGCATTGCCCGGTACACCGCCGAAGGCAAGGCCATTTCCATCGCCCTGCTGGGCAACGCTGCGGAAATCCTCCCGGAACTGATCAAGCGCGGCGTACGCCCGGACATGGTCACCGACCAGACCAGCGCCCACGACCCGCTCAACGGCTACCTGCCGGCCGGCTGGACCTGGGAGCAATACCGCGACCGCGCCAAGACCGAGCCAGCTGCCGTGGTGAAAGCCGCCAAGCAATCCATGGCCGTGCACGTCCAGGCCATGCTCGATTTCCAGAAGCAGGGCATCCCGACCTTCGACTACGGCAACAACATCCGCCAGATGGCCAAGGAAGAGGGCGTCGCCAATGCCTTCGACTTCCCCGGCTTCGTCCCGGCCTATATCCGTCCGCTGTTCTGCCGCGGCATCGGCCCGTTCCGCTGGGCCGCGCTGTCCGGCAATGCCGAGGACATCTACAAGACCGACGCCAAGGTCAAGGAACTGATCCCCGACGACGCCCACCTGCACAACTGGCTGGACATGGCCCGCGAGCGCATCAGCTTCCAGGGCCTGCCGGCGCGGATCTGCTGGGTTGGCCTGGGCCAGCGCGCCAAGCTGGGCCTGGCGTTCAACGAAATGGTCCGTCGCGGCGAGCTGTCTGCGCCTATCGTTATCGGTCGCGACCACCTGGACTCCGGCTCGGTGTCCAGCCCGAACCGTGAAACGGAAGCGATGAAGGACGGTTCCGATGCCGTGTCCGACTGGCCGCTGCTCAACGCCCTGCTGAACACCGCCAGCGGTGCCACCTGGGTTTCGCTGCACCACGGTGGTGGCGTGGGCATGGGCTTCTCCCAGCACTCGGGCATGGTCATCGTCTGCGACGGGACCGATGAAGCGGCCGAGCGTATCGCCCGCGTGCTGACCAACGACCCGGGTACCGGTGTGATGCGTCACGCCGATGCCGGTTATGACATTGCTATCGAGTGTGCCAAAGAGCAGGGCCTGAACCTGCCGATGATTACCGGCTGATCCGCAGGGCGGGGGCCGTCGAACCCGGCCCCTGCCAACGCGGCGTTTCATGGAAGGGACGACCGGAAGGCCTCTGAACTGCCGATATCCACTTTCCTGTTTGGGAGCGTCATGCAATGAAAACCAACAAGACCCTGCTTGCGTCGCTGTGTGCCCTTGGCCTGTTGAGCCTGTCCGGAACGAGCCAGGCCGCCGGCTGGTGCGAATCCGGCAAACCGGTGAAGTTCGCCGGGCTGAACTGGGAAAGCGGCATGCTGCTGACCGACGTCATGCAATTCGTCCTGAAGAATGGCTACGGCTGCGAGACCGACAGCCTGCCGGGCAACTCCATCACCATGGAAAACGCCCTGGGCACCAATGACATCCAGGTCTTCGCCGAAGAGTGGGTGGGCCGCAGCGAGGTGTGGAAGAAGGCCGAGGCGGCCGGCAAGGTGGTCGGCGTCGGTGCCCCGGTGGTGGGCGCGATCGAAGGCTGGTACGTGCCGCGCTACGTGATCGAAGGCGATGCCAAGCGCAAGCTGGAAGCAAAAGCGCCGAACCTCAAGGCCATTGCCGATCTCGGTCAGTACTCGGCGGTGTTCAAGGACCCGGAAGAGCCGTCCAAGGGCCGCTTCTACAACTGCCCGGCCGGCTGGACCTGCGAGCTGGACAACAGCGAGATGCTCAAGGACTACGGCCTGGAAGGCAGCTACACCAACTTCCGCCCGGGCACCGGCCCGGCCCTGGACGCTGCGGTGCTGTCGAGCTACAAGCGCGGCGAGCCGATCCTCTTCTATTACTGGACCCCGACCCCGCTGATGGGCCAGGTCGACCTGGTCAAGCTGGAAGAAAAACCCGGCGTCGACAAGAGCGTGAGCATCAAGGTCGGCCTGTCCAAGGCCTTCCACGAAGGTGCCCCGGAACTGGTCGCGGTGCTGGAAAAGGTCAACCTGCCCATCGACCTGCTCAACCAGAACCTCGCCCGCATGACCAAGGAACGCATCGAGTCGCCGAAACTGGCGAAAGCCTTCCTCAAGGAACATCCTGAAATCTGGCATGCATGGGTCAGCGAAGACGCCGCGAAGAAAATCGACGCCGCGCTCTGACGTTCCCCTTTTCACCTGATGAGTGAGTCCTATGTTCCCCGAAAAACTTACCTTCTCCATCGCCGACTGGGTCAACGGCTGGGTCGATGCGCTGGTGACCAACTACGGTGATGTGTTCCGGCAGATCTCCGACACCCTGCTCTGGGCCATCGTCAACCTCGAAGGCCTGCTGCGGGCCACGCCCTGGTGGCTGATGCTGGCGATCGTCGCCGGTATCGCCTGGCATGCCACCCGTCGCGTGCTGCCGACCCTGGTGATCGTCGGCCTGCTGTTCCTGGTAGGGGCCGTGGGGCTGTGGGACAAACTCATGCAGACCCTGGCGTTGATGCTGGTGGCGACGCTGATCTCGGTACTGATTGGCATCCCCCTGGGGATCCTGTCCGCGCGCAGCAACCGTCTGCGTTCGATCCTCATGCCGCTGCTCGACATCATGCAGACCATGCCCAGCTTCGTGTACCTGATCCCGGTGCTGATGCTGTTCGGCCTGGGCAAGGTGCCGGCGATCTTCGCCACGGTGATCTACGCCGCGCCGCCGCTGATCCGCCTCACCGACCTGGGCATCCGCCAGGTCGACGGCGAGGTCATGGAAGCGATCAACGCCTTCGGCGCCAACCGCTGGCAGCAACTGTTCGGCGTGCAGTTGCCGCTGGCCCTGCCGAGCATCATGGCCGGGATCAACCAGACCACCATGATGGCCCTGTCGATGGTGGTGATCGCCTCGATGATCGGCGCCCGTGGCCTGGGCGAGGACGTGCTGGTGGGCATCCAGACCCTGAACGTCGGCCGCGGCCTGGAAGCCGGGCTGGCAATCGTGATTCTCGCGGTGGTGATCGACCGCATTACCCAGGCCTACGGCCGGGCGCGGCATGAGGTGAGCAAATGAGTACGGCGGCGATGAACAAGATCGAAGTGAAGAACGTGTTCAAGATCTTCGGCCAGCGGCACGAAGAAGCGCTGCAACTGATCCGCGACGCCCAGAGCAAGGAGCAGGTGCTGGCGAAGACCGGCTGCGTGGTCGGGGTCAACGACCTGTCGCTGTCCATTGGCGCCGGCGAGATCTTCGTGATCATGGGCCTGTCCGGCTCCGGCAAATCGACCCTGGTGCGCCACTTCAACCGCCTGATCGACCCCACCAGCGGGGCGATCCTGGTGGATGGCGAGGACATCCTGCAGTACGACATGGAAGCCCTGCGCCAATTCCGCCGGCGCAAGATCAGCATGGTGTTCCAGAGCTTCGGCCTGCTGCCGCACAAGACCGTGCTGGAGAACGTCGCCTACGGCCTCAAGGTGCGTGGCGAGAGCAAGCAGCTGTGCGCCGAGCGCGCCCAGCACTGGATCACCACCGTGGGCCTGAAAGGCTACGAGAAGTCCTACCCGCATCAACTGTCCGGCGGCATGCGCCAGCGCGTCGGCCTGGCCCGGGCCCTGGCGGCGGATACCGACATCATCCTGATGGACGAAGCCTTCAGCGCCCTCGACCCGCTGATCCGCGCCGAGATGCAGGACCAGTTGCTGGAACTGCAGAAGACCCTGAACAAGACCATCGTCTTCATTACCCATGACCTCGATGAAGCCGTGCGCATCGGCAACCGCATCGCGATCCTCAAGGACGGCCGCCTGATCCAGGTCGGCACGCCGCGGGAGATCCTCCATTCGCCGGCCGACGAGTACGTCGACCGCTTCGTCCAGCGCCGCGCCGCCACCGTATGAGGGCCGTCATGCAGCAACCCGAGAATGTCGTGATCGCCGACGCCCCGCTGCGCTGGCAGGACATCGTCGCCGTGGCCCGCCACGGTGCGCGCCTGACCCTGGCCGACAGCGCCTGGGCGCGGATCGAGAATGCCCAGGCCATCGTCCGCCGTATCGTCGACAGTGGCGAGCGGGCCTATGGCGTCAACACCGGCCTCGGCGCCTTGTGCAACGTGGCCCTGGAAGGCGAGCAACTGAGCCGGCTGTCGAGCAACACCCTGCTCAGCCACGCCTGCGGCGTCGGGCCGGTGCTGGCCGACGAGCAGACCCGGGCGATCATCTGCGCCGCCATCGTCAACTACAGCCACGGCAAGTCAGGGATCCAGCGGCCGGTGGTGGAAATGCTCCTGGCCTTGCTGGAACGCGGGATCACCCCGCAGGTGCCGTCCCAGGGCTCGGTGGGTTACCTGACCCACATGGCCCATGTCGGCATCTGCCTGCTGGGCGTGGGCAAGGTCAGTTATCGCGGGCGGATCGTCGAGGCCGCCGAAGCGCTGGCCGAGGAAGGCCTGACGCCGGCGGTACTGGGGGCGAAGGACGGCCTGTGCCTGGTCAACGGCACGCCGTGCATGACCGGCCTGAGCTGCCTGGCTTTGGCTGACGCCACCCACCTGCTGCACTGGGCCGATATCGTCTCGGCCATGAGTTTCGAGGCGTTGCGCGGGCAGATCGCTGCGTTCGATGCCGAGATCATCGCCCTCAAGCCGCACCCGGGCATGCAGCAGGTCGGCGCCAACCTGCGCGCCCTGCTCGACGGCAGCGAAGTGATCGCCAGCAGCAAGGGCATCCGCACCCAGGACGCCCTGAGCATCCGTTCCATTCCCCAGGTTCACGGCGCGGCGCGGGACCAGCTGGCCCACGCGACGCAACAGATCGAGACCGAACTCAACTCGGCCACCGACAACCCGCTGCTGCTGGGCACCCCGGACAACTTCCGGGTGATGTCCCAGGCCAACCCCCACGGCCAGTCCGTGGCCATGGCCGCCGACCTGCTGGCGATCGCCGTGGCCGAGACCGGCTCGATTGCCGAGCGCCGCCTGGATCGCCTGGTCAACCCGCATGTCAGCGGGCTGCCGGCGTTCCTGGTCAGCGAGCCGGGGGTCAACTCCGGAATGATGATCGTCCAGTACGTCGCCGCCTCGCTGTGCGCCGAAAACCGCCAGCTGGCGCAGCCGGCGGTTGTGGATAACTTCGTTACCTCGGGCCTGCAGGAAGACCACCTGAGCCTCGGCACCAGTGCCGCGCTCAAGCTGCACAAGGCCCTGGAAAACTGCACGCAGATCCTCGCCATCGAGTATTTGCTGGCGGCCCAGGCCTTCGAATTTCTCAAGGAGCAGCGCTTTGGCGCCGGCACCCAACGCGCCTGGCAGTTGCTGCGCGAACAGGTCCCGGCCTACCAGCAGGACCGCTGGCTGGCGCCGGACATCGCCCGCGCGGCCGCATTGCTCAAACAGCCGCAGGGCCCGCAGTCCGTGCTGCCGACCCTGCTCTGACCTCATACAAGGAGCCTGAACATGCAAGTCTTCAACCTGATTCCCGGCCAGGTCAGCCTCGCCGAACTGCGCGGCATCTATAACACCCCGGCACGCCTGAGCCTGGTGGCCAGCGCCGCGGCGCAGATCGATGCCAGCGTTGCCTGCGTCGAGCAGATCCTCGCCGAGGACCGCACCGCCTACGGCATCAACACCGGTTTCGGCCTGCTGGCCTCGACCCGCATCGCCAGCCACGACCTGGAAAACCTCCAGCGCTCGCTGGTGCTGTCCCATGCCGCCGGGATCGGCGCGCCGCTGGACGACGCCATGGTGCGGTTGATCATGGTCCTGAAGATCAACAGCCTGAGCCGGGGTTTCTCCGGGATCCGCCGGGTGGTGATCGATGCGCTGATCGCCCTGGTCAATGCCGAGGTCTACCCGCATATCCCGCTGAAAGGCTCGGTCGGGGCGTCCGGCGACCTGGCGCCGCTGGCGCATATGTCGCTGGTGCTGCTCGGTGAAGGCAAGGCCCGGCACAAGGGTGAGTGGCTGTCGGCGGTGGATGCGCTGGCTGTTGCCGGCCTGAAGCCGCTGACCCTGGCGGCCAAGGAAGGGCTGGCGCTGCTCAACGGCACCCAGGCCTCGACCGCCTATGCCCTGCGCGGGCTGTTCGAAGCCGAGGACCTGTTCGCTGCCGCCATCGCCTGTGGTGGCCTGACCGTCGAAGCCGTGCTGGGCTCGCGTTCGCCGTTCGATGCGCGCGTTCATGCCGCCCGCGGCCAGCGCGGGCAGATCGATGCTGCAGCCTGCTACCGCGACCTGCTCACCGACGGCACCGAGGTGTCCGCCTCCCACGAACATTGCGGCAAGGTCCAGGACCCGTACTCCCTGCGCTGCCAGCCGCAGGTCATGGGCGCCTGCCTGACCCAGCTGCGCCAGGCCGCCGAAGTGCTGGCCATCGAGGCCAACGCCGTCTCCGACAACCCGCTGGTGTTCGCCGAGCAGGGCGATGTGATCTCCGGAGGCAACTTCCACGCCGAGCCGGTGGCCATGGCCGCCGACAACATGGCCCTGGCCATTGCCGAGATCGGCTCGCTGAGCGAACGGCGCATCTCGCTGATGATGGACAAGCACATGTCCCAGCTGCCGCCGTTCCTGGTGGAAAACGGCGGGGTCAACTCCGGCTTCATGATCGCCCAGGTCACTGCCGCGGCCCTGGCCAGCGAGAACAAGGCGCTGTCGCACCCGCACAGCGTCGACAGCCTGCCGACCTCGGCCAACCAGGAAGACCACGTGTCCATGGCCCCGGCGGCCGGCAAGCGCCTGTGGGAGATGGCCGAGAACACCCGTGGCGTCCTCGCCATCGAATGGCTCGGCGCCTGCCAGGGCCTGGACCTGCGTACCGGGCTGAAGAGCTCGGCCAAGCTGGAAGAGGCGCGCAAGATCCTGCGTGACCGCGTACCGCACTACGACAAGGACCGTTTCTTCGCTCCTGATATCGAGATCGCCGTGGAACTGCTGGCCGAAGGTCGCCTGACCGGCCTGCTGCCGGCCGGCGTGCTGCCGAGCCTGGGCTGAATGGAGGGAAAACGATGAAGACCCTCTGGCAGCACTGCCATGTGGCGAGCATGGCCAACGGCAGCTACTCGATCATCGAGGACGCGGCGATCGTCACGTCCAACGGGCATATCGACTGGATCGGGCCGCGTGGCTCGCTGCCGGACCTGGATATCGGCCAGCGGGTCGACCTCGGCGGCGCCTGGGTCACGCCGGGGCTGATCGACTGCCACACCCACACGGTGTTCGGCGGTAACCGCAGCGGCGAATTCGAACAGCGCCTGCAGGGCGTCAGCTACGCCGAAATCGCCGCCCAGGGCGGCGGTATCGCCAGCACCGTGCGCGCTACCCGCGCCGCCAGCGAGGACGAACTGTACGCCAGCGCGCTGCGCCGGGTACGGGCGCTGATGCGCGATGGGGTGACCACACTGGAGATCAAGTCCGGCTACGGGCTGGATCTGGAAAACGAACGCAAGATGCTCAAGGTCGCCCGCCGCCTTGGCGAGAGCCTGCCGCTGACCGTGCGCGCCACTTGTCTTGCGGCCCATGCGCTGCCGCCGGAGTGCAAGGACCGCAGCGACGACTACATCACCCATATCTGCGAGGTGATGCTCCCGGCTCTGGCCGCCGAGGGGCTGGTGGACGCGGTGGATGCATTCTGCGAGTACCTGGCGTTCTCGCCGGCGCAGGTCGAGCGGGTGTTCATCAAGGCACGGGAGCTGGGCCTGCCGGTCAAGCTGCATGCCGAGCAGTTGTCGTCCCTGGCCGGGTCGAGCCTGGCGGCGCGGTATCACGGGTTGTCTGCCGATCACCTGGAGTTCATGACCGAGGATGACTGCATCGCCATGGCCGCTGCCGGCACCGTCGCCGTGCTGCTGCCCGGTGCCTTCTATTACCTGCGGGAAACCCAGCTGCCGCCAATGGATGCCCTGCGCAAGCACGGGGTGAAGATCGCCATTGCCAGCGACCTCAACCCCGGCACCTCGCCGGCGCTGTCGTTGCGGCTGATGCTGAACATGGCCTGCACCCTGTTCCGCATGACCCCGGAAGAGGCGCTGGCGGGGGTGACCACCCATGCCGCCACGGCGCTGGGGCTGGGGCACAGCCATGGCTCGCTGGAAGCGGGCAAGGTCGCCGACTTCGTGGCCTGGGCTATCGAGCGCCCGGCCGACCTGGCGTACTGGCTCGGTGGTGAACTGGACAAGCGCGTGGTCCGCCACGGCGTCGAACTGACTGATTGAGGCATGACGATGGACAAGGTTCTGAGTTTTCACCAGGGCAGGCTGCCGCTGCTGGTCAGCATGCCGCACGCCGGTCTGAAGTTGACCCCGGCGGTGCGTGACGGACTGGTGCCGGCGGCCCGCAGCCTGCCGGATACCGACTGGCATATCCCCCGGCTCTACGACTTCGTCCGCGAGATGGGCGCCAGTGTGGTGGCGGCGGAGTATTCGCGCTTTGTCATCGACCTGAACCGGCCCGAGGATGACCAGCCGCTGTATGTCGGCGCGACTACCGGGTTGTTCCCGGCGACGCTGTTCGATGGCGAGCCGTTGTTCGAGGAAGGGAAGGTGCCGTCGGCGGCGGAGCGGGCAGGGTATCTGGAGGCGATCTGGCGGCCGTATCACGACACCCTGCGTAACGAACTGGCGCGGTTGAAGGCGGAGTTTGGTTATGCGCTGTTGTGGGATGCGCATTCGATCCGCTCCCATGTGCCGCATCTGTTCGACGGGAAACTGCCGGACTTCAACCTGGGGACGTTCAACGGGGCGAGTTGTGACCCCGAACTGGCCGAGCGGTTGAAGGCGGTGTGTGCCGGGGCGCCGGACTACACCCATGTGCTGAACGGGCGCTTCAAGGGCGGGCATATCACCCGGCATTACGGCGATCCGGCCGGGGATATCCATGCGGTGCAGCTGGAGCTGGCGCAGAGCACTTATATGGAAGAGGTGGAGCCGTTTGCCTATCGGGAGGATCTGGCGGGGCCGACGCAGGTGGTATTGCGGGGATTGCTCGAAGAGGTTCTGGCCTGGGCTCAGCGGCGATACGACTGACGCCATCGCTGGCAACGCCAGCTCCCACAGTGTCCGCGGCGCCGCCGAACCCTGTGGGAGCTGGCTTGCCAGCGATGAGGCCCCTGAGAGCAGCACATGGTTACCTGAAGAACACTTGACCCAACGGGGCATGCTCAAAGCGCATTTCGGGTTTATGATGCCCAACGGCAGAATAATTCCCACACGGAGTGCGTAATGCAGACCTTGTACCCACAGATCAAACCCTACGCCCGGCACGATCTGGCAGTCGAAGCACCGCATGTGCTGTACGTCGATGAAAGTGGTTCACCGGAAGGTCTGCCGGTGGTGTTCATTCACGGTGGCCCCGGCGCCGGCTGCGATGCCCAGAGCCGCTGCTACTTCGACCCCACCGTCTACCGCATCATCACCTTCGACCAGCGCGGCTGTGGCCGCTCCACGCCCCACGCCAGCCTGGAAAACAACACCACCTGGCATCTGGTCGAAGACCTCGAGCGCATCCGCAAGCACCTCGGCATCGAGAAATGGGTCCTGTTCGGCGGCTCCTGGGGCTCGACCCTGGCCCTGGCCTACGCCCAGACCCATCCCGAGCGCGTCCATGGCCTGATCCTGCGCGGCATCTTCCTCTGCCGTCCGCAGGAGATCGACTGGTTCTACCAGACCGGTGGCGCCAGCCGCCTGTTCCCGGACTACTGGCAGGACTACATCGCGCCGATCCCGGTGGACGAACGCGACAACCTGGTCCAGGCCTTCCACAAGCGCCTTACCGGCAACGACCAGATCGCCCAGATGCACGCGGCCAAGGCCTGGTCCACCTGGGAAGGCCGCACCGCGACCCTGCGCCCGAACCCGCTGGTGGTCGATCGCTTCTCCGAGCCGCAGCGCGCCCTGTCGATCGCCCGCATCGAATGCCACTACTTCGTCAACAACGCCTTCCTCGACGAAAACCAGCTGATCCGCGACATGCCGAAGATCGCCCACCTGCCGGCGGTGATCGTGCATGGCCGCTATGACGTGATCTGCCCGCTGGACAACGCCTGGGAACTGCACCAGGCCTGGCCGAACAGTGAATTGAAGGTGATCCGCGACGCCGGCCACGCCGCCTCCGAGCCGGGCATCACCGACGCCCTGGTGCGCGCCGCCGAGCAGATGGCCCGGCGCCTGCTCGACCTGCCTTTGGAAGAAGCGTGAAGGGCCTGCTGCAACGGGTGCGTGGCGCCCGGGTGGAAGTGGAAGGGGAGATCGTCGGTTCCATCGATCAGGGCCTGATGGTGCTGGTCGCCGTGGAACCCGGCGACACCCCGGAACACGCCGACAAGCTGCTGCACAAGCTCCTCAACTACCGGGTCTTCAGCGACCCGCAGGGCAAGATGAACCTCTCCCTCAAGGACATCGACGGCGGCCTGCTGCTGGTGTCCCAGTTCACCCTGGCCGCGGACACCCGCAGCGGCCTGCGCCCGAGCTTTTCCACCGCCGCGCCGCCGGCCCTCGGCGCCGAACTGTTCGACTACCTGCTGGCCCAGGCGAGGCTCAAGCACGGCACTGTCGGCAGCGGTCGCTTCGGGGCCGACATGCAGGTTCACCTGGTCAATGATGGCCCCGTAACATTTATGTTACAAATATGAAGACAAAAATCCCCTTGTTTGCAGGAAAACAAGGGGTTTAGCAGCAAAAATAGTTGGCTGGCCCTGATGCGTTGTAACGCAGCCTGCTAGATAATCGCGCGCTACACAGGGCCGGCGTTCGACGGCCTGTTTACCTTGACTCGAGAACTGTCCGGAACCGTTTGGGGAATCATTGAGCCCTTTCGGAGTCCGAACAGTGCTCGCCAACCCGGCATGTGTCGCTGGCCGTTGGTTCTTTAGATCAGTATTCGGCGAGGGTTGCTCGTGATTGTAAGTCCCTTTGATGCTCCAAGAATGCCTGCCAGCCGGCTGCGCAAGGCCCTGATCGCGGGTTCGGCACTGATGTGCCTGCTCGGCTCCGGCCAGCTCTGGGCGTTCAACCTTGACGACGTGGCGGCCAAGGCGAAGGACCTGGCCGGACAGAAGTACGAAGCCCCGAAAAGCAATCTGCCGGCCGTGTTCCGCGACATGAAGTTCGCTGACTACCAGAAGATTCATTTCCGCACCGAGAAAGCCGAGTGGGCCGGGGAGAAGACCCCGTTCGAGCTGTCCTTCTATCACCAGGGCATGCACTTCGATACGCCGGTGAAAATCAATGAAGTCACCGCCACCACCGTCGAAGAAATCAAGTACGACCCGAGCCGCTTCGACTTCGGCGACCTGCAGTTCGATGCCAAGGCCACCGAGAAGCTCGGCTACGCCGGTTTCCGCGTTCTCTATCCGATCAACAAGGCGGACAAGCAGGACGAAATCATGACCCTGCTCGGCGCCAGCTACTTCCGCGTGGTCGGCAAGGGCCAGGTGTACGGCCTGTCGGCCCGCGGCCTGGCGATCGACACCGCGCTGCCGTCCGGCGAAGAATTCCCGCGCTTCACCGAGTTCTGGGTCGAGCGCCCGAGCGCCAACGACAAGCACCTGGTGATCTACGCCCTGCTGGATTCGCCGCGCTCCACCGGCGCCTACAAGCTGATCCTGCGTCCGGGTTCCGACACCATCGTCGATGTGCAGTCGAAAGTCTTCCTGCGTGACCACGTCAGCCGCCTGGGCATCGCCCCGCTGACCAGCATGTACCTGTTCGGCAGCAACCAGCCGTCCCGCGTGCCGAACTACCGTCCTTCGCTGCACGACTCCGAAGGCCTGTCGATCCATGCCGGCAACGGCGAATGGCTGTGGCGTCCGCTGAACAACCCGAAACACCTGGCCGTCAGCAACTTCAGCGTCGAGAACCCGCGCGGCTTCGGTCTGCTGCAGCGCAACCGCGACTTCGGCTTCTTCGAAGACCTGGATGACAACTACCAGAAACGTCCGAGCACCTGGATCGAGCCGAAGGGCGACTGGGGCAAGGGCACCGTCGACCTGGTCGAGATCCCGACCGCCGACGAGACCAACGACAACATCGTGGCCTTCTGGAGCCCGGAGAAACTGCCGGAGCCAGGGACCCCGATCGAATACGAATATCGCCTGCACTGGACCATGGACGAGTCCGAGTTCCACTCGCCTGAGCTAGGCTGGGTCAAGCAGACCATGCGTTCCACCGGCGACGTCAAGCAATCCAACCTGATTCGCCAGCCGGACGGCAGCGTGGCCTTCCTGGTCGACTTCGAAGGTCCGGCCCTGGCCAAGCTGGCGCCAGATACCGCGGTGCGTACCCAGGTCAGCCTGGACGACAACGCGGAGCTGGTGGAAAACAACCTGCGCTACAACCCTGAAATCAAGGGCTGGCGCCTGACCCTGCGGATGAAGGTCAAGGATCCGGGCAAGGCCGTGGAAATGCGCGCCGCCCTGGTTCGCGATGTGCCGGTCGAGCCGGCCAAGCCTGAAAAGCAGGAAGAGCCGAAGAAACAGGAAAAACCTGCGAAGCATGACAAGGCCGCGGCGAAAACCGCGAAGGCCGAGCAACCTGCCGAGCAGCCTGCCGCCGACGCGGCGCCCACCACCGAGGCCCCGGCCACCACCGAACAGGTGCTGACCGAGACCTGGAGCTATCAGTTGCCTGCCGATGAGTAACTCTTCAGCACGGCCGGAACCGCTCGTCGAGTATCTGGCCCACCTACCATTGAGCGATGAGCAACGGGCGGAACTCGCCCGCTGCAACTCGTTCAGCGAGTTGCACCAGCGCCTGTCGGTGCATCCGGCGCCTGCCGATGCCGAGTCCCCCCAGGGCTCGGTCGGCAGCCGGCTGAACCTGCTGACCGCAACCGATATGGAAGAGGTCGAGATGCTCGGCCTCGACGCCAACGGCCGGGTCTGCCTCAAGGCGACCCCGCCGATCCGCCGCACCCGGGTCGTGCCCGAGCCATGGCGGACCAACATCCTGATCCGCGGCTGGCGCCGGCTGACCGGGCGCACCAATGCCCCGGCCCCGGAAAAACGCGAGCTGCCGGCCGCGCGCTGGCGCTGGGTTGGCTCCATGCGCCGCTATATCCTGCTGGCCCTGATGATCGGCCAGACCCTGGTCGCTGGCTGGTACATGAAGGGCATCCTGCCTTATCAAGGCTGGTCCTTCGTCGACCTCGACGAGGTGATGCACCAGCCGCTGCTGCAGACCGCGGCGCAGGTCTGGCCGTATGCCTTGCAGACCAGCATCCTGATCCTCTTCGGCATCCTCTTCTGCTGGGTCTCGGCCGGTTTCTGGACCGCGCTGATGGGCTTCCTCGAACTGCTCACCGGGCGCGACAAGTACCGTATTTCCGGAAGCAGCGCCGGCAACGAGCCGATCGAGAAGGGCGCCCGTACTGCACTGGTCATGCCGATCTGCAACGAAGACGTGCCACGGGTGTTCGCCGGCCTGCGCGCCACCTTCGAGTCCGTTGCCGCCACCGGTGACCTGGACCGCTTCGACTTCTTCGTCCTCAGCGACACCAACGACACCGACATCGCCGTTGCCGAGCAACAGGCGTGGCTGGACGTCTGCCGCGAAACCAACGGTTTCGGGCGGATCTTCTACCGTCGCCGGCGTCGCCGGGTGAAGCGCAAGAGCGGCAACCTCGACGACTTCTGCCGTCGCTGGGGCAGCGACTACCGCTACATGGTGGTGCTCGACGCCGACAGCGTGATGAGCGGCGAATGCCTCACCAGCCTGGTGCGCCTGATGGAAGCCAACCCGGACGCCGGGATCATCCAGACCGCGCCGAAGGCTTCGGGCATGGACACCCTGTATGCGCGCATGCAGCAGTTCGCCACCCGCGTGTACGGCCCGCTGTTCACAGCCGGCCTGCACTTCTGGCAGCTGGGCGAGTCGCACTACTGGGGCCACAACGCGATCATCCGCATGAAGCCCTTCATCGAGCACTGCGCCCTGGCGCCGTTGCCGGGCAAGGGCGCCTTTGCCGGTGCGATTCTTTCCCACGACTTCGTCGAAGCCGCGCTGATGCGCCGTGCCGGTTGGGGCGTGTGGATCGCCTACGACCTGCCGGGCAGCTACGAAGAACTGCCGCCGAACCTGCTCGACGAGCTCAAGCGTGACCGTCGCTGGTGCCACGGCAACCTGATGAACTTCCGCCTGTTCCTGGTCAAGGGCATGCACCCGGTGCACCGCGCGGTGTTCCTCACCGGGGTGATGTCCTACCTGTCGGCGCCGCTGTGGTTCTTCTTCCTGGTGCTGTCGACGGCCTTGCTGGCGACCAACACCCTGATGGAGCCGCAGTACTTCCTCGAACCACGGCAGCTGTACCCGCTGTGGCCGCAGTGGCACCCGGAGAAGGCCATCGCGCTGTTCTCCACCACCATCGTGCTGTTGTTCCTGCCCAAGCTGCTCAGCGTCATCCTGATCTGGGCCAAGGGCGCGAAGGAGTTTGGCGGGCGCATCAAGGTGACCCTGTCGATGCTCCTGGAGATGCTGTTCTCCATGCTGCTGGCGCCGGTGCGGATGATCTTCCACACCCGTTTCGTCCTCGCCGCGTTCCTCGGCTGGGCCGCGACCTGGAACTCGCCGCAGCGTGACGACGACTCCACGCCGTGGAGCGAAGCGGTACGCCGCCATGGCCCGCAGACCCTGCTGGGCGTGGCCTGGGCGCTGCTGGTGGCCTGGCTGAACCCGAGCTTCCTGTGGTGGCTGGTGCCTATCGTCGGTTCGCTGACCCTGTCGATCCCGGTCTCGGTGATCTCCAGCCGGGTCAACCTGGGCCTGCGCGCCAAGGACGAGAAGCTGTTCCTGATTCCCGAGGAGTACTCGACGCCCCAGGAACTGCTGGCGACCGACCAGTACACCCACGAGAACCGCTGGCACGCGCTCAAGGACGGTTTCGTCCGCGCCGTGGTCGATCCGAAGCAGAACGCCCTGGCCTGTGCCCTGGCCACTGCCCGTCACCGCGAAGCAGCGCCGATCGAGGCGCTGCGCGCCGAGCGTATCGCCAAGGCCCTGCAGGTCGGCCCGTCCGGTCTGGACGGCAACACCCGCCTGGCCCTGCTCAGCGACCCGGTGGCCCTGGCCCGCCTGCACGAGCAGATCTGGGCCGAGCAGACCCCGGCCTGGCTGGACGTGTGGCGCAAGTCCATCGCCAGCGATCCGCACTCGCCGCTGCTGCCGTTGCACCCCGAGCCGGCGCCGCAGCCGGCCCTGGCCAACGCCTGACCCGCAACGGGGCGACATTCGTCGCCCCGTTGCATTTTCTGGTATCAATAAGTAACAAAGTCTTCACGGACGCTAGGTCCCGTGCCGCTCATGCGTTAGCATCCCACCCCGACTATGGCGCGTCGTCTGTAGGACTTTTCGCGCACACAATAAAATTCGAGCGGTTTTCTGTTTGGGGGAAGTGGTGATGTTCAAAAAGTATCTGTCGATGCTGCTGGCCGGCGTCGCGGCCACCGTGGCGGTGTGCTCCGCCCAGGCTGGCGTGATCGATGACGCGACCAAGCGCGGCACCCTGCGCGTCGGCATGGACCCGACCTACATGCCCTTCGAGATGACCAACAAGCGCGGTGAGATCATCGGCTTCGAAGTGGACATCCTCAAGGCCATGGCCAAGTCCATGGGCGTCAAGCTGGAACTGGTTTCCACTGGCTACGACGGCATCATCCCGGCCCTGATGACCAACAAGTTCGACATGATCGGCAGCGGCATGACCCTGACCCAGGAGCGCAACCTGAAGCTGAACTTCAGCGAGCCCTTCATCGTCGTCGGCCAGACCCTGCTGATCCGCAAGGAACTGGAAGGCAAGGTCAAGTCGTACAAGGACCTGAACAGCGCTGAGTACCGCCTGACCTCCAAGCTGGGCACCACCGGCGAGATGATGGCCAAGAAAATGATCAGCAAGGCCCAGTACCACGGCTACGACAACGAGCAGGAGGGCGTGCTGGACGTGGTCAACGGCAAGGCTGACGCCTTCGTCTACGACGCCCCGTACAACGTCGTTGCCCTGACCAAGGTCGGCAACGGCAAGCTGGTCTACCTGGACGAGCCGTTCACCTACGAGCCGCTGGCCTTCGGCCTGAAGAAAGGCGACTACGACAGCATCAACTTCATCAACAACTTCCTGCACCAGATCAAGCACGACGGCACCTACGATCGAATCCACGACAAGTGGTTCAAGAAGACCGAGTGGCTGAAGGACATGGAATAAGGCCCAGGCTCCACGCCCAGGCTTGAAACCCGACGCGCAGGCTTGTCCTGCGCGTTCGCATTTACGGAACCCTCAACGTGATCAAACACAAGAAAGCCCAGTGGCCCTGGCACGGGCTGACCGCGCTGGTCCTGGTCGGACTGGCGGTGAGTCTGTATTTCGCCACCTCGATGATTTCCTACGAGTGGCGCTGGAACCGTGTGCCGCAATACTTCGCCTACCAGGCCGAAGAAGCCCATCGCGCTGCCGGCTACGGCACGGTGCAGGAGATCGAGCGCAAGGGCGGCACTGCCGTGGTGACCCTGCGTGATGAAGACGGCAACGACCAGGTGCTGGAAGTCGACCAGGCCAGCGTGCAGCTGTCCCAGGGCGACGATGTAGCCGAAGGCGACGTGATCGGCCTGACCCACCACTGGGCCGCCGGCCCGCTGGCCTGGGGTCTGTGGACCACCATCTGGATCTCCGTGGCGTCGGGCATCGCCGGCCTGGTGATCGGCCTGTTCGCCGGGCTGTGCCGCCTGTCGAGCAACCCGACCCTGCGCGACCTGTCCACGGTCTACGTCGAACTGGTGCGCGGTACGCCGCTGCTGGTGCAGATCTTCATCTTCTACTTCTTCATCGGCACGGTGCTCAACCTGTCCCGGGAGTTCGCCGGGGTCGCGGCGCTGGCGCTGTTCACCGGTGCCTACGTGGCCGAGATCGTCCGCGCCGGCGTGCAGTCGATCGCCAAGGGCCAGAGTGAAGCGGCGCGCTCGCTGGGCCTGAATGCCTCGCAATCGATGCGCCACGTGGTTCTGCCGCAGGCGTTCAAGCGCGTGCTGCCGCCGTTGGCCGGGCAGTTCATCAGCCTGGTCAAGGACACCTCGCTGGTCTCGGTGATCGCCATCACCGAACTGACCAAGAGCGGCCGCGAGGCGATCACCACCTCGTTCTCCACCTTCGAGATCTGGTTCTGTGTCGCCGGGCTGTACCTGCTGATCAACCTGCCGCTGTCGCACTTCGCCAGCCGGCTCGAGCGGAGGCTTGCGCAAAGTGATTGAAGTCCGTGATCTGACCAAAGTCTTCGACACCCGCGGCATGGTCGTGCGGGCTGTGGATAACGTCACCACCCAGGTCGCCCGTGGCGAAGTGCTGGTGGTGCTGGGCCCGTCGGGTTCGGGCAAGTCGACCTTCCTGCGCTGCCTCAACGGCCTGGAATCCTTCGACTCTGGCAGCGTGGCCATCGATGGTCTGCAACTGGCTGACCCGAAGACCGATATCAACGCCTATCGCCGTGAAGTCGGCATGGTGTTCCAGCACTTCAACCTGTTCCCGCACATGACCGTGCTGGAGAACCTGTGCCTGGCGCAGAAGGTCGTGCGCAAGCGCGGCAAGGCCGAGCGCGAGGCCAAGGCGAAAGCCTTGCTGGAGAAGGTGGGCATCGGGCAGAAGGCCAACGAATACCCGTCGCGGCTCTCCGGTGGCCAGCAGCAGCGCGTGGCGATTGCCCGGGCGCTGGCGATGGACCCGAAGGTGATGCTGTTCGACGAGCCGACGTCGGCGCTCGACCCGGAAATGGTCGGCGAAGTGCTGGATGTGATGAAGACCCTGGCCCAGGAAGGCATGACCATGGTCTGCGTGACTCATGAAATGGGCTTTGCGCGGGAAGTGGCGGATCGGGTGCTGTTCTTCGATCACGGGAAGCTGCTGGAGGATTCGCCGCCGGAGCAGTTCTTTACTGCACCTAAAGACCTGCGGGCCCAGGCCTTCCTCCGCCAGGTTCTCTAAGCTCTGTCGCTCTTCCGGGCCCTATCGCTGGCAAGCCAGCTCCCACAGGTTCAGCGGTGCACGCGATACTTGTGGGAGCTGGCTTGCCAGCGATAGGGCCATCAGCCACACAAATGGATTACAGGCGGAACCGCGATACCAGCGACTGCAAATGCGTCCCCAAGCGCGCCAGTTCCACGCTGGACGCCGCCGTCTCCTCACTCGCCGACGCCGTCTGATCCGACACATCCCGCACATTCATCACGCTGCGGTTGATCTCTTCCGCCACCGCGCTCTGCTGTTCCGCCGCCGCCGCGATCTGCTGGTTCATCGCCTGGATCGACGACACGGTCCTGGTAATGGTCTCCAGCGAAACCCCGGCACTGCGGGTCAACTGCACGCTGCTGTCGGTCAGGTTCCGGCTGTTGTCCATCACCGCCGCCACCTGCTGGGTGCCGTTCTGCAACCCGGCGATCAATTGCTCGATCTCCTCGGTGGACTGCTGGGTGCGCTGCGCCAGGCTGCGCACCTCATCCGCGACCACGGCAAACCCGCGACCCGCTTCACCGGCCCGGGCCGCTTCGATGGCCGCGTTGAGCGCCAGCAGGTTGGTCTGCTCGGCCACCGACTTGATCACGTCCAGTACGCTGCCGATCTTCGCGCTCTCGGCCTTGAGGTCGTTCATTGCAGTGCTGGAGTTACCGACTTCCTTGGCCAGGCGCTCGATCTGGGCAATGGCCTGGGCCACCACGCGATCACCTTCGCGGGCCTGGTTGTCGGCCATCTTCGCGGCTTCGGAAGCCTCTTCGGCATTGCGGGCCACTTCATGCACGGTGGCGGCCATTTCGTTCATGGCGGTGGCGACCTGGTCAGTTTCCACCTTCTGGTTGTTGACCCCGGCGCTGGTCTGCTCGGTCACTGCGGACAGTTCCTCGGCAGCACTGGCGATCTGGGTGACGCCATCGCCAATCCCGCCGATCAGCTCGCGCAGGCTCAGGGTCATGCGCTGCATGCTGCGCTGCAACTGGCCCAGTTCGTCACGCCGCTGCTCGTGGAGGTCGTGGCTGAGGTCGCCGCTGGCGATGCGGTCCACGGCGGTCAGGGTCTGGCGCAGCGGGATGACGATCTGCCGGGTGATCGCCCAGGCGGCCAGGATGCCGAAGGCCAGGGCGAGCAGGGTGGCGAGGCCAAGCATGGACTTGGCATGCTCGGTTTCGGTGTCGCGAATCTTGGTCTGGGACTGGGTCAGCTCGCTGCTCAGGTCGAGCAGGCGGGTGCCCAGCTTGCCCATCTCGGCCAAGGCCTTCTCGCCGGCTGACTGGGCGGCGCCTACCTGGACCACCGCGCCGCGGTAGGCATTCAGGGCCTCGGCAGTCGCGACCAGGCTGGCCTGATGTTGCGCCGGCACCTTGCCCGGCAGCGACTTGATCAGCGCCAGCGCCTCGTCGATGGCGGTCAGTGCGGTGGCCTGGAACTCATCCTTGCCGCTGTAGGTGTAGCCGCGTACCTGGAAACGCGCCTGTTGCAGCAGCTTTGCCGTCTCGACCGCGTTGTTGAACACCACGATGTCACCGTCCTGCAGCAGGGCTTGCTGGACCTGGTCGAGCAGCGCGGCAGCCTGGTCGGCGCTGCTGCCGAGAATGGCACGGGCGGCCTCGCGGGCGTCTGCAGCGCGCTTGAGGTCGGCGAAGGCGCTTTCATAGGCGCGGACCGTCTGCTCCTGGTCAGCGAGACGCTTGCTGTCCTGAGGCTCCTTGACGCCCTTGCTGACCCGTTGCAGGGTCGTGGCCAGCGACGCCAGGGCCTGTTCCACCTGGGCGGTGGAGGCGGCGTCACGGTTGTGCTCGTAGCTCTGCCGGGCGATACGCAGGACCTGGGTACCCTGGTACACCTCTGAGATCTCGCCGAGCTTGTCACCCCGGCCGATCACGCCGCTCAGGCCTTGCCAGCCGGTGAAGGTGATAGCGAGGGTCAGCAGCAACACGATGCTGAAGCCGATCCCCAGTTTGCGATTGACGCTCACATTGCCCAGGTGCAGGGCCATCCAACGGTACATACGGTCACTCCGGTTCTGTCAGGCGAGGCAGATTTCTAGGCTGTGTTCCTGAATCGGCTCGCCGTGACAAAACTGAAGATGGCAAAAGCGTCTAAACCGGGGCTAAAGAGGTAGCCAATAGTCCTATAGACCGTGTGGGAAAGCGCTTAGAAAAGACGAGCGAGCAGGGCGGTGACGGCTGTTTCCACGCGCAGGATGCGATCACCGAGCTGCACCGGGGCGAGCCCGGCCTTGCCCAGCAGGTCGATCTCGTAAGGAATCCAGCCGCCTTCCGGCCCGATGGCCAGGGTCACCGGCTCATCCACGCCGCGCGGGCAGGGCGGGTGGTTGCCAGGATGGCCGACCAGGCCGAGGGTGCCGGCGGCGATGGCCGGCAGGCGGTCCTCGACGAAGGGCTTGAAGCGCTTCTCGATGATGACTTCCGGCAGCACCGTGTCGCGGGCCTGTTCCAGGCCGAGGATCAGGTTCTCGCGGATGTTCTCCGGGTCGAGGAACGGCGTCTGCCAGAAGCTCTTTTCCACCCGGTAGCTGTTGACCAGCACCAGCTTGGCCACGCCCATGGTGGCGATGGTCTGGAACACCCGGCGGAGCATTTTCGGTCGCGGCAGGGCGAGCACCAGGGTCAGCGGCAGCTTGGCCGGCGGAGCCTGGTCGAAGCTCAGGGACAGTTCGGCTTCATGGCCTTCCAGGCGCTCGACCCGGGCTTGGCCCATCCGCCCGCCAATGCGCCCGACCCGCAGGCTGTCGCCCACCGCCACGCGATGGATCTCCTGCATATGGGTGAAGCGGCGGTCGTTCAGGACCGCACGGTCGGCCGAGATGAAATCGGCCTCCTCGAGCAGCAACAGGTTCACGGCTGGGTCGCTGGCGGCTGGTCGTCCGGGGTGTCGTCGCTGGCTTGTTCTTCCTGGCGGCGCTTGCGCACCAGGCCGCCGAACAGCACGCCGATCTCGAACAGCATCCACATCGGCACGGCCAGCAGGGTCTGCGAGAAGATGTCCGGCGGAGTCAGGATCATGCCGACCACGAAGCAGCCGATGATCACGTACGGGCGGATCTTGCGCAGGTACTGCACGTCCACGACACCGATCCACACCAGCAGGACCACGGCCACCGGGATCTCGAAGGCCACCCCGAAGGCGAAGAACAGGGTCATGACGAAATCGAGGTAGCTGGCGATGTCGGTCATCATCGACACGCCTTCGGGCGTGGCGCTGGCGAAGAAGCCGAAGATCAGCGGGAAGACCAGGAAGTAGGCGAAGGCCATGCCGGCGTAGAACAGCAGGATGCTGGACACCAGCAGCGGGATCGCCACGCGCTTTTCATGGCGGTACAGGCCGGGCGCGATGAAGCCCCAGATCTGGTAGAGGATGAACGGGATCGCCAGGAACAGCGAAACGATCATGGTCAGCTTGAACGGCGTGAGGAACGGCGAGGCCACGTCGGTGGCGATCATCGTCGCGTTGGCCGGCAGGTGCGCGCGCAGCGGCGCCGAGACCAGGGTGTAGATCTGCTGGGCGAAGGAGAACAGCCCGGCGAAGATCAGGAAGACCGCCGCCACGCAGCGCAGCAGGCGGGTCCGCAGTTCGGTGAGGTGCGACACCAGCGGCATCGGCTGGTCGTGTTCCGGGATCTCGCTCATGGGGCTCGCGGCGGTTGGGTCGGTTCGGTGGGCGGCGGGGTGACGGGGGCCGGTTCAGGAGTGACGACAGGGGTTACCGGCGGTACGGGCGCAACAGGCGCCACGGGGGCAGGCTCGGCTGCCACCGGGGGCACCGGCTCGCTACCGGGCGTGGTGGCCGGGTCCGGGGTCACGCTGTGTGGATTGAGGATGCGCCGGGCTTCCTGCTCCATCGAGAGGATGTGCTCGTTGTGCAGTTGCCGGCGGATCTCGTCGGCGCCGATCTCGCGCTCCACTTCCTGCTTGATGGAATTGAAGCTGCGCTTGAGCCGCCCGATCCACAGGCCGGCGGTGCGCGCCGCGCCGGGCAGGCGCTCGGGGCCGAGCACCACCAGGGCGACCAGGCCGACGAGCAGCAACTCGCTGAAGCTGATGCCGAACATGGGATCACTCTTTCCTTGCAGGTTCCTGGACCTTCTGCGCCTGGCCGTCGAAGGTTTGCGGCTGGTTCAGCGGGGCGCCCTGCGGTGGTACCGGCTGGGAAGGTTGCGCGGCCTGGACGTTCGGGTCCGCCGGCTTCTCTTCTTCGTTCATGGCCTTGCGGAAGCCCTTGATGGACTCGCCCAGGTCGCTGCCGAAGTTCTTCAGCTTCTTGGTGCCGAAGACCAGCACGACCACGACCAGCAGGACGATCCAGTGTTTCCAGTCAAAAATACCCATGGTGCTTTCCTCGAATGTAGTGTCAGTCAGGCCGATGGCTGGCGAGCGGCTTTTTCGTCATGGCCGGACAGGCCGAAGCGGCGTTCCAGCTCGGCCAGCACGGCCTGCGGGTGTTGGCCCAATGCACTGAGCATGACCAGGCTATGGAACCACAGGTCGGCGGTTTCATAGATGACATCGCTGCAGTCGCCGCTGACGGCGGCGTCCTTGGCGGCGATGATGGTTTCCACCGATTCCTCGCCGACCTTCTCAAGGATCTTGTTCAGGCCCTTGTGGTACAGGCTGGCGACGTAGGAACTGTCGGGGGCCGCGCCCTTGCGGGCTTCCAGTACTTCGGCCAGGCGGCTCAGGGTGTCGCTCATGTTCAGTGTCCTGCGTTGTAGATGGCGTCCGGGTCCTTCAGGACCGGGTCGACGATTTTCCACTGGCCGTCTTCGAAGACGCGGTAGAAGCAGCTTTCGCGGCCGGTGTGGCAGGCGATATGACCCAGTTGCTCGACCATCAGGATGATCACGTCGGCGTCGCAGTCCAGGCGCAGCTCATGCAGTTTCTGCACATGGCCGGACTCCTCGCCCTTGCGCCACAGTTTGCCACGGGAGCGCGACCAGTAGATGGCGCGCTGCTCGGCGGCGGTCAGGGCCAGGGATTCGCGGTTCATCCAGGCCATCATCAATACGCGCCCGGTCTTGTGGTCCTGGGCGATGGCCGGTACCAGGCCGTTGCTGTCCCACTTGATCTCGTCCAGCCAGTCTTTCATGTTCGACTCCCAAATCAGGCCACGGCCCCGCGCCGATGCCGGCGGCTAGTGTGCCAGCCGCTGGCCGTCGTGGCTATCGGCGAACCACCAGGTAGAGCCCCGCCGCCAGCATCAGCCAGGCCGGCCAGACGCTGGTGGCTACGAAGTTCTCCGCGCCGGTGGCGAGCACCGCGCCACCGCCCAGCAGGGCAGCACCGAGCAGGCGCAGGGCCCAGTGGTCCTGCTGCTTCCACGGGGCCGGCGGGTCGTTGAGGTGCGGCTGCGACATGCGTTCCAGCAGGTCGCGGGTCATGTTGGCCAGGTGCGGCACCTGCTCGACCTGGCTGTGCAGGTTCTGCAGCAGGGTTTTCGGGCTGACCCGGTCGCGCATCCAGCGTTCGAGGAACGGCTGGGCGGTGCTCCACAGGTCCAGGTCCGGATACAACTGGCGGCCCAGGCCTTCGATGTTCAGCAGGGTCTTCTGCAGCAGCACCAGTTGCGGCTGCACTTCCATGTTGAAGCGCCGCGCAGTCTGGAACAGGCGCATCAGCACCTGGCCGAAGGAGATGTCCTTCAGCGGTTTTTCGAAGATCGGCTCGCACACGGTGCGGATCGCCGCCTCGAACTCGTTGAGCTTGGTCTGCGCCGGGACCCAGCCGGAATCGATGTGCAACTGCGCCACGCGGCGGTAGTCGCGCTTGAAGAAGGCGAACAGGTTGCGCGCCAGGTAGTCCTGGTCTTCCGGGGTCAGGCTGCCGACGATGCCGCAGTCGATGGCAATGTACTGCGGGCTCCAGGGCTTCACGGTGCTGACGAAGATGTTGCCGGGGTGCATGTCGGCGTGGAAGAAGCTGTCGCGGAACACCTGGGTGAAGAAGATCTCCACGCCGCGCTCGGCGAGCATCTTCATGTCGGTGCGCTGGTCGGCGAGGGTCTCCAGGTCGGTGACCTGGATGCCGTAGATGCGCTCCATCACCAGCACTTTCGGGCGGCACCAGTCCCAGTAGACCTGGGGCACGTACATCATGTCCGAGCCTTCGAAGTTGCGCCGCAACTGGCTGGCGTTGGCCGCCTCGCGAAGCAGGTCGAGCTCGTCGTAGATGGTCTTCTCGTAGTCGCTGACCACGTCCACCGGGTGCAGCAGGCGGGCATCGGCGGAGACCCGCTCGGCGCCGCGGGCAATCAGGAACAGCCAGGCCAGGTCCTGGGCGATCACCGGCTTGAGGCCGGGACGCACCACCTTGACCACCACTTCCTCGCCGCTTTTCAGGCGGGCGGCGTGGACCTGGGCAACGGAAGCCGAGGCCAATGGCTCGACATCGAAGCGTGCGAACACTTCGCCGACCTTGGCGCCCAGTTGCTCTTCGATCAGCGCCACGGCCTTTTGCGGATCAAAGGGCGGGACGCGGTCCTGCAGCAGCATCAGCTCGTCGGCGATATCCGCCGGCAAAAGGTCGCGGCGGGTGGAGAGCAACTGGCCGAACTTGATGAAGATCGGCCCGAGGTCCTGCAGGGCCAGGCGCAGGCGCGCGCCACGGCTCAGTTCGAGCTTCTTGCGCGGCAGCCAGCGCCACGGCATCAGCAGCCGCAGGGAGGCCAGCCACCAGGGCAGGGGCAGGTCGAACAGCAGGTCATCGAGACGGTAGCGGATTACGACGCGCTGGATGCGCAACAGACGGCGGACGGCGAGCAGCTTCATGCGTTATCGCTGGATTCAAGGGATCGGGCAAGGCGCTCGAGGCGCGCCTCGAGGCGTTCAATGTCGAGCTTGAGGCTGTCGAGCTCTTCGAAGCGGGCTTCGGCTTCGCGCAGGCCCACCAGGGTGCGCGACTCTTCGGCCAGGTATTCGGAGGCGGTACGGCCCAGGCTGGACAGGCTGTCGCGGGTCCAGCGGGCGCGGCTGCGCAGGTGGCTGCCGAGCAGTTGGGTGGCCACCGGGCCGAGCCAGCGGGAGACTTCGTACTCCCAGTCCAGCTCCAGGTCCTGGAGTACGCCGAACAGGTCGAGCAGCACGGTGCTGTCACCGTCCAGCTCGACCTGCGGGCTGTGCAGCACGGCGGTCTTGTCCTGGCTCAGGGCCAGTTGCACCAGGCTGCTGGCCGGGGCACGCAGGGTACAGTCGGCGGGGCTGGCCCACTGGCTGGCCAGGAGCAGGCCTTCGTCGCTGGGCAGGACGAACAGTTGCAGGGCCGGCTGGCGGCAGTCGATGGCAATCACCTTGCCATCGAGCGGGGCCAGGCGCGGCAGCGCGGTGCTGTCCAGGCGCAGGACACGGTTGAGGCCGTGTTCGACGCTGGCGAGAAGGCCGGCGATGAGCATCAGGGCTTGATACCGCGGTGCAGGGCAACGATGCCGTTGGTCATGTTGTGGTAGGTGACGCGGTCGAAGCCGGCGTCGACCATCATGGCCTTGAGGGTTTCCTGGTCGGGGTGCATGCGGATCGATTCGGCCAGGTAGCGATAGCTTTCCGAGTCGTTGGTGATCAGCTTGCCGGCCAGCGGCATGAAGGCGAACGAGTAGGCGTCGTAGACCTTGGACATCAGCGTGCTGGTGGGTTTGGAGAACTCCAGCACCAGCAGGCGGCCACCGGGCTTGAGCACGCGCAGCATGGAGCGCAGGGCTTCGTCCTTGTGGGTCACGTTGCGCAGGCCGAAGGCGATGGTCACGCAGTCGAAATGGTTGTCCGGGAACGGCAGTTTTTCCGCGTCGGCCTGGACGAACTCGACGTTGCCGGCCACGCCCAGGTCGAGCAGGCGGTCACGGCCGACCTTGAGCATCGAGGCGTTGATATCGGCCAGCACGACCTGGCCGGTAGGGCCGACCAGGTGGGAGAACTTGCGGGTCAGGTCGCCGGTACCGCCGGCAATGTCCAGCACCCGGTTGCCGCTGCGCACACCGGACAGCTCGATGGCGAAGCGTTTCCACAGGCGGTGCATGCCCACGGACAGCACGTCGTTCATCAGGTCGTACTTGGCGGCTACCGAATGAAAGACCTCGGCGACCTTGTCGGCTTTCTGGCTTTCAGGAACGCTCTGGTAACCGAAATGAGTGGTGGGTTCGGCGTTATCGCCTTTGCGCTGCTCGTTCATATCGCTTCACCGGGAAAAATTACTCGCCATTCTAGGGCGTGCGACTGCATTTGTCTTGGCGGGGTTGTCGCGGCTGGAGGCGGGGGCATAATGCGCGAGTATGCCCTTGCAGCCAGGACTTCATGAATGACCCAGATCAGCGTTGAACGTAAACACAGCCTCGGCCGCGAGGCCGCCCGTCAGAAGGCCCAGGCCCTGGTCGACAAGCTCTCCCGCGAGTACGACCTGAAGGCCGAATGGAAGGGCGACCGGGTCGAGGTCAAGCGCAGCGGCGCCAATGGCAGCGTCGAGATCGGCGACGACACCATACGCGTCGAGCTGAAGCTGGGCATGATGCTGTCGATGATGGGCGGCACCATCAAGGCCGAGATCGAACGGGCGCTGGACAAGGCGCTGGCTTGACCCGCTTCAAGCTTCAAGCCACAAGCTGCAAGTAACCTGTGGTGTTGCGCAGATCGTGTGATCACCTCGGTCCTCTTGCAGCTTAAAGCTTGAAGCTTGTGGCTCCATTAGGGTGTCGATTCTAATTTTTCTCCGTAACTTGGCCTGCAATCCCCGATCCGTGGGTAGTTCTTCCATTCCCTTAATGAGTGCGAGGTGCAGAACATGGCCAAAGTGATCCTGAAGAAAAAAGACGAAGTCCAGAGCAGCCTGGGCGAAGTGCGCGGCTATGCGCGCAAGATCTGGCTGGCGGGCCTGGGTGCCTACGCCCGTGTCGGCCAGGAGAGCGCCGACTATGTGAAAGACCTGATCAAGGCCGGTGAAGCCGTGGAAAAACGCGGCAAGAAAACCATCGATCGCGAGCTCGATGCGGCCAACAGCGAGCTCGATTCCGCCAAGCAGGAACTGCGCAGCGTGAAGGGCAAGGTCGAAGTTCAGCTCGATAAAATCGAAAAGGCTTTCGACGCGCGGGTCGCCAGCGCCTTGAATCGTATCGGCATTCCGTCTAAACATGACGTGGAGACACTTTCCGCCAAGCTCGATGAGCTGACGGCATTGCTCGAACGTGTCGCGGGCAAACAATAAGGAGAGCGGGATGGCTGGCAAGAAGACTACTGAGAAAGAAGGCAGCTCCTGGGTCGGCGGGATCGAGAAGTACTCCCGCAAGATCTGGCTGGCGGGCCTGGGTATCTACTCCAAGATCGACAAGGACGGCACCAAGCTCTTCGACGATCTGGTCAAGGATGGCGAGAAAGCCGAGAAGCAGGCCAAGAGCAGCGTCGACACTGCCAAGGAGACCGCCAAGTCGGCGACCTCCCGCGTCGGCGATGTGAAGGACCGTGCGCTGGGCAAATGGAGTGAGCTGGAGGAAGCGTTCGACAAGCGCCTGAACAGTGCCATCTCGCGTCTCGGTGTACCGAGCCGCAATGAGGTCAAGGCATTGCACAGCCAGGTCGACAAGCTGACCAAGCAGATCGAGAAGCTCACCGGGCAGTCGGTTACCCCGGTTTCTTCCCGTGCTGCGGCCAAGCCGGCTGCTGCCAAGCCGCTGGCCAAGGCGGCACCGAAGGCGGCGGCCAAGCCTGCGGCGAAAACTGCAGCGGCGAAACCGGCAGCCAAGACTGCGGCGGCGAAACCAGCTGCTGCCAAACCAGCGGCCAAGCCTGCGGCGGCGAAAACCGCTGCGGCCAAACCGGCGGCCAAGCCAGCTGCGAAACCTGCAGCCGCCAAGCCGGCAGCCAAGCCTGCTGCGGCGAAGAAGCCGGCAGTGAAGAAGCCAGCAGCGCCGAAACCTGCCGCTGCCAAGCCAGCCGCTCCGGCGGTCAGCGCAGCGCCAGCGGCCAGTGCTGCACCGGCCGCCAGCAGCGCCCCGGCGCCATCGGCACCGGCAACGCCGACCAGCCAGACCTGATCACAGGCGGCTGCTGCAAACAAAACGCCCGGCTCAGTGCCGGGCGTTTTGTTTTGTCCTTTAGGCCCTCATCGCTGGCAAGCCAGCTCCCACAGGTACAGTGCCGCTCTCAAGGGCAGTGGTGACCCTGTGGGAGCTGGCTTGCCAGCGATGAGGCCATCAGCCTTCCAGATACCTCAAGGCCAACTGCTCCGCCGCATGCCGCGACGGCAGCTCCAGGTGCGGCGCCACCAGCATCATGATCTGGTACACCACTACCCCCACCTCGGCCTCCCTGGCCAGCACCCGCTGGTAATCCAGGGAGAACAACAAGGTCAGGGTAATCTGCTCCACCAGTTGCCCCAGCGCCCGGGTATCACTGACCACCTGCCCCTGCGCCTTGAGATTGGCCAGCAAGGTCGCCAGGGTGCGCTTCAGCGCATTCAGCAGGTTCCTCATCCCCCGCGCCAGCTTCGGCAAACGCCCGGTCAGGTTCGACAGGTCCTGAAACAGAAACCGGTACTGCGCCATGCGCTCGACGATCAGGTGCAGGAACAGCCAGTAATCCTCGGCATCCAGCCTGACCTCCAGCGGCGGATCGAGCAGCGGCGTCAGCTCTTCCTCGAAGCGCTCGAACAACCCCAGCACCAGCGGCTCCTTGCCGTGGAAGTGGTAGTACAGGTTGCCCGGGCTGATCCCCAGTTCGTTGGCAATCTCCAGCGTCGAGACATTCGGCTCGCCCTGCGCGTTGAACAGCAGCAGGGCACATTCGAGGATACGGTCGCGGGTTTTCATCCAGTCCTCTGATCAGCGCACCAGCACGTAGTTGCCAGGTGCGGGCTCCATGGCCGGGTAGCTGGCGCTGCCCAGGGTGGTGCCGGTTTCACGCAGGGCGCCGGAACGCGCCTGCATCCAGTCCAGCCATAGCGGCCACCAGCTGCCCTCGGTCTTCTCGGCGTCGTAGTACCAGGCCCGCGGGTCGCCGCTGAGCTTGGGGTTGAGCACGTAGTGGGCCTTGGGGTTGCCCGGCGGGTTGATGATGCTCTGCACATGGCCGCTGTTGGACAGCACGAAACGCCGCTCGCCCCCCAGCAGCAACGCCGAACGGTACACCGCGTCCCACGGGGTGATGTGGTCGTTGTGCCCGCCCACGTGGAAGCTGTCGACGGTGATCTTGCCCAGGTCGATCGGCGTGCCGCACACCTCCAGCCCGGCCGGGTGGGCCAGCGGGTTGTACTTGAAGAAGTCCAGCAGGTCGCCGTGCAAGGCGGCCGGCAGCCGCGTGGTGTCGTTGTTCCAGTAGAGGATGTCGAACGGCGGCGGCGTCTTGCCCAGCAGGTAGTTGTTGACGAAGTAGTTCCACACCAGGTCGTTGGGCCGCATCCAGGCGAAGATCCGCCCCATCTCGGCGCCATCCAGCACCCCGTGCTGATAGGAGCGGCGCTTGGCGGATTCGAGGGTCTCCTCGTCGGCGAACAGGCTGGCGGCACTTTCCAGCTGGGTGTCCAGCAGGCTGACCAGATAGGTGGCGCTGTGCACCCGGCGCAGTTGCCGCTTGGCCTGCAGATGGCCCTGCAAGGCGGCCATGGTCAGGCCCCCGGCACAGGCGCCCATCAGGTTGACGTCGCGGCTGCCGGTGATCGAGCGGCAGGCGTTCATCGCCTCTTCCAGCGCCGCCACATAGCTCGACAGGCCCCACTCGCGGTGGCGTGGATCCGGGTTGCGCCAGCTGATCATGAACACCTGGAGGTTGTTCTTGAGCATGTACTGCACGTAGCTGTTGGCCGGGTTGAGGTCGAACACATAGAACTTGTTGATCTGCGGCGGCACGATCAGCAGCGGCCGGGCGTACTGCTTTTCGCTCATCGACTTGTACTGGATCAGCTCCATCAGCTCGTTGCGAAACACCACCGCGCCGGGGGTGGTGGCCAGGTTGCGGCCGACCTCGAAGGCGTCCTTCTCGACCTGGCGCGGCATGCCGTTGTTGTGGCGCAGGTCGTCGAGCAGATGGCCAAGCCCGCGCACCAGGCTCAGGCCGCCGGAGTTGAATACTTCCTTGACCGCCAGCGGGTTGAGCAGGGTATTGCTCGGCGACACGGCGTCATTGAGCAATGTGAAGAGAAAATGCGCGCGGGTGCGATCGTCCTCGCTCAGGCTGCTTTCCTCGATCCATCGACGCGTCTGTTTCTGCCAGGCCAGGTACGCCTGCAGGCCACGCCGGTAGAAGGGATTGTGGCTCCAGGCCGGATCACTGAAGCGGTTGTCCCGCGAGCCGGGTTGATGCAGCGTATCGCCGAGCAGCACACGGCCGAGTTGCCCGCCCAGTTCGAGCATGTGCCGGGCGGTATAGAACGGATGCCGCAGCCCGTGACGGCCGACGCTGCGCAGGGTCGAGATCAGGTCGCGGCCGCGCACGCCGGTGATCGCGCTCTGCACGTTGATATAGGTGGCGGGGGTGGGCGCCACGGCCTTCGTGGGTTTGTCTTTCATCGGGCAACACTCCGTCGTCGAGCCATCGACAAACTGAACCTGGATTCATGAGCGACCCCACCTCGTCCAGCGCGCCCGCATGCTTCGACGCTCCTGTCGAAAGTGCGGGCGATGAGGGGCGGTTCAGGCGCTCGGGGCGGGCCGGGGATGCATGACCGCGCGTTGCCGTTCCTGCTGCAGGAACTTCATGATGATCGGCGCCACGGCCTCGGCACGGGTAATCAGAAACAAATGTCCATCGTCGATTATGTGTAGCTGGGCATTGGGAATTCGCCAAGCGAGAAAGCGCATATTGATCAAGGGGATCAGCGGATCGTCGTCGCCGGCCAGCACCAGGGTCGGTTGCTGGATCTTGTGCAGCCAGTGGGCGCTGGTCCAGCCGAGGCCGGCGAACAGTTGCCAGTAGTAGCCGAGCTTGCCCCCGGAGCGCACCTTGGAAGCATGGGACAGGGCCAGGTCCGGGTCGCGGCGGAAGGCGCCGCCGTAGATCAGCGGGGCGATGCGGATCACGTGGGACGGCTGCACGTAGCGTCGCGGGCTGGCCATCATCCACAGCACCTTGGGCTTGCCCGGCACCATCACCGCACCGGCGGCGGTGGCGGCCAGCACCAGTTTCTTGCAGCGCTCCGGGTAGTCGTGGGCGAACTGCTGGGCCAGGGCGCCGCCCCAGGACACGCCGATGGCATTGACCTGGCCATAGTCGAGGTAGTCGAGCATGCGCGCGGCCAGCTTGGCCAGGCCGGGGAAGCGATAAGGATGCTTGGGCGTCGAGGAACCACCGACCCCGGGTACGTCGAAGGCAATGACTTCGAGGTCCGGGTCGAGGGCCTGGATAAAGGGGAAGACCAGCTCAAGGTTGGCGCCGATGCCGTTGAAGATCAGCAGCGGCGTCAAGTGCGGCTTGCCGGGACGAACCGCGGTGCGGATGGTCTGGCCATCCAGGTCGACGGTTCGGAAAACGTACGGTTGCGGCATGCGCGGACCCTGTTGGCTAATAAGGCGCCGCCGGTTTCAGGCCGGCGGCGCGGCGCTTTCAACGCTCGTGGACGTAAGTGCCCGGCGACGCCTCGCCTGCCGGGTAGGCCTTGTTGCCGAGTACGCCCGGCGCCGGTTTCAGCTCGCCGGAGCGCTCGCTCAGCCAGTTCTGCCAGTACAGCCACCAGGAATCGGTGTGCTTGTTGGAGTTCTCCTGCCACTCGTTGGCGTCGGCAGGCATCTCCTTGCTGGTCATGTAGCGTGCCTTGGGGTTGCCCGGCGGGTTGAGGATGCTCTGGATGTGTCCACTGTTGGACAGCAGGAACTCGACGTTGCCTCCGAACAGTTGCGCCGACTTGTAGCAGGACTGCCAAGGGGTGATGTGGTCGGCGGTGCCGGCGACGCAGAAGATATCGGTGGTTACCTGCTTCAGGTCGATCGGCGTGCCGCACACTTCCAGGGCATCGGGACGGGTCAGCGGGTTATTCTTGAACATCTCGATCAGGTCGCCGTGGAAGGCCGCGGGCAGGCGCGTGGTGTCGTTGTTCCAGAACAGGATGTCGAACACCGGCGGCTCGTTGCCCAGCAGGTAGTTGTTGACCCAGTAGTTCCAGATCAGGTCGTTGGGGCGCATCCAGACGAACACCTTGGCCATGTCGCGGCCCTCCAGGACCCCGGCCTGGTACGAATGGCGCTTGGCCGCCTCGAGGGTCTGCTCGTCGACGAACAGCGCAACCTGGGTGTCGAGAGTGGTGTCGAGCACGCTGACCAGCAGGGTCAGGGCATTCACCTTGCGCTCGCCCAGTGCGGCGTAGTGGCCGACCAGCGCGGTGCAGGTGATGCCGCCGGAGCAGGCGCCGAGCATGTTCAGGTCGTCGCTGCCGGTGATTTCCAGGACCACGTCGACCGCTTCCTTGAGCGCGTCGATATAGGTCGACAGGCCCCACTCGCGCTGGGCCTTGGTCGGGTTGCGCCAACTGACGATGAAGGTCTGCACGGTGGAGCGCAGGCAGAAGCGCGCCAGGCTCTTTTCCGGGCTGAGGTCGAAGACGTAGAACTTGTTGATCTGCGGCGGCACCACCAGCAGCGGCCGCTCGTGGACCTGCTCGGTGATCGGGCCGTACTGGATCAGCTCCAGCACATCGTTGCGGTACACCACCGAGCCTTCGCTGGTGCCGAGGTTCTTGCCGACCTCGAAAGCTTCCATGTTCACCTGGCTGGGCATGCCGCCGTTGTTGACCATGTCCTTGGCCAGGTTGGACAGGCCGTCGAGCAGGCTCTTGCCGCCGGTCTCGAAGAAGCGCTTGACCGCCGCCGGGTTGGCCATGGTGTTGGTCGGGGCCATGGCTTCGGTCATCAGGTTGATGACGAAGTGGGCGCGGCTGATATCGGTGTCGGACATGCTGCTGTCGCCGACCCAGTCATGCAGCTCCTTGCGCCAGGCCAGGTAGGTCTGCAGGTAGCGGCGATACAGGGGGTTCTGGCTCCAGGCCGGATCGTTGAAACGACGGTCGTCGCTTTCCGGCTGCAGGCTGGATTTACCGAAGATCACGTCTTTCAGCTCCATGCCGAAGTGCGCGACGTGCTTGGCGCTGTGCAGCGGTTGCCGGATGGCCTGGCGCAGCACCATGCGGGCAGAAGTCAGCAAATCCTTGCGGCGCAAGCCTATGACCGGGTTCAGACCCAGGGTGTTTTCCGAGGCTTGGCGCTGCAGGTCATCGTTACTCTTGTTGCTCATCTACGACGCTCCGTTGTCCTGAGACGAGTACCGGTTCGGCGACTGGTAATGCACAGACCAATGCCGGTACTGCTGCTCGGGTGACCAGTGATAAACGAGTTGCGATCCTGCGGCCGGCCGAGAGGGGCGCTGAGCGTTGCGGACTTTATGTGTGCGCGTGAAGACAGCCTGCTTTCGCTCGCGTTCTCTACCTGCCGGCCCGTTCCCTGCCTTCGTGCTGAAGGATGCAGGGAACCTGCCAGACCCATTGGTTACCCGACTTTCCATCAATGCGCAAGCCGGCCAGATGATGGCCGCTGCCGTGGGCATTCAAGCAGATCGGGTTAGAAAATGCGCTCTAAAACAGCAGAGTGCCGGACTAGAGCATCAGCTTGATGACAGACTCGGAAGGGTCGCGGGATTTGCCGGCGGCGGCGAGATCGGCGAGATATTCAGCCCACAGCTCATCCTGGCGCAGGCACAGCTGCTCGAGGTATTCCCAGGTGAACAGGCCGCTGTCATGGCCGTCGTCGAAGGTCAGTTTCAGTGCGTACTGGCCGGCGGGTTCGATCTTGTCGAGGCCGACGTTGATCTTGCCAAATTGCAGGATGGGATTGCCGTGGCCCTGGACCTCGGCGGAGGGGGAGTGCACGCGCAGGAACTCGGCGGGCAGTTGGTACACCTCGCCCGGGCCGTAGGTCAGGCTCAGGGTCTTCGAGGCTTTGTGCAGGTTGATCGCGGTGGGCAGGCGGGGCATTTCGACGGGGCTCCTTGGCTTCAAGCTTCAAGCTACAAGCTGCAAGAGGGCGGTGTCGAGCTTGCGTTTGCTGCTCTCCTGAAAGAACGCAAGCTGCAAGGCGACACAGGTCGCTTGCAGCTTGCGGCTTAAAGCTTGCAGCTGGGGTTAGAGGATGTAGCGCGACAGGTCTTCGTTCTGCGCCAGTTCACCGAGGTGGCTGTTGACGTACTCGGCGTCGATGCGGATCGGCGCTTCGTCGTGGGCGGCCGCCAGGTCGCCGGCGCTGAACGACACCTCTTCGAGCAGGCGCTCGAGCAGGGTGTGCAGGCGACGGGCACCGATGTTCTCGGTCTTCTCGTTGACCTGCCAGGCGATCTCGGCCAGGCGCTTGATGCCTTCCGGGGCGAACTCGATGTGCAGGCCCTCGGTCTTCAGCAGCTCGGTGTACTGCAGGGTCAGCGAGGCATGTGGCTCGCTGAGGATGCGCTCGAAGTCTTCCGGGCTCAGGGCCTTGAGTTCGACGCGGATCGGCAGGCGGCCTTGCAGCTCGGGGACCAGGTCGCTCGGCTTGCTCAGGTGGAAGGCGCCGGAGGCGATGAACAGGATATGGTCGGTCTTGACCATGCCCAGCTTGGTGTTGACGGTGCAGCCTTCGATCAGCGGCAGCAGGTCGCGCTGCACGCCTTCGCGGGACACATCGGCGCCGCCGACGTTGCCGCGCTTGGCCACCTTGTCGATCTCGTCGATGAACACGATGCCGTGCTGCTCGACCGCTTCCAGGGCCTTGCCCTTGAGCTCTTCCTCGTTGACCAGGCGCCCGGCTTCTTCGTCACGCACCAGCTTGAGGGCTTCTTTCACCTTCAGCTTGCGGCTCTTGCGCTTGCCCTTGCCCATGTTGGCGAACAGGCTTTGCAACTGGTTGGTCATCTCTTCCATGCCCGGCGGCGCGGAAATGTCGACACCCACGGCCTCGGCCACTTCGATCTCGATTTCCTTGTCGTCCAGCTGGCCTTCGCGCAGGCGCTTGCGGAACAGCTGGCGGGTGTTGGAGTCGGCGCTTGGCGCGGCGTCTTCGTTGAAGCCGGCGCGGGCCGGTGGCAGCAGGGCGTCGAGGATACGGTCCTCGGCGGCGTCCTCGGCGCGGTGGCGCACGCGGACCATTTCCTGCTCGCGGAGCATCTTGATCGCGGCGTCGGCCAGGTCACGGATGATCGACTCGACGTCGCGGCCGACGTAACCGACTTCGGTGAACTTGGTCGCTTCGACCTTGATGAACGGCGCGTTGGCCAGCTTGGCCAGGCGGCGGGCGATTTCGGTCTTGCCGACGCCGGTCGGGCCGATCATCAGGATGTTTTTCGGCGTCACCTCGGCGCGCAGCTCGGCGGGGAGCTGCATGCGCCGCCAGCGGTTGCGCAGGGCGATGGCGACGGCGCGCTTGGCGTCGTCCTGGCCGATGATATGGCGGTTGAGTTCGTGGACGATCTCGCGGGGGGTCATGGACATGGTATGTGGTGGTCCCGTGGCAATGCATTCAGCGTGGAAAAGCCCGGCGGTGTATCCGGGCGCCAGATCAGCTGAATCACTCGGCCAGGTCCTGCTCCTCGATGGTCAGGTTGTGGTTGGTGAACACGCAGATGTCGCCGGCGATGTTCAGGGCGGTCTCGGCGATTTCCCGGGCCGACAGGTCGGTCTTGTTCAGCAGGGCGCGGGCGGCGGCCTGGGCGAAGGCGCCGCCGGAGCCCATGGCGATCAGGCCGTCTTCCGGCTCGACCACGTCACCGTTGCCGGTGATGATCAGCGAGGCGTCCTTGTTGGCGACCGCGAGCATGGCTTCCAGGCGGCTCAGGGAACGGTCGGTACGCCATTCCTTGGCCAGCTCGACGGCGGCGCGGATCAGATGGCCCTGGTGTTTTTCCAGCTGGCCTTCGAAGCGCTCGAAGAGGGTGAAGGCGTCGGCGGTGGCGCCGGCGAAGCCAGCGATGACCTGGCCGTGGTACAGGCGCCGGACCTTCTTGGCGTTGCCTTTCATCACGGTGTTGCCGAGGGAAACCTGGCCGTCGCCGCCCATGACGACTTTGCCGTGGCGACGAACTGAAACGATGGTGGTCAAGGGAGAGTCTCCACGCAGCGGGGCGAAAATGCCTGTGCAGACTGATATGGGGGTGGGGGGAAGGATTTCAACCTTGGGGGACGGGTGGTGCGACCTTGGTCGGAGACTGCGGTGCCCCAATCGCTGGCAAGCCAGCTCCCACAGGGATCACCTCAGGCCTGAGCCTTGCAGTGAACCTGTGGGAGCTGGCTTGCCAGCGATGCTTTTGAAGCCTCAGCCTTCGTGGCTGATATGCCCATCCACCACGGTATAACGCACGGCACCCGGCAGGCAGTGGCCGATGAACGGGCAGTTGTCGCCCTTCGAGCGCCATTGCTCGCCCGCCACGGTGGAGGCTTGCGGGTCGAACAGCACCAGGTCGGCAGCAGCGCCGGTCTTCAGCTCGCCTACCGGCAGGCGCAGGGCTGCGGCAGGGCCGGCCGAGAGGCGCTTGAGCAGGGTCGGCAGGTCTAGGAGACCATCCGCGACCAGGGTCATCGCCAGCGGCAACAGCACTTCCACGCTGCTGATCCCCGGCTCGGTCGCGCCGAACGGCGCCAGCTTGGCATCCCGCTCGTGAGGCTGGTGATGGCTGGAGATCGCCTGGATCACCCCGGATTTCACCGCTTCACGCAGGCCGTCGCGGTCGGCGCGGGTGCGCAGCGGCGGTTGCACGTGGTACAGGCTGGAGAAGTCCACCAGCGCTTCGTCGGTGAGGATCAGCTGGTACAGCGCCACATCGGCGGTCACCGGCAGGCCACGGGCCTGGGCCTGGGCGATCAGCTGGGCGCCACGGGCGCTGGTCAGCTGGCTGAAGTGGGCGCGCACGCCGGTCTGCTCGACCAGCAGCAGGTCACGGGCCAGGGCCACGGTTTCCGCAGTCTCCGGAATGCCCGGCAGGCCGAGGAAGCTGGCCATGGCGCCTTCGTGGGCCAGGCCGCCAGCGGCCAGGTCGCGGTCCTGGGAGTGGAAGATCACGGTCAGGTCGAAGGTCGCCGCGTATTCCAGCGCCCGGCACAGGGTGCGAGTGTTACGGAAGCTTTCCAGGCCGTTGCCGAACGCGACGCAACCGGCATCACGCAGGGCCACCAGTTCGGCCAGTTGCTCGCCTTCCAGGCCCTTGCTCAGGGCGCCGATCGGGAACACCTTGGCATGACCGGCGGCACGGGCACGGTCGAGGATCAGTTCGGCCACGGCCGAGGTGTCCAGCACAGGTTTCGTGCGCGGCGGGCAGCACAGGCTGGTGACACCACCGGCAGCGGCGGCGCGGGTTTCGCTGGCGATGGTGCCCTTGCGGCTGTAGCCGGGCTCGCGCAGGGCGACGCTGAGGTCGACCAGGCCGGGTGCAGCGACCAGGCCGGCAGCGTCGATGCTGCGCGCCGCCTTGAAGCCGGTCGGGGCGGCACCGATGGCGACGATCTTGCCGCCTTCGACATGCAGGTCGGTGACCTGGTCCAGGCCGCTGTTGGGGTCGATGACCCGGGCGCCGAGGATGCTGAGGGTCACTGGGCGTTCTCCTGCTCGAATTGACGTTGGGCGTTCTGCCCGCTCATGGCCATGGACAGTACCGCCATGCGCACGGCGATACCGTAGGTGACCTGGTTGAGGATCACCGAGTGGGCGCCGTCGGCCACCGCCGACTCGATTTCCACGCCGCGGTTGATCGGCCCCGGGTGCATGACGATGGCATCCGGCTTCGCCCCGGCCAGGCGGGCGGTGGTCAGGCCGAACAGGCGGTAGAACTCGCCCTCGCTCGGCAGCAGGCCTCCGGCCATGCGCTCGCGCTGCAGGCGCAGCATGATCACCACGTCGACGTCCTTCAGGCCCTCGGCGAGGTCGGTGTAGACCTTCACGCCGTACTGCTCGATACCGATCGGCAGCAGGGTTTTCGGGCCGATCACGCGGATATCCGGGCAACCCAGGGCTTTCAGCGCGAGCATGTTCGAGCGCGCCACCCGCGAGTGCAGGATGTCGCCGACGATGGCCACCGAGAGATTTTCGAAACCGCCCTTGTGCCGACGGATGGTGAGCATGTCGAGCATGCCCTGGGTCGGGTGGGCGTGACGGCCGTCGCCGCCGTTGATGATCGCCACCTCGGGGCAGACGTGCTCGGCAATGAAGTGGGCAGCGCCGGAGTCGGCGTGGCGCACCACGAACATGTCGGCGGCCATGGCCTCGAGGTTGCGCAGGGTGTCGAACAGGGTCTCGCCCTTGCTGGTCGAGGAGGTCGACACGTTCAGGGTGATCACGTCCGCCGACAGGCGCTGGGCGGCCAGTTCGAAGGTGGTGCGGGTGCGGGTGGAGTTCTCGAAGAACACGTTGCACACGGTCTTGCCGCGCAGCAACGGGACTTTTTTCACCGCCCGGGCGCCGACTTCGAGGAACGAGTCGGCGGTATCGAGGATTTCGGTGAGCAGCTCGCGGGGCAGGCCGTCGAGCGAGAGGAAGTGGCGCAGCTGGCCCTGATCATTGAGCTGCAGCGGGCGCTTGGCGTCGATTGGCGTCATCGCGGGGGACTCTTAAAGGGCGGAAGCGGAGGCGAGGTCCTGGCGCTCGAGGGCGAGCGGCGCGGGGCCGGTCAATTTTACCCGTTCATGGGCGGCCAGGGACAGGGTCGCGCCGACCACGTTCGGACGGATCGGCAGTTCGCCGGCATCCAGATCGAGCAGGCAGACCAGGGTCACGCTGGCCGGACGGCCATAGTCGAAGAGTTCGTTGAGGGCGGCGCGGATGGTCCGGCCGCTCATCAGCACGTCGTCCACCAGCACCAGGTGCTGGCCTTCGATCTCGAACGGCAGCTCCGACGGGCGCACCTGCGGGTGCAGGCCGTTCTGGCTGAAATCGTCACGGTAGAAGGAGACGTCGAGGGTGCCGAGGGGTTCCTGGCTGCCCAGCTCGTCCAGCAGGGCCTGGGCCACCCAGACGCCACCGGTACGGATACCGATATAGCGCGGCTCGGCGATGTTGCGCCGACTCAGGTGGGCGCGTAGGTCGACGGCCATCTGCCGGATCAGGTCGGCGGGATTGGGTAGGCTCATGCTTGCTCCTCAAAAGGCCGGGGCAGTGAGGCTGGCCCGGCTTGTAACCGATGATCGGGGGTTACGACTGCGCGGTATTGGCCTCCAGCCAGCCTTGCAGGAGCAGGGCGGCGGCGATGGCATCGACCGGGTTGTCGCGGTAACTGCCGCGCTGGCCGCCACGGGCCATGCGCTCGCCCTTGGCCTCGAAGGTGGTCAGGCGCTCGTCGTGGGTGTGTACCGGCAGGTTGAAGCGGCCGTTCAGGCGGCGGGCGAACTTCTCGGCGCGCTCGCTCATTTCGCTGGGCGTGCCGTCCATGTTCAGCGGCAGGCCGACGACAATGGCATCGGGCTTCCATTCCTTGATGAGTTTTTCCACCTGGTTCCAGTCCGGCACGCCGTTCTGCGCTTTCAGCGTGCACAGTTCGCGGGCCTGGCCGGTGATGACCTGGCCGACGGCGACGCCGATCTGCTTGCTGCCGTAGTCGAAACCCAGCAGCAGACGAAGCTCGGCCATCAGGCGTGCCCCGCCTGGCTGGTCAGCAGGCTGAGGTTGATGCCCAGGCGTGCGGCGGCAGCGTTCAGGCGCAGCTCGGTGTCGGTGCCGAAGAGGATCTGGGCGTCGAACGGGCAGTTCAGCCAGGCGTTGTCGGCCAGTTCCGCTTCCAGTTGCCCGGCTTCCCAGCCGGCGTAGCCGAGGGTGATCAGGCTCTGCTGCGGGCCGCGCCCCTCGGCGATGGCGAACAGCACGTCCTGGGAGGTGGTCAGGGCCAGGCCGTCGAGCTGGATGGTGGCCTGGTAGGACTGCTCCGGCGTGTGCAGGACGAAACCGCGATCGGTCTGCACCGGCCCGCCGATATAGATCGGTACGTTGACGCTGAGCGGCGACGGTTCTTCCTCGGGGCGCAACTGCTCGAGGATATCGGCCAGGTTCAGCTCCTGCGGACGGTTGATCACCAGGCCCATGGCGCCACTCTCGTTGTGTTCAACGATGTAGGTCAGGGTATGGGCAAAGTTCGGGTCGGCCATGTGGGGCATGGCGATCAGGAACTGATGCTTGAGGTAACTCGGGCTGAAATTTTTCATAGCGGCTAGTGTGGCGGCGAGGGGCCGGGCTGACAAGCTGCGGCGTCGTTAATTGCTGGACAGGCGGTCGCCCCGGGCAAAGCGCCAGGTGCGGACGATTTCCAGGCGGTCGACATCGTTCAGGTCGCCGGTCAGCGGCGCGAACGGCGCGGCAAGGCGCACGATGCGCTGCGCGGCCTGGTCCAGCAGCGGCTGGCCGGACGATTCCAGCACCAGCACTTCATACAGCGAGCCGTCGCGGTTGATCGACACCATCAGCCGCAGGCTGCCGTAGATCTGCTGGCGCCGGGCTTCGTCGGGGTAGTTGAGGTTGCCGATGCGCTCGATCTTCTTGCGCCATTCGTCCTTGTACCAGGCGCCCTTGTCGCGGGCAGTGGAGGCGGCGCTGATGCGGTGGATGCGCGGGCGCTTGGCATACAGCTGTTGCTCGTTGGCCAGTTCGGCTTCGAGGCTGGCGATCTGGCTGGACAGCTGCGAACTGTCGAAATCCGGGGTCTCGGCCTTCGGCGCCGGCTGTGGCTTGGCTTCCTTGGGCGCGTTCTGCACTTTCTGCGGCTTGGGTGCGACGGTGGTGACTGCCGCCTTGGCGGGTGGCGGGGGCACTTCTTCCTTGCGCGACACCGGCGGCGGGGAGACCTTGTTCACCTTGTTGTCCTGGAACGGCGCCACTTCGGTGGTCTTCGGCACTTCGGCCTTGTCCAGGGTACCGCTGCCCTGCTGGTTGTCCTGGGCGAGGAAATCGGCCTGCCTGGGTTTCACCTCGCTCTTGAACATCGCCAGGGTGATGTCCATGGAACGGCGGATCTCCTCCGGCTTGGCGAAGCTGAAGCTCACCCCGAGGATCAGCGCCAGATGCAGCAGCGCCGCCACGAACAGGGTAAAGCCGAGGCGATCCGCCGGGCGGACGCGGGGCGGAGCGAAGTCGGCGGGGAGGTCGGCGGGAAGCGTCATCTAGAGTCCAGCAGCCGGGGAAGGCCGGCGAAGCGGGTGAGCAGGTCCAAAGGGACTGGCATGATAACCCACTGCGCGGGCTTTCCTCTTGTCGTCGGTCAGCGTGCCTTGAGCTGGCGATCGATGGCGTCCATCAACTGCCCGCCGATATTGGTGTTGTAGGCCGCGTCGATCTCGCGGATGCAGGTCGGGCTGGTGACGTTGATTTCGGTGAGGTAGTCGCCGATCACGTCGAGGCCGACGAACAGCAGGCCCTTTTCCCGCAGGCTCGGGCCGACCTGGGCGGCGATCCAGCGGTCGCGGTCGGTCAGCGGGCGGGCTTCGCCACGGCCACCGGCGGCCAGGTTGCCACGGGTTTCGCCGCTGGCCGGGATGCGCGCCAGGCAATAAGGCACCGGCTCGCCGTCGATCATCAGGATGCGCTTGTCGCCGTCGGTGATCGCCGGCAGGAATGCCTGCGCCATGATCTGCTGCTGGCCGTGCTGGGTCAGGGTCTCGAGGATCACCGAGAGGTTCGGGTCGCCCTGGCGGTGACGGAACACCGAGGCGCCGCCCATGCCGTCCAGCGGCTTGAGGATCACGTCGCCGTGGGTGGCGGCGAATTCACGCAGGATATCGGCGCGGCGGCTGACCAGGGTCGGCGCCATGCACTGCGGGAACCGGGTGGCGAAGAGCTTCTCGTTGCAATCGCGCAGGCTCTGCGGGCGGTTGACCACCAGCACGCCTTCGGCTTCGGCCTGTTCCAGCAGGTAGGTGCTGTAGACGAACTCCATGTCGAAGGGCGGATCCTTGCGCATCAGGATCACGTTGAGGTCGGCCAGGGGCGCGTCCTGCTCGGCGTCCAGCTCGAACCAGTGCTCGGGATTAGCGAAGACCTTCAGCGCGCGCATTTTCGCACGGGCCTGGCCGGCACCCAGGTAAAGGTCCTTCTGTTCCATGTAGAACAGCTCCCAACCGCGCTCCTGGGCGGCCAGCAGCATGGCCAGCGAGCTGTCCTTCTTGTAGGAGATGGACGCGATGGGGTCCATGACAATGCCGAGGCGAACGCTCATGGGGGTAAATCCTCTCGGCGGCGCGGGGCCGCGGTGGTTCCAAAGAAAAGTGGCTCAGGGTGGCGCCCGCGACGCCGCCGGTCAAGGGAAAAACGCACGGCGGCCGGGCCCCGGCCCGGCTCGATGGAATGCACCCCCTGAGTGTGCTAAAAATGCGTGGCAGGTGGCCGGCATGGCGCTATCCGACAGCTATGGTAGAGCGAATATGGTTCAGCCCGACGCGGCATTGAAAGTGATGGTGATCGACGACTCCAAGACGATTCGCCGCACCGCCGAGATGCTGCTCGCCGAAGCGGGCTGCGAGGTGATCACGGCCATCGACGGTTTCGATGCCCTGGCCAAGATCGTCGACCACCGCCCCGGCATCATCTTCGTCGACGTGCTGATGCCGCGCCTGGACGGTTACCAGACCTGCGCCCTGGTCAAGCACAACAGCGCTTTCAAGGACACCCCGGTGATCATGCTGTCGTCCCGCGACGGTCTGTTCGACAAGGCCCGGGGACGGATCGTCGGCTGTGATCAGTTCCTGACCAAACCGTTCAGCAAGGAAGAACTGCTGGAAGCCATCCGCGCCCATGTGCCGGGCTTCACGGCGGAAGAACAACACGCACCCTGACGCCAGCCCACCAGCGCTGGCGTCTGTCCTTTCATGGGGAACAGCATGGCCCGAATTCTTATCGTCGACGACTCGCCGACCGAAACCTACAAATTCACCGAAATGCTCGAAAGGCATGGGCATCAGGTGCTCAAGGCGAACAATGGCGCCGACGGTGTGGCCCTGGCTGTCCAGGAAAAGCCCGATGCCGTCCTGATGGATATCGTCATGCCCGGCATGAACGGCTTCCAGGCCACCCGCCAACTGAGCAAGGACCCGGCCACCAAGGACATCCCGGTGATCATCGTTACCACCAAGGACCAGGAAACCGACAAGGTCTGGGGTACCCGCCAGGGCGCCAAGAGCTACCTGGTGAAGCCGGTGGAAGAAGACGATCTGGTCCGCGTGCTCAACAGCGTCCTGACCGCTTGACCCGCGCCACCATGGGCGAATCGCTGACCGCCTTCGAGCTGCTGCTGGATATCGACCGGCGCTGCCGCCTGCACGCCGCCGACCTGCCCTTGCAGGAAACCCGCCTGCAGACCTGGAGCGGCATCGGTTTTCGTCTCGGCGAGCACTGTTTCGTGGCGCCCATGGGTGAAGTCGCCGAAGTCCTCACCGCGCCGCGCCTGAGCCGGATTCCCGGGGTGAAACCCTGGGTGGCCGGGGTCACCAACCTGCGCGGGCAACTGCTGCCGGTCACCGACCTCGGCGGTTTTCTCGGCCTCGAAGCGAATCTGACCCGCAAGCAGCGGCGGGTCCTGGTGGTGGATCACGATGAGCTGTTCACCGGCCTGATGGTGGACGAAGTGCTCGGCCTCCAGCATTTCGCCCTCGACGGCCTCGAACTGTCGCCGCCGTCGCCCCTGCTGGGCAGCGCGGCGCCCTTTATCCAGGGACACTTCCAGCGTGAGCACTGCTGGGGGATTTTCAGCCCGTTCGCCCTGGCCCAGGCCCCGGGCTTTCTCGATGTCGCGCTGTAGTAAAGGAACGCCAGAACCGTGAGCCAGCCCAAGCCCGCCACTTCACTCAAAGGATCGCGCAGCAGCGCGCAGATCGCGGCGCTGTTCGTCGTGTTGATCCTCTCGATCATCCTGCTGTTCGCCAACTTCGCCTACCTCAACACCCAGGCCAACCACGACAAGCAGTACATCGGCCACGCCGGCGAGTTGCGCGTGCTGTCCCAGCGCATCGCCAAGAACGCCACCGAGGCGGCCTCCGGCAAGACCGTGGCCTTCCGCCTGCTGAGCGAGGCGCGCAATGATTTCGAGCAGCGCTGGGGCTACCTGAAGAAGGGCGACCACAGCACCGGACTGCCGTCGGCCCCCGCCGCAGTACGCAACGAGATGGACGCGGTGCAGCGCGACTGGGAGACCCTGCGCAAGAACACCGACGTGATCCTCGCCAGCGAGCAGACCGTGCTGTCGCTGCACCAGGTCGCCGCCACCCTGGCCGAGACCGTGCCGCAGTTGCAGGTCGAGTACGAGAAGGTGGTGGAAATTCTCCTGCAGAGCGGCGCCCCGGCCGCCCAGGTCGCCGTGGCCCAGCGCCAGGCGCTGCTGGCCGAGCGCATCCTCGGCTCGGTGAATACCGTGCTGGCCGGTGACGACACCTCGGTGCAGGCGGCCGACGCCTTCGGTCGCGATGCCAACCGCTTTGGCCAGGTGCTGGAAGGCATGCTCGGTGGTAACCCGGCGATCCAGGTGACCCGTGTCGAAGATCCCGACGCCCGCGCGCGCCTGGGCGAAATCGCCGAGCTGTTCCAGTTCGTTGCCGGCTCGGTGGACGAAATCCTCGAAACCTCGCCTGAACTGTTCCGCGTCCGCGAGGCGGCCGGCAACATCTTCAGCCTGTCGCAAACCCTGCTGGATGAAGCCTCGCGCCTGGCCAACGGCTTCGAGAACCTCGCCAGCGGGCGCACCCTGGACACCGTCGGTGGCTATGTACTGGGCCTGCTGGCGCTGGCCTCGATCATCCTGATCGGTTCGGTGATGGTTCGCGAAACCAACCGCCGGCTCAGCGAAACCGCCGAGAAGAACGAGCGCAACCAGCAGGCGATCATGCGCCTGCTCGACGAGATCGAAGACCTTGCCGATGGCGACCTGACCGTCACCGCCTCGGTCACCGAGGATTTCACCGGGGCGATTGCCGACTCCATCAACTATTCCATCGACCAGTTGCGCGACCTGGTGGCGACCATCAACCACAGCGCCGAGGAAGTCGCCGCCGCCGTGGACGACACGCAGAACACCGCGCACCTGCTGGCCAAGGCTTCCGAGCACCAGGCCCAGCAGATCGCCGATGCGTCCATGGCGGTGGGTGACATGGCCGAGTCCATCGACCGGGTGTCCAACCACGCCTACGAGTCGGCCAAGGTGGCCGAGCGCTCGGTGGCCATCGCCAACAAGGGCAACGAGGTGGTGCACAACACCATCCACGGCATGGACAACATTCGCGAGCAGATCCAGGACACCGCCAAGCGGATCAAGCGTTTGGGCGAGTCGTCCCAGGAGATCGGCGATATCGTCAACCTGATCGACGACATTGCCGACCAGACCAATATTCTGGCCCTCAATGCGGCGATCCAGGCGTCCATGGCCGGCGAGGCCGGGCGTGGTTTTGCGGTGGTTGCCGACGAAGTGCAGCGCCTGGCCGAGCGTTCGTCCTCGGCGACGCGGCAGATCGAGGCGCTGGTGCGGGCGATCCAGGTGGACACCAACGAAGCGGTCATTTCCATGGAGCAGACTACCGCCGAGGTGGTGCGCGGGGCGCGTCTGGCCCAGGATGCCGGGGTGGCCCTGGCGGAGATCGAGGGGGTATCGCAGACCCTGGCCGAGCTGATCCTGAGCATTTCCGATGCGGCGCAATTGCAGACCTCGTCGGCCGGGCAGATCTCCCACACCATGGCGATCATCCAGCAGATCACCTCGCAGACCTCGTCCGGCTCCACGGCCACGGCGGAAAGCATCGGCAACCTGGCGCGGATGGCCAGCGAGATGCGCCGGTCGGTGTCGGGCTTTACCTTGCCAGAGTCGCGCTGATCAAAGCGTCACGCGGACACCCTGTGGGAGCTGGCTTGCCAGCGATTGCTGTAGTGAATTCACCATCGCAATCGCTGGCAAGCCAGCTCCCACAGGGTCCGTGCCAAACCCATGAATGATGTGTTGGAAGTAAACATGGCTGACCGGCATGATTTCGTCGCCCTGGCCTGGGTCAGGGAGGCGATCGATGAACGCCTGGCCCAGGCGCGCCAGGCACTTGAGCAGTTCGCCATTGGCGAAGGCGAGGGGCTGGGCGCCTGTGTCGAGGCGCTGCACCAGGTGCACGGTTGCCTGGTGCTCCTGGAGTTCAAGGGCGCGGCCCTGCTGGCCCAGGAAATGGAAGCGCTGGCCCGCGCGTTGGCCGACGGCCAGGCGAACGCCCAAGGGGCGCTGTTCCGCGCACTGAGCCAGTTGCCGCTGTATCTGGAGCGCCTGCGGATTGCCCGGCGCGACCTGCCGTTGCTGGCCCTGCCATTGCTCAACCAGTTGCGTGCCGCCCGCGGCGTCGAGACCCTGGGCGAAAGCGCACTGGGGGTTATCGCTCCCGGTAGCGGGGAAAACTTCGAACTGTCGCTGGATGCCTTGCAAGGCCGCCTGCCCGACCGTGACGGCATGCGCTCGGTGGTGGCGGCACTGAGCGAAGACCTGCTGCGGATCAAGGAGCGCGTCGAGCAATACGCGCGCGGTGAGGGCCAAAGCCTGGAGCCCTTGCTGGCGCCGTTGCGACAAATCGCCGATACCCTCGCCGTACTCGGCTTCAACCAGCCGCGCCGGGTGATTCTCGACCAGGTTGCGGTGTTGCAGTCGATGCTCAAGGAAGCGCCGCAGGAGGCGCCGCTGATCGACGTCTCCGCTGCCCTGCAGTACGCCGAGGCAACCCTCAGCGGCATGGTCGGCGCCATCGAAACCAGCAGCCAGACCCCGCCTACCGGCACCGATATCAACGAGATCCGCCAACTGGTGCTGGACGAGGCCTACGGCGTGCTGCTGCAGGCCCGCGACCTGATCGCCGATTGCCTCGAGGCCGGCTGGGACCGGGTGCGTCTGCAACCGCTCCCCGACCTGCTCGGACAGATCCGTGGCGCCCTGGCCATGCTGATGCTGCCGCATCCGGCCGCCGTGGTGCAGCGCTGTACCGATTACCTTCGCGCCCATGTGCTGCAGGCCGAGAGCCTGCCCGACAGCGCCGCGCTGGAGCACCTCGCCGAGGTGATCGGCAGCCTGGAATATGCGTTGCAGTCCCTGAGCATCGATCTCCAGGCCGAGGTCGAGCCGCTGCTGGCCCGTGCCCGGCGTGCCCTCGGGGCGCTGGGCTTTCCGGTCCTGGCGCGGCCGCTGCACCCGGCACCGATCACGATCGCTGCGCCGGAGCCGGTGGACGATGAACTGCGCGAAGTCTTTCTCGAGGAAGCCGAGGAAGTCCTCGGCCAGATGGACGAGGACTGGCTGCGCTGGCGCGGCGAAGGCCATCCGCGCGAGGCGCTGATCGAGCTGCGCCGTGGTTTCCATACGCTCAAGGGCAGCGGGCGGATGGTCCGCGCCACGGTCCTGGCCGAACTGGCCTGGGCCGGCGAGCACTTGCTCAACCGTATGCTCGAAGGCCGCGTCGGCAGCGGCGCCGAGGTACTCAAGGCGATTGGCCAGGCGATGACCCTGATGACCCCGCTGGTCGACGAGTTCGCCACCGGCGAGGTGCATGCTCACGCCCATGTCGAACACCTCGCCAGCCATCTGCACGCCCTGGCGATGAACGACGCCGACGCCGATGGCGAGCACGCCGAGCCCCTCGACCCGCAATTGCTGGAGATCTTCCGTAACGAAGCACAGACCCACCTGGCCGGGCTCGACGCCTTCCTGGCCAATGCCGAGGTCTATCTCCCGGCGCCGGTCAGCGACGATCTGCAACGGGCGCTGCACACGCTCAAGGGCAGCGCGGCCATGGCCGGGGTCACGCCGATCGCCGAGCTGGCCACCGCCCTGGACCTGCTGGCCCGCGAGTTCAAGGCCCACCAGGTGGGCTTCGACCTCGATGAAATCTATCTGCTGCAAACCGCCGAACCCTTGCTGCGTCGCGGCCTGGAGCAGCTCGGCAGCACGCCGCTGGCGCCGATCAAGGGCGCCGACATCCTGATCGAACAGGTCGACCAGGTGGTCAGCGCGCGGCTCCAGGCCTTGCTCGACTCCCCGGACCAGAGCCTGCGGATCAAGCGCGACCCGCAACTGATCGCCAGCTTCCTCGAACAGGGCATGGATATCCTGCTGGACGCCGAATCCTTGCTGCTGCGCTGGCAGGAGCACCCCGGCGAGCGCCAGGAACTGAACTCGCTGCTCGACGAACTCACCACCCTCGGCCAGAGCGCCCACCTCGCCAATCTGTGGCAGGTGGACGAGCTGTGCGAGGCGCTGCTGGACCTGTATGGCGCCGTCGAGGAAAGCAGCCTGGCCGCTGACACGCGCTTTTTTGAAGAAGCGCAGCAGGCGCACGAAGCCTTGATCAACATGCTTGACCAGATCGCCGCCGGGCAGGAGGTCGAGCCTTGCCCCGAGCGCTTGCTGGCCTTGCGCGAATTGCTCGAAGAGGGGCTGGACCCTGGCGCGATGGGCCTGGTCCGTCGCCAGGGCGACGGTACGTCGAGCATCGCCGAGCTGGGCGACGTCACCCGCGAGCTGGCCGGGCAGGAGGTGGACCACGAGATGGTAGCGATCTTCCTCGAAGAAGCCATCGATGTGCTGGACAGCGCCGACCAGGCCCTCCGGCGCTGGACCGACGATCCCGACAACGCCTCGACGCTGTCTTCGCTGCAACGGGATCTGCACACCCTCAAGGGCGGTGCGCGGATGGCCGGCATCGGTGCGCTGGATGTGCTCGCCCATGAACTGGAGCTGCTTTACGAAGGGCTTGTGGATCGGCGTTATAGTCCGTCCCTGGAGCTGGTCAGCCTGCTGCGCGGCAGCCATGCCCTGCTGGCCCGGCTGCTGGCGCAACTGAGCCAGGGCCAGGCACTGGAGTCGGTGGTGGAAAGCCTTGCCGCCCTGCGCGAATTCCGCCATCACGCCCAGCCGGCGGGGACCACGGTCAAGGCCGAGGCACCGGAGCAGGAAGGCGACAAGGAGCTGCTGGAGATCTTCCTTGAAGAAGGCGTGGATATCGTCGAAAGCGCTGCCGGGGCGCTGACCCGCTGGCAGGCCGACCCGCGCAACACAGTCGAGGTGGAAAACCTGCTGCGCGACCTGCACACCCTGAAGGGTGGCGCGCGCATGGTGGAAATCGGCCCGATCGGCGATCTGGCCCACGAACTGGAATTCCTCTACGAACACCTGGCCGCCGGCCAATTACAGGCCAGCCCGGCGCTGTTCAGCCTGTTGCAGAACTGTCACGACCGCCTGGCCCACATGCTCGACGCGGTGCGCCTGCAGCAGCCGCTGCATGCGGCCACGGCGCTGATCGACTACATCCGCAACTTCAGCAGCGCGGCCCTTAGCGACAGCGCCGCCGCCGCGCCCGCCGAGGCCCCGGCGGAAGCACCAGCACCCGCGCCGGAGCGTGCGGCGCTGGACATGGTCAAGGTCAACGCCGAGCTGCTCGACGACCTGGGCAACCAGGCGGCGGAAACCTCGATCCTGCGCGGACGCCTGGAGCAGCAGATCAACGACGCCCAGGTCGCCCTCAACGAGATGGAAACCACCCTGGAGCGCATGCGCGACCAGTTGCGGCGTCTGGATACCGAAACCCAGGGCGGACTGCTCAGCCGCTTGCAGGCTGATGGCGATGCCTACGAGGACTTCGACCCGCTGGAGATGGACCGCCATTCCCAGCTCCAGCAGCTGTCCCGGGCCCTGTCCGAATCCGCCTCCGACCTGCTCGACCTCAAGGAAACCCTGACCGGCCGCACGCAGATGGCGCAGAGCCTGTTGTCGCAGCAGGCACGGGTCAACAGCGAGCTGCAGGAAGGCCTGATGCGCACGCGCATGGTGCCCTTCGAGCGCCTGGTGCCGCGCTTGCAGCGGGTGGTGCGGCAGACCGCCAGCGAACTGGGCAAGCAGGTCGAACTGGTGGTGGGTAACGCCGAAGGCGAGATGGACCGCAGCGTGCTCGAACGCATGGTCGCGCCGCTGGAGCACATGCTGCGCAACGCCGTCGACCACGGCCTGGAAAGCCGCGAGGTGCGCCTGGCAGCGGGCAAGCCGGAGCAGGGCATGATCGCCCTGAACCTGCTGCACGAAGGCGCCGACATCGTCATCGAGATGTTCGACGATGGCGCCGGGGTGCCGCTGGAAGCGGTGCGCAACAAGGCGATCAAGCGTGGCCTGCTGGACCCACGCAGTGAACTCAGCGATCACGAAGTGATGCAGTTCATCCTCCAGCCGGGGTTCTCCACGGCCGAGAAGATCACCCAGATTTCCGGGCGCGGCCTGGGCATGGACGTGGTCCATGAGGAGGTCAAGCAACTGGGCGGGTCGATGGTGATCAGCTCGGTGGTGGGCAAGGGCGCGCGCTTCCTGATCCGCCTGCCGTTCACCGTGTCGGTCAACCGCGCGCTGATGGTGCATTGCGGCGAAGAACAGTACGCGGTGCCGCTGAACGCCATCGACGGCGTGGTACGGGTGCCGCCGGCGGAGCTGGAGGCCTGCTATCGCCTCGATCCGCCGCGCTATGAATACGCCGGGCGGCGCTACGAGCTGCGCTATCTCGGCGAGCTGCTGCAGGGCCAGCGTCAGCCGCGGTTGCTGGGCCAGAGCCTGCCGCTGCCGGTGATCCTGGTGCATGCCCACGACCAGCAGTTTGCCGTGCAGGTGGACAGCCTGTCGGCCAGCCGCGAAATCGTGGTCAAGAGCCTCGGGCCGCAGTTCGCTGCGGTGCAGGGCCTGGCCGGGGCGACCTTGCTCGGCGATGGCCGGGTGGTGCTGATTCTCGATGTGCTGGCGCAACTGCGCGGGCTGCATCTACGTCTGGCCCAGCAGGCCGGACGGGCGGACCGGGAAGTGCCGGCGCTTGCCGGCAGTGGCCCGGCGCGACCGTTGCTGGTGCTGGTGGTGGACGATTCGGTGACGGTGCGCAAGGTCACCGGGCGTTTGCTGGAGCGTCACGGCATGAACGTGCTGACCGCCAAGGACGGGGTCGATGCCATGGCGGTGCTGGCCGAGCACCGGCCCGATGTCTTGCTGCTGGATATCGAGATGCCGCGCATGGACGGCTTCGAAGTGGCCACCCAGGTGCGCCAGGACCCGCAACTGAAAAACCTGCCGATCATCATGATCACCTCGCGCACCGGGCAGAAGCACCGCGACCGCGCCATGGCGATCGGCGTCAACGACTACCTGGGCAAGCCGTACCAGGAATCGGTGCTGCTGCAGAGCATCGCCCGCTGGAGTCATCAGAATGCTTGAACAGGGAACCCGTAGCGGGCGTCGAACCAGCCTCACCGGGCTCTTGCTGCCCTTGAGCGACCGCAGCCTGGTGCTGCCCAACGTGGCGGTGGCCGAGCTGATCGGCTACCAGGCCTGCACCACGGCGCCGGACCAGCCGGCCTGGCTGCTGGGCTGGATCGACTGGCGTGGCCAGCGCTTGCCGCTGCTGAGCTTCGAGGCGGCCTGCGGCGGGCAGACGCGGGTCGGTGAACGGGCGCGGATCGTCGTGCTCAATGCCCTCGGCGGCACCTCGCGCAGCTTCTTTGCCCTGCTGGTGCAGGGCATTCCGCGTTCGTGCAAGCTCGATAGCCAGCTCAACTACGTCGACGTCCCGCTGGCCGAACTGGAGCTGGCGGCGGTGCAGGTGGGCGAGCAGGTCGCCCGGGTGCCGGACCTGGTAGCGCTGGAGAAGCTGCTGCCCGAGGTCTAGAAGTCGCCCCACAGCTGCTGGGCCACGGCCAGCGCCACCACCGGCGCGGTTTCCGTGCGCAGGACCCGAGGGCCGAGGCGGGCGGAATGGAAGCCGCTGGCCTTGGCCTGTTCCACTTCGGCGTCCGACAGGCCGCCTTCCGGACCGATCAGGAAGGCCAGGCTGGCGGGGCGTTCGTGGCTGACCAGGGGTTCGGCCACCGGGTGCAGGACCAGTTTCAGGTCTTCGTTACTGGCGGCCAGCCACTCGGCCAGGGTTACCGGCGGGTTGATCTGCGGGACGCTGGAGCGGCCGCATTGTTCGCAGGCGCTGATCGCCACCTGGCGCCAGTGGGCCAGGCGCTTGTCGGCGCGTTCGTCCTTCAGGCGCACTTCGCAGCGTTCGCTGACGATCGGGGTGATCACATTCACTCCCAGCTCGGTGGCCTTCTGGATCGCCCAGTCCATGCGCTCGCCGCGGGACAGGCCCTGGCCGAGGTGGATGTGCAGCGGTGATTCGGCCTGGCCGGGGAGGGCTTCGGCGAGGCTGACGCGCACGGTTTTCTTGCCGACTTCGAGCAACTGGCCGAGGTATTCCTGGCCGCTGCCGTCGAACAGCTGCACCGCGTCGCCGGCGTTCATGCGCAGGACACGGCCGATGTAATGGGCCTGGGCTTCAGGCAGATCGTGCTCGCCGAGGCTCAGCGGGGCGTCGATGAAAAAGCGGGAGAGTCTCATTGGGGGCTCGACATGAAAAATTGGGTGTTTTCTAGGGCCTCATCGCTGGCAAGCCAGCTCCCACAGGTTCAGCGGTGCACGCGATACCTGTGGGAGCTGGCTTGCCAGCGATAGGGCCCTCAAGGTCAATACAGGACTGTCAGCCCGGATCCCGGAAATCCGGATGGAAATCCGCCGGCACCGCCACACTGACCTTGTCCCGGGTCGCGATATCAATCCCCTCGCTGGCCACTTCCGCGAGGAAATCGATCTGCTCCGGGGTAATCACATAGGGCGGCAGGAAATACACCACACTGCCCAGCGGACGCAACAGCGCACCGCGGGTCAGGGCATGCTCGAAGACCTTCAGGCCACGGCGCTCCTGCCACGGGTACGCGGTCTTGCTCGCCTTGTCCTGGACCATCTCGATGGCCAGGGCCATCCCGGTCTGCCGTACCTCGGCCACATGCGGGTGATCCACCAGGTGGGCCGTGGCCGTCGCCATGCGCTGGCTCAGAGCCTTGTTGGCCTCGATCACGTTGTCCTGCTCGAAGATATCCAGGGTCGCCAGCGCCGCCGCACAGGCCAGCGGGTTGCCGGTGTAGCTGTGGGAGTGCAGGAAGGCGCGCAGGGTCGGGTAATCGTCGTAGAAGGCGCCGTACACCTCGTCGGTGGTCAGGCAGGCGGCCAGGGGCAGGTAACCGCCGGTCAGGGCCTTGGACAGGCACAGGAAGTCCGGACGGATGCCGGCCTGCTCGCAGGCGAACATGGTCCCGGTACGGCCGAAGCCCACGGCGATCTCGTCGTGGATCAGGTGCACCTCATAGCGGTCGCAGGCCTCGCGCAGCAGCTTGAGGTACACCGGGTGATACATGCGCATGCCGCCGGCGCCCTGGATCAGCGGCTCGACGATCACCGCAGCGATGCTTTCGTGGTGTTCCGCCAGGGTTTGTTCCATGGCCGCGAACATTGTCCGCGAGTGTTCTTCCCAGCTCACGCCCTCGGGGCGCAGGTAGCAGTCCGGGCTCGGCACCTTGAGGGTGTCCAGCAGCAGCGCCTTGTAGGTCTCGGTGAACAGCGGCACATCGCCCACCGACATCGCCGCGATGGTCTCGCCGTGGTAGCTGTTGCTCAGGGTGACGAAGCGCTTCTTCTCCGGGCGGCCCTTGTTCAGCCAGTAGTGGAAGCTCATCTTCAGCGCCACTTCGATGCACGACGAACCGTTATCGGCGTAGAACACCCGGTTCAGGCCATCCGGAGTGATCTTCACCAGGCGTTCGGACAGCTCGATCACCGGCTGGTGGCTGAAACCGGCAAGGATCACGTGTTCCAGTTGGTCAACCTGGTCCTTGATGCGCTGGTTGATCCGCGGATTGGCGTGGCCGAACACGTTCACCCACCAGGAGCTCACCGCATCCAGGTAGCGGTTGCCCTCGAAGTCCTCCAGCCACACGCCTTCGCCGCGCTTGATCGGGATCAGCGGCAGCTGCTCGTGGTCTTTCATCTGGGTGCAGGGATGCCACAGGACCTTGAGGTCGCGGTCCATCCACTGTTGATTGAGGCCCATCGGCTTGTACTCCTGGCGTCGCGGGGTGGGAAACCCGGACAAGCCTAAGCAAAGGATGGGATCAGGACAATGTCGGTTTAGGTTTTCTGCCGTTTCGCAGCAAGACAGTTCGGCCCCTGCTGCTGGCGGGCCTACGTGGCGTGACGTATTCTTCGGCGTCATGTTCAGCGGGGATTCTTCCCCGTTTTTTTCTGCCTTGAAATCCGGAGTTCGACGAATGTCTGCTGGTTGGCTGCGCGGCTGCGCGCTGGTGTTTATCGGGTTGTTCAGCGCGGGGGCGATGGCGGCGACCAAGACCCCCACGGCCATCGTGGTCGGCGGCGGACTGGCGGGGCTCACGGCGGCCTATGAGCTGCAGAACAAGGGCTGGCAGGTCACCCTGCTGGAGGCCAAGCCCGGCATCGGCGGGCGCTCGGGCCTGGCCACCAGCGAGTGGATCGGCAACAGCAAGGTGCAGCCGGTACTGAACAAGTACCTGGACAACTTCAAGCTCACCACCCTGCCGGCGCCGGAGTTCGTGCGGACCCCGAGCTACCTGATCGACGGCGAATATTTCAGCGCCGCCGACCTGGCGACCAAGCAGCCGGCCACCGCCGAGGCGCTGAAACGCTACGAGAAAACCCTCGATGACCTCGCCGCGTCCGTCAGCGACCCGGAAAACCCGAAGGCGACCAGCACCCTGTTCGCCCTCGACCAGATCACCGTTTCCGCCTGGCTGGACAAGCTGCAACTGCCGGCCACCGCGCGGCAACTGGTCAACCAGCAGATCCGTACCCGCTATGACGAGCCGTCGCGCCTGTCGCTGTTGTATTTCGCCCAGCAGAGCCGCGTCTACCGTGGCGTCAATGACCGTGACCTGCGCGCCGCCCGTCTGCCCGGCGGCAGCCCGGTACTGGCCCAGGCCTTCGTCAAGCAACTGAAAACCATCAAGACCAGTTCGCCGGTCACCGCCATCAGCCAGGACAAGGACGGCGTGACCGTCAAGGTCGGTGGCGTTGGCTACCAGGCCGACTACCTGGTACTGGCCGTGCCGCTGCGTGCGCTGGCGAAGATCCAGCTGACCCCGGGCCTGGACGACAAGCACCTTGCGGCCCTCAAGGGCACCAACTACGGCTGGCGCGACCAGTTGATGCTGAAGTTCAAGACCCCGGTCTGGGAAAGCCGCGCGCGCATGTCCGGCGAGATCTACAGCAACGCCGGCCTCGGCATGCTGTGGATCGAACCGGCGCTCAAGGGTGGCGCCAACGTGGTGATCAACCTGTCCGGCGACAACGCCCGGGTGATGCAGGCGTTCGGTGACAAGCAGATGGTCGACCAGGTACTGATCCGCCTGCATGCCTTCTATCCACAGGCGCGAGGCTCGTTCAGCGGCTACGAGATTCGCCGCTACAGCACCGATGCCGGTACCGGCGGTTCCTACCTGGCCTACGGCCCCGGCCAGATCAGCAAGTACTGGCGCCTGTGGGAGACGCCGGTGCAGCGCATCGCCTTTGCCGGCGAGCACACCGACGCCCTGTATCCCGGCACCCTGGAAGGCGCGCTGCGCAGCGGCCAGCGCGCGGCGGGGCAGGTGCAGGACCTGGCGGCGGGCAAGTCGTTCGATGCCAAGCCGGTCGTGGCGGCTGCGGCGGCGGGTGCTGCGGTAGCGGCGGCGGGCAAGGGCAAGGAAGAGAAGGGCGGGTTCTTCTCGCGGCTGTTCGGTGGTGGGGATGAGAAGCCTGCTGCGGAAACGGCCAAAGCGGCGGAAACGGCGGTGGCGCCTGTTGCTCCAGCCCCGGCCCCGGCGGCTCCCGTTGCTCCGGCTCCGGTGGTGAAGGAAGAGCCGGTCAAGGTTGCTCCGGCGGCCAAACCGGCGCCGGTGAAGAAGGCTGAGACCAAGCCGGCTCCGAAGAAGCCTGCTGCTACTCATGCGCCAGCCAAGAAGACTGAAGCGAAAGCAGCGCCGGCCAAGAAACCGGCGGCTGACACTAAGGCCAAGGCAGGCTGACTGCCGCAATCGCTGGCAAGCCAGCTCCCACAGGTTCAGCACAGGCCTCAAGACTTGTGCAGTACCTGTGGGAGCTGGCTTGCCAGCGATGAGGCCCTCTGCAACACCTCATTTCCAAAGCCCTTCGCAATCCTCCAAAACCCCGTCTACAGTCTTCCCCCCGGCCTTAATGTTTCCTTAACGCCTCTTGCTCAGACTAAGCATCTATTTTTCCGATAGTTAATAGCGAAATTTTCCGCTTCCTATCGATAAATAACCGGTTAGTCTTGGCAGCAATTCTTACGGGGATCCCGGCAAATGCAGCTTCGCAATTCATCTTCTCGCTATGGCCTGATCAGCATGTTCCTGCATTGGGGCATTGCCCTGGCAGTGTTCGGGCTGTTCGGGCTGGGGCTCTGGATGGTCGGTCTGGATTACTACAGCACCTGGCGCCACACCGCGCCGGAACTGCACAAGGGCATCGGCCTGACCGTGCTGGCGCTGATGCTGCTGCGGGTGGTCTGGCGTTTCGTCAGCCCGCCGCCACCGGCACCGGCCAACCACGGCACGCTGACCCGCGTGGCCGCCAAGCTTGGGCACCTGCTGCTGTATGTCGGCCTGTTCGCCGTTTTGATCGCCGGCTACCTGATTTCCACCGCCGATGGCGCGGGAATCCCGGTATTCGGTCTGTTCGAAGTGCCAGCACTGGTTTCCGGCCTGCCCGATCAGGCTGATATCGCTGGCGTGATTCATCTCTATCTGGCCTGGGGACTGGTGGTGTTCGCCGTCCTGCACGGGCTGGCCGCTGTGAAACACCACTTTATCGACCGTGATGCGACCCTGACGCGCATGCTGGGCCGCAAGGCTTGATGTTCAACCTCCACTCAAAGGAATCGAAAGAATGTTGAAAAAGACTTTTGCCGCTCTGGCACTGGGTACCGCTCTGCTCTCGGCTGGCCAGGCAATGGCCGCCGACTACAAGATCGACAAGGAAGGCCAGCACGCATTCGTCGACTGGAAGATCAGCCACCTGGGCTACAGCTTCATCCACGGTACCTTCAAGGACTTCGACGGTTCCTTCTCCTGGGATGCCGCCAAGCCTGAAGCGAGCAAGATCAGCGTCGACCTGAAGACCGCCAGCGTCTGGTCGAACCACGCCGAGCGTGACAAGCACATCGCCAGCGCCGACTTCCTCGACGTGAAGAAATACCCGGACGCCAAGTTCGTCTCCACCGCAGTGAAATCCACCGGCGAGAAGACTGCTGACGTCACCGGCGACCTGACCCTGCACGGCGTGACCAAGCCGGTCACCTTCAAGGCCACCTTCAACGGTGAAGGCAAGGATCCATGGGGCGGCGAGCGTGCCGGCTTCAACGCCACCACCACCCTGAACCTGAACGACTTCGGCATCAAAGGCCCAGGCCCGTCCTCCCAGACCCTGGACCTGGATATCTCGGTCGAAGGTGTGAAGCAGAAGTAATTTCTGCCTCGCCAACAAAAACGCCGCCCTCAGGGGCGGCGTTTTTGTTTGGGGTCTTGCTGTGTTCTTCAGGGCCTCATCGCTGGCAAGCCAGCTCCCACAGGAATCGGGTGCACCGCTGAACCTGTGGGAGCTGGCTTGCCAGCGATGAGGCCAGGACAGGCAATAAAAAACTCAGCGATTGCGGGTCAGCAACGCAGGCTTCTCACCCCGAGGACGGCTCGGCAGTTGCTCCAGCTGTTCCATGGACGGGAAACGATCGATCTTCGATTCCTTGTGCATGATTTTCGGCTGGTTCTGCTGTGGCTGGCCTTCACGCGGGCTGCGCACGGCCGGTTCCTGACGATCGTCACGGGCCGGACGGCGGTTGTTGCTGCCATCGCGACGCGCCTGGCCGCCACCGTTACGCGCACCACCACGCTTCTCGCCATTGGCACCGCCGCCATTGTTGTTGCGCGGCTGACCCGAACCACCGCCATTGCTGCGCGGCTGACCACCACGGGCCTGGCCACCACCGTTGCCGGCACCGGCCTGGGTGCCCGGACGACGATTGCGACCCTGGCCGCCCTTGTTCTGGTAAGGGCTGACGTAGTCGGCGCGGTTGCCGAAGTTGTCCACGTCGTCATCCAGGAACTCTTCCGGATCACGATTGGCCGGAGCAGCCGGTGCGCCCTGCTGGGCGTTCTGCTGCTGGCGCGGCTTGCGATCCCGTGGCTTGCGCTGTTCCTGGCGGCCGCCAGCGGACTTCTCGGCAGGCTTCTCACCCGCCGGCCTGGCGTCCTTGTTGCTGTCTTTCTCTTTGCCCTTGTCCTTGCCTTTGTCCTTGCGGCCGCCGGCATTGCTGCCGTCGGCGCGCTGGCCACGGCGCTGGTTGTTCTGCGGGCGTGGCTCGCGCACTTCCGGCTTCTCGGCCTCGACGGCGGAGATGTCGAAGCCCATCAGGTCGCCATCCGGGATCTTCTGGCGAGTGACGCGCTCGATGCTCTTGAGCAGTTTTTCTTCATCCGGCGCGACCAGCGAGATGGCCTCGCCGGAGCGGCCCGCACGACCGGTACGGCCGATACGATGGACGTAGTCTTCCTCGACGTTCGGCAGCTCGAAGTTGACCACGTGCGGCAGTTGGTCGATATCCAGGCCGCGGGCAGCGATATCGGTGGCGACCATGATCCGCACGGCGCCCGACTTGAAGTCGGCCAGGGCCTTGGTGCGGGCGTTCTGGCTCTTGTTGCCGTGGATCGCGGCGGCGGTCAGGCCGTGCTTTTCCAGGTACTCGGCCAGGCGGTTGGCGCCGTGCTTGGTGCGGGTGAAGACCAGCACCTGTTCCCAGGCGCCAGCGGTGATCAGGTGCGCCAGCAGGGCGCGCTTGTGGCTGGCCGGGAGGCGGAACACGCGCTGCTCGATACGCTCCACCGTGGTGTTCGGCGGGGTGACTTCGATGCGTTCGGGGTTGTGCAGCAGCTTGTCGGCGAGGTCGGTGATGTCTTTCGAGAAGGTCGCCGAGAACAGCAGGTTCTGGCGCTTGGCCGGGAGGCGGGCGAGGACCTTCTTCACATCGTGGATGAAGCCCATGTCGAGCATGCGGTCGGCTTCGTCCAGCACCAGGATCTCGACGTGGCTGAGGTCGACGCTGCCCTGGCCGGCCAGGTCCAGCAGGCGACCCGGGCAGGCGACGAGCACGTCGACACCACGGGACATGGCCTGGACCTGCGGGTTCATGCCGACGCCGCCGAAGATGCAGGCGCTGACGAATTTCAGGTCACGGGCGTAGATCTTGAAGCTGTCGTGGACCTGGGCAGCCAGTTCGCGGGTCGGGGTCAGGACCAGTACGCGCGGCTGGCGCGGGCCGTGACGCTGCGACTTGTCCGGGTGACCACCCGGGAACAGGCGCTCGAGGATCGGCAGGGCGAAACCGCCGGTCTTGCCAGTACCTGTCTGTGCCGCGACCATCAGGTCGCGTCCTTGCAACACGGCGGGAATCGCCCGCTGTTGCACCGGAGTCGGCTGGGTGTAGCCCGCAGCCTCGATAGCGCGGACTAGAGCCTCGGAGAGACCGAGGGAAGCAAAGGACATGAGAAATCCTGTTCTAGTAAGGGCTGTGCCCGATGGGATGATCGTGCCTGGCGCGAAGGGCATCGGGGGCGATGCTGTCGCGTCCGGTCCTGCTGGTCTGCCTGTGCATTCGAAGGTCGGGATGCGTTGTTCAGGGGCCAGCGTCCGGGCGTAAGCCTGGCGGAAAGGCCCGAGTATAACAGAGCAATCAGGGAGTGCTGCGTTCCTGCTGCTCAACGGCTTCTGTATTCGTCGTTATTACATGGCCATAGCGCGCCTGCAGCTCGGCGTAGGCCGGTTCCTGCTTGAAACGCCGCAGTTCGGCGGCGAAACGCTGGGCCAGAAGGTCCATGCCGGCGTTGCGGCGCACCGCCAGGTACTGTTTCTGCCGGCTGACCACCAGCGGCAGCTCGCTGATGCGGTCCTGCAGGCCCAGCTGGTCGAGCATGTAGCGGCCAACCCGGCGGTCGGTGATGAGCAGGTCGATGCGCCCGCGCAGCAGCTTGCCGAAGTTGGCTTCCTGAGTCGGCGCCGCCTCGCGGCGGAACAGCGGCGATTGCAGGAAGCCGGCGCCATAGTCGTAACCGGCGGAGGTGCCGACGGTCAGGTCCTTCAGGTCCTCCAGCGACTCAACGTCGTGGGGCCGGTCATTGGCCTGGAACAGCACGAACTCCACCACCGACAGCGGCTCGCTGGGGTAATACAGCTGGCTGCTGCGTGCTGCGTTCTGGAAAATGTCGATCACGCCGTCGGCCAGGCCCTGGTCGACCATCAGCATGCAGCGCTTCCACGGCATGAACTCCCAGCGCACGTCCACTCCCAGGCGCTTGAACACCTCGGCGGTGACTTCGTAATCGATGCCCTTGGCCTCGCCGTTTTCCTCATAGACATAGGGCGCCCAGGGGTCGCTGACGATGCGCAACTGTTCCGCACGGGCCAGCAGGCTCATGCAGCTCAACAGCAGGGCGGTCAGCAGGTAGGCGAATCTGGGCATTGGCGGACAGGCCGGAGGGGCAAAAAGAAGGCGATGGTGCCACAACGCATGGACACCATCGCCATCTGGATCAACGAGGCAGCTTGAGGTTGTTCCAGATCGCCAGGCTAGGTTCGGCCTGGTTCAGGGTGTAGAAGTGCAGGCCCGGTGCGCCGCCTTGCAGCAGTTGTTCGCACATGCGAGTGATGACCTCTTCGCCAAACGCCTGGATGCTCTTGGCGTCGTCGCCGTAGGCTTCCAGTTGCTTGCGGATCCAGCGCGGGATCTCGGCGCCACAGGCGTCGGAGAAGCGCGCCAGCTTGCTGTAGTTGGTGATCGGCATGATCCCCGGGACCACCGGGATCTTCACCCCCAGCTTCTGCACGCGTTCGACGAAGTAGAAGTAGCTTTCGGCGTTGAAGAAGTACTGGGTGATGGCGCTGTCGGCGCCGGCCTTGGCCTTGCGCACGAAGTTCGCCAGGTCGTCCTCGAAGTTGTGCGCCTGCGGATGCATCTCCGGGTAGGCGGCAATTTCGATATGGAACTGGTCGGCGGTTTCGGCGCGGATGAATTCCACAAGCTCGTTGGCGTAGCGCAGCTCGCCGCTGGCCATGCCCATGCCGGAGGGCAGGTCACCGCGCAGGGCGACGATGCGCTTGATGCCGGCGGCCTTGTACTGGGCCAGCAGGGCGCGCAGGTCTTCCTTGCTGTCGCCGACGCAGGACAGGTGCGGCGCAGCCGGGACCTTCACTTCGCTTTCCAGCTGCAGCACGGTGTTCAGGGTGCGGTCACGGGTCGAACCGCCGGCCCCGTAGGTGCAGGAGAAGAAATCCGGGTTGTAGCTGGCCAGCGTGCGAGCGGTGGCGAGCAGTTTTTCATGTCCAGCGTCGGTCTTGGTCGGGAAGAACTCGAAGCTGTAACGGCGTTCCTGAGTCATTTGACGTTCCTTTCAGCCGCAAGCCTCAAGCGGCAAGCGGCAAGAAAAAAGCAGGAGCGGCGCGAACCGCTTCTGCTTGAACCTTGCTACTGGCCGCTTGCAGCTGCTGTTAGTAGCGGTAGGCGTGAGGCTTGAACGGACCTTCGACGGTCACGCCGATGTACTCGGCCTGTTTCGGGGTCAGCTGGGTGATCACGCCGCCGAAGCCGCGAACCATTTCCAGGGCCACTTCTTCGTCGAGTTTCTTCGGCAGGACTTCGACGGTCAGGCGCTCGGCTTTCTTCTCGGCGCTCAGGTCGGCGAACTTCTGGGCGAACAGGAAGATCTGCGCCAGTACCTGGTTGGCGAAGGAGCCGTCCATGATCCGGCTCGGGTGACCGGTGGCGTTGCCCAGGTTCACCAGGCGGCCTTCGGCCAGCAGGATCAGGTAATCGTCGTTCTGCGGATCGAAGTCACCGGCACCGGTACGGTGGATCTTGTGGACCTGCGGCTTGACCTCTTCCCATGCCCAGTTCTTGCGCATGAAGGCGGTGTCGATTTCGTTGTCGAAGTGACCGATGTTGCAGACCACGGCGCGTTTTTTCAGCGCTTTGAGCATGTTCGCGTCACAGACGTTGACGTTGCCGGTGGTGGTCACGATCAGGTCGATCTTGCCCAGCAGGGCGGCGTCGATGCTGGCTTCGGTACCGTCGTTGATACCGTCCTTGAACGGCGAGACCACTTCGAAACCGTCCATGCAGGCCTGCATGGCGCAGATCGGGTCGACTTCGGTGACCTTGACGATCATGCCTTCCTGGCGCAGGGACTGGGCCGAGCCCTTGCCCACGTCACCGTAGCCGATCACCAGGGCCTGCTTGCCCGACAGCAGGTGGTCGGTGCCGCGCTTGATGGCGTCGTTCAGGCTGTGACGGCAGCCGTACTTGTTGTCGTTCTTGCTCTTGGTGACCGAGTCGTTGACGTTGATCGCCGGGATCTTCAGCTCGCCCTTGGCCAGCATGTCCAGCAGGCGGTGCACGCCGGTGGTGGTCTCTTCGGTGACGCCGTGGATCTTGTCCAGCATCGCCGGGTATTTCTTGTGCAGGATCTCGGTCAGGTCGCCGCCGTCGTCGAGGATCATGTTGGCGTCCCATGGCTGACCGTCCTTGAGGATGGTCTGCTCGATGCACCACTCGTACTCTTCCTCGGTTTCACCTTTCCAGGCGAACACAGGAATGCCGGCGGCGGCGATGGCGGCAGCGGCCTGGTCCTGGGTGGAGAAGATGTTGCAGGACGACCAGCGCACTTCGGCACCCAGGGCAACCAGGGTTTCGATCAGCACGGCGGTCTGGATGGTCATGTGGATGCAGCCGAGGATTTTCGCGCCCTTCAGAGGCTGCTCTTCCTGGTACTTACGGCGCAGGCCCATCAGCGCAGGCATTTCCGACTCGGCGATGATGGTTTCGCGACGGCCCCAGGCGGCCAGGGAGATGTCGGCGACCTTGTAGTCGTTAAAACCTGCAGGCGTGTTTACAGCGCTCATTGAGAGCCTCCATTCGTAGTGTGCGAATGGGCGCCGTTGTGCGTTGAGAGTCCGCAAGGCTGCCTGCGGACAACGCCCCGACCGAGCCTGACAGGATCGAACCTGCTGCAGCGCCCCTCGGTCGGGTGGCGGAAGCGACGGCCGCAGTGGACCCTCGCCGGGTAAAAACGCGGGGATTATAGCCGGGCTTTTGTGTCGGCCCAAGGACAAAAACGGCGTGCGCGACCGGTGACGGGGCAATGGGCCTACAAAGCTCATGGTCAAGGTGCTGGCAAATAGGGCTAGGATGTAAAGGCAGGGCCGCCAGGGCCCATTCTTGACACGCCAGGCCGTTCCAGGAGCACGCATGAATTTCCATACCCGCAAGTGGGTAAAACCCGAAGACCTCAACCCCAACGGCACCTTGTTCGGTGGCAGCCTGCTGCGCTGGATCGACGAGGAGGCGGCGATCTACGCGATCGTCCAGCTGGGCAACCAGCGTGTGGTGACCAAGTACATTTCCGAGATCAACTTCGTCAGTGCCTCGCGCCAGGGCGACATCATCGAGCTGGGCATCACTGCCACCGAGTTCGGGCGCACGTCCATCACCCTCAGCTGCGAAGTGCGCAACAAGATCACCCGCAAGGCAATCCTGACCGTGGACAAGATGGTCTTCGTCAACCTGGGTGAGGATGGTTTGCCGGCGGCTCATGGGCGGACCGAGATCAAGTACATCCAGGATCAGTTTCCGGACAGCGCCGTTGAGTGACTGACTTGAGGGCCTCATCGCTGGCAAGCCAGCTCCCACAGGGTTTTGCAGCGACTCGGACCCTGTGGGAGCTGGCTTGCCAGCGATAGCGGTCTATCAGGTTGCAGGCTGCTCACTGACACCCTTCACAACCCGACCCACCGTCAACCCCTGCACCAGGATCGACGACAGCACCACGATGTAGGTGATCGACAGCAACAGGTCGCGCTCTTCACCCACCGGCAGCGACAGCGCCAGGGCCACCGAAACACCCCCGCGCAAACCACCCCAGGTCAGTACCCGGATGGTGCCTTTCGGCACGCTGCGCCAGCGCCGCAACAGGACGATCGCCGGGGCCACGGTCAGCAGCCGCGACGCCAGCACCGCCACCGCCAGCACGCCACCCGCCGCCAGGTGCAACCAGTTGAACGGCAGCAGTAACAGCTCCAGGCCGATCAGAGCGAACAGCAGGGCGTTGAGCATGTCGTCGATCAGTTCCCAGAAACCGTCCATGTAGCGCCGGGTCATGTCGTTCATCGCCAGGTTGCGCCCCAGATTACCGATGATCAGGCCGGCCACCACCATGGCGATCGGTGCCGACACGTGTAGTTCGTAGCACATCGCCGAGCCACCGATGACCAGGGCCAGGGTCAGCATCACTTCCACCTGGTACTGCTCGATGCTCTTGATCATGCGGTAGGTGGCATAGCCGATCACCGCGCCGAAGACCACGCCGCCGACCGCCTCGCGAGCGAACAGGAGGGCGGTGTCGGACACGCTCGGGGTCTCGCCGAGCTGGATGATGCCGAGCAATACGGTGAACACCACCACCGCCGTGCCGTCGTTGAACAGCGACTCGCCAACGATGGTGGTCTTCAGCGGTTTCGAGGCATTGGCGGTACGCAGGGCGCCGAGCACCGCGATCGGGTCGGTCGGCGAGATGAGCGCGCCGAACAGCAGGCAGTAGATCAGGCTGACGTTCCAGCCGAACATGGCAAAGACCCAGTGGGCCAGGAAGCCGATCACCACGGTGGCGATCAGCACGCCAAGGGTGGCCAGCAGGCCGATCGGCCAGCGGTAGCTGCGCAGGTCGGTGAGGTTGACGTGCAGGGCGCCGGCGAACAGCAGGAACGACAGCATCCAGTGCATCAGCAGGTCATTGAAATCGATCTGGTTCATCAGGCCTTCGACCCGCTCTTCCAGGCCGGGGAAGCCGATCAGGCTCAAGCCCTGGAGCATCAGGGAGAACAGCAGGGCGGTGACCATCACGCCGATGGCCGGGGGCAGGCCGATGAAGCGGTAGTTCACGTAGGTGAGGAGGGTGGTGAGGCAGATAAACGCGGCAACTAATTCGAGCATCCTGATTCCTGTAACAGCTTCCAATGTCGGTGCCCGCTCACGACGGGCACAATGTTTGATGGCTTTTTGATTGCCTCAAGACACAGTTTTTTTCAATGCCGCGATCGACAGCGCGCTGGCTGTTTTGTTTCGGGTGGTTGAAACTCCGCCCTCTGGTGAGCGGACCCGGTCCGTGGAAGGCGAAGGAATCGAGACGTGGTAGCGACCTCCCTGGTGCTTGTCGCGGCACTGTTGCATGCAACCTGGAACACCCTGGTCAAGTTCAGCGGCGAGCGCCTGCTGATGATCGCCAGCATGGACAGCGTGGCGTTGCTGTTCGCTCTGGTCATGGTGGGGTTCGTGCAGCCTCCGCCTGCTGAAATCTGGCCCTGGTTGCTGGCGTCGGCGTTTTTCGAACTGGTCTATCGCTTCCTGCTGATCCAGGCCTACAAGGTCGGCGACCTCGGCCTGGTCTACCCGCTGATGCGCGGTTTGTCGCCGCTGGTGGTGCTGGCCCTGACCCTGGTGTTTGCCGGCGAGGACCTGAGCAGCCAGCAGATCATCGGCATTCTCCTGATCCCCTGCGGCATGGCCTGCCTGTTGTGGCGGGGTGGCGGTGGTGATCGCCTGCCCTGGAGCATGTTGCCGGTGGTGGCGCTGATCGGCCTGTGCATCGGTTGCTACACCTGGCTCGATGGCCAGGCAATCCGCCGCTGGGCCCAGCCACTGGATTACCTGGTGTGGCTGACCCTGGCCTGTTCCCTGCCGTTCCCGGTGATTGCCGGCGTCGCCCGCCGCGCGCCCTTCGTGGCGTTCTGGCGTACCCAGTGGAAGCTCGGGCTGACGGTCGGCGTGTGCGTTTTGCTCAGCTACGCTCTGGTGCTGTGGGCCATGCAACTGGGCTCGGTGGCGGAGGCAGCGGCGTTGCGCGAGGTCAGCGTGATCCTCGTGGTGCTGATGGGCATGCGCTACCTCAAAGAACCTTTCGGCGGCCCCAGGCTCTTAGCCTGTGCGCTGGTGCTGGTCGGCATGCTGGTGATGAAGCTCTGACCCTAATTTTTTTCGACCCTGACAAGGACCTGAACCCATGACCGTCGCTTTCTGGTGCGTGCTGATCGCCCTGATCCTGCCTTACGTCTGCGTGAGCATTGCCAAGTTCACCACTGGCTTCAATCTGCGCGACAACCATGATCCGCGTACCTATCTGGCCGGGCTGGAGGGTTTGCCGAAGCGCGCCAATGCGGCGCAGATGAACAGTTTCGAGATTCTCCCGGCGTTTATCGCGGCGGTGCTGATCGCGGATATCGTCGGCAATGCCGAGCAGGTGACCCAGGATGTGCTGGCGGTGTTGTTCATCACCAGCCGGTTGCTGTTCATCATCTGCTACCTGGCGGACTGGGCGGCGCTGAGGTCGTTGGTGTGGTTCGTGGGGATCGGGCTGATTGCGGGGTTCTTTATCGCTTCTGTGTGATCTTTAGGGCCCTATCGCTGGCAAGCCAGCTCCCACAGGCACTGCGAACCCTGTGGGAGCTGGCTTGCCAGCGATAGGGCCCTAAAGAGCAACCTATTACTTGGCTTCAGTCTGAGGAACCGCAGGCAACGCCGCCCCCTTCGGCCACAACAACCAGATCTGCCCCGCCTGCTTCATATCCCCGGCCAGCTTGCCCGCCGCTTCACCCGTTCCCCAGAACAGGTCCGCGCGCACCTCGCCGGTAATCGCCCCGCCAGTATCCTGCGCCGCCACCGGCCGCACCACCGGGCTGCCATCGGGACGGGTGGTGGACAGCCACAGCAGGCTGCCCAGCGGAATCACCTTGCGGTCGATCGCCACGCTGTAGCCCGCCGTCAGCGGCACGTTCAGCGACCCACGCGGCCCTTCGTTGCTGTCCGGCCGCGCGCCGAAGAACACATAGCTCGGGTTGCTCGCCAGCAGTTCCGGCACCCGCGCCGGATTGGCCATGGCCCAGGCATGGATGGCGCCCATGGTCACGTCTTCCTTCTTCAACTGACCCTGCTCCACCAGCCAGCGCCCGATCGGACGATAGGGATGTCCGTTCTGGTCGGCATAACCCAGGCGCAGTTGCCGGCCATCCTCCAGTTGCACCCGGCCCGAGCCCTGGATCTGCAGGAACTGCAGGTCCATCGGGTCGGTCAGCCAGGCCACTACCGGTGCTTTTACGCCCTGGCGCTGGATCACTTCGGCGGTGTCGTAGGGCTTGAGCACCCGGCCTTCGAGACGACCGCGCAGGCGCTTGCCCTTGAGTTCCGGGTAGATGCTGTCGAGGTTGACCACGATCAGGTCGTCAGGAATGCCATAGACCGGCACATGCGCCTGGTCGGTGCGGGTGACGCTGCCCGGGTAGACCGGCTCGTAGTAGCCGGTGATCAGACCAGTGGCGTTGTTGTCGGCGTTGCGCAGGCTGTAGACCTCCAGCCGGGCGCCGAGGAATTCGCCGATCTGCCGGGCATCCGCCGGCACGTTGGCGGCGGCGGCGCAGGTCTCGGCCCAGACCGGATCGCGCTTGAGCCGCTCGCAGGCGCTGCGCCAGGATTCGAAGCCGGCCACCAGGTCACTGTCGCTGACGGTCGGCAGGTCTTTCCAGGTGGCGTGGGTGTAGGTGGCGATCGGGTGCGGCCTGGACTGTTCCGGGGCGCTGCCGTTGCAACCGGCGAGCAGGGCGCAAAGGGAAAGGGTCCAGCCGAGGCGGCGCAGGGGCAGTTTCATGCAGTATTTCCTTGGTGTTGGTCGCGGTGCTGACGGCGGGCGAACAACCTTGGTTTTCTTGAGGGTATTGGTCTTTGCCGGTCAGGCGAGGATACTGGCCGCCTTTTTTCCCGTGAGCCGAATGACCATGTTGCTCAAACGTTGTTCCGTCGTACTGCTGGCCTGCCTGACCCTGACCGCCTGTGGCGGTGTCGATCCGAACTCGCCGCTGGGCCAGCGCAAGGCCATTTTCAAACAGATGCTCAAGACCAGCGAGGACATGGGCGGCATGCTGCGTGGCCGCCTGGCATTCGACGGACAGAAATTCGCGGAAGGGGCGGTCAAGCTCGATGCGTTGTCCCACGAGCCGTGGAAACATTTCCCACAGGTCAAGGAGACGGATGATACCAGCGCGCGGGCGGATGTCTGGGAGAAACAGGCGCGATTCCAGGAGCTGGCGCGACAGTTGGAAGGGGCGACGGGGGAATTGGTCGAGGCGAGCAGGGCCCAGCCTTTGCAGGCTGCGGCGGTGCAAGCGCCGATGGACAAGGTGGAGGCGGCTTGCAAAGCCTGTCATACCGAGTTCAGGAACCATTGATTCCTTTTGTTTCTGAGGGCCTCATCGCTGGCAAGCCAGCTCCCACAGGTCCGGCGGTGCACGCGGTCACTGTGGGAGCTGGCTTGCCAGCGATAGGGCCCTGAAGACCAGCCTATTTCTCCAATTCTTCAACAGCCGCCTGAAGCTCCCTGTTCGCCTCGGCCAGCTTGTCCTTGCGCTTGTTGATCTTCTCGGCGTCGCCTTTCTTCATGGCCTTGTCCAGGTCCTTCTTGCGCTGCGCCACTTCATGGCGGGCATCCAGCACCTTCTGTTCCCGCTCCTTGCGCAGCCCGGCGTCGGTGCAGTGGGCCTGCACTTCGCTCAGGGCCCGCTCCAGGCCAGCCTGCTGTTCAGCATTGCCATGCAGGCGGGCCTGCTCGATCTGGGCAGTGATGCTCTGCTGCTTGGCGGCGCAGCCGGTCAGGCCCGGTTGGTCCTCGATGGCCATGACAGGTGCGGCCATTACGGCGCAGAGGGCGAACAGGGCCAATGGGGAAATCGATTTCATGAAAAGCTCCGTTATCGGGCATGCAGAACCCGTGATGCTGCCCTGATCCTGTGGATTTAGAAACCCTGGATTGCTTCCTCACCCAGATTGGCGGCAAGGCTTCTGACCTGCGGATGCTGGAAAAACGCCACCAACTGCTGCGCCCGCAGCGGTCCGATACCCGCCTCCTGCTGCCATTGCGACGCGTCCCGCACTGCCAGTTCGGCCCATGAAGCGCCCAGGTCCAGTCCGCGGGGGGCGGGTACACCGAGTGCCCGCACCCAGTACTGGAAGGGCTTTTCCCTGCCTTGCTGGAAGGCCTGGTGCAACTGCCCGCTGCGACGCCCGGCGATGCCGTCGACCCCCAGCAGGTCCTCCGGCTGCAGGATGATCCAGTCCACCAGGCTGTTCAGTTGCCCGTCCTCCACCAGTTTGCGCCAGGTTCCGGGGCCGACGCCGCGCAGGTTCAGGCCGCCCTTGCCCGCCAGCCACTCCAGGCGCTCGACGAATTGCCCTTCGCAACCGGCTGTCGGCTGCCAGCAGCTCAACGGGTGATAGCTGTCCGCCTGAGGCGGCTGTACCACGTTTTGCCGTGGCCCGCGTTGCGCCACGCGATCGAGACGGGGAATGGTCAGCCCGGCCAGGCTCAGGACAACCTGGTCGCCGGGCTGGACGTCCAGCGCCTGCCAGCGCTGCAACGAGCCGGCGCTGACCTGGCGGACCAGGCGATCATCGAGGCGCACCGGGTCGAGCTGGACTACCGGGGTGATGCGCCCGGTCCGCCCGACACGGAACTCCACCTCGCGCACCTCCGCCAGGGCCTGGGCAAAGGGGTATTTCCAGGCCGCGCTCCAATGCGATGAACCGACCTGCCAGCGCGCCGCTGGTGGCTGCCGGCTCTGTTGCAGGACCACGCCGTCGCTGGCGAAAGGCAGCGGCGAGCGGTACCAGTGCTGGCGCCAGTGAGCGACCTGGGCAAGGTCGGCGACCGGCTGGCTGAACCTTTCGGTATTGGCCAGGCCGAGGGCGGTGAGCAAGGCAAAGCGCTGGCGGGGATCCTTCGGGCCATCCGGCCAGGCCCAGATGAACAGGTCCAGGCCGTCGGCCTCCGCCGCGTCGATCGCCTGGCGCGCCATCAGTCCGGCCACCCGGCTGCGCAGCTTGAGGCTGCCGGCCTGGGCCTGGACATGGCCGTCCTGGCGCCAGAACAGCTCCCCTTGCAGGGTCAGGTGGCGCGGGCTGGCGAGTTCGCGCAGGCCGGCAGGCAAGGCCGGGATATGCCGGCTCCAGTCATGCCCGTGAAGGCCGTCGCCGCGGCTGGTCAGCTGGATCAGCCTGCCGCTGCGGTACACCAGGGTCACGGCCACGCCATCGACCTTGGGCTGGACCCACAGGTCCGTGCGCCCTTGCAGCCAGGCGGCAACGGCCTGTTCGTCGGCGAGCTTGTCGAGCCCGGTGTGTGGCACCGGATGACGGACCGGTCCGGCCGCTGCAGCCAGTGGGTTGGCCGGGGCAAGGCTGGTTTGCGGAAAACACTCGTGCAGTTGGCGCAGGCGAGCCGCGTACTGGTCGTACAGTTCGTCGCTGATCGGTGATTGGCCAGTGCCGTGGTACTGGCGGTCCCACTCGGCAACGCGTGCTTGCAGTTCAGCAATGCGCAGGGTGGCAGTGGCTTCGGACCAGTCGGGGCAGTCGCTGGCGAAGACGAAGGGGGTGAAGCAGCACAACAGCAGGGCAGTGAGTCGTGACATCTGGAGCGTCCTTGCTCTTCGGAAAGGTCGCCACAGCCTAGGAAGGCCCCCCCCGAACTGGCTCGCCCAGCTTTGTCAGGCGGTGTTTCGCAGCCACGAAAAAGCCCCGGCCAGAGCACTGGCCGGGGCTTTCCTGAAGCCTTTACCGGGTATTACAGGCCAGCAGCGGCGCGCAGGGCGTCAACGCGGTCGGTACGTTCCCAGGTGAAGGTGGTGAAGGTGTCGTCGCCGACGGTCTTCTGCTGCGGGGTACGGCCGAAGTGACCGTAGGCCGCGGTTTCCTGGTACATCGGATGCAGCAAGTCGAGCATGGTGGTGATCGCGTACGGACGCAGGTCGAAGCACTCGCGCACCAGCTGGACGATCTTCTCGTCGGAGATCTTGCCGGTGCCGAAGGTGTTCAGCGAGATCGAGGTCGGCTGGGCCACGCCGATGGCGTAGGAGACCTGGATTTCGCAACGCTCGGCCAGGCCGGCGGCGACGATGTTCTTGGCCACGTAGCGACCGGCGTAGGCGGCCGAACGGTCAACCTTGGACGGGTCCTTGCCGGAGAACGCGCCGCCACCGTGACGGGCCATGCCGCCGTAGCTGTCGACGATGATCTTGCGACCGGTCAGGCCGCAGTCGCCCACCGGGCCGCCGATGATGAACTGGCCGGTCGGGTTGATGTGGAACTGGGTGCCCTTGTGCAGCAGTTCGGCCGGCAGGGTGTGCTTGACGATCAGCTCCATCACCGCTTCCTGCAGGTCTTTTTGCGAGACCTCAGGGTTGTGCTGGGTCGACAGCACGACCGCGTCGATACCCACGACCTTGCCGCCTTCGTAGCGGCAGGTGACCTGGGACTTGGCGTCCGGGCGCAGCCACGGCAGCAGGCCGGACTTGCGCGCTTCGGCCTGGCGTTCGACCAGGCGGTGGGAGAAGCAGATCGGTGCTGGCATCAGCACGTCGGTCTCGTTGCTGGCGTAGCCGAACATCAGGCCCTGGTCGCCGGCGCCCTGGTCTTCAGGCTTGCTGCGGTCAACGCCCTGGGCGATGTCCACGGACTGCTTGCCGATGATGTTCATCACCGCGCAGGTGGCGCCGTCGAAACCGACGTCGGAGCTGTTGTAGCCGATGTCGGTGATGACGTTGCGGACGATGTCTTCCAGGTCGACCCAGGCCGAGGTGGTGACTTCGCCGGCGATGATGGCGACACCGGTCTTGACCAGGGTTTCGCAGGCCACGCGGGCGTATTTGTCTTGCGCGATGATGGCGTCCAGCACCGCGTCCGAAATCTGGTCGGCGATTTTGTCCGGATGCCCTTCAGATACGGACTCGGAGGTGAAAAGGGAGTATTCGCTCATCTCGACGGGTTCCTGAATTTACTGATGGTGAGTGTTGCCAGTCGGTCGCTGGAAATGGCGAACCTGGAGCTGGAAACCATTACGTAGGCCCACATAGAGGCTGTCTCCGGGAGCCAGTCCCGCAGCGCACGCCCAACGAAGCAGGTCGTCCTGTTCAAAGCCCAGCCAGAGGTCGCCGCAGGCTTCGCGGGCCCACCCCTGGTCGTGGCTGCATAACTCGGTAAGCAACAGGCTGCCGCCTGGTTTGACGCGTTCGGCCAGTTGCCCGAGGGCGGCGGCCGGGTCGCTGAAGTGGTGCAGGACCATGTTCAGCACGACGCAATCGGCCTGGCCTTCGGTGCTCTGGCCTTCGGTGCTACCGAGTGCATCGGCCAATTGCAGGTTTACGTTAGCCAGGCGTTCGCGCTGGCAGACCTGGCGCGCCAGCTCGAGCATGGTCGGGCTGTTGTCCAGCGCGGTGACCCGGGCGAAGCGGCGGGCCAGTTCCGGCAGGAATTCGCCGTCGCCAGGACCGACTTCAAGGGCCGTGGCGCCGGGCTCGAAGCTCAGCTTGTCGAGCAGGGCCAGCAGGCTTTCGCGGTACTGGGCGAGGCCGGCGATCAGGTCTTGCTGGGCGCGGAACTTCTCTTCCACACGCAGGAAGAAGTCCTGGCGGGTGGCCGCGCGGCGCTGCTGGACCTGGCCAATGCGTGCCTGCATCTCGCCCGGCAGCGGCAAGCCATCGACCTCTTCGAGCAGCGCGGCGTGCAGCTTGCCGCCGAGGCTGAGGCCGTCGGGCAGGGCGCGGCGGTAGAAGATCGCGTTGCCTTCGCGACGGGTCGCCACCAGCTCGGCCTGGGCCAGCACCTTGAGGTGATGGCTCATGCCGGACTGGCCGATGGCGAAGATCTGCGCCAGCTCCAGCACGCCGAAGGAGTCGTTGGCCAGGGCGCGCAACACGTTCAGGCGCAGGGCATCGCCGCCGGCCTTGCACAGGGCGGCCAGACGTTCGCTTTGCTGCTGATCGGGAACGGTTGCGGGGCTATTCATAGGGGCGGCAGTCTAGTCAGGCCAAACCGCACCCGCAAGACCAATATCAAAAAGTTTTGATATTGCGCGATGGGCGGAGGGAAAAGCGCCGACGGCGCAGGCATTTTCGGCTGTTTCGTCGGTCAAACCCCGGAATCGCCCGGCAATCGCAGGAAAATCGTTCCAGTTCGACCATCCGTGATTGCCCCCGGGCCATGGCTGGGCGAAAATAGCCGCCTTTTTTTCCGTCAGTTCCTTTTCCAGTTTCCAGGAGACAAGCGATGCCGAGCCGTCGTGAGCGTGCCAACGCCATTCGTGCACTGAGCATGGATGCCGTGCAAAAAGCCAACAGCGGCCATCCCGGTGCCCCAATGGGCATGGCGGATATCGCCGAAGTGCTGTGGGGTGATTTCCTCAAGCACAACCCGGCCAACCCGAGCTTCGCCGACCGTGACCGTTTCGTCCTGTCCAACGGTCACGGCTCGATGCTGATCTACTCGCTGCTGCACCTGACCGGCTACGACCTGTCGATCGACGACCTCAAGGCCTTCCGCCAGCTGCACAGCCGTACCCCGGGCCACCCGGAATTCGGCTACACCCCGGGCGTCGAGACCACCACCGGCCCGCTGGGCCAGGGCCTGGCCAACGCCGTCGGCTTCGCCATCGCGGAAAAAGTCCTGGGCGCCCAGTTCAACCGTGGAGGCCACAAGGTCGTCGACCACAACACCTACGTGTTCCTCGGCGACGGCTGCATGATGGAAGGCATTTCCCATGAAGTCGCTTCCCTGGCCGGTACCCTGGGCCTGGGCAAGCTGATCGCCTTCTACGACGACAACGGCATCTCCATCGACGGTGAAGTCGAAGGCTGGTTCACCGACGACACGCCGAAGCGTTTCGAAGCCTACAACTGGCAGGTGATCCGCAACGTCAACGGCCACGATGCCGACGAGATCAAGACCGCCATCGAGACCGCCCGCAAGAGCGAGCAGCCGACCCTGATCTGCTGCAAGACCATCATCGGTTTCGGTTCGCCGAACAAGCAGGGCAAGGAAGACTGCCACGGCGCTCCGCTGGGCAACGACGAAATCGCCCTGGCGCGCAAGGAACTGAACTGGAACCACGGTCCGTTCGAAATCCCTGCCGACATCTATGCCGAGTGGAACGCCCGCGAAGCTGGCGCCAAGGCCGAAGCCGAGTGGAACCAGCGTTTCGACGCCTACGCCGCTGCCTTCCCTGAACTGGCCGGCGAGCTCAAGCGCCGCCTGAACGGCGAGCTGCCAGCCGACTTCGCCGACAAGGCCGCTGCCTATATCGCCGAAGTCGCGGCCAAGGGCGAGACCATCGCCAGCCGTAAAGCCAGCCAGAACACCCTGAACGCCTTCGGCCCGCTGCTGCCTGAACTGCTGGGCGGCTCCGCCGACCTGGCCGGTTCCAACCTGACCCTGTGGAAAGGCTGCAAGGGCGTCAGCGCCGAAGACGCCAACGGCAACTACATGTTCTACGGCGTGCGCGAGTTCGGCATGACCGCGATCATGAACGGCGTCGCCCTGCACGGCGGCCTGGTGCCTTACGGCGCGACCTTCCTGATGTTCATGGAATACGCCCGCAACGCCGTGCGCATGTCGGCACTGATGAAGCAGCGCGTGATCCACGTCTACACCCACGACTCCATCGGTCTGGGCGAAGACGGTCCGACCCACCAGCCGATCGAACAGCTGACCAGCCTGCGCAGCACGCCGAACCTGGACACCTGGCGTCCAGCCGACGCCGTCGAATCGGCGGTGTCCTGGAAACACGCCCTGGAGCGCAAGAACGGCCCTTCGGCGCTGATCTTCTCGCGCCAGAACCTGCAGCACCAGGACCGCGACGCCCAGCAGATCGCCGATATCGCCCGTGGTGGCTATGTCCTCAAGGACTGCGCCGGCGAGCCTGAGCTGATCCTGATCGCCACCGGTTCCGAAGTGGGCCTGGCCGTGCAGGCGTTCGACAAGCTGAGCGAGCAGGGCCGCAAGGTTCGCGTCGTCTCGATGCCGAGCACCAGCGTGTTCGACGCCCAGGACGCTGCCTACAAGCAGTCGGTCCTGCCGCTGCAGGTGGGTGCACGTATCGCCATCGAAGCCGCCCATGCCGACTTCTGGTACAAGTACGTTGGCCTGGAAGGTCGTGTGATCGGCATGACCACCTACGGTGAATCGGCTCCGGCCGCTGCACTGTTCGAAGAGTTCGGCTTCACCCTGGAGAACATCCTGGGCACCGCCGAAGAGCTGCTGGAAGACTGATACAAGGATCCGTGGCGCCACGCCCCGGTTCGCGCCAAGCCCGACCCCGCCGTCACGCGGGGCCGGGCTTGCCCGCGACTGGGGCGGGGCAAATCCCGCGGGTTGCACCCATGATCTGTCCGTGAGTCCCCAATGCCCCAACCGCGTCCCTACAGAGTTGCACTCAATGGTTATGGCCGTATCGGCCGTTGCGTCTTGCGCGCACTCGTCGAGCGGGGGGCGAAGGCGGGCTTCGAGATCGTTGCGCTGAACGATCTGGCCGACCAGGCCAGCCTCGAATACCTGACACGTTTCGACTCCACCCACGGGCGTTTCCCCGGTGAGGTGAAGGTCGATGGCGACTGTCTGCATATCAATGGCGACTGCGTGAAAGTCTTGCGCAGTGCCACCCCCGAGGGCATCGACTGGGCGGCGCTGGATGTCGATCTGGTCCTGGAATGCTCCGGGGCCTACAACACCCGCGCCGATGGCCAGCGTTTCCTCGACGCCGGCGCGCCGCGGGTACTGTTCTCGCAACCGATGGCCAGCGAAGCCGATGTCGATGCCACCGTGGTCTACGGCATCAACCAGGAGTGCCTGGACGGCAGCGAGACCCTGGTCTCCAACGCCTCCTGCACCACCAACTGCGGCGTGCCGCTGCTGCGCGTGCTGGATCGGGCGTTCGGCATCGACTACGTGTCGATCACCACCATCCACTCGGCGATGAACGACCAGCCGGTGATCGACGCCTACCACCACGAAGACCTGCGCCGCACGCGTTCGGCCTTCCAGTCGGTGATCCCGGTGTCCACCGGGCTTGCCCGCGGCATCGAGCGCCTGCTTCCGGAACTTGTCGGGCGAATCCAGGCCAAAGCCGTGCGAGTGCCGACAGTGAACGTGTCGTGCCTGGACATCACCCTGCAGACCACCCGCGACACCACGGCCGCCGAGGTCAACCAGGTGCTGCGCGAGGCCGCCCTGAGCGGGCCGCTGCAGGGGCTGCTGGCCTATACCGAGCTGCCGCACGCCAGTTGCGATTTCAACCATGACCCGCATTCGGCCATCGTCGATGCCAGTCAGACCCGTGTTTCCGGCCCCCGTCTGGTGAACCTGCTGGCCTGGTTCGACAACGAATGGGGGTTCGCCAACCGTATGCTCGACGTAGCCGATCATTTTCTGCGCGTCGTCGACAACCGCCAACGCACCACCAGCAAACAGCCCTGAAGGACTGCATTCATGACCGTTTTGAAGATGACCGACCTCGACCTGCAAGGTAAGCGCGTACTGATCCGCGAAGACCTCAACGTCCCTGTGAAGGACGGTGTGGTTGCCAGCGACGCGCGCATCCTTGCTTCGCTGCCGACCATCAAGCTGGCCCTGGAGAAGGGCGCGGCGGTGATGGTCTGCTCGCACCTGGGTCGTCCGACCGAAGGTGAATTCTCCGCCGAGAACAGCCTGAAGCCGGTCGCCGACTACCTGAGCAAGGCCCTGGGCCGCGAAGTGCCGCTGGTCGCCGACTACCTGGACGGCGTCGAGGTCAAGGCCGGCGACGTCGTGCTGTTCGAGAACGTGCGCTTCAACAAGGGCGAGAAGAAGAACGCCGACGAACTGGCGCAGAAATACGCCGCCCTGTGCGACGTATTCGTCATGGACGCCTTCGGCACCGCCCACCGCGCCGAGGGTTCGACCCATGGCGTAGCCAAGTTCGCCAAGGTCGCCGCTGCCGGCCCGCTGCTGGCGGCCGAGCTGGACGCCCTGGGCAAGGCCCTGAAAGCCCCGGCCAAGCCGATGGCGGCCATCGTTGCCGGCTCCAAGGTCTCCACCAAGCTGGACGTGCTGAACAGCCTGAGCCAGATCTGCGACCTGCTGATCGTCGGTGGCGGCATCGCCAACACCTTCCTCGCCGCTGCCGGCCACAAGGTCGGCAAGTCGCTGTACGAAGCCGACCTGGTCGACACCGCCAAGGCCATCGCGGCCAAGGTCAACGTGCCGCTGCCGGTTGACGTGGTGGTCGCCAAGGCCTTCGCCGAAGACGCCGAAGCCACCGTCAAGGCGGTTGCCGACGTGGCTGACGACGACATGATCCTCGACATCGGCCCGCAGACTGCCGAGCAGTTCGCCGAGCTGCTGAAATCGTCGAAAACCGTGCTGTGGAACGGCCCGGTCGGCGTGTTCGAGTTCGACCAGTTCGGCAACGGCACCAAGTCGCTGGCCAAGGCCATCGCCGACAGCGCCGCGTTCTCCATCGCCGGCGGTGGCGACACCCTGGCGGCCATCGACAAATATGGCGTGGCAGCTGATATCTCCTACATTTCTACCGGTGGCGGCGCCTTCCTCGAATTCGTCGAAGGCAAGGTCCTGCCGGCCGTGGAAGTGCTGGAACAGCGGGCCAAGGCCTGAGCCGGCGCGGCACTGGTAAAGGGAGCGAACCGATGATCAAGCGACTGTCCCTGATGGTCATGACTGTTGCACTGGGCGCCTGCTCCAGTGCGCCCGAGTCCGCTTCCGACAAGCCGGCCGCCGGAAAGGGCGGCTGCTACCAGTCCGAATGGCAGGCCGAAACCGTACCGGTGATCAGCAAGCGCGTCGGTCCGGACGGCCTGGAGAAATACGACGAAGAACATCAGCGCCAGGCCAAGGGCTGCCCTTGATCGGCTGACGTCAACCTGTCGCCTGCTTTGTGGTCTGCTGGAGGAATGGAATGAAAGGCGTTCTGGCCGTGATGGCCTTGGCGATACTCGCGGGATGCGCAAGCTTCAGGTCCGAGCCCCCGGTGGCCGACAACTGGGCCACCTGGACCTGCGACAGCAAGGCCCAGGTGCTCTGGCGCCAGGTGGGCAACGAGATGGACGTACGCCTTGGCGGCGGCGACCAGGTCTACCGGCTCAAACCCGAGCCGGCAGGTTCCGGGGCGCTGTACAGCGATGGCGTACTGGCCTTTCACACCCAGGGCGATGAGGGCCTGGTGTATTGGGTCGCGACCAACGATTTGATAGGGCGGGGCTGCAAGGCACCGTGACTGGCCGGGCCGGCCTTGCGTGCCGGCCCACACAACTTGAACAGCAACCGCCGCTGCGGCAGGCTTGCATGAAATAACGACGCTTGTCGGGAGAGAGATACACAATGGCACTCATTAGCATGCGCCAGATGCTGGACCACGCCGCCGAATTCGGTTACGGCGTTCCGGCTTTCAACGTCAACAACCTCGAACAGATGCGCGCCATCATGGAAGCGGCCGACAAGACCGACTCCCCGGTGATCGTCCAGGCCTCGGCCGGTGCCCGCAAATACGCCGGTGCCCCGTTCCTGCGCCACCTGATCCTGGCTGCCATCGAAGAATTCCCGCACATCCCGGTGTGCATGCACCAGGACCACGGCACCAGCCCTGACGTCTGCCAGCGTTCGATCCAGCTGGGCTTCAGCTCGGTGATGATGGACGGCTCGCTGCGTGAAGACGGCAAGACCCCGTCCGACTACGACTACAACGTCCGCGTGACCCAGCAGACCGTGGCATTCGCCCACGCCTGCGGCGTTTCCGTGGAAGGCGAGCTGGGTTGCCTGGGCAGCCTGGAAACCGGCCAGGCCGGTGAAGAAGACGGCGTCGGCGCCGAAGGCATCCTCGATCACAGCCAGATGCTGACCGACCCTGAAGAAGCTGCGGACTTCGTCAAGAAGACCCAGGTCGACGCCCTGGCCATCGCCATCGGCACCAGCCACGGCGCCTACAAGTTCACCAAGCCGCCTACCGGCGACATCCTGGCGATCGACCGCATCAAGGCGATCCACCAGCGCATTCCGAACACCCACCTGGTGATGCACGGTTCGTCCTCGGTTCCACAGGACTGGCTGGCGATCATCAACGAGTTCGGTGGCGACATCAAAGAGACCTACGGCGTGCCGGTCGAAGAGATCGTCGAAGGCATCAAGCACGGCGTGCGCAAGGTCAACATCGACACCGACCTGCGTCTGGCCTCCACCGGTGCGATCCGTCGCTTCCTGGAGCAGAACAAGTCCGAGTTCGACCCGCGCAAATACTTCGCCAAGACCGTCGAAGCCATGCGTGACATCTGCATCGCCCGTTACGAAGCCTTCGGCACTGCCGGTAACGCCTCGAAGATCAAACCGGTCTCCCTGGACGAGATGTACCTGCGCTACGCCAAGGGCGAGCTGGCCGCCAAGGTCAACTGAGTTCTCCTTGCGTAATTGAAAAAGGGACTGCCAAGGCAGTCCCTTTTTCATTGGCCCGCGAAAACCCTGCAGAACCCTGTGGGAGCTGGCTTGCCAGCGATGAGGCCGGCACTGGCAATGAAGTTGTCCGATCGGGCCAAATCGCTGGCAAGCCAGCTCCCACAGGGGGCGAGGCGGCAGCCATATCACTTCTTGACTAGACCGTTAGTCGGCTCATTATCTGTTGGCCTTGTGCCAGCTTTAGATTTGTAACACTCGGGTCTAGAGTGGAAGGCGGCAGAATTTCAATTGGAATACTGACGCTCGTTGCCACATAGAGAAGCAGCATGGAATGCGCTCAAACCCCCATACAAGAGGGCGCGTCAACACTACTGGTGGTTGATGACTACCCGGAGAACCTGATCAGCATGCGTGCCCTGCTGGCGCGTCAGGACTGGCAGGTGTTGACGGCGTGCTCGGGCATCGAAGCCCTGAGCACCTTGCTCGAACATGAAGTCGACCTGGTTCTGCTCGATGTGCAGATGCCGGGGATGGACGGCTTCGAGGTCGCTCGCCTGATGCGTGGCAGTCAGCGCACGCGCCTCACTCCGATTATCTTCCTCACCGCCAACGAGCAAAGCCAGGCCGCCGTGCTCAAGGGCTATGCCAGCGGTGCCGTGGACTACCTGTTCAAGCCTTTCGATCCGCAGATCCTCAAACCCAAGGTGCAGGCCCTGCTCGACCAGCAGCGCAACCGCCGCGCCTTGCAGCGCCTGACCCGCGACCTGGAAGCGGCGCGGGCCTTCAATGCCTCGGTCCTGGAAAACGCCGCCGAAGGCATCCTGGTGGTGGCCGAGGATGGCACCATCCGTTTCGCCAACCCGGCGATCTCGCGTTTGCTGATGGCCTCCGTCGAACAGCTCCAGGGCGCCTGCCTGCTGGACTACGTGCTGTCGCCGACCTGCATCCAGTGGCGCGAATCGGCGTTCTACCAGGCCTATCTGGAGCGGGATATCTATCGGCTGCATGACGCGGTGCTCAGCACCAGCAACGGTGAGGCCCTGTCGGTGGCGCTGTCCTGCGCGCCGTTGCCCGGCGAGCAGCGCGCCATGGTGGTCACGGTGCTGGACATGTCGGTGGTGCGCAGCCTGCACCAGCAACTGGAGCAGCAGGCGGTCACCGATCCGCTGACCGGGCTGCTCAACCGCCGCGGCTTCTACCAGGCGGCGGAAAGTGCGCTGGTGCGCAGCGAGCATTCGGACAAGCACCACGCCCTGATGTACCTCGACCTCGACGGCTTCAAGCGGGTCAACGACTCCCTGGGGCACGAAACCGGCGACCAGGTGCTGCACTGGGTGGCCGAACAACTGAAGGACTGCCTCGGCGGCCACGGCATCCTCGCGCGCATGGGCGGCGATGAGTTCACCGCGCTGCTCGACGACCTCGACTACCCGGAACAGGCGGCGCGCTTTGCCGAGAAGTGCATCGAGCGCATGTCGATCCGTCAGCACATCGATGGCCTGGAGGTGACGCTTGGGGTCAGTATCGGCATCGCCGTCTACCCCGACTGCGGCGCCAATGTGGATAACCTGCTGCGTGCCGCCGATACGGCGATGTACGCGGCCAAGCAGGCCGGACGCCAGCAGTACCGCTACTACGATCAGGACCTCAACGGCCGCGCCCGTTCGCGGTTGATGCTCGAAGACAGCGTGCGTGCGGCTGTGGATAACCAGGATTTCACCCTGGTGTTCCAGCCCCAGGTCGCTTTTGCCGACGGCCGCCTGCGCGGTTTCGAGGCGTTGCTGCGCTGGCGCCACCCGAGTGTTGGCGATGTGCCGCCGGGGCTGTTCCTGCCCTTGCTGGAAGAAGCGCGGCTGATCAACCGTCTGGCCAGCTGGATCTATCGCCAGGGCGCCGAGCAGCGGCGCCTATGGTGCGGGCATTTCCCCGACGAACTGACCCTGGGCATCAGCCTCAGCAAAGTGCAGTTCGGCATGCCCAACCTGGTCGAGGAACTCGGCCAGGTCATCGAGGCGGCGGGGCTGTCGGCCAGCCAATTGGAAGTGGAAATCGCCGAAACCTCCCTGACCGACAATCTCGACGCGGCGCAACGTCAGTTGCACAAGCTGCGCGACCTGGGCGTGCGCGTGGCGCTGGACGACTTCGGCGCCGGGGACTGCTCGCTGCGCCTGTTGCGCGATCTGCCGATCGATACCCTCAAGCTCGACCGCCACCTGGTGGCGCTGCTGCCGGAGTCCGAGGCCAACATGGCGCTGGTGCGCTGCGTCATCGAACTCTGCCAGCAGTACAACATCAGCGTGATCGCCGAGGGCGTGGAAACCGCGGAACAGGCGGCCTGGCTGCGCGAGCATGGCTGCCAGTACGTGCAGGGCTTCCTGGTGGCGCGGCCGATCACGGCCGACGAAGCGGGGCGTTTCCCGGCGTTTTTTGACTGGCACTCGTTGTAGTTGGGTACACTGCGGCCTTCGTTTCGTCGTCCGCAGCCACCATGACCGCCCTCAAGTACCTGCAAGCCTACCCGCCCGCCCTGCAAGACCAGGTGCGCCAGCTGATCGCCCGCGACCAGTTGGGCGACTACCTGCGAAAGCGTTATCCGGGCCGGCATGAAGTGCAGAGCGACAAGGCGCTGTACGGCTACGCCCAGGCGCTCAAGCAGGAGCACCTGCGCAATGCGCCGAATCTCGACAAGGTGCTGTTCGACAACCGCCTCGACCTGACCCATCGGGCGCTTGGCCTGCACACGGCGGTGTCGCGGGTGCAGGGCGGCAAGCTCAAGGCGAAAAAGGAAATCCGCATCGCTTCGCTGTTCCGCGATGCGGCGCCGGAGTTCTTGCGGATGATCGTGGTGCACGAGCTGGCGCACCTCAAGGAGGCCGATCACAACAAGGCCTTCTACCAGCTCTGCGAATACATGCAGCCCGGCTACCATCAACTGGAGTTCGACCTGCGTGTCTACCTGACCTGGCGCGACCTGCCAGGCAATCAGTGAGTCAAGGAAGCCTTTGCATGGAAGTGAGCAAGACCAAGAGCAGTTTCTACCGTCGGTTGTACGTCGCCTGGCTGATCGACAGCCAGACCGCCGCCAGCGTCCCCGCGCTGATGGCCGCTACCGGCATGCCCCGGCGCACGGCGCAGGACACCATCGCCGCGCTGGCGGACCTGGATATCGTCTGTGAATTCGAGCAGCAGGCGGGGGCGAGGAACCATGCCGGGAACTACCGGATCCGCGATTGGGGGGCGATCGACAAGGGCTGGATCATCCAGAATCTGCGGGTGATTCGGGAAGTTCTTGGTTATCCCTGACTCAACACTATTTCTGCCCTGTGGATAACCCCTGTGGGAGCTGTCTTGCCAGCGATTTGGTCAGATCAGGCAACATCATTGCTCATGCCGGCCTCATCGCTGGCAAGCCAGCTCCCACAGGGTTTTGTGAAAGCCCTCTAGATCCTGCGCATACCAATGTGCGGAATCCCGTCCTCAAGATAAGCTTCCCCCACCACCTCGAACCCGTGCTTGCGGTAATACCCCTGCAAATGCGCCTGGGCCGAGAGGTACACCGGCACATCCGGCCAGTTCTCCTGCGCTTCTTCCAGCGCCCGCACCATCAACTCATGCCCCAGCCCCTGGCCCCGCCCCGCCTCGGCGATCACCACCCGGCCAAGCACCACGTCGCCGCCCTGGGACGTCGGGTCGAGCAAGCGCAGATACGCCACCAGCCGGTCATCCTGCCAGGCCATCAAATGGCAGGTGTCCCCGGATAGATCCTGGCCATCCAGGTCCTGGTACGGGCATTTCTGTTCCAGCACGAACACTTCGTTGCGCAGCCGAAGCACGGCGTAGAGCTGTTCCTTGCCAAGGTCGGTGTGATGTTTGCAGAGCCAATCGATGGACATGGGGAAATCTCTCAGTGGGTACGCGCCCGAGGATAGCCACTTGGGGCTTTCTGTCGAGGGCCGATCTGTAAGCAAAACCGGCAAGAATAGAGGCACATAGCTATTATTTGCTTCTCCCACCCGGACGCCTGTTTGTGTAATTTAGCGGCATTGCACTTCCCAGCGGTCAAACCACAACGCGGAGCACACTCCGCTATAGGATTTGAGCATGCCCTTGCTCCGAGTCTTGTGTTTGCTTGGAATGTTGTCAGTTACCCCGGTTCATGCAGAAAAACTTCGCCTGGTCGCTGATGCCTGGCCGCCCTTTACCGATGCCAACATGGAGCAGGGCGGGCTGGCCACGGTCCTGGTCAGGACGGCGCTGGAGCGCGCCGGCTACGCCAGCGATTTCGAGCAGGTGCCCTGGGCGCGGGCCCTGGTGGGGATCGGCGACGGTCGCTACGACGTGCTGGTCAACGCCTGGTACAACGACTCGCGCACCCGGATCGGCGAGTTCTCCAAAGGCTACCTGGCGAATCGCATCCGTTTGCTCAAGCGCAAGGCCGATGCGATTCACTACGAGCGCCTGTCCGACCTCTACCCGCACACCATCGCGGTGGTCCGCGACTACGCCTATTCCGCCGAGTTCGATAATGACCTGCGCCTGCAGAAGGTACCGGTGCGCAGTTTCCCCGTGGCCATCGGCATGCTCGCGGCCGGGCGGGTGAGCCTGGCGGTGGAGGACGAGTACGTTGCCAGTTGGTTCCTGCAGCAGGCACCAAGCAACGCCAAGGACCAGGTCGAGTTCTTCGGCAAGCCGGTCAGCGAGAACAGCCTGCATATCCTGGTCAGCCTCAAGCATCCGCAGCACGCGCAGATTGTCGCGGCCTTCGACAAGGCCATCGGCGCGATGAAGGCCGATGGCAGCTACGCGCGGATCCTCGAGCACTACGCCTTCAGGCCTGGGTCCCCTTGATCAGGTGCGCGGCCAGGGTGCGCAGCGGGCCGAGGTGACGGGCGATCAGGGCTAGTTGGGTCTGCACCGTCCGCAGGTTCTCGTCCATCTCTTCGGGCATCTGCTCCAGTTCGATGGCCAGGGCTTCCTCGGCGTCGCTATGGATCGCCACCGGCTGCTTGCCGGCAAGGCCGGTGGCGATCTCGTCGAGGCTCGCCGCCAGTGTTGCCGCCGCGCCGTCGATCAACTGTGCATGGGCTTCGGCGGGCAGGGTGCTTTCGCGGTGCGCGCCGAGGGCCGAGAGGTAGCTGAGCAAGGTGTGGGACAGCACCAGGAAGCGGAAGCCGGTATCCGCTTCTTTTCTGAAGTGGCCCGGCTCCATGAGCATGTTCGACAGGGTGGTCGAGAGCGCCGCATCGGCGTTGTGCGCATTGCGCCGGGCCAGGCGGTAGGCGAGGTCGTCCTGCTTGCCCTGGGCGTACTGCTGCATGATCTGGCGCAGGTACAGGCTGTTGCAGGTCAGGGTGTTGGCCAGCACCTTGTTCAGCCGCCGGCCCTGCCAGTCCGGGAGGAACAGGAAGACCGCGAGGATCGCGATCAGGCTGCCCACCAGGGTATCGAACAGGCGCGGCAGGAACAGGCCGTAGCCGTCGCCGATCTGGTTGAAGCAGAACAGCACCATCAGGGTGATCGCGGCGGTGGCCAGGGTGTAGCGGGTGGTCCGGTTGACGAAGAACACCACGCCGGCGGCCACCGCGAACAGCGACTGGATCACCGCGTTGGGGAACAGGTCGAACAGCGCCCAGCCCACCGTCAGGCCGATGGCCGTGCCGATGATCCGCTGCACCAGTTTGCGTCGCGTCGCCCCGTAGTTGGGCTGGCAGACGAACAGGGTGGTGAGGATGATCCAGTAGCCCTGGGTCGGGTGGATCAGGTGCACCATGCCGTAGCCGATCGACAGCGCCAGGGGCAGGCGCAGGGCGTGGCGGAAGATCAGCGAGGTCGGCGTCAGTTGCAGGCGCAGGCGGGTCCAGACGTCCTTGAGGTTGCGTGGCGAGCGGTCGAGCAGGCTGGAGTCGGTGTTATCGGCCAGGTTGTCCGGGTTGCTGGCGTCGCTGATCAGGCGGTCGAGGGTCGCCAGGTTGGCGGCCAGGGCCCGCAGCGAGCGGAGCAGGCCGCGCCAGGCCGGGTTGCTCTGGATCCGCAGGTGTTCCAGCGAAGCGTGCAGGTCTTCCAGGGCTTCGGCGAAGTTGCTGTTGAAAACGAACGGCTGGCGCAACTGGATCGACGTCGATAGCTGCTGGCAGGCGCTGCCCTGCTGGCGCAGCAGGCGCTGGCAGCGGAACAGAACGTCGCTGTGGAAGAAGGCTTCGGTCAGGGCGTTGTACGGGTAGTGCGAGGAACTGGCCCGCTCGTGGATGTCCTGGGCCAGGAAGTACAGCTTCAGGTAGCGGCTGACCTTGGAGCTGGGCCGGCCGTTGCCGACCCGGTGCAGGATGATTTCCTTGGCGCTGTTCAGCGCCGCCACCACCTTGCCGTTCTGCTGCGCCAGCTCCAGGCGCCGGGCTTCGACGTCGAGGCCGCGGATCGGCTCGAACAGGGTGGCCTTGAGCTTCAGGTAGGTGCCCAGTTCACGGAACAGCCGGGCCAGGCTTTGCTGCACCGGCTGGTTGGAGAACAGCGCCTGCCACAGCACTGAGAGCAGCCCGTACCAGGCGGCGCCGGCCACCAGCAGCAGGGGCTCGTGCCAGAAATCGGCGACCTCGCCACCGCGCTGGTCCACGCCGATCATGGTGTAGACCGAGAGGATCAGCGTGGCCTGGGCAATCGCCCCGTAGCGCTCGCCGAGGGCGCCGAGCATGGTCAGGCTGAAGGCCGCCAGGGCCATGGAGATCACGAAGATCCACGGATAGGGGAACAGCAATTCCACCGACAACGCGGCGACGGTGAAACACACCAGGGTCACGGCCAGGGCATTGAGGCGGCCTTGCCAACTGTCGTCGGTTTCCGCCAAAGCGCTGGCGATGATGCCGAGGAACAGCGGGATCAGCAGGTTCATCTGATCCTGGTACCAGCACAGCGCCATGCTGCCGGTCAGGGCGATCAATACCCGGATGCTGTAGCTGAACTTGTCCAGCGCCCACAAGCGACGCAACGATTGGCGGAAGGAAGAGGAAGACATGATCGACGACGGGCCTGCCGGGCGGGGTTCTGAAGTGAGCGGTCAGCGCGACGCAAAGCCGTCGCGCTGCTCACGTACAGCAAAATGCGTTCCGTGATAGCCGCTGATTCTAGACGAACTGCGCCGCCGCGTAAGCAGAGGCCCAGGCCCATTGGAAATTGAAACCGCCGAGGTGGCCGCTGACGTCCAGTACCTCGCCGATAAAGTACAGGCCGGGGCTTTTCAGTGACTCCATGGTCTTCGAGGACACCTCGCGGGTGTCGACGCCGCCGAGGGTCACTTCGGCGGTGCGATAGCCCTCGGTACCGGCTGGCACCAGTTGCCAGGCGCCCAGCTTGTCGGCGACTTGGGCCAGCTCGGCCGGGGTGTACTGCTTCATCGGCTTGGAGACGAACCAGGTCTCGGCCAGCAGGTTGGCCATCTTCTTGGTGAAGATCTCGCCGAGCAGGGTCTTCAGCTCGCTGTTGGGGCGTTCGGCCTGTTGCTGTTGCAGCCAGGCCAGGGCGTCGTGGTCCGGCAGCAGGTTGATTTCCACGCTGTCACCGGCTTCCCAGAACGAGGAAATCTGCAGGATCGCCGGGCCGCTCAGGCCGCGGTGGGTGAACAGCAGGTTCTCGCGGAAGCTGGTGCCGTTGCAGCTGGCGATGCAGTCCACCGAGGTGCCGGACAGCTCGGTGCACAGGGCCTTGAGCTGGTCGGTGATGGTGAAGGGCACCAGGCCGGCGCGGGTCGGCAGCAGGCTGTGGCCGAACTGGCGGGCGACTTGGTAGCCGAAGCCGGTGGCGCCGAGGGTCGGGATCGACAGGCCGCCGGTGGCGATCACCAGGGACTGGCACTGGAACGGGCCGGCGCTGGTGGCAAGCTGGTAGCCGTAGGTCGTCTTTTCGATCTGCTCGATGCGGGTGTCCATGCGCAAGTCGGCGCCGGCGCTGGCGCACTCGTCGAGGAGCATCTGCAGGATGTCGCTGGACTTGTTATCGCAGAACAGCTGGCCGAGCTTCTTTTCGTGATAGGGCACGCCGTGCTTGGCGACCATCTCGATGAAGTCCCACTGGGTGTAGCGGGCCAGGGCCGACTTGCAGAAATGCGGGTTCTGCGAGAGGAAGTTGGCCGGCTCGGTGTACATATTGGTGAAATTGCAGCGCCCGCCGCCGGACATGAGGATCTTCTTGCCCGGTTTGTTGGCGTGGTCCAGCAGCACGACCCGGCGGCCGCGACAGGCGGCGGTCAGGGCGCACATCAGGCCGGCGGCGCCGGCGCCGATGATGATCACATCGGTGGAGTGCATGGTTTTTCTCTAGTGACTGTGAGGGCCTCATCGCTGGCAAGCCAGCTCCCACACGGTCCCTGTGGGAGCTGGCTTGCCAGCGATGAGGCCCTCAAGAAATCAGATGATCCGGACCTTGAGCGAGCGCCCCTTGATCTTGCCGCTGTTGAGCCGCTGCATGGCCTGCTTGGCCAGGGCCCGCTCCACCGCGACGAAGGCCTGGAAGTCGAAGATGGCGATCTTGCCGACTTTCTTGCCGTCGATCCCGGCATCGCCGGTCAGCGCACCGAGGATATCGCCCGGGCGCAGCTTGTCCTTGCGCCCGGCAGCGATGCACAGGGTCGACATCACCGGCACCAGCGGTTCGCCGGCCTTGCTCTTGAGACTGTCCAGTTGCTCCCAGCGCAGCGGTTTCTTCTGCAGGTCTTCGATGGCCTTGGCGCGATGGCCTTCGGCCGGGGCCACCAGGCTCACCGCCAGGCCCTTCTCGCCCGCCCGGCCGGTACGGCCGACACGGTGCACGTGAATCTCCGCATCCCGGGCCAGCTCGACGTTGATCACCATGTCCAGGGCATCGATATCCAGGCCGCGGGCGGCCACGTCGGTGGCGACCAGCACGGACAGGCTGCGGTTGGCGAACACGGTCAGGACCTGGTCGCGGTCACGCTGCTCCAGGTCGCCATGCAGCGCCTCGGCGGCGATGCCCTTGGCCTTGAGGTGATCCACCAGCTCCTGGCACTGCTGCTTGGTGAAGCAGAACGCCACGCAGGACTGCGGGCGGAAATGCCCGAGCACGCGGGTCACCGCGCTCATGCGGTCTTCGGCGTCGATCTCGTAGAAATGCTGCTCGATCTGGCTGTCGTCATGCAACGCCTCGACCTTGACCTGCTGCGGGTCGCGCAGGATCGACGAGGCGAGCTGCTTGATCCCGGACGGGTAGGTGGCGGAGAACAGCAGGGACTGGCGGCGCTTCGGGGTCTGCCCGACGATCTCGGTGATGGCGTCGAAGAAGCCCATGTCGAGCATGCGGTCGGCTTCATCGAGGACCAGGGTGTTGAGCCCGTCCAGCACCAGGGTGCCCTTGCTCAGGTGCTGCTGCACCCGGCCCGGCGTACCGACGATGATGTGCGCGCCGTGCTCCAGCGAGGCGATCTGCGGGCCGAGGGATACGCCGCCGCACAGGGTGAGGATCTTGATGTTGTCCTCGGCCCGGGCCAGGCGACGCAGTTCCTTGGCGACCTGGTCGGCCAGCTCGCGGGTCGGGCACAGGACCAGGGCCTGGCAACCGAAGTAGCGCGGGTTGATCGGGTTGAGCAGGCCGATGCCGAACGCGGCGGTCTTGCCGCTGCCGGTCTTGGCCTGGGCGATCAGGTCCTGGCCCTTGAGGATGACCGGCAGGCTCTGGGCCTGGATCGGGGTCATCTCGGTGTAGCCGAGGGCATCCAGGTTGGCCAGCATGGCGGCGGACAGCGGCAAGGTGGCGAAAGCGGTGGCGTTGGTGGTCACGAGGCGGGCCTGCAAAACAAAATGTCGCGCAGTGTACCAGCCTCATGGCCATTCGCCCTAAGGCTCCATGGGGGCTTCCTGACGAGGGGCACGTCGCCCGTCATTCTTGCCCAGTTGCATGAAGATCGCCGCCGCCAGCATCGCCATCAGGCCGATGGTGACGAAGGTCAGCTGGAAGGCGCCGAGGGTGGTTTCAACGCCCTCGGCGCTGCCCGCTGCGGTGAAACCGCCGAGCAGCGCGCCTGCACAGGCCACGCCCAGGCTCAGGGACAGCTGCGCGACCACCGAGAGCAGGCTGTTGCCGCTGCTGGCGCTGGCGTCGTCGAGGTCGATCAGGGTCACGGTGTTCATCGCGGTGAACTGCATCGAGTTGATCGCCCCGAGCAGCCCCAGTTGCACCAGGAGTACGGCGTGCGGGGTGTTCTCGTCCACCAGGCCGAGACTGGCGAGCATGACCCCCAGCAGCAGGGTGTTACTGGTGAGGATGGTGCGGTAGCCGAAGCGTTCGATCAGTGGCCGGGCGATGGACTTGGCGAGCATCGCCGCCGCTGCCAGCGGAATCATGCTCATCCCGGCTTCGGCCGGCGAATACCCCAGCGCCACCTGCAACAGCAGCGGTACCAGGAAGGGCAGGGCGCCGCTGCCGAGGCGGGCGAACAGGTTGCCGAGGATGCCGACGGAGAAGGTCCGCACGCGGAACAGCTTCGGCGAGAACAGCGGGTCCTCGATGCTTCCGGCCCGCAGCCAGTAGGCCGCCAGGCAGGCCATGCCGGCGAACAGCAGGAGCATCACCCGCAGGTGCGGCAGGTGCAGCTCGCCCAGGCCTTCCATGGCGATGGTGATCAGCACCATGGCTGCGCCGAACAGCACGAAGCCGATGCCGTCGAAGCGCGTGCGCGACGAGCCGCGCAGGTCGGGAATGTACTTCCACACCGCATAGCAACCGAGCACGCCCACCGGCAGGTTGAGCAGGAAGATCCAGTGCCAGCTGAGGATTTCCACCAACCAGCCACCCATGGTCGGGCCGATCAGCGGGCCGAGCAGACCGGGGATGGTGATGAAACTCATGATCCGCACCAGCTCCGAGCGCGGGTAGGCGCGCAGCACTACCAGGCGGCCCACCGGCAGCATCAGTGCACCGCCGAGGCCCTGGATGACCCGCGCCGCGACCAGCATGCCCAGGCTGTTGGCGGCGGCGCAGAGCAGCGAGCCGAGGCTGAACAGCAGGATCGCGCCGAAGAAGATGCGCTTGGTGCCGAAGCGGTCGGCGATCCAGCCTGAAGCGGGGATCAGCAGGGCCACGGTGAGCATGTAGGCGATGATCACCGACTGCATGCGCAGCGGGTCTTCCGCCAGGTCCCGGGCCATGGCCGGCAGCGCGGTATTGAGGATGGTGCCGTCGAGGGACTGCATGAAGAAGGCGATGGCCACGACCCACGGGATCCAGCGGGCGGTGGTGGGGTCGAGGGCGATACGGTCTGGCATGGAATGTCCTTGCATGCGCGGTCCCTGTGGGAGCTGGCTTGCCAGCGATGAGGCCAGTCCGGACAACATCGTTGCCATGGCCGGCCCTATCGCTGGCAAGCCAGCTCCCACAGGGACGGTGGTGCTTTTCAGAGCGTCAGGGTAAGCCGTTTGACCAGCGCCCCCGGCAAATGACTCGATCCGGTCTGCCGCTGCCCGTAGGTGCTGGCCGACAACAGCATCTCCCGTTCCCGTGTCAGCGCTTCCAGTTGCGTGCCCAGGAGACTGTAGACGCTGTCATCGAAACGCATGGTGCTCACCGGTGCCTGGATCTCGCCATTCTCCACCCAGAAACAGGCGAAGCGGGTCAGGCCGGTCATGCGCGCCGCCGGCTGGTCCGAGTAGTTCAGGTACCAGAGGTTGTTGATATACAACCCGGTGCCCAACTGCCGCAGCACATCCGCCTGGGCCAGGTCGCCCGCCGCCATGCTCAGCGCGTTGGGATACTCCCAGGCCTCGGCACCATTGGCCGGGCGCTGGAATTCGACGGCGCTGCGGGCACTGGTCAGTTGATCCTGCGCATGCCCCTGATCGATCAGGCGCAGGTCGCTGCGCGGATAGCCTTCACCGGAAAACGCCGGGCTGATCGAGCCGCTGACCTGCTCGGCGATGCTCAACAGCGGGCTGAGCCCGGCTTCGCCGGCATACAGCCGCTGCAACGGACTGTTCCGGGTGGCGATCGCCTGTGCGGAAAAACCACCCCAGCCAATCAGCCCGACGATATCCTCCAGCGCCGCCGGGGCGAAGTAGGCGCGGTATTGCCCGGGCGCCAGGGTCTTCAGCGGGCGGCCGAGGTAGTCCAGTTGCTCGCGGGTGCGGGCCAGGCGCCGGTCGAGTTCCTGCGGGTCCCAGTCCTGGCCGGCATAGTTGGCCTTCACCGCCTGCCCGTTGGCGTGGAACAGGCTCCAGTCGAAGTTGAAGCTATTGGCCTGGTGCCAGCCAAACGCCCCGTGGGAACTGGCGAAGCCCCGGCAGATCGGCCCGGCCGCGTAGATGCCGACCAGGTCCAGATCCCCCGCGCCGGCTTCGATCCGTGCCAGCACCTCGGCGCTGTCCGGCAGTGGCGCCTGCTGCTGGTGCTGGCTGTCCCAGGCCTGTTCGTTGAGTTGCAGATAAGGGTCCGGCGGGATCAGCGGCAGCGTCTGGCGCAATTGCTCCAGGGCCTCGGCCAGGTGCTGGCGATCGATCTCGGGGTCGCCGCTCAGGGTCAGGTGCAGGTCGGCCTGGCGTCCGTCGGCAATCAGTTTGAGGTCTACCGACGATTGCTGGACATCACCCGCCTGGCGCACCTTGGCGTGGTTGAAGCGAATGAACTGCGAATGCTCGCCGGCATAGCTCAGGGTGAAATGCTCGGGGGCCTGGACATGGGCGCGCAGCCATTCGACCAGGTTTTCGAAACTGTGCAGGAAATGATCAGCCATCAGGCGTCTCCTCCGAATACGTCGATCTGGCTGAACACACAGGCCGGCGAGGCATGGCCGACCCGGACCACCTGGTTCGGCTCGCCCTTGCCGCAGTTGGGCGTGCCGAGCACCTGGAAGGTATCGGCATCGCCGACCGCGCTGAGGTTGCGCCAGAAGTTCGAGGAAATGCCGCGGTAGTTGGGGTTCTTCACCACGCCCTTGAGCTCGCCGTTCTCGATCAACTGGCCCCATTCGCAGCCGAACTGGAACTTGTTGCGCGCATCGTCGATGGACCAGGAGCGGTTGGTGCGCATCAGGATGCCGTTCTCGATGCCGCCGATCAGTTGCTCCAGGGACTTGTCCCCGGGCTCGATATTGAGGTTGGCCATGCGGTCGATGGGCGCGCGGTTCCAGTTGCAGGCACGGCTGTTGGCAACTCCGTCGAGCCCCGAGCGGAACTGCGACAGCGCCCCGCCCAGTGGCCGCACCAGTACGCCGTCGCGGATCAGGAACTGCCGGGCCGCCGGGGTGCCATCGTCGTCATGCCCGTAGCTGGCCAGCTCTTCGCGGATCTCCGGGTCGAAGGTCACGTTGAGCAGGTGGGAGCCGTATTGCAGATGGCCGAAGTCGCTGGCCTTGACGAAGCTGGTGCCGGCGTAATTGCGTTCATCGCCAAGGATGCGGTCCAGCTCCAGAGGGTGGCCGATGGACTCGTGGATCTGCAGCATCATCTGGTCCGGCATCAGCAGCAGGTCGCGCACGCCGCTGGGCGTGTTGGGCGCCAGCAGCAGTTGCAGGGCCTCGTCGGCGATGCGCTTGCCGGCGCCCAGCAGGCCGCAGCGCTGGATCACCTCGAAGCCGCCTTGCTGGCCGAAATTGTCCCGGCCAAGGGTGCGGGTCTGGCTATCGCTGCCGTCGAAGGCGGTCACGCCGAAGCCGGGGAAGACCAGGCGCTGGGCGCGGCGCAGTTCGGCGCCGGCGCTGTTGAGGTAGATCTGTTCTACCGTGCTCAGGCCGAGGCTGACCTGCCAGTTCACCAGGCGTTCGTCCGCCGGCACCGAGGCCGACTCCTGGTTGAGCAGATCGAGACAGTCGGCGAGGGACGGGAAGGCGCTGTCCATCCCGGGCGACAGGTAATCGGCGCGGGCCGTGGCCACGGGCTGGTCGCGCAGGTCCAGCAGGGACTGCGCGGCGATCTGCCGGGCCAGCGCTTCGGCGCGGTCGAGCGCCTGTTGCAGGCCGTGCTGCGAGAGGTCGGCGGTGGCCGCATAGGCCTCGACCCCGCTGACCCGCACCGTGAGCATGGCGCCTTCGTCACGGCTCAGGCTGGGCGGTTCGGCGACGTTCTTGCGTACTGAAAGCTGCTGCCGGGACTGGCGCACATGGCGCAGGGAGAAAAACTCGCCGCCGCTGCGCAGCGCGGCGAAGCGCTGACGCAACAGCGTGGTGGAATCGAACATGCGCGGAGCTCCTGATTGGAGGTGGCTCCCCGTCAGAACCACCCTTCCTGCATGCCCGGGCAGGTGTCGTCACGTGCTTCGAGCAAGGTGAGCTCATTATGGCAGGGCGGTACTTCCCAGGTGAGGAAGAATCGCGCCGCCTGCAACTTGCCTTTATAGAAGTCGCGGTCCGCCTCGCTGGCCGTGGCCAGGCCCTCCTCGGCGCGGATCGCCTGCTCCAGCCAGCGCCAGCCGATCACGCAATGCCCGAAGGCCTTCATGTACAGCGCCGAGTTGGCCAGGGCGGCGTTGACCTTGCCGGTCGCCATGTCGCCGAGCAGGCCCAGGGTCACGCCTTGCAGGCGGTTCAGCAGTTGCTCCAGCGGCTGGCGCAGGGCGTCCAGTTGCGGGTGCTGGAGGGCGCGCTCGCAGGTGCCGGCGATCAGGCGCACCAGTTGCTTCAGCCCGGCGCCGCCGTTCTGTGCCAGCTTGCGTCCGAGCAGGTCGAGGGACTGGATGCCGTGGGTGCCTTCGTGGATCGGGTTCAGGCGGTTGTCGCGGTAGTACTGCTCTACCGGGTACTCGCGGGTGTAGCCGTGGCCGCCGAGGATCTGGATCGCCAACTCGTTGGCCTTGAGACAGAACTCCGAGGGCCAGGACTTGACGATCGGGGTCAGCAGGTCGAGCAGTTCGTGGGCCTGCTGGCGGGCCTCGGGCGTTTCGGCGGTCTGGGTGTCGTCGAACAGCCGGGCGGCGTACAGGCCGAGGTCGAAGGCGCCTTCGACGTAGGCCTTCTGGGCTAGGAGCATGCGCTTCACATCGGCGTGGGCGATGATCGGCACTGCCGGGGTGGACGGGTCCTTGTTGTCCAGCGGGCGACCTTGCGGGCGCTGGCGCGCATAGTCGAGGGAATACAGGTAGCCGGCGTAGCCCAGCATCACCGCGCCCATGCCGACGCCGATGCGTGCCTCGTTCATCATCTGGAACATGCAGGCCAGGCCCTGGTGCGGCTTGCCCACCAGATAGCCGACACAGTTGCCGTTATCGCCGAAGTTCAGGGCGGTGGACGTGGTACCGCGCCAGCCCATCTTGTGGAACAGCCCGGCCAGGGTCACATCGTTGCGCGGGCCGAGGCTGCCATCGGCATTGACCAGGAACTTGGGCACGATAAACAGGGAAATGCCCTTCACCCCGGGCGGCGCGTCCGGCAGCTTGGCCAGGACCATATGCACGATGTTTTCCGACAGCGGATGGTCGCCGCCGGAAATGAAGATCTTGTTCCCGCGCAGGCGGTAGCTGCCATCGGCGGCAGGCTCGGCACGGGTACGGATATCCGCCAGTGACGAGCCGGCATGGGGTTCGGTCAGGGCCATGGTGCCGAAGAAGCGGCCGTCGATCATCGGCTGGAGGAACAGGCGTTTCTGCTCCTCGCTGCCGAAACTCTCGATCAGGTTGGCGGCGCCCATGGTCAGGAAAGGGTAGGCCGTGGTCCCGGCGTTGGCGGCCTGGAAATGGGCGAAACAGGCCTGGGACAGCAGGGTTGGCAGTTGCATGCCACCGGCTTCGAAGTCGCGGTTGGCGTTGAGGAAGCCGGCTTCGAGGAAGGCGTCCACTGCGGGCTTCACTTCCGGAATCAGCAGCGCCTCGCCGTTCTCGTAGCGTGGCTCGTTCTCGTCGCCCTTGCGGTTATGCGGGGCGAAGTACTTCTCGGCGATGGTCCGGGCCGTGGTCAGCGCGGCGTCGAAGGTCTCGCGGCTGTGCTCGGCGAAACGCTCGCGGCGGGTCAGGGCTTCGGCATCCAGCACTTCATAGAGTTCGAACGCCAGGTTGCGGGCGCTGAGCAGGGTCTCGGTCATGGCGGCGGTCCTTGAGTCGGTGTGGGGCGAGTCTAGGAGGGCGGGGAGGGGGCTGCACAGGGAAATAGGTTTGGGTGATGGTGGGGTAGAAGGGGGGACTACGGAGAATTGGCCGATCTTGGGATCGGTCTGAAGCGCGTTCCGCTCTGTAGTCCGCCTCTGGGCATATGTCGGAGATTTCCCGCTTCGCACCGGGAGCGAGCCGGCAGCCTCGTTGTCAATGGATCAGGTTTCATGGACCGTCTCCAGCACGACGGTTCCGTTCATGTCCATAAGCACTGTTTCCCCCTCGCATCCGGTACAACCTGCATTCTTCGTGGTAGCGGTGCCGAAGTTGATCGTCATGACGCTTTTCACGTCCGGGCTGTACTGGCTGTACTGGTCATTGCGCAACTGGGAGCTCTACCGGAATGCCAGCGGCGCCAGGATCATGTTGCTGCCGCGAATCCTGCTGCCGGAACTGTTCCTCTATTCACTGCTGTGTCGGGTCGACGGGCGGATTCGCAGGGCGGGGCTCAGCTATCGTTGGTCGCCCTGGTGGCTGGCGTTCGGGCTGCTGTTGATGGGGTTATCCGCGCATCACTTGTGGATGGTGATGCTGCCATTACCCGAGCTCGCGCCTACCGTGTTGGTAGCTGTGCTGCTGTTTCATCGGTTTCAGCGTCGGGTGCAGCGGGCTATCAACTTCTGCGAGGGCGATCCGGAGGGGACGGGGAATGCGCGGCTGACGGTGGTCAACTGGCTGTGGATATTGATCGTTACCTCAGGCTGGCTGGTGTTGGGAGGGTTAGGCGGTCACGGGGCTGGTTTGCCCGGGGAAGAAGTCACCACAGTTCCTGGTGATTGAGTTTGGGTTTTTTCGACTTTTCTTTCCGTCCAATCAGAAATGGCCTACAGCGCCTTCTAGTAAATGGGTATCTGATTAGCGCCCTTCCCAACTACCCGGTATCTCTTTCATGACCACCAATCCAATTCCGGCTGCAAGTGAGGCACCGCAATCGGCAACCCCAATGTTTTATGTTGTTTCGATCAACAAGTTGATAGCGTTGTTGCTGGTAACCAGCAATCTGTACGCCTTCTACTGGTTTTATCGAAACTGGTCCGCGTACCGGCAAGCGACTGGAGAGGCATTGGTTCCGCTGTTGCGCAGCATCATTCCGGTGCTCTTCATGTATCCGTTGCTAAGTCGGGTCGAGCGCGGCCTCAATGCGACGGGGCGCCGGTTTGACTGGTCCCCGCTGATGCTGACCTTGGTCATGTGGCTGGTGATCGTCGCAAGTTTGGTTTCACCCTGGTTGAGCCCGGAGCCATCTGAACTGACGCCGCCGAAGCTCTCTCACTGGGGCCGCCTGCTGTTCGAGACTTTTCTGTACTTCGCGATAACCACCTGGCTGTTCTGTCGTGTTCAGCGGGCGATCAATACGCATGAAGGCGATCTGCAAGGGCAAGCCAACTCACAGATCACCTGGGCCAACTGGATCTGGATCGCAGTCGGTGTGCTGATGTGGACGCTGTACGTTGCTGTCATGACCGTGTCCATGTCCGTTTCTTTCCTGTGGGGACTGTCCTGAGTCTTTCGCAAAACAAAACGGGGCGGGTTTCGCGAACCCCCTTCAAGAGTCCACAAAACCCGCCCCGCCTCTTTTCCCTTCCGACTATCAGCCGATAGTCATCAGACTCGCATTCCCCCCCGCCGCAGCGGTGTTTACGCTCAACGCTCGCTCGATCACCAACCGCTCCAGCGCCACCGCCGTCTCACCCGACGACAGGCCATGAACCCCAACGATCGCGCCCGGACGCTTGGCGATCAGCTCGCAGATGCCGCGCAACTGGTCGGAGTCGCCGTGGTGCAGGACGGCGTCGAACTGCACGTCGTCCTTGTTCCAGTCGCTGACCAGCTTGATCCGCGCCTGTACGTCCTTCGGCAGGCGCGAGCGCACCGATTTGCCTGGCTCGCCTTCCAGCACCACCGCCGAGCTGCCCACCGCTAGCACCGCCGCCAGTTGGGTCAGCAGGTCGGCTTCGTTGTCGGCCAGGCACAGCACATGCTCGCGCGGCAGGATGCTGTAGCTGTTGCGCTCGCCGGTCGGGCCGGCCAGCAGGCGGGTGATGCCGCTCTGGGACTGACGGGCGAACTGCTCGCAGGTCTGCACCAGGTCGTTCTGCTGCGCACTGCCGGCCCAGGCCTTGAAGGCTTCGAACGGCTTCAGCAGAACTTCGCGCAGGCGGCTGTCCGGGTTGTTGCCGGCATCGCCACGCTGGAACGATTGCTCGATGGCATCCGCCGGACGGGTCGACAGCAGGCGGTACAGGTACAGCGGGCCACCGGCCTTCGGACCGGTACCGGACAGGCCTTCGCCACCGAACGGCTGCACGCCGACCACGGCACCGACGATGTTGCGGTTGACGTAGACGTTACCGGCATGGGCGTTGTCGATGACCTTGGCGATGGTCTCGTCGATGCGGGTGTGCACGCCGAGGGTCAGGCCGTAGCCGGTGGCATTGATCTGCTCGATCAGCTGGTCCAGGTCCTTGCGGTTGTAGCGCAGTACGTGCAGTACCGGGCCAAACACTTCGCGCTTCAGTTCGTCGAGGTTTTCCAGTTCGATCAGGGTCGGCATGACGAAGGTGCCGCGCTTGCATTCGACGCTGTCGGCAATCGCCACTTGATAGACCGGGCGGCCTTTCTCGCGCATGCCCTGGATGTGCTTCTCGATGCCGGCCTTGGCTTCGGCGTCGATCACCGGGCCGATATCCACCGACAGGCGCTCCGGGTTGCCCAGGCGGCTTTCGGCCATGGCGCCCTTGAGCATTTCGATCACGCGGTCGGCGGAATCTTCCTGCAGGCACAGGACGCGCAGGGCCGAGCAACGCTGGCCGGCACTGTCGAAGGCCGAGGAGACCACGTCGATCACTACCTGCTCGGTCAGCGCCGAGGAGTCGACGATCATGGCGTTCTGGCCGCCGGTTTCGGCGATCAGCGGGATCGGCCGGCCCTGGCTGTCCAGGCGACCGGCGATATTGCGTTGCAGCAGGCGGGCGACTTCGGTGGAACCGGTGAACATCACGCCCTTGACGCGATCGTCACCGACCAGGCGCGCGCCGACGGTTTCACCGCGGCCCGGCAGCAGTTGCACCACGCCTTCCGGAATCCCGGCGTCGAGCAGCAGGCGCACGGCCTGGGCGGCGACCAGCGGGGTCTGTTCGGCCGGCTTGGCCAGCACCGGGTTGCCGGCGGCGAGGGCGGCAGCGACCTGGCCGCTGAAGATCGCCAGCGGGAAGTTCCACGGGCTGATGCACACCACCGGGCCCAGCGGGCGGTGGGCGTCGTTGCTGAAGTCGTTGCGTGCCTGCACCGCGTAGTAGCGCAGGAAGTCGACGGCCTCGCGGACTTCGGCAATGGCGTTGGCGTAGGTCTTGCCGGCTTCGCGGACCAGCAGGCCCATCAGCGGCTGGATCTCGGCTTCCATCAGGTCGGCGGCGCGTTCGAGGATCGCGGCGCGCTCGGCCGGCGGGGTGGCCTGCCAGATCGGTGCGGCGTTCAGCGCGCACTGGATGGCGTTGTCGACATCGCCGACCGTGGCTTCCTGGACGTGGCCGACCACATCACGGTGATCCGCCGGGTTGAGGACCGGCGCGGCCGCTTCCTGGCTGGCGGCGCAACCCAGCAGCGGCTCGGCTTTCCACGGTGTGTGGGCCGTGGCGAGAAGGGCGCAGGACAGCGACGCCAGGCGATGTTCGTTGGCCATGTCGATGCCGGCCGAGTTGGCCCGCTCGCTGCCGTACAGGTCACGCGGCATCGGGATGCGCGGGTGCGGCAGGCCGACGCTGCCCTCCTGGGTGGCCATGCGTTCGATGGTCGCGACCGGATCGGCCACCAGTTCCTGGATCGAGATCGAGTGGTCGGCGATACGGTTGACGAAGGAGGTGTTGGCGCCGTTTTCCAGAAGGCGGCGGACCAGGTAGGCCAGCAGCGTTTCATGGGTACCGACCGGGGCGTATACGCGGCACGGACGGTTCAGCTTGCCATCGGCGACCTTGCCCACGACCTGCTCGTACAGCGGCTCGCCCATCCCGTGCAGGCACTGGAATTCGTACTGGCCCGGGTAATAGTTCTGACCGGCGATATGGTAGATGGCCGACAGGGTGTGGGCGTTGTGGGTGGCGAACTGTGGGTAGATGACTTCCGGCACCGACAGCAGCTTGCGTGCGCAGGCGATGTAGGACACGTCGGTGTACACCTTGCGGGTGTAGACCGGATAGCCTTCCAGGCCCTCGATCTGCGCGCGCTTGATTTCGCTGTCCCAGTAGGCGCCCTTCACCAGGCGGATCATCAGGCGGTGGCGGCTGCGGCGGGCCAGGTCGATGACGTAGTCGATCACGTGCGGGCAGCGTTTCTGGTAGGCCTGGATGACGAAGCCGATACCGTTCCAGCCGGTCAGTTGCGGTTCGAAGCACAGGCGCTCGAGCAGGTCCAGCGACAGCTCCAGGCGGTCGGCTTCCTCGGCGTCGATGTTCAGGCCGATGTCGTATTGCTTGGCCAGCAGGGTCAGGGACAGCAGGCGCGGGTACAGCTCGTCCATCACCCGCTCGTACTGGGCGCGGCTGTAGCGCGGATGCAGGGCCGAGAGCTTGATCGAGATGCCCGGACCTTCATAGATGCCGCGGCCGTGGGACGCCTTGCCGATGGAGTGGATGGCCTGCTCGTAGGACGCCAGGTATTTCTGCGCGTCGTGCTCGGTCAGTGCGGCTTCGCCGAGCATGTCGTAGGAATAGCGGAAGCCTTTCGATTCGAACCTGCTCGCATTGGCCAGGGCCTCGGCGATGGTTTCGCCGGTGACGAACTGCTCGCCCATCAGGCGCATGGCCATGTCGACGCCCTTGCGGATCATCGGCTCGCCACTCTTGCCGATGATGCGGCTGAGGGACGAGGTCAGGCCGGATTCGTTGTGGGTGCTGACCAGCTTGCCGGTGAGCAGCAGGCCCCAGGTGGCGGCGTTGACGAACAGCGACGGGCTGTTGCCCAGGTGCGGCTGCCAGTTGCCGGTGCTGATCTTGTCGCGGATCAGGGCGTCGCGGGTGCCCTTGTCGGGGATGCGCAGCAGGGCTTCGGCCAGGCACATCAGGGCCACGCCTTCCTGGGACGACAGGGAGAACTCCTGCAGCAGGCCCTGGACGATGCCGGCACGGCCGCTGGCGCTCTTCTGGTTACGCAGTTTTTCCGCGATGCCGGCAGCCAGCTTGTTGGTGGCCTCGGCCTGGGCGGCCGGCAGGCGTGCCTGCTCCAGCAGCATCGGCACCACTTCCTGCTCGGGGCGGCGGTAGGCGGCGGTGATGGCGGCGCGCAGCACGGACTGCGGGAGAATGCTTTCGGCGAATTCGAGGAAGCACTGGTGGCTGTGGTCGGGCTGCACGTCGCCCGCGTCGTCGCCATTGTGTCCGGCCTGACCGTTGAGTTCGGTCAGGGTGGCGCCACCCTCCAGCTTCTCCAGGTAATTGAAGATCGCTTGCTTGATGAGCCAGTGCGGCGTGCGGTCGATGGACTGCGCAGCGGCCTTCAGTCGCTCACGGGTAGGGTCATCAAGTTTGACCCCAAGGGTGGTCGTCGCCATTTCTTATCCTCGTTATTGCCACTGGGCCGTGGCTAAGCTGGCGCCAAGATTAGCGGTGCGCGTTTCCGGGTGCAACCTAGTGCAACCCAATTTTTTCCGGGTGGCGGTGCAACTCGTCCGATGGCGGAAAACCCCACGACAGAAACGGCTTTAAAGCGTGCATTCGCTTATAAAAAGGGCTTTTCTTGCTCCAAAAAGGAGCAAAAACACGCTGTTGTCGGATTTTTCATACAAGGTGCAACTGCCTTTGTAAAAAAGGTTGCACCGTATTCGGGTTGTGGCATAGGGTTCGCGGCCTGGGTGCAACCCCGTCGAGGGTTGTTGCTACATAAAAACAAACGCCAGGGCGCAACACATGACTGCAAGCAATCCCATCACGATCACTTTTGTGATCTATATCGCGGCAATGGTGCTGATCGGCTTCATGGCCTATCGCTCCACCAAGAACCTCTCCGACTACATTCTCGGCGGCCGCAGCCTCGGCAGCGTGGTGACCGCGCTCTCCGCCGGTGCCTCGGACATGAGCGGCTGGCTGTTGATGGGCCTGCCGGGCGCCATCTATATGTCGGGCCTGTCGGAGGCCTGGATCGCCATCGGCCTGACCGTCGGCGCCTACCTGAACTGGCTGTTCGTTGCCGGCCGCCTGCGCGTGCAGACCGAACACAACGGTGATGCGCTGACCCTGCCGGACTACTTCGCCAGCCGTTTCGAGGATCAAAGCGGCCTGCTGCGGATCATCTCCGCCGTGGTCATCCTGGTGTTCTTCACCATCTATTGCGCGTCCGGCATCGTCGCCGGTGCTCGTCTGTTCGAAAGCACCTTCGGCATGTCCTACGAGACCGCCCTGTGGGCCGGTGCCGCTGCGACCATCGCCTACACCTTCGTCGGCGGTTTCCTCGCGGTGAGCTGGACCGATACCGTGCAGGCCGGCCTGATGATCTTCGCCCTGCTGCTGACGCCGATCTTCGTGCTGCTGGCGACCGGCGGCGTGGACACCACCTTCCTCGCCATCGAAGCGCAGAACCCGGCGAACTTCGACATGTTCCGCAATGCCAGCTTCATCGGCATCATCTCGCTGATGGGCTGGGGCCTGGGCTACTTCGGCCAGCCGCACATCCTGGCGCGTTTCATGGCGGCTGATTCGGTGAAATCCATCGCCAATGCCCGTCGCATCTCCATGACCTGGATGATCCTGTGCCTGGCCGGTACCTGTGCCGTGGGCTTCTTCGGTATCGCCTACTTCTCGGCGCATCCGGAAGTGGCCGGTCCGGTCACCGAGAACCATGAGCGTGTGTTCATCGAGCTGGCGAAGATCCTGTTCAACCCATGGATCGCCGGTGTCCTGCTGTCGGCCATCCTGGCGGCGGTGATGAGCACCCTGAGCTGCCAGCTGCTGGTCTGCTCCAGCGCCCTGACCGAAGACTTCTACAAGACTTTCCTGCGCAAGAATGCCTCGCAGCTGGAGCTGGTCTGGGTCGGTCGCCTGATGGTCCTGGCGGTTGCGCTGGTTTCCATCGCCCTGGCGGCCAACCCGGATAACCGCGTACTGGGCCTGGTTGCCTACGCCTGGGCTGGCTTCGGTGCCGCCTTCGGTCCGGTGGTGCTGCTGTCGGTACTGTGGAAAGGCATGACCCGCAATGGTGCGCTGGCTGGCATCGTGGTCGGCGCCCTGACCGTGATCCTGTGGAAGAACTACTCGGGCAGCAGCCTGTACGAGATCATCCCGGGCTTCATCTTCGCCACCATCGCCATCGTGCTGGTGAGCCGGATGGGCCGCGCGTCGTCCAGCATGATTGCGCGCTTTGAAAAGGCCGATGCCGACTATCACGCCAACAAGTGATCGCTGACCCCGGTTGAAACGGCGGCCCGCCTCTTCGAGAGAGGCGGGCCGCTGTCGTTTCAGCGGGTGCAACCTGACGACTGCGGCGTGACAAGGTAAACTTCCCGGCCCCTCAGGAGTTGCCATGAACTATCGTCACGCCTTCCACGCCGGCAACCACGCCGACGTCTTCAAGCACATCGTGCTGACCCGCCTCATCGCCCTGATGTCGCGCAAGGAGCAGCCGTTCGCCTATATCGACACCCACGCCGGCCTCGGTCTGTATGACCTGCAGGGCGACCAGGCGACCCGTACCGGCGAGTGGATCGAAGGCATCGGCCGGCTCTGGGGGCGTGAGGACCTGCCGGATATCACTGCGGACTACCTGCGGATCGTCAAGCGCCTGAATGCCGATGGCGAACTGCGCTACTACCCCGGCTCGCCCGAGCTGGCGCGGCGCATGGCGCGCCAGCAGGACCGCGTGCTGCTCAACGAGAAGCACCCGGAAGACGGGCGCCTGCTCAAGGACAACATGAAGAAGGACCCGCGGGTCGCCGTGCACCTGGGCGAGGGCTGGCATGTGCCTCGTGCGCTGCTGCCGGTGCAGGAAAAGCGCGCGGTGATGCTGATCGACCCGCCGTTCGAGCAGCCGGACGAGCTCAAGCGCTGCTCCAACTCGATGAAGGAGGCGATCGGTCGCATGCGCCAGACCGTCGCGGCGATCTGGTATCCGATCAAGGAGCAGAAGCAGTTGGTGCGCTTCTACCAGGACCTGACCAGTACCGGCGCGCCGAAATTGCTGCGGGTCGAACTGTATGTGCACCCGCAGGACACGCCGCAGAGCCTGAATGGCTCGGGCCTGGCGATCGCCAACCCGCCTTGGGGGCTGGAGGACGAGTTGCGCGAGTTCCTGCCGTGGCTGGCTGAATGCCTGGGGCAGACGGGCGGTAGCTGGCGGATGGATTGGTTGATCGCTGAGTAATCCTGGCTGTTGTGTTGTTCTTGAGGGCCCCATCGCTGGCAAGCCAGCTCCCACAGGGTTTTGCGGTGCATGCGGTCCCTGTGGGAGCTGGCTTGCCAGCGATGAGGCCCTTGAGGTCAGCCACCTCCTATTGCCCACCCGCTTTGCGTTATAATCCCGCCCTTTCGCCGCCGCCCGCCCACGAGGCCGGGGCGCATTTTTACCGAATGAAGAGGCTAGACCCTTGGCATTGACGATTCTTGGCCTGTCCGGCGCCCTTAGCCATGATCCTTCCGCGGCCCTGTATATCGACGGCAAGCTGATCGCCGCCGCCGAAGAAGAGCGCTTCGTGCGCGATAAACATGCAAAGAACCGCATGCCCTACGAATCGGCGAAGTTCTGCCTGGAACAAGCCGGTATCAAGCCGTCCGACGTCGATGTAGTCGCGATTCCGTTCGCCCCTATCAGCCTGTTCGGCGAAGCCCGCTGGCACTACGCCAAGCGCTACTGGTACGCCCCGGATCGCGCCCTCGACGCGATCCTGATGGGCAACCGCCGCTACAAGCGCTATCGCAAGAAGATCGTCTGGTGCCTGGAGCAACTGGGCTTCGATCCGAAGAAGATCAAGATCGAGCCGGTCGAGCACCACCTGGCCCACGCCTCCAGCGCCTACCACTGCTCCGGCTTCAAGGAGAAGACCGCGATCCTCGGGATCGACGGCAAGGGCGAGTACGCCACCACCTTCTTCGGCTATGGCGAGAACGGCAAGATCCACAAGATCAAGGAATTCTTCGATCCGGACTCCCTGGGCGGCCTGTACGGTGCGATCACCGAGTTCCTCGGCTTCGAGATGCTCGACGGCGAATTCAAGGTCATGGGCATGGCGCCGTACGGCGATGCCAGCAAGTACGATTTCTCGCGCCTGGCCAGTTTCGAAAACGGCGAACTGGTGATCAACACCGAGTACGCCAACGTCATCGGCCTGCGCCGCTATAAAGAGAAGGGCAAGGGCTTCTACTTCTCGCCGAAGCTGATCGAGTGGCTGGGGCCGAAGCGCGAAGGCGATATCGCCGACGAGCCGTACATCCACTACGCCGCCAGCATGCAGGCGCTGTTCGAGAAGCTGGCCCTGCAGATGATCGACCACTACCTGGGCGACATCCTCAAGGAAACCGGCAAGCTGGCCTTCGCCGGCGGCTGCGCGCTGAACGTCAAGCTGAACCAGAAGATCATCGCCCGTCCGGACGTGACCGAACTGTTCGTCCAGCCAGCGTCCGGCGACGCCGGTACTGCGGTCGGTGCTGCGGCCTATGTGTCCCACGCCCGTGGCGTGCCGGTCGAGAAGATGGAACACGTCTACCTCGGCCCTGCGTACTCCAACGAGGACGTGATCGCCGCCTGCGCCCGTCACCCGAGCGCACCGAAATGGCGCAAGATCGACGACATGCCTGAGCGCATCGCCCAGATCATGGTGGACGGCAACCCGGTGGCCTGGTTCCAGGGCCGCATGGAGTTCGGCCCGCGTGCCCTCGGCGGCCGTTCCATCATCGGCTGCCCGAGCGTGCCGGGCGTGGCCAACCGGATCAATGAGCAGATCAAGTTCCGCGAGCGCTGGAGGCCTTTCTGCCCGTCCATGCTGGACACCGTCGGCCCGCAGATGATCAAGGTCGATCACCCGGCGCCGTTCATGACCTTCACCTTCGAAGTGGCGGAGGAGTGGAAGACTCGCGTGCCGGAAGTGGTCCATGAGGACGGTACGTCCCGTGCCCAGGTCCTCAAGCGCGAGTACAACCCGCGCTACTACGACATGATGAAGGCCCTGGAAAACCTGACCGGCAACGGCGTGTCGCTGAACACCTCGCTGAACCGCCGTGGCGAACCGATGATCTGCTCGCCGACCGACGCGCTGAACATGTTCTTCGGCTCCGATCTTCAATACCTGATCATGGAAGACATCCTGGTAGTGAAGGACGACGCGAAAGCCTATGACACGCTCGACTGACAAGCGCGTCCTGCAGTTCTGCCATGGCTATGACGGGCCTTTCCTCGATTGCGCCCGTCAGTACGCCAGCCTGTTCGCCGGGACCGGCTACAAGGTCACCACGGTCTTCCTCACCGGCAAGGCCGACCCGCAGGTCGCGCAAGGCTGCGCCAGTGACGAAGTGCTGTTTCTCGAGTTCAGCTCCAGCGCCATTCGTGGCCTGAAGCTGGGTGCGATCCGGGCGCTGCGCAAGATTGCCGCAGCGCGGGATTTCAGTTTCTGCATCGCCCATCGCTTCAAGCCCATCTACATCACCCTGCTGGCCACGCGCCTGCCGGTGATCGGCGTGCACCATGCCTTCGACGACTACAAGCGTGGCAGCCGCCAGCTGTTCGCCAATCTCTTCAGCAAGCGCCTGAGCCTGCTCGGTGTGTCCGACGCGGTGCGTGACGATATGCGCCGCTGCCTGAAGAAATGGCCGGCCGAACGCATCCAGACGTTGTACAACCGGGTCGATATCGAGGCGCTGCAACAGCGCCTGGTGCCTGCTGCCGAGGCCCGCGAGAGCCTCAAGCTGGACCCGCAGGCGTGGATCGTCGGCAACGTCGGTCGCCTGCATCCGGACAAGGACCAGGCCACCCTGCTGCGCGGTTTTGCCCAGGCGTTGCCGAACCTGCCGGCCGGCGCGCGCCTGGCGATCCTCGGCAAGGGTCGGCTGGAAGCCCAGCTCAAGGCCCTCGCCGTCGAACTGGAGATTGCCGGGCAAGTGGACTTTCTTGGCCAGGTCGCCGACGCCAGGCGTTACTTCGCTGCCTTCGATACCTTCGCCCTGAGCTCGGATCATGAGCCGTTCGGCATGGTCCTGCTGGAGGCGATGGTCGCTGGTGTTCCGCTGGCGGCCACGGCCTGTGGCGGTGCCAGCGAAGTGGTCGAAGGCGTTGGCGTGCTGTTCCCGCTCGGTGATGCGGCTGCGCTGGCCCGGTCCCTGCAGGTACTGGCGGCAATGGACGAGGCGCAGCTTCAGGAGTGTCGCGAACGCATGCTGGAGCGCCTGCACGCGCGCTTCTCCGACGCAGCGGTACGCCAGGAGTTCTGGCGTTTGCCCCACGTCGTCGCCCTGACTGCGGAGGCCTGATGCTCAATCGATTGCAAGGCTGGCGCGAGCGTGGCTGGCGCGTCGTTGACGCCGAGACTTATGCACAGGCCTGGCACCGCTTCGGCGGCAGCGTGGCCAGTCATCCGCTGGTGGTCGCGCAGCTCGCCGAAATGGCCGATATCCCGGTGCGCTACCTGGCCTGGGAGCAGGGCGGCGAGATCAAGGCGGCGATCCCGACCTGGGGTCGTTACCTGGCGCTGTCGAAGGACGTGCTCAAGCGTCATGGCAAGAAAGGCCTGTTCGACCTCGGCAACGCCGAGATCATCCTGCCGGCTGCTGCCGAGGCCCAGGCGCCGCTGCGCCACAGCGCACGCTACCTGTCCGAGCTGAACCAGGGGCGTTTCAGCCTGCTCAAGGCGCAGAGCGAGTCCCTGGCCATGGCCCGCACGCCGGAAGACCTGTCGAAGAAATTCCGCTACAACCAGCGCCGCGAACTGCGCCTGCTGGAAGAGGCGGGCGGGGTGGTCAAGCCGATCCAGGACTTCGACAGCGCGACTATCGCCGCGATGTACTGCGACCTGTTCCTGCGCCGCTGGAACTTCCCGGCGACCGGCGCCGAGCGCATGGCCGAGGTGATCGAGCGCTTGCGCTCGCTGCTGATCGGTTCGGTGGTGTTCCTCAACGACGCGCCGATCGCTATCCAGCTGGTGTACCGGGTCGAAGCGCCGGAGTGGATCAGCGTCGAGTACGTCAATGGTGGCGTCGACCCGCAGACCCGCGAGTTCAGCCCCGGCAGCGTGCTGAGTTTCCTCAATACCCAGAGCGCCTGGGAAGACGCCCGTGCCCGCAACAAGGCCCTGCGCTTCTCCTTCGGCCGCTCCGATCGCGAGTACAAGGATCGATGGTGCAACCCCGTGCCGGTGTTCCAGGTTTGAACCGCAAGCAGCAACTGCTCAAGCGCCATCGCCGCAACAAGCGCGTGGCGCTTTTGCTTGGGCTGCTGGTGCTGGTCGCCGTGGGAGTGCTGGTGGCCTGGTGGCTGCCGCTGGTGCTGGCGCTGCTGGGCTGGGTCGCCCATGAGGCGTGGTTTGCCGATCACCTGTTCTATTCGCCGGCGCAGGATTATCGCTACCGTTTCGCGGACGACAGCGCGCATCCCGTGCAGCTGCGCGAGGGTCGTTTGCAGCTTGAACAGCCCCTGGCCCTCGATGGCAGCGAGACCCTGATTCTCCAGGTGCAACTCAAAAGCAACTGGCTGGGTCGCTTCCTCGATCCCGGGATTGACCTTGCGGGCGACGGGGTCGAGGACCGGCAGGCCTTCGAGCGCGGCGTCAACGGCCTGCGCTATCTCAATCTCGGTGGCTTCGGTGGTGCCCTCGGTGAAGGCCGGCTGGCCGTGCGTGGGCGCTTCTGCCGGCTGCTTGGCCAGCCGAAGTTGTGGGTCATCCGGCATCCGGACTACCGCCAGCAGCGGGTCATGGTCATCGCGCCCCATGCCGACGATGCCGAACTGGCGGCCTACGGGCTGTACAGCCAGGCCGCGCAGACCTGGATCGTCACCCTGACCGCCGGCGAGATCGAGGCCGAGCATTACCAGGACATGGGCCTGGGCAGGGCCGAAGCGGCGCGCCTCAAGGGCCGTCTGCGGGCCTGGGACAGCATCGCCGTGCCGCGCTGGGCCGGAGTACCCGAAGCGCAGTGCGTGCAGTTGGGTTACTTCTGTCTGCAACTGCCGGTGATGCAGGCGTCGCCCGCCGACCCCGTTGGCTCCCGTGAAGCCGATACCGCCGACACCCGGCCGTTCCGCCAGCTCAACAGCCTGGCGTTGCCGGGCGACGACGGCGTGCCCAGCTGGAACAACCTGCTGGCCGACCTGCGCGCCCTGATCGAGACCGCCCGGCCGGAAGTCATCGTGCTACCGCACCCGGTGCTCGATCCGCACCCTGACCATCTCTGCGCCCAGCAGGCGGTGGTCCAGGCCTTGCAAGGGCTGGACTGGCAACCGCAAACCCTGCTTGGCTACGCCAATCACCTGCACGACAACGACCGCTGGCCCATGGGCGATACCGGAACCGGCGTGGCCCTGCCGCCGGTGACCGAGGGCGACGACACCTGGCTGCCCTGGAGCCTGACGCTGGATGCCGGGCGTCAATGCGACAAGGCCATGGCCCTGGGCATGATGCATGACCTGCAGCCCCGCCCGCCCTTCAAGCGTCGGCTGCGCCGGCTACTGCAACGCCTGCTGGCCGGGCGGCGGGGCTCTGTGTTCGGGGAAAACGAGTTCTTCCGCAAGGCTGTGCGGCGTCATGAACTCTTGTGGGTCGTGAAACGAAAATAAAGAAAACGGGGACGTACAGTATCGGTACCCCGGATCAACCAAGAGAGCTTCGAGTGATCAAATCCAAACCCCGGATCCTGTTCGTCATCCCTTATTTCGGACAATGGCCGTTCTGGATGCCGTTCTACCTGGAAAGCTGCCGGCGCAACCCGGACATCGACTGGCTGCTGTTCAGCGATTGCGGCGTGCCGGACAACCTCCCGGCCAACGTCACCGTCGAGCCGATCAGCTACCAGGAATATTGCCAATTGGTGTCGGCGCGCCTCGGGATCGACTTTTCCCCGGTGCATGCCTACAAGCTGTGCGATATCAAGCCGGCGCTCGGCTATATCCACGAAGACCGTCTGCAGGGCTACGATTTCTGGGCTTTCGGCGATATCGACCTGGTCTACGGTGACCTGCGGGCCTATTTCACCGCCGAGCGCCTGGCGCGCAATGACCTGTTTTCCACTCACGAGCGTCGGGTGGCCGGGCATCTGTGCGTGATGCGCAATACCGCCGACCAGCGCGGCCTGTTCAAGCGGATCAAGAACTGGCGTGAACGCTTCACCGACCACGAGCACCATGCCATCGATGAAGGGGCGTTCAGCCGCCTGTTCCTGTGGCGCAAGAACTTTCCGAAACCGCTGTTCGAACTGGTCGGCAAGTTCAATCCGCTGCGCCGCCGCAGCGAGTTCACCGAGGCGTTCAGCACGCCCGGCGGGGTGATCAAATGGCACGACGGCAGCTGCGATTTCCCCCTGCACTGGTACTGGCAGGACGGGCGCCTGAGCAATGACCGTGATGGCCAGCGCAGCTTCCCGTATTTCCATTTCGTCTGCTGGAAACGCAACGAGTGGTCGCAAATGCCCACGCCAGATCCGGCCGAGGTGCGCCGTCTGGCGTCGTCGTCGAGCTGGATGATCGACCAGCACGGTTTTCACCAGGGAGCCCTATGAAACGACGTTTCAAGGTGTTGCAACTGCAGCCGGACTACAACATCAAGCGCCATGACTTTGCCGATCTCGCCGAGCAGATCGTCAAGGCGCTGCCGACCGACCGCTTCGAGACCACCATGGCCTTCCTCAAGGGCAAGCCAGGGCCTGGCGAGCCGGCAAGCCGTTCCGATCATTCGGTGTATTTCGAGTTCAGCGACAAGGCCCTCAAGGGCATGCGCCTGATGGCGTTGTGGAAGATGTACCGCTTCTGCCGCAAGGAAGGCTTCGACGTGGTGATCTGCAACCGCTTCAAGCCGGTCAACATGATGCTGCAGCTCAACCGCTGGCTGAAGATCCCGCTGTGCATCGGCATTTCCCATGGCTTCGGCGAGTACGACCGTCTCTACCGGCGCCGCCAGACCCAGCGCCTGGTGGACAGGCATTGGCAGTTCGTCGGGGTATCGCCGGCGGTCAAGCAGTACCTGGTTGACTGCAAGTGCGGCTTCACTGAGCAGAACACCCACGCCATCACCAACGCCATCGATATTCCCCAGGCCGAGTCGCTGCAGCATTCCCGCGAGAAGGCCCGCGAGTTGCTCGGGCTGGCGGCGGATGCGCGCCTGGTCGGGGCGCTCGGGCGTCTGGTGCCGGTCAAGGGGCATACCCATCTGCTGAAGGCTTTCGCAGCGCTCAAGGACAAATACCCACAGGCGCAACTGGCGATCATCGGCGCCGGTCGCGAACAACAGAACCTTCAGGCCGAAATCGACCAGTTGGGTCTGAACGGTCGCGCCCATCTGCTGGGCTTCAAGGAAAACGCGCTGCAATACGTGCGTGCGTTCGATATCTGGGCCATGCCGTCGATGGCCGAGGGGCTCGGTCTGGCCCTGCTCGAAGGCATGAGTGGGCGCCTGCCGGTGATCGCCTCCAGCGTGCCGGCGATGCTGCCGTTGATCCAGGGTGCGGGCGGGCTGGCGGTCGAGCCGGGCAATGTCGCCCAGCTCACCACCGCGCTGGACAGCTACCTGGCTCTCGACGAACAGAGCCTGCGGGCCAAGGGCGAGCAAACTTACCAGTACCTGCAGAACAACCACGATATCGACGTATTCCGCCAGCAGTACCTGGACCTGATCGAGTCCGGCCTGGCCAAGGCGAACGAGGAACCGGCATGAGCGACAAGCAACCCCTGGTAAGCGTCATCATCGCTTCCTACAACCACGGGCCCTACATCGAGCAGAGCATCCAGAGTGTGCTCGATCAGACCTACCCGAATGTCGAGCTGCTGGTGATCGACGATGGTTCCACCGACGATAGTGTCGAGCGGATCCAGCGTCTGCAGGCGATCCATGGGTTCGACTTCAAGGTCCAGAAAAACCAGGGGCTGACCCGTACGCTGAACGACGGTATCGCCCGTTCCCACGGTGAGCTGATCGCCACCTTCGGTTCGGACGACATCATGATGCCGGACCGCATCGCCATTCAGGTCGCGCATATGGCCGACAAGCCCGAGGTGGGTATCTGTGCGGGCAATATCGAGCTGATCGATTCCAAGGGTGAGCTCTTCCCCGAGAAGCGCCAGCGCCGTGATGTCCCGTTCAGGCGCTCCGACTTCGAGGACATGTTCCTGGAGCGCAAGCCCTATCCGCCGGCACCGACCCTGCTGTTCCGCCGTGAAGCGCTGGAGAAGGTCGGTGGTTTCAACCCGGATATCCGCCTCGAAGACCTCTACATCGAGCTGAAGATCACCCATGCCGGCTATGTCATCGACGGCCTGCCGGTGGTCATGGCGCGCTACCGCAAGCACGCGACCAACTCGTACAAGAATCACCGTTTCATGATCGAAAGCATCCTGCGCATCTACGCGCATTTCAGCGATCATCCGGCGTACGAGGAGGTCAAGTTCAAGGCCTTGAACTCGATGTTCCTGAAGGTGGCGAACCGTGATCGCAAGCTGGCCCGGGAGCTGCTGGCGCAGATTCCGCTCAGGGCGTTCACCCGCAAGACTTGGCGCGGCCTGGGGCGGCTGTTGTTCTCGCCACTGGAGCGGGGCTGAAGACTGATGGGCTGGATTACACGGTTCCTGGAAAAACGCGCCAAGCGCGAGATCCGCAAGCTGCCTCGCAGCGAACGCGGCCGCGCGCGTTTCAAGGCGCGTTATCCACAGTATGAGTTCGGTGTCGGCAGCTACGGCCTGCCCGAGGTGCATGACTGGCAGGAAGGTTCGACGCTGAAGATCGGGGCGTACTGCTCGATCGCCGAGGGCGTGCAGATCTTTCTGGGCGGGCATCACCGTGCCGACTGGGTCACCACCTATCCCTTTCCGGCGATGTTCGACGAAGCGGCGCATATCAAGGACTACAACGGCACCCGTGGCGATGTGATCATCGGCAACGATGTCTGGCTGTGTTCCAACAGCAGCATCCTCTCGGGCGTGACGGTCGGTCATGGCGCCATCGTTGCCGCTGGCGCCCTGGTAACCCGGGACGTACCGCCTTACGCGATCGTCGGTGGCAACCCGGCGAAGGTGATCAACTGGCGCTTCCCGGAAGACATTCGTGCCGAACTGTTGCGGGCGGCCTGGTGGGAGTGGCCTGAAGCGGAGATTCGCCAGATCCTGGCGAAACTCTGCAACGACGATATCCGGGCGTTTCTCGATTACGCCCGAAACCGCTGAATCAGGCTTTCTCCCCCAGCGCTGCGCGTTTGAGGCGCCAATGCTGCACCCACTGTTTGCCCTTGGCGATACCCGGCTTTTCGAATATCAGGAAGGTCAGGCTGCTGATCAGCACCAGCAGGGCGCAGCAGACCGCGATCATCGTCAGGAACGGCAGGGGGTCATCCATGGCGAAGCCGGCCTGCGGGTACCAATGGTAAGCCACCCACCACAGCAGGAAACCGTGCAGAAGATAGGTGCTGTAGCTGATTTCCCCCATCCAGCGAACGCTGCGCAGACGTAGCGCGCCGAACAGATCGTTGCCCGACACCACCACGAAGAAAAAACCGCTCAGCAACAGCAGGGGGAAGACGGCGAAGGTTTTGCGCAACAGAGTCAGCACTGCCAGTAGCAGGATCAGCGCAACTATCGCCGCCAGCCGGCTACGCCCCCAATCGACCAGCGCCGGTTTGCGGATCCAGTACGCCGCCGCGATACCGCCGAGGAAGCTCAGCAGGTACTTTTTCTTCAGCGAGTGCTCCCAGCCGACCACCTGCGCGAGCAGATAAAGGCCTACCAGGCAGGCAATGGTTTTGGCGTGCGCGCCGCGGTAGATGAAGATCATTCCTAGCAACGGTAGTGCCAGGTAGAAGTACACCTCGTAGGTCAGGGTCCAGGTGACGTTGGAAATCAGTGTCCCGGTCCCGGCGACCTGGTTGATGTCGGGGCGGTCGAATATCAGCCACAGGGCCACATGCTTGAGCAACTGCTGCGGGCTTTCCTGCAGTGTCCATCCTTGCAGGTAGAGCGCGGTGACGACCAGGGCCGCGAGCAATGGCACGTATAAAGGATAGAGGCGGAACACCCGGGAAATCGCAAAGGCTCGCCAGTCATGATTGCGGCCCTGCTTGAGCAGGCGGTCCCAGAACAGGAAGCCGGTGATCATGAAGAACAGCGCGACACCGACCTGGCCAATCTGGGCGAAGAAACGATCGGTCGGCATAGCGATCTGGCCAGTCTGGTGGAACTGCCAGGCAATGGCGGCATGGTGGATGAACACCGCGAAAGCGAGATAGCCACGCAGGCCGTCGATGGCCGTGGCGCGCTCAGCGTTGAGCGGCAGGTTGCGGGCGATGCCCGGGATCCTGACCAGGAGTGCCGCCACCATCAAGGCCAGGGTGTAGGCCGCGAGTGACAGCAGAGGAGCAGTGAGCATAGGTCGTACTTTTATTTTTGGGAGGGCTGAAGATGCTCGCGCATCCGTTGCGTGAAGGCCGGTGCAATTTCGGCGTAGCCGCAAAGCAGCGCCTCGACGCTTTCTTCGAACAGCCATTCCCGGTCCTGGGCGTAGCGCTGCATGTGTCGCAGGTTGCGCTGGCGTAATCCCGGGGACAGTGGCGAAGGCTGGATACGCATGTCGGCCAGGTCGATCAGGCCGAAATCGTTGTCCTCGAGCAGCAGGACATTGCCCAGGTGCAGCGAGCGGAAATACACGCCATTCTGGTGCAACTGTGCAATGAAGCGGCCAAGACGATAGACCAGTTTCTCCCTTTCCGCCCGGGTAGCGCAGCGCTCCAGGGCATGGCGTAGGGTCTGGCCAGGGAGTGGCTGGTAGCGAACACCCTTGCCGCCATCGGCATAACGATACAGATCAAGTACCTGCGGGGTGGTGAAGCCCATGGCCGACAGTTGTTGGCTGTTTCTGGCGAAGCGCTGGGAATAGGGATTCAGGCTTTCCGAGGTGTACCAGCGGCGGCGGCGGAAAAGCTTGAGGAAGCTGCCGTCCTGCAAGCGCAGGACCTTGGGACCCAGCCCGTCTTCTTCGATGACCTCGCCCTGTTCAGCCATCTGCCTGGCATGCGTCACTGAAATAGCCCGGGGTTCCAAGGCCAGCAACCGGCCCTCACGTCGGGCTATGTTCAGGGCGGCCATCAGCGCCAGTGGAATCCATATCAGGAACCAGTGCTCCTTCGGGCGGGAGAGGATGCCGCCACCCTCGGTAAGGCCGGCACCGATACCGAAGGCCAGCAAGGTCGAAACAAGGACGAAGTATTTGCTCTCGCGGTGCCGCCAGCCACTGTAAAGGGCATAGGCGATCATGCCGATCCATGGAACAAAGCCGACCACGCCAACGTTGTACAGCACGCCAAGGGCAAAGTTATGCGGCTCGCTCAATAGCCAGCCGATATTCAGGTCGACCACCATCGGCGCGTCGTACCCGTGCCCGAATAACAGGTGGTCGAGGATCAGGTTCCAGCTGAAACGCCAGATTTCGAAGCGGTACGAATCGCCGCGGCCGACGATCATTTCCGGGGCGAAAGCCACCAGGGCGAGAGCAATCAGCGGAATCGCCAGGAGCAGCGGCAGCGTGCGTCGGTTGGCGCGCAGCATGACGATCCAGCCTAGCGCCAGGGTCAGTGCTACCAACGGGGTTCGCGAACCAGTGGCGATTACGGCGGCGAACATCACCGTCAGCCCGACCAGGCTCAGGACCAGGAAGCGAGGGCGCCTGTCAGTGATGCACATGACCAGCCAGTAGGTACAGAAGAAACCGAACAGGTGAGAACTGAGCAATGGGTTGTCCATCGCTCCCGAACCTTCCAGGCGTAACCCGTCGACGTAGGTCAGGGCAAAGTAGTAGAGATCCCTGAGGCTGGCCACCAGCACGACCAGGGCCGCGGCGAGGAAAATCCCCTTGAGGAGCTCAGGGCGGTGGCGCAGCAGAAGGCATGTACCGGCGAACAGCATCAGCGTATGCAGAGGACGCTTGATCAGACTGCTGGTGCTGTCGGTCGTAGGGCTCCAGGCCAGGCTTGCCACCGCGTAGAGCGCGAACAACACGAACAGGACGACGATCGGCTCACGAGCCAGCGCCGCAACTTCGCGCGGGCGCAGCAGCAGCGCGAGCAGGGTCGGTATGCTGAACAGGGCATAGAAAAGCTTGTGGTGGAAACTGCGGTCCGGCAGGTAGAAAAGCGCACTCAGCAGCAGGAAGTATCCAATCGGCAGGATCCATAAACAGATTAAGTCGAACAGGCGATTGGCGCCTTGGTGAATGCGGCTCGGATGCATAGGCTAGGCTGGTGATGATTTCAGAAGCGGCAATACTAACCCAGCTGTCTGCGTTGCGCTGTGAAACCTGGGCCGGTCGCCGGACACCGGGCGAATTACCCTGTCATGAAGCTGTGTTAAAGTCGGCCTCCCAATTTCCAGTTACTTCCCTGACATGACCGATTCCAGTGGCTCCGCCAGCCCCTCGAGCATGAAGATCTACTTCCGCCTGCTCGGCTACGTCCGGCCCTATATTGGCCTGTTCCTGCTGAGTATCGTCGGCTTCCTGATCTTCGCCTCGACCCAACCCATGCTGGGCTACATCCTCAAGTACTTCGTCGATGGCCTGTCCAATCCCGAAGCGGTGCTGTTCCCGTCCGTCCCCTACCTGCGCGACCTGCAATTGCTGCAGGCGGTGCCGCTGCTGATCATCCTGATCGCGGCCTGGCAGGGCCTGGGTTCTTTCCTTGGCAACTACTTCCTGGCCAAGGTCTCCCTTGGCCTGGTCCATGACTTGCGTGTGCAACTCTTCAATAACCTGCTGACCCTGCCCAATCGCTATTTTGACAAGCACAACTCCGGGCACCTGATCTCGCGCATCACCTTCAACGTCACCATGGTGACCGGAGCGGCCACCGATGCGATCAAGGTGGTGATCCGCGAAGGCATGACCGTGGTCTTCCTGTTCGGCTCGCTGTTGCTGATGAACTGGCGCCTGACCCTGGTGATGATCGCCATCCTGCCGCTGATCGCCTTCATGGTCAGCCGCGCCAGCAAGAAATTCCGCAAGCAGAGCAAGAAGATCCAGGTGGCGATGGGCGATGTCACCCATGTGGCGTCCGAGACCATCCAGGGCTACCGCGTGGTGCGCAGCTTCGGTGGCGAGACCTACGAGCAGAAGCGCTTCCTTGGCGCCAGCCAGAGCAACACCGACAAGCAACTGCGCATGACCCGCACCGGGGCCATCTATACGCCGCTGCTGCAACTGGTCATTTATACCGCCATGGCCATCCTGATGTTCCTCGTGCTCTATCTGCGCGGCGACGCCTCGGCGGGTGACATGGTGGCCTACATTACCCTGGCCGGCCTGCTGCCCAAGCCGATTCGCCAACTGTCTGAAGTGAGCTCGACCATCCAGAAGGGCGTCGCCGGTGCCGAGAGCATCTTCGAACAACTGGATGTCGAGCCGGAGCTGGACAAGGGCACTGTCGAGCGCGATACCGTCACCGGTCGCCTCGAGGTGCGCAACCTCAGCTTCACCTACCCGGGCACTGAGCGCCTGGTGCTGGACGACATCAGCTTCACCGCCGAGCCGGGGCAGATGATCGCCCTGGTCGGACGCTCGGGCAGCGGCAAGTCGACCCTGGCCAGCCTGATCCCGCGCTTCTACCATCACAACCAGGGCGAGATTCTCCTGGATGGCGTCGAGGTCGAGGACTACCGCCTGCTCAACCTGCGCCGGCATATCGCCCAGGTGACCCAGCACGTCACTCTGTTCAGCGACAGCGTGGCCAACAACATCGCCTACGGTGACCTGGCCGGTGCGCCGCGTGCCGACGTCGAGGCAGCGGCCGCTGCCGCCTATGCCAAGGACTTCGTCGACCAGTTGCCACAAGGCTTCGATACCCAGGTCGGCGAGAACGGCGTGCTGCTTTCCGGCGGCCAGCGCCAGCGCCTGGCGATCGCCCGGGCCTTGCTGAAGAACGCGCCGCTGCTGATCCTCGACGAGGCGACTTCGGCGCTGGACACCGAGTCCGAACGGCATATCCAGGCCGCGCTCGACCAGGTCATGAAAGGCCGCACCACCCTGGTCATCGCCCACCGCCTGTCCACCATCGAGAAGGCCGACCTGATCCTGGTCATGGACCAGGGCCGTATCGTCGAACGTGGCACCCACGGGCAACTGCTCGCCGCCAACGGCTACTACGCCCGCCTGCATGCCATGGGCCTGGACGAGCCGAGCAAGGCCGACATCACCTGAAACAACTGCGCCGGGCCGCAATGGCCCGGCGCTGCTTTGCGTTCCGAATTCCCCGACAACGGGCACAGGCGAGCTGTCGCCAACCCTGTGCTAATATCCCGCCCCTGTTCATTCTGTCTGATGGGTTATCCATGAAGTTGTCCATGCCGCGTTTCGATCAAGCCCCGGTATTGGTGGTCGGCGATGTCATGCTCGACCGCTACTGGCATGGCGGTACTTCGAGGATCTCGCCTGAAGCCCCGGTGCCGGTGGTCAAGGTCGAGCAGATCGAGGATCGTCCCGGCGGCGCGGCCAACGTTGCCTTGAACATCGCCGCGCTGGGTGCCCCGGCTGCACTGGTCGGTGTGACCGGCCAGGACGAAGCGGCCGACAGCCTGGCCAACAGCCTGCAGGCGGCCGGCGTGCGTTCGGTGTTCCAGCGCATCGCCCACCAGCCGACCATCGTCAAGCTGCGGGTCATGAGCCGTCACCAGCAACTGCTGCGTATCGACTTCGAAGAGCCCTTCGCCACCGATCCGCTGTCCCTCGGTGCCGAAGTCGATGCCTTGCTCGAGGGGGTCAAGGTGCTGGTCCTGTCCGACTACGGCAAGGGCGCGCTGAAGAACCACCAGAGCCTGATCCAGGCGGCTCGCGAGCGCGGTATCCCGGTGCTGGCCGACCCCAAGGGCAAGGATTTCTCCATCTACCGTGGCGCCAGCCTGATCACCCCGAACCTCAGCGAATTCGAAACCATCGTTGGCCGTTGTGCCGACGAGGCCGAGCTGGTGGCCAAGGGCGGCGAGCTGATGCGCGAGCTGGAACTGGGCGCCTTGCTGGTGACCCGTGGCGAGCACGGCATGACCCTGCTGCGCCCGGATCACCCGGCCCTGCACCTGCCGGCCCGGGCCCGTGAAGTCTTCGATGTCACCGGTGCCGGCGACACGGTGATCTCCACCCTGGCTGCCGCCATCGCGGCAGGCGAAGACCTGCCCAACGCAGTGGGCCTGGCCAACCTGGCCGCGGGCATCGTGGTTGGCAAGCTGGGTACTGCGGCGATCAGCGCGCCGGAACTGCGCCGGGCGATCCAGCGCGAGGAAGGCTCTGAGCGCGGTGTACTGGGGCTCGAACAACTGCTGCTGGCCATCGACGATGCCCGTGCGCACAAGGAAAAGATCGTCTTCACCAATGGCTGCTTCGACATTCTCCATGCCGGTCACGTGACCTACCTGGAGCAGGCGCGGGCCCAGGGCGACCGCTTGATCGTCGCGGTCAACGACGATGCTTCGGTGAGCCGCCTGAAAGGGCCTGGGCGTCCGATCAACAGTGTCGACCGGCGCATGGCGGTGCTGGCCGGCCTGGGCGCGGTGGACTGGGTGATCAGCTTCGCCGAAGGCACCCCGGAAAACCTGCTGAGCCAGGTCAAGCCGGATGTGTTGGTCAAGGGCGGCGACTACGGCATCGACCAGGTGGTCGGCGCGGATATCGTCAAGGCCTATGGCGGTACTGTGAAGGTGCTGGGGCTGGTGGAAAACAGCTCGACCACGGCGATCGTCGAGAAGATCCGCAAGAACTGAAATCCAGAAGGGCCTGCATTGCAGGCCCTTTTGGTTCACGCGGTCCCCTGTGGGAGCTGGCTTGCCAGCGATGAGGCCAGATCAGACAACATCTTTGTTCATGATGGCCCTATCGCTGGCAAGCCAGCTCCCACAGGGTCCGTGTCGTCTATTTGCCCAAGCCGCCCCGCGCCATCTGCAACAACGCCTTCGCCTTCCCGGTAATCCGCTGCAAGCCACTGGGCTTGCTCGGCGTCAGGCCCTGCTGACGCAACCAGTCCTTCCAGCGAATCCGCTCGTCCTTCACCACCCAGCCTTCCTGCTGCGCGAAGCTCTCCGCCAGATACAGGCCGCGGGTGCTTGCCGGTACCAGCGCATCCTTCCTCAGGGTGTACAGCTCCGGCAACGGTTTCCCATCTTCCAGCGGCATCAGGTACAGGTCAGGGCGCGCGCGATCCAGCCGGGCGACGAGCTGGTCGCCTTCGAGGCGCTCGTCGACATGGAACAGGCTCAGCGACTTGGCTTCCTTCGGCACCTGCAGGCGCAGGTCGTAGATCAGTTGCAGCGACGCCGTCGGCAGATGCACATAGGCCCGCGGGCGCTCGATCAGTTGCTGGCTGCCGCAACGCACCGGCCGCGCCGCGCCGGTATGCGGCGTGAGGTTGAACGACAGCGACTCGCGATAGTGCAGGGCGGCGGCATAGGGCGCCGGCAGCCAGGTATCGTTGAAACGTCCGCCGAGCCAGCCTTCCGGGGTTTCCAGCAGGCATTCCTCCGCTACTTCCTGCACTGCCGTGTGCAGCGGCAGGTTGAGCTCCTGGGCCGGGACGTAACCGGAGATCAGCTTGAGCACCACATCGCCCCGGTCCTGGCGGCGCTGGCGCACCAGTACCCAGTAGTCGCGGTGCTGCCAGCACAGGGTCAGGCGCACCGAGACCCCGAGGTTGGCCAGTTCGACAGCGAAGCGCTCGTGATCCGGCAACTGGATAGACTTGCGCCGCTGCAGGGTCTGGGCGAAGTTCAGCGGCCGGCCGATGCTCTGGTAGCTCAAGCCCTCCACGCCGGCTTCGACGTGCAGGGGCAGGGTCTTGAAGTTGCTCGGGTTCTTGCGGATCAGCGTTCGCGGCATGTCGGCTCCTTCTTGCGTTGGGGTCGGCCGCGGCGGCGGCTCAGTGCTGGCGCAGCACCTGGGCGACGATCGCCACGTTGTGGGCCAGGTGCAGGGGATTGATGGTCCCGACAATAGCACTGCCGACGCCGGGATGGGCAAACAGCAACTCGAAGCTGGCCTTGACCGGATCGACCCCCGGGCTCAGGCACACATGCCCGCTGGCCAGGGCTTTCTTCACCAGGATCGCCTTGCCATGGGCCGCGGCATAGTCGAGCACCGGGCGCTCGGCCTGCTCGTTGAGATTGTAGGTGACCATCGCGCAATCGCCCTGTTCCAGGGCTTTCAGCCCGCCTTCGACGGTTTTACCGGAGAAGCCGAAGCCGCGGATCTTGCCCTCCTGCTTGAGCAGGGCAAGGGTCTGGTAGACCTCTTCCTGCTCGAGGATGCGCAGGTCGTCGCCGTTGGAGTGGACCAGGACCAGGTCGATGCAGTCTGTTTCAAGGCGTTGCAGGCTACGTTCCACCGAGGCGCGGGTATGGGCTGCGCTGAAGTCGAAGCGGGACTGGCCGTCCTCGAACTCTTCGCCGACCTTGCTGACGATCACCCACTGATCACGCTGGCCGCGCAGCAGCGGGCCGAGGCGTTCCTCGCTGCGACCGTAGGCCGGGGCGGTGTCGATCAGGTTGATGCCGAGGTCACGGGCCTGGGCCAGCAGCAGGCGGGCGGTGTCGTCGTCGGGGATGGTGAAGCCGTTGGGGTATTTCACGCCCTGGTCGCGGCCGAGCTTGACGGTGCCCAGGCCCAGCGGTGAAACCGACAGTCCGGTGCTGCCCAGCGGGCGGTGCAGATCGTGCAGGGTTGGCAGGGTCATGGCAGCAGGCGATCCCATTCCGGTTGGGCCAGCGCTGGCTTCGGCAGGTCGGGCAGAGCCGGCAGATTGGCGGGCTTGATGCCGTCGCGGTCGAGGGCGTGCAGCACGCGGTCGGCGAAGTCAGGGGCCAGGGCCAGCTTGGTTGGCCAGCCCACCAGCAGGTTGTGCTGGTCGGCGAGGAAGGCGTTGTCCGGGCGCACCAGGCCGGACTGCGCCGGCTCGGCCCGATCGACCCGCAGGGTGGCCCAGCGCACCTGGCTCAGGTCGACCCACGGCAGCAGGCCGGCGACTTCCTTCTTCGCCGCGGCGATCTGCGCCTCGGGTTCGCGGGCCACGCCGTCGGCTTCGGCGATATCACCGCCGAGGTACCAGACCCACTGGCCATCGGCGGCCGGGTGGGTGGTCACGGTGATGCGCGGCTTGGGTCCGCCGCCCAGGCAATGGGCGTACAGCGGCTTCAGGCTCGGGCCCTTGGCGATCACCATGTGCAGGGGGCGGCGCTGCATGGCCGGCTGGCTCAGGCCGAGGTCGGCGAGCAGGTCGGCGGTGCCGGCGCCGGCACTGAGCACGATGCGCTGGGCACGGATCTCGCGGTCGTCGACGCGCAGGCCTACCAATTCGTCACCGTTGCGCAACGGCTCGATGCGCTCGCCAGCGAGCAGGCTGTCGCCGGCCAGCTCGGCCAGGCGCTGCAGCAGGCTCGGCACATCCACCACCAGCTCGGCCAGGCGATAGACCTTGCCCTTGAAGCCGCGGTCCTGCAGGGCGGGCGGCAACTGGTCGCCCTTGACCTGGTCGACCCGGCCGCGCACCGCCTTGCTGGCGAAGAAGCTGGTGAGATTGCCGGCGAGGGTGCCGGGGGACCAGAGATAGTGGGCCTCGGACAACAGGCGCACGCCGGACAGGTCCAGCTCGCCGTTGCCGGCCAGGGCTTCGCGCCAGCGTCGCGGCATGTCGGCGATGGCTTCCGAGGCGCCGGTCAGGGCGCCATGCAGCGCGTATTTGGCGCCGCCGTGGATGATGCCCTGGGACTTGAGGGTCTGCCCGCCACCGACGCTGCTGCGTTCCACCAGCACCGTCGAGTAGCCCAGGCGCCGCAGCCGGGCGTTGAGCCAGAGACCCGCAACCCCCGCGCCGACGATCAGGACGTCGGTGGAAATGACCGATGACATGCAGTTACCTCAACAAGCTGGACAGGCGGGGAAGTATAAGCCCGTTGACAGCTTTTCCGGCATCAATGCCCGGCGGTTTTCGAGAACAGCTGGATCACGATAACGCCGCTGACGATCAGGGCCATGCCGAGCATGGCCGGCAGGTCGAGTTTCTGCCCGTAGATCACCAGGGCGGCGATGCTGATCAGGACGATGCCCAGGCCCGACCAGATGGCATAGGCGATGCCCACCGGAATGCTGCGCACCACCAGGGTCAGCATCCAGAACGCTACGCCGTAGCCACAGACCATCAGCAGCAGCGGCAGCGGCGTGCTCAGGCCCTTCACCGCCTTCATCGACGCGGTGGCGATGACTTCGGCGCAGATGGCGATGGCGAGATAGGTGTAGGCATTCATGGTCGGGCGCTCCTCTGGTGGCTCGCGCATTCTAGGGCTTGGCCAGATGCGGTAAAGTCATTTCCTATCTGCTGGGGAGATAGGCTGGATGATTCAACCGCAATGGAATCTGGAGCAGGTGCGCCTGTTCGTCGAAGTGGCCGAGCGGCGTTCGTTCTCTGCCGTGGCAAGGGTCGCGGGGCGGGCGCAGTCGGCGGTGAGCAATGCCATCGCGATGCTGGAGGCTGATCTCGGCCTGACCCTGTTCGAGCGCAGCAGCGGGCGCCAGCCGCAGTTGACCGAGGCGGGGGCGGCGTTGCTGGAGGATGCCCGGGAGTTGCTGCGCCAGTGCGAGCGCCTTGAAGGGCGGGCGTCGGCCTTGATGCGCGGGCAGGAGCCGCGCTTGCGTCTGACCCATGATGAAGCGATGCCGTATCAGCCGGTGGTCGAGAGCCTGGACGAGCTGTCGCGGCAGTTTCCGCTGCTCGAAGTGCAGATGGCCAGCAGCGCCCAGGGCGATGTGGCGCGGCAACTGGTGGAGCGGCGGGCGGACCTGGGCTTGATGTTTCACCATGAGCAGGTGCCCGATGCCCTGGAGCGGCGGGTGCTGGGCAGTATCGAGATGGTCACGGTGTGTCCGGTGGGGCATCCGTTGGCGGAGGTCGGGCGGGTCAGTTGCGAGCATCTGGCGCGGCACCGGCAACTGTTGGTCAATCCGCGGGACAGTGGCTATGCCGGAGGGGAGCCGGCCAGCCCGCTGGTGTGGCGGGCGGACAGCTTCTATGTGATGGCCGAGCTGCTGCAGCGCGGGCTGGGCTGGGCCTGGTTGCCGCGGCATGTGGTGCAGTACCCGGCTTATCAACAGCAGATGGTCGAGCTGGATTGCGAATGGCGGCCGCCGGCGCTGGTGGTGGAACTGGCCTGGCGTCGGGATGAGCCTTTGGGGCCGGCGGCGCAGTGGCTGGCTGAAAGGTTTGCGGTGCATCTGCGGGAGATGGGTTGATCCTTGCGGCCTCATCGCCGGCAACGCCGGCTCCCACTGGTTGGGTGAGCACCGCTGGACTTGTGGGAGCCGGCGTTGCCGGCGATAGGGCCCTCAAGGGCAACATGGAAGCATTGCCGATTGCTTCCTTGTAAACTCCCGCGCCATGAACAGAACTCTCTATACCCTGCTGTTTCAACTGGGCCTGCCGCTGGTTGCGCTGCGCCTGTTCCTGCGTGGGCGCAAGGCGCCAGCCTATCGCGAGCGCATCGGCGAACGCTTCGCCTTCGGCCTGCCGCCGCTGAAACCCGGTGGTATCTGGGTCCATGCCGTGTCGGTGGGCGAAAGCATCGCCGCCGCGCCGATGATCCGTGCGCTGCTGGAGCGTTATCCACAGCTGCCGATCACCGTGACCTGCATGACCCCCACCGGCTCGGAGCGGATCCGCGCGATGTTCGCCAACGAGCCGCGCATCCAGCATTGCTACCTGCCCTATGACCTGCCCTGGGCGGCGGCGCGTTTCCTCGACAAGGCCCGGCCGCAGTTGGGGATCATCATGGAAACCGAGCTGTGGCCGAACCATATCCACCAGTGCGCCAAGCGCGGGATTCCGGTGGCCCTGGCCAATGCCCGGTTGTCCGAGCGCTCGGCCCGTGGCTATGCGCGCTTCGCCGGTCTGACCCGGCCGATGCTGGAAGAGATGAGCCTGTTCGCGGTGCAGACCGAAACCGAGGCCGAGCGCTTCCGCCAGTTGGGCGCGCGGCCGGCGACGGTGCAGGTGACCGGTTCGATCAAGTTCGACCTGAAGATCGACGAGCAACTGCTGCCCCGTGCTCGTGAGCTGCGTGGACAGTGGGGCGCGACGCAGCGGCCGGTGTGGATTGCCGCCAGTACCCATGATGGCGAGGATGCGCTGATCCTGGCGGCGCACAAGCAGTTGCTGGCGGTTCATGCCGATGCCCTGCTCATCCTGGTGCCGCGCCATCCGGAGCGCTTCGACGCGGTGCATCAGCTGTGTGCCGAGCAGTTCGCCACCGTGCGCCGGTCGGCTGGCACGGCGGTGGACGCTCAGACCCGGGTGCTGCTTGGCGATACCATGGGCGAGTTGCTGTTCCTCTATGCCCTGGCCGATATCGCCTTTGTCGGCGGCAGTCTGGTCGCGACCGGCGGGCATAACCCGCTGGAGCCGGCGGCGCTGGCATTACCGGTGATCATGGGGCCTCATGTGTTCAACTTCCTGGAAATCAGCGCGATGTTGCGTGAGGCCGGGGCGTTGGCGCAGGTCGATGATGCCGAGGGGCTGGCGACTGAGGTGAGGAGATTGATCGAGTTGCCGCAGGATGCGCGGAAGATGGGCGAGGCGGGGGTGGCGGTGATGCGGGCCAATCAGGGGGCATTGCAGCGTTTGCTCGATGGTGTCGGGGCTTTGATTCGGTAGAGACTGTTATGCCGCTATCGCTGGCAAGCCAGCTCCCACAGGGTTCGGCAGCGACGCGGACACTGTGGGAGCTGGCTTGCCAGCGATGAGGCCCCTACGGTCGACCTTCGAAATTGGCCTTGGCCGCCGCCGCCAGGTCCGGTGGCAGGAAGTCCTTGTCCGGGTTGTAGTCCGCCTTCAGGTACCGCCCCAGATCCTGCAGGTCCTGCGGGCTCAAGGTCCCCGCCGCCTGCTTCAGGCGCAGGTTGTCGAGGATGTAGTCATACCGGGTGTTGTTGTAGTCACGCACCGAGGTGTACAGCTGGCGCTGTGCATCGAGCACATCGACGATGTTCCGGGTCCCCACCTGATAGCCTATTTCCGTGGCTTCCAGCGCACTCTGGTTGGAAATGATCGACTGCTTGCGCGCCTGCACCTGCTCCACATCGGTGTTCACCGCACGGTGCAGGTTGCGGGTGTTCTCCACCACCTGGCGACGCAGGCTTTCACGCTGCTGCTCGCTCTGGCTCAGGCGCTGGTAGGCCTCGCGCACCTGCGAGCTGGTCAGGCCACCGCTGTAGATCGGGATGTTCAACTGCAGGCCGATACTGGTCTGCTCCACGTCGCCACCATAGCGCTGCCCGGTGTAGTTCGGGTTGCTGAAGCCGAGGCTGTCGTTGTCACCCTTCTGGTAACGCGCCACCGCATCCACGGTCGGTGCATGCCCGGCCTTGCGCTGGCGCAGGGTTTCCTCGGCGGCCTGCACGGCGTGGTTGGTCGCCTGCAGGTTGAGGTTCTGCTGGGTCGCCGTGTCGACCCAGGCCTTGGCATCGTTGGGGGTTGGCACCTGCACCGGCAGGGTGTGGACGATGCCCTGGATCGAGTTGTAGTCGCGGTTGGTCAGGGTCACCAAAGCTTCGAAGGCATCGGCCACGCGGCGCTCGGCGATGATCCGGTTGGCCCGGGCGGTGTCGTAGCTGGCCTGGGACTGGAGCACGTCGGTCTTATCCGACAGGCCGACGTCGAAGCGCTCGTTGGACTGGTCGAGCTGGCGCTTGAACGCCGCTTCCTCGGCTTTGGTCGAGGCCAGGTTGTCCTGGGCGCGCAGCACCGCGAAGTAGTTCTCGGCACTTTGCAGGATCAGGTTCTGTTCGGTGGCCGACAGTTCAAGGGCCGCCTGCTCGTTGACCGCTTCGGCCGCCTGCAACTGGAACCAGCGGTCGGCGCGGAAGATCGGCTGGGCCAGGGTCGCGCTCCAGGTATTGCCACTGCGGCTGGCGGTGACCGAAGGCTGGTCGACACTGGTCCGCGTGTTCATCATCTCGGCGCCGGCGGACAGGTTCGGCAGCAGGCCGGCGCGGGCCTGGGGCACCACTTCACGGCGGGCACCGTAGTCGGCGCGGGCGGCGGCGAGGTCGGCGTTGTTGTTCACCGCCTCGTTGTAAACGCTGACCAGGTCGGTTTTGCTCGACAGCGGCAAGTCTGCTGCCCAGGCCAATCCGTTGGAAGCACAAGACACGGCAAGCGCCAGTGAAAGTTTGCGCAGCATAGGGCGGTCCTTGAACGAAGTAGGTAATTCTGAACTTGCGAGTGTAGTTGCGCAGGCACTTTGCAACAATCTGACATTTGCGCCATTTGTCACGCTTGCGCCAGGAGGGTTGGCGTTTGGGCTGACTCCAGTCTAGACTGCGCACGTTCTTGTCGGGGTGCCTTGCGTTGAGGCTGAGATCGGAAATTCCGGATCCCGTTGAACCTGATCAGGTTAGCGCCTGCGTAGGGAACAAGATTGCTCGCTTCCCGCGAGCCCTCTTGTGCCGGGTCCGGGAATGTCGAGTCAGCCTCACAAGGCCGCCAGACACCCCCGCATTCGGCACAGCACCGCCCAAGGTGCATTCTCCGTGTCCCCATCAGGTTCGCTCCGACATCCAACCCGTCTGGAGAGCCTGTGATGAGCAAACAAGAAAAATACCCGTCCAACCTGAGCGAGTCCGCCCAGGTCGACCAGCAGTCCGTGCAACCTTTCACCCGTTCGCGCAAGGTCTATGTCGAGGGCTCGCGCCCGGACATCCGCGTGCCGATGCGGGAAATCAGCCTCGACGATACCCCGACCGATTTCGGTGGCGAAGCCAACGCCCCGGTGCTGGTCTATGACACCTCCGGCCCGTACACCGACCCCAACGTCGTCATTGACGTGCGCAAGGGCCTGGGCGACGTGCGTTCGGCCTGGATCGACGACCGTGGCGACACCGAGCGCCTGGCCGGCCTGTCCTCCGACTTCGGCCAGCAGCGCCTGAACGACGCCGAGCTGACCAAGCTGCGCTTCGCCCACGTGCGCAACCCGCGCCGGGCCAAGGCCGGCGCCAACGTCAGCCAGATGCACTATGCGCGCAAGGGCATCATCACCGCCGAGATGGAATACGTCGCCCTGCGCGAAAACATGAAGCTGCAGGAAGCCCGCGCCGCCGGCCTGCTCGACCAGCAGCACGCCGGCCACAGCTTCGGCGCGAGCATTCCCAAGGAAATCACCGCCGAGTTCGTCCGCGAGGAAATCGCCCGCGGTCGCGCCATCATCCCGGCCAACATCAACCACGTGGAGCTGGAGCCGATGATCATCGGCCGCAACTTCCTGGTGAAGATCAACGGCAACATCGGCAACAGCGCCCTGGGTTCCTCGATCGAGGAAGAAGTGGCCAAGCTGACCTGGGGTATCCGCTGGGGCTCGGACACGGTCATGGACCTGTCCACCGGCAAGCACATCCATGAAACCCGCGAGTGGATCATCCGCAACTCGCCGGTGCCGATCGGTACCGTGCCGATCTACCAGGCCCTGGAAAAGGTCAACGGCGTGGCCGAGGACCTGACCTGGGAGCTGTTCCGCGACACCCTGATCGAACAGGCCGAGCAGGGTGTGGACTACTTCACCATCCACGCCGGCGTGCTGCTGCGCTATGTGCCGCTGACTGCCAAGCGGGTCACCGGCATCGTCAGCCGTGGTGGTTCGATCATGGCAAAATGGTGCCTGGCGCATCACAAGGAGAACTTCCTCTACACCCACTTCGACGAAATCTGCGAAATCATGAAGGCCTACGACGTCAGCTTCTCGCTGGGCGACGGCCTGCGTCCGGGTTCGATTGCCGACGCCAACGACGAAGCGCAGTTCGGCGAGCTGGAAACCCTCGGCGAGCTGACCAAGATCGCCTGGAAGCATGACGTGCAGTGCATGATCGAAGGCCCGGGCCATGTGCCGATGCAGTTGATCAAGGAGAACATGGACAAGCAGCTGGAATGCTGCGACGAGGCGCCGTTCTACACCCTCGGCCCGCTGACTACCGACATCGCCCCGGGTTATGACCACATCACCTCCGGCATCGGTGCCGCGATGATCGGCTGGTTCGGTTGCGCCATGCTTTGCTACGTCACGCCGAAGGAGCACCTCGGCCTGCCGAACAAGGATGACGTGAAAACCGGGATCATCACCTACAAGATCGCCGCCCACGCGGCGGACCTGGCCAAGGGGCATCCGGGCGCGCAGATCCGCGACAACGCCTTGAGCAAGGCGCGTTTCGAATTCCGTTGGGAAGACCAGTTCAACCTGGGCCTGGATCCGGACACGGCGCGTGCGTTCCACGACGAGACCCTGCCGAAGGACTCGGCCAAGGTCGCGCACTTCTGCTCGATGTGCGGGCCGAAGTTCTGCTCGATGAAGATCACCCAGGAAGTCCGCGAATACGCCGCCAACCAGCGCATCGACGTGGTGGATGTGGCGGTCGAGGACGGCATGCGCGAGCAGGCCGAGCGGTTCCGCCAGGAAGGCAGCCAGTTGTACAAGAAAGTCTGAGGTAAACCGGGGCCGCCTAGGCGGCCCCAATCGCTGGCAAGCCAGCTCCCACAGGGGCCGCGGTGCATGCGGTCCCTGTGGGAGCTGGCTTGCCAGCGATGAGGCCCTCGAAACCAATAAAAAACTCCTGCCGAGACCACCGTCGTGTCCCTACCCAGCAACTACTCCCCCGATTCCCCCGTCCCCGGCCACCAGCGCATCTTCGGTGCCCGCGACCTGTTCTCCCTGTGGTTCTCCCTCGGCATTGGCCTGATGGTCCTGCAGACCGGCGCGCTGCTGGCGCCGGGCCTGGGGCTGGCCGGGTCGATCCTGGCGATTGCCCTGGGTACCCTGGTGGGCGTCCTGTTGCTGGCCGCCGTGGGCGTGATTGGCAGTGACACTGGTCTCTCGGCCATGGCCGCCCTGCGCCTGAGCCTGGGCAGGCACGGCGCTTCGTTGCCGGCGGTGCTCAACCTGCTGCAACTGATCGGCTGGGGCTCCTTCGAAATCATCGTCATGCGCGACGCCGCCAGCCTGCTCGGCGCGCAGTCCTTCGGCGAGAACAGCGCCTGGAACAGCCCGCTGCTGTGGACCCTGTTCTTCGGCGGCCTCGCGACCCTGCTGGCCGTCAGCGGCCCGCTGACCTTCGTCCGCCGCATCCTGCGCAAATGGGGGATCTGGCTGTTGCTCGGCGCCTGCCTGTGGCTGACCTGGAACCTCTTCGCCAAGGCCGACCTGGCTGCGCTGTGGGCAAAAGCGGGCGATGGCACGATGTCCCTGGCGGTGGGCTTCGATATCGCCATTGCCATGCCACTGTCGTGGCTGCCACTGATCGCCGACTATTCGCGCTTCGGCAAGCGCGCCAGCCGGGTCTTCGGCGGCACGGCGCTGGGCTTCTTCATCGGCAACTTCTGGCTGATGAGCCTGGGCGTGGCCTACACCCTGGCATTCGCGCCGAGTGGCGAGGTCAATGCGTTGTTGCTGGCGCTGGCGGGGGCGGGCCTGGGGATTCCGCTGTTGCTGATCCTGCTCGACGAATCGGAAAACGCCTTCGCCGATATCCATTCGGCGGCGGTGTCCAGCGGCCTGCTGCTGCGCTTGAAGGTGGAACACCTGGCCCTGGCGATTGGCGTGGTCTGCACCCTGATCGCCTGCTTCGCGCCGCTGGCGCAGTATCAGAACTTCCTGCTGCTGATCGGCTCGGTGTTCGCGCCGCTGTTCGGCGTGGTGCTGGTGGATCACTTCCTGCTGCGCCGTCGCCGCCTGCCGGCGCAGGTCGGTTCACTGCACTTTGGCGCCTTGCTGGCCTGGGCCGGTGGCGTGGCCACCTACCACCTGCTGGCCAACTACGCGCCGGACATCGGCGCCACCCTGCCGGCGTTGCTGCTGGCAGGATTGCTCCACGGCCTGTTCAGCTTCAGCCGCGGCCGGGAAACAGTTCCGGCTTGATCACGCCGTTCAGGCGCGGGTAGGGGATCTTCAGTTCGACATGGCCCATGGCGTAGGGCGCAATGGCGTACACGTCGTACTTGAGCACCACCGCGCCGTAGGTCAGGGCGATGTTCGGGGTTTTCTGGAACGGCCAGTTCTTCACGAATTCCGGGTCCTGGTCCATCTTCGTCGCGATCAACCAGCCACGGTGGGCTTCTTCCGCGGTTTTCCAGAACGTCTCTTCCTGGCCCGGGACCAGCATGTCCTGCAGGGTCAGGACCTTATCCTGCTGGCGCGACCAGTTGATGAAGGCGCGGCCAGGGTTGCCATGCGCGCCGCCGGTGTCCAGGTAGCTGGACAGCTCGATGATCACCAGTCCGTCATGCTGCTCGCGTACCTTGGCTTGCAGGTAGCTGCTGTTACGGCTCTGCGCCGAACGCAGGAAGCTCTCTTCATAGGCCTTGAGCGAGGTCGGCAGCGGTCCGCCGTCGGCGGTGAACTGCAGCAGGCGCCGCTCGATCAGCGCATCCAGTTGCGGCTGGGCCGGGAAGTGCAGGGTGTCGATGTTCACCAGCGGGCAATCGCTGGCGCTGCAACCGGGCTTGATGTGTTCCCAGGCCTCGCGCTTGACCTCCAGCGGCTTGCGCATATTCGGCTGGAAAACGCTCTGGCACGCCCCCAGGACTAGGGCCAGTAGAGCCACGGTGGTCAGTTTGACAAGCGTCATGATGATCCTTCTGGAACGACGGTAATCGGCCTTGGACCGCCAGCATGGCAGTCGGTTCGCCGCTAATCTTGATTAGACGGGCGGTGCCTATCCTCGCAGTCCTTGGGTTGACTTGAAAGAGGGTGAAAGCCGAGGGTACGCGGGGTAGGATGGCGCGAAGTTGCAAGTGAGGTAGCGAGGACTTCCATGACAGACAAGCTGAATTCCGTTCCAACAGCCGTCGAGCTCGTCGACCGCGAAACCTGTTTCCAGGGTTTCTATCGGCTCGACCGGATCCGCGTGCGTCATGAGCTGTTCGCCGGCGGCATGAGCCGCGAGATCAAGCGCGAGCTGTTCGTGCGTCACGACGCGGTGTGCGTCCTGCCCTACGACCCGCAGCGCGACGAAGTGGTGCTGATCGAGCAGTTTCGCGTCGGCGCCATGGACAAGACCGGCAACCCCTGGCTGGTGGAGCTGGTCGCCGGTCTGATCGACAAGGACGAACGACCGGAAGAAGTTGCGCACCGCGAGGCGCAGGAGGAAGCTGGGCTGAGTTTCTCCTCGCTGTGGCCGATGACCCGGTATTTCCCGTCTCCCGGTGGCAGCGACGAGTTGGTCCATCTGTACCTCGGTCGTTGCAGCAGCGAGGGGGCTGGCGGGCTGCATGGCCTGGAAGAAGAGGGTGAAGATATCCGCGTGCGGGTCTGGGGTTTCGACGATGCCCTGCAAGCCGTGCGCGACGGGCAGATTGCCAATGCGGCGACCATCATCGCCTTGCAGTGGCTGGCCCTGAACCGCGATGAAGTCAGGGGGATGTGGTCGTGAATCTTGTGCGCGAACGCTATCGGGTCGATCTGGTTGGCTTGCAGGCTGCCTGCGAGGCGAACTATGCACGCCTGATGCGCTTGCTCCCGGATATGCGCACCTCCCTCGATTCGCGGCGCATCGGCATGACCCAGGGCGACCAGATGCTCGGCGTACTGACCCTGGAAGTGGTGCTGGCCTGCCCCTACACCACCACCTTGCGGGTGCGCCAGGAGCACAGCCTGCCCTGGCTGCCGGTGCCGCAACTGGAAGTGCAGGTCTATCACGATGCGCGCATGGCCGAAGTGGTCAGCGCCGAACATGCCCGGCGTTTCCGTAGCATCTACCCCTATCCCAACGCCGCGATGCACCAGCCGGACGAGAAAGCCCAGCTCAATCTGTTCCTGGGCGAATGGCTGAGCCATTGCCTGGCCTGCGGTCACGAACTCGAAGCGGTTCGCTGAAATGTGACGGCGGTCGTGGTGCCGGTTTGATCCGCCGATTCTTCCCCACCATAATCGTGCAGGATTTCCTCAAGGAGACGGCCCCTTGCCGCACGCCAACCCCGCATCCAGTGCCCCGGTTCGTCTGGTGCAGCTTTCTGACAGTCATCTGTTCGCCGATGGCGAGGGTTCGCTGCTGGGCATGAATACCCGTGACAGCCTGCAGCGGGTCATCGACCTGGTGCTGGCCGAGCAACCGCATATCGACCTGATCCTGGCCACCGGCGATCTGTCCCAGGACGGTACCGAAGCGTCCTACCGACATTTCCGTGATATGACCGCCGTGCTCGGCGCGCCAACCCGCTGGCTGGCCGGCAACCACGACGAGCCGCTGCCGATGGAACGCGTCGCGGCAGGCACCGACCTGCTGCAGCAGGTCACCGATATCGGCAACTGGCGGGTGATCATGCTCGACTCGTCGATTCCCGGCAGCGTGCCGGGGCGCCTCGAAGCAAACCAGCTGCACGTGCTCGACCAGGCCCTGAGCAGCGCCGGCGGCCGTCATTGCCTGGTGTGCTTCCACCATCAGCCGATTTCCATCGACTGTGCGTGGATGGCGCCCATCGGCCTGCGCAATCCTGAAGCGCTGTTCGAGACGATCAAGCCTTATCCACAGGCGCGGGCCTTGCTCTGGGGACATATCCATCAGGAATGGGACCAGCACCTGGATGGTCGGCGCCTGCTGGCGTCGCCGTCCACCTGCATCCAGTTCGAACCGCGCAGCACGGACTTCAAGGTTGACGAGCAGCGCCCGCCCGGTTACCGCTGGCTGGCGCTGCATGATGATGGACGGCTGGAGACCGGTGTCTCGCGCCTGAGCGATTTTGCCTTCAGCGTTGACTACGGCAATGGCTACTGAAGCATCGCGCAATCTCTAAAGCTGAATCATTTCCCGCTTATCAGGCTAAACTGCGCGTCTTTGTGCCCGCCACTGGCGGGCGCTCCAGGAACTCCGGGGGGCGGAATGTCGGGCTCGATCCTTTACATCCATGGTTTGAACAGCGCGCCGAGCTCGATGAAGGCCAGCCAGTTGCTGGCAGTGATGGAGCGCATCGGCCTGGCCGGGCAACTGCGCGTGCCGGCCCTGCATCACCATCCGCGCCAGGCCATCGCACAACTGGAGGCGGGTATCGCCGAACTGGGCCGGCCATTGCTGGTCGGTAGTTCCCTTGGCGGCTACTATGCGACTCATCTGGCCGAGCGCCACGGGCTGAAAGCGTTGCTGATCAACCCGGCGGTCAATCCGCACCAGTTGTTCGACGGCTACCTGGGCACCCAGACCAACCACTACACCGGCGAAACCTGGGAACTGACCCCCGATCATGTCGAGGCCCTGGCCGGGCTGGAAGTCCCGCCGCCCGTGGACGCCGAGCGTTACCAGGTGTGGTTGCAGACCGGCGACGAAACCCTGGATTACCGCCGCGCCGAGCGCTTCTACCGGGCCTGTGCCCTGCGCATCGAAGCCGGTGGCGACCACAGCTTCCAGCGCTTTGCCCTGCACCTGCCAGCCTTGCTGAGTTACGCGGGTATTGATGCGAAGACGTATCAGGACCTGGATTTTTCTGTATTTTGATTGCCTATTTTCACCCACGAATGACGACGAGAACCCATGGCCAATCCCAGCGCTAGCGCCTATAACGCAGACGCCATCGAAGTCCTCTCGGGCCTTGACCCGGTACGCAAGCGTCCGGGCATGTACACCGACACCAGCCGCCCCAACCACCTGGCCCAGGAAGTCATCGACAACAGTGTCGACGAAGCCCTGGCCGGCCACGCCCGTTCGGTGCAGGTGATCCTCCACGCCGACCACTCCCTGGAGGTCAGCGACGACGGTCGCGGCATGCCGGTGGACATCCACCCGGAAGAGGGTGTGTCGGGGGTCGAGCTGATCCTCACCAAGCTGCACGCCGGCGGCAAGTTCTCCAACAAGAACTACCAGTTCTCCGGTGGTCTGCACGGCGTCGGCATCTCGGTGGTCAACGCCCTGTCGACCCAGGTGCGGGTGCGGGTCAAGCGCGATGGCAACGAGTACCAGATGACCTTCGCCGACGGCTTCAAGGCCAGCGAGCTGGAAGTCATCGGCAGCGTCGGCAAGCGCAATACCGGTACCAGCGTGTATTTCGCCCCGGATCCGAAGTACTTCGACTCGCCGAAATTCTCCGTCAGCCGCCTCAAGCACGTGCTCAAGGCCAAGGCCGTGCTGTGCCCGGGCCTGTCGGTGACCTTCGAGGACAAGAGCACCGGCGAGAAGGTCGAGTGGCATTACGAGGACGGCCTGCGTTCCTACCTGGTCGACTCGGTCAGCGAGTACCTGCGCCTGCCGGACGAGCCATTCTGCGGCAGCCTGGCCGGCAACAAGGAAGCCGTGGACTGGGCCCTGCTATGGCTGCCGGAAGGTGGCGACAGTGTCCAGGAAAGCTACGTCAACCTGATTCCCACCGCCCAGGGCGGTACCCACGTCAACGGCCTGCGCCAGGGCCTGCTGGATGCGATGCGCGAGTTCTGCGAATTCCGCAACCTGCTGCCCCGTGGCGTCAAGCTGGCGCCGGAAGACGTCTGGGAGCGCATCACCTTCGTCCTCTCGATGAAGATGCAGGAGCCGCAGTTCTCCGGGCAGACCAAGGAACGCCTGTCGTCCCGCGAGGCCGCGGCCTTCGTCTCCGGCGTGGTGAAGGACGCCTTCAGCCTGTGGCTCAACGCGCACCCTGAACTGGGCATGCAACTGGCCGAGCTGGCCATCAGCAACGCCGGTCGCCGCCTCAAGGCGAGCAAGAAGGTCGAGCGCAAGCGCGTCACCCAGGGCCCGGCGCTGCCCGGCAAGCTGGCCGACTGCGCGGGCCAGGATCCGATGCGCGCCGAACTGTTCCTGGTCGAGGGTGATTCCGCAGGCGGTTCCGCCAAGCAGGCGCGGGACAAGGAATTCCAGGCGATCCTGCCGCTGCGCGGCAAGATCCTCAACACCTGGGAAGTGGACGGCGGCGAAGTCCTCGCCAGCCAGGAAGTGCACAACATCGCCGTGGCCATCGGCGTCGATCCGGGCGCTGCCGACCTGACCCAGTTGCGCTACGGCAAGATCTGCATCCTCGCCGACGCCGACTCCGACGGCCTGCACATCGCGACCCTGCTGTGCGCCCTGTTCGTCCAGCATTTCCGTCCGCTGGTCGAGGCCGGTCACGTCTACGTGGCGATGCCGCCGCTGTACCGTATCGACCTGGGCAAGGAAATCTACTACGCCCTCGACGAAGCCGAGCGTGACGGCATCCTCGACCGCCTGGTGGCCGAGAAGAAGCGCGGCAAGCCGCAGGTCACCCGATTCAAGGGGCTCGGCGAGATGAACCCGCCGCAACTGCGCGAAACCACCATGGACCCGAATACCCGGCGCCTGGTCCAGCTGACCCTTGATGACTTCGAGAAAACCCGCGAGATGATGGACATGCTCCTGGCCAAGAAACGCGCGGGCGACCGCAAGTCCTGGCTGGAAAGCAACGGCAACCTGGCCGAGGTCATGGCTTGATCCGTGGTTTGCTGGCGGCACTGCTGACCCTGGTCGCGGTGCCGGCCATGGCCGATCCGTGGCCGGAACTGACCATGCTTTCGGAGCACCCGGTCGAAGGCATGCGCGGCGGCAACCTGTCGGGTCTGGCGCAGTGCAATGGCGCCCTGTGGACTGTTTCCGACCGCGACGACGATCTGATCTACAAGCTCGATACCGCCAGCCACGTGTGGCAGGCGCTCGGCCAGCCGCTGGCGGCGCCGGCGGTGCCGGACCCCGGCTTCCCGCTGGGCCTGCGCTCGCGGCAGTGGGCGGCTTCGCTGGTGCGCGGCGGCGATCTGGATTTCGAAGGCATCAGCTGTGACGCGGCCGGCAACAAGTACATCGTCAGCGAAGCCCATGCCGCCGTACTGGAAGTACCCGTGGAAGGCGAGCCGAACTGGCTGAAGATCGATCCGGCGATGATTCGCCAGGCCCGGGCCAGCGGCATGCTCCTGCATTTCAATGCCTTGTTCGAAGGCCTGGCCGTCAGTCCGGCGGGCGACCGCCTGTGGCTGGCGGCCGAGCGCGAGCGTCGCGGGCTGCTGCTGGTCAACCGCAAGCAAAGCACCTGGACCTGCGGCGACGCCTGCGTCCTGCTCAGCGAAGCCGGCACGGAAATGCAGCCGGACCAGTTCCCCAAGGCCCGCGAGGTGTCCCGGGACTTCTCCGACCTGGCGCTGTTCGAGGGCAAGCTGTTCACCCTCGAGCGCAATGCCTACCGCATTTGCCGGCGTGACGCCCAGAGTGCGCAGGTGGAGCGTTGCTGGTCCTTTGCCGGCGAAGCGCTGACCGAACAGCGCCAATACAGCCAGCCCTACGGCCTGGCCGAAGCCCTGGTGATCGACGCCGAAGGCGCCTGGATCGGCATCGACAACAACAACGGCACCCGCGCCGATGGCGAGGATCGCCCGATTGTCTGGCGCTTCGCTGCGCCGAAAGGCGGCTGGAGCGCGAAGAAATGAGCCAGACCCCGGGCCAGCGGATCGGGCGGGTGTTCATGGTTCTGGCCTGGGCGGCCGGACTGTTCCTGGCCACGCGCTTTTTCGGCGCGTGGGAAGACAAGCAGGCCAACCCCAACAGCCAGGTCACCTCGCAACACGGTGACGGCTTCGTCGAAGTGCGCCTGCTCGGCAACGGCCAGGGGCATTTCGTCGCCGATGGCCTGATCAACGGCCAGGCCGTGCATTTCCTGCTGGATACCGGCGCTACCGACGTGGCGATTCCCGAGCCCCTGGCCCGGGACTTCGGTCTCGAGCGCGGTGCACCGGTCACGGTCAGCACCGCCAATGGCCGCGCAGAGGGTTATCGCACCCGTCTGGACAGCGTGCAACTGGGCGATATCCTGCTGCGCGACGTGCGCGCCCTGGTGGTCCCGGGGCTCGACGGCAGCCAGGTATTGCTGGGCATGAGTGCCCTGAAACAACTTGAATTCACCCAGCGCGGCGGCACCTTGCTGCTGCGCCAGACCTTGAACTGATGAGGCCCGCATGAGCGACTCCCTTGATCTGAGCCTCGATGGCGTAGAGCGCCGGTCACTGGCCGACTTCACCGAACAGGCCTACCTCAACTATTCCATGTACGTGATCATGGACCGCGCCTTGCCGCATATCGGCGACGGCCTGAAGCCGGTGCAACGGCGCATCGTCTATGCCATGAGCGAACTGGGCCTGGATGCCGACTCCAAGCACAAGAAATCGGCGCGTACCGTCGGTGACGTGCTCGGTAAATTCCATCCCCACGGCGATTCGGCCTGCTACGAAGCCATGGTGCTGATGGCGCAGCCGTTCAGCTACCGCTACACCCTGGTCGACGGCCAGGGCAACTGGGGTGCGCCGGACGATCCGAAGTCCTTCGCGGCCATGCGTTACACCGAGGCGCGGCTTTCCCGTTATTCCGAAGTGCTGCTCAGCGAACTGGGCCAGGGCACGGCGGACTGGGTGCCGAACTTCGACGGTACCCTCGACGAACCTGCCGTTTTGCCGGCACGTTTGCCGAATATCCTCCTTAACGGCACCACCGGCATCGCCGTGGGCATGGCCACCGACGTACCGCCGCACAACCTGCGGGAAGTCGCCAGCGCCTGTGTGCGCCTGCTGGACGAGCCGAAAGCCACCATCGAGCAGCTTTGCGAGCATATCCAGGGCCCGGACTATCCGACCGAAGCGGAAATCATCACCCCGCGTGCCGAACTGCTGAAAATCTACGAAAGCGGTCGCGGCTCGATCCGCATGCGCGCCGTCTATCGCATCGAAGACGGCGATATCGTTGTCACCGCGCTGCCGCACCAGGTCTCCGGGGCCAAGGTGCTGGAACAGATCGCCGCGCAGATGCAGGCCAAGAAGCTGCCGATGGTCACCGACCTGCGTGACGAGTCTGACCACGAGAACCCGTGCCGCATCGTGATCATCGCCCGCTCCAACCGGGTCGACCTCGATGAACTGATGCAGCATCTGTTCGCCACGACCGACCTGGAGTCGAGCTACCGGGTCAACGTCAACATCATCGGCCTCGATGGCCGGCCGCAGTTGAAAAACCTGCGGACACTGCTGCTGGAGTGGCTGGAGTTCCGGATTGCTACCGTTCGTCGGCGCCTGAAATTCCGCCTCGACAAGGTCGAGCGCCGCCTGCACCTGCTGGACGGCTTGCTGGCCGCCTTCCTCAATCTCGACGAAGTGATCCACATCATCCGCACCGAGGACCAGCCCAAGCAGGCGCTGATTGCCCGTTTCGAACTGACCGAGATCCAGGCCGACTACATCCTCGAAACCCGTCTGCGCCAGTTGGCGCGACTGGAAGAGATGAAGATCCGCGGCGAGCAGGAAGAACTGCTGAAAGAGCAGGCCAAGCTGCTGGCTCTGCTGGGCAGCGACACCAAACTGCGCAAGCTGGTGCGCACCGAGCTGATCAAGGATGCGGAAACCTACGGCGACGACCGCCGGTCGCCAATCGTTGCCCGTGCCGAGGCCAAGGCCCTGTCGGAAAACGAGCTGATGCCGACCGAGCCGGTGACGGTCGTTCTGTCGGAAAAAGGCTGGGTGCGTTGCGCCAAGGGGCACGATATCGATGCCACCGGGCTGTCCTACAAGGCCGGTGACGGTTTCAAGGTGGCGGCGGCGGGGCGTTCCAACCAGTTCGCCGTGTTCATCGACTCCACCGGGCGCAGTTATTCGGTGGCGGCCCACACCCTGCCTTCGGCACGGGGCCAGGGCGAACCCTTGACCGGTCGTCTGACGCCGCCGCCGGGCGCGGCCTTCGAATGCGTGCTGCTGCCGGATGACGACGCCCTGTATGTGATCGCGTCCGACGCGGGTTATGGCTTCGTGGTCAAGGGCGAGGACCTGCAGGCCAAGAACAAGGCCGGTAAAGCCCTGCTCAGCCTGCCCAATGGGGCCAAGGTGCTGGCACCACGGCCGGTGGCGGACCGCGAGCAGAACTGGCTGGCGGCGGTCACCACCGAAGGTCGCCTGCTGGTGTTCAAGATCAGCGACCTGCCGCAACTGGGCAAAGGCAAGGGCAACAAGATCATCGGTATTCCCGGGGATCGGGTAGCCAGTCGTGAAGAATATGTCACGGACATGGCCGTACTCTCCGACGGGGCGACCCTTGTATTGCAGGCCGGCAAGCGTACCCTGTCACTCAAGGGTGAAGACCTGGAGCACTACAAGGGCGAGCGCGGGCGCCGGGGCAACAAGCTGCCACGGGGCTTCCAGCGGGTCGATGCGTTGCTGGTCGACGCTCCCGAGTAAGGCAAATACACGCCCGGAAACGGTAATTTCCTACACGTTCCGGGCGTAAATACTGGAGTCAGGCCGTATTTTCGCGGATGATAGCCCCCCTGTGGCGCCGGCGTGGCCGGGTGCCCGACTGAATTCATGAGTATCACTGCGGTGCCGTGTGGTGGCCGCCTGGATGGGATGATGACTTTTCTGCGCCTTCCATTTGTTCTTCTGCTGACCGGCGTTCTCGGCCTGGCAGGGTGCAGCATGCACCAGCCGGTCGCGCTGTATCAGCTCGACAGTGGCGAGCCGGGCCAGCCAAAGCAGGCGGCCGGCATGTCGGTGGTGTTGGGGCCGGTATCGGTTGCCGACTACCTGCAACGCGAGACTTTGCTGCAGCGTCAGACCGACGGCAGCCTGACTGCGGCGACGGACGGTCGCTGGGCGGGCAGTCTGTCGGCGGATATCGATCAGTTGCTGGTGCGTCAGCTGGCCTGGCGCCTGGATAGCCAGCGTGTGGTTTTGGCGCCGGCCAATGCCGGCTTCAATCCGGATGTGCAGGTGTTGCTGTCGATCACCCGCCTGGATTCCGGGGCTAACCAGCCGGCGATCCTCGATGCGCAATGGCGCTTGCTGGACCGTCGTGGCCAGGTGCGGGATAACCGTATCGTCCACCTTGAGCAGCCCCATGCGGGTAGTTCGGCGGCACAGGTTCAGGCCCAGGGCCAGTTGCTGCAGAAGCTGGCGGAACAGCTGAGCACTGCGCTCAAGCCGCTGGCCAACCAGCCAGCGCTGGCGGAAGAGGCCCCGGCGAAAAAACCGGCGGCACCGGTGCAGGTGCGCAAGGAGCCGGAGAAGCCGAAGATCCCGATGGCTTCGCCGATTCGTACCGATATGGAAGTGTTCCGGTTCTGATCTGAACCCAATAAAAAAAGCCCGCAGTGATGCGGGCTTTTTTATTGGGGGCTGGAAACTGCATAGTCTGTTCTGGCCTCATCGCTGGCAAGCCAGCTCCCACAGGTTCTGTGGTCTGCCACAAGATTTGTGCTCGACGCAGACACTGTGGGAGCTGGCTTGCCAGCGATGAGGCCATCAGCAGCACCGCAAATATCAGTTCTTCACCTGCCGCTCATGCATCCGCGCCAGCTGCCGTTCCAGCATCGACGGATAAGGCTCCATCAAGCGCTCCACACAACAGGCGCCCTCAGGGCTGGCAATCGGGCGGATCCGCGCACGCTGGCGAATCAGCGCGTCATCACTGATCTTGCGTTCCACCAGCAGCAGATTACGGCTGTGCTGCGACAGGGCCAGGGCATCCTGGGCCTTTTCGGTCAGCAGCAGGTCGATCTGGCTCAGGCCATTCAGGTTTTCACCCAGCGCCAGGCCCAACTGCAGTTGCAAGGTAATGCCGCTGTCGGCCACTTCTACCTGCAAGGCATGACCCAGGGCCCGCAACAGTTCGCCACAGCAGATGGCATTGGTCAGGTAATCCTCGCCACTGTCCTGGCTGTGGAACAGCAACAGGGTGCTGCCATCGTTGAGCGTCTGCACTTCACCTTCATACAGCGACGCCGCCTGGTCCAGGCAGTCGCGGTAGCGCTCCAGAAGCTCGGTCAGGCGGGCGCGGGGCAGGCGGCGCAGTTGCTCCTGAGAACCCAGTTGCACGGCCAGCACGGCGCTTTTCGTCGGTTCACGTGGAGCGACCGGCTTGGCGGCGACCGGCGCGGCAGCCGGCACGGCGTCGTCACGCAGGTCGGCGAAGGCGTCGTCATCTTCGTCTTCTTCAGCTTCCACCACGCGCTTGACCGGACGCACCACCGCGGGCGCTTCGTCGAACTCCGGATCGCGCAGATCACGCACTTCGAACGGCTCGGCGTCTTCCTCGAACTCGTCCTCGATTTCCGGCTCGGGCTCGACCGGCTTTGGCGGCGGGGCGAAGCGTGCGTGCAACTGGCGCGCGAGGTCGCCGATCTCGTCCTGGCGCTCGGTGGCCGGGGTGTATTCGTCCAGGTCACGCAGCCACACCCGCAGTTGCAGCAACGGTGTGGAGACGTAGCGCCCGAGGCGCAGGCTCATGGTCAGCGCCAAGGCCAGCAGGATCCCGGCCAGGATGCCCATGCTCTGCATGCTGATGGTCATCGGCTGCTGGAACTGGCTCATGTCGAGGCTGATGCGCAGTTGCCCGGCAGTGACGTCCTGGAAAGTGATCTTGGTTTGGTACAGGCCCTCGGCCTCGCCAAGAAGGCTGTTCTTCGGGCGCTGGCCGGCTTCGGCAAGAATCCGGTTGTCCACGCTGTAGATCGCGGCATGGGCCACCAGCGGGTTCTTCACCAGGTTGCCGAGCAGCACGTTGAGGCTGAGGATGTCGTTGGACACCAGCAGCTCGGTGGCCGAGGTCGCGGTCTGGGTGGTCAGGCTCTGCCCGAGGGCGTCGGCCTGTTCGTGCATGGCTTCCTTGAACTGCAAACCCATCACGCAGGCGTAGATCACCAGCGCCAGGGCAACCAGGAAAATGTTGTGGCAGGCGATGCGCAGTGCCAGTGGCACGCGACGCTGACGCAGGGCACGGAAGATCAGCAGGAAGAAGTTGTCGGTTTTGACGGGCGTGGGCCGGTTCACTGAGCGCGGCTCTTTATGACGGAGAAATTGCTGCGCAGTATAGCGAGCGCCCTTCGGGCGGCAAAGCATCGACTGCGCCCGATGGTCCGCAAAAGGCGGTAGAATGCGCATTTTTTGCACGTCCTGGAGCCCGTCTTGCGCGAAATCGTCTTGATCAACATCACCGGTGAGGACCGTCCGGGTCTGACCGCGGCCATTACCGGCGTTCTGGCCCGTGGCGGTGTGAACATCCTCGATATTGGCCAGGCGGTGATCCACGACACCCTGTCGTTCGGCATCCTCGTCGAGATTCCCGGCACCGAGCAGGGCTCCTCGGTACTCAAGGACCTGCTGTTCACCGGCTACGAACTGAACCAGCAGGTGCGTTTCACCCCGGTCTCGGAAGAAGACTACCGCAACTGGGTGTCCAACCAGGGCAAGCCACGCCACATCGTGACCCTGCTGACCCGCAAGGTCACCGCCGAGCAATTGCAGCGCGTCAGCTCCATCACCGCCAAGTACGGGCTGAACATCGACCATATCGACCGCCTGTCCGGTCGCGTGGCGCTGGACACCCCGGTGGAGCAGGGCAAGGGTTGCATCGAGTTCTCCGTGCGCGGCGAACCGGCCGATCCCCAGGCCCTGCGTGCCGAATTCCTCAGTGTCGGCCAGGAACTGAGCGTCGATATCGCCTTCCAGCAGGATTCGCTGTTCCGCCGCAACCGCCGCCTGGCGGTGTTCGACATGGACTCGACGCTGATCGAGGCCGAAGTGATCGACGAACTGGCCAAGGCCGCCGGCGTCGGCGAGCAGGTCTCGGAAATCACCGAGCGCGCCATGCGCGGCGAGTTGGACTTCCGCGCCAGCTTCAAGGAGCGCCTGGCACTGCTCAAGGGCCTGGACGTCAACGTGCTCGACGATATCGGCGCCTCGCTGCGCCTGACCGAGGGCGCGGAAACCCTGTTCGCCGAACTCAAGCGCCTCGGCTACAAGACCGCCATCCTCTCCGGCGGCTTCACCTATTTCGCCAAGCAACTGCAAGCCAAGCTGGGCATCGACTACGTGTTCGCCAACGAACTGGAAGTGGTCGACGGCAAGGTGACCGGCGTGGCCATCGAGCCGATCGTCGACGCCCAGCGCAAGGCCGACCTGCTCACCGAGCTGGCGCGCAAGGAAGGCCTGCAGATGGAGCAGACCATCGCGGTCGGTGACGGCGCCAACGACCTGCCGATGCTGGCTATCGCCGGCCTCGGCGTGGCTTTCCGTGCCAAGCCGCTGGTGCGCCAGTCGGCCAAGCAGGCGATCTCCACCCTCGGCCTCGATGGCGTGCTCTACCTGCTGGGCATGCGCGACCGCGAAGGCGCGTGATAGAGCGAATGGTTCTAACCATTCGTCCCTTGTGCCCTGGCGTTCTTTGAGCGCCGACTAGGCTTGCTCGCGTGCGGCCCGTACCGAGGGTCGCACGGCCGGTCGGGACACTGGCCGGTCTCCCATCAGCAACTTCAAGGAGATGAAGTTCATGGCGAACAAGTACGCAGTTCAGAACCAATGGGGCGGTAACAGTGCACCGTGGCATCCGGGTGGAACCTGGCAGCTCGGTGCGCGGGACAACCAGAAGGTGGTGGCCGTCGATATCCGTTCCGGTGACGGTGGCGTGACCTTCAAGGGCCAGATGACCTACTCGGGCGAAGGTCCGATCGGCTTCAAGGCCAAGCGCATCGCCCACAACCGCTACGAAGTCCAGAACCAGTGGGGCGGCAACGATGCCCCTTGGCATCCGGGTGGCGAATGGGTCATCGGCGGGCGCGACAACCAGAGCGTGGTTGCCCTGAGCGTCAAGTCGAACGACGGAGGCAAGAGCCTCGATGGCACCAACACCTATGACAACGAAGGCCCGATCGGCTTCCGCAGTCATATCGAGCTGTAAGCTTTAAGCCGCAAGCTGTAAGGAAAAGCAGCCAGCGCATCGGTCTGCTTTTTCTTATGGCTTGCAGCTTGTAGCTTGCAGCTGCCTCAGGGATCAGGCGTGCGGGGCGACCGGCAGGGCCATGCCCTGGCCCATGGTGACCGGCGAGCCGGCGCCGAGGCTTTCGGCCCACTTCACCTGCTCGGGGCCGAACAGCACGATGGCGGTCGAACCCAGCTTGAAGCGACCCAGTTCGGCACCTTTCTCCAGATGGATCGGCGCACGGGAGGCTTCATCGTAGCGGAAGGTCTTCAGCTCGCGCTTCGGCGGGGTGACCAGGCCGGCCCACACCGTCTCGATCGAGGCGACGATCATCGCACCCACCAGCACCACGGCCATCGGCCCGCGTTCGGTATCGAACAGGCAGACCACGCGCTCGTTGCGGGCGAACAGCTCCGGGACGTTTTCCGCGGTGGTCTGGTTCACCGAGAACAGGCGGCCCGGCACGTAGATCATCTCCCGCAGGGTACCGGCCAGCGGCATGTGCACGCGGTGGTAGTCCTTCGGCGACAGGTACACGGTGGCGAACTCGCCGCCCATGAACGGCGCGGCATTGGCCGGATCGCCGCCGAGCAGTTCCTGGGCGCTGTAGCTGTGGCCCTTGGCCTGGAAGATGCGGCCGTGCTCGATCGGACCCAGCTGGCTGATGGCACCGTCGGCCGGGCAGAGGATCGCGCCCGGGGTTTCATCCAGCGGGCGGGCGCCCGGCTTCAGGGCCCGGGTGAAGAAGTCGTTGAAGTGCTCGTAGGCGGTCAGGTCTTCGACCAGGGCCTGGGACATGTCGACCTGGTAGCGCTTGGCGAACCAGGCGGTGAAGGCGTTCTTGAACCAGCGCACGCGGCACTCGGCCACGCAGCCGGCCAGGCGCGAGAGCAGGTGATGGGGCAGCAGGTACTGGCTGATGATGAACAAACGGGATTTCATTGGGTTTCCTTAAACTTCGACGGGCGTGTCCGGATGGTTGCCCCATTCGCCCCAGGAGCCGGCGTACGCCTTGACCCGTGGGTAGCCCAGGTGCTTGGCCACCAGGTAGGTGAAGCCCGAGCGGTGGTGAGTCTGGCAGTGGGTAACGACTTCCTTGTCCTTGCTGATGCCCAGCTGTTCGAGGATCTGCGGCATGTCCTTGCGGATGCGCAGGGCGTCGTTCAGGTCCATGCCGGCGGTCCACTCGAAGTTGACCGCGCCGGGGATGTGTCCGCCCTTGGCGGCGAGGACTTTTTCGCCACGGTATTCGCCGGGGCTGCGCGCGTCCCAGATCGCCAGGTCGGCGGCGCCGAGACGGCTTTGCAGGTATTCGCGGGTGGCGGTGGGCTCGTCATGCAGCACCAGGCTGACCGGCGCCGTAGCGTTGGCCGGGACCTCGGTGCTCAGCAGGTTGGCCGGCCAGGCCTGCACGCCACCGTTGAGGTAGTGGTAGCGCTGGTGGCCGATCACATCCAGCAGCCAGATGAAGCGTCCGGCCCAGCCGCCGCCTTCGTCGTCGTAGACCACGTAGGTGGCGTCGGCGCGATGGCCCAGTTCACTGAAGAGTTTTTCCAGTTCGGTCTTGGCCGGGGCCAGGCCGGGTGCTGGCGGCTGACCCAGTTGCGTGCGCTTGGGATCGACGAAACGGGCACCGGGAAGATGGCCGCTGCCGTAGCGGTTGACGCTGGTCAGGTCGACCAGGATCAACTCCGGCGAAGCGAGGCGCGGCTGCAGGTCTGCCGGTTCGATCACCAGGGGCAAGCCGGAAAAGTCAGTCATCCAGAAACTCCAGAGCGGAACAGAGGGTGGCGATTGTAGCGCAGGGTCAGGCGCCGCGGTTGCTGAAGGTGGCGAGGGCGCGCTCCAGGCACTGGGCCGTCCTGGCAAAGGCCTGGACGCTGACTTCGGAGAACGGGCCGCCGCCCTGGTCGGCCATCAGCAGCATGATCACTTTGCCGTTGTTCGACAGCGAACGCAGCAGCAGGTGTTCGCCACGGAACAGCACGCGCAGGCTGCCTGGAAGCAGGGCGGAGAACTGCGCATGGTTCTGCGGGGTGAGGCGCAGTTGTGCCGATTGTGTAAGCAGGCGTTGCAGCAATTTGCTCTGTTCCACCGGTACCGTGAGGCTGGCGGCCTGTTGCGGCAGGCCCGCCAACTGGTGGACGCGCAGGTAGCTTTGGGTCTTGTCGCACATCAACAGCAGCACCCGTTTCATCCCGCAGGCCTGCAGGGCTTCGCGGGCGTAGGTGGTCAGGTGCATGGCGTTGGAGAACGGGCTCGGCTCGGTGAGCAGGTCGGCGCAGTATTTGCGCCAGTCGCCGAGGGCCTTGGTGTCCGGGGTGCTCGCCTGCTGCATGCCGCGCGGGATGTAGCGGGCATCGGCGGGCCAGAGCAGCATCTGCGCCGGATGGAATACGCCTTGCAGCCCATGCTTGCGCGCACTGGCCGCCGCCTGCTGGTGGTTCTGCACCTGGACGTCTTCGAGCGCTGCCTGCAGGTACAGGCTGATCAGCTGTTGCCAGCGGCGGATATGGGCGCCGGTCCAGGCATGCTGCGCGGCCAGGGCCACGCCGTTGGCCAGCATCACGGTGTTGGCCGGATGGTTCAGCCAGCGCCGCAGTTCCGGGTCGGCATCCAGCTTCTGTTGCTGGCGCAGCGGGCTTTTGTGCAGGCGGGCGATGTGCATGACCTTGGCCAGCGAGCGGCGCTCTTCCTGCAACAGGTGATAGCCCTGGGTGACCCAGGTCGGCAGGTGCCAGAACTCGGCGAGGGCCTGGCACAGGCTGAGCAGGCGCACGCCGAACAGCTCGCGCTCGACCTTGGGGGCCGGCTCGCCGCGATGGACCACGCGCACTTCCCATTCTTCCAGCAGTTGCGGATGGGTCAGGGCCAGCGGCCAGAGGGGCGAAAGAAACAGCAGGCTGCCCCAGTGGATGTCCTGCCAGAGCCGCGCCAGGCGGCTGGCGAACAGGCCGCTGGCCTGCTGGCTGGCGTGCTGGCTGATCATCTGCAATTGGCGCAGGGCCAGGGGGATCTGTTCGACGGGCGCGGTCGGCAGGCGCTGCATCAAGGCATCGACGCGGGCCAGGCCGAGACGGTTGAGCGCGACCTCGAGATTCTCTGCCGGCTCGGCGATGGTGGCGTGGGTATGCCGATTCGCTTCGCGCATTACCCCAAGCACCAAAGCCGGACTATCCTGCATCACTTCGGCAATGTCGCGCAGCGAACGGCGGCTGTCCGCGAGCGCTTCTTTCACGCGGTCGTGGCTATGGCACGGGACTGGTAGAGGGGTACCGTCCAGTAGTTTGATCCAGGCGTCTAGAGTCTTCGGATTCGTAGTTGGCACGATGGTTTCACTAAGCATGCTGGAAGTGGGCCAAGCTGGCTTTTCGCCTTGACTGGCTATAGTCTGGCGCAGAACTGCCGATAAGTAGAAGAAGAGATTTACTAACTTCCGTCCTCACCCAAGACCCCGACAGTAAGTGCTTTCTATCTATGGCTAAAATTATCGGCATCATTGTCGTATTCGCGAGCGTGCTAGGCGGATATGTGCTCTCCCACGGCAAGATCGCGGCCCTGATCCAGCCTTTCGAGGTGCTGATCATTGGCGGTGCCGCGTTCGGTGCGTTCCTGCAGGCCAACCCTGGCTATATGACCATGCATGTGGTGAAAAAGTCGCTGAGCATGTTCAGCAGCCGCTTTTCCCACGCCTTCTATATAGAAGTGCTCGGCCTGGTCTACGAGATCCTCAACAAGAGCCGCCGCGAAGGCATGATGGCGATCGAGGGCGACATCGAGGATGCCGCGGCGAGCCCCATCTTCGCCAAGTACCCGGCGGTGCTGAAGGACGAGCGCATGACCGCGTACGTCTGTGACTACCTGCGCATCATGTCCACCGGCAACATGGCTCCCCACGAGCTGGAAGGCCTGTTCGACATGGAACTGCTGAGCATGAAGGAAGAGCTGGAGCACCCGTCCCACGCGGTGACCGGTATCGCCGACGGCATGCCCGGTTTCGGTATCGTCGCAGCGGTACTGGGTATCGTGGTGACCATGGCCTCGCTGGGCGAGGGTGACCAGGCGGCCATCGGCATGCACGTAGGTGCGGCGCTGGTGGGTACCTTCTTCGGTATTCTCGCGGCCTACGGCTTCTTCGGCCCGCTGGCGACCTCCCTGGCCCACGATGCCAAGGAAGAGCTGAACACCTACGAAGCGATCAAGGCCTCCCTGGTGGCGTCGGCCTCCGGCATGCCGCCTTCGCTGGCCGTGGAATTCGGACGCAAGGTGCTCTATCCGAAGCACCGTCCGAGCTTCGCCGAGCTGGAACAAGCAGTCCGCGGTCGCTGATCCATGGAAAATAATCAGCCGATTATCATCAAGCGCGTCAAGCGCTTCGGCGGTGGCCATCATGGTGGTGCGTGGAAGATCGCCTTCGCCGACTTCGCCACGGCGATGATGGCGTTCTTCCTCGTGCTCTGGCTGCTGTCCACGGCCACGCCGGAACAGAAGATCGCCATCGCCGGCTATTTCAAGGACCCGATCGGGTTCTCGGAAAGTGGCACGCCGTACATCATCGACCTCGGTGGCTCGCCCGAACTGGCACCGGAAAAGACCATCAACCCGGAACAGCAGGCGGCGCCGACACCGGAAAGCAGCGTGGTCAGCCCGGAGCAGGCCGAGAGCCTGGCCGAGCAGGTCGAGCGCGAGCGCCTTGAGCTGGTCCTGCAGGAACTGCAGAACAAGGTCGAGCAGAGTCCGGAGCTGCAGAAGTTCAAGGACCAGATTCTCTTCGAGATCACCCAGGACGGCCTGCGCATCCAGATCGTCGATGCCGAGAACCGGCCGATGTTCGACCTCGGCAGTGCGCGGCTGAAGCCGTATTTCGAAGACATCCTGCTGGCCATGGCCGACACCATCAAGACGGTGCCGAACAAGATCAGCGTCAGTGGCCATACCGATGCCAAGCCGTATTCCGGCAGCGGCGAGTTCGGCAACTGGGAGCTCTCGGCCAACCGCGCCAACGCCGCGCGGCGTGCGCTGGTCGCCGGTGGTTATCCGGACGGGCAGGTGGCGCGGGTGGTGGGTTATGCCTCCTCGTCGCTGTTCGACCGCGAGCATCCGCAGAACCCGGTGAACCGGCGCATCGATATCGTGGTGCTGACCAAGAAGGCGCAGCGGGCGATCGAGGGCGAGCAGTCGCCAACGGACGGTCAGCAGGCCCCTGCGACCAACCCGGATGGCACTCCGGCGGTACCGGGTGCTGCGGCGCCCGCCGAGCCGGTGCCGGAACCGATGCAGCCGCAGGAGTTGCGCCAGAAGCTGAATATCTTCGAGGACGGTACCTTGAAGATGGACGAGCCAGGCAAGCAGCAGTAAGCGAGCCGCAATGAAAAGCCCGCCCGGAGCGATCCCGGCGGGCTTTTTTATGGTGTTGTGGCTGATGGCCTCATCGCCGGCAACGCCGGCTCCCACAGGTTTTTGCGGTGTATGCGGTCCCTGTGGGAGCCGGCGTTGCCGGCGATTGGCCCGTCAAGACACCATCATTGTTCAAGTCTCACAGGGGGGTGCGGTTCGCCTTAGAAGCCCCGGCGCAGGCGGGCCTTCAGGTCCGTGTGGAAAAACTCCGCATTATTACGATTGGTCTCCGCCGCATCCTTGCTGATCGCCCGGCGGAAGGTCTGCTCATCGTGGTAGGCACTGACGAACAGGTCGATATGCTCGCGCCGGGTCAGGGTCGGCCAGCGCTCCAAATAGCCGGGCTGGCTGCCTTCGCACTGGTAGAACGCCAGGCGACGGTTGAGCTGGGTCGCGCTGCCGAGGCTGAAGGGTATCCACCACTCATCCCCGCCACCCTGGCCAAGCACGGTGATCATGTGCGTGCAGGCATTGATGTTGGTGTTGAACAGGGTGCAGATGTCGTCGGTGGTCTGCCGGGCCTGCGGGTCGAACAATTCGAGGCAGGTGTTGATGCCTTCGAGCTTGAGTCGTTCGTTGATTACGAACGCGTCGAGGCGGTCTGGGTGGCGGTAGCTGATGAATACAGGCATCACGAGGCGTCCTTTCTGGTGAAAGCGGCGACGATCAGTGAATTCCTTCAACCCGGCAATAGATGGCTAGAAACAAAGAACCGTCCTACGTTGCCGTATGAACGGTCCTACAGAAATGGACTACAGGATCAGTAAGTGTCCTGCGGCAGGCTGGCGATGATCGAGCGGTAGCTGTTCATCCGTTGCTGCTGGATCCGCCCGTCTTCGAGGGCCTTGAGCAGGGCGCAGCCGGGCTCGCGGTCATGCTTGCAGTCGCGGAAGCGGCAAGTACCGAGCAGGTCGGTGAACTCGATGAAGCCGGCTTCGACGTCGTCACGGCTGACATGCACCAGGCCGAATTCGCGGATACCCGGGGAGTCGATCAGCTCGCCGCCACCGGGGAAGTGGTACAGGCGCGCGGTGGTGGTGGTGTGCTGGCCCTGGCCGGACCACTCCGACAGCGCGCCGACCCGGGTCTGCACTTCCGGCAGCAGGCTGTTGACCAGCGACGACTTGCCGACCCCGGACTGGCCGACGAACACGCTGATGTGGCCGTCGAGCATCTTCTTCAATTGCTCCATGCCATCGCCCTGGTGCGCCGAGACTTCCAGCAGCGGATAGCCCAGTTGCCTGTAAACCGCCAGCAACGCATTCAGTGCCGGGGCGTTCTGCTCGTCGATCAGGTCGGCCTTATTCAGCAACAGCAGCGGACGGATGCCGGCGTGCTCGGCCGCCACCAGGTAGCGGTCGATCAGGTTGGCGTGGGGCTCGGGTGCCGGGGCGAAGACAATCACGATCAGGTCGACGTTGGCCGCCACCGGCTTGAGCTGGCCACGGCTATCGGGCCGGCACAGCTCGGTGCTGCGCGGCAGTTGTGCGACGATCACGCCGATACCCTGGTTGCCGGCGCGCCAGACCACGCGGTCGCCGGTCACCAGCGCCGGCAGGTTGGCGCGCAGGTGGCAGCGGAAAACCTGGCCGGCTTCCTCGCCGTCATCGGCCTCGACCTCGACCTGCACGCCAAAGTGGGCGATCACCAGGCCGGTCTGTTCAGGCCCCAGGTCGCCGCCTTCGAGCACCTCCAGGGCGCGCTCCTCGCGTTTGGCCGCACGGGCGGCCCGTTCTTCCTGGATTTTTTCGATGCGCCAGTTCTGGCGGCGGTTGAGCTGGCGTTTGGCCATGAATGTCTCGTCGATTTAAAGCGGGGATGTTGAAACGGCGTCGAGTTTAGCACGCTCCACTAGGCTAAACTGCGCAGCTACCGAGGAGTCCGACTTATGCAAAACCCACAGAATCTGATCTGGATCGACCTGGAAATGACCGGTCTGGACCCTGATCACGACGTCATCATCGAGATGGCGACCATCGTTACCGACAGCAACCTGAACACTCTGGCCGAAGGCCCGGTGATCGCGATCCATCACAGCGACGAGATCCTCGCCCGCATGGACGACTGGAACACCCGTACCCATGGTGCGTCCGGCCTGACCCAGCGCGTGCGCGAAAGCACCATCGACATGGCCGAGGCCGAGGCGCAGACCATTGCCTTCCTCGAGCAATGGGTGCCGAAGGGCAAGTCGCCGATCTGCGGCAACAGCATCTGCCAGGACCGCCGCTTCCTGTATCGCCATATGCGCGGGCTGGAAAACTACTTCCACTACCGCAACCTGGACGTCTCGACCCTGAAAGAGCTGGCCGACCGCTGGGCGCCTGAGGTGAAGGACGGGTTCAAGAAGGGCAGCACGCACCTGGCGCTGGATGATATTCGTGAGTCGATTGCCGAGTTGCAGCACTACCGCAAGCATTTCATCAAGTTCTGAGTCGTGGCCACTGGCCCTATCGCTGGCAAGCCAGCTCCCACAGGGTTCGGCAGCGCCTCGGACACTGTGGGAGCTGGCTTGCCAGCGATGAGGCCATCAGCATCACTAGAAGTCTTGTGCCCCCTTTTGGTGCCAGCAGCAACTGGTTAGACTGCGCGCCTTTCTGCCAGGACCCCGCGCCATGCTGTTGATGCTCTACCTCATCGCGATCACCGCCGAAGCCATGACCGGTGCGCTGTCCGCCGGCCGCCGCGGCATGGACTGGTTCGGGGTGGTGCTGATCGCCTGCGTCACCGCACTGGGCGGCGGTTCGGTGCGCGACGTGCTGCTGGGCCACTACCCGCTCACCTGGGTCAAGCACCCGGAATACCTGGTGCTGACCAGCGTCGCCGCGCTGCTGACCATCTTCATCGCGCCGCTGATGCGCCATCTGCGCTCGCTGTTCCTGGTGCTCGACGCCCTGGGCCTGGTGGCCTTCACCCTGATCGGCTGCATGACCGCCCTGGAACTGGGCCATGGCATGCTGGTAGCGTCCATCAGTGGCGTGGTCACCGGGGTCTTTGGCGGTATCCTCCGGGACATCTTCTGCAACGACATCCCGCTGGTGTTCCGGCGCGAACTGTATGCCAGCGTGTCCTTCGCCGCCGCCTGGTGCTACATGGGCTGCGTGTACCTCAAGCTACCGGCCGAGCAGTCGATCCTGATCACCCTGTTCGGCGGCTTCCTGCTGCGGTTGCTGGCGATCCGCTTCCACTGGGAAATGCCCAAGTTCCACTACAACGACGAGCACTGACGCTCGGTGTGCTGCCTGAGTGCCCATTCCACATGCTCGCGGACCAGCTCGGACGGGTAGTCGCGGCGGGCATTGAGGGCGTCCAGCACCGGGATGGTCGACGGCGCATTGCCCAGGCCGACCGCCAGGTTGCGTAGCCAGCGCTCATAGCCGGCACGCCTCAGTGGCGAACCCTCGGTGCTGGCGAGGAAACGCTCCTCATCCCACATGAACAGCTCCGCCAGGCCGGCATTGTCCAGGCCATGGCGCGGCTTGAAGTCGTTTTCCGCCGTCTCCTTGGCGAAGCGGTTCCACGGACAGACGATCTGGCAGTCATCGCAGCCGAACACGCGGTTGCCGATCATCGAGCGCAGTTCCTCGGGAATCGCGTTCTTCAGTTCGATGGTCAGGTAGGAAATGCAGCGCCGCGCATCCAGCACGTAAGGCCCGACGAAGGCCTTGGTTGGGCAGATATCCAGGCAGGCGCTGCACCGGCCGCAATGCTCGGTGGCCTGGGCTTCGTCCACCGGCAGCGGCAGGTCGACGAACAGCTCGCTGAGGAAGAAATAGCTACCGGCCTTGCGGTTGAGCAGCAAGGTGTTCTTGCCGATCCAGCCGAGGCCGGCCTGTTCGGCAATGGCCTTTTCCAGCACCGGGGCGCTGTCGACGAAGGCGCGGAAGCCGAACGGGCCGATTTCCTTCTGGATGCGCTCGGCCAGGTGCTGCACGCGCTTGCGCACCAGTTTGTGGTAGTCGCGGCCGAGGGCGTAGCGGGAGATATAGGCCTGTTCCGGCTGGGCCAGGCGCTGGGCCATCTGGGTGTCGCCGGGCAGGTAGTCCATGCGCAGCGAGACCACGCGCACGGTGCCGGGCACCAGTTCGTCGGGATGGGAGCGCTTGCTGCCGTGGGCGCCCATATAGTCCATCTCGCCGTGGTAGCCGGCTGCCAGCCAGCGTTCCAGGTGCTGTTCGTGCTCGGCCAGCTCCACGCCGGAGATGCCGACGTGGGCAAAACCCAGTTCGCGCCCCCACTCCTTGATGGATTGGGCGAGGGCGGGGAGGTCGATGGAAGAGACGGACATGCGAAATAGGGCAATAAAAGGACAGGTGCGTATAATTCTGCCAGACATCGGAGCCCAACGACGCATGCCTCAGACCAAACACCCTTCACACGAGCCGCTGGTGCTCACCCGTGACGCCCTGGCGAGCCTGCCGGCGCGGCCATTCAATGCCCACAAGGGGCAGTTCGGCCATGTCCTGATCGTGGGTGGTGATCGCGGCACCGGCGGCGCGGTCCTGCTGGGTGCCGAGGCCGCCTTGCGCTGTGGCGCGGGGCTGGTGTCCGTGGCCACGCGTCCCGAGCATGTACCCGCCGCCCTGGCCCGGCTTCCCGAGGTCATGAGCCTTGGCGTGCACTCGGCCAACCAACTGATGGCGCCGATCGAGCGCGCCTCGGTGCTGGTGGTCGGGCCCGGACTGGGCCAGGCCGCCTGGGGCCGCAGCCTGCTGTCGGCGGTGGCCAGTTCGGCCCTGCCGCAGATCTGGGATGCCGATGCCCTGAACCTGCTGGCCTCGGCGCCCATGGCGCTGGTGCGCGGCAGCATCATTACCCCGCATCCCGGCGAGGCCGCACGGTTGCTGGGGATTTCCACCGAGGCGGTGCAGGCCGATCGTCCCGGCGCGGCACGTAAGCTGGCGCGCAAATATGCGGCGGTGAGCGTGCTCAAGGGCGCGGGGACCCTGGTTGCCGATCCCCATGGCCAGTTGGCGCTGTGCAAGCGCGGGCATCCGGCCATGGCGGGGGCCGGCCTGGGCGATGTGTTGAGCGGTGTGCTCGGCGCCTTGCTGGCCCAGGACATGAGCGCCTGGGACGCCGCCTGCCTTGGCGTCTGGCTGCACGCCTGCGCCGGTGAACGCCTGGGTGACCAGGGGCGCGGCCTGGCGGCCCATGATCTGGTCCCGTCTATTCGTCAGTTGTTGGAGGAGCATTCAGCGTGTCAGGCATAACCCTGTTTCTGGCCGACGAGCAGGCCATGGTCGACTTTGGCGCACGTGTCGCCCAGGTGACCCAAGGCCATGGTGTGATCTTTCTCGAAGGCGACCTCGGCGCCGGCAAGACCACCCTGTCCCGAGGCATCATTCGCGGCCTCGGGCATACCGGTGCTGTGAAAAGTCCTACATTTACTGTTGTGGAACCCTACGAGATTGGTGAAGTCCGAGCTTTTCACTTCGACCTTTATCGCCTGGTCGATCCGGAAGAGCTGGAATTCATGGGGATTCGCGACTATTTCGAAGGCGACGCACTGTGTCTCTTCGAGTGGCCGGACAAGGGTGAGGGCATTTTGCCAAAGCCGGACCTGACCATTACCATAAGCCCCCAGGCGGGCGGCCGGTCGTTGAGCCTGTCGCCGCAAGGTGCTCGCGGTGAAGCCTGGTGTGCCGCTCTGGCCGTGGAATTCAAATAGAAATGGGGAAAGGTATGCGCTTTCGCGCACTGGTTGCCGTCGTAGGACTGCTGCTTACGGCAGTGACCGTCGAGGCCTTCGCGGCCTCGCAGGTCAAGAGCATGCGTCTGTGGCGCGCGCCGGACAACACCCGGCTGGTCTTCGACCTGTCCGGCCCGGTGGAGCACAGCGTCTTCACCCTGACCGCACCGGATCGCCTGGTCATCGATATCAATGGCGCCACCCTGGCTGCGCCGCTGACCGCGTCCACTTCAAATACCCCGATCACTGCGGTGCGCTCGGCGCAGCGCACGCCTAACGACCTGCGCGTGGTGATCGACCTGAACAAGTCGGTCACCCCGAAGAGTTTCACCCTGGCGCCCAACGCCCAGTACGGCAACCGCCTGGTGGTCGACCTGTACGACCAGGAAGCCGACGCCATCGCCGCCTCTGCGCCCGCCACCCCGCCGACCCCGGCCGCTACCGCCGCCACGCCGCCTGCCGTACCGGTCACCCCGGCGCAACCGGCGATCAAGCTGCCGCCGGTGCCGAATGGCAAGCGCGATATCGTCATCGCCATCGACGCCGGTCACGGCGGTGAGGACCCGGGTGCCTCGGGCTCCCGCGGCCAGCACGAGAAAGACATCGTCCTGCAGATCGCCAAGGAGCTGCAGCGCCAGATCAATACCGAGAAGGGCTTCCGTGCCGAGCTGACCCGCACCGGCGACTACTTCATCCCGCTGCGCAAACGCACCGAGATCGCCCGCAAGAAGGGCGCCGACCTGTTCATCTCGATCCACGCCGACGCCGCGCCGTCCAAGGCTGCCTTCGGTGCCTCGGTGTTCGCCCTGTCCGATCGTGGCGCCACCTCCGAGACTGCACGCTGGCTGGCGGACAGTGAAAACCGTTCCGACCTGATCGGTGGTGCCGGCAACGTCAGCCTCGACGACAAGGACCGCATGCTCGCCGGGGTGCTGCTCGACCTGTCGATGACCGCGTCCCTCAGCTCCAGCCTGAACGTCGGGCAGAAGGTGCTGGGCAATATCGGCCGGGTCACCTCGCTGCACAAGCGCCGTGTGGAACAGGCCGGGTTCATGGTGCTGAAGTCGCCGGATATCCCGTCGATCCTGGTGGAAACCGGCTTCATCTCCAACGCCAACGAGGCTGCCAAGCTGGCCACGGCGAGCCACCAGCAATCCCTGGCGCGCTCGATCCACAGTGGCGTGAAGCAGTTCTTCCAGCAGAACCCGCCGCCGGGCACCTATATCGCCTGGTTGCGTGACACCGGCAAGATTGCCCAGGGCCCGCGCGAGCACACGGTGCGTCCGGGCGAGACCCTGGCGATGATCGCCGTGCGCTACCAGGTCAGCGTCGCCAGCCTGCGCAGCAGCAACAGCCTGAAAAGCGATGAGCTGAAAGTTGGCCAGAACCTCGACATCCCCGCCACCACCCTGGCGGGCCAGCCATGAGTTCGGCTTCGCGCATCGAACTGCTCAGCCCCCGTCTCGCCAACCAGATCGCCGCCGGCGAGGTGGTCGAGCGGCCGGCCTCGGTGATCAAGGAACTGCTGGAAAACAGCCTCGACTCCGGTGCCCGGCGCATCGATGTGGAAGTGGAGCAGGGCGGGGTCAAGCTGCTCAAGGTGCGTGACGATGGCAGCGGTATCGCCTCCGATGACCTGCCGCTGGCCCTGGCCCGTCACGCCACCAGCAAGATCCGTGACCTCGAGGACCTGGAACGGGTGATGAGCCTGGGTTTTCGCGGCGAGGCGCTGGCTTCGATCAGCTCGGTGGCACGCCTGACCCTGACCTCGCGAACCCGTGATGCCCAGCAGGCCTGGCAGGTGGAAACCGAAGGCCGCGACATGGCACCCCGGGTCCAGCCCGCCGCCCACCCGGTCGGCACGTCGGTGGAAGTGCGCGACCTGTTCTTCAATACCCCGGCGCGGCGCAAGTTCCTCAAGACCGAGAAGACCGAGTTCGACCATCTCCAGGAAGTGATCCGGCGCCTGGCGCTGGCGCGCTTCGATGTCGGCTTCCATCTGCGTCATAACGGCAAGAGCATCCTCAGCCTTCACGAAGCGCCGGACGACCTGTCCCGGGCGCGGCGGGTCGGGGCGATCTGCGGTCCGGGCTTTCTCGAACAGGCGCTGCCGATCGAGATCGAGCGCAATGGTCTGCGCCTCTGGGGCTGGGTCGGCTTGCCGACCTTCTCGCGCAGCCAGGCGGATCTCCAGTACTTCTTCGTGAATGGCCGCGCAGTGCGCGACAAGCTGGTTGCCCACGCGGTGCGCCAGGCCTATCGCGATGTGCTGTTCAACGGTCGGCACCCGACCTTCGTGCTGTTCCTCGAACTCGATCCGACCGGGGTCGACGTCAACGTCCACCCGACCAAGCACGAAGTCCGCTTCCGTGACGGGCGCATGGTCCACGACTTCCTCTACGGCACCCTGCACCGGGCGCTGGCGGATGTGCGGCCGGACGACCAGGTCGCGGCACCGGCGGCGACCGAGGAACTCATCCGGCCAAGCGGCGTTCAGGCCGGGGAATTCGGGCCGCAGGGCGAGATGCGTCTGTCCGCCGCGGTGCTGGAGCAGCCGGTTGCCGCGCCCTCGGTTTCCACTCCTGCCGGCGCTGGCTACCAGTACAACTACACGCCGCGGCCAACGGCCGGCGTTCCGGTCCAGGAAGCCCGCGAGGCCTATCGCGAGTTCTATGCCCCGCTGGCCAACGCACAGCCGGCGCCGCTGCCGGAAAGCGAGCGCGACATTCCGCCGCTGGGCTACGCCCTGGCGCAATTGAAAGGCATCTATATCCTTGCGGAGAACGCCCATGGCCTGGTGCTGGTGGACATGCACGCGGCCCATGAGCGGATCATGTACGAGCGCCTGAAGATCGCCATGGCCAGCGAAGGCCTGAGCGGCCAGCCGCTGCTGGTGCCGGAGTCACTGGCCCTGAGCCAGCGCGAGGCGGATTGCGCGGAAGAACATGCGCAGTGGTTCCAGCGCCTGGGCTTCGAATTGCAGCGCCTGGGCCCTGAAAGCCTGGCGATCCGGCAGATCCCGGCGCTGCTCAAGCAGGCCGAGGCCAATCGCCTGGTGCAGGATGTGCTCGCCGACCTGATGGAATACGGCACCAGCGACCGCATCCAGGCACACCTGAACGAGCTGCTCGGGACCATGGCCTGTCACGGCGCGGTACGCGCCAACCGGCGCCTGGCCATCCCGGAAATGAACGGCCTGCTGCGCGACATGGAAAACACCGAGCGCAGCGGTCAATGCAACCACGGTCGCCCGACCTGGACCCAGATGGGCCTGGACGACCTGGACAAACTGTTCCTGCGCGGTCGTTGAAACATGGCGTTGTCGAAACCTCCCGCGATATTCCTGATGGGCCCGACCGCTGCGGGCAAGACCGACCTGGCCATCGAACTGACCAAGGTGCTGCCCTGCGAACTGATCAGCGTCGATTCGGCACTGATCTATCGCGGCATGGACATCGGCACGGCCAAGCCGTCGAAGGAGATTCTCGCGGCCCATCCCCATCGGCTGATCGACATCCTCGACCCGGCCGAAAGCTATTCCGCTGCGGATTTCCGCCGCGATGCCCTCGAAGCCATGGCCGATATCACCGCGCGGGGCAAGATTCCGCTGCTGGTAGGCGGGACCATGCTGTATTACAAGGCGCTGCTCGAAGGCCTGGCGGATATGCCGGCGGCTGATCCGCAGGTTCGTGCCGAACTGGAAGCCCAGGCGCAGCAGCACGGCTGGCAGGCACTGCACGACGAGCTGGCCGCGGTCGATCCGGTCTCGGCGGCGCGTATTCATCCGAATGATCCGCAGCGTCTGATCCGCGCACTCGAAGTGTATCGGGTGAGCGGTTTAACGATGACTTCACATCGTTTGCGTCAAGCTGAGCAAAGTAATGGCTCCGACCCTTCTGGGCCGGGGCAATTGCCCTATACTGTCGCCAGCCTGGCCATCGCCCCGCAGGACCGGCAGGTGCTGCATGAGCGAATTGCACTAAGATTCACGCAAATGCTGGAACAGGGCTTCATTGACGAGGTCCGATTGCTGCGCGCGAGAAGTGACTTGCACGCGGGACTGCCGTCTATACGGGCAGTTGGTTATCGCCAGGTCTGGGATCATCTTGATGGCAAGCTGACTTCAGTTGAAATGCAGGAGCGCGGCATCATTGCCACCCGCCAGTTGGCGAAGCGGCAATTTACCTGGTTGCGCAGTTGGGCCGATCTCCATTGGTTGGACAGCCTGGCTTGCGACAATCTGTCTCGCACCTTGAAATACCTCGGGAGCGTCTCCATATTGGGCTGAATCCCGCAATTGCCGTCTATCCTTGGGGGTGGGGCGGCCTGAGCCATCATTTTTATTGTTTTTTTACTATTGATCCTTACAGGAGTGCGGCATATGTCAAAAGGGCATTCGCTACAAGACCCTTACTTGAATACTTTGAGAAAAGAGAAAGTCGGGGTTTCGATTTACCTGGTCAACGGCATCAAGCTGCAAGGCACCATCGAGTCCTTCGACCAGTTCGTCATCCTGCTGAAGAACACCGTCAGCCAGATGGTCTACAAGCACGCGATCTCGACCGTCGTTCCAGTACGTCCAATCCGTCTGCCTAGCGCAGCTGATGCCGAACACGGCGACGCTGAGCCAGGTAACGCCTGATAGGAGCCTGCTTTGTTCTTTGAGCGCCACGGTGGTGGTGAACGAGCCGTTCTCGTTCATCTGGAAGGTCAGAGCCCTGAGGCGCGCGAAGACCCGCAGGAGTTCCAGGAACTGGCCTTGTCGGCCGGCGCCGATATCGTTGCGCTCGCCAATGTGGCGCGACACCAGCCCACTGCCAAGTTTCTGATTGGCAGCGGCAAGGTCGAGGAACTGCGTGACCTGGTCAAGGCCGAAGAGGCCGACCTGGTCATCTTCAACCACACCCTCACGCCCAGTCAGGAACGCAACCTCGAACGTGTCTTCGAGTGTCGCGTGCTTGACCGCACGGGGCTGATCCTCGACATCTTCGCCCAGCGCGCCCGGACCCATGAGGGCAAGCTGCAGGTCGAGCTGGCGCAGCTCGAACACATGAGCACGCGCCTGGTTCGCGGCTGGACTCACCTTGAGCGGCAGAAAGGCGGTATCGGTCTGCGCGGCCCGGGTGAAACCCAGCTCGAAACCGACCGCCGCCTGCTGCGTGTGCGCCTGCGCCAGATCAAGGCGCGCCTGGACAAGGTGCGCAGCCAGCGCGAACAGGCGCGGCGCGGGCGCAAGCGGGCCGATGTACCCTCGGTTTCACTGGTGGGTTATACCAACGCCGGCAAATCGACCCTCTTCAATGCCCTGACCTCGTCCGATGTCTATGCGGCCGACCAGCTCTTCGCCACCCTCGACCCGACCCTGCGCCGTCTCGAACTGAGCGACATCGGGCCGATCGTGCTGGCGGACACCGTGGGCTTCATTCGTCACCTGCCGCACAAGCTGGTCGAGGCTTTTCGGGCTACGCTCGAAGAGTCGAGCAACTCCGACCTGCTGCTGCATGTGATCGACGCCCACGAGCCCGAGCGCATGGCGCAGATCGAACAGGTGATGGCGGTGCTGGGCGAGATCGGTGCCGAAGGCTTGCCGATCCTCGAGGTGTATAACAAACTCGACCTGCTTGAAGGCATTGAGCCACATATTCAGCGCAATGCCGACGGCAAGCCTGAGCGGGTCTGGGTCTCGGCCCGTGAGGGTCGCGGTCTTGAGCTGGTGGGGCAGGCGATAGCCGAATTGCTGGGGGATGACCTGTTCGTCGGTACCCTTCGCCTGGAACAGCGCTACGCGCGTTTGCGTGCGCAATTCTTTGCGGCGGGGGCCGTGCAGAACGAGGAGCACGACGAAGAAGGCAGCAGCCTGTTGGCCGTGCGTTTGCCACGGGCCGACGTCAACCGCCTGGTGGCGCGCGAAGGGCTGGAGCCGGTCGAGTTCCTCGAACAACACACTTTGCAATAAAAGCCTGACGACGCGGTCAGGCAGCCGTGACAGGCATTCTGTAGCATTGGACGGCGCGCCGTTTGGCGCGTCTTTGCTTTATCAGATGGAGAGCGCTATGGCTTGGAATGAGCCGGGTGGCAACTCGAACAATCAGGATCCCTGGGGTGGGCGTCGCGGCGGTAATGGTGGCGGCGGCGGCGACAAGAAAGGCCCTCCGGATCTCGACGAGGCCTTCCGCAAGTTGCAGGACAGCCTGAACGGCATGTTTGGCAGCGGCAAGAAACGTGGTGGCGGCGACAGCCTCCCGAAAGGTGGCGGCTTCGGCCTGCTCGGCATTGGCCTGCTCGTGCTGCTGGCCATCTGGCTGTACAGCGCGGTCTACGTCGTGGACGAGCAGGAGCAGGCCGTGGTGCTGCGCTTCGGCAAGTACTACGAGACCGTCGGGCCGGGCCTGAACATCTACTTCCCGCCGATGGACCGCAAGTACATGGAAAACGTCACGCGTGAGCGGGCGTACACCAAGCAGGGGCAGATGCTGACCGAGGACGAGAACATCGTCGAGGTCCCGCTGACCGTGCAGTACAAGATCAGCAACCTGCAGGACTTCGTCCTCAACGTCGACCAGCCTGAAGTCAGCCTGCAGCACGCGACCGACAGCGCCCTGCGTCACGTGGTCGGTTCGACCGCGATGGACAAGGTGCTGACCGAAGGCCGCGAGCAGATGGCCGTGGAGATCAAGGAGCGTCTGCAACGCTTCCTCGACACCTACCGTACCGGCATCACCGTCACCCAGGTCAACGTGCAGAGCGCGGCAGCCCCGCGTGAAGTACAGGAAGCCTTCGACGACGTGATCCGTGCCCGTGAAGACGAGCAGCGTGCCCGCAACCAGGCCGAGTCCTACGCCAACGGCGTGGTGCCGGAAGCCCGTGGTCAGGCGCAGCGCATCATCGAGGACGCCAACGGCTACCGCGATGAAGTCATCTCCCGCGCCAAGGGTGAGGCCGATCGCTTCACCAAGCTGGTCACCGAGTACCGCAAAGCGCCCGAGGTCACCCGCGAGCGCCTGTACCTGGAGACCATGCAAGCCGTCTACAGCAACACCAGCAAGGTGCTCGTCACCGGCAAGGACGGGCAGAACAACCTGCTCTACCTGCCGCTGGACAAGATGGTCGACAGCAGCCGCAACGCCAGTCCGTCGGTGAACAGCGTGCCAGCGACTTCGGTCAATGACGCCGCCCGTGCCGTGGATCAACAGCAACAGCAAGTGCGCACCAGGGAGAGCCGCTGATGAGCAATAAATCGCTGATCGCCCTGATTGTCGGCGTGGTCCTGGCCATCGTGGCCTGGAACAGCTTCTACATCGTGTCCCAGACCGAGCGCGCGGTACTGCTGCGCTTCGGTAAGGTGGTCCAGGCGGATGTCCAGCCGGGCCTGCAATTGAAGATCCCGTACGTCAACCAGGTGCGCAAGTTCGACGCCCGGCTGATGACCCTCGACGCCCCGACCCAGCGGTTCCTGACCCTGGAGAAGAAAGCGGTGATGGTCGATGCCTACGCCAAATGGCGGGTGAAGGACGCCGAGCGCTTCTACACCGCGACTTCCGGCATGAAGCAGATCGCCGACGAGCGTCTGTCCCGTCGTCTGGAAAGCGGCCTGCGTGACCAGTTCGGTAAACGTACCCTGCATGAAGTGGTATCCGGTGAGCGCGATGCGCTGATGGCCGATATCACCGCTTCCCTGAACCGCATGGCGGAGAAGGAGCTGGGCATCGAGGTGGTCGACGTTCGCGTCAAGGCCATCGACCTGCCGAAGGAAGTCAACCGCAGCGTGTTCGAGCGGATGAGCACCGAGCGTGAACGTGAAGCCCGCGAGCACCGCGCCAAGGGTAACGAGCTGGCCGAAGGCATCCGTGCCGACGCCGATCGTCAACGCCGCGTATTGCTGGCGGAAGCCTATCGCGAGTCGGAAGAGACCCGCGGTGACGGTGATGCCCAGGCAGCGGCGATCTACGCCAAGGCTTACGGCCAGGACCAGGACTTCTACGCGTTCTACCGTAGCCTGAATGCCTACCGTGAAAGCTTCAGCAGCAAGAACGATGTTCTGGTCCTCGACCCGAGCAGCGAGTTCTTCCGCTTCATGAACAAAGCGAAACCCTGAAGTCGAAACACCCCGTCGGGCGGCTAAAACGTTCGGCGGGGTGATTTATGCAAGACAACGGGTGTATGATGCGGCAGCCGGGAAATTCCCGGCTTTTTTGCGTCTGCAAGATCGAATGACCGCATGCGGTCGCGATCAGCGGCGCGACTCAGGATTCACGAGGGTATCGGCACTGCGGCAACGCTGGAATCGGCGCTGCGCGGGTGATTTGCCGAGGCCTGCTTCACTCACGGCTGGGCCCGCGGGCTGGCCGCCCGGACCACAGGGGAAATGGCGTAATGGCAACGGTAGACCGCTGGCTGCTGCCAGATGGCATCGAAGAAGTACTGCCACCTGAAGCGACACGCATCGAGATCGCGCGTCGTCAGGTGTTGGATCTGTTCCAGAGCTGGGGTTACGAGTTCGTCGTGACTCCCCATATCGAGTACCTGGAATCGCTGCTCACCGGTGCCGGTCAGGACCTGGACCTGCGGACCTTCAAGGTGGTCGATCCACAGTCCGGCCGGCAGATGGGCTTCCGCGCCGACATCACGCCGCAGGTGGCGCGCATCGATGCGCACACTCTGCGCCGCGAAGGCCCGAGCCGCCTGTGCTACGCCGGCAGCGTCCTGCACGCCCAGCCGCGCGCACTGTCGACCTCGCGCAGCCCGATCCAGCTCGGTGCCGAGCTGTACGGCGACGCCAGCCCGGTCAGCGACGTGGAAGTCATCAGCCTGATGCTGGCCATGCTGCAACTGGCCGATGTGCCGGATGTGCACATGGACCTCGGCCATGTCGGTATCTACCGCGGCCTGGCCCGTGCCGCCGGCCTGTCCGGTGCGGTCGAGCAGCAGCTGTTCGATGCCCTGCAACGCAAGGCCATCGACGAAGTCATCGCCCTGACCGCCAACCTCCCGGCGGACCTGGCCGGCATGCTGCGCGCCCTGACCGAGCTGTGCGGCGGCCGCGAAGTGCTGGAAGCCGCCCGCGTGCGCCTGGGCCGTGCCCCGGCCGCCGTGCTGGCAGCGCTGGATGACCTGATGAGCATCGCCGACCGGTTGACCGCGCGTTACCCGGATCTGCCGCTGTATTTCGACCTGGGCGAGCTGCGTGGCTACCACTACCACACCGGTGTGGTGTTCGCCGCGTTCGTCCCGGGTGTCGGCCAGTCGATCGCCCAGGGCGGTCGCTACGACGACATCGGAGCTGACTTTGGCCGGGCACGCCCGGCCACCGGTTTCTCCACGGATTTGAAGACCCTGGTCACACTGGGGCGGGCAGAGGTCGTGTTGCCCACTGGCGGGATCTGGATGCCCGACAGCGTGGACGCGGCTCTGTGGCAGTTGGTCTGCCAGTTGCGCAGTGACGGTCAGCGGGTTGTGCAGGCATTGCCTGGCCAACCGCTGGCTGCCGCCATCGAGGCGGACTGCGACCGGCAATTGATTCTGCAAAACGGGCTCTGGCAGGTTCTGCCACTGGCCATCTGAGATTAGTCGCCGGCCCTCTCGCCGGCGCCAAGTTTGCGCGAATGAGGACAAGTGTTATGGGTAAGAATGTCGTAGTCCTGGGCACCCAGTGGGGTGATGAGGGCAAAGGCAAGATCGTCGATCTGCTGACCGAACATGCCGCCGCCGTAGTGCGCTACCAGGGTGGCCACAACGCCGGCCACACCCTGGTGATCGACGGTGAGAAAACCGTGCTGCACCTGATCCCGTCGGGCGTCCTGCGCGAAGGCGTGCAGTGCCTGATCGGCAACGGCGTGGTCGTCGCTCCCGACGCCCTGCTGCGTGAGATCACCAAGCTGGAAGAGAAGGGCGTCCCGGTTCGCGATCGCCTGCGCATCAGCCCGGCCTGCCCGCTGATCCTCTCCTACCACGTCGCCCTCGACCAGGCGCGCGAGAAGGCCCGTGGCGAGCAGAAGATCGGCACCACCGGTCGCGGCATCGGCCCGGCCTACGAAGACAAGGTCGCTCGTCGCGGCCTGCGCATCGGTGACCTGTTCCACCGCGAGCGTTTCGCCGCCAAGCTGGGTGAGCTGCTGGACTACCACAACTTCCAGCTGGTCAATTACTACAAGGAGCCGGCCATCGACTTCCAGGAAACCCTGGACCAGTGCATGGCCTACGCCGAAGAACTGAAGCCGATGATGCTCGACGTCACCGCCGAGCTGCACGCCCTGCGTCGCGCCGGCAAGGACATCATGTTCGAAGGCGCCCAGGGCTCGCTGCTGGACATCGACCACGGTACCTACCCGTACGTCACCAGCTCCAACACCACCGCTGGCGGTATCGCCACCGGTTCCGGCGTTGGCCCGATGTACATCGACTACATCCTCGGCATCACCAAGGCCTACACCACCCGCGTTGGTTCCGGTCCGTTCCCGACCGAACTGTTCGATGACGTCGGTGCCTACCTGGCCAAGCGTGGCCACGAGTTCGGTGCTACCACTGGCCGTGCCCGTCGTTGCGGCTGGTTCGACGCCGTCATCCTGCGTCGCGCCATCGACGTCAACAGCATCTCGGGCCTGTGCCTGACCAAGCTGGACGTACTGGACGGCCTGGAAACCATCCGCATCTGCGTGGGCTACAAGAACGAAAACGGCGCCGTCATCGACGCTCCGACCGACGCCGACAGCTACATCGGCCTGGAGCCGGTGTACGAAGAGATGCCAGGCTGGACCGAATCGACCGTGGGCGCCAAGACCCTGGAAGAGCTGCCCGCCAACGCCCGTGCCTACATCAAGCGCGTGGAAGAGCTGGTCGGTGCGCCGATCGACATCATCTCGACCGGTCCTGACCGCAACGAGACTATTGTCCTGCGTCATCCTTTCGCCTGATTTAGTCATGCGTTAAAACCAAAGGCCCCTTTTTAGGGGCCTTTGGCGTTTTTGCCCCTCCCTCACGGCACAAGCTTTGCTGTGAAATTGCCTTCAGGGATGCCATCACTGTAATGGCTCCGAAAAGCAGAGGGATTTATTGTGTCTGCCGTTATCTCATTGTTACGAAGCCGCCTCTTGCGGCCTGTCTTTGTGGCACTTGGTATCGCTCTTTTGGTGCAGGTGGTGGTTGCTGTGGTTCTGACCCGCAGCACGGTCACGGCACTGGAAGCCGATCTGGGCAAGAGTCTGGGCGCCGACAGCCAGAAACTGGCGACGGAACTGGACCAGGCCGCCAAGGAAGTCAGCTCGGGCCTGAGCAGCCTTTCCGAAAGCACCCGCCAGCGCCTGACCGCCGGTTTGTCGTCACGCCTGGAAGAGGAACAGGCGCAACTGCGCACCACCCTGGAGAAGAACCTGCGCGACTCGGCCAACGACATGGCCGAACTGCTCGCCTCGGTGGCGCCCCGGGCCATCTGGGACGTGGACGTACCGACCCTGTCGGAGTTCGCCCGCCGTGCCCAGCGCAATCCCAACGTGCTCTTCGTCGTCTATGACGATGCCCAGGGCGAACACCTGACCCGCTACCTCAACCGCCAGAACCCGATCAACCAGGCCCTGCTCGACAAGGGCAAGGGCGAACGCGCCCTCGACAAGGTGCTGGATGCCGCGCGCACTGATCCTGCGGTGTACTTCGTCGAGGCTTCGATCAACCCCAATGGCGTCGAGATCGGCAAGGTCCTGATGGGCGTTTCCACGGCTTCGGTGGACGCCGAGCTGACGGCCCTGGACAAGCGTTTCGCGGCCCTGATCGCCAGTGGCGACCAGTTGGTGGGCGACAGCCTGACCAGCGCCGCCGCCGACAGCACCAAGACCCTCCAGGCCCGCCTGCAAACCGCCCAGGGCAGCGCCCTGCAGATGAAGGCCAACACCTCGCAAAGCGTCCAGGATGCTGCGGCCACCCTGCGCTGGAGGATCGGCGCCGGTCTGGCCCTGGTCGGCTGTGGCGTGTTGCTGGTGGTTGCCGTGGTCCTCGGTCGTCGCGTGGTCAACAAGCTGCGCCTGCTGATCGCTGCACTCAACGACCTGGCCGCCGGCGAAGGCGACCTGACCAAGCGCGTGGCCATCGACAGCCGCGACGAGATCGGCGACATGGCCGCGGCAGTCAACCGCTTCGTCGACAAGCTGCAACCCATCGTCCGCGAGGCCGGCGAAGTGGCCCAGCGTACCGGCGTCGAGATCAGCAGCATGGCCCAGCGCAATGCCGGTGCCGATTCGGCGGCGGCGACCCAGCGTGACGAAGTTGCCGAAAGCCTGCGCGCCCTGTCGAGCATGGCCGACGAGGCCCAGGCGGAAAGCCGCGCGATGCAGGAAGCCCTGCAGCAAGTGGTGGATATCCGCCAGGCCACCGACGAGAACAGCCGCACCTCGGCCCAGGTCGCCAAGCTGATCGAAGCGCTGGCGGGCCAGGTGGACACCGGCTCCAAGGTGATCGAGCGCCTGGCCGAACAGAGCGAGCAGATCGAGGTGGTGCTGACCGTGATCCACGGCATCGCCGAGCAGACCAACCTGCTGGCGCTGAACGCGGCGATCGAGGCGGCGCGGGCCGGGGAGACCGGGCGCGGCTTTGCCGTGGTGGCCGACGAAGTACGGGCACTGGCGAGCAAGACGCAAAGCTCCACTGGCGATATCCAGGCCCATATCGGCGCACTGCAACAGGGTGCCAAGGAAGCGGTGGCAGCGATCAGCCAGGCCGGGCGTCAGGCCAGCGAAGGCTTGCTGGTGCTGCGTGACAACGCCCGTCTGCAACAGTCGGTGCAGGTCTCGGTGGAGCAGGTGCACGCGGCCATCGGCCTCGCCACTCGCGCAGCCGAGCAGCAGGCACAGGGGGCGCAGGCGGTACGGGGACGGGTGGAGAATATCCATGCCCAGGCCGAGCGCGCTGCCGAGGTGGTCATGCAGACCACCGCCAGCAGCAAGGTGCTCGACGACCTGGCGGCCCAGCTCAAGGCCAGCCTGGGCCAGTTCCGCGCCTGATCAGGCGCGGTTCAGGTACATCCGGGTGGTCAGCAGGTACACCGGCAACCCGGACACCAGGATCAGCAGCGCCGCATACGGCGCTGCGGCGGCGAACTCGACGTTGGCGGTATGCGCCCAGACCTCGGTGGCCAGGGTGGTCATGCCGGTGGGGCTGAGCAGCAGAGTTGCGGTCAGCTCCTTCATGGCGTCGAGGAACACCAGGGCGAAAGCCGCGGCCAGGGCCGGGAAGATGATCGGCAGGGTGATCCGGCAGAACGCCATGAAGGGCGTCGCGCCGAGGGTCCGTGCCGCTTCTTCCAGCTGGGGCGCGGCCTTGGTCAGCGCCGTGCGTACCGGCGCCTGCGCCAGCGGCAGGAACAGCAGCGCATAGGCCAGCAGCAACAGCCCCGTGGTCTGGTACATCGCCGGCACATAGTGCAGGGCGAAATACACCAGGGTCAGGGCGATCACCAATCCCGGCAGGGCGTGCAGCAGGTACGGCAGGCGCTCGGCCCAGATCGCCAGGCGGCCCTTGTAGCGCACCACCAGGAAGCTCACCGGCAAGGCCAGCAACAGGCTCACGCCGGCACCGCCCAGCGAGATCGACAGCGACGACAGCAGCGCCCGGCTGATTTCCGCCACCGGGAAGGCCGCCGACGAGCCCACGCTCAACCAGTACGCCAGCATCCCCAGGGGAATGCCGCTGCCGAGAATCGCCAGGCCCAGGCAATACACCTGGCCCACCAGCATCCAGCCACGCAGGCGGATCGGCGCACCGCGCCGGGCCACGCCCTGGCCGATGCGCACATGCCGCGCCTTGCCGCGCACCCGCAGTTCCAGCCAGAGCATCAGCAGGCACATCAGCAACAGCACGGCGGAGAGCATCGCCGCATTGGCGTTGCTGAACTCCAGTTCGAACTGCTGGTAGATCGCCGTGGTGAAGGTCTGCAGGTTGAGGATCGACAGGGCACCGAACTCCACCAGCATATGCAGGGCGATCAGCAGGCTGCCGCCGAGGATCGACGGCCACAGCAGCGGCAGGGTGACCCGGCGGAAAACCGCCCAGCGGTTGCAGCCCATGGTCCGCGCCGACTCCTCCAGGGAGCTGTCGAGGTTGCGCAGGGTCGCCGCCACCGGCAGGAACACCAGCGGATACTTGGACAGGCTCATCACCAGGATCGCCCCCCACAGCCCTTCGAATTTCGGGCTCAGGGACACCCAGGTAAAGCCGCTGACGAAGGACGGCACGGCAAATGGCAGGCAGAGGATCACGCCCCACAGGCGGCGCCCCGGGAGGTCGCTGCGCTCCAGCAGCCAGGCCAGGGACAGGCCGACCACCGCACAGGCGACCGTGACCCCGACCATCAGCAGCAGGGTGTTGCGCATCAGGCCCCAGACGAAGGGCCGCCAGATCAGGCGCAGGGCCTCGTGCCAGCCGGCTTCCCAGGTCTTCATCGCCACGTACAGCAGCGGCAGCAGGCTCAGCCCCACCAGCAGCAGGACCGGCAGCACCACCCACACCGACGGGCGCTTGCGTCGCGGGACGAAGCCGGTGTTCAAACCAGCGGGAAGCGCGGCGCTCATCAGAGCAGGCCGACTTCGCGTTCGAGTTCCAGCGCTTCCTCGGCATTACCCAGGTCGGCCGGGGTGATCTTCGGCGGACGCAGGTCCTCGAATGGCTTCAGGCCCTGGTCGGAGACCATGCCCTTGTGCAGCGGGTACTCGGCGGTGGTCTGGGTGATCACGCGCTGGCCTTCTTCGCTGGCCATCCAGGCAAGCAGGGCCTGGGCTTCCTTCGGATGCTTGCTGGCCTTCACCGCAGCGGCGCTGGAGATGGTCATCAGGCCGCCGACATCGCCGTCCGCCAGGTAGTAGAGTTTGGAATCGAGCTGGCCGCGTTCCTTCTTCAGGGCGTACCAGTAGTAGTTGTTCACCAGCACGGCGGCGACTTCACCGTTTTCCACGGCCTTCAGGGCGACCATGTTGTTGGTGTAGGTCTTGCCGAAGGCCTTCAGGCCGGTCAGCCATTCCTCGGCGGCTTCACGACCGTGGAGTTTCAGGATGGCCACGGCCTGTTCCTGGAAGGCACCGCTGGTGGGGACGAAACCGATCTTGCCGTCCCACTCGGGGTCGGCGAAGTCCATGACCGATTGCGGCAGGTCTTTCTCGTCGATCTTCTTCGGGTTGAAGGCGACCACGCGGGTACGGGCGGTCACACCCATCCAGCTGCCGTTGGCGGCGACGAATTCCTTGGGCAGGACGTCCAGGGTGGATTGGTCGATGGTTGCCAGCAGGCCCAGTTCGCCGAGGTTGTTCAGCGGTGGCGATTCCTCGGTGTAGATCACGTCGGCGGGGGAGCGCTCGCCTTCCTCGATGATCTGGCTGGCCAACTGGTTGCTGCTGCCCTTGCGGATATTGATATGGATACCGGTCTTGGCCTCGTAGGCCTTGGCGATGGCCTCGCCGATTTCCTTGTGCTGGCCGTTGTAGAGCGTCAGGGTCACCGGATCGGCGGCCAGCGCGGCGGGTGCGCCGAGCACCAGGCCGAGAAGGGAAACGGCCAGGCCGCGCAAAATCGGGTTACTGCGAATCGTCATGCGGGTCAATCCTCGCTTGCGGCTACATATTTGGAAACAATGGTAAACGAAATTGTTTCTCAAGTGGCCCCATGGCGGGAATTTCATAAGCTAACTATCGGATTTCTGCTCGATCGAAAGGACACCGCCGCACCTTGTGGGAGCTGGCTTGCCAGCGATTTGGCCGGATCTGGCAACCCTTTTGCCCCTGCCGGCCTCATCGCTGGCAAGCCAGCTCCCACAGGGTCCAGGTCATGCCTGGGCTCAGTGACAGGCTGAGACTCTGCTGGGGACAAGCCCAGGTCTCATGGGCTGGCCCAATAACCTGTGGGAGCTGGCTTGCCAGCGATTTGGCCGGATCTGGCAACCCTTTTGCCCCTGCTGGCCTCATCGCTGGCAAGCCAGCTCCCACAATGTCCGGGTCAGGCCTGGGTTCAGTGACAGGCTGAGGTTCTGCTGGGGACAAGCCCAGGTGTCATGGGCTGGCCCAATACCCTGTGGGAGCTGGCTTGCCAGCGATTTGGCCGGATCTGGCAACCCTTTTGCCCCTGCTGGCCTCATCGCTGGCAAGCCAGCTCCCACAATGTCCGGGTCAGGCCTGGGTTCAGTGACAGGCTGAGGTTCTGCTGGGGACAAGCCCAGGTGTCATGGGCTGACCCAATACCCTGTGGGAGCTGGCTTGCCAGCGATTTGGCCGGATCTGACAACCCTTTTGCCCCTGCTGACCTCATCGCTGGCAAGCCAGCTCCCACAGTGTCCGGGTCAGGACTGGGTTCAGTGGCAGGCTGAGAATCTGCAGGGGACAAGCCCAGGTGTCATGGGCTGGCCCAATACCCTGTGGGAGCTGGCTTGCCAGCGATTTGGCCGGATCTGACAACCCTTTTGTCCCTGCCGGCCTCATCGCTGGCAAGCCAGCTCCCACAGGGTTTTGTGGTGTCTCGGGGAGTGTTACCACCCGGCGATTCCACCTTGCGCCGCCATCACCTGATCCTGGGTCAACAATGCCTCCACCAGAAAGAACGTCGCACAGGCCGATTCCACCATCTGCTCCTGATCCGCCCCGGTCCGGTAGTAGTGCCCGACAAAGCACCCCTGCTGCACCTCAAGCGACATCAACCCCTCAAGCTGCTTGAACGCCAGCTCCCGCCATTCATTCATCCCCGGCAGGCACTGCCACAGCCGCAGCAGCGCCAGGGAGGCGATGGCCACGGCGCAAGGGTCGGCATCCCCCATGCCCTTGCCCCAGCGTTTCAACCAATAGGCACACGCCTCCCGCGCCGGCGCCGCATAGGCGCCGCCATACAACCCCACCGCTTCAGCCAGCCCGAGCATCGCCCAGGCCTGCCCACGCGCCCATTCACCGGCCGGGCCACGACTGACGCGGCCGTCCTCATCAAGCTGCGCATGGCTCGCCCAAGCACCACCTTCCCCACGCAAGGTGCGCAGGCACAGCTCCAGATGACTGCGGCCCATCTCGCGCTGGTCCGCCTGCAGATGCATCAGCGCCAGGGTCGGCGCCAGGGCATCGATATTCAGGGTCGCATGCCCGCTGTCGCCACCACCCATGCCGGGGCCCAGCGGCCAGCCGCCGATATCCGGGCGATAATCCCGGGCCAGGGTGTCGGCGGCACGCAAGGCCAGCTCCCGTGCCGATTGATCCTGGGCCAGCCGCCCGCCAAAGGCGGCGCCGTACCAGAACACGAAACTGCGGTTCAGGCTCGGTTCGTCCAGTTGCGCCACCAACTGGCGACTCCAGAACGCGGCCTGATCCAGGTCCTCGCTGAGCTCGGTGTACGCCGCCCGCCGCCACCACAGCCCGGCCCAGAAACCACCCAGCCACGAGCCGCGCCGCGAGAGTTTCCATTTGCGCTCCCGGGGCAGACGATACAGCGGGAACTGCTCGCCGCACTGCCGGGAAATGCTGTCGAGTTGCTTGAACAGGGCGTTGACCACCGCCTGACGTTTACGCTGTGCCGGCATGGGGGCGGCTCTCCTCGGTGCGACGGGCGCGGTACAGGTTGCGGCACAGGATGGCGCCGACACACAGGGCGAACAGCAGCAGCGTCCACGCCGCGGCGAACCCACCCGGCTGGCGCAACAACATGCCGAACAGCGGCGGGCCCACGGCGATACCGCCGAAGAAGCCCAGCGACAACATCCCCGCACTGCTGGCGACGCCACCGAAGCGCGCATCACGCAGCAGCATGCTCATGGCCACGGCATTGCTCGCCACCAGGCTCAGGCCCATGCCGATCACTCCCAGCCACAGCGGCAGATGGTTGTTGCCCGACGCCTGCTGCATCACCAGCAGGGTGCCCAGGGCAAACAGGAACAGCCCGCCGAGCAGCACCGTCTCATCATTCAGACGTGCCCCCAGCGGGGTCAGCAACAGGCGCGAGGCAATGCCCATCAGGCCGAAGCAACTGACCATCAGGCCGATGCTGGAAGGGCTGACGCCAAGGCTGCTGGCATAGACGCCGAAGAAGGTGATGAACGACGACAGGCACAACCCGGCACAGGCCTGGATCGCCATCAGCCGCAGCAGCCAGCCATTGGCCGAGGCCAAACGCAACGGCGGACGGGCGCCCGCAGCTGGCGCGGCGATTCGCAGTGGTACCCACAAGGCCAGCAACAACGCCACCGGCACCCAGCAAGCCAGCGCCAGGCGCCAGCCCAGCCAGGCACTCAACGCCGGCAGCGCCAGCCCGGCAATCAGTGCCGAGAGTTGCACCCCGGCCTGCTTCAGTCCGACCAGCGCTGCCTTCGGCGCATCGGCCGTCTGCGCGATCGCCTGGTTGGTCGCCGGATTGGCCAGGGCCTGGGCCACCCCGCAGAACGACAGGGCGATCACCACGCCGACGAAGCCGGGCAACACCGCCATCAGGCTGAACGACAGCGCCACCAGCAGGAACAACGCCAGCAGCCCGTTGCGCGAACCGATCCGCGCCACCAGCGCCCCGGCCCAGGGCGACAGCAGCGCCGCCAGGCCGAAGGCGCTGGTGGTCAGCCAGCCGAGGTGCTCGCGGTCGATGCCAAGGTCGGCGATCAGTTGCGGGCCGAGCACGCCGAGGGCGTAGAAGATCATCATCGGCAGGCCCATGGCGCAGGTCAGCAGGGCAGCCAGGGCGGCGTGCTTTTTCATGGGTTCACCTTGCCGGGTGCTGTAGCGGCCAGCAGGTCGCGGCCCAGGGTGCTGATCAGCGCATCGTCGGTGCCGTCGAGGATGTGCGTGGTGCGCGCATGCCGGTAGATGCCCGACAGCGGCGACAGCTCGCTCAGGCCCTCGGCGCCCATGATCTGTATCGCCGAATCCACCGCAGCGGACAGCGCATCCGACGCCGCCAGCTTGGCCAGGTTGACCTCGATGGCATTGGGCAGACCCGCGTCGAACTTCTCCGCCGCCTCCCGCAGCAGGCCACGGGCGGAAGCGATATCGCGATACACCTGATAGATCCGCCCGCGCACCAGTTGCTTGTCGCTCAATCGCGCCAGTTCGCCGCGCGGCGAATGCACCCGCGCGCACAGATCATCGAAGCAGCGCTGGGCCAGCCCCAGCCAGTGCGCGGCGCGCAGCAGGCGGCCGAGGCCGAGGCGACGCTGCATCAAGGCGATGCCCTGTCCGGGCTCGCCGAGCACCTGCCGCGCCTCGACCCGCACATTGTCGAAGTGCAATTCACCCTGACCCTGCTGGCGACCCAGCAAGGCCAATGGCCGGACGAAGCGGAAACCGGGGCTGTCGCTCGGCACCAGCAACATCGACAGCGCTGCACCGACCGCGCCGTCGCCGGTGCGGGTGATCACCGTGGCGAAGTCGGCCCGGGCGGCGCGGCAGATAAACCACTTGCGCCCGTTCAGCCGCCAGTGATCGCCGTGCCAGTCGGCCCGGCACTGCATGGTTGCCGGGATCGAGCCGATGCTGTCCGGCTCGGACATGGCATAGCAAGGCACCGACTCGCCGCGCAGCAGCGGCAGCAGGAACGCCTCGCGTTGCTCCGGGCTGGCATGGCGGTCGAGCATCCAGGTGTCGAGGGTGGCATCGCAGCCGAGGATCGCCGGGGCGAATTCGCTACGGCCTTCCTCGGCGGCCACTGCCAGGTAGTCGCTCAGGCGGGTGATCGGGCTGCCCGGATAGAAACTGCCGAACAGCCCGATGGCCTGGGCCTTGACCTGCAACTCGGCGGCCAGCACGGCGGCCGCCTGGTCGTAGGCACCCAGCTCCAGCTCGCGGGGCAGGATATGTTGCTCGACGAAGGCGCGGACCCGCCGCGCCAGGTCGATTGCTTCAGGGGATGGGTTGCTCATGGCTCAGCCCACCTGGCGCACGGCTTCACCGAGGCCGGCGGCATCGGCGGCGAGGGCGCGCTTGTCGATCTTGCCCGCCGGGGTCAGCGGCAGGTGACGGTAGTAGCGCAGGTACTCCGGCAGCTTGTTCACCTCCAGGCCCTGCTCGCGCAGGAACGCGGTGATATCCGCCAGGGCGAACTTCGCCGCGCCTTCGCGCAGGGTTACGCACAGGCACACGCGCTGGCCGAGGTCGGCATCCGGCACCGGTACGCAGGCCACGGTGACCACGTCCGGGTGGCCCATCACCAGGCCTTCGATCTGCACCGGGCTGATGTTGGCGCCGCCGCGAATGATGATGTCCTTCTTGCGCCCGGCCAGTACCAGATAGCCTTGCGGATCGATGAAACCGAGGTCGCCGGTCTTCACCCAGCCTTCGCCGTCGCGATAGCGCTCGTCCAGCTCCGGTGCGTTGACGTACTGCATCGGGCTCAGCGGCCCGCGCGCGGTGATCTCGCCGACATCGCCGTGGGGCAGCTCGCGGCCGAGGTCATCGACGATGCGGATCTCGCACACCGCCGGGTTCGGTTTGCCGACACTGTTGAGCACCACGTCGAGCGGGTCGTCGAGGGTGTTGTGGCAGTTCACCCCATCAGCCGAACCGTACAGGCTGATAAAGCCGCAACCGAAGTGCTCGGTGCAACGCAGCACCGTGGCTTCGTCGATCAGCGAACCACCGCAGATCAGGCCGCGCAGGCTGGACTTGTCAATCTCGGCCAGGGCCGGCTCGGCGGCGATGCGCTGGAGCATGGTCGGCACGCCGAGGATGAAGCTCGGGCGCAGCGCCTCGATGGCCTTGATCGCCTCGCCCACATCGAAGCGCGGCAGCACCACCAGCGAGCCGCCGAGCCAGCACAGCACGCCGAAAGTGGCGGTGGAGCCGAACGACGAGCCCAGCGGCACCAGGTACAGGCCACGGAATTCGGCGCCGTCGCTGCTGATGCGTTGCAGGAAGCGGCCACGGCCACCGACCAGGGCGTTGTGCGAGTAGGCCACCAGCTTGGGCTCGGACTCGGTGCCGGAAGACACCAGCAGGCGTACCGGCGAATCCGGGCAGACCTTGGGCAGGCTGGCGAGATCGATCGGCGCGGCGTCCAGCAGGCCATCGAGGGTCGACCAGCCGGCGCGAGGCTCGCCGTCGACGATCAGGATGCGCAGCGACAGCAGGGTCGGGCGCAGCGACTCGATCACTTCGCACAGGTCGATGCCGGCGTACTCCTGCGGCACGATCACCGCCCGGGCATCGCAGCGGCGTACCAGCGACTGGATATCCAGCTTGCCGCGACCCGGCGGGAAGGGCGCGACGATAGCGCCCAGCGCGGCCACCGCCAGGTCGATGGCGCAGCAGCGCCAGGTGTTGCTCAGTTGGTAGGCCACCACATCGCCGGCGACGATCCCGGCCTGGCGCAGGCTGGCGGCTATGCGCAGGGCGGCGTCGAGCAGTTCGGCGTAGCTGACGTTGCCTTCCGGCGACAGTACTGCGGCCTTGTCCGGCGCCTCGGCGGCGCGCTGGCGGAACAGGCCGAAGACATCCTGGTTGGGATAGCTGCCGTCTTCGCTCCAGCGACGACGGGTGTGCAGGGGGACGAGATCAATGATGCCGGCAGTATTCATAGGAAACTCCACGGAGATTGAACAGCGCGGTAGGCGCGTTGGGACAGGCTCGGGGCCAGGCGCGGATCGGCGGCGAGCAGGGCGAGGTCTTCATGGGCGGTGCTGGCGGGAATGCCGGCGGCGAGGCAGGCGTCCAGCCAGCGCGCGCTGGTCTGTCCGGCGAGGCTGCCGGAGTGGGCTTCGCCGCCGAGCAGGCGGGTCAGGGCCTGGTGCTGCTGGCGGGTCTGGCAGTCGAGGGCGAGTACGCCGTCGGCGGTGTTGAACAGCCCTTGCAGCAGGGACGGCGAAGGCTCGTCGCAGCGGCTGTCGAGGAGCAGGTCGGCGGCGCCCAGCAGCGAGCTGTGCAGCGCCGCGCCGTGACCGTGCAGCTCGCGGTCGAGCAGCGCGGCGCAGATGCCCTGGGTGCTGACCACGCCGCCGAGTACGTCGAGGGCGGTGAACAGGGTGCCGCCGCGGGTACCCGAAGCAGCGGCAATGCGCGAGGCGAAACCGGACCAGGCCTGCACGGTGAAGTCGGTCCCTGGTGCATTGACCGCAGCATCGCCCCAACCGCCGGCATAGGCGTGGATCAGCGCCGGCTGGGTGGCATGCAGGTCGGCCGCATCCAGTTGCAGCTCGGCGGCCTTGCCCGGTGCCCAGTTGTGCAGGAACACATCGGCGTCGCGGCACAGGGCATGGATCTCGGCACGGCCGGCGACGGACTTGATATCCACCTCGCGCACGTCCTTCAGATGATTCAGCGCATCGAAGCGCACCGAGCAGCCATCGGCGCACGGCGGCATAGTGCGCAGCGGATCACCGCCCGGCGGTTCCAAACGGATGACCTCGGCGCCGAGCAACGACAGCAGATGCCCGGCCAGCGGACCCTGGATGCGCCGGCAGGATTCGAGCACGCGGATGCCTTCCAGGGGCAGGCGCACGGGCGCTGTACGGCGCGGCGCGTGGGCGGCGCTGCCGCGCTGGATCTGCCACGGGCTGGCGGCACTGGCCGGGTAGTCGCTGTCGGCGTGGCGCTGCGCCGGATCACGCACCGGCACCAGGGCCACGCCACACTCGGCGGCAACCGCCTGGATACGCGCCAGCGGCAGGCCGGCCAGGGCGTCCAGGCACTCGGCCGGCATCGGCGCGACAGCGCGGGCATAGCGCAGGAGGAAGCGTTGCCAGGCCTTGCCGGCAATCGCGTCGCTGACCCCGAGGGCATTCCAGAATTGCCGCCACGGGTGACTGTCGAGGGTTTCCAGTTCGAACAGCACGCCATCGGCAGACAGGAACGGCGGCCGGGCCAGGGCATCGTCGGTGCCCGGTAGCAACTGCTCGGCGTCTTCCGGCGCAGTGGCCCCGGCGAGGTACTGGCCGATGCTCAGCAGCGCGCCGGCGGCGGGTTGCAGGGTCACCTCATGGAAACGCCCGCCGCGCAACTGGCCGACGGCAGCGGCGAAGCTGCCTTGCCAGGCCAGGGCGGCGTTGAGGGTGGCGAGATAATTCACGCCCAGGACCTGGAGCCTGCCACTGGCGCGGCCGTGCACCGACATGAGACCGCAGGCGGCCTGGAGCGTGAATTCGGTGGACAGCTCCAGGGGCAGCGCCGGCAAGCCGGTGAAGCGGGTCTGGAGCGGTTGCAGATCGGGGTGCATCAGTTGCAGCGTCGGACCGTCGGGCGCGCCATCGGCGTGGCGCAGGCCGAGGCACTCGCCCTGGCGTTGCAGGGCGGCGCTCAGGCTCTGCCAGGCGGGCAGGCAGGGGCCGCTGCGCCAGCTCAGGCCGGCGGCATCCAGGAGTCGGGACATGGGGAAGCACCTTGGGTGGAACGGTGAGTCGGAAAGCCGGTGGAACGGTGTCGCGAGCGAACCCGCGACACGGCACGCGGGACTCAGCCGCCGGCGACGGCCGGCAGGACGGTCAGCTTGGCGCCCGGTGCAACGCTGGTGGCGAGGCCGGCGGCGAAGCGGATGTCATCGTCATTGACGTAGATATTGACGAAGCGGTGCACCTCGTCCTGGTGCACCAGCCGCGCCTTGATGCCCGGGTAGCGGCTGTCGAGGTGGTCGATGATGTGGCGCACCGTCTCGCCCTGGGCCTCGACCTTCTTCTGCCCCTCGGTGAGTGGACGCAGCAGGGTTGGAACCATGACTGAAACCGACATGTGAATCTCCTTTGGTTGATGTCTCATTCCTGGATGGACAGCTGTTCTTCGAACACGCGGCCTTCGACGATGCGGAAGCTGCGGGCCCGGTGCCTGGCCTCGGGCCAGGTCGAGAGGATCAGGTAATGCACGTCCGGATCCTGGGCGTGGGCGATGTCTTCGCGACTGGGCCAGGCCTCGCTCGCGGTGTGCGAGTGGTAGAGCACGCGGCACTCCTCGTCGCGCTCGTCCAGTTCGTTCCACACCTTCAGTTGCTCGCGGGGATCGAAGCTGAACCAGATTTCCGAGGCGGCCTGGTTGCGCATCGGGATCACCCGGCTGGCGAGCGTTTCCGCGCAGGGTGCGGCGATCACGCCGCAGGCTTCGAGGGGATGCTCCCGGGCCGCCTGGCGCTGGATCTGCTCCAGCGCCGCGCGGGTGATGCGCAGGGCCATGGCCGTGTCCTCAGTAGGTCGGCAGGGCCGGCTCGACGTCGCGAACCCAGGCCAGCACACCGCCTTCGAGGTTGCGCACCTTGTCCAGGCCGAGCTTGCGCAGGTCGCTGGAGACTGCCTGGGAGCGCATACCCGATTTGCAGGTGATGACCAGCTCGGTGTCGTGACCAAAGCGCTCGATGATCTGCTGCGCGACCTCGGCGGACTTGGGCATCAGCAGCGCGCCTTCGATGCGCACGATGTCCCATTCGGTCTGCTCGCGGACGTCGATGATCACCGGGGCCTTGCCGCCATCCTTGAGCGACTTCAGTTGCAGCGCGCTGATCAGCGGCACGCTGTTGTCGTTGGCCGGCGAAGGACGGTTCAGGCCGCAGAAGCTCTGGTAGTCGGACAGCGCGGTGACCGCCGCGCGTTGCGGCAGGCGGCGGATCGGCAGTTCGCGGTAGCTCATGTCCAGGGCGTCGTAGACCATCAGGCGGCCCAGCAGCGGATCGCCGATACCGACCAGCAGCTTGATCGCCTCGGTGGCCATGATCGACGCGATGGCGGCGCAGAGCACGCCGAGCACGCCGCCTTCGGCGCAGGACGGCGCCAGTTCCGGCGGTGGTGGCTCGGGGTAGAGGTCGCGGTAGTTGAGGCCGCGTCCGTCCGGCGCGCTTTCCCAGAACACCGAGGCCTGGCCTTCGAAGCGGAAGATCGAGCCCCAGACGTAGGGCTTGTTCGCCAGGATGCAGGCGTCGTTGACCAGGTAGCGGGTGGCGAAATTGTCGGTGCCGTCGAGGATCAGGTCATAGCGCGAGAACAGCTCCACGGCCATGTCCGGTTCCAGGCGGTCGCTGTGGGCGATCACTTTCACCAACGGGTTGAGACGGGCGATGGCCTGGCGGGCGCTTTCCACTTTCAGTTCGCCGATGCTGTCGACGGTGTGGATCACCTGGCGTTGCAGGTTGGACTCGTCGACCCGGTCGAAGTCGATCACCCCGAGGGTGCCGACGCCGGCGGCGGCGAGGTAGAGCAGGGTCGGCGAACCGAGGCCGCCGGCGCCGATCACCAGCACCCTGGCGTTCTTCAGGCGGCGTTGTCCGGTCACGCCCATATTGGGGATCAGCAGGTGGCGGCTGTAGCGGTTCACTTCCTCGCGACTCAGCTCGGCACCGGGTTCTACCAGCGGCGGTAAGGTCATATCGCTTTCTTCCATTCAGTAGATACGAACTGGAATTATTTTCAAATGTGACAGGCGAGGATTCAATGGGGTGGGGGAGGGGATTCGTATGGGAAAGCGTGGAAAAGGTATGAGATCTGTTGTGGCTGTACCGGCCTCATCGCTGGCAAGCCAGCTCCCACAAGTTCGGCAGCGACGCGGACACTGTGGGAGCTGGCTTGCCAGCGATGAGGCCGGAACTGTCAATCAGGACTCGAAGGTCGCCAGATCCTCACAGACCGCCGCAAACGCCCCGAGGAACCGATCCGCCTCCTCGATCCCCAGCACCAACGGCGGCTGAATCCGCATCACCCGATTATTGTTGGCCGTCACGAACGTCAGGATCCCGTGCTCCTCCGACAGCTTGGTCATCAACCGCAGCACGAACATGTCCTCCAGGCTCTGCTCCAGCTCTTCCATGGCCGCCTCAAGATGCCGCCGCGCCTTGCCCGACAACATCCGCCAGGTCGCTGCCGCCTGCCCCGGAATGCGCCCGGCCATCTCCCGCACCAGCGCCTCGATACCCCCGGCCATGCTGTTGCTGAACTCGATCGCCAGCATCAGCCCGCGCCCGCGCACCGCCTTGATGAATGGGTAGCGCCCGGCAATCGCCTGCAAGCCTTCCTGCAAATGCGCACCGACCCGCGCCGCGTTGTCCATCAAGCCGTCCTGCTCCAGCACGTCCAGCGCCGCCAAAGCCGCCGCAGCAGCGAAGTTGCCGCCGCCGAAGGTCGAGGTGTGCAGGGCGAAGCTGTCGATATCGCCATAGGCGCGGTGCCACACGGCTTCCTTGGACAGGGTCGCGCCAATCGGCACCAGCCCGCCGGAGAGCGATTTGGACAGGACCATGATGTCCGGCGCGGTGTCGTCCCATTCGCAGGCGAACAGCTTGCCGGTACGGCCCAGGCCGGTCTGGATCTCGTCGAGGATCCACAGGCAGTCGAACTCGTCGCACAACGCCCGCACGCCCGCGAGGTAACCCGGAGGCGGCAGGATCACCCCGCCTTCGCCCTGGATCGGCTCGATGATCAACGCCGCCACATCGTCCTTTTCCAGGCGCTGGCGCAAGGCGTCGAGATCGCCGAAGGGCAGGCTGTCGCAACGCGGCAGCAGCGGTTCGAACGGCTTGCGGTGCTTGGCCCGGCCGGTCACCGAGAGGGCGCCGAGGGTCTTGCCGTGATAGCCGTTGTCGCAATACAGCACGGTGGTCTTGTCGCTGGCGGCCAGGGCCAGCTTGAGCGCCGCCTCCACTGCCTCGGTCCCGGAGTTGCTGAAGAACACCCGCGACAATCCCCCCGGCGCCAGGTCCGCCAGGCGCTTGGCCAGCAGGCTGGCGTGCAGCGGTGCGGAGAGGTACTGGATGAAGGTCGAGAACTGCTCCTGCAGATAGCGTTGCAGGGCCTGGCTGATCGCCGGGTGGTTGTGCCCGGTGTTAAGGCAGCCGTAGCCGGCGACGAAGTCCAGGTAGCGGCGCCCGTCGAGGTCGGTCAGCCAGCAGCCTTCGCCATGGCTGAAGACCCGCTCGATATGGTTGAACTGGTAGAACTCGCGCAGCACCGGGTTGATGTGCTCGCCGAAGCTGTTGAGCACTTCGCGGCGCAGGTCCTGCGGGGCCTTTTTCGCATCGCTGGCCTGCACCGGGCGCTGGCCGTGGTGATGCCGGTGCAGGCGGCCGAAGTCGTCGCTGCCCAGGGCTTCACCGGCGCTGGCCATGGGCGACGGGGTGAAGCCGTGGCGGGCGGCGATGGCGCCGATTTCCAGGACCTTGTTCGCCGGCAGTTCGCGGCCGATGGAGAAAGGTTCGGCGCGGCCTTCCAAGGCCAGGATCATGGTTTCGGCGAGGCAGCCGTTCATGCTGCGCTTGGGCTCCAGGCCCATGGTGCGCATGCCCAGGTGCACCGCCGGGCTGGCCGAGACCAGGCCGCCGTCCACCAGCAGGATGTCGCGGCGGGTATGCGGTACGTCCATCACGTCCTTGGGCAGCGCGGCGTCGATCACCACACTGCCGGGCAGCAGGCGACGCGGGTCGATCAGGCCGCCGCTGGAGGTGGCGGCGACGTAGAAACGCACGCTGGCGTAACAGTCCTCGATGTTGTCGTGCAGGCTGACCTGGCGGTGGTACTGCGCCGGCAGGTATTCCAGTTGCGCCTCGGCCTGGCGCTGGTTGCCGCGATGCACCAGGCGCAGGCGGCAGCCCTGTTCGGCGAGCAGGCGGGCGACGGCCAGGGCGATCGAGCCGGGGTAGCCGAGCACGGCGACTTCGGCGTTTTCCGGGGCCACGCCAAGCAGGCTGAGGCTGTCCAGCAGGTTGACGTAGGCGGCGTAGGCGGTCAGGGAGTTGCCGGTGGTCACGGCGACGTCGGCCTGCTCCATGGTCGCCAGCCCGCGGTTGCCGACGATGGCGGTGAAGCCACCGAGGCCGACCAGTTCGGCACCTTCGGCCTTGAGCGCATTGACGCCCTGGAGCACGCGCTCGGCGATGGCCCGTGGCTGGCGCAGCATCTGTTCGGCGGTCAGCGGCATGAACTGCAGGATGCCCGAGCACTCCGCGCCGCTGGCGCTGACGATGCGCCCGAAATCGACGAAGGGCACCAGGTTGCGCTGGCGCCAGCGCTCGCTGTCGTAGCCCCAGGCCTGTTCTTCCAGGGTACGGTCGAGCAGGTCGATCAGCTTGACCTGGTGCAGCAGGCCGGTGGAGGTGGGGTGGGCAATGAATCCGAATTTCATCAGTGGTTCTCTGCGTTGAGGCGGCTCCAGGCCGTTTCGGAGACCAGGCTCAAGCCGTCGCCCTCCGAGTTGTGGCCCAGCCAGACGTCGAAGAAGTTGAGGCGGCCAGGGGCGGTGAGGGCCTGGCGCAGGGTGTCGGGGCAGAAGGCGAGCAGGCGCGCGCGGCAGATGCTGATCGGGCCGAAGCGCTGTGCTGCATGCTGCGGCCGGTCGTTCAGCGGCACGTTGACCTGGGCCGCACCGTGGCAGGCGTAGCGCTTGTCCAGGTAGGTCTGGATCATCGACAGCACGCCGTTGGAGAGGTACAGCACGGTGACGTTGCGCTCGGCGGCATCGCTGGCGCTGGCCAGGCTCATGGCCAGGCGCTGCTCGATATCCGGGACCAGCGCCCGCGCGCCGTCACCGATAAAGGCCAGCACATGGCGGCAGTTGTTCAGGGCGATATAGGGCAGCGACATCAGCGCATCCCCCATCAGTGCCCGGCCATACCAGCCGGAGAAACCGGCATCGGTGCGCGGCAGGTTGCGCATCGCCGAGATGCTGCAACGGCCCACGTCGTAGACCCCGGTGTAGCGATAGCCGTCGCCCTCGATCAGCTCGCCGAGCAACTGGCCGAGGCGATGGAAGAAGAAGTTCGGGGTCATCGGCAGGGTTTCGATCTGGTCGCTGGGCAGCGCCTCGCGGGTGCGCTGCAGGCGTTGCAGGCGTTCGCGGCGGGCTTGCAGCAGGGGCGCCGGCACGTTCAGGCGCGGCTCCAGGTAATCCAGCACCCGGCCCAGCGGCAGCTCCACCGCTACCTCGGTGAACGGCGAGATATGCGCGCGCTGGCGGTTGACCTGGACGATATGGAACAGGCGCTTGAGACGGCCCTCGGAATAGGGCGTGGCCGACTGGTCGATCTTGCTCTTGAGGAAGAACAGCCACGGCTTGCCTTCATCGGCGTCCGGCTGTTCGAGGAAGGCGTGGATGCGCCGGCTGAAACCGTACATGGACAGCGGGCCGAGGTAGTTGAGCACCGGCTCCTGGTCCTGGTAGGCGCAGACGCTGCCCGGGGCGATGATGCTGTCGGCCAGGGCGATGCCGGTGCGCCGGGCCAGGGCCAGCACGCGCAGGCGTTCTTCCTCGCTGAGGCGGCCGCATTGCCAGAGGATCCGCGACGGCTCGCTGTTGAGCACCTGGACCACGCTGTCGAGGGCGGCGCGCTGGCTGTCATCGAGGTCGCTCTCGGGCGTGGCCGCCGGTTCCACGGTGCCCGGCGCGTCGCTTTGCACCCGCGATTCCAGGACCGCCTGGGTGGCGAACAGGAAGGTCGGCGCCGGGCTTTTGTCCAGCGCGGCGAAGGCCGATTCCACGCTGGCGCGGGACTCCTCCGGGCGGCGGATGAAGTGCTGCCAGAGCCCGCGTGCAGCGATCACCTGGTGGCCGTCGTTGTCGCAGTCGAGGCTGCCCTGGAAGGCGAACCACACCGACTCCGGCGAGTCGGCGCAGATCACCAGGCCCGGCGCGCCGGCGCGCTTGAGGTTGGCCAGGGTGCCACGCAGTTCGTCGAGCATCCCCGAGGTCATCACGATCACGTAGGCCCGGCGATACAGCTGCCAGCCGGCCAGGGCGCTGACCGCCAGGGCATGTTCGTTGCTGGCGGTGTGGAAGCCGCGGCCGCTGTCGCGCAGCAGGGCGCCCATGGAATCGAGGAAGCCGGCGACCATGGAACCGGTGAAGAAATGGCAATCCCATTGCTCGCCCCAGCGCGCGTTCATGCGCTGCTCGATATCCCGGGCCAGGGCCACCGGCTCGCTGGATTGCAGGGTGGTGCGGGCCAGCAGGCGGTTGAAGTAGGCGTGTTCCAGATGATCGATGAACAGCCGCAGCAGGTCGGCGCGGCGCAGCGGCTGGCGCTCGTGGGGCACCCGCACCAGGCGGTTGCCGCCGAGGCGGCCGAGCCAGTGCTGCAAGCGCTGTTCATCGCAGAGCAGCAGGGCGGAACTGGGCGAGCGCTTGGCCTGGGGTTGCGCGGCGAGCAACTCAACCAGCGGGTCGCTGTCGGGCTGCTCGGCCAGGTGGCGGGTGTCGAACAGCACGTAGTCGCTTTCGCTGTCGGCGGTGGCCAAGGCCTCGCGCGCTTCGGCGGCATCATCGAAACAGCGCAGGTCCAGGTACAGGCCGTGATTGCCGGCATGCTCGCGGACATAGGCTTCGGCCTGTCCGGCGACCTGCCGGTACAGGCAGCGCGAGTCGCTGTCCGGCCAGTGCTGGCTGGCGATCGCGGTTTCATGGCCCAACCAGTGATTGAGCCGGTCGAGCACTGCTTGCACATCCTCCTGCAGCGCGCTGTCGCGGCTGACCAGGCAGATGCCGACGGTACGTGGCTTCATGCTTTGCCCTCGGTAGCGATGGAGGTCACCCCTGCAGCGGCGTGACGTTCGTGGGTCAGCAGGGCCTCGGCACTGCCGGCGATGCTGTGGCGTACCCGCCAGGCCAGGAGCAGGGCCAGCAGCAGGCCGGCGCTCAGGCAGGCGAGCATGCCGGCCTGGCCGAGGCGGTCGAGCAGAAGCCCGGCGGCCACCGGGGCGGCCAGGCGGGTGATGACGAAGAGGCTGGATTGCAGGCCGTAGTCGCTGGCGGTGCGCTGGCGACGGCTGAAGAACAGGGTCAGGCCGAACATCAGCGCCGACACCGCACCCATGCTCGCGGCCAGGCACAGGGCGCTGGCGATCAACCAGCGGGTGCCGAGGTTCAGCCAGACGCTGACGGTCAGCAGGAGCAGCGCCAGCAGCGCGGCGAGCAGGTAGACGAGGATCGCCCGGGCAGTGCCGAGTACGCCGATCAGGCGCCCGCCAATCAGGCTGAAGATCACCCCGGTGACGCCACCGGCGATGCCGACGATCCACGCCACTTCCTGCATCGGCATGCCCTGGTCGAGCAGCAGCGGCTTGAGGTACAGCCAGGCGGCGCCAATGAAGGGGAAGGCGGTGAGCAGCAGCCAGGTCCACTGGCGGGCGGCTGGCTGGTTGAAGAAGCTCATCCAGTCGGCGACGAAGCCGCTCGGCGCAGCCTGCTCGCTCTCGACCGGCAACGCCTTGCGACGCAGGGCCAGCAGCGGCAGCACGCCGAGCAGCAGGCCGGCGCCCATGATCAGGAACGGCGCCTGCCAGCCCAGGCGTGCCTGGATCAGCAGCATGGCACCGCCACCGACGATGGCGCCGAGGAACAGCGCCGCCGAGCGAATGCTGCCGGCGCGCAGTTGCTGGCTGCGCGGCAGCCACTGCACGGCGAGGGCGTTGAGCGGGATGTCCATCCAGGTGGCGATGATGCTGATGGCGAAGGTCATGGCGAACAGCGGCAGACGCTGTTCGATCAGGTTCTGCCGGCCGATCAGCCAGTACAGGACCAGCAGCGCGGCGCTCAGCAGGAGCATCCAGTGCACCAGATGCCCGCGGCCCAGGCGTACCCGCTGAACCGGCACGGCGAGCAGGAACTTGAACACCGCCGGCAACCCGGCGAGCTGGAACAGGCCGATCTCGGTGCCGCTCCAGCCGTACTGGCGCATCACCAGCGGCATGCCGAACATCAGGTAGATGCTGGGCACCGCCAGCACCAGGTTGAGCCAGCCGAACAGCAATTGCAGGCCGGCGATCCGCGTGCGCTCCATCGAGTTATCCCTTGGGTTTGCGGGCGATGACGGCGTTGACCGGGGTCACCGGGAAACGCAGTCCGTTGATCTGCTCCACGGCGCGGAAGCCGAGGTCTTCGAGGCGACCGGCGAGTTCGCCCTGGGCCAGGACGTGGCGACCTTGCAGGCGCATGTGCAGGTAATAAGGCAGGACCTGGGCGGCGGCCGGGCGCTCGTCCGGCACTTCGGCCTGGCACACCAGCAGCACGCCGCCGGGGCGCAGGGCGGCGTACAGGCGGTGCAGGGTGGCGGGCAGGTCGTGGACGAAATGCAGGACCGAGGAACACCAGATCAGGTCGTAGTCGCTGCCGATATCGTCGTCGTTGAGGTCGCCGCCGATGGCTTGCAGGCGTTTGCCCAGCCCGGCGGCGGCGATGTTCTCGCGGGCCACGTCGGCGGCCAGGGGGTATTCGAAGACGGTGCCCTCCACCGCAGGCAGGTGCTCGGCGAGGGCGATGGCAACCAGGCCGGGGCCGCCGCCGAGATCGAGGATACGTTGCAGGTGCGGTGCCTCGGGCAGTCGGTCGATCAGGGCGCAGGCGACTTCGCGGGTCACGGCGCGTTGTTCCTGGGCGATCTGCAGGCGTGCGGCGTTGGCCCAGGCGGCGGCGATCGAGGCGGTGGCCATGGGCGGGCGCGGCACGCCGTTGCGCAGGTAGTCGCCGAGCTGGGTGCCGGTCTGGCGCATCACCTTGTGGCGGAACAGCAGGGCATCGCCGCAATAGGCGCGGGCTTCGGCGCGCAGATAAAGGTCGGCCAGGGGCAGGTTGCGGTAGTGCGGCGGTTGTTGCTGGTCGCGGTCGAGCAGGCCGAGGCTCCACAGCAGCTCCAGCAGGTAGCCGGCGCTGGCGGCATCCAGTTGCAGGACGCGGGCGAGGTCAGGCGCACTCACTGGCACCGCGAGATGATCGAACAGCGCGCATTCGAGGGCGACCTGCAAGGCATCGGCGCCAAGCCCGGCCAGTTGCAGGTCCCAGCAGGCTTGCAGGGGGTGGGTGCTGGTCAGCTCCTTGAGGTTTTCACGTTGAGGCACGGTAACTCCCTGTACTTGGCCGCCTTGTTCTTAACGAAACAAGCCGTGGCCGAATCACTGAAAAGAGTGATATATATTAAATGAGAATCATTTATGTTAAGTATGCGAGCCGGAGCCGTTCCTATGCGAAGCACGGCGCGCACACGCAGGGATGTCGTCATGAGCACAATGAAAGGGAGCTGCCGTCTTGGCCTCGATCACCCCCGACAGCGGTCGGTGCAGGCTGACGGGCGTCTGCGCATGCAACTGGCCGAGGATGTCGGCAACTGTTATTCCGAGCTGTTGCAGCTGGAGCAGGGGCTATCGCTGGGGCGTTTGCACTACCACCCGACGCGCACGCTGATCGAGGAAACCTGCGGGCCCCATGACGGCCATGTGATGGTGGTGACCATCGGTTTGCAGGGCAAATCGGGCTTCCTCGGCAAGGACGGCAGCAACCTCGCCTTCGAGGCCGGGCAGACCACCATCACTGCGTTTCGCGCCACGCCGGGTGAGCGGCGTTACCAGGCCAATGAAACGGCTTCGCAACTCAGGGTGGTGATCGACCAGCCGACCCTGTGCAAGTACGTCGGCGAAGAACGCGCGGCCCAGGTGCTGGGCAGCGGGCGTTTGCAGCGCATCGATTTTCGCGCCAGCTCAAAGGCGGCGCAGGCCCATGCCGCGGCGCTGGTGCGCTATCTGCAGCCGGGGGTGCTGAATCCGTCGAATCGCCTGGACCTGCATATCCATACCCTCAGTCTGCTGTCCGAGCAGTTCAACCTGCTGGCGCCCCAGGACGGCAGTGCGTCGCCCTTGAGCACCAGCGAGATCGAGCGGATCGAGCGGGCACGCAACATTCTCTGCGAGCAGTTGCATACGCCGTTGACCGTGGAATACCTGGCCACCAGCGTTGGTATGAATGAGCACAAGCTCAAGGAAGGCTTCCGTTATCTGTTCGACACGACCCCGGCGCGGATGCTGCTCGACCTGCGGATGCGCAAGGCCATGACCCTGCTGGAGTCCGGCCAGCAGGTCGCCCAGGCGGCGTGGCAGGTGGGATACAAGTACCCGAACAACTTCACCGTGGCCTTTACCCGGTACTTCGGGCGGGCGCCGAAGTCGATCTTTGGGCGCAAGCGCTGAGCGCAATTCCTATGCTGCAACACAAACCCTGTGGGAGCTGGCTTGCCAGCGATGAGGCCGGCACGGACAGCGATGTTGCCTGATCTGGCCAAATCGCTGGCAAGCCAGCTCCCACAGGGTTTTGTGTTGTTCTTCTGAGCGCATACATTTTTCACCCTCCCGCATACCAATCTAAACGAGATTCATTTGCGTTTATCGGTAGTATCACTTCGCCGCCGCAGAGCGGTCACGAAACTGCCATGCACCGATAAACAAGAGTCTCGCCATGTCCTTCTTCATCACCCCTCCCACGCCGATGCGCCTCAAGCCGCTGGCCTGGTCGATCCTCCTGGCACTGTCCAGCTCCGCCGCCCTGGCCGAAGGCGAAAGCCCGGCGCCGCAGTCTTCGACACCGAACATGGGGCCGGTGGAGATCGAGCTGCCGGCGGGGTATGAGGAGAAGGCGGGCAAGACGGTCGCGTCGCGCAATGAGCCGCAGGAGCTACAGGCCCAGGAAATCACCGCAGACGAATGGGAAGACCGCGACGAGAAGGGCAAGAACGACGTCTTCCGCAAGGATGTGTCCAACGTCTATGCCGGCAAGGAAGAGCTGGAGCGCTACAAGGGCACCTCGGTGTCCGATGTGTTCAGCGGGCTGAACGGCGTCTACAGCGGCGACTCGCGCAACAGTGGCGCCCTGGACCCGAACATCCGCGGTATCCAGGGCGAAGGGCGGATCCCGGTGACGGTGGATGGCACCGAACAGGCAATCTCGGTGTGGCAGGGCTCGGGTGGTGTTTCAAACCGCAACTATGTCGACCCCAACATGATCGGCAGCATTTCGGTGGAGAAGGGGCCGTCGATGTCGGATGGGAGTCGTACGGGAATCGGTGGTTCGGTGCAGATCAAGACCCTGGATGTCGAGGATATCGTCAAGCCTGGTGAGCCTTGGGGTATCGAGATCAAGACCGAGACGGCGAGCAATTCGGTGTCGCCGGATGATTCAGGGACAAAGCTGTTTGGCCAGGATTATCACGACGTTCCCGGTGCGACAACGGCCTATGACGGTACCGTGGGTTTCGCTTTGCCCAATGCTGGCCGCGTGACGCCGCGCAAGGGCTCTGGCGGGACTGACTTCAACTTCGATGACAATGCCTTCCGTATCGCCGCAGGTGCACATCTGGAGGACTTCGATCTGCTGGCGGCTTATAGCTATCGTCGCAAGGGCAATTACTACAGCGGCAAGGGCGGCAGCCAGCGTTATGAAACGGAAGACTGGCTGGACAAGGCCAAGGCCGAGGGTAATCAGAATGTGCCCGGGGCCGGCACCTCATATGTGGCCCAGTTGTATCACCCCGGCTACGAGGTCACCAATACGTCGAGCGACATGCGCACCACCCTGCTCAAGGGCACCTGGTTTCTATCCGACCAGCAAAGTCTGAAGCTGTCCTACATGCACAGCGACCTGGAGTATGGCGAGAGCTCGCCGTTCGTTAATAGCCTGACGACCTATCGCGGTCTGGATGGTACGCAGAATCTGGGCATCCAGTATCCCTATTCGCAGGTGAAGCAGGACACCTGGTCGCTGGCTTACACCTGGAATCCTGAAGACAACGACCTGATCAATCTTCAGGCCGGCCTATGGATGACCAACAGTGACAGCAAGCGCTACCAGACCGGTGATTCGATCTATGGTGTCGGTGTCACGGGGCTGGACCAGGATGAAGACTGGAACAATTGGGTCCATTGCCAGTACGGAAGCAACCCCAACGCTTGTTCGATCGCGCCCACCACCCAGCCACAACCCATGGATAACAGCGATGGTCGTTTCACTCTCGTTGCCAGGTCGCTGCAACTATCGAAGCATGATCGCTGGGGGGTAAACCTGAGCAACCGCATGGTGCTCAGCGACACGTTCAATGTGACCCTTGCCAGTGACTTCAGCCATGAAAAACTGGATGAAAACTATGCTTCGCCGACCATGGTCGGCAGCGAGGTGGTCTGGGGGACCCAGCACTTCGGGCCACGTAGCGGTAACCGCCAGCAGTACAACTTCAGCTTCAACAACGAATGGACCGCCATGCCCTGGCTGGTGGTCAATGCCGGGGCACGCTACAGCGATTACAACTCGTTCGACGAAGGGCTGGCGAAGCATCGGGAGAACCAGGACAGTGACTGGGCTGTGGGGCCTGCTACGGTGGGGGCCAGATTCAGCTACCAGCGCCTGATGAGTGACGATGAGGCGGCGGCACTGGCGCAGACGGTGCGCACGGAAGTCGAGTCCTGGGGGCTACCCGAGGAGGACGTCGAAGAGATGGTCTCCAGCGAGCTGGCGGCTTATCGAGTCAACGGCTTCTACTACACCCGCGAGCAATTCACGGCCGCCTACGATGGCTTCAAGATCGATCGCTCCACCAATCAGTTCCTCAATGGCGCCATCGACCTGAACGAAACGGTAGCCAACGCCCAGGGCACTACCGAGACGGCCCAGCGTTACATCGCGAGCGGCGCATTCACGCCGGTCACCGTCAACCCCGACGAGTCCGAGCGGTTCGCCAAGCCCAAGAAACGCCGGGATCATGCCTGGACCCCGATGGCCGGCCTGACCTTCCTGCTCACCGACAACGCCCGTGTCTATGTGCGCTACAGCGAGTTGGTGCGCTTCCCTACCTTGTACGAAGACACGCAGGCGGGTACTGCCTTCGGGCGAAGCTCCACCGAGGCAATGAACCCTGAGCATGCCTATAACTGGGAGGTGGGTTATGTGCATGACTTGCGCAGTTTCGTTCCGGACTGGCGACATGCGGACTTCCGCATCAACTACTACAAGAATGAAATCCACGACTTCATTGATCGTGACCGTAATTACAATATCGTTCAGTTCGACAAGAAGACCTACTCCGGAATCGAGTTGCAGGCCCGTACCGATACCGGGCGGTATTTCAGCAACTTCGGTGTCAGTTATCGTTTGGAACAGAAACTCTGCGACAAGGATTACGCCGCGACATTCGACCCACTTTATGGCAAGGCCGTTAATAGCTGCGTAACCGGCGGCTTCCCGCTGACCATGGCCCGTACCAGTCTGCAGCCGAAGTACTCGATCAACCTGGACGGCGGTGTTCGCCTGTTCGACGAGAAGCTCGAACTGGGCGGACGCATGGTCTATCACAGCAGCGCCGAGAACAAGGAGGAGGCCAAGTGGATCACCAGTGGTGTCAGTGGTGCCGACGCCTTCGGCCGGCCGTTCCGCTGGCATCCGATCTGGGTCTTCGATGCCTTTGCAAGTTATCAGGTCACTGAAAACCTGGATGTCGACTTCGGTATCAACAACATTACCAACCGCTATTACATCGACCCATTGGCGCGGGCAATGATGCCGGCACCCGGACGCACCATGAAAATGGGGCTGACTGTCCGTTTTTAAAGTACCAAGGATTTTTTGCTGTTTTTTATAAAAACAGTGTTTCTTCAACTATCCAAGGAGGTTCCATGAAAAAGCTTTTTGTTGTTTCCGCATTGTCACTGATGGCTTCTACCAGTTTTGCCGCAACCGTGTCTGGTGGTTCGTCCAGCAACTATGTCCAGGCGTTCGCATCCAACATGCTCGCTGCGAACACCGCGGGTATTGCCATGCCAACCGTCGTCGGTGGCACCGCTGATACTTCGAAAGTGGTAAGTTTCGCCGCTGGTCCGATCGCCCAGACCAACGCAAAACTGTCCAGTTCGGGCTTCTCGTCGGCGATCATCACCCAGACCCACCCGATTACCGGCGTGGTCTCCAATGTCTCTGAGACCTGGAAAAATACCTACGCCTACAACACCAACGTCTACGCCTATCGCCAGATCGATGATCCGCTGCCGAATTACCCGCAGTTCGGTGGCGAAGTCATCGCCAAGGTATCCGGTGCCGAGGTGTACTTCGGTGAATGGGCGCCGCGCAAGACCGGCACCCAACCGCTGAACAGCACCGACCTGAACCTGTCCAGCTCTGACCGCACCGTCTGGTTCGTCGGCGAAAACCCGACCACCAGCATGCCTACTCTGGTCAACGCCAAGTACAACGTGGTCGGCATCAACCAGTACAACCCGGGTACCGGAGCTGGCGTCACCACGGGCGTGCTGACCGCCAACTACGGTTCCGGCAGCGGCACCCTGACCGGTTCGGTCGGTTCGCTGAGCTTCGCCGGTACCACCATCGCTTCGAACGGCTCCTTCGCTCGCGGCACCAACATCCAGGGTCAGTTCTACGGCGCCAACGCCGAGGCCCTGGCGGGTATCTACACCACCAGCACCACCAAGGTCGCCTTCGGCGGCGCCAAGCAGTAACACCCACGCGTCATTGGAGGAGGGCGCTTCGGCGCTCCCTTCCGACCCCTATTCCTTTCTGTCCCGGACCGATCACCATGCTGCCGTCCTTGCGGGTGCGCGTCGCCCTGCTGTGTGTCTCGACCCTGTTGTCCACTGCCGCGCTGGCCGACGATGACGACACCCGCCTGCTCTTGAACAAGATCGAGCGCGGCGCCGAAGCGCGCGAGCGGGCCAACCTGGGCGCGCCGGACCCGGCCGAAAACAATGACGGGCTGATCACCATCCAGGGGCAGACCTACAACGTGCAGAACACCCTCGAAGACCTCGGGCCGGCGATCTATGTGTCCATCAACCTGCAGCAGTGGGGCAAGGTGCGCCAGTTCGTCGAGCGCTACCGGCAGTTGCCCGGGCATGAGCCGGCGCTGGTGGAAATGGCCGAGGGCCTGATCGACCGCAGCGAGCGCCGCTACAAGCCGGCGATCGCTCATCTGCGGCGGGCCGACGAGCTGCAACCGGGCTTCGTGCGTGCGCGCCTGGAGCTGGCGCGGACCCTGTTCGAAGACAACCAGACCCGCGAGGCCGAGACGCTGTTCCGCGAAGTTGCCGCCAGCGATGTGCCCGAGCAGGTGCTGAGCGTGCTGGGCGAATATCACAACGCAATCGATTTGCGCCGCCAGTGGCATGGCTCGGCCTCCCTGGGCTTCGGCTACAACAGCAATATCAACCAGGCCAACGGCATGACCACGGTCACCCAGGTCTGCTCGGTGTTCTTCGATTGCTTCGACTACACGCGGCAGATGCCGAAAAAGATCAGCGCCTCAAGCCTGGTCTACGACGTCGCGGCCGAGCGGCGTTTCCAGATCTCCGGCAACCACAATGTGCTGGTGCGGGGCCTCAGTTATGGCAACAACTACAACCGGCACAGCGAGCAGGATGACGTCGAGACCTGGTATGACGACAACACCAGCGTGCTGTACGCCGGCTACAGCTTCCAGAGCGCGCTCAACGATGTGTCGCTGACGCCGCTGTTCGAGAACTACTACAGCGACCACCACACCAAATACCAGGCCAGCGGCGTGCGCGGTGAGTGGAAGCACAACCTGGGCAACCGCTTGCAGATCGGCTTGCAGGCGCAGCACAAGCATTTCCGCTTCCAGGGCGAGCAGCGTGATTACTTCGATGACTATGACGAGCGTCAGGTCGGCACCTCACTGTCCTACCTGCTTGATCCGCAAACCCTGGTGTTCGGCGGGGTCACCTACACCCGCCGTAGCCAGGAGGCTGATACCGCGAGCAATCGCGAGTACATGGGCAGCCTCGGGGCGTATCACAGCTTCGATGTGGGGGTGAACCTGAGCCTGATCGGCTTGTACCGCAGCACGCGCTACGATGAGCCGGACGCTTTCCTCGGCGGCCTGCGCAAGGATCGCCAGCAGATCTACATCGCCAACCTGGGCATGCCGCGCCTGGCTTTCGCTGGCATCGTGCCGAGCCTGTATGCCAAGCGCACGGTCATGGATAGCACCATCGACTGGGCTTACTCGTACCGGCAGACCGAGGTGGCGTTGAAGTTCGAGAAGACTTTCTAGGAGGGCAGGGCGAAAGCCCTTTCCTGGCACCTGATTCCTGAATCACAGGCATAAAAAAACCCGCTTTCGCGGGTTTCTTTAGAAATATGGTGCCCAGAAGAAGACTCGAACTTCCACGACCGTAAGGTCACCAGCACCTGAAGCTGGCGTGTCTACCAATTTCACCATCTGGGCAAATGTGCAGCATTTGAAACAAAAGCGGTGTAGCGTGTCGCGTAAATTCCAGATACGCAGTGCGTTATCTGAAATTTGAAATTGGTGCCCAGAAGAAGACTCGAACTTCCACGACCGTAAGGTCACCAGCACCTGAAGCTGGCGTGTCTACCAATTTCACCATCTGGGCATTTCGCTGATTGCGCTTCGACGTAGTGTTTTACATCGTGCCGCTTCTCAACTATAACGACGGTGTCCGTCGCTGTGGTGCGCACTATACGGACGGCCCCAGGGGCTGTAAACCCCCCGTTCGAAAAAAATCTTAAAAAATTCAAGCCGTTGATCGACCGATGCACAGAACCCGTTTACAGGCCGCCCCGGGCGGGGCTGTCCAAGGTTGAAATTTCCGGTTTCAATACGGCTATGCCAAACTAACCCTTATATAGACTTCAATACGGCTATGCCAAACTAACCCTTATATAGACAAGGTGAACCCCTCCTAATGGCCGATTGGCAGTCCCTCGATCCCGAGGCCGCTCGTGAAGCGGAAAAATACGAAAACCCCATCCCTAGCCGTGAGCTGATCCTCCAGCACCTCGCCGAACGAGGCTCGCCGGCTGCGCGCGAGCAACTGGTTGAGGAATTCGGTTTGCACACCGAGGATCAGATCGAGGCCCTGCGCCGCCGCCTGCGGGCGATGGAGCGCGACGGTCAGCTGATCTACACCCGGCGTGGCACCTATGCCCCGGTGGACAAGCTGGACCTGATCCTCGGCCGCGTTTCCGGCCACCGCGATGGTTTCGGTTTCCTGATCCCGGATGATGGCACCGAGGACCTGTTCCTCAGCCCGTCGCAGATGCGCCTGGTGTTCGACGGCGACCGCGCCCTGGCCCGGGTCTCCGGTGTCGACCGGCGTGGCCGCCGTGAAGGCGTGCTGGTGGAAATCATCTCCCGCGCCCACGAAAGCATCGTCGGCCGCTACTTCGAGGAAGGCGGCATCGGCTTCGTCACCGCCGACAACCCGAAGATCCAGCAGGAAGTGCTGGTGACCTCGGGCCGCAACGCCGGGGCCAAGATCGGCCAGTTCGTCGAGGTGAAGATCACCCATTGGCCGACCCCGCGCTTCCAGCCGCAAGGCGATGTGATCGAAGTGATCGGCAACTACATGGCGCCGGGCATGGAAATCGACGTGGCGCTGCGCAGCTACGACATCCCTCATGTATGGCCCGAAGCGGTCATCAAGGAAGCCCGCAAGCTCAAGCCGGACGTGGAAGAGAAGGACAAGGAAAAGCGCATCGACCTGCGCCACCTGCCGTTCGTCACCATCGACGGTGAAGACGCCCGCGACTTCGACGACGCCGTCTACTGCGAAAGCCTCGGCAAGCTGCGCCTGTTCTCCGGTGGCTGGCGCCTGTACGTGGCCATCGCCGACGTTTCCAGCTATGTCCGTCTCGGTTCGGCGCTGGACGCCGAAGCCCAGGTCCGCGGCAACTCGGTGTACTTCCCCGAGCGGGTGATCCCGATGCTGCCGGAGGAGCTGTCCAACGGCCTGTGCTCGCTGAACCCGCACGTCGATCGCCTGGCCATGGTCTGCGAAATGACCATGAACAAGTCTGGCCAGATGGTCGACTACCAGTTCTATGAAGCGGTGATCCACTCCCATGCGCGCCTGACCTACAACAAGGTCAGCAGCATGCTCGAGCACGCCCGCACCCGCGAAGGCCGTGCCCTGCGCGAGGAATACAGCGAAGTGCTGCCGCACCTGAAACAGCTCTATGCGCTGTACAAGGTGCTGCTCGATGCCCGTCACACCCGTGGCGCGATCGACTTCGAGACCCAGGAAACCCGCATCATCTTCGGCGCCGAGCGCAAGATCGCGGAAATCCGCCCGACCGTGCGCAACGACGCGCACAAGCTGATCGAGGAATGCATGCTGGCGGCCAACGTGGCCACTGCCGAATTCCTCAAGAAGCATGAGGTTCCGGCCTTGTACCGGGTCCACGACGGTCCGCCGCCGGAGCGCCTGGAAAAACTGCGCGCCTTCCTCGGCGAGCTGGGTCTGTCGCTGCATAAAGGCAAGGACCCGTCGCCGAAGGATTACCAGGCCCTGCTGGCGAGCATCGCCGGGCGCCCGGACTTCCACCTGATCCAGACCGTGATGCTGCGCTCCCTGAGCCAGGCGGTGTACAGCGCCGAGAACAACGGCCACTTCGGCCTGAACTACGAGGCGTACACCCACTTCACCTCGCCGATCCGCCGTTACCCGGACCTGCTGGTGCACCGCGCCATTCGCAGCGTGATCCGTTCCCGCCAGGAAACCCCGCACGTCAAGCGGGCCGGGGCGATGAGCATTCCCAAGGCGCGGATCTACCCGTACGACGAGAACACTCTTGAGCAACTGGGCGAACAGTGCTCGATGAGCGAGCGGCGCGCCGACGAGGCGACCCGCGACGTGGTCAACTGGCTCAAGTGCGAGTACATGAAGGACCGCGTCGGCGAGTCCTTCCCGGGTGTGATCACCGCGGTGACCGGCTTCGGCCTGTTCGTCGAGCTGACCGACATCTATGTCGAGGGCATGGTCCATGTCAGCGCGCTGCCGGGTGATTACTACCACTTCGACCCGGTGCACCACCGCCTGACCGGCGAGCGCACCGGGCGCAGCTTCCGCCTCGGCGACACCGTCGAAGTGCGGGTGATGCGCGTCGACCTGGAGCAGCGCAAGATCGACTTCGAAATGTCCGAGAACGCCCTCAAGGCACCGATCGGGCGCAAGCAGCGTTCGGCCGAGCCAGCAGCGGCGGCCGCTGCGAAGATCGGCGTCGGCCCGAATGCCAAGGGCAAGGGCAAGGCTGCAGAGCCTGCAGCGGCTCCGGCCAAGGAAGAGCGTCCGGCTCGTCGCAGCAAGAAGGACGAAACCTCCGAAGCCTATTTCTCCTCCCACGCCGCGACGAACAACGCCGAAGTGCGCAAGAGCCGGGAAATGAAGAAAGCCCTGCTTTCCGAAGCACGGCACGCCCACGCCAGCGGCAAGCCGGCGGGCAAGTCCTCGTCGGGCAAGCCGGAGAAGAGCAAACACCGCAAGGGGCCGCCCAAGTCCGGTTCCACTTCGCGTAAACCGAAAGGCAAGTCATGAGTCAGTTGGAAAAGATCTACGGCGTGCATGCCGTGGAAGCCCTGTTGCGCTTTCACCCGAAGCGGGTGAAGCAGATCTGGCTGTCGGAAGGCCGTAGCGAGCCGCGCCTGCAGGCGCTGCTGGCGCTGGCGGCGGAGTACCGGGTCAGTGTCGGCCAGGCCGAGCGTCGTGAAATGGACGCCTGGGTCGAAGGCGTGCACCAGGGCGTGGTGGCCGAAGTCAGCCCGAGCCAGGTGTGGGGCGAGGCGATGCTCGAAGAACTGCTGGAGCGCACCGAGAAGGTTCCGCTGCTGCTGGTTCTGGATGGCGTCACCGACCCGCACAACCTCGGGGCCTGCCTGCGTACCGCCGATGCGGCGGGTGCGCTGGCGGTGATCGTGCCCAAGGACAAATCGGCGACCCTCACCGCTGCGGTGCGTAAAGTCGCCTGCGGCGCCGCCGAGGTCATCCCTCTGGTGGCCGTGACCAACCTGTCGCGGACCCTGGAAAAGCTGCAGCAGCGTGGCCTGTGGGTGGTCGGTACTGCCGGCGAGGCCGAGCAGGAGCTGTACCAGCAGGACATGACCGGGCCGACCGTGCTGGTCATGGGCGCCGAAGGCAAGGGCATGCGCCGCCTGACCCGCGAGCACTGCGATTTCCTGGTGAAATTGCCGATGGCGGGGAGCGTCAGCAGCCTGAACGTCTCGGTGGCTACCGGGGTTTGTCTGTTCGAGGTTGTGCGGCAGCGTTCCGTCAGCAAGTAATTGGTGGACCCAATCGCTGGCAAGCCAGCTCCCACAGGATCGCGTGCAACGCTGACCCTGTGGGAGCTGGCTTGCCAGCGATGCTTTTAGGGGCATTGCTCAATATTTCACCAATCACCTTGCTTGTCCCACCGCGCTTCTCTACAATTGCGCGCCTTGTCCCGGGCATGCGTGCCTGGTTCAGGACAAGACATACAGTGTCATTCACTCCTTGTCTGACCGCATTGTCGGCAGACTACAACCCGTAAGGAGCATTCATGCGTCATTACGAAATCATCTTCCTGGTTCACCCGGACCAGAGCGAGCAAGTCGGCGGCATGGTTGAGCGTTACACCAAGCTGATCGAAGAAGACGGCGGCAAGATCCACCGTCTGGAAGACTGGGGCCGTCGTCAACTGGCCTACGCAATCAACAATGTTCACAAGGCTCACTACGTGATGCTGAACGTTGAGTGCACCGGCAAGGCCCTGGCCGAGCTGGAAGACAACTTCCGCTACAACGATGCCGTGATCCGTAACCTGGTCATCCGTCGCGACGAAGCCGTTACCGGCCAGTCCGAGATGCTCAAGGCTGAAGAAAACCGCAGCGAGCGCCGTGAGCGTCGTGACCGTCCTGAGCATGCTGACAGCGCCGAAGGCGACGACAGCAATGACAGCGACAACAGCGATAACGCTGACGAGTAATCCACGGATCTTTTGAGGAGCCTATTACATGGCACGTTTCTTCCGTCGTCGTAAATTCTGCCGCTTCACTGCTGAAGACGTGAAAGAGATCGATTACAAAGATCTCAACACCCTGAAAGCTTACGTATCCGAAACCGGCAAGATCGTTCCAAGCCGTATCACTGGTACCAAAGCTCGTTATCAGCGTCAGCTGGCTACCGCTATCAAGCGCGCCCGCTTCCTGGCCCTGCTGCCCTACACCGACAGCCACGGCCGCTGAGACCGGGTCGTCGACAAGTAGCAAAGGATAAAGTGCATGCGGGCCCTGGCTGATTTCATCATGCGCGGTCGCGTGCAGGCCACTCTGGTAGTGGTGGGTTGTGCGGCATTGCCGCTGCTGTTCTGGTTGAGTGCCGCCGCCGGGAGCCTGGTGTTCCTGCGGCGCGGTTTCAAGGACGCCTCCGGCGTTCTTGCCTGGGCTGTACTGCCGGCGTTGGCCTGGTGGTACTTCGGCGAGCCGCGCACCTTGATGGTGTTGCTGGGGACGCTGGGTCTGGCAGCGCTGTTGCGCGCCGGGCAGTCCTGGAACCGGGTGCTGTTGTCCAGCATCGCCCTGGGCCTGGTGTATGGCGCCGTTCTGGGTTCGGTGTTCCGCGAACCGATCGACACCCTCGCGCAAGAGATCGCCAAGATCCTTCCGCAGATGCTCGACGGGATCTACCAACAACTGTCGGTAGAAGAGCGGGGCCGACTCGAAGGGCTGATCGCACCGGTGCTTACCGGCCTGATTGCGGCCTTGCTGCAAGCGGTCAGTGTGATGGCCCTGATGTTGGGTCGCTACTGGCAGGCAGCCTTGTATAACCCGGGAGGCTTCGGCATCGAGTTTCGTGCCGTAAGACTACCGCTGGCGGCGGCGCTGGTGCTGCTGGTGTTGATGCTGGTGGGTCCGAATTTCGGTACCCAGCTGGGCATGCTGACACCGCTGTGCACCGTGCCGCTGGTCTTCGCCGGACTGGCCGTGATTCACGGCCTGGTGGCGCAGAAGCGACTGGCCAGGTTCTGGCTGGTCGGGTTGTACGTAACGCTGCTGCTGTTCATGCAGCTGATTTATCCGTTGCTCGTGGTCCTGGCCATTGTCGACAGCCTGATTGATTTTCGCGGACGCGGGGCGTCCAAGGACGCCGGTAACGGCTCCGCGAACGGTGAAGGTTAAAAGTTAAGAGGTTTATACCAAATGGAACTGATCCTGCTGGAAAAAGTCGCCAACCTGGGCAACCTGGGCGACAAAGTTAAAGTCAAGGCTGGTTACGGTCGTAACTTCCTGCTGCCATTCGGCAAGGCCACCGTCGCTAACGCTGCCAACCTGGCTGCGTTCGAAGAGCGTCGCGCCGAGCTGGAAAAAGCAGCTGCCGACAAGAAAACTTCGGCTGAAAGCCGTGCAGCCCAACTGGCTGAACTGGAAGTCACCATCACCGCTACCGCGGGCGATGAAGGCAAACTGTTCGGTTCGATCGGCACCCACGACATCGCTGACGCCCTGACCGCCTCCGGCGTTGAAGTGGCCAAGGCTGAAGTTCGTCTGCCGAACGGCACCATCCGTCAGGTTGGCGAATACGACGTAGCCGTGCACCTGCACAGCGACGTCGAAGCCACCGTACGCGTGGTCGTCGTAGCAGCCTAAGCTGTATCGATCGGCTGGTTCCTTCGGGAACAGCCGGTTAACATCGGGCACGATCCTGCATTGCAGGTCGTGCCCTTTGTCTTTTTCACCCCCCAGATTTCCAGGTGGCCATGAACGAGATAACCGCCCCAGAGCAATATGATCTGCAAACCGCCGCGCTGAAGGTGCCGCCGCATTCCATCGAGGCCGAACAGGCCGTGCTCGGTGGCCTGATGCTGGACAACAACGCCTGGGAGCGCGTGCTCGATCAAGTCTCCGATGGCGACTTCTACCGGCATGACCACCGCCTGATCTTCCGCGCCATCCACAAGCTGGTGGACCAGAACGTCCCGTTCGACGTGGTCACCCTGCACGAGCAGCTGGACAAGGAAGGCCTGAGCACCCAGGTCGGTGGCCTCGGCTACCTCGGCGAACTGGCGAAGAACACCCCGTCGGTGGCCAACATCAAGGCCTATGCGCAGATCATTCGCGAGCGTTCGACCCTGCGCCAACTGATCAGCATCAGCAACGACATCGCCGACAGCGCCTTCAACCCGCAAGGGCGCAACGCCGAAGAGATCCTCGACGAAGCCGAACGGCAGATCTTCCAGATCGCCGAAGCCCGCCCGAAGACCGGCGGCCCGGTGGGCGTCAACGAACTGCTGACCAAGGCCATCGACCGCATCGACACGCTGTTCAACTCCGACAGCGAGATCACCGGCCTGTCCACCGGCTACACCGACCTCGACGAGAAGACCAGCGGCCTGCAGCCGGCCGACCTGATCATCGTCGCCGGCCGTCCGTCGATGGGCAAGACCACCTTCGCCATGAACCTGGTGGAAAACGCCGTGCTGCGCAGCGACAAGGCGGTGCTGGTTTACTCCCTGGAGATGCCAGGCGAATCGCTGATCATGCGTATGCTCTCGTCCCTCGGCCGCATCGACCAGACCAAGGTGCGTTCCGGCCAGCTGGACGACGACGACTGGCCGCGCCTGACCTCGGCGGTCAACCTGCTCAACGACCGCAAGCTGTTCATCGACGATACCGCCGGCATCAGCCCGTCGGAAATGCGCGCGCGGACCCGTCGCCTGGTCCGCGAGCATGGCGATATCGCCATGATCATGATCGACTACCTGCAGTTGATGCAGATCCCCGGTTCCAGTGGCGACAACCGGACCAACGAGATTTCCGAGATCTCCCGGTCCCTCAAGGCCCTGGCCAAGGAATTCAACTGCCCGGTCATCGCCCTGTCGCAGCTCAACCGCTCCCTGGAGCAACGGCCCAACAAGCGCCCGGTGAACTCCGACTTGCGGGAATCCGGAGCGATCGAGCAGGACGCCGACGTGATCATGTTCGTCTACCGTGACGAGGTGTATCACCCCGAGACCGAGCACAAGGGCATCGCCGAGATCATCATCGGCAAGCAGCGGAACGGTCCGATCGGCTTCATCCGCCTGGCCTTCATCGGCAAGTACACCCGCTTCGAGAACCTCGCCCCGGGCAGCTACAACTTCGACGACGACGAGTAAGAACGTCGCCTGACCAATTCCGACCTTCAGCGTCGGAATTGGTCAATTTTTGTGCTATTCTCCGCGCCCGTGATTTTCCCGCCTTCCAAAAAAACCGGTCACTGACATGCAAGCAGCCAAACCACTCTTCGACTATCCCAAGTACTGGGCCGAATGCTTCGGGCCAGCGCCGTTCCTGCCGATGAGCAGGGAGGAGATGGATGAGCTCGGCTGGGATTCCTGCGACATCATCATCGTGACCGGCGACGCCTACGTCGACCATCCGTCGTTCGGCATGGCGATCATCGGCCGTCTGCTGGAAGCCCAGGGCTTCCGCGTCGGGATCATCGCCCAGCCCAACTGGCAGTCGAAAGACGACTTCATGAAGCTCGGCGAGCCCAACCTGTTCTTCGGCGTCGCCGCCGGCAACATGGACTCGATGATCAACCGCTACACCGCGGACAAGAAGATCCGTTCCGACGACGCCTACACCCCGGGCGGCCTGGCCGGCAAGCGCCCTGACCGCGCCAGCCTGGTCTACAGCCAGCGCTGCAAGGAAGCCTACAAGCACGTGCCGATCGTCCTCGGCGGCATCGAGGCCTCGCTGCGCCGTATCGCGCACTACGACTACTGGCAGGACAAGGTCCGCCACTCGATCCTGATCGACGCCTGCGCCGACATCCTGCTGTACGGCAACGCCGAGCGCGCCGTGGTCGATATCGCTCAGCGCCTGTCGGCCGGCGAGCGCATCGAGCAGATCACCGACATCCGCGGCACCGCGTTCATCCGCCGTGACACCCCGCAGGGCTGGTACGAGATCGACTCGACCCGTATCGACCGTCCGGGCAAGGTCGACAAGATCATCAACCCCTACGTCAACACCCAGGACACCCAGGCCTGCGCCATCGAGCAGGAGAAGGGCAACGTCGAGGACCCGAACGAGCCGAAGGTCGTGCAACTGCTCGACAGCCCGCGCATGACCCGCGAAAAGAGCGTGATCCGCCTGCCTTCCTTCGAGAAGGTGCGCAACGACGCGGTGCTCTACGCCCACGCCAACCGCGTGCTGCACCTGGAAACCAACCCCGGCAACGCCCGGGCCATGGTGCAGAAGCACGGCGAAGTCGACGTCTGGTTCAACCCGCCGCCCATTCCGATGACCACCGAGGAAATGGACTACGTGTTCGGCATGCCCTACGCGCGGATCCCGCACCCGGCCTACGGCAAGGAGCGTATCCCGGCGTATGAAATGATCCGGTTCTCGGTGAACATCATGCGTGGCTGTTTCGGTGGCTGCACCTTCTGCTCCATCACCGAGCACGAAGGGCGGATCATCCAGAACCGTTCCCACGAGTCGATCATTCGCGAGATCGAAGAGATCCGCGACAAGGTCCCGGGCTTTACCGGGGTGATCTCCGACCTTGGCGGCCCGACCGCCAACATGTACCGGATCGCCTGCAAGAGCACCGAGATCGAGACCCACTGCCGCAAGCCGTCCTGCGTGTTCCCGGGGATCTGCCCGAACCTGAACACCGACCACTCGTCGCTGATCAAGCTGTACCGCAGCGCCCGTGCCTTGCCGGGGGTGAAGAAGATCCTGATCGCCTCGGGCCTGCGCTACGACCTCGCGGTCGAGTCGCCGGAATACGTGCGCGAGCTGGTCACCCACCACGTTGGTGGCTACCTGAAGATCGCCCCGGAGCACACCGAGGAAGGCCCGCTGAACCAGATGATGAAGCCTGGTATCGGCAGCTACGACCGCTTCAAGCGCATGTTCGAGAAGTATTCGAAGGAGGCGGGCAAGGAGCAGTACCTGATCCCGTACTTCATCGCCGCGCACCCGGGCACCACCGACGAAGACATGATGAACCTGGCGCTGTGGCTCAAGGGCAACGGCTTCCGTGCCGACCAGGTGCAGGCGTTCTACCCGTCGCCGATGGCCTCGGCCACCGCCATGTACCACTCGGGCAAGAACCCGCTGCGCAAGGTCACCTACAAGAGCGAAGGCGTGACCATCGTCAAGAGCGAGGAGCAGCGCCGCCTGCACAAGGCCTTCCTGCGTTATCACGATCCGAAGGGCTGGCCGATGCTGCGCGAGGCCCTGGAGCGCATGGGCCGTGCCGACCTGATCGGCTCGGGCAAGCACCAGTTGATCCCGGCGCACCAGCCGGCGACCGACAGCTACCAGAGTGCCCGACGCAAGAACTCCACCCCGGCGGGCAGCCACAAGGTGGGCAAGGAACAGAAGATCCTCACCCAGCACACCGGCCTGCCGCCGCGTGCCAGCGATGGCGCCAAGCCGTGGGACAAGCGCGAAGAGGCCAAGGCCGCCGCGTTCGCCCGCAACCAGGAAGCGGCCAAGGCGCGCAAGGATGCGGCCAAAGGTGGCAAAGGCGGCAAGGGCAAGACCAAGCGTCAGCCGGTCCTGCCGCGCTAAGCCCCATGACGGGGCCAGCGCCCCGTCATGAAGCCCCTCATTGCACCTATCCGGTGCAAGGTGCCGAGAGCCTCATCGCTGGCAAGCCAGCTCCCACAAGGATCGCGCCGGGCCAGCATTTTGTGGCTGGCATGGAACCCTGTGGGAGCTGGCTTGCCAGCGATGAGGCCAGACCAGACACCGGAAAAGCCACTGGCATAACTCTTGCCGCATCCCGCCCACAACTCCCCTGTGAGCGCCCCGATGCCCGACCTGCTGGATGCCCTGACCCCAAGCCCCGCGACCTGGCATGAAATGCTGGCCGTCGACGGCAGCGTGCGTCCGCACTGGCAGGAGCTGCTCGCCCACCTGCAACGCAGCGGCACGCAGCAACTGACCCAGCGCCAGTCCCTGCTCAACCGGCAACTGCGGGAAAACGGCGTCACCTACAACATCTACGCCGACCCGGACGGCGCCGACCGCCCTTGGGAACTGGACCTGCTGCCCCAGGTCATCCCCGCCGCCGAATGGGACGAACTGGCTCGGGGCATCGCCCAGCGTGCGCAGGTGCTCAATGGCGTACTCGCGGATATCTACGGGCCGCAGCAACTGATCGCCGAGGGTTTGCTGCCCGCCGAGCTGGTCTTTGGCCACAACAACTTCCTCTGGCCCTGCCAGGGCATCGAGGTCCCCGGGCAGACCTGGCTGCATATCTACGCCGCCGACCTGGCCCGCGGTCCCGACGGACGCTGGTGGGTCACCGCCGACCGCACCCAGGCCCCCTCCGGCGCCGGCTACGCCCTGGAAAACCGCACCGTGGTTTCCCGGGCCTTCCCCGAGCTGTACCGCGACCTGCACGTGCAGCATCTGGCCGGCTTCTTCCGCACCCTGCAACAGACCCTGGCACGCCAGGCTCCTTGCGGACGGGAAACACCCCTGGTGGTACTCCTGACCCCGGGCCGCTTCAACGAAAGCTGGTTCGAACATCTCTTCCTCGCCCGCCAGCTGGGTTATCCACTGGTCGAAGGCAGCGACCTGACCGTGCGCGATGGCACCGTCTACCTCAAGACCCTCAGCGGCTTGCGCCGGGTCCACGCGATCCTGCGTCGGCTCGACGACGATTTCTGCGATCCCCTCGAACTGCGCACCGACTCCGCGCTCGGCGTGCCCGGCCTGCTGGACGCTGTGCGCCAGGGCCGCGTGCTGGTGGCCAATGCCCTGGGCAGCGGGGTGCTGGAGTCACCCGGACTGCCGGGCTTCCTGCCGGGGATCAGCCAGCGCCTGCTGGGTGAAGAACTGATCCTGCCGTCCATCGCCAGTTGGTGGTGCGGCGAGCCGGCGGCGCTGGAGCAGGCCCTGGAGAAGATGCCGGACCTGCTGTTCAAGCCCGCCTTCCCCTCGCAAAGCTTCCAGCCACTGCTGGGGCGGGATCTGGACGAGGCCCAGCGCCAGGCCTTGGCCGAACGCCTGCGGGCGCGCCCTTATGCCTATGTCGCCCAGGAACTGGCGCAACTGTCCCAGGCGCCGGTCTGGCAGGGCGGCGGTCTGGAGGATCGTCCGGTGGGCATGCGCGTCTACGCCGTGGCCGACGCCGAGGGTTGGCGGGTCCTGCCGGGCGGCCTGACCCGGGTGGCGGCGCAGGCCGATGCCGAGGTGGTCTCGATGCAGCGCGGCGGTGCCAGCAAGGACACCTGGGTCCTCGGCGAGCGCCCGGCACGGGGCGAGCGGTGGCAGGTCAGTCGCAGTCTTGGTGTGGCCGACCTGGTGCGTGCGGATCCCTACTTGCCCTCGCGGGTGGTGGAAAACCTGTTCTGGTTCGGCCGCTATTGCGAACGTTGCGATGCCAGCGCCCGGCTGCTGCGGATCCTGCTTGGGCGTTACCTCGACGGTGACTCACCGCAAGCGCTGGAGGCGGCGGTGCAACTGGCCGAACAGCTCGAACTGCTGCCGGAGGAGGGGACCCTCGACACCCGCCTGCGCACAGCCCTGCTCGACCCGAACTGGGGCTTCAGCCTGCGGGCCAACCTGCAACGCCTGCAATGGGCGGCGGGGCAGGTGCGGGGCAAACTGTCGCGGGAGAACTGGCAGGCCTTGAGCGAACTGCAACGGGAGGCCCAGCGCCTTGACGACCTCTCCGCCGACTTCACCGAACTGCTGGATTTCCTCAACCGCCTGATCCTGTCGATGGCGGCGCTGTCCGGTTTCGCCCTGGACGACATGACCCGTGACGAAGGCTGGCGCTTCCTCCTGACCGGGCGGCGGATCGAGCGCCTGCACGCCCTGAGCGGCAGCCTCGCCGGCTTCCTGCGCGGCCCGGCGGCGACCGACCAGGCCGGCCTGGAATGGCTGCTGGAACTGGCCAACAGCAGCATCACCTACCGCTCCCGTTACCTGGCGGTGGCGCAACTGGTTCCGGCATTGGACCTGCTGCTGCTGGACGAGCAGAACCCCCATGGCGTGCTGTTCCAGTTGCGCTCGCTATTGCGTTCGCTGGAGCGCCTGCGCAGCCCGGCGGAGGCCGAGCTGAGCGAGCTGGCCGAGCGCTTGAAGCGTTTCGACCTGCGCAGTCTGGAAGACCCGTTGTTTGGCGAGGCCAGCCTGCAGGCGGTGCTGGAGGGGCTGGCCGCGATGCTCGAACGGATCGCCTCGGGCGCCGAAGCCGCCGCCGAGCGCCTGGCCCTGCGCCATTTCGCCCATGTCGATATCAGCCAGCAGACGGTGTCCTCCTGATGAGTGCGCGTTACCAGATTCTTCACGACACCCATTACCGCTACGCCAGCCCGGTGTCCCTGGCTCAGCAGTTGGTGCACCTGTGGCCGCGGGAGTGTGCCTGGCAGCGTTGCGAGGAGCGGGTGCTGGAGGTGAGTCCGCTGCCGACCCGGCGCCGCGATGAGCAGGATATATTCGGCAACCCGCTGACCCGCCTGGGCCTGGAGTACCAGCACGATGAACTGAAGGTCAGCACCCGCGTGCGCATCGAAGTCCTGCCGCGCCGGCAGCCAGTCCTTGCCGCCTCACCGGCCTGGGAGCAGGCGCGGGAGGCCCTGGCCTATTCGCGTCAGGCGCTGTCCCCGGTCGTTCTGGAGGCCAGCCGCTACCGTTTCGAATCGCCCTTCGTGCGTCTGAAAAAACGTTTCGTGGCGTTCTCCGAGCCTTGCTTCGGCCCCGGTGTACCGTTGCTGGAGGCGGTGTGGGCGCTGATGGACAGGATTTTCCGCGAATTCACCTTCGATGCCGCCGCGACCCAGGTCGCCACGCCGCTGGTGGAGGTGCTGGAGCGACGTCGCGGGGTCTGCCAGGACTTCGCCCACCTGATGCTCGCTTGCCTGCGTTCGCGGGGGCTGGCGGCGCGCTATGTCAGCGGCTACCTGCTGACCCAGCCGCCGCCCGGGCAGGCCAGGCTGATCGGCGCCGACGCCTCCCATGCCTGGGTCTCGGTGTTCTGCCCCCGGCATGGCTGGGTGGACTTCGATCCCACCAACAACCTGCTGCCGGCGCTGGAGCACATCACCCTCGGTTGGGGCCGTGATTTCGCCGATGTCTCACCCCTGCGCGGGGTGATCCTCGGCGGCGGCAGCCACGACCCCGAGGTGCGGGTGACGGTGCTGCCGCTGGAGGATCAGGTCGGCGGCTGATCGACCCATTTCGGCTGCACCACCGGCTCCCAGGCGGCCAGGGCGTCGAGCAGGGCATCGGGCTGTTCGTTCATCTGCAGCATCGAGCGGTGTTGCGGGCGCACGAAGCCTTCCGCGACCACATGGTCGAGGAAGCCGCTGAGTTTCTCGTAGAAGCCATTGACCTCCAGCAGGCCCAGCGGCTTGCCGTGGTAACCGAACTGGCCCCAGGTCCAGACTTCGAACAGCTCTTCGAATGTTCCCAGGCCGCCGGGCAGGGCGATAAAGGCATCGCTCAGTTCGGCCATGCGCGCCTTGCGGGCGTGCATGCCGTCGACCACTTCCAGGCGGGTCAGGCCCGGGTGGGCGATTTCGGCGCGTTGCAGGCTGACCGGGATGATCCCGACCACTTCGCCACCAGCCGCCATGGCCGCATCGGCGACGATACCCATCAGGCCCACGGCACCACCGCCGTAGACCAGGGTCAGGCCGCGTTTGGCGATGGCCTGGCCAAGGGCGATGGCGGCTTCACGGTAGACCGGGCTGGCCCCGGTGCTGGCGCCACAGAAAACACAAACGGAACGTAGGGACATGACTTCCTCCGGGTCGAAAACGGCCACAGGGTACGGTCATGGGGCGTTGGTTCCAAGTCTTGTATTTCACTCCGGACGGGAGAACTCGCAGGCAGCGCCGGTGGCACCGCAGGCGTAGGCGGCCAGGAGGCTTTGCATGAAATTGCCGAGGGTCATGTCGTACTACTCCTAAATGAGAGGTTGTCCCATCCTCGGTCATAGGGGCATGATGGCGCACGTTGATTGTCTTGATGGACACCATAGAGAATTTCACTGCCGATTCAGGGTCTTAACCCTTGACCCATGTCACCAGTCCGCTGCGCTGGTTGGGGCAGTCTGATTTCAATAAAAAACCTGCCATGGAGATTCACAATGTTTGCCAAGTTTGTTGCCGTATCCCTGCTGACCCTTGCCAGTGCCCAGGTAATGGCTGCGGATTGCAAGGTCACCGTCGACTCCACCGACCAGATGTCCTACAACACCAAGGAAATCGTGATCGACAAGAGCTGCAAGCAGTTCACGGTCGATCTGACCCACTCCGGTACCCTGCCGAAGAACGTCATGGGCCATAACCTGGTGATCGCCAAGGCTGCCGACGCCCCTGCCATCGCCACTGCCAGCATGGGCAAAGGCCTGGACGGTGGTTACCTGGATGAGAGCGATGCGCGCATCGTTGCCCACACCAAGCTGATCGGCGCGGGTGAAACCAGCTCCGTGACCTTCGATGTGTCCAAGCTGGAAGCGGGTCAGGACTACCAGTTCTTCTGCACCTTCCCGGGCCACATCAGCATGATGAAGGGCGCTGTCGTACTGAAGTAATTCCTTCAGGGGCCTTCAGGGCCTCATCGCTGGCAAGCCAGCTCCCACAGGTCCGTTGGGGAGCTGGCTTGCCAGCGATGCTGTTCTCACGGCGCGAACGGCATCTCCCGCTTGTGCTGCGTCTTCTCGTACGTCCGCTTGATGATCCCGAACGCTTCCTCGCTCACCGGCTCGCCGTGCAGGAAGGCGTCGATCTGTGCGTAGGTCACGCCGTGGGACGCTTCGTCCGGCTTGCCCGGCTCGAGGTCTTCCAGGTCAGCGGTCGGCACCTTTTCCACCAGTGACTCCGGCGCCCCGAAACTGCGGGCGATCGAGCGCACCTGGTTTTTCACCAGGCCACTCAGCGGCGCCAGGTCGCAGGACCCGTCACCGAACTTGGTAAAGAAGCCCATCACCGCTTCGGCAGCATGATCCGTACCGATCACCAGGCCGGCGCGGGCACCGGCGATGGTGTACTGGGCCACCATGCGCATCCGCGCCTTGGTATTGCCGACGACGAAATCCACCATGGCCGGCTTGCCGCCTTCCAGGGCCTTGACCTCGGCCGCCAGGGCGCGCACCGCCGGGGCGATGTTCACCGTGTGCAGTTCGTCCGGCTTGATGAAGTCGATACAGGCCTGGGCGTCGTGCTCGTCGTGCTGCACGTGGTACGGCAGGCGCACGGCGATGAAGCGGTAGGCCTGGTCGCCGGTCTGCTCGCGCAGTTCATTGACCGCGCGCTGGGCGAGCAGGGCGGCGGTGAGCGAATCGACGCCACCGCTGATGCCCAGGACCAGGACCTTCAACCCGGCATTCTTCAGGCATTGCTGGATAAAGGCGACGCGCCGGGCGACTTCGGCGTCGAGGGCGGCGCGGTCGGCGAATGGCGGCTGGACCTTGAGCTGCTGGGCGATTTCTCGCTGGACGGCTTGCATGGGTTACTCCTCGCTGGGAACTTGGAAAACGTGACGCAGGTAAGAGACGAAATTGGCGTCGCGGCACTGGGTCTTGGCGGCCTCATCGGAGATCTTCGCCACCGGCTGGCCGTTGCAGTCGGTCATTTTAAGCACGATGCTCATCGGCGCCACGCCGGGGATGTCGCAGGTCAGGTTGGTGCCGATGCCGAAGCTGACATTGATCCGCCCGCGCAGCGCCCGGAATATTTCCAGGGAGCGCGGCAGGTTGAGGCCATCGGAAAACACCAGGGTCTTGGTCATCGGGTCGATCCCGAGCTTGCGGTAGTGGGCGATGGCCTTTTCCGCCCAGAGCACCGGATCCCCGGAGTCGTGGCGCAGGCCGTCGAACAGCTTGGCGAAGTACAGGTCGAAATCGCGCAGGAAGGCATCCATGGTGATGCAGTCGGTCAGGGCGATGCCGAGCAGGCCGCGGTACTCGCGGACCCAGCAGTCGAGGGCGGCGATCTGGCTGTCGATCAGGCGCGGGCCGAGCTGCTGGTGGGCCATGATCCATTCATGGGCCATGGTGCCCAGCGGCTTGATATCCAGTTTCCATGCCAGGTGCACGTTGCTGGTGCCGACGAAGCGCGCCGGGAACTCGCTCTTCAGCACCTTCACCACTTCTTCCTGGACGCCATAGGAGAAGCGCCGGCGGGTGCCGAAATCGGCGACCTGCAGCCCGGCCAGCTCGTCTTCGCTGGCATTGGCCCGCAGCCAGTCGAACTTGCGCAGCAGTTGGTCGCGGGCGTCGCCCAGCACCACCTGTGGATAACGGTTGCGGTTGCGCACCTCGCTGACGATCGCCAGCAGCGGCACTTCGAAGAGGATCACGTGCAGCCAGGGGCCCTTGATGCGCAGGTAGAACTGGTCGTTCTCGATGCCCATGTCGAGGTAACGCAGGTTGAAGCGGAACAGGCCGAGGAAACGCAGGAAATCCGGCTTCATGAAGCTGATCTGTTCGAGGAAGCCCAGTTGCTCGTCACTGATGCTCAGGTCGCTGAGGCGCTCGATCTGTGCACGGATCTGCCCCAGCCAGGGGCGCAGGTCCTCGCCATTGCGGCAGCGGAACTCCCACTCGACGTCGACGTTGGGGTAGTTGTGCAGCACCGCCTGCATCATCGTCAGCTTGTAGAAATCGGTGTCCAGCAGGCTTTGCACGATGCGGTCTGCGAAGGCGCTTTCGCTCATTAGGTCGCTCCAGTTCCGGCGGGTGCCATCAAGGCTGCCCATTGTGCCAGTGTACTCCGCCCGGGGTCAGGCCGATTCACGGGTCGTTCGGTAGCAGACTACCGATAGCGGCGATTTTCCCGGGGCGGTCTAGCCTCTTATGGTGCTTGTTGTAGCAGTCGCGCACCGCGGATGTGCAGTTCCGTTACGCATCCTGTTACAGGGCGGTTGCACGTAAACACGCGTCAAGGTTGCAATGATGGCATCGGCGGGTTGCGCTTTCCCTCTTCGGAAGGTTGCTCTTTGTGTCTGGCAAGCGGTTGCACGACCTGAAAAGAAAGCCCGGAAGTCTCTGCTGGAAAACTGCGGTACGTGTTTTTTTCGAATAAAAAACCGATGGCACGGCCCTTGCTCAGAGCAATGGGCTGAAACAAGTTGCTGAAGTAGTAGTGCCAAATCAAAAAAACATCAGGAGCACCACCACATGTCGCAGACGTTTTACAAGAAAGGCTTTCTTGCTCTCGCCGTGGCCACGGCGCTGGGCGTTTCTTCGTATGTCCAGGCCGATCTGAAGATTGGTGTCGCAGGTCCCATGACCGGCGCCAACGCAGCCTTCGGCGAGCAGTACATGAAAGGTGCCCAGGCTGCGGCCGATGCGATCAATGCCAAGGGCGGCGTGAACGGCGAGAAGATCGTCCTGGTCAAGGGCGACGACGCCTGCGAACCGAAGCAGGCCGTGGCCGTGGCCAACCGCCTGGTGGACCAGGACAAGGTCGCCGGCGTGGTCGGCCACTTCTGCTCCTCCTCGACCATCCCGGCCTCCGAGGTCTACGACGAAGCCGGCGTGATCGCCATCACCCCGGGCTCGACCAACCCGCAGGTCACCGAGCGCGGCCTCGGCGCCATGTTCCGCATGTGCGGGCGTGACGACCAGCAGGGCATCGTCGCCGGCGACTACATCGTCGATGTGCTCAAGGGCAAGAAAGTCGTGGTCCTGCACGACAAGGACACCTACGGCCAGGGCCTTGCCGACGCCACCAAGGCACAGCTGACCAAGCGCGGCGTGACCCCGGTGCTGTACGAAGGCCTGACCCGTGGCGAGAAGGACTTCAGCGCCGTGGTCACCAAGATCCGCGCCGCCGGTGCCGATGTCGTCTACTTCGGTGGCCTGCACCCGGAAGCCGGTCCGCTGGTCCGCCAACTGCGTGAGCAGGGTCTGAAAGACGTGGCGTTCATGTCCGACGACGGCATCGTCACCGACGAACTGGTCGCCACCGCCGGCGGCGCGCAATACACCAACGGCGTGTACATGACCTTCGGCGCCGACCCGCGCCTGCTGCCGGACAGCAAGGAAGTCGTGGAGCAGTTCCGCAAGGGCGGCACCGAGCCGGAAGGCTACACCCTGTACGCCTACGCCTCGATCCAGGCCTTGGCCGCCGGCTTCGAAGGCGCCAAGTCGAAGAAGGGCGAAGACGCCGCCAAGTGGCTCAAGGCCAATCCGGTGAAAACCGTGATGGGCGAGAAGAAGTGGGACAGCAAGGGCGACCTGACCGTCTCCGACTACGTGGTCTACCAGTGGGACGCCAACGGCAAATACCACCAGCTCGAAAAACAAAAATAACAAGCGCGACCGGCCCGGGCTGCCAACGCCCGGGCCGGTTCCCGGTTCTGCGCCGTACCTGTCTTTTCCCGTAGATCTGCACAAACCTGCGCTGCGAGGGCCGTGTCATCCGCGGTTCGCCGTAGTCGGCGCTTGTGCAATCTCAAATACGTGAGATTGCGTTATGGATGGAATTTTCCTGCAGCAACTGATCAATGGGCTGACCCTCGGGTCCGTCTATGGTCTGATCGCCATCGGCTACACAATGGTCTATGGCATCATCGGCATGATCAACTTCGCGCACGGCGAGGTGTATATGATTTCCGCCTACCTGGCGGCAATCAGCCTGGCATTGCTGGCCTATTTCGGTATCGAGTCCTTTCCGCTGCTGATGCTGGGAACCCTGTTGTTCACCATCGTCGTCACCGGGGTCTACGGCTTCACCATCGAACGCATCGCCTACAAACCCCTGCGCAACTCCACCCGCCTGGCGCCGCTGATCAGCGCCATCGGTATCTCGCTGATCCTGCAGAACTACGCGCAGATCAGCCAGGGCGCCCGCCAGCAAGGCGTGCCGACCCTGCTCGAAGGCGCCTGGCGCTTCGACGTCGGTACCGGCTTCGTGCAACTGACCTACACCAAGATCTTCATCCTCATCGCCGCCTTCGCCGGCATGGCCCTGCTCACCTACGTGATCAAGTACACCAAGCTCGGCCGCATGTGCCGCGCCACCCAGCAGGACCGCAAGATGGCCTCGATCCTGGGGATCAACACCGATCGGGTGATCTCCTATGTGTTCGTCATCGGCGCGGTGATGGCGGCCCTGGCCGGGGTGCTGATCACCATGAACTACGGCACCTTCGACTTCTATGCCGGCTTCATCATCGGCATCAAGGCGTTCACCGCCGCGGTACTCGGCGGCATCGGCTCGCTGCCCGGGGCCATGCTCGGGGGGATCGTGCTGGGTATCTCGGAATCGCTGTTCGCCGGCCTGGTCAACTCCGACTACAAGGACGTGTTCAGCTTCTCCCTGCTGGTGCTGATCCTGATCTTCCGTCCCCAGGGCCTGCTGGGTCGCCCGCTCGTGGCTAAGGTGTGAACATGTCCACTGCCAAGACTGCTTCTTCCGGTTTCGATATCAAACGCACCTTGATTGACACCGTCGTCGCCGGCCTGCTCGCCCTGATCGTCTTCGGTCCGGTGGTGGGCGTGGTCCTCGACGGCTACAGCTTCAACGCCGAACCGAGCCGCGTGGCCTGGCTGGTGGGCGGGGTGATGGTGGGGCGCCTGCTGATCAGCCTGTTCCTCCAGACCGACGCCGGCAAGCGCATGGCCCACGGCTTCGAAAGCGGTGGCTCGGGGGTGCATGTGCTGGCGCCGGACTACAAGTCGCGCCTGCGCTACATCATCCCGGCGCTGATCGTTATCGCCATCGTCTTCCCGATTTTCGCCAACAAGTACCTGCTGACCGTGGTCATCCTCGGCCTGATCTACGTGCTGCTGGGGCTCGGGTTGAACATCGTGGTGGGCCTGGCCGGCCTGCTCGACCTGGGTTACGTGGCCTTCTACGCCATCGGCGCCTATGGCCTGGCCCTGGGCTACCAGTACCTCGGCCTGGGCTTCTGGAGCGTGCTGCCGCTGGCGGCCATCGCCGCGGCGCTGGCGGGCTGCATATTGGGCTTCCCGGTACTGAGGATGCACGGCGACTATTTGGCGATCGTGACCCTGGGCTTCGGTGAAATCATTCGCCTGGTGCTGAACAACTGGCTGTCGTTCACCGGCGGTCCGAACGGCATGCCGGTACCGTCGCCGACCTTCCTCGGCCTGGAGTTCGGGCGCCGGGCCAAGGATGGCGGGGTACCGATCCACGAGTTCTTCGGCTTCGAATACAACGCCAACCTCAAGTTCATCTTCATCTACGCCGTGCTGTTCATGGTCGTGCTGGCCGTGCTGTACATCAAGCACCGCCTGACCCGCATGCCGGTCGGCCGGGCCTGGGAAGCCCTGCGCGAAGACGAGATCGCCTGCCGTTCCATGGGCCTGAACCATGTGCTGGTCAAGCTCTCGGCCTTCACCCTGGGGGCGTCCACCGCCGGTCTGGCCGGGGTGTTCTTCGCCAGTTACCAAGGCTTCGTCAACCCGTCGTCGTTCACCTTCTTCGAGTCGGCGCTGATCCTTGCCATCGTAGTGCTCGGCGGAATGGGCTCGACGGTCGGCGTGGTGATCGCCGCGTTCGTCCTGACCGTGGCCCCGGAACTGCTGCGCAGCTTCTCCGAATACCGCGTGCTGCTGTTCGGCGTGCTGATGGTGCTGATGATGATCTGGCGACCGCGCGGGCTGATCCGTATCAGCCGCGCCGGTGTGGTCCCGCGTAAAGGAGTGGCGCCATGAGCGACGACGTAATCCTCTCGGTCGATAACCTGATGATGCAGTTCGGCGGGATCAAGGCGCTGAGCGACGTCAGCCTGAAGGTCAAGCGCAACGACATCTTCGCCCTGATCGGCCCCAACGGTGCGGGCAAGACCACGGTGTTCAACTGCCTCACCGGTTTCTACAAGGCCAGTGGCGGCAAGATCGAACTGAACGTGCGCGGCTCGCACACCAACGTGATCCAGTTGCTCGGCGAGCGCTTCCAGTTGGGCGACTTCGTTTCGCCGAGTCGCTTCATGACCCGGGTACGCTACAAGATGTTCGGCGGTACCCACCTGGTCAACCGCGCCGGCCTGGCGCGGACCTTCCAGAACATCCGCCTGTTCCGGGAAATGTCGGTGGTGGAAAACCTCCTGGTGGCCCAGCACATGTGGGTCAACCGCAACCTGCTGGCCGGCGTGCTCAACACCCCGGCCTACCGCAAGGCGGAAAGCGACGCCCTCGACCATGCCTTCTACTGGCTGGAAGTGGTGGACCTGGTGGACTGCGCCAACCGCCTCGCCGGTGAGCTTTCCTATGGCCAGCAGCGCCGCCTGGAAATCGCCCGGGCCATGTGCACGCGGCCGAAGATCATCTGCCTGGACGAACCGGCTGCCGGCCTCAACCCGCAGGAAACCGAGGCCCTGAGCCGGATGATCCGGGTATTGCGTGACGAGCACGACATTACCGTGGTCCTGATCGAACACGACATGGGCATGGTCATGAGCATTTCCGACCATATCGTCGTGCTCGACCACGGCAACGTGATCGCCGAAGGCAAGCCGCAGGACATCCGCAACAACCCGACCGTGATCGCCGCCTACCTGGGTGCTGACGAAGAGGAGCTGGTATGAGTGCACCCATTCTCGAACTGCAGGACCTGGACGTGTTCTATGGGCCGATCCAGGCCCTGAAAAAGGTCTCGATGCACATCAACGAGGGCGAGACGGTCAGCCTGATCGGCTCCAACGGTGCCGGCAAGTCGACCCTGCTGATGTCGATCTTCGGCCAGCCGCGGGCGGCGGGGGGCAAGATCCTCTATCGCGGTACCGACATCACCCACAAGTCGTCGCACTACATCGCTTCCAACGGCATCGCCCAGTCGCCGGAAGGGCGGCGGGTGTTCCCCGACATGACCGTCGAGGAAAACCTGATGATGGGCACCATCCCCATTGGCGACAAACATGCCGACGAAGACATGCAGCGCATGTACGAGCTGTTCCCGCGGCTCAAGGAGCGGCGTAGCCAGCGGGCGATGACCATGTCCGGTGGCGAGCAGCAGATGCTCGCCATCGCCCGGGCGTTGATGAGCCGGCCGAAGCTCTTGCTGCTGGACGAACCTTCGCTGGGGCTGGCGCCGATCGTGGTCAAGCAGATCTTCTCGACCTTGCGCGAACTGGCGAAGAGCGGCATGACCATCTTCCTCGTCGAGCAGAACGCCAACCATGCGCTGAAGCTGTCGGACCGGGCCTATGTGATGGTCAACGGGCAGATCCGCCTGAGTGGTACGGGGCAGGAGCTGCTGGTCAATGAGGAGGTGAGGAACGCTTATCTCGGCGGGCATTGATACCTCCTGTATCGCCCAATCCTCGTAGGAGCGTGGCTTGCCCGCGAAGGACCGCGTAGCGGTCCCAAAATAGTGTGGCCAGTAACATTTTTGGGACCGCTGTGCGGTCCTTCGCGGGCAAGCCACGCTCCTACAAGCCGCTGCGTCGTCCTGGATTTTCAGGAACTCAAGGCAAACCCGGGCAGTCGTACCCCGTGTACCGTTTCGACGCTGCACAAGGAACCCCTACGATGTCCCGACGCTCCCTGCTCACCCCCGCGATCCTCGCCTGCGGCCTGCTGTTCGGCGGCCTGACAGTGCACGCCGAGGAAGCGGCCAAGGTCCAGATCGAGTCCTCTGCGTCCTCTTCCGACAACCTCGCCGCGATCCACCGCGAATCCGGCATGAGCCACTCCCTGCATGACTCCGGGGTCAGCGTGGCCGACCTGAAGAAGATGCGCGACACCCTCAACCAGAACGCCAGCGACCTGCAGGATCTGCGCCGCACCGTGGACGAGCAGACCCGGCAGATCGGCGAACTGCAACGGCGCCTGGAAGACACCAACCGCAAGGTGCAATAGGTTGTCCACAGGAATGTGGAAAAGTACCTGGGCAAGTTGATGGCCATGCGCCATAAAGTCGCTGTAAGCAGTTGTTTTCCATGTAATTGAAGTTGTCCACGATTAATGTGGAAGCGATTGTGGGTAACTTGGTGATGAGTGGCTGCAAGCCTTGTGTCACGTGGCTTGCAAGGATGTGTTCATTTTTTGATCAGTGACTTCAGAAGACCCTGTCGGGGTATTTGTCAAGTTGCTGATCAGCATTTAAAAGAGCCTGAAAACATCAATGAAAGCCTGTGGATAACTCTGTGAACAAGCCCTGGAAAGACGCCGCTGGCCCGCGAGGTTAAAGGCGTTGCGCCATCAACGCGGTTTTCCACCGTGCACGATAACGGGGCAGGGTGCTTAAGCTGACACCGGAGTCAAGTGAAAAAGGGCGCCCCAGCCTGTGGATTACTTGGCCTGGAGCGCTGCGGCAGGGTTATACAGTTGCCCCCAATCTGTGTGGAAGGGCCTGTGGATAAGGTGCGCATAGCCGCGCCGGAGCCTTCTGCCACAAGGCTTTGCGCCGATTGGTCGTTTTTTGTCCAGGGGCAGGAACGGCTTGCCGCATGGCCATTGGCCGGGCATGCTTCAGGGCCTGCTGTCCTCTTGCCGTGATCCAAGGAGATACCCATGACTTCCACCGTATTCATCACCGGTGCCACTTCCGGCTTCGGCGAAGCCTGCGCCCGCCGTTTCGCCGAGGCCGGCTGGTCGCTGGTGCTGACCGGTCGCCGCCAGGAGCGCCTCGACGCCCTGTGTGCAGAACTTTCGCAACAAACCCAGGTGCATGGCCTGGTCGTGGATGTACGTGACCGCAAGGCCATGGAGGAGGCGATCGCCAGCCTGCCACCGGCCTTCGCCAAGCTGCGCGGGCTGATCAACAACGCTGGCCTGGCCCTGGGCGCGGACCCGGCGCCGCAGTGCGACCTGGATGATTGGGAAACCATGGTCGACACCAACATCAAGGGCCTGATGTACAGCACCCGCCTGCTGCTGCCGCGGCTGATCGCCCACGGTCGGGGTGCGACCATCCTCAACGTCGGTTCGGTGGCGGGCAACTATCCGTATCCGGGCAGCCACGTGTATGGCGGCACCAAGGCCTTCGTCGGCCAGTTCTCCCTGAGCCTGCGCTGCGACCTGCGCGGCACTGGCGTGCGGGTGACCAATATCGAGCCGGGGCTGTGCGAGAGCGAGTTCTCGCTGGTGCGTTTCGGCGGCGACCAGAGCCGTTACGACGCCACCTACGCGGGCGCCGAAGCGATCCAGCCGCAGGACATCGCCGAGACCGTGTTCTGGATTCTCAACCAGCCGGCGCATATCAACATCAACAACCTTGAGTTGATGCCGGTGAGCCAGGATTGGGCCGGGTTCTCGATTACCCGCAAGGACTGAGTCGCCCTTGAGGCCCTCATCGCTGGCAAGCCAGCTCCCACAGGTACAGCGGTGTTCTCGCGGGCGGCGCGAACCCTGTGGGAGCTGGCTTGCCAGCGATGGCGTCAGTTGCTGCGCTGCAAGCCTTGCAGACAGGTCACCAGGTGATACGGCGTAGTAGAAGGCATATCCTCCCGACTCACCTCACCCTTGGCATCCCGACACTCATACCACCCCCCCTCATGCAGGAACCGCTGGCGCAGCACCTCAAGCTGCCCCACCAGCTTCTCCCCGCCATCCGCGCGCAAGGTCAGCGCCCGCAGGTACTCGGCCTGGGCCCAGATGCGCTGGGTGGCATCACGCACCTGGCCATCGGCATCAAGCATCGCCAGTACCGCACCGTCCTTCACCCCGCGCTCTTCGGCAAAGGCAAAGGCCCGCTCCAGCGACGCATGCAACGCCGTGCCCTTGAGCAGCGGCGAAGTCTCCAACAGCCAGAACCATTCGAACTGATGCCCCGGCTCGAACCAGTTATCCACAGCCCCGCGCGGTTTCTCCAGCATCACCCCATGCTGCGGGTCGATGAACTGCGCCTGCATGCCCTCGGTCAGGGCCAGCAGAGCCGCCTGCACCTCGTCATCCTCACGCACGGCCAGGGTGGCAAGGAAGGCTTCGGCCAGGTGCATCAACGGGTTCTGCAACGGGCCGCTGCCCAGGTCCGACCAGTCTTCGCCAAGGCTTGCCTCGTACAACCCGTCGTCATTGGCGAAGCGCTCGGCCACCACGCTGAGCGCGGCATTCAGGGTCGATTCCACCAGGCTGTCGCGGCTCTTGTCCCAGTAGTGGGCGCAGGCGAAGACGATGAAGGCGTGGGTGTACAGGTCCTTGCGCCGGTCCAGTGGCTTGCCCTGGGCATCGACGCTGTAGAACCAGCCGCCATGCTCGGCATCATGGAAGTGCCGGTTCAGCGAGCGGAACAGCGCGGCGGCGCGTTCGCTGGCGCCGGGCTGGTCGATGCGGCTGCTGAACAGGTAGAGCTGGCGGGCACAGGCCATGGCCCGGTAGCGCTGCACCGGCATTGGCTGGTGGGCGGGGTCGAGCGCCTCGAAGGGCAGGGCCATGTCCGGGTTCCAGCCCGGGCCTTCCCAGAGCGGCACGATGCGCCGGTCGAAGTGTTGCTGGATGTCAGCGAGCAGGGAGGACTGGGCAGGGGAAAGTTCGGACATGGAAAAGGTTCGTCGCCGTCATTGCGTTGGCGCGCATGGTAGCAGGAAATTTCCCCGTGGCGCCGGGATCAGGCCGGGTTGCCCAGGCCCTGCCAGTGCCGTGCGCCGACGAAGATGAAGCGCAGTTGCTGGATGATCTTGGCTTCGGCGCTGAGCTGGCCCTCGGCCAGGTTGGTGGGCGGATCGATCAGCTCCGGCAGGGTGGCGAATACGGTTTTCACCACCAGGTCGGCGATCACGCCGAGTGCCGGTGCATCGAGGTGCTGCCAGCGGCGCATGCTGCCCAGGTCGGCGGCGAGGTCGGAACTGATGCCCTCGCGCAGGCGGGCGATGGCCTGGCGCACCGGCTGCGAGCCGCCGTATTGCTCGCGGGCGAGAAACAGGAATTGCGCACGGTTGGCCGCGACCACATCGAGAAAGATACGTACCGAGGCGTCGGTGATGCCGCCCAGTTCGATTTCGTTGTGGCGGACCCTGCGGATGGTCTGGCGGAAGGTTTCGTTGACTTCGCGGACCAGGGCCAGGCCCAGTTGGTCCATGTCATCGAAATGCCGGTAGAAACCGGTGGGCACGATGCCGGCCGTGCGGGCCACTTCACGCAGGCTCAGGCTGCCGAATCCGCGACCGCTATCCATCAGTTGACGGGCGGCGTCCAGCAGGGCGTGGCGGGTCTGTTGCTTCTGTTCGGCGCGCGGCAGCATGGCGGGTTCGTTCGTGTGAAACGGGCCCTGCACTCTAAAGGCCGGGGCCGGAAAAACAAAGCCCGGTCAGTTGACCGGGCCTCGGAGGGGAGAGGACTGCGCGCGGGTAGCTGTTGTTTTCGCGCATAGGCATCAGCTCACCCGGTTGTTGCGTTCGATTACACGGTCACCACCGCCTTCGGCCACACGGTTATTGCGCTCGATCACACGGTCACCACCGCCTTCGGCAACTCGGTTGTTGCGCTCGATCACACGGTCACCACCGCCTTCGGCAACGCGGTTGTTGCGTTCGATCACACGGTCACCACCACCTTCGGCCACACGGTTGGCGCGTTCGATCACACGATCCGAACCGCCTTCAGCCAGGGTGTTCAGCGGCTGGGAGACCGTGGCCGAGCTGTCGCGGGCTTCGGCGGACAGGTGTTGGTCGGCGGCCGGTACGGCGAAGGCACTGGTGGCCAGGACTGAGAGGGCAAGGCTGAGCAGCAATTGGCGTTTCATGTTTTGGATCTCCTGGGGGAGGACAAGTAAGTGGGTACGGAGCCAATGCTACTCTTGGAAATTGGATAGAAAAGTTCATAAAGGTAATGGTAACAATCAACGGGATTGATACATTCCACCGGCCGCTCTAGGTCGCGGCTTTCCTGAGTGCCGCAGTAGGAATTGGCCGGCGTATCCGGCGAAACCCCTTGGCGTTTCGTCAGTCCCAAGTACAAGTGCGTGGTCAACGCACGCTGTCTGCCTAGCTGTCACTGGAGAACCGTGCAATGACGCGCCCCGCCAAAATCATCACCTGGACCCTGGCCAGCCTTGCGCTGATCCTGGTGGTGCTGGTGATCTTCATCGCCACCTTCGACTGGAACCGGGTCAAGCCGCTGCTCAACGACAAGGTCTCCGAAGCCTTGCACCGACCTTTCGCCATCAATGGCGACCTCTCCGTGCACTGGCGCCGCGAGCCCGAGGAAGGTGGCTGGCGGGCCTGGGTGCCGTGGCCGGTGTTCACTGCCCAGGACCTGACCCTGGGCAACCCGGAGTGGCTCAAGGAACCGCAGATGGTCGGCCTGCAGCAGGTGGATTTCCGCCTCTCGCCGCTGCCGCTGCTGGCCCAGCGCATCGTCATCCCGCGCATCGACCTCAAGCTGCCCACCGCCAGCCTCAAGCGCCTGGCCGATGGCCGGGCCAACTGGACCTTCGATTTCGGGCCCAAGGACGAAAACGCCGAGCCATCGAAATGGGTACTGGATATCGGCGCCATCGGCTTCGACAAGGGCCAGGTGGCGTTCGATGACGCCACCCTGAAGACCAATGTCCAGGTGCAGGTCGACCCGCTGGGCAAGCCGATCCCGTTCAGCGATATCGTCGGCAAGAGCACTGCCGAGAAGACCGCCAAGGAACACGGCAACGCCCAGGACTACGCCTTCGGCTTCAAGGCCAAGGGCACCTACAAGGGCGAGGCGCTGACGGGCGAAGGCAAGATTGGCGGCCTGCTGGCCTTGCAGGATGCGACCCAGCCGTTCCCGGTGCAGGTGGACGTGAGCATCGCCAAGACCCGCGCCATCGTCGCCGGCACCCTGACCGACCCGCGCAATCTCGGCGCCCTCGACCTGCGCCTGAAACTCTCCGGTGCCAGCCTCGGCAACCTCTATCCGCTGACCGGCGTGACCCTGCCGGACACCCCGCCGTACCAGACCGACGGCCACCTGATCGCCAAGCTGCACGAGCCGGGCAGGGCGCTGTTCCGCTACGAAGGCTTCAACGGCAAGATCGGCGACAGCGATATCCATGGCGACCTGGCCTTCGCCGCCAGCCAGCCGCGGCCCAGGCTGACCGGCAAGCTGGTGTCCAACCAGTTGCTGTTCAAGGACCTGGCGCCGCTGATCGGCGCCGACTCCAATGCTCAGCAGAAAGCCCGTGGTGGTGCCGCGAAGCAGCCTGGGGAGAAGGTCCTGCCGGTGGAAGAGTTCCGCACAGAGCGCTGGCGGGCGATGGATGCCGATGTCACCTTCACTGGCAAGCGCATCGTGCAGACCGAGGAACTGCCGTTCACCGATCTTGATAGTCACGTGGTCCTCGAGGATGGCCTGCTGCGTCTGGAGCCGCTGTCCTTCGGTGTGGCGGGCGGCAAGCTGGGCATGCAGGTGCGCCTCGACGGGCGCAGCACGCCGATGCAGGGGCGGGTGAAGTTCACTGCGCGCAATCTCAAGCTCAAGCAGCTGTTCCCGACCTTCGAACCGATGAAGACCAGCTTCGGTGCGCTCAATGGCGATGCGGACCTCAGTGGCCGGGGTAATTCGATCGCGGCCTTGCTGGGCACGTCCAATGGCGACCTGAAGCTGCTGGTCAACGATGGCGCAGTCAGCCGCAGCCTGATGGAAATCGCCGGGCTTAACGTGGGCAACTATGTGGTCGGCAAGCTGTTTGGCGACAACGAGGTGAAGATCAACTGTGCGGCGACCGATGTCGGGATCAAGGATGGTCTGGCGACCACGCGGCTGTTCGTGTTCGATACCGAGAATGCGGTGATCTATGTCACCGGTACGGCGAACTTCGCTACCGAACAGCTGGATTTGAAGATCAATCCGGAATCCAAGGGCCTGCGCCTGTTCTCGCTGCGTTCGCCGTTGTATGTACGGGGTTCGTTCGCCAAGCCGTCGGCGGGGGTGCAGGCGGTGCCGTTGGCATTGCGCGGGGCGGGGATGGTGGCGCTGGGAGTGGTGGCCGGGCCGGCGGCCGGGTTGCTGGCGCTGGTGGCGCCGAGCAGCGGGGATGAGCCGAACCGTTGTACGCCGTTGCTGGAGCAGATGCGGGCCGGCAAGGCGCCCAAGACTGTGAAATGAAGGAGGGCCCTATCGCTGGCAAGCCAGCTCCCACAGGGTTAGAGGCGGACACAAATTTTGTTGCTGGCTATGGAGGCATCAAGGTCTCCCACAAGGCCTCGCGGTGTACGCGGTCCCTGTGGGAGCTGGCTTGCCAGCGATGAGGCCCTGAAGGGCAATAGAGAATCAGAGGCCTTGCAGCAGGTCCGCCATATCATCCGCATGCTCTTCTTCCTGAGCCAGGATGTCTTCGAAAATACGGCGGGTAGTCGGATCGCTGTCACCAATGAAGCGCACGATCTCCCGATAGCTGTCGATGGCGATCCGCTCAGCCACCAGGTCCTCCAGCACCATCTCCTTCAGATTCTTCCCGGCCACGTACTGCGCATGGGAATTCTTGCTCAGGTTGTCCGGGTTCAGATCCGGCTCGCCACCCAGCTGCACGATGCGCTCGGCCAGTTTGTCGGCGTGCTCCTGCTCCTGGTTCGCATGCTCCAGGAACTCCGCCGCCGCCACGCTCGCCTTGATCCCGCTGGCCATGTAGTAGTGGCGCTTGTAGCGCAGGGTGCAGACCCATTCGGTGGCCAGCGACTCGTTGAGCAGGCGCAGGATGGTCTGGCGGTCGGCAGTGTAGCCCTCGGTCACGGCGCCTTGCTCCACATGCTGGCGGGCACGTTCGCGCAGGGTTTGTACATCGGTCAGTTCTACGGTGCTCATCACGTTTCTCCAGGCTGGAAAATGGGCGCGCCGCGCTCTCGGGCGCGGTCGCTACATCAGGTACGAGTGCGGCGAAGCGGCAAAAGTTTTATCAGCCACGGCCTTCACGGCGATCCTGCTCACGCTGTTCGCAGGTCTTGAAGCCCTTGTCGTCGACATGCCCGGTGGCGTCGAAGCGCACGAAGTAAGGCTGTTGATGACCTTCGCGGTTGAGGATGTAGTTGTTGCAGGTGCCGCCGTTAGGCAGGTCGATGACCGTGGACGGGCTGCCGCCGATAGCGATGACCTTTTGCATGGTCATGCCGTTTTCCACCTGCTTGACCAGGGGCTGGTCGCGGAAGGTCACGTGGTCCACCGGGTTTTCCGGGTGGCTGCTGCAACCGATCAGGGTGGCGCTTGCCAGAAGTGCTGCCAGGGCGTGCTTGTACATGGTCGTACATCCTCGTGTTAGGCCGTCATGGCCCGATAAGAATTTGGAACCGCAAGCGGCGACGGGAGTTCGATTGCGATTGCCATCGTTTCGCCTGTAGGGTGCAGCGATTACCTCCTGAAACCGGAGTCGCCATGTCGCAAGCGCTTGCCACGCGTTATCCACTGGTGCTGGTGCCGGGCATGCTCGGCTTTGTCCGGCTGCTGGCCTATCCCTACTGGTTCGGCATCGTCAGGGCCCTGCGCCGGGGCGGGGCGCAGGTCTACCCGGTACAGGTTTCGCCGCTGCACAGCACCGAGGTGCGCGGCGAGCAGTTGCTGCGCATCGTCGAGGACCTGCGTCAGCGCCTTGGGGTCGAGAAGGTCAATCTGCTCGGCCACAGCCAGGGCGCCCTGACGGCCCGCTACGTGGCGGCGAAACGTCCGGAATGGGTGGCCTCGGTCACCTCCATCGCCGGCCCCAACCACGGTTCGGAACTGGCCGACTTCTTCGAGCGCGAGTACCCCGGCGATTCACCCCGCGGACGTTTGCTCAAGGCGGTGCTGCATGGCCTGGCGTGGCTGATGGAAGTGCTGGAAACCGGCTGGAAGGGCGAGAAATTGCCGATCGACGTGCACGCCTCGCACCTTTCCCTGACCTCCAGCGGCGTGGCTCGCTTCAACCTGAGTTATCCACAGGGGCTGCCCGAGACCTGGGGAGGAGAAGGGCCGGCCGAGGTCAACGGCGTGCGCTATTACTCCTGGTCCGGCGTGCTCAAGCCGGGCATCACCGACCGTGGCCTGAACCGCCTGGACGGCAGCAACCGTTTCTGCCGCCTGTTCGCCAGCACTTTCGTGCGCGAGAAGGGCCAGTGCGACGGTATGGTCGGGCGCTTCAGTTCGCACTTGGGCCAGGTGATCGGCGACGACTATCCCCTTGACCACCTGGATATCGTCAACCAGTCCCTGGGCGCGGTGGGCAAAGGCGCGCAGCCGGTGAAGCTGTTCGTCGAGCACGCGGAACGGCTCAAGGCCGCCGGCTGCTAGCGCTCCCAAGGGATGTAAGAAATCTTGTCTAAACTCCACTGACAGCCGCGCCTCTCTCGCGGCGATCAGGAGAGTCACCATGAAGATGCTGCGTGTGCCGTTGCTGTTGCTGGGCCTGCTGATGGCGTCACAGGGTTTCGCTGCCACCGCCCAGCAGGAAAAGATGAAGACCTGCAACGCCGACGCCACCGCCAAGGCGCTCAAGGGCGATGAGCGCAAGGCGTTCATGAGCACCTGCCTGAAGGCCAAGCCGGCCGCCACCCAGCAGGACAAGATGAAGACCTGCAACGCCGACGCCACCACCAAGGCGCTCAAGGGCGATGAGCGCAAGACCTTCATGAGCGACTGCCTGAAGAAAAAATGATCTGACGGGCCGATCAGGTCTTGCTCTGGGGCAATGCCTGATCGTCCGCCGTCGCCCGCCCCTATGCCTGTTCACCGAAGGCTGGCAGACTGCCGCCTCCGTCGTCTTTGGCTGTCTCTGAGGTTGTATGACTTTTACCCAGCGTCAGGTCGTGCTGGCCAGTTGGATCATCGTATTCACCGCCTTGTTGCTGGTATTGCCGCTCAAGCTGCTGCCGAGCCTGCTCGCCGGCTTGCTGGTGTTCGAGCTGGTCAACATGCTTACGCCGAAACTCCAGCACGTGATTGCCGGGCCGCGGGCACGGTGGCTGGCGGTGGCCTTGCTCGGCACCCTGGTGGTCAGCACCCTGACCCTGATCTTCGCCGGGGCCATCAGCTTCCTCCTGCATGAGGCGGAAAACCCCGGAGCCTCGCTGGACCGCTTCATGCTCCTGGTGGACCAGGCCCGCAGCCAGTTGCCACCGTTCGTCGACGCCTACCTGCCGGCCAGCGCCGCCGAGTTCAAGGTGGCCATCGGCGACTGGCTGAAGACCCACCTCGGCGAGCTGCAACTGGTGGGCAAGGGTGCGGCGCACATGTTCGTTACCTTGCTGATCGGCATGATTCTCGGGGCCATTGTCGCCTTGCAGCGGATTCCTGATATCTCGCGGCGCAAACCGCTGGCGGCGGCGTTGTTCGAGCGCTTGTCGCTGCTGGTCCAGGCGTTTCGCAATATCGTTTTTGCGCAGATCAAGATTTCCCTGCTCAACACCGCGTTCACCGGGATCTTCCTGGCGGTGGTGCTGCCGCTGTTCGGCGTGCATTTGCCGCTGACCAAGACGCTGATCGTGCTGACCTTCCTGCTCGGCTTGCTGCCGGTGATCGGCAACCTCATGTCGAACACCCTGATCACCATCGTCGGCTTGTCGCTGTCGATCTGGGTGGCGATGGCGGCGTTGGGGTATCTGATCGTTATCCACAAGGTCGAGTACTTCCTCAACGCGCGGATCGTGGGCGGGCAGATCAGTGCCAAGTCGTGGGAACTGTTGCTGGCGATGCTGGTGTTCGAGGCGGCCTTCGGCTTGCCGGGGGTGGTGGCGGGGCCGATCTACTATGCCTACCTGAAGAGTGAGTTGAAGCGGGTGGAGCTGGTCTGAAGCCTTGTGGTGTCTGATCCGGCCTCATCGCTGGCAAGCCAGCTCCCACAGGTTATTGCGTGCACCGCTAAACCTGTGGGAGCTGGCTTGCCAGCGATAGGGCCCTGGAGTCAGGCGCCGTAGCGTTTGCGCGCCTCGATCGCCAGCCCGCTGCCGATGCTGCCGAAGATATTCCCTTCCACATGCCGCGCATTCGGCAGCATCGCCGCCACGCTCTGGCGTAGCGCCGGGATGCCGCTGGAACCACCGGTGAAGAACACCGTATCCACCTGCTCCACCCCCACGCCAGCCTTGAGCAGCAACTCATCGACGCTGCCGCGCACCCGCTCCAGCAGGTTGTCGATCGATTGCTCGAACAGCGCCCGGGTCAGGTCCACCTGCAGGTCCTTCTCGACCCGGCCCAGGTCCACCAGGCGGTTCTCGGCGTGGGTCAGCTCGATCTTGGTCGCTTCCACTTCCATCGCCAGCCAGTGCCCGGCGCGCTGTTCGATCAGCTTGAACAGGCGGTCGATGCCCAGGGTGTCCTCGATGTCGTAGCGCATGCTGCCCAGGGCCAGCTGGGATTTCTGCGAGTACACCGAGTTGATGGTGTGCCAGGTGGCCAGGTTGAGGTGGTAGCTGGTAGGCATCAACGCCTGGCTTTTCATCCGGCTGCCGTAGCCGAACAGCGGCATCACGCCCTGCAGGCTGAGCTGCTTGTCGAAGTCGGTTCCGCCGATATGCACGCCGCCGGTGGCGAGGATGTCGTTGTGGCGGTCGTCGAGCATGTGCCGCTCGGGAGCCAGGCGGATCAGCGAGAAGTCCGAGGTACCCCCGCCGATGTCGACGATCAGCACCAGTTCCTCGCGCTCGATGCCCGACTCGTAGTCGTAGGCCGCGGCGATCGGCTCGTACTGGAACGACACGTCCTTGAAGCCGATTTTGCGCGCCACCTCGGCCAGGGTGTCCTCGGCCTCCTGGTCGGCGGCCTGGTCATCGTCGACGAAATGCACCGGACGGCCCAGCACCACCTGCTCGAACTCGCGGCCGGCATTGGCTTCGGCGCGCTTCTTCAGCTCGCCGATGAACATCCCCAGCAGGTCCTTGAACGGCAGGGCGGTGCCCAGCACGCTGGTGTCGTGCTTGATCAGCTTGGAACCGAGCAGGCTCTTCAGCGATCTCATGAGACGACCCTCGTAACCCTCCAGGTACTCGTGCAGGGCCAGGCGACCGTAGACCGGGCGGCGTTCCTCGATATTGAAGAACACCACCGAAGGCAGGGTGATCTTGCCGTCTTCGAGGACGATCAGCGTCTCCTCGCCAGGGCGATGCCAACCGACGGTGGAGTTTGACGTGCCGAAGTCGATACCACAGGCACGGGCCGGGGATGCATGAGTCATGGAGGCGGTTCCGGGGGAAAAACGGCCGCGCAGTTTATGCCAGTTGCGCGCAGAATCAAGACCGATTATCTGCCGCGCGACAACCTCGGGGCGCCTTGAAAGGCTATGCTTGGCCCCAATCTTCACAGGCAGTGCATTTAACCGACGGTGATTCCTTCGATGGATTTCAAAGACTATTACAAGATACTGGGCGTTGAGCCGACGGCGGACGACAAGGCGATCAAGACCGCCTACCGCAAGCTGGCCCGCAAGTATCACCCGGACGTCAGCAAAGAGCGTGACGCCGAAGACAAGTTCAAGGAGGCCAACGAGGCCTACGAAGTGCTGAGCAGCCCGGAAAAGCGCGCCGAGTACGACGAGATCCGCAAGTACGGCGGCCAGCACGGCCGGCCGTTCCAGGCCCCGCCCGGCTGGGAAAGCCGTGGCGGCGCCGGTGGCGGTGGCTTCGGCGGTGGTGGCGATTTCTCGGATTTCTTCAGTTCGATCTTCGGCTCGGCCGGTCGTGGCAACGGCAATCCGTTTGGCCGTGGTCAACAGCAGCGCAGTGCCGGTCGGCGGGGGCAGGACGTGGAAATGGAACTGGCGGTATTCCTCGAGGAAACCCTGGCCAACGAGTCGAAGAAGATCAGCTTCCAGGTGCCCCAGCACAACGCCATGGGCCAGCGCACCGGCGACACCACCAAGACCCTCAACGTCAAGATCCCTGCCGGGGTGACCGACGGCGAGCGCATCCGCCTCAAGGGCCAGGGCGCGCCGGGCGTGGGTGGCGGGGCGAATGGCGACCTGTACCTGATCATCCGCTTCGCACCGCACCCGCTGTTCGATGTTGAAGGCCATGACCTGATCATCACCGTGCCGCTGGCACCGTGGGAAGCGGCGCTGGGCACCAAGGTGGAAATGCCGACCCTGACCGGCAAGGTCAACCTGACCATCCGCCCGGACAGCCAGAGCGGCCAGCGCCTGCGGATCAAGGGTATGGGCCTGGCCAACAAGCAGGGCCAGCGTGGTGACCTGTATGCACAACTGAAGGTGGTGATGCCGGCGCAGTCGGATGCCGCCACCCGTGAACTGTGGAACAAACTGTCGGAGAAGGCCGGGTTCAACCCGCGAGCTCAATGGAGTAAGTGACCATGAGTAGCACCCTGATCGTTCAGCTGGATATGCGTACCTTGTGCCAGGAAGCCGATCTCACGGTGGACTGCGTGATGGAAATCGTCGAACACGGCATCGTTGAACCGTCAGGGCGAACACCGGAGGACTGGTTGTTCGATGACCGTTCGCCGGTGCTGGCCAAGCGTGCGGCGAGGCTGCATGCGGAGCTGGAGCTGGAATGGGAAGGAGTGGCCCTGGCGCTTGAGCTGCTGGAGGAAGTGCAGCAGTTGCGGAGCGAGAACGATATGTTGCGCCAGCGATTGGGGCGGTTTGTGCAGTGACCTTCAGGGCCTCATCGCTGGCAAGCCAGCTCCCACAGGTTTTGCGGTGCACGCGATCCCTGTGGGAGCTGGCTTGCCAGCGATGAGGCCCTGAAGAACACCATCAGTTGGGTGGTTGAGCCCCCGGATTCAACACCAACTGCATAAAGGTCAGATCCAGCCACCGCCCGAACTTCACCCCCACCTGCGGCATCTCCCCGGTCACCCGGAACCCCAACCTCTCATGCAGCCTGATCGAAGCCGCATTCCCGCTCTCGATCGCCGCGACCATCACATGCTTGCCACACTGGCGAGCCCGCTCGACCAGGGCCTCCATCAGCTTCGGCCCCAGTCCATGCCCACGCTGATCAGCCCGGATATACACCGAATGCTCCACGGTATGCCGAAACCCTTCGAAGGCCCGCCAGTCGCCGAACGAGGCATAGCCGGCCACGTCTCCCGCGTCGTCCACCGCAACGATGACCGGATAACCTTGCGCCTGCCGCCCGTCGAACCACACCTGCCGGTTGGCCAGGTCCACCGGCTGTTCGTTCCAGATCGCCGTGGTGTTGAGCACGGCGTCGTTGTAAATAGCGCGGATGCCCGGCAGATCGGCAGGCACGGCGTCGCGGAGGGTGTGAGGCATGGTGGTTATCCACAGGCTGGGGCAGGCCGCCAGATTAAATGGTTACCAGCCCGCGCACACCTTCGGCTTCCATGTTTTCGCCACGGCCCTGCTGGACGATCTCGCCCCGGGACATCACCAGGTACTGGTCGGCCAGTTCGGCGGCGAAGTCATAGAACTGCTCCACCAGCAGGATCGCCATATCGCCCCGGGCCGCGAGCTTGCTGATCACCGCGCCGATTTCCTTGATCACCGAGGGCTGGATGCCTTCGGTGGGCTCGTCGAGGATCAGCAGGCGCGGGCGGCTGGCCAAGGCCCGGCCGATGGCCAGCTGTTGCTGCTGGCCGCCGGAGAGGTCGCCGCCACGCCGGTGCTTCATCTGCAACAGCACCGGGAACAGCTCGTAGATGAACTCCGGCACCTTCTTCGCCTCGCTGGCGCCGAAGCGCGACAGGCCCATCAGCAGGTTTTCCTCGACGGTCAGGCGCGGGAAGATCTCGCGGCCCTGGGGCACATAGGCGATACCGGCGTGGACCCGCTGATGCGGTTTCAGTTGGGTAATGGACTGGCCTTCCCAACTGACACTGCCTTCCCGGGCTGGCACCAGGCCCATCAGGCAGCGCAGCAGGGTGGTCTTGCCCACGCCGTTGCGGCCGAGCAGGCAGGTGACTTCGCCAACCTTGGCCTCGAAGGACAGGCCGCGGAGGATATGGCTGCCGCCGTAGTACTGGTGCAGGGAATCGATTTTCAGCATGGTGTTTTCCTCATCGCCCCAGATAAACCTCGATCACCCGATCATCCGCCTGCACCTGTGCCAGCGAACCTTCCGCCAGCACACTGCCCTGGTGCAGCACGGTGACATGGTCGGCAATGCTGCCGACGAAGCCCATGTCATGCTCCACCACCATCAGCGAGTGCTTGCCGGCCAGGCTCTTGAACAGTTCGGCGGTGAACTCGGTCTCGGCATCGGTCATGCCCGCCACGGGCTCGTCGAGCAACAGCAATTGCGGGTCCTGCATCAGCAGCATGCCGATTTCTAGAAACTGCTTCTGCCCGTGGGACAGCAACCCCGCCGGGCGATTGCGCGAGGCTTCCAGGCGAATGGTATTCAGCACTTCATCGATCCGCGTGCGCTGCTCGCCGCTGAGCCGCGCACCGAGGCAGGCCCACACCGACTTGTCGGTCTTCTGCGCCAGCTCCAGGTTCTCGAACACCGTCAGCGCCTCGAACACCGTGGGCTTCTGGAACTTGCGGCCGATCCCGGCCTGGGCGATCTGCACTTCGCTCATGCGGGTCAGGTCGAGGGTGTCGCCGAACCAGGCCTTGCCGCTGGTGGGGCGGGTCTTGCCGGTGATCACGTCCATCATGGTGGTCTTGCCGGCGCCATTGGGGCCGATGATGCAGCGCAGCTCGCCGACGCCGATGTACAGGTTCAGGCCGTTGATGGCCTTGAACCCGTCGAAGCTGACGTTGATGTCTTCCAGGGTCAGCACCGTGCCGTGGCGGGCATCGAGGCCCGGGGAAGCCACCTGGCCGAGACCGATGGCGTCGCGGCCACTGCCCTCGTCAAGGATCGGCTCCAGCATGAATTCGGGATGGATCGACGGGAATCTCATTGTTCGCCCCTTTTCTTCAGCAGGCCGACCACGCCCTTGGGCAGGTACAGGGTGACCAGGATGAACAGTGCGCCGAGGAAGAACAGCCAGAACTCCGGGAACGCCACGGTGAACCAGCTCTTCATGCCATTGACCAGGCCGGCGCCGAGCAGCGGGCCGATCAGCGTGCCGCGTCCGCCAAGGGCGACCCACACGGCGGCTTCGATGGAGTTGGTCGGCGACATCTCGCTCGGGTTGATGATGCCCACCTGCGGCACGTATAGCGCCCCGGCCAGGCCGCAGAGCACGGCGCTCAAGACCCAGATGAACAGCTTGAAGCCACGCGGGTCGTAGCCGCAGAACATCAGGCGGTTCTCGGCGTCACGCAGCGCGGTCAGGACCCGGCCGAACTTGCTCTGCGCCAGGCGCCAGCCGATGAAAAGGCTGCCCACCAGCAGCGCCACGGTCAGCAGGAACAGCACCGCCCGGGTGCCCTGGGCAGTGATGTCGAAGCCCAGCAGGGTGCGGAAGTTGGTGAAGCCGTTGTTGCCGCCGAAGCCGGTTTCGTTGCGGAAGAACAGGAGCATCCCGGCGAAGGTCAGGGCCTGGGTCATGATCGAGAAATACACGCCCTTGATCCGCGAGCGGAAGGCGAAGTAGCCGAACACCAGGGCCAGCAGCCCCGGCGCCAGCACCACCAGGCACATGGCCCAGGCGAAATGCTGGGTGCCGGCCCAGTACCAGGGCAGTTCGCTCCACGACAGGAAGCTCATGAACGCCGGCAGACCATCGCCGGCGGCTTCGCGCATCAGGTACATGCCCATGGCGTAGCCGCCGAGGGCGAAGAACAGGCCATGGCCGAGGGACAGCAGGCCGGCGTAGCCCCAGACCAGGTCGAGGGCCAGGGCGACGATGGCGTAGCAGAGGATCTTGCCGACCAGGGTCAGGGTGTAGGCCGAGACCTGCAGGGCATGGCCGTCCGGCAGCAGCGAAAGCAGCGGCAGGGCGAGCAGGACCAGCAGGACGACGGCGCCGATGGCCAGGGACAGTTTCGGTCCGGCCTTTTGCGCGGCGGTGACAAGCAGTGGCTGGTTCATCAGTCGATTACCCGTCCCTTGAGGGCGAACAGGCCTTGCGGACGCTTCTGGATGAACAGAATGATCAGCGCAAGGATGAGGATCTTGCCGAGCACCGCACCGATCTGCGGTTCCAGCAGCTTGTTGGCGATGCCCAGGCCGAAGGCGGCCCAGAGGCTCCCGGCCAGTTGCCCGACGCCGCCGAGCACCACCACCAGGAAGGAGTCGATGATGTAGCTCTGGCCCAGGTCCGGGCCGACGTTGCCGATCTGGCTCAGGGCCACGCCGCCGAGGCCTGCGATACCGGAGCCGAGGCCGAAGGCGAGCATGTCGACCCGGCCGGTAGGCACGCCGCAGCAGGCGGCCATGTTGCGGTTCTGGGTCACGGCGCGCACGTTCAGGCCCAGGCGCGTGCGGTTGAGCAGCAGCCAGGTCAGCAACACCACGAACAGGGCGAAGCCGATGATCACGATGCGGCTCCACGGCAGGACCAGGTTCGGCAGCACCTGGATGCCGCCGGACAGCCAGGCCGGGTTGGCCACCTCGACGTTCTGCGCACCGAACACCAGGCGGATGGCCTGGATCAGGATCAGGCTGATGCCCCAGGTCGCGAGCAGGGTTTCCAGGGGGCGGCCATAGAGGTGGCGGATCACCGTGCGCTCCAGGGCCATGCCGACCCCGGCACTCACGGCGAAGGCCACCGGCAGGGCCAGCAACGGATAGAACTCCAGGGCGCCGGGGGCATAGCGCTGGACCATGATCTGCACCACATAGGTGGTGTAGGCGCCGAGCATCAGCATCTCGCCGTGGGCCATGTTGATCACCCCGAGCAGGCCGAAGGTGATGGCCAGGCCGAGGGCGGCGAGCAGCAGGATCGAACCGAGGGACAGGCCGCTGAAGGCCTGGCCGAGGATCTCGCCGACCAGCAGTTTGCGCTTGACCTGGGCCAGGCTGGTTTCCGCTGCGGTGCGTACCCCGGCGTCGCTTTCCACGGCCGGGTCGAGCAGCGCTTCGAGGCGGGTGCGGGCCATGGGGTCGCCGGTTTCGCCGAGCAGGCGCACGGCGGCGAGGCGAACCGAGGGTTCGCTGGCGGCCAGTTGCAGGTTGGCCAGGGCCAGGCCGAGGGCGGCGTGGACGTTGTCGTCCTTTTCCTGGGCGTACTGGCGGTCGAGGAAGGCGACCTGGGCCGGTTGCGCGCTCTTTTGCAGTTGCTGGGCGGCTTGCAGGCGGGTGGCCGGCTCGGCGCTGAGCAGTTGATGGCTGGCCAGGGCGTTGTCCACCAGGCCGCGCAGGCGGTTGTTCAGGCGCAGCTTGCGGCTGTCGTCGGGGCTGAGGCGGCCTTGCTGCAAGGACACGAGCAGGGTCAGCCGGGCAGGATCCGGTTGCGCCGCCCAGTCCTGGAGCAGGCGGGCCTGATCGTTGGGCTTGGCGGCGGCGAAGTATTCGGCTTCGCTGGCGTGCGCGGCGAAGGGCAGCAGCAGGCACAGGGAAAGCAGGAATCGGTAGAGGGCCTTGGGCATGGAGCGGGGTCCCTTTTCTGGTAGGGGGAGGTGCGGTGTTCTTCAGGGCCTCATCACTGGCAAGCCAGGTCCCACAGGTCCGGTGCATGCAGGACCCTGTGGGAGCTGGCTTGCCAGCGATTGGGCCTCAGGGGATCAATTGCCCTTCACGGCATAATCCGGCCGCTTGTCATTCCCCGGAATGAACGGGCTCCACGGCTGGGCCCGCAGTGGCTGCTCGGTTTCCCAGACCACGTTGAACTGCCCGTCATCCTGGATCTCGCCGATCATCACCGGCTTGTGCAGGTGGTGGTTGGTCTTGTCCATGGTCAGGGTGAAGCCCGACGGTGCCTTGAAGCTCTGCCCGGCCAGCGCTTCGCGGACCTTGTCGACATCGGTGCTGCCGGCCTTCTCCACGGCCTGCGCCCACATGTGGATGCCGACGTAGGTGGCTTCCATCGGGTCGTTGGTGACCGCCTTGTCGGCGCCCGGCAGGTTCTTCGCCTTGGCGTAGGCCTTCCAGTCGGAGACGAACTGGGTGTTCACCGGGTTCTCCACCGACTCGAAGTAGTTCCACGCGGCCAGGTGGCCCACCAGCGGCTTGGTGTCGATGCCGCGCAGTTCCTCTTCACCCACCGAGAACGCCACCACCGGTACGTCGGTGGCCTTCAGGCCCTGGTTGGCCAGTTCCTTGTAGAAGGGCACGTTGGAGTCGCCGTTGACCGTGGAGATGACCGCGGTCTTGCCGCCGGCGGAGAACTTCTTGATGTTGGCGACGATGGTCTGGTAATCGGCATGGCCGAACGGCGTGTAGACCTCTTCGATATCCTTGTCGGCCACGCCCTTGGAGTGCAGGAAGGCGCGCAGGATCTTGTTGGTGGTGCGCGGGTAGACGTAGTCGGTGCCCAGCAGGAAGTAGCGCTTGGCCGCGCCGCCTTCTTCGCTCATCAGGTATTCCACCGCCGGAATCGCCTGCTGGTTCGGCGCCGCACCGGTGTAGAACACGTTCGGCGACATCTCTTCACCTTCGTACTGCACCGGGTAGAACAGCAGGCCGTTGAGCTCCTCGAACACCGGCAGCACGGATTTGCGCGATACCGAGGTCCAGCAGCCGAACACCACCGCGACCTTGTCCTGGGTCAGCAACTGGCGGCTCTTCTCGGCGAACAGCGGCCAGTTCGAGGCCGGGTCGACCACCACCGGCTCCAGCAGCTTGCCATTGACCCCGCCCTTGGCGTTGATCTGGTCGATGGTCATCAGCGCCATGTCTTTCAGCGAGGTCTCGGAAATCGCCATGGTCCCGGACAGGGAGTGCAGGATGCCGACCTTGATGGTTTCGGCGGCCTGGATGGTCCAGCTCAGGCCCATCGCGGCGATGGATGCACTGAGGGTAAAGGCCTTGATCAGACTGCGACGCTTCATGGGTGCTCTCTCCGTTGAGTTCGTATTTGGCGATAAGGCAAATGGCGACTGCGCGGATAGAGCGATAGCAAGGGCTATGCCGGATTGTGTACAGGCTCTGGAACAGGGGTTTCAGCGGATTGTGCGGGCAAGATGCACCGCCCTGGAGCCCAAGGCGGTGGCACGGTGCAGGCCATTGCGCCCAGATGGTGCGCAATAGCCAGCAAGGGAAGGATCAACCGCGGGGAGCGTTGACCTGGCCGCGTGGATGACGGCGGCTACGGACGAACTGGTAGGTCACGGTGAGGATCAGGAACCAGATCGGGGTGACCATCAGCGCCTGGCGGGTGTCGGTCTCGAAGCTCAGCAGCACCAGGATGAAGGCGAAGAAGACCAGGCAGGCCCAGCACATGAAGCGTCCGCCGGGCATCTTGTACTTCGACCTGGCGTGCAGTTCGGGGCGTTGCTTGCGGTAGTTCAGCCACGACAGCAGGATCAGCGACCAGACGAACATGAACAGCACCGCCGACACCGTGGTGACCAGGGTGAAGGCCTCCATCAGGTCCGGGATCAGGTACATCAGCGCCGCGCCCAGCAGCAGGCAGGTGCAGGAGAAGTACAGGCCGTTGGCCGGCACGTCGCGGTTCGACAGCTTCTCGAAGGCCTTCGGTGCGTCGCCTTCCTGGGCCAGGCCGAAGAGCATGCGGCTGGTGGAGAACACGCCGCTGTTGGCCGACGAGGCGGCCGAGGTCAGCACCACGAAGTTGATCACGGCCGCCGCTGCCGGCAGGCCGGCGAGAATGAACAGCTCGACGAACGGGCTCTTGTTCGGCACCACGTCGCGCCATGGGGTGACGGCCATGATCGCGATCAGGGCGAACACGTAGAACATGATGATGCGCAGCGGGATCGAGTTGATCGCCCGCGGCAGGGTGCGTTCCGGGTCCTTGGCTTCGGCAGCGGTGGTACCGACCAGCTCGATGCCGACGAAGGCGAACACGGCGATCTGGAAGCCGGCGAAGAAGCCCATCAGGCCATGGGGGAACATGCCCCCGTCATTCCACAGGTTGCCCAGGCTGGCGGTATCGCCGTTGGGCGACTGGAAGCCGGTGGTCATCATGTACAGGCCGGTGCCGATCAGGCCGACGATGGCGACGATCTTGATCATCGCGAACCAGAACTCGATCTCGCCGAACAGCTTCACGGTGATCAGGTTCAGCGACAGCAGCACGCCGACGCACATGATCGCCGGCACCCACTGCGGCAGGTCGGGGAACCAGAATTGCGAATAGCCGGCGATGGCGATCACATCGGCGATGCCGGTGACGATCCAGCAGAACCAGTAGGTCCAGCCCGTGAAATACCCGGCCCAGGGCCCGAGCAGGTCGGCGGAGAAATCGATGAAGGATTTGTAGTTGAGGTTCGACAGCAGCAGCTCGCCCATCGCCCGCATGACGAAGAACAGCATGAAACCGATGATCATGTAGACGAAGATGATCGAAGGTCCGGCCAGACTGATGGTCTTGCCCGAGCCCATGAACAGACCGGTGCCGATGGCCCCGCCGATGGCAATCAACTGGATGTGTCGATTGGTCAGGTTGCGTTGCAGGTGATGTTCCTGCCCGTCCTTAGTAATGTCTTGATTCATTGCATGCATTCCATAAATCGCAGTCTTCTTGTATGTGAAGCGGCGGCTAGGCTACCACGCTCGCTTGCGGGGTAGACGCGACAAGATGACTCGACTTTAGGGGGATGCCTGCAAGGGAAAGCGAAAGGGACTACATGTGAGGCTTTAGTTTTCGCTTGGATAGTGCTGGACAGGCCGCCGCACTGAAGAGCGCCGCGCACCCTGTGGGAGCTGGCTTGCCAGCGATAGCGGTAGTGAATTCACCATTGCAATCGCTGGCAAGCCAGCTCCCACAGGGGCCGTGGTGCTTCCAAGAGATCAGGCCCTGGCTACCAGCAGGCGCTTGCCGAACACCCGGTCCAGCCCCCACACCACCAGCATCGACAGCCCCACCAGCGGGAACGCCACGCCCAGCACAATCATCACCACCGTGGCGGTCTTCCAGCGCGGCAGATCGTGGCGCAGCGGCGGAACACCCAGGCCACCTTCCGGCCGACGCTTCCACCACATGACCAGCCCGCTCACCGAGCCGAGCAGCACCATCAGGCAGATCAGCAGAATCAGCATCTGGTTCAGCCAACCGAACATCTTGCCCTCATGCAGCATCACCCCCAGCTCCGTGGCCCGCGCTACCGTGCTGTAGTCCTGCCAGCGCACATCCACCAGGACCTTCCCGGTGTACTGGTCGATATGCAGGGTCGCATCGTTACGCGGATCATCGGCGAACACGGCGATGGTGAACACGCCGCTGGCGGTGGTCGGCAAGGTGATGCTGTAGCCCGGCTCGACCCCGCGCCCGGTGGCGATGTCCTCGACTTTCTGCAGGCTGACCTCCGGCGCCGCCGGGCCGCTGTCCATGTGCATATGGCCCTGGTGCTCGGCATGCGCGCCGCTGGACTGCGGCATCGGCGTGTTTTCCACCGCCCACGGCACGGTCTGCCGCGCAGCGGTGTTGAGCGTGCGGGCTTCCTGGTCGGACTGCGGCACGTCATTCCACATCGCCGCCGGGAAGCGGTTCCACAGGTCGGCGTACTGCTTGCCCCAGAACCCGGTCCAGGTCATGCCGCTGAGCAGCATCAGCAACAGGACCAGCGATCCCCAAAAGCCACTGACCGCATGCAGATCCCGCCACAGCACCCGCCCGCGGGCAGTCATCCGCGGCCAGAACACCCCGGCGAAACGCCCGCCCCGCGGCCACCAGAGATACAGGCCGGACACCACCAGGACGATGCCCCAGCCCGCCGCCAGTTCCACCACGCGGTCACCGACGGTGCCGACCATCAATTCGCCGTGCAGGGCCCGGGCCACGGCTTGCAGGTTGCTCTTGGCATCCTGGTCGCCCAGCACCTTGCCGTTGTACGGGTCGACGAACACGTTCAGCTCCTGCCCGTCGCGCTTGACCACGAACTGCGCGCTGCGGTCCGCCGCCGGCGCCGGCAGGTACTGGCTGACCTGTCCGCCCGGATACGCCTCCTGCACCAGGTGCATCAGGTGGTCCGCCGGGTGCTTGTGATGCGCGGCCTCGACCACCATCAGCGAGCGGTACATCAGCGGGTCCAGCTGCGGCTTGAACAGGTAGATGATTCCGGTAATGGCCAGCAGGATCATCACCGGCGCGACGAACAGCCCGGCATAGAAGTGCCAGCGCCACGCCAGGTTGTAGAAGGAAAACGATGGCTTGCTCATGGAGCGCTCCCGAATGAGGGGCGCGGCACGCGGCCGCGCCCGGGCTGGATCAGAAACTCAGGTCGACCTTGGTCCAGAAGGTGCGTCCCGGCTCGTTCACCGTTTCCGTGCCGGAGTAGCCGAAGCCGGCGTTGCCCGCCAGGTTCAGGTGCTCGGCGTAGGCCTTGTCGAACAGGTTGTCGACGCCGGCACTGAGCTTGAGGTGCTTGCTCACGCGGTACGCGCCGTTGAGCGAGAACACGCCGAAGCCGGCGGACTTGTCGAAGTCCTTGCCGACGATGTTGCCGTAGTTCTCCGACACCCGGTTCTGCGCCGAGACCAGGCGCCACAAGGCGCCGGCGCTCCAGTCGCTTTCGCTGTAGGTCAGGCCGAGGCGGCTTTCCAGCGGCGGCATCTGCGGCAAGGCCGAACCGTCGCTGCTGTTCTTGCCCCAGGCATAGGCGAGGGTGGCGTCGGCCTTCCAGTTGGACGTCAGCTGGTAGGCCACGCCCATTTCGCCGCCCATGATCCGCGCGTCGATATTGTCGGCGCGGGACACATTGGCGCCGCCACGGTAGTCATAAAGAATGTAGTCGCGAACCTGGCCGACGTAGCCCGAGGCCCAGGCTTCCAGGGTCTCGGTCTTGTACTGGATGCCGAAGTCCAGCTGGGTGGTCTTCTCCGGCTTGATCGAGTCGAAGGCGTTGACCGAGCCCAGCGGGCCTGAGCTCGGCGAGAACAGCTCCCAGTAGTCCGGGAAGCGCTGGGCGTGACCCAGGCCGACGTAGGTGGTAGCGGGGATGTCGACCAGGTCGTGCTCGTAGCGCACGAAGCCGCTGGGCAGGGTGTCGGCGCGGGTCTCGCCGGCGGTGGGGTTGGGCATGCTCATCATGCCCGAGCCGATGCGCTGGCGAAAATCCTTGGCCGTGGCGCGATCCAGGCGAGCACCGCTGATGAGGCGGTCCTGGCTGTCCAGCTCCCAGGTCAGTTCGCCGAACACGCCGTAGTTGTGGAAGTCGGCGTCCTTGGTCCAGGGCTGGTTGCCGTAGGTGTTGACGCCCATGCCCATGCGCTGGCGGTGTTCATTGGTTTGCGCGTCGATGCCGCTGACCAGGGTCACATCTTCCCAGCGCCAGGTGCCCTTGATTCGCGCCCCCAGGGTGCGGCGGTCGACGTTGCTGGCCATGGGGCCGGCCATCATCCCGGTGCCGGACGGCGTGCGCAGGCTGTAGTTGTCCATCACGTGGTCGGCGTAGTTGTAGTAGACCTGAGCCTCGAGCTTGTCGAAGACCTCGCCGATATTGGATTTCTCGAAGCGCAGGCCGAGGCTTTCGCGCTTGAACTGCGAGCCGTCCATGCCGCGCCCGGCGTAACGAGCCTCGCCGTCGCCACGGCCAGCGGTGAGTTCCAGCAGGGTGTCGCTGTCCGGGGTCCAGCCGATGGCGACATCGCCGTTCCACTTGTCCCACTTCGACGGCACGGTGTCGCCGTTGCCGTCCTTGTAATCATCGGAACGCGACTGGTTGCCGACGAAGCGCATATAGCCTTCCTGGCCACCTGCCGCCGCATCCAGCACCTTGTCGAAGCGCCCGTTGGAACCGGCCAGCAGGCTGGCGTTGACCCGTGTGCCGAGCTCGCCGAACTTCTCCGGCTCGCGCTCGAAAAGGATGGTCCCGGCCGATGCGCCCGGGCCCCATTGCACGGTTTGCGGGCCCTTGATCACGGTGAGGCGGTCGTAGGTTTCCGGGGAGATATAGGAGGTCGGCGCGTCCATGCGGTTCGGGCAGGCGCCGAGCATCACGCCGCCATTGGTGAGGATGTTCAGGCGCGAGCCGAACATGCCGCGCAGCACCGGGTCGCCGTTGGTGCCGCCGGAGCGGATCGCCGAGAAACCGGGGATGGTTTTCAGGTAATCGGCGCCATCACTGGCCGGGATCGGCTGGCGCGGGTCCTTGGGGTTGGTGACGATGGTCAGTGGCGAGCTGGGCGCGACGGCGGTGATCACCGTCGGGCTGAGTTCGGCTGGGTCATGCTCATGGCCTTCGTGGCCGGGTTCCGCGGCCAGGGCGACCGGGGCCAGCAGGCTGCCGCAAAGCAGTGCAATGGTCCCGCGCAGGGACAAACGATAGACAGGGGTGGAGCTGGACATAGGGTTTCCAACATCGATCGGTCATGAAGGTGCACGCGGGCACGGCAGGCTGCCGTCCGCGAAGCACGTTGTTGTCAGGTGGTCAGGCGATCGATGGGGAAGGCGGGGCGCGGCTGCGGGCGCCGGGGAAGAAGGCCTGGCGCGGGTGGCCGTGGCGGGGCTGGATGACCAGGCGGTTGCTGGTCGCGAGGATTTCGCTGTTGAGCGGGCTGAGTTGCTGCGGCAGGGCCGGGCAGTGGAAGAACAGGCTGCAATAGCCGCACTTCTCCCACATCACATGCAGCGAGGCATCGCCGCCGTGGTGGCCGTCGCCGTGGTGCCCGCCGTCCATGTGCATGCCCGCGGCCATGTCCATGTCCATGGGCATGGAAGAGCCGTGCTGCATCGGCATCGACTGGGAAACCAGCGGTCCGATGAACATCATCAGCATGGCGAACAGGCTCAGCCAGCCAGCGCGTTTGCTCCTGGTATCAGGGCGCGGTGGCCGGTGCCGTTCGGTCCGGGCGAGGCTCATGGCGAGCAGCGTTCAGCGATCAGTGCTGGTGGGCGGAGGTCCCTTCAGGTGGCTGCTTCTGCACCGCAACCTCAACGGTGACGTCACCGGCTTTCTCGAAGTGCAGGGTCAGCGGGAAGCGCTTGCCGTCGGTCAGCAGGCTGCGGTCCTTGGGCTGCATGATCATCACGTGGTAGGCGCTGGGGCTGAAGGTCACCTGGCCGTGGGCCGGCACGGCGACATTGGGTACCTGCTGCATGCGCATCACATCGCCGTTCATCACGTGTTCATGCAGCTCGGAACGGTCGCTGATCGGGGTCTCGACGCTGAGCAGGCGGTCGGCCTCGGCGCCTTTGTTGTCGATGATGAAGTAGGCCGCGACGTTGGGGGCGTTCGGCGGCAATTCCAGGGACCACGGGTGGGCGATATGCAGGTTGCCGGCGTTGTATTCGTGGGCAGTGGCGAAACCGGCAGGCAGCAGCAGGGCGGCCAGCAGCAGGGCGTTCTTGAACATGGGGTGTCTCCAGTCGATTCGGATTGTGCGCGTTAAGAGCGTAGGTGAATCAGACCGAAGGGGAGGCGCGGGGATTGAGCGCAGGCCAGCGTTCGCGGGGTGTCGGCTGGGCGGGGGGGAGTGCATCGAGGGCGCTGGCCAGGGCATGTTCGGGCAGCGTCAGTTGTGCGGGTGTGCCGGGCAGGGCCAGGGCGGGGGCGGAACCGGAACAGCACCAGCAATGCTGCATGACGGCGTGGTCGTCGTTGCTCTGGCTGGGGTCGAGTTGGCCGATGGAGATGGCGACCAGCTTGGTGCCGCCGGTGGAGCAGAACGCCCCCCACAACAGTTGCTCGGCAGGGGCCTTGGCGGCGGACGCGGACAACGGCATGGCCAGCAGATTGAACAGCACTGCGAAGCAGGCGATCCAGGCGTAGGCAAGCCGGTGTGCGGGCATGGGTTGATCCGGTGGGATTTGGATGCTGGCTATTTAGCCAGAAGATCGGGGGGAAGTAAAAAATGGGGGTGCGATGAAGTGCCGCACTTTGCTGTGGACCTTGAGGGCCTCATCGCTGGCAAGCCAGCTTCCACAGGTCTCGCGTGCACCGCAAAACCCTGTGGGAGCTGGCTTGCCAGCGATAGGGCTCTCAGCCTTCAGGATTTGGTCCGGCCGAGCATCCCTCTCACAGCCTCCTGCAGATCCGCCGGCAGCACCACCATCTTGGCGTTGTCGCTCGCCGCCAGGTTCTCCATGGCATTGATGTAGCGCTCACCCAGCAGATACATGGCCGGCGTCACATCGGTGCCCACCGCATTCTTCACCAGGGTGATGGCCTGGGCCGAAGCTTCCGCCAGGTTCACCTGGGCTGCCGCATCGAGCTTGGCCGATTCCTGGCGGGCCTGGGCTTCGAGGATCGCCGCCTGCTTGGCACCCTCGGCACGGGTCACGTCGGCTTTCCGCTCACGCTCGGCAGCCGCCTGGCGCTCCATTGCCGTCTGCATGCTGGGCGACGGCTTGATGTCCTGGATTTCCACCGAACGCACGGTGATACCCCAGTCCTCGGTCTGTTCCGACATGGCCTCACGCAACCGCGCCTTGATCTGTTCGCGGCTGGACAGCGCTTCGTCCAGGTCCATCGCACCGACGATGGCACGCAGCGAGGTCATGGTCAGGCTGGTCACCGCGTAGGCATAGTTGACCACGCCGTAGGAGGCTTTCTGCGGGTCCACCACCTTGGCAAAACAGAGGGCGTTGGCGACGATCACCGCGTTGTCGCGGGTGATGATTTCCTGCTGCTGCACGTCGAGGATGATGTCCTTGGTCGGCAGGCGGTAGGCGACCACGTCCATGTACGGGACCAGGATGTTCAGGCCCGGCTTGAGGGTGGTGTGGTAGCGGCCCAGGCGCTCGACCACCCATTCCTCGCCCTGGGGCACGATGCGTACGCCCTTGAACACGGTGACAAGCACGAACAGGGCGATGGTTGCGGTAATGATCAGACTGGTCATGTCGTTTCTCTCTCCTTTGATGATGTCCTGAACCCCGTGTTCAGGCCTTGGCGACCCTTACGGTGTTGCCTTCGATGGCGACGATGCGCACCCGCTCGCCGGCCGCGATGTCGGCATTGGCGATGCAGGTCCATTCCTCGTTGCCGAGGATCGGTTTCTGGAAGCGCACGCGGCCTTTCTGGAACTCCGACACCGCGACGGTGAGCAGGCCGACTTCGCCGATCACTTCGTCGGCGGTCCAGCGCTTGTCGGCCTGGCGCGGCTTGAACACCTTGAACCACAGGGCCACGGTCAGTGACGACAGCACCACCCAGATGATCAGCTCGCTGGCCAGGGACAGCCCCGGCACCAGCCCGGCGATGACCCCTACGGCCACCGCGCCGATGCCGAACCAGATGATGAAGAAGGTGGGCAGCACCAGTTCCAGCAGGATCAGGCCGAAGCCCAGCACCAGCCAGATCCACCATTGCAGTTCCATAGTCCGCAGCCTTGCGTTGTGAGGGGATACGGCATTGGAAACGCTTGCCCGGGGATTGGCAAGCACCGGGCAATTACAGCAAGTGTTCTGCGCTCAGCGCTGCCAGCAGGCTGGCCGGGTCGGGGAACTGCCGGTCGACGTCCGGGAGGGGCGGGCGGGCAAGGATCAGCACCGGGATGCCGCGCTCCCGGGCCACCTGCAGCTTGGGTTCGGTGGCGCCGCTGCCGCTGTTCTTGCTGATCAGCACATCGATCTGGCGGCGCTCGAACAGTGCTCGCTCGTCTTCGAGAAGGAAGGGACCTCGCGCGCCGATCACCTCGCAGCGCTCGTTGCCGGGGCAGGCGTCGAGGGCGCGCAGGGTCCAGAACTGCCCAGGCGGGATTTCGTCGAGATGTTGCAGGGGTTCGCGACCGAGGGTGAACAGCGGGCGGCGGAAGGGGCGCACGGCCTCGATCAGCCCGGCCCAGTCGTGCACGTCGTGCCAGTCGTCCCCGGGCTGTGCTTCCCAGGCCGGTCGGCGCAGGGCCCAGCAGGGAATGCCGGCCAGGGTTGCCGCCCGGGCGGCATTGGCGCTGATCTGCGCGGCGTAAGGGTGAGTCGCGTCGATCAGCAGATCGATGCCTTCGCTGTGCAGGTACTCCGCCAGCCCTTCGGCCCCGCCAAATCCGCCGACCCGCACCTGGCAGGCCAGGTCATCCGGCACCCGGCCGATCCCGGCGAGGCTGTAGACATGCTGCGGCCCCAACTGCCGGGCGATCCGCAGCGCCTCGGCCACGCCACCCAGCAACAGCACCCGCCGGTTCATTGCACACCCGCCTTGCCGACGATCCCGCCCTGGCGGTCGATGGCGAACACTTCCACTGCAACCTGCCCCGGCACCACGCTGCGGGCGAAGGCCAGGGCGTGGGCGCACACCGCATCGCCCAGCGGCACCCCGGCGGCATGGGCGAGAGCCAGGGCCTGCTGGCTGGTATTGGCCTGGATGATTGCGCGCTGCAACCCGGCATCGGCGCCGACCGCCGCCGCCCATTCGGCCAGTTGCGGCAGGTCGATGCTGGAATGCCGGCTGTGCAGGTCCATATGCCCGGCGGCCAGCTTGCTGATCTTGCCGAAGCCGCCGCACAGGCTGAGGCGTGCCACCGGCACCTTGCGCAGGTGCTTGAGCACCGCGCCGACGAAGTCGCCCATCTCGATCAGGGCGATCTCCGGGAGGTTGTAGACCCGGCGCATGGTGTCCTCGCTGGCGTTGCCGGTGCAGGCGGCGATGTGTTCGTAGCCGTTGGTCTTGGCCACATCGATGCCCTGGTGGATCGAGGCGATATAGGCCGAGCAGGAAAACGGCCGGACGATGCCGCTGGTGCCGAGGATCGACAGCCCGCCGAGGATGCCCAGGCGCGGGTTCATGGTCTTCAGGGCCAGGCTTTCGCCGTCCTGCACGTTGACCGTGACTTCGAAGCCGCCTGCATAGCCGCAATCTGCGGCAAGTTGGGTCAGGTGCTCGCTCATCATCCGCCGCGGCACCGGATTGATCGCCGGTTCGCCCACCGCCAGGACCAGGCCGGGCCGGGTCACGGTGCCGACGCCTTGCCCGGCGATGAAGCGCACGCCGGGCTCCGCGATCAGGCGCACGCGACTGTAGAGCAGGGCGCCGTGGGTCACGTCCGGGTCGTCGCCGGCGTCCTTCAGGGTGCCGGCCTCGGCGCCGTCTTCATGCAGGCGGCAGAACTCCAGGCGCATCTGCACCTGCTTGCCTTTGGGCAGGGTGATATCCACCGCGTCATGGGCCTGCCCGGTCAGCAGCAGGCGCGCCGCCGCAAGGCTGGTGGCGGTGGCGCAACTGCCGGTGGTCAGGCCGCTGCGCAGCGGGGCCGGCTGTTCGGCGCTTTCCTCACGCATCCTTGAGCGCTTCGAGCAGGGTAATCGGCAGGGCCTGGCGCCAGGTGTCGAAAGCGCCGAGAGGCTGGGCCTGGGCGACATGGATGCGGGTCAGCTCGCCGCCGTGGCGCTGGCGCCAGTCCATCAGGCGCACTTCGCTTTGCAGGGTCACGGCGTTAGCCACCAGGCGACCGCCCGGGCGCAGTTGCGCCCAGCAATGCTCCAGCACGCCGGGAATGGTCACGCCGCCACCGATGAAGATCGCGTCCGGCGGCTCCAGCCCCTGCAATGCCTCCGGCGCACGGCCACGGATCAGTTGCAGGCCGGGCACGCCGAGGGCGTCGCGATTGAGTTCGATCAGTTGCTGGCGCCCCTCGTCGGCCTCGATCGCCAGCGCCCGGCACGACGGATGGGCGCGCATCCACTCGATACCGATGGAGCCGCTGCCGGCGCCTACATCCCAGAGCAGCTCGCCCGGACGCGGGGCCAGGCGGGCGAGGGTGATGGCGCGGACATCGCGCTTGGTGATCTGGCCGTCATGCCGGAAGGCACTGTCCGGCAACCCGGCCAGCGGCGACAGGAGCGGCGCGTTGGCATCGGCTACGCACTCGATGGCGAGCAGGTTGAGGTCGGCGACCGCCTCGTGGTTCCAGTCATTGGCGCTGCCCTGCACCTGGCGTTCAGCAGGGCCGCCCAGGTGTTCCAGCACGGTCATCCGGCTCGGCCCGAAACCCCGCTCGCGCAGCAGCGCGGCGATGGCGGCGGGGCTGCGGCCATCGTTGCACAGCACCAGCAGGCGCTGGCCGCTGTACAGATGGGCGTTCAGCCGGGCGAGGGGACGGGCGACCACCGAGACGATCACTACCTCCTGCAACGGCCAGCCCAGGCGTGCGGCGGCAAGGGCGCAGGAGGATGGCGCGCAGATCACGTTCAGCTCGGCGGCCGGCACCTGCCGCGCCAGACTGGCGCCGACGCCGTAGAACATCGGATCGCCGCTGGCCAGCACGCACACCGGCTCGCCGCGCAAGGCCAGGACCTGGGCCAGGGAGAACGGGCTGGGCCAGGCCAGGCGCTCGGCTTTCAGGCAGTGCGGCAGCAGTTCCAGCTGACGCGGGCTGCCGAACACCTTCGCCGACCCCAGCAGCGCCCGTCGGGCCTGCTTGCCGAGGCCGCTGAAGCCGTCTTCGCCGATTCCTACTATGGTCAACCAGGGCGCCATGCCGTTCCTCTTTTCCGGGGCAATCCGACCGGCAGGCTTGGCCCGCCGCCGGGCAAAGCAGGCATAATACCGCGCCTTCCGGCACCCAGCCGCTTTTCCACGATTGACGGGTGATCCCTTGAGCCAGTCCTGCCCTGTTCCTGCCATTCGCCCCTCGGCCTGCCCGGGGTTGTGGCGCATCGTCCAGGCGCTGGACGGCGGGATCTCGCGGATCAAGCTGGACGCCGGGCATCTCGAAGCCGACCAGGCCGAGGCCGTGGCGGCGGCGGCCGAGCGTTTCGCCGGCGGGGTGATCGAGGTGACCAACCGCAGCAACCTGCAGATTCGCGGGGTGGGCGAGGATCACCAGGGGCTGGTCGCGCAACTGCTCGCCGCCGGCCTCGGCCCGCGGGAAGCGGCCGGCGACGATGTGCGCAACCTGATGCTCAGCCCGGCCGCCGGTTTCGACCCGGCCATGCTCTTCGATACTCGGGCGCTGGGCGCGCGGATTCTCGACCTGCTGCAGACCACCCCGCGTTTCCATGAACTGTCGGCCAAGTTCGCCGTGCAGCTGGATGGCGGCGAGGCCCTGGCGATGCTGCGCCATCCCCATGACCTGTGGCTGTCGCCGCTGCACCTGGACGACCAGCTGTGGCTGGCCTTCGGCCTGGCCGGCTGCCCCGGACATGACGCGCCGCTGGCCGCCGTTCCATTGAGCGACGGTCTGGCCCTGGTGCACGCGGTGCTCAAGCGCTTCCTCGACCTGGCCGATGTCGGGCAATCACGCATGCGCCAACTGCTGCAGAGCGTGGGCGTTGACGAATTCCTCGCCGGCCTGCCGCTGTCCTTGCGCCGTGACGCCGCCGTCACCGGCTGGCGCCGTCAGGGACGTGACCTCGCCCTGCACCTGGGTGTCTATCCCCAGCAGCAAGCGGGCCGTGTCGCCGTCGGTGCCATGGCGCCGCTCGGACGTTTGAGCGCCCGGCAACTGCGGGGCGTCGCGGCATTGGCCCGCGAGCTCGGCGACGGCAGCCTGCGCATGACCCCTTGGCAAAGCGTGCTGCTGCCCAATGTGGCGGCGGCCCAGGCAGAGCGGGTGCTGGCGGGTCTGGCTTGCCTCGGTCTGATCACCGACCCTGCCGCGCCCATGGCCGGCGTGGTCGCCTGCACCGGTTCCGCCGGCTGCGCCAAGGCCCTGGCCGATACCAAGGCGGACGCCGTGCAACTGGCCTCCAGCCTGCGCCAGCGCGGCCCGGTCGCCGGTATCCACCTGAGCGGCTGCAAGCGTTCCTGCGCCATGGCCCATACCGCGCCGAGCACCTTGCTGGCGGTCGGCCCCGGTCGCTACGACCTGTATTTTCACGACCCGGCCCAGCCGGGCCCCGGCAGCCTTGCCGGGCGCAACCTGACATTGGAAGAAGCGGGCGCCACCCTGGACGCCCGCCACGGAGCAACCCTCGATGATTGATTACATCCGCGACGGCCAGGAGATCTATCGCAACTCCTTCGCCATCATTCGCCAGGAGGCCCGCCTGGAGCGGATTCCGGCCGACCTGGAAAAGCTCGCGGTGCGGGTGATCCATGCCTGCGGCATGGTCGAGGTAGTGGACTCGCTGCGCTTTTCCGAAGGCGCCGGCAAGGCCGGTCGCGAAGCCCTGGCCCAGGGCGCGCCGATCCTCTGCGACGCGCGCATGGTCGCCGAAGGCATCACCCGCGCGCGCCTGCCGGCCAACAACCAAGTGATCTGCACCCTGCGCGACGACAGCGTGCCCGACCTGGCGAAAGAGCTGGGCAATACCCGTTCCGCCGTGGCCCTGGAGCTGTGGCGGCCACATCTGGAAGGCAGCGTGGTAGTGATCGGCAATGCCCCGACCGCGCTGTTCTACCTGCTGGAAATGATCGACGCCGGCGCCCCGAAACCGGCGCTGATCCTCGGCTTCCCGGTGGGCTTCGTCGGCGCCGCCGAATCCAAGGCGATGCTCGCCGCCGACAGCCGTGGCGTACCGTTCGTGATCGTCGAAGGCCGCCTGGGCGGTAGCGCCATGGCGGCTGCCGCAGTCAACGCCCTCGCCACGGAGGTGGAATGATGCAGGCCCGCGGACGTTTGCTCGGCCTGGGTGTCGGCCCCGGCGATCCTGAACTGATCACCCTCAAGGCCCTGCGCCTGCTGCGCGAAGCGCCGGTGGTGGCGTACTTCGTCGCCAAGGGCAAGCGCGGCAACGCCTTCGGCATCATCGAGCAGTACCTGCAAAGCGAGCAGACCCTGCTGCCGCTGGTCTACCCGGTGACCACCGAGGCCCTGCCGGCGCCGCTGTCCTACGAGCAGGTCATCAGCGATTTCTACGATGAAGCCAGCGTCACTGTGGCCGAACACCTGGATGCCGGCCGCGATGTGGCGGTGATCTGCGAAGGTGATCCGTTCTTCTACGGCTCCTACATGTACCTGCACGACCGCCTGGCCGAGCGCTACGATGCCCAGGTGATTCCGGGCGTGTGCTCGATGCTCGGTGGCGCCTCGGTGCTCGGTGCGCCGCTGGTGTATCGCAACCAGAGCCTGTCGGTGCTCTCCGGCGTGCTGCCCCATGACGAACTCAAGCGCCGCCTGGCCGATGCCGATGCCGCGGTGATCATGAAGCTCGGGCGCAACTTCCCCAAGGTCCGCGCGGTGCTGGCCGAGCTTGGCCTGGATGGGCGTGCGCTGTACGTCGAGCGGGCGACCATGGCCAACCAGAAGATCGTCGCGCTGGATGAAGTCGATCCGCAGTCGTCGCCGTACTTCTCGCTGATCATCGTTCCTGGCGAAAGGTGGCAAGGCTGATGACCCGACGCGCACCCGCCATTGTCGTGCTGGGCAAAGGCAGCCTGGACACCGCCCGGAAGATCCAGCGCCTGTATCCCGATGCCCTGATCCACGGCCTGGCCGGCCGGGTCGAGGACGTCGACCGCAGCTATCAGGAATTCGGCGCGACCCTGCTCCAGCTTTACCAGCAGGACACGCCGATCATCGCCCTGTGCGCGGCCGGCATCGTTATTCGCAGCCTCGCCAGCGTGTTGCTGGAGAAGGGCGCGGAGCCGCCGGTATTGGCCGTGGCCGAGGATGGCAGCGCCGTGGTGCCGCTGCTTGGCGGGCTGGGCGGGGTGAATGTGATGGCCCGGGAAATCGCGGCCGGGCTGGGCGTCGCGGCGGCGATCACCACCAGTGGCGAGCTGCGTTTCGGCACCTGCCTGCTCAATCCGCCGAGCGGTTATGCACTGGCGGATCTGGAGCTGGGCAAGCGTTTCGTTTCCGATCTGCTGGCCGGTGAAAGCGTGCGTATCGAAGGTGCCGCGCCCTGGCTGAACGAGGCCCGTCTGCCGCAGAGCGACGCGGCGCAACTGACCATCCATGTGGGCTGTGGCGAGCGCGAGGCGGCGGCCAATGAGCTGCTGATTCATCCGCGTTGCGTGCTGGTGGCGGTATCGGCCGTAGTGCCGGAACTGGCGGGATCGGTGCGTACTGCGCTGCATCAGGCGAAGATCGCCGAGGCTTCGCTGGCCTGCCTGCTGGCCAGTGAAGACGAGATGGCCGAGGCGTCGCTGCATGTCGCGGCTGCTGACCTGGGCGTGCCGCTGCGTTTCGCAGCCGCTGCTTCGGTCAGCGAACTGGCTGCCCATGCCCTGCCGCAATTGCTCGCTCCGCAGGTCGTGGGTGAGGGCCTGGCGATCGCCGTGGCGGCCGAGCCTATCGATCCGGAGCGGATCGGTCGTGCCCGTGGTCGGGTTGCGGTGATCGGCCTCGGCCCTGGCGCTGCCGAGCTGATGGCGCCGGCGGTCAAGGCCGAGCTGGCCCGGGCCAACGATGTGCTGGGCTATGAAACCTACGTGCGTATGGCCGGGCCGTTCCGTGAGGACCAGGTGCTGCACTGCACCGACAACCGCGAAGAACTGCTGCGTGCGCGGCATGCCTTCGAACTGGCGGCGCAGGGGCGCTCGGTGATCGTGGTGTCGTCTGGCGACCCGGGTGTGTTTGCCATGGCAGCGGCGGTACTTGAGGCGCTGGAGGCGTCGGATGATCCTGCCTGGCACCGGGTCGAGCTGGAAATGCTGCCGGGTATCTCGGCCTCGCTGGCTACTGCGGCCCAGGCCGGGGCGCCGCTGGGGCATGACTTCTGCGTGATCTCGCTTTCGGACAACCTCAAGCCGTGGTCGATCATCGAGAAGCGTCTGGATCTTGCGGCCCAGGCGGACCTGGCGATGGCCTTCTACAACCCGATATCCCGCTCCCGTCCGTGGCAGTTGGGGCAGGCGCTGGACATCGTTCGTCGTCATCGCGACGCGGCCACGCCGGTGGTGCTCGGCCGCGATATCGCCCGGCCGGGGCAGTCGCTGAAGGTGGTTACCTTGGGCGAGCTGGTGCCGGAGATGGTGGATATGCGCACGATGGTGTTGGTGGGGTCTTCGACTACCCGGACCTTTGCCCGGCCTGAGGGTGGGGAGTGGGTGTATACGCCGCGGTGGTATCCGCAGGATTGATGTCGCCTGCTCCGGCCTCATCGCTGGCAAGCCAGCTCCCACAGGGATCGCGTGCACCGCTGAACGCTGTGGGAGCTGGCTTGCCAGCGATGAGGCCATCAGCAACAACATCCCTTACTTGGCAGTGAACGCCGAGTAGCTATTCATCAGGTTGCGATAGTTGGGAATCCGCTGCGACAGCAGATTACCCAGCCCTTCAATGTCGTTGCGCCAGTCGCGGTGCAGCTCACAGGCTACCGAGAACCAGTTCATCATCTGCGCACCGGCCTGGGTCATGCGGTTCCACGCAGCCTGTTGCACAGTGGTATTGAAGGTCCCGGACGCATCGGTCACCCCGAACACGTCGAAACCTTCAGCCAGCGCCGAGAGGGTCGGGAAGGCCACGCATACGTCCGTCACTACGCCTGCGATGATCAGTTGCTTGCGGCCAGTCGCCTTGATCGCCTTGACGAAGTCTTCGTTGTCCCAGGCGTTGATCTGGCCTGGACGAGCAATGTACGGCGCGTCCGGGAACATCTCTTTCAGCTCTGGAACCAGCGGACCGTTCGGGCCCTGTTCGAAGCTGGTGGTCAGGATGGTCGGCAGTTCGAAGAACTTCGCCAGGTCGGCCAGCGCCAGCACGTTGTTCTTGAACTCGTTGGGCGAAAAGTCTTGTACCAGAGAGATAAGGCCGGTCTGGTGATCGACCAGGAGGACTACGGCGTCGTCTTTGTTCAGGCGGTTGTAGGTGGCGTTGGTCATGGTGAAGATCCTTTGGTTCGAGAAGTTTGTTTTGGGTGGTTGCCGCTAGATGTGTCCAGATTAGGGATTTCTCGAAAAAGGATAAATCGGCTGAAAACGGTATGACTGTCTCGTTCATGTGGACAATTTTAGGGGACTGGGCATACGCACCTTGATACGAACATATGAGCAAGCCATGTGCCCGTAATATACGGGTTTCCCGTACTATCGAGCGAAGCGAAAAGTGATAGGAAACACCCAACATGGGCCCCGCAGAAATCGGCAAGGTGGTGTGATATGCGTGACATTGATATCGAAGCGGTTGCCAAGGCCATCGAGGACGATGCTGGCGAAAGCATTCCAGACCTCCGTCAAGCCCTGCAGGAAGCCAAGGCAAGCGCAGGCCGGATTACCACGCCTGAGCAAATCCTGGTGCGTCAGGCGCGGGAGCGTTCCGGACTGACTCAGGCGATGTTCGCCGAGCGCATAGCCACTCCGGTAGCGACGCTTCGCGACTGGGAGCAAGGGCGCCATGTCCCGCCAGGTGGAGTGCTTTGCTTGATGCGTCTCATCGTCAGGCACCCCGAGCTGTCGCAAGAGCTGGCTCACTGACTCAGCGACCCGGCCTTTAGGGGAAAAACTTCGTTCCTGACCCCCCGCCCATTGCCACGTACCTTGGCCTTCCCTCCACCTGGAGGGCACAGCCAAGAAGGACTTTGCAATGACCCAAGATACCCACGAACCCCTCGATCTGAGCTCCGCCGCCGTGGTGGAGAGCTCGCTGCTGGCCTTCGGCGCCGGCATGACCGCGCAGAACCGCCAGGACGTGAAGAACAGCTATCTGTTTGCTTCCCTGGTCGCGAACAAACGACACAACCAGCTCACCCTGAGCGAAGCCTGGTTCGACTATTTCCTCGAAGCCATGACCGACTGCGGCTGGGCCGTGGCCCGGCGTACCCATGAGAAAGCCAGCGATACCGCGCAATCCCTCAAGCTCGCCAACGTCGCGGTCAAGGCCGTGCAGGTGGCGGCTTCCAGCCTGCTGAGCGGCGGGCCGTTGGTCCAGGCCCTGGGCGCCTTCGCGGAGAAGGCCATCGAAGGCCTGAACAAGGACGAAGAAGCCCTGACCCTGTTCAAGCGCAGCCTGTATCGCCAGTCCAATGTCATGGTCGGCGTGGCCTCGTGCATCGAGACCAAGGACGGCGAGGTGGTCATGGCGCTGGGCGCGATCCAGCGCACCGTGCGCAAGGAAGACCTCGATACCGTGCTGTTCGACTGGGACAGCAACACCTCGGCGACCTACCGCAGCACCGCAGCGCTGTCGTTCAACACCCAGGTCTACGCCAAGGCGCGGGATCTGGTCGAGCAACGCCTGGGTGAGCGGGCGGTTTCGCGAATCATGGACTACGAAATCTGACCCCGGCCGGCTTGCCCCCGGCGATTTTCTGGAGTGAACGGACATGGATGTCGACGGCTATACGATGTGGATCACCGGGGGCAGCCTGGTTTTGGTCGCCCCGCAGGTCAGCGAGCGGGAGCGGCGCCACGCCCTGGATTCGCTGGGGCAGGCGCAGCTGCTCGCCGACGGCGTGATGAGCTCGCGTTTCGACCAGCACCGGCGCTGGTACCGCGCCTACCGCAATGCCTTCGGGCGGCGCGGCTGGCGGGTGACCCATAGTTGCCAGAGCGTGGAAAGCGCCGGAGGCCGGACCCTGCTGTCGCCGACCCAACCACTGCTGTTGTGGCTGGGCAGCCAGCATGCCGAGTCGGGCGAAGCGCTGGAACTGGGCATCGATTCACTGCTGCTGAACCAGCCAGGGCTTGCGCAACTGTCGGGCAGCGCCCTGCAGCCGCGCGGCGATTTCACCCAACTGGTGCTGGAACTGGGCGTACTGCATCGCGACGGGCAACTGAGCCTGTGCAGCATCGCCCTGGAAACCCGCGCCACCCTCGGCGCTGACTGGCTGAAAGCGCCGCTGCCCGGCGCAACCCTGCGCGGCGACCTGTATTTCCAGAGCCTGCTGGCCGAGCCCGCGCCGGACCTGCGTGACAACGAGCGCGACGGCGTGGTCCGCATGCCGGCCAGCCATACCCTTCATTGAGGAAACCCAAGATGACAGAGCAACTTCGGGCGGCCGTGGTCGGCAACGCCCTGATGTCCTTTTTCCCGGAGGTCGACAAGGACATGCGCGAGCGCGTGCAGACCGCCATGCTGTTCGCCCAGCGCGCAACCCGCGAGGTGGTCGATAAGGGCCAGGTCAGCGACGGCTACGACTACTACCGCCAGCAACTGAAATTCCTCGGCTGGGACGCGACCTCGCCGCGGGAACCCTTCGATCCCGACCTGGAACGGCGCTCGGTGCGCGAGGCCATGCTCGGGCGTATCGGCGCTGCCGCCGGCCCCGAGTATTCTGAAATTACCCGCTGGTCCATCGATGCCCTGGGACTGGTCCAGCCGGCGTTGTTCCGTTTCGAGCAGCGCTCGCTGGAGTCGACGTCGTTCCAGTTGCTGCCATGCCGGGTGACGCGCCCGGGGTACGTGGACATGGTCCTGTATCACGAGGTCCTCAACCGCGAGGAACTGGGCAACGGCTTTCTCTATCGCGAGCGCACCAGCCTGCGGGTGCGGGCCGAGCTGGTGCGTTTCAATGCCCGGCTGTTCGAGCAGCAGTTCGGCGACAAGGTCCGGCAGCGGCTGCTGAAGGCCCTGGAGGATGAACTCTACGAACTGTGATCAGGACAGCAGGTAACCCTTGATCCCGGTGAAGATGATCTGCGCCGCCAGGGCACAGACGAACAGGCCCATCAGCCGGCTGACGATCTGCAGGCCCTGGTCGCCGAGGATCCTTTCGATGCGGTTGGAGAGATACAGCACCAGGCCGACGGTGGCGCTGGCCAGGGCGATACTGACGATCGCCAGCAGCTTGTCGTCCCAGTGCGGTTGGCCGACCCCCATCACCAGCAGGGCACCGATGGTCCCGGGGCCGACGGTGAGGGGGATGGTCAGGGGGACGATGGTCACGTCCTGCTGCACATTGTCGGTCTGTACCGCCGACTTGCCCTGGGCCATGCCCAGCGCCGAGATGAACAGCACGCTGCCGGCGCCGATGCGGAAGGCGTCCGCGGTGATGCCGAACACACCGAAGATCACCCGGCCGAACAGGTACAGCAGGACGCTGGCGATCAATACGCCCATCGCCACCTTCCAGGCCAGGTGCTTGCGCTCCTTGCTGGAATAGCCGCGGGTCAGGCTGATAAAGCAGGACAGCACGAAGAACGGGCTGTAGAGCACGAGCATCTTCAGGTAAACGCTGAACAACTCATGGAGCATGGTCGGGGCTCGCGAAAGGGCAGGGGCCGGGCAAGTGTATCAGTGTGACAGCGGCGCATCTGCCGGCGGGCGCGACTGTTCACGGCGGGCCACCCAGTATTCGATCTGCTCGCGCAGTTGCGAGAGTTCCACCGGCTTGGACATGTGCCCGTCCATCCCGGCCTGGCGTGCGCGTTCCTTGTGCTCGGCGAGGATATGCGCGGTCAGCGCCACCACCGGCGTGTGTGGGCGCCCGGTGGCCGCTTCCCAGGCGCGCAGTTGCTGGGTCGCGGAGAAACCGTCGAGCACCGGCATCTCGCAGTCCATCAGCACCAGGTCGTAGCGCTGGGCCTTCATCGCCTTCAGCGCTTCCTCGCCGTTGCTGGCGGTGTCCGGCTCGATGCTGAGCTTGCCGAGCATGCCGCGGATGACCTTGGTGGAGATGCTGTTGTCTTCGGCAACGAGAATGCGGAAGTCTGCTGGCAGTTCGATTGGCACCGGCTTTGGCGGTGGCGCCAGGCTCGGCGGCGGGGCCTTGCTGCGCTGGGCCAGCTCCTCGGCCAGGGTGGTCTTGAGGGTATAGCCGGCCACCGGCTTGGCGAGGATGCGCTTGACCCCGGCATTGCGCGCGATGATCTTGCTCGGCGCGTTGCTGATGCCGGTGAGCATCACCAGCAGGATGTCGTGGTTGAGGCTCGGGTCTTCCTTGATCTTCGCTGCCAGCTGCATGCCGGTCATGCCGGGCATGTTCTGGTCGAGCAGGACCGCATCGAAGTAGTCGCGCAGGTGCGCCTTGGTGCGCAGCAGGGCCAACGCTTCCTTGCCCGACGGCACGGCGCTGACGTTCATGCCCCAGGCCCCGCATTGCTGGACCAGGACCTTGCGGCAGGTGTCGTTGTCGTCCACCACCAGCACCCGCGCGCCGCGCAGCGAGGCGTCGAGGTCGGTGGCCGGCTGCTCCAGGCGCTGGGCGTCGAGGGGCAGGGTCAGCCACAGGGTATTGCCCTGGTTGTGGCTGGTCTTGATGCCGAATTCGCCGTGCATCAGGTTGACCAGTTGCTTGGCGATCACCAGGCCGAGGTGCCCGCCGAGCTTGTTGCTGGAGAGGAAGTGCTTGCTGTGCAGTTCGGCCTGCAGCAGGGCCTCGCGCTCCGGGGCCTGCATGGCTTCGCCGTTGTCCTGCACGGCGATGCGCAGGCGCGGTTGGTCGCCGCGCTGGTCGAGGGCCACCACCAGCAGGATTTCGCCGTGGTCGGTCTTCTTCAGGGCATTGTCGAGCAGGCTGAGCATGGCCTGGCGCAGGCGCGTCGGGTCGCCGCTGATGACCCGTGGTACCTGCGGCTGGGTAAAGCTGATCAGCTCGATGTTCTGCTGTTCGGCCTTGGCCCGGAAGATCCCCAGGCAGTCCTCGATCAGCGCATTGAGGTCGAACTGCACATCGTCCAGTTCGATCTGCCCGGACTCCAGCTTGGAGATGTCGAGGATCTCGTTGATCAGCGTCAGCAGCTCGTTGCCGGCGCTGTGGATGGTCTGCACGTAGTCGCGCTGCTTGACCGACAACGGCGTGCCGAGGAGCAGCTCGGTCATGCCCAGCACGCCGTTCATCGGGGTACGGATCTCGTGGCTGATCTTCGCCAGGAACTCGGCCTTGGCGTTGATCTCGGCGTTGCTCGCCGCCTGTTCGCGGCTGGCGCTGACCCGCTCGTCGTTGATGCTGCGCAGGCGCTCGCTGACCGAGAGGTTGAGCAGCAGGCCGGTCAGCACGGTAAGGCCGATGAGGATGAACAGCAGCGATTGGGTGGGCGTGCGGGTCAGGCCGAGCAGGGCCGGCAGTACCACCAGGCAGCCGAGGTTGAAGATCAGCATGGCCAGGGCGAACAGCCGTGCCGGGGCGAACCCCTTGTACCAGTGCCACGCCGCGATGATCAGCATGCTCAGGCTGCCGAGGGCAACCAGGGCGTAGGTCATCAGGTTCAGCGGCAAGGTGTCGACGAACAACAGCAACAGCCCGCAGAACACCACCAGGAGCATCTGCCCGTGGAGCAGGCGGTTGACCGGCGAAGGCCCGAGCGGGGCGAAGAAACGCTGGGTGAAGGCCAGGCCGCAGAGAACGGCCAGCATCACCGTGAGATAGGCGGCCGGGGTCTGCGCGCTGTGCCAGAGATTCCACGGACCACTGAGGTTGAGCAGGATCAGCGCACTGAGCAGCATCAATACGTGGTAGCCGGCCAGCCACAGGCTGCTGGACGAGCGCGAATAGGCGAAGCGGGTCAGGTTGTGCAGGACCAGCATGCCCAGGCAGCCGATCAGCAGGCCGAACAGCAGCGGGCGGCGCTGGTCGGCGGCGGCATCCACCGCTGGCAGCAGGCTGATGCCCGGGCGCAACTGGTGTTCGGAGACCAGGCGCAGATAGACGTCCAGTGCCACCGGGCTGGCCGGGAGGGAAAGCAGGTGGTCGCTGCTGCCCAGGGTCAGCAGGCCACTCTCGCTGCGCCGGCCGGCATGGCTTTGCTGCAGCAGGGTGTTGCCGTCCAGGACGTAGAGGTCCAGACGGGAAAGATCGGGGGCGAAGACGCGGATCACCTGTTCCTGCTGACGGGGAGGCAGGCGCAGGTGCAGCCAGAGCGCCTGGTTGGGCGCGGCGGCGTTGAGCTGGGAAAGTTCTGTGGGGGCGAACTGGTTGCGGTAGCGTTCGGAGCGGATATCACCGAGTTGCAGGTTGCCCTGGGTATCGAGCAGAACGGCCCAGCCGCTGCCGGAATCGGCAAGCGCCGGAGGCAGGCAGAGCAGGGTCAGCAAGCTGACGATGATTCCAATGGCAGTCCTGAGCCAACGCACGAAATATCCCTTCCTAGCGTGATGCCGGTGCACAACTATGCGCGGCCTGCCAAGTCGAAGGCAAGGCCCCGCAGGGGCCCTGTCGACTGGCCGCAAGCCGCGCCACGCGGGCGCTGCGCTTGCGTGCCGGCGGATTACTCCTGATGCTCGCCCCGCTCGCGGGCAATGGCGCGATAGCCAATGTCCTTGCGGTAGAAAGCGCCTTCCCAGTCGAGTTCCGCAGCCAGGCGATAAGCCTGTTGCTGGGCGGCCTCGACGGTATCACCCAGGGCGGTGGCGCAGAGCACGCGGCCGCCGCTGGTGACGACCTGGCCGTCCTGCAGCGCGGTACCGGCGTGGAACACCTTGCCTTGCAGCGCGGCGGCAGCGCCCAGGCCCTTGATCGGCGCGCCCTTGGCGTAGTCGCCAGGGTAGCCGCCGGCAGCCAGGACGATACCCAGGCTCGGGCGTGGATCCCACACCGCTTCGACCTTGTCCAGGGCCTTGGCCAGCGCGGCCTCGACCAGCAGCACCAGGCTCGACTCAAGACGCAGCATGACCGGTTGGGTCTCAGGGTCGCCGAAGCGGCAGTTGAACTCGATGACCTTCGGGTTGCCGGCCTTGTCGATCATCAGGCCTGCATAAAGGAAGCCAGTGTAGACGTTGCCTTCGGCGGCCATGCCACGCACGGTCGGATAGATCACCTGGTCCATGACGCGCTGGTGCACGTCGGCGGTGACCACCGGAGCCGGGGAATAGGCACCCATGCCGCCGGTGTTGGGGCCGGTATCGGCGTCGCCGACACGCTTGTGGTCCTGGCTGGTGGCCATCGGCAGCACGTTGGCGCCGTCGACCATGACGATGAAGCTGGCTTCCTCGCCGTCGAGGAATTCCTCGATGACCACACGGGAACCGGCTTCACCGAAGGCATTGCCGGCGAGCATGTCGCGCACGGCGTCTTCGGCTTCGGCCAGGGTCATGGCGACGATCACGCCCTTGCCTGCGGCCAGGCCATCGGCCTTGATCACGATCGGTGCGCCTTTTTCACGCAGGTAGGCCAGGGCCGGCTCGATCTCGGTGAAGTTCTGGTAGTCGGCGGTCGGGATCTTGTGGCGCGCCAGGAAGTCCTTGGTGAAGGCTTTCGAGCCTTCCAGCTGGGCGGCGCCGGCAGTCGGGCCGAAGCAGTCCAGGCCGCGCTTGCGGAACAGGTCGACGACACCGGCGACCAGCGGAGCCTCTGGGCCGACGATGGTCAGGGCGACGTTCTTCTCGGCGAAGTCGGCCAGTTGCTCCAGGGCCAGGACGTCGATGGCGACGTTCTCGCACTTGGCTTCGGTGGCGGTGCCGGCGTTGCCCGGGGCAACGAAGACTTTCTCGACCCGTTGGTCCTGGGCGACTTTCCAGGCCAGGGCGTGCTCACGGCCGCCGCTGCCGATGATCAAAACGTTCATTACAGGCTCCTTTGGGAAGCTGCAAGCTGCAAGCTATAAGTCATAAGAAAAAGCAGACTGTGCACTTTTCTCGGTAGCAGGCAACTTTGAAATTTAAAGGGCTGCAGCAGCAAGAGAGGAGCATTCGGTCCGCTCTTTCTTGCCGCTTGCAGCTTGAAGCTTGACGCTGAAATCAGTGGCGGAAGTGGCGCATACCGGTGAAGACCATTGCGATACCTGCCTCATCGGCGGCGGCAATGACTTCGGCGTCGCGCATCGAGCCACCTGGCTGGATGACGGCGGTGATGCCCACTTTCGCGGCGTTGTCGATGCCGTCACGGAACGGGAAGAACGCGTCTGATGCCATGACCGCACCCTGCACCTGCAGGCCGGCATGCTCGGCCTTGATTGCAGCGATACGTGCGGAGTTGACGCGGCTCATCTGGCCGGCGCCGACACCAATGGTCTGGCGGTTCTTGGCGTAGACGATGGCGTTGGACTTGACGAACTTGGCCACTTTCCAGGCGAAGATCAAGTCGTGGATTTCCTGCTCGGTAGGGGCGCGCTTGGTCACTACCTTGAGGTCGCCCTCGGTGATCATGCCGATGTCGCGGCTCTGCACCAGCAGGCCGCCGGTGACGCGCTTGAAGTCCCAGGCGGCGGCACGTTCGGCCGACCATTCGCCGCAGGCCAGCAGGCGCACGTTGGCCTTGGCCGCGACCACGGCACGGGCTTCCTCGCTGACGCTCGGGGCAATGATCACTTCGACGAACTGGCGCTCGACGATGGCACGGGCGGTTTCGCCGTCCAGCTCGCGGTTGAAGGCGATGATGCCGCCAAAGGCCGATTCGGTGTCGGTGGCGTAGGCCAGTTCGTAGGCCTGGCGGATGCCGCCCTCAGGGCTGACCGCGACGCCGCACGGGTTGGCGTGCTTGACGATGACGCAGGCCGGCTTGACGAAGCTCTTCACGCATTCCAGCGCGGCGTCGGTGTCGGCCACGTTGTTGTACGACAGTTCCTTGCCTTGCAGTTGCACGGAAGTGGCGATGCCGGCTTCCGACGGCTTGGCTTCGACATAGAACGCCGCGCTCTGGTGCGGGTTCTCGCCGTAGCGCATTTCCTGGGCTTTGACGAACTGGCTGTTGAAGGTGCGCGGGAATTCGCTGCGGCCTTCGGTCGACAGGGTCTCGGCGGCTTGGTTAACAGTGCCCATGTAATTGGCGATCATGCCGTCGTAGGCGGCGGTGTGCTCGAACGCCTTGAGCATCAGGTCGAAGCGCTGGGCGTAGGTCAGGCCACCGGCCTTGAGGTTTTCCAGGACGCTGGCGTAGTCGCTGGCGTTGACCACGATGGCCACGTCCTTGTGGTTCTTCGCCGCCGAACGGACCATGGTCGGGCCGCCGATGTCGATATTCTCGATGGCGGTCGGCAGGTCGCAACCCGGCTTGGAGATGGTGGCTTCGAACGGGTACAGGTTGACGGCGACCAGGTCGATCGGCTTGATCCCGTGCTCCTGCATGATGGCGTCGTCGGTGCCGCGACGGCCGAGGATGCCGCCGTGGATTTTCGGGTGCAGGGTCTTGACCCGGCCGTCCATCATTTCCGCGAAGCCGGTGTAGTCGGCGACTTCGACCGCGGCGACGCCGTTGTCCTGGAGCAGCTTGAAGGTGCCGCCGGTAGACAGGATCTCGACGCCGAGGCCTTGCAGCTCACGGGCGAATTCGAGGATCCCGGTCTTGTCGGAAACGCTGATCAAGGCACGGCGGATCGGCAGGCGGGTAGTCTGGTCGGTCATTTCAGATTCCATAACGCGGTGGAGTCAGCAAAAAAGGCGAGCTCGCCGGGAGTCGCCTTTTTGGTTGGGGTTCTGGCTTACAGCAGGTCGTACTGCTTGAGTTTCTTGCGCAAGGTGCCGCGGTTCAGTCCAAGCAGCTCGCTGGCCTTGGTCTGGTTGCCCTTGACATAGTTCATCACGCTTTCCAGCAGGGGCGCCTCGACTTCCGAGAGCACGAGGTTGTACACGTCCGTGACGGCCGCACCTTCGAGGTGGGCGAAATAGTTGTGCAGCGCCTTTTCCACGCTTCCGCGAAGGGTCTGGCCCTCTTCGCTGGGGGTATTGAGGTGCTGTTTCAGGTTGACGTTGTCGCTCACGGGCGTTGTTCCACTCACTAAAGTCTCGGTCATCATCGTCATGCGGCCACCCCTTGTCCGTCCTCTGTCTCAAGGCTCTGTTCGCGTTCGCGGAAGAACTGGCGAACGTCGGCGCATTGCGCTTCTGTGTCTTCCAAACGATTGAACCGGGCGCGGAATTCCTTGGCCCCCGGTAACGTTGCCAGGTACCAGCCAACGTGCTTGCGGGCGATTCGTACGCCCATTACATCGCCGTAGAAGGCATGCAGCGCTGCCAGGTGTTCCAGCAGAATCCCTTCCACTTCGCCCAGCTGCGGCGCCGGCAAGGTCTCGCCGGTGCGCAGGTAATGCTCGATCTCGCGAAAGATCCAGGGTCGTCCCTGGGCGGCACGACCGATCAGCAGGCCGTCGGCGCCGGTGCTGTGGAGCACCTCGCGGGCCTTCTGCGGTGACGTGATGTCGCCATTGGCAAAGACCGGGATCGAAACCGCCCGCTTGATCGCGGCGATGGTTTCGTACTCGGCATCGCCGGTGTACAGGTCGGCGCGGGTCCGGCCATGCACGGCCAGCGCCTGGATCCCGGCCTGCTCGGCGATCTTCGCCACGACCAGGCCGTTCTTGTTGTCGCGGTCCCAGCCGGTACGGATCTTCAGGGTCACCGGCACCTCCACCGCGGCGACCACCGCGTGGAGGATTTCACTGACCAGCGCTTCATCTTTCAATAAAGCAGAGCCGGCGGCCTTGTTGCAGACTTTTTTTGCCGGACAGCCCATGTTGATATCGATGATCTGCGCGCCCAGCTCCACGTTTGCGCGAGCTGCGGCGGCAAGCATCTGCGCGTCGCCACCGGCGATCTGTACCGAGCGCGGCTCGGGATCGCCTTCGTGGATCATGCGCAGGCGCGACTTGCGGCTGTTCCACAGGCTCATGTCGCTGCTGACCATCTCCGACACCACCAGGCCTGCGCCCATCCGTCGGCAAAGCTGGCGGAAAGGCTGGTCCGTGACTCCGGCCATGGGGGCCAGGATCAGGTTGTTCTGCAGTTCGTATGGGCCGATGCGTACCGCCGACATAGGAGTTCCCTGTTGTGGGGCCGGATCATTAGAGTTCGAAAAAGGGTGGGCATGATACCCGCTCTCGATGACCGGATAAAGATGAATCTGGATAAAATCTGAACAGTTGGGTCGCTCTGGCGACCAGCTACAAGCCTCAAGCTTCAAGCCACAAGAAAGAGCAACCGCGTGCCGCCGCTGCTTTTTCTTGTGGCTTGAAGCTTGCGGCTTGCCGCTGCTGTCATTCGGGAGAGCGGAAGCTCAGGCTGTAGTTGACCGCCTTCGGGCCCGGATCGAGGATGTCCAGGGCGATGTGGATCGGGGTCTGGCTGGGCATCTCGTCCTTGCCGGCCAGCTCGCCGCTGAGGTACTCGGCGGGCTTGAAGCGCCGGCTGGCGATCAATTGCCCGTTGAGGTCGGCGAAACGCAGTTCGAGGAGCGGGAAAGGCTGGGAGAACGGTGCACGATTGTAGATGATCGCGTCCACCACCAGCGCGCCCTTGAAGTCAGGATGGCTGCGTACCACCAGATTGCTGCTCTTGATCCGGCCGATATCCACCTTGGACGGCACGCTGCAACCCAGGGTCGGGCAGAGTTCCTGGAACCACGGACGGTATTGGTCCTGGCGGGCCAGTTCGTCGAAGTGATACCAGATGTACTGGGCGGCCAGGCCGGCAGCGGCCAGAAGGATCAGCACTGACCACAGCAGCTTGCGGCCCAGGGTGCTTTTCGGCTTTTGCCAGTCGAGCTGGATCGGGTCGTCGACCAGGTCGACCAGGGATTCCTTGCGCGGCGCGCTGCCGGCCGGGGGCAGGGCGCCCAGTCCCGGTTCGCGACGCTCGGAGATCTCCGGTTCGGGGTCATCCGCCTCGTCATCGTCGTCGCGGGCCGACAGGCGAGCGCCGCGCTCGACGGGCTCGTCCTGTTCTTCTTCATCGAGGGCCAGCGAGCGGACCGGCGGCGTGTCGTCCGGCTCCGGCAGGTCCAGCGAAAGCGAAGGCTCGGTGCGGATTTCCGGCTGCGGTTGCTCTTCCTCGGGGCGCTCCAGTTGCAGCGGCGGCTCGTCGAGTATCGGCGCTACCGGGTCGCGGTCCTCGGTGCTGAACAGGCCGTCTTCCAGGCGCTCGTCGGCATCGGCGTCATCGCGCTTGGCGCTGAGGCTGTCTTCGCGGCGCGGGGCCGCATGGAACGACAGGCTCGGCTGGATTTCGCGCTGTTCGAGGCGGGCCAGTTCGCTGTCGAGGTCGAGCTGGTCGAGATCGACCTCGCCCCAGGCCGGCAGGGCCGGTGCCTTGTCGACAGGGGCGGGTTCGAGCGGCGGCTCGGCGGTTTCCACCACGACCGGTGCCGGAACGGGCGGGCTCAGCACCGATTGCAACGACGCATTCTGTTCCAGCAACTGCTTGGCGGCATTGAACACTTGCAGGCAATTGCCGCAGCGCACGACCCCGCGCGCCACGCTCAGCTGGTTATGGCTGACGCGAAAGCTGGTCTGGCAATGCGGGCACTGGGTGACGAAACTGTCGGTCATGCGGCGATCCGGGGTGGGCTGAGGTGAAGTCTAGGTGCTGTTAGCGGCGGCGACCACTGATCCGGACCCAGCCGTCGCGCACGACGATCGGATCCAGGTCGAAGTCCGCCGCGTAGGCCGCGGCCACCTCTTCGCCTTGCTCGGCGAGGATGCCCGACAGCGCCAGCAGGCCGCCCGGACGCACCAGGCCGCTGAGCTGCGGTGCCAGCGAGACCAGCGGGCCGGCGAGGATATTGGCCACCAGCACGTCGGCCTGCATCGCCGGCATCTGCTCCGGCAGGTACAGGTCGAAATCTGCCTCGGCGATGCCGTTGCGCCCGGCGTTGTCGCGGGAGGCTTCGAGGGCCTGCACGTCGATATCGGTACCGGTGGCACGGCGCGCGCCCAGCAGCAGCGCGGCGATGGCGAGGATGCCCGAGCCGCAGCCGAAGTCGAGCAGGTTGACGCCTTTCAGGTCCTGGCCGTCCAGCCATTCCAGGCACAGGGCGGTGGTCGGGTGGGTGCCGGTGCCGAAGGCCAGGCCCGGGTCCAGCAGCAGGTTGACCGCATCCGGCTCCGGCGCCGCGTGCCAGCTCGGCACGATCCACAGGCGCTGGCCGAAGCGCATCGGCTGGAAGTTGTCCATCCAGCTGCGCTCCCAGTCCTGGTCGGCGATGACTTCGGCGTGGTGTTCCGGCAGCTCGGCGCCGGTCAGCAGTTGCAGGTGGGCGAACACCGCCTCGGGCTCGGCATCGGCCTCGAACAGCGCCAGCAGGTGGGTGTTGGACCACAGTGGCGTGGTGTTCAGGTCCGGTTCGAAGATCGGCTGGTCCTCGGCATCCATGAAGGTCACGGAAACCGCGCCCACTTCCAGCAGGGCGTCTTCATAGGTTTCGGCCTGTTCCGGAGTGATGGCCAGACGAACTTGTAACCAGGGCATGGGGGTACCTTCACCAGGGGATTCAGCGCAGTGCTGCGAAAGCCCGCCAGTCTACGCGAGCCGGGCGGCAAAGTGGATAACAACCCGGTTAACTATCTATCACCTCGTCGTGCCAGGACTCACGCACCCTGACCTGCCTCATTCAACAAGGAGTCAGACGATGAGCACGAAGCTGGAGGATGGCGCGGCACGCCTGTCGCTGCTGCAACTGACGCGCTGGGAGCTGTGGATCGACGGGTTTTTCGAGCAGCAGCCGTTTTTCGAGGTGTTCGCCCGCGAGCGCCTGATGGTTCACCTGCGTACCTATTACCCGGAAGGCGATATCGCCCCCGGTTTTCGCCGGGCGCTGCTGCTGGCCTTGCTGCAACGCCTGATCGACGGCCAGTTGGCGGATTTCGACGCCGACCTGCACGGCCCGCTGCGCTGGCTGATGGAGGACGCGCCGGAGGATGGTGAGGAAGGCTGGAGTGAACGCCAGCAGACCCTGATGCAGATCATCGAGGGCGCGGCGGCCGGGGTGCTGGACGATTACTGCCAGGCGCTGCGCCGGCAATGGGTGCAGCGCCCGGCCGGACTCGATGAGCGAAGTGCACTGGGTGAGCGTTTCCTTGAGCGTCTCGAAGAACATTGCTCGGCGCTGAAGGCGCTGTTCTGTGCGGAAACCCTGAAGCGCTTCGATGGCGAGAGCCTGCAGCACTATATCCAGGACATGGATAAGCGCTGGCGCACGCTGTTCGAGGGGACTGGCAGCCTGCCCGAGGCCGAGCGCCAGCAGATCGACGCCCTGGTCCGGGTGGCGCTGGGCGACTGGTTCGGCGCCCTGAGCGGGGAAGAGCTGGAGGTGCTGCGGCATTTCCAGCGCCAGCATGGCCTGCTGCGCGAACAGCTCGCGTTGTTGCTGTATGGGGTGGACTCCCTGGAGGCCCATGCTCGCCTGGCGATCATCGACCACTGCCGGTTGACCCTCGGCCTGGACATCGACCCGGACGAACTGCAGGTGCGCACCCGGGTCGAGCATCCGCGCTACCCGGTAGAGCGAACCCTGCGTCTCGCCGAGTTGGTCGCCGAAGGCCCGTTCGCGCCCGGCCGGGACAAGGCGCGCACCTTGCTGCGTGATCCGGGCGCGCTGAACCAGGTGCTGCCGCCCGGCTTTCTCGACGCACTGCTGTTCACGGTCGACCCCCGCGCCGGTTATCACCAGGCGCTGGCCGAGCGCTATGCCAGCCCCGAGGTGTTCGCCGCGCTGCTCGACCTGAACGACATGCGCCTGCAGCAGAGCGCCTTCATCGCGCGCTGCAAGGGGCATATGGGCGCCGACAGTTATGCGCGGGTCTTGCGGGTCCGTGCGGGGAACGGCGTGGGCCGCGACGCTCCGGGCGACAAGGTCACCGGGGTTTCCCAGTTCCCCGATGAGCCGCTGGCGCAACTGCTGCTGTTCTATCACGAGGACGATGCGCACCAGTTGTCCGGGCTGGTGATGTATGCGCCCGGCAAGCCCGATGGCCAGGAGTGGATCGAGCTGGCCTCGCTGCGCGCCCTGGCCGTGGAACTGGGCCAGTGGCTGGCCGACGAGGCGGGCACCCGCTACCTGCTGGAGCGCATCAATGTGCGCGGGCAGCGCAAGGCCCAGCAGTTCTACACCAGCGTGCGCGAACGTGCTGATGCCTGGGACCTGTCCCGCGACCATCGTGGTCCGCGCCATGGCTACGCCGAATGCAGCCGTTACCTGGTCGAGTTGGGGCGGGACAACCATCTCGAACAGGTTGCCTGGTACGAAGCGCCGCACTGGTTCGCCGAGCTGCCGCTGGACAAGCGCCGGGTGATCGCCGGCCTCAACGAGGACCTGCGCCTGCTCAACCAGGCGATGCAGCAGCAGGTCGACGAGCAGGAAAGCCTGCTGGCGTTCTCCCGGCGCACGGTCAAGGCGGCCATCGCCAATTACCTGCGCGATTGCGGGGTCACCGGAGAAGTCGATCCGCAGACCATCCTCTTCGATTTCTTCCCGGGGCTGAACGCCTCGGGAAAGCTCACCCGCACCCTGCTCGACCTGGCCATCTATGGCTATGACGACAATTGGGGCCTGGACAACCCGCGGATGCCGGTGCGCTCATCCGTCGGCCAGGACCTGGGCAGGGTGCGTGCCGCCGAACTGCTGAGCTACGTGCGCAGCGCCTATATCGGCTCGGCATATGCCGACTCGATTCGCGGACGTTTCCTCGACCCCACCGACCCGTTGTATGCCAAGCGCCGGGCCCTGCACTTCGCCCTGGCGCAAACCACCCTGCTGCGCGATGTGCTGGCCACGCACGGGAAGCAGATGATCGATGACGACGAGCGTGACTGGTTGCTCGAGGTCGTCGGGCAACTGGCCGAGGTGCGCCAGCCCCAGGGCGAGTCGGCGGACAATATCGCCGGCGACGGGCTGTTCCGCTTCACCCTTAACGGACGCAAAAGCACCGGGTTGTATGTGTTCCGGCGTATCGTCGGCGGCGTGGCCCAGGACTGGCTGTACACCCCGCAGGCGCCCGACGGCCTGACCTTGCGCAAGTACCAGGGCTTCGTCGGCGCCGGCCGTGGCGCGCTGCACGACTGGTATCTGCAACATGTGCGCTTCGTCGACCGGCCGCAGGTGTCCGAGTGGCTGCTGCACCTGGCCAAGGGCGAGCGAACCCGTGACACCCTGCGCGAAGGCAACCGGATTGGCGACTTCATGGCCGAGTACGACGCGTTCCTGGAGAGTCATGTCAGCGATATCGAGGCGGTGACCCGCAGCCGCCACGAGGTGATCGTCGAGCAGGTGACCAAGGGCCTGCTGTACGCGGCCTTTCCCCTGAGCCTGGCGTTTCCGCCGCTGGGCTTCGCCCTCGACGCGGTATTCATTGCCATCGGCAGCGCCAAGGCGATCGCCAGCCACATCGCCGATGACGATTCGGCGGCGCTGAACCACTGGGTGGGCGTGGCGATTGCGCTCTGGGGCATTGCCTTGCCGGGCGCCTGGGGCGCCTTGACCCATGCTTCGCGGGCCGGCTTGCGCAAGGCCAGCGAGGCCAGTCGCTGGACCCAGCTTACCGATCAGGCCCGGCCGGGCATCCGCCAGGGCGAGCGGGCGGCGGTCAGCGTCATGGATGAGCAGCGGGCGTTGCGCAAGGTCCCGGACAACCTGCGCAGCATGGAGCGTGGCGGGGTCTGGCGCGGGGTTTACAGCCGCCTCGGTGACGACGGGCGTGAAGCCTTCTACGTCAATGATCGCGGGCGCTACTTCCAGGTGCTTCACGACCGTGGCCTGAACACCTTGCGCCTGCTCGATCCCCGTTATCCGCGGGCCCACTACCGGGTGCCGATCCGCCTGGGGCCGGGCAATCGCTGGCAGTTCAACGAGCAGGTCGGGCTTCGGGGCGGGGCGCCGAGCCAGTATCTCGGGCGAGTCTGGGACGTGGCGGATGCGTTCCCGGCGCGAACCAGCCCGCTGCCGCAGCGCGGTGTCCTGCAGGGTGAGGGCCTGATCGCGCGCTTCAACCCGGCCAGCAGCGACAACTACCTGTACTCGCTGAATATCGAATCCTGCGTTGCCGTCTGCCTGTACAACCCGGCGACCCGTGGCGGGGCGCTGATCCATGTCGATCACAATATCGGCCGGCTGGTGGAGGAGGCGCTGGACACGGCGCTGCACGGTATTCGTCGTGGCGGGGAAGAAGGGCGGGTCAGTGCTGTGCTGGTGGGGGGCGACTGGCTGTCCACGGCGGCGGATATCGGTGGGCCGCTGCGTTCGGCCCTGGCGCGACGGGGCATTCAGGCGCAGTGGGATCATTGGTCGTATTCGTCGTGCCTGGGCAATATCTATGGTGTGCGCTTCGACCTGGCGGACGGGGCGACACGTGTGTTCACCTCGACCCGGTCCAGTGTGCAGAAGGTGCTCGACCCGATCCTGCTGGAGGCTTCGCTGGGTGGCAACAGCGCTATCGCCGTACGGGCCCGGCGCTTCATGCAGCGGTTCCGCCAGGAGCCGCTGGTGCAGCGGGGTGACGGGCAGGTCACCACCCTGGACGGGCGGCCGGCGACGGTGCAGCAGATCGCGGCGCAGTCCCTGCAACTGACTACCCTCTAGCAAGCGACACTGACCCCTGTGGGAGCTGGCTTGCCAGCGATGAAGCCGGCTTGGGCAATGAAGTTGTCTGGTCTGGCCCTATCGCTGGCAAGCCAGCTCCCACAGGGTCCGTGTTGTTCTCCAGAACAATAAAAAAGCCCCGAACCTGGGTTCGGGGCTTTCGCATTCACAGCGGGGCAAAACCGTCCGGATTACTCCGAAGCCAGCTTGTGCTCCAGGTAGTGAATGTTGACGCCGCCCTTGCAGAAGGCTTCGTCACGGACCAGCTCGCGGTGCAACGGGATGTTGGTCTTGATCCCGTCGACGACGATTTCATCCAGGGCATTGCGCATGCGTGCCATGGCTTCTTCGCGGTCTTTACCGTAGGTGATCAGCTTGCCGATCAGCGAGTCGTAGTTCGGCGGAACCGCGTAGCCGCTGTACAGGTGCGAGTCGACGCGAACGCCGTTGCCGCCTGGTGCGTGGAAGTGCTTGACCGTGCCTGGGCTCGGGATGAACTTCTTCGGGTCCTCGGCGTTGATCCGGCACTCCAGGGAGTGACCACGAATCACCACGTCATCCTGGGTGAACGACAGCTTGTTGCCAGCGGCGATGCTCAGCATCTCCTTGACGATGTCGATACCGGTGACCATTTCCGAAACCGGGTGCTCTACCTGCACGCGAGTGTTCATCTCGATGAAGTAGAACGCGCCGTTCTCGTAGAGGAACTCGAAGGTGCCGGCGCCACGGTAGCCGATCTCGACGCACGCCTGGACGCAGCGGGCGAAGACTTCCTGGCGGGCCTTCTCGTCGATGCCCGGGGCCGGGGCTTCTTCCAGGACCTTCTGGTGACGACGCTGCAGCGAGCAGTCACGGTCACCCAGGTGCACGGCGTTGCCCTGGCCATCGGAGAGCACCTGGACTTCCACGTGACGTGGGTTGGTCAGGAACTTCTCCAGGTAGACCATCGGGTTGCCGAACGCCGCACCGGCTTCGGTACGGGTCAGCTTGGCCGAGGCAATCAGGTCTTCTTCCTTGTGCACCACGCGCATGCCGCGACCACCACCGCCACCGGCGGCCTTGATGATCACCGGGTAGCCGACCTGGCGAGCGATCGCCAGCGCGGTTTCCTCGTCTTCCGGCAGCGGGCCATCGGAGCCCGGTACGGTCGGAACGCCGGCCTTGATCATGGCGTCCTTGGCCGACACCTTGTCGCCCATCAGGCGGATGGTGTCGGCGTTCGGGCCGATGAAGGCGAAGCCGGATTTCTCGACCTGCTCGGCGAAGTCGGCGTTTTCCGCCAGGAAGCCATAGCCAGGGTGAATGGCAGTCGCACCGGTGACTTCGGCCGCGGCGATGATCGCCGGGATGTGCAGGTAGGAATCCTTGGATGCGGCCGGGCCGATGCACACGGACTCGTCAGCCAGGCCCAGGTGCATCAGCTCGCGGTCGGCCGTGGAGTGTACGGCGACGGTCTTGATACCCAGTTCCTTGCAGGCACGCAGGATACGCAGGGCAATTTCGCCGCGGTTGGCGATCAGAACTTTTTCCAACATCGCAGGCTCTCCGCGGTTCAAACGATGGTGAACAGCGGCTGGTCGAACTCAACCGGCTGGCCGTCTTCTACCAGGATGGCGTCGATGACGCCGCCGATATCGGCTTCGATGTGGTTCATCATCTTCATGGCTTCGACGATGCACAGGGTGTCGCCTTTCTTCACCGACTGGCCGACTTCAACGAAGGCTGGCGAGGTTGGCGACGCCTTGCGGTAGAAGGTACCGACCATTGGCGAACGGATCACGGTGCCTTTCAGTGCAGGCGCAGCAGCGGCGGCCGGAGCAGCAGCGGCAGCGGCTGGCGCCGGGGCGGCAGCTGGAGCGACGGCGGCGGCAACCGGGGCCGGCGCGTAGTACTGCTGGGCTGGCGCCTTGCTGTGGCGGCTGATGCGCACGGACTCTTCGCCTTCCTTGATCTCCAGCTCGTCGATGCCGGACTCTTCCAGCAGTTCGATCAGTTTCTTGACTTTACGAATATCCATTAATCATCAACTCCCAAGATTTGGTCAGGGTCGTATGAACGTGATTGAAACGTTCTTGAAAGCCTGGCGAAGGCCAGGCCCGCGTTATTCAGGATTTGGCGGCCAGTTGTTCCAGGGCGGACTCCAGGGCCAGGCGGTAACCGCTGGCGCCCAGACCGCAGATCACTCCCACGGCTACATCGGAAAAGTAGGAGTGGTGACGGAACGGCTCGCGCTTGTGCACGTTCGACAGGTGCACTTCGATGAATGGGATGCTCACCGCCAGCAATGCGTCACGTAATGCGACGCTGGTGTGGGTGAAAGCCGCCGGATTGATCAGGATGAAGTCCACGCCTTCGTTGCGCGCGGCGTGGATCCGGTCGATCAGTTCATACTCGGCATTGCTTTGCAGGTACTGCAGATGGTGGCCGGCGGCGCGGGCACGCTGCTCCAGGTCCTGGTTGATCTGCGCCAGGGTCACGGCGCCGTAGACACCGGGCTCGCGCGTGCCGAGCAAGTTCAGGTTGGGGCCGTGCAGCACCAGTAGGGTCGCCATCTGCGCATCCTTTGATTTTTTGTAGGACATAAATACAAGCGCGGCGACTATGCCGCAAAGACCCGAGCACTGTCCAGTTGCCTGCAATAGCCAGCACGATGACCGAGATTCGCGCGAAATATATGACTATTTTGTTAATCCCGGTCATCAGTCGCGGGTTTTTCGCAGCCCCGGGAAGTTATAGACGCAGATCGGCGCGGATGCGCTGCAGATGCTCGGCGAATTCGCCGGCGTTGGTCTCGCCCACCACGCGAGCGGCGCTGTTTTCGCTGCCGTTTGCCGCAAAGAACAGCAGTGCGGGCGGGCCGAACAACTGGTAGCGGTCGAGCAGGGCGCGCTGTTCGGCGCTGCTTTGAGTGATATCGAAGCGCACCAGCCGGTATTCCTTGAGCAATGGCAGCACGTTCGGCGCATTCAGTACTTCATGCTCGATCACCTTGCAACTGATGCACCAGTCGGCGTACCAGTCCAGCACCAGCGGCTGGCCGGCGGCCTTGGCTTCGGCAAGAACGCGGTCGAGTTCGGCAGGGCTGTCGATGGTTTGCCAGGTGTCGCTCTTCGCCTGGCTGACGACCGCGGCGTTGCCCGCGACGGGCAGGGGCCGCAGCGGATCGCTCTGGCCACTCAGCGCGCCATACCAGCAGGCCAGGGCGTAGACCAGCAGGAACAGGCCGAGCAACTGGGCCAGGCGCTGGCGCGGCGCCTTGTAGCCGAACTCCAGGGCACCGAGGAACAACGCCACGCCGGCGGCCAGCAAACCTACCAGCAGCAGGGTGACTTGCCCCGGCAGCACGCGGCTGAGCAGGCCGATGGCCAGGCCCAGCAGCAATACGCCGATGGCGTTTTTCACCGTCACTAGCCACGGCCCGCTCTTCGGCAGCCAAGCCGCGCCACCGGTCGCCACCAGCAGCAGCGGGGCGCCCATGCCCAGGCCCAGGGCGAACAGCTTCACCGCGCCGCCAAGGGCATCGCCGCTGGCGCTGATATACAGCAGGGCACCGGCCAGGGGCGCGGATACGCAGGGCGAGACCAGCAAGCTGGAGACCACGCCCAGCACAGCCGCGCCGAGCAGCGAACCGCCTTTGGTGTTGCCGGCGACGCGGTCGAGGCGCTCGTTCAGGGCGCGTGGCAGTTTCAGTTCGAACAGGCCGAACATGGCCAGGGCAAAGAGCACGAAGAACAGCGAAAACGGCACCAGCACCCAGGCCGACTGCAGGCGTGCCTGCAAATTCAGGCTGGCGCCGAACAGGCCCATCAGTGCGCCGAGCAGGGCGAAGCAGGCGGCCATCGGCAGCACGTAGGCCAGGGACAGGGCGAGGCCACGCAGGCCGCCGACCTGGCCGCGCAGAACCACCCCGGAAAGGATCGGCAGCATCGGCAGCACGCAGGGGGTGAAGGTCAGGCCGACCCCGGCGAGGAAGAACAGCAGCAGGCTGTTCCAGGTCCAGGCTTGCGTGGTGCTGGCCGCGGGCGGGGCGGTGGCGTTGCTGTTGCCGGCAATGCTCAGGCGTTCGGTTTCCGGCGGGTAGCACAGGCCCTTGTCGGCACAGCCCTGGTAGGTGACCAGCAGGGTAAAGGGGCGTTGGTCGTCGCTGCGCGGCAGGTCGATATCGAGGATGCCATGGTAGACCTCGACATCGCCGAAGAACTCATCGTGCTTGGCCTCGCCGGGCGGCAGTTGCGGCGTGCCCAGGGCGATGTCGGCGGGTTCGGTGCGGAACTGGAAGCGGTGGCGATAGAGGTAATAGCCTTCGGCGGGGACGAAGCGCAGCTTGATGGTCTTGTTGTCGCCTTCCATCAGGTTGAGCTTGAAGGCTTCGCGCACCGGCAGGAAATCGGCGCTGTTGTTCAGGGACGGCGCGCCGAGTGTGGCGCTGGGGCGGCTGTCGAACAGGCCGGCGCCCATGGCGGGCAGGGCAAGGGCCAGCAGCAGGAGGCAAAGCAGACGACGCATGGTGGGCTCGCGGGGTGGGGCGGAAATTCCCGCATGATAGCCGACTCGGGGATTTGCTGTGTTGCTGATGGCCCTATCGCTGGCAAGCCAGCTCCCACAGGGTGTGCGGTGTACACAGAAACCTGTGGGAGCTGGCTTGCCAGCGATAGGGCCCGAAAGGCCACCTACAAACGGAAAGCCCGAACCGCCGTATTCAGTTCTCCACCCAACCGCAACAACTGCTCGCCCTGATCGCGCCCTTCACCGATCCGCTGCAGGTTGTCCTCACCCAGTCCGTGAATCCGCTCGCTGTGATCGCGAATCTCGCTCACCGCGCCACTCTGCTGCGCCGTCACATCGGCAATCCGCACCGCAGTGTCGGCAATGGTCTGGATCGCCGTGACGATCTCGTCCAGCGCACCATCCGCCGCCTGCGCCTGGTTGGCCGTGGCCTCGGCGTGTTCGAGCTGGGCGCGCATGCCTTCCACCGATTCCTGCGCGGCCTGTTGCAGGCGCACGATCAGGGTCTGGATCTCACCGGTGGCGCCGGTGGTGCGCTGCGCCAGGGAGCGCACTTCCTCGGCGACCACGGCGAAGCCGCGGCCCATTTCGCCGGCACGCGCCGCTTCGATCGCGGCGTTGAGGGCCAGCAGGTTGGTCTGTTCGGCAATGGCACGAATCACCGTCAGTACGCCTCCGATGGTCGCCGACTCCTGGGCCAGCTCCTCGACCACCTGGGCATTGCCTTGCACTTCGTCCACCAGCTTGCGCAGCCCGGTCAGGCTCTGGCCGATCACCGCCTGGCCCTGTTCCACCGCTTCACCGGCCTGACGGCTGGCATCGGCGGCCTGGCTGGCATCGCCGGCCACCTGGACGATGGTGGCTTCCAGCTCACCCAGCGCATCGCGAATCTGCGCGGTGTCCCCGGCCTGGCGCTCGGCGCCGTCGTGCAGGGCGCTGCTCATGCCGGCCAGGGCACGGCTGCTGCCGGCCACCTGCTCGGCGTTGTGGCGGATGGTCCCGACCAGTTCCACCAGGTAATCCCGCAGGCGGTTCAGCGAGTCCTGGATATCGTGCATCTCGCGGTTGCTCGGCGGCAGGTCGATGGCCTTGCTGAAATCGCCACCGGCCCACGCCGACAGGGCTGGATCAAGAGCGGTCAGCACCCGCGCCAGGCGCCGTTGCAGACGGTCGATCACCAGGGCGATCAGGAGGATCAGGGCAATCATCACGCCTTGCATCAGCCGCACTTCGCTCTGGATCTGTCCGTGCTGGCTGCGCACGCCCGGCTCCAGATCAGCGATGGCCTGCTGCACCGCAGCGATACGCGAGGTGGTGGTGGCCGCCAGCTCGCCGCGACGCTGGATCTGCTCGCGGGTCCGTTGCAGCTCGGCCGGGTAACGAGTGATCAGGCTATTCAGTTCGCGGCGCAGGCCGATCGCAGTGTCTTCGGCCTCGCTCTTGCTCTCGCTTTCCAGGCCCATCATCGCGGCGAAGTCGTCGGAGCCGGAAGCGCTGGCTTCCTTGACGCCGAGCAGCGGCAGGGCGTCGAGGATCTTCGCCTGCTCGGCCATCAGGTTCAGCTCACGCTCGACTTCCTCGGCCAGCTCCGGACGACCGCTGCTGACCAGCTTGTCGCGGGCCAGGGACAGCCGGCTCAGGTGCAGCCCGGCTTCGAAAAGAGGGGTGGTGTAGCGCGCGCCTTCCGGGTTGTTGCCGTTCTGTGCGTACCGCAGCCATTGCTCCAGGTTGGCGCCCAGCTCGCGCTCGGCCTGCAGCAGCAGGGCCTGGGGATCGCCGGCCAGCTTGCCGGCGGCCAGCAGTTCGTTGCTGGTGAAGGTGGCCAGGCTGTCGAGGCTCGGGCGCACGCTCTGGACCAGGTCTTCCGGCAACTGCTTCAGCTCTTCCTGGAGGTCCTGGGTGGCCTGCAGCGCGGTGGCATGCTGCAGTGCATCGCCGCTGCCGAGGTAGGTCTGGATATTGCGCGCCACCTGGTTCTGGAACTGCTGGGACAGGCCCAGGTAGCGCTCCATCAGCAGATACGGTCGCTCCAGGGCCTTTTGCGACCACCACAAGGTGGCGCCCAGGGCGAGGCAGACCAGGACCAGTAACAGGGTGTTGAGATTGGTGAGCAGCTTCAGGCGCATGTGCTTGACTACCGACGGCTGGAAGGCAAGGCACTGAAGTTATTGCGATTTTATGACGTGGTTATGACGAACCGGTCTTCCGGGTCAAAAAAAGTGGCCATTTGACTTCACCACTCCACCCGCACCACCCGATTGCGTCCGGCGCCTTTTGCGCGGTACAGCGCCTCGTCGGCGGCGGTGGCCATGCTCAGGGCGTCGAGCTCTTCGTTGAGGGCCACGATACCTGCGCTGAAGGTGCAGGACAGGTCCTGCGGCTGCGCCGGATAGTGGATCTCGGCGAAGCGCTGGCGGATCTGGTCGAGGACCTTGTGCGCGGCGTCGATATCGGTGTTGGGCATGACGATGGCGAACTCCTCGCCGCCATAGCGCCCGATGTAGTCGGTCTTGCGCAGGCGCTGCTTGAGGAACAGCGCCAGGCTCTTGATCACCCGGTCGCCCATGGGGTGGCCGTGGCTGTCGTTGACCTTCTTGAAGTGGTCGATGTCGAGCATGGCGAAGCTCAGTGGCCGGCTTTCCCGGCGGGCGCGGAAGCTGCAGTCCTCCAGCAACTGGAGGATATGGGTGTGGTTGTACAGCCCGGTCAGGCTGTCGCGGACCATCCGCGCCTTGAGGTTGCGTGCCCGGGCCGCCCGGTTGCGCACCGTGGTGATCAGGTGGCGCGAGCGGATCGGCTTGGTCAGGAAGTCGTCGCCGCCCTCGCTCATGGCGTCCAGTTGCTTGTCCAGGTCGTCCTCGGCGGACAGGTAGATGATCGGCACGCTGACATAGCGGTCGTTGTGGCGGATCACCTTGGCCAGTTCGGTGCCGGTGCAGGCCGGCATGTACATGTCGAGGATGATCAGGTCGGGCTGGAAGTCGGCCAGCTCGGCCATGGTCTGGATCGGGTCGGTCAGGGTGCGGGTGACGATCCCGGCATTGTTCAGCAGGCGCTCGGTGTGCAGGGCCTGGGCCCGGGAGTCGTCGATGATCAGCACGCGGAAGGGCTCGTACTGGGTGACGCTGGTGAGCAGTTCGACCTTTTCCAGCAGGCTCGAGGCTTCCAGCGTACCGGTTAAGAACTCCTGGCCGCCGGCGCGCACGGCGGCGAGGCGGGTCGGGGTGTCGGTTTCGTGGAGGCTGAAGAACAGCAGCGGGAGCCGTTGTTCCAGGCCCTGTTGGGCCTGTTCGGCGAGCACCAGGCCCTGGCCGTGGCCGCAGAAGTCCACGTCCATGACAATGGCCGAAGGCAGGCGCTCGCTCATCGAGGCGCGAAAGGCCTCGGCGGTGAACAGGGCTTCCACGCCCAGGCCGAAGAACTCCAGCTGCTTGGCCAGGCGCTCGGCGCGATCGTGGTCCTGGAGCATGATGTACACCGGCTTGCGCAGCGGCGGCAGGGTGGTCTGTTCGAGGCGGTCGCCCTGGCGCAGGCCGGTGCGCGACAGGCGCTGCATCAGGCGGTTGAGTTCGCTTATCAGGGTGCTGCTCAGCCGCGCGCTGTTGGCCTCGACCGCGTCCAGGGTCTGGCCGATGGCTTCGGCCAGCTGGGTGTGTTCCGGCTGCTCGAATCGCTCGGCGTAGCGTTGCAGGCGCAGGTTGGCCTCGCACAGCTCACCGAGGTCGCCGCTGGACCATTCGCTGCGCTGCAGACGCTGCCAGATTTCCAGGATCTGCCGGGCCTGATGAATGACCCGCTGGGCAAAGTGTTGCTTGAGTCGCTCACGATTGGGGTCTTCTGGCTCGGTCATGTCCTGACTACTTCTTATTAAAGGTGAGGCAGTTCGAGTGATGGCTCTATGCTAGCACCACTTTCGACGCAATCGAGTGCCCTGCATCAATTTTTTGACGCCGGAGATTCATTCAGTTCGTGACCCGATGGTCGTTTATGCGATCCTGCCCCCTTGCTTTATAGTGGCCGTCACCCGGACCGCCCCTGGCAGCAGTGCATCCGCCGAGTTTCGCGATGCGCTGGCACCAATGCCCGGCTGCGGCGGTCGAACCCTGCACATGCCCTGACTGAATAAGGACAACGCCATGCTGGACTGGAAAAACCGTAAAGGCGGCGCCGAGGCGCGCGAGGAACGCAGCGCCAGGCGCGAGACGGCGAGCGGCAGCTATTTCCGTGGCCTGCTGAGCCGTTCGCTGGGTGCGCTGATCGGTGTCTACCTGGTGGTCACCATCGCCCTTGGCTGGTACTGGAGCGAGGAGCCCGACCTGTTCCCGGTGCAGCAGAACGCCCAGGCCGCCGCCGAGCGTAACGGTCAGCAGATGGTGGTTGGCTACACCACCATCGAAACCCTCAAGACCGTCGCCGGCACCCTGCTCAACAAGCCGGGCGGCTACATCTCCAACGACCGCTTCCCGCCGGGCCTGTGGATGGACAACATGCCGAGCTGGGAGTACGGCGTGCTGGTCCAGGTCCGCGACCTGTCCCGCGCCCTGCGCAAGGACTTCGCCCGCTCCCAGTCGCAGTCCACCGAAGACGCCGACCTGGCCAAGGCCGAGCCGCGCTTCAACTTCGACAACAAGAGCTGGATCCTGCCGTCGAGCGAGTCCGAGTTCGAGGAAGGCATCAAGTCGCTGAACCGCTACCAGGCCCGTCTGGCCGCCGGTGACTCGGGCGCCATCTTCTATACCCGCGCCGACAACCTGAACAACTGGCTGGGCGACGTCGCCACCCGCCTGGGTTCGTTGTCCCAGCGTCTGTCGGCCAGCGTTGGCCGGGTCAAGCTGAACAGCACGCTGAAGACCGAAGTGGTGGTGCCAGGCCAGGCGCCGCAGGTCGACGAGGAAATGGTCGAGACTCCGTGGCTGCAGATCGACAACGTCTTCTACGAGGCCCGCGGCCAGGCCTGGGCCTTGTCGCACCTGCTGCGCGCCATCGAGGTGGACTTCGCCGACGTGCTGGCGAAGAAGAACGCCACCGTCAGCGTGCGCCAGATCATCCGCGAGCTGGAGGCGTCCCAGGAACCGCTGTGGAGCCCGATGGTGCTGAACGGCAGCGGCTTCGGCATGTGGGCCAACCACTCGCTGGTCATGGCCAACTACATCTCCCGGGCCAACGCCGCGGTCATCGACCTGCGCCAGTTGCTGTCGCAGGGCTGATATGACCATCAGCGAGAAAGAGGCGGCGCACCGTGCCGCCTCGGACCAGGAACAGGTCGCCTGGGTCGATGCCGACGACCAACTGCTTGGCGCGCTGCCTCGTGCCGAGTTGCGCGAACGCGGGCTGATCGGGCGCTGCACCTTCATCCTGCTGTTCAACAGCGCCGGCCAGTTGTGCATCCACAAGCGCACCCTGAGCAAAGCGTTGTATCCGGGCTATTGGGATGTGGCGGCCGGTGGCATGGTCGCGGCCGGCGAGGCGTACGCCGAATCGGCGGCGCGGGAGCTGGAAGAAGAGCTGGGCGTGAGCGGCGTCGAACTGCGCCCCCATGACCGTTTCTTCTTCGACGTGCCGGGCAACCGCCTGTGGTGCGCGGTGTTCTCGGCGGTCTGGGACGGCCCCCTGCACTTGCAGCCGGAAGAGGTCAGCGAGGCCCGTTTCGTCAACCCGGAAGTGGTCTGGGAAGAGTCGCAGACACTGCCGTATTGCCCCGACTCCCTCGCTGCATTGGCCCGGGCGCTCGACCGGCAATCCTGACGTCGCAATATTTGTCCAAATTGGCGCAGTTCTGTACTTAGCAAGTGGGACATTTGCCGTTACACTGCGCGGCCTTTTTACCCTGCCGCGCACCCTTCGTGGCAGGTGCGCTGCCCCTGCCAGAGTGGGGCTTCGCGGTCGTGGCCCGTCCGGGTCGGCGACCAGTTTTTTGTCCTCAAACGTGAGGATCAAAAGTGGCCAAGAAAGCCTCGTCATTCTCCGCCCTTGGCGGCCTGGTGTTCTCCACCGATGCAGGTCGGCATTGTCCGGACTGCAACCAACCCATCGATGCCTGCATCTGCAAGCAGACGCTCATCCCGGAAGGTGATGGCATCGCCCGTGTGCGCCGCGAAAGCAAAGGTCGCGGCGGCAAGACGGTGACCACCATCAGCGGCGTGCCCCTGCCGCTCGAACAGCTCAAGGACCTGGCCAGCACCCTGAAACGGCGCTGCGGTACCGGTGGCGCGTTGAAAGACGGCGTCATCGAAATCCAGGGCGACCATGTCGAGCTGCTGCTCGGCGAGTTGATCAAGCAGGGTTTCAAAGCGAAGAAATCCGGCGGTTGATCGCTGGCAGCGGTGCTCTTCAGCCTGCGTCTAAACTCGTTGCCTTGTGAAGGGTCCAAACCCGAACAGGGAAAATCGTCATTTTCATTTTCTACACTGCGCCATCCCGCATGGCCGGTGTTATCTGACTTTCTTTATAGGGGACTTCGATGTCCGTACGACGCACACGCAAAGACGATGGCAGCCAATGGACCGTGGCCGACAGCCGCAGTGTTTACGGGATTCGCCATTGGGGCGCGGGCTATTTCGCGATCAATGAAGCCGGGCGTGTCGAAGTGCGCCCCAACGGCCCGGGCAGCGCGCCGATCGACCTGTACGAGCAGGTCGACGAACTGCGCAAGAGCGGCCTGTCGCTGCCGTTGCTGGTGCGCTTCCCTGACATCCTGCAGGACCGCGTGCGCCAGCTGACCGGTGCCTTCGACGCCAATATCGCGCGCCTGGAATACCAGAGCCAGTACACCGCCCTGTACCCGATCAAGGTCAACCAGCAGGAAGCGGTGGTCGAGAACATCATCGCCACCCAGAACGTCTCCATCGGCCTCGAAGCCGGCTCCAAGCCGGAGCTGCTGGCGGTGCTGGCACTGGCACCGAAGGGCGGCACCATCGTCTGCAACGGCTACAAGGACCGCGAGTTCATCCGCCTGGCGCTGATGGGCCAGAAGCTCGGCCACAACGTGTTCATCGTCATCGAGAAAGAGTCGGAAGTGGCCCTGGTGATTGAGGAAGCTGCCGAGCTCAAGGTCAAGCCCCAGGTCGGCCTGCGCGTGCGCCTTTCGTCGCTGGCGTCGAGCAAATGGGCCGATACCGGGGGCGAGAAGTCCAAGTTCGGTCTTTCCGCTGCGCAACTGATCTCGGTGGTGCAGCGCTTCCGTGACGCCGGTCTCGACCAGGGCATCCGCCTGCTGCACTTCCACATGGGGTCGCAGATCGCCAACCTGGCCGACTACCAGCACGGCTTCAAGGAAGCCATCCGTTACTACGGCGAACTGCGCGCCCTCGGCCTGCCGGTGGACCATATCGACGTCGGTGGCGGCCTGGGCGTCGACTACGACGGCACCCACTCGCGCAATGCCAGCTCGATCAACTACGACATGGACGACTATGCCGGTGTCGTGGTCGGCATGCTCAAGGAATTCTGCGATGCCCAGGGCCTGCCGCATCCGCACATCTTCTCGGAGAGTGGCCGCTCGCTGACCGCGCACCACGCCATGCTGGTGATCCAGGTCACCGACGTCGAGAAGCACAACGACGAAGTGCCGACCATCGAGAACAAGGAAGCCCTGCCGGAAACCGTGCAATGGCTGGTCGACCTGCTCGGCCCGACCGATATCGAGATGGTCACCGAGACCTACTGGCGTGCCACCCACTACATGAGCGACGTGGCCGCGCAGTATGCCGACGGCAAGATCAGCCTGTCCGAGAAGGCTTTGGCCGAGCAGTGCTACTTCGCCGTCTGCCGGCGCCTGCACAACTCGCTCAAGGCGCGCCAGCGCTCGCACCGCCAGGTGCTGGACGAGCTCAACGACAAGCTGGCCGACAAGTACATCTGCAACTTCTCGGTATTCCAGAGCTTGCCGGACACCTGGGCCATCGGCCAGGTGTTGCCGATCATCCCGCTGCACCGTCTCGACGAAGAACCGCTGCGTCGTGCGGTGCTGCAGGACCTGACCTGCGACTCCGACGGCAAGATCAACCAGTACGTCGACGAGCAGAGCATCGAGACCAGCATGCCGGTGCACTCGGTCAATGAAGGCGAGGATTACCTGCTGGGCGTATTCCTGGTCGGTGCGTACCAGGAGATCCTGGGTGACATGCACAACCTGTTCGGTGATACCGACTCGGTGAACATCTACCAGAACCCGAATGGCAGCGTGTACCACGCCGGCATCGAGACCCACGACACCATCGAGGACATGCTGCGTTACGTGCACCTGTCGCCGGAGGAGTTGATGACTCACTACCGTGACAAGGTGGCCAGTGCACGGCTCAGCGAACGTGAGCGCACGCAGTTCCTCGATGCGCTGCGGCTGGGGCTGACGCGGTCTTCGTATCTGTCGTCGTAAGGCTTTGCCGATGTAGAAAAGGCCCGCTCCCGGGATTTCGGGGGCGGGCCTTTTTTGTGGGCTGATCAGGCAGCCGTATTGCTCCTGCTGGCCTCATCGCTGGCAAGCCAGCTCCCACAGGGTTCTCTGCCAGCCTCAGGAAGCAGGTTTGACGCGGACTCTGTGGGAGCGGGTTTATCCGCGATTAGGTTGGTGAATCCGCTACTGCAATCGCGGGTGAACCCGCTCCCACATTGACCGCGTCGAATCGGACTTTGTGGCTGACAGAGAACCCTGTGGGAGCTGGCTTGCCAGCGATGAGGTCATCAGCAGCACCCTGGACTTTGGTGCTACTCGCTGGTCGCCGTCAGATCGATGAGAACAGGTTTGATCTCATTGTCTTCCCGCAATAGCGATGTACTGGTGAAGCTGTAGACGCTGTCGTGTGTCTGGGCGGTGATCTTCAGACCGTCTACAGCGGTAATGGCACCTGGATGTCTGGTAACCAGGAACGGCGTGTGATCACCCAGCATTTTGAGCGCCTCGGCTTCGTCGGACTGCCGGCTGGCGACGAAGTAGAGGTAGGTCATGGGAACCGTGGCGCCGCCGCTGTTACTCAGTACTTCGTAGACAGCGCTGTGGGTACCGATGGGGTAGCTGTTGATGATCTTGCTCAGTTCAGGTTTTGGACCAGGTGTGAAGATCCACAGCGACTGGGCTGCAATCACCAGCAGTAATCCGATGATCAGCCACTTAGTACCCGAGGAACTTCGCATACTCAATGCCCTTCTTGATCCATTGTTGATCTCTTGGGTCGTCGCCATAGGGGGCATTGAACCACCAGCTTCCATATTCCGGTTTACCAGTACCTGCTCTGACTTGTGCCCATCCGGCTCCTCTAAGCAGTACCTCTGCCGAAATGCCAGCTGCCGTACCGCAGGCGCCGTAGTTGAGGTTTCCGAAGGCCTCGTAATCGCCACCTTGTTGCTTGTAGTCCCAGGCACCCCGGTTTCTGACTTTGGTGTAGAACCAGGAAAAAAGAAATGAGGTTCCGCCTTTGCTGAAGAAATTCTTTTTACTTTGGGCTTCGCGCATGTTGCTCTCGACCGAGACGCCGGGAGGGTTTTTTGGAACTGGCATGAGATGTCCTTTTCGTTTGATCTGTTTATTAAGGTCTCCCTTCCTTGGGACGTTGCTTTTTCCGCCAGCGGGGCAGCAGCGTCAACGATAGGTATGTGACAGCTTGTGTTGTGCGAGGGCGTTGTCAGTGTCCCCACCGATGTATGCCGACTCTGAGTTTGGTGACTAACGGAGATTCCTGTAGGAGCTGGCTTGCCTGCGATGGACCGTGCAGCGGTCCCAAAATCTGCCCCCACCGAGTATCTGGATAAATGCAGTCCATCAGGCGCTGAATCCAAATCCAGATCCAATCCTTGGCTCGTGCTGGATGGTCTTTGGGACCGCTTTGCGGTCCATCGCAGGCAAGCCAGCTCCTACAGTGACGGCGTCGAGCGTGCTTCCAGAGGCTGGCCGAGAGCCCTGTGTGGAGCTTGCCAGCGATGAGGCCATCAGCAAAACCACCCATCCCGCCGCTGCAACCGCCACCCCATCACCCCCAGCGTCCCGCCGCGCACCGCCATGAACAGCAGGAACGCCAGCCACAACCCATGATTCCCCAGATCCCGCGCCACCCAGGCAAAGGGCAGGGCGATCACCACGCTGAGCAACATTGCATTCCTCATTTCCCGTGCCCGCGTCGCGCCGATGAACAACCCGTCCAGCACATAGCTCCACACCGCAATCAATGGCAGCAGCGCCAGGTACGGCAGGTACTCGAACGCGGTCTCGCGCACGCTGGGGATATCGGTCTGCATGGCGATGAACAGATGCCCACCGAACAGGAACAACAGCGCGAACCCAAGGCTGGCAATCAGCGACCAGCTACTGGCCACCGTCAGCGAGCGCCGCAGCGCATCCCGGTCCCGCGCGCCGATGGCATGTCCGCACAACGCCTCCACCGCATGGGCCAGCCCGTCCAGTGCGTAGGCCGTTACCAGCAAGCCATTGAGCAGCAGCGCATTGGCCGCCACCGTCGCTTCACCCAGCCGCGCCCCCTGCACGGTGATCAGGAAGAACACCCCCTGCAACGCCAGGCTGCGGATAAAGATGTCGCGATTGACGCTGAGCAGCGGCCGCCAGTTTTGCCAGCGCGCCAGCAGCGGCCACACCACTCGCCCGGGATAGGCGCGCAGCGAGGGCCGGGTCAGGGCGAGGCCGAGGAGGGCGGCGACCCATTCGGAAATCACCGAAGCCCGCGCCGAACCGACCACACCCCAGTCCAGCCCCAGCACGAACCACAGGTTGAGCACGATATTCAGCAGGTTGGTGGTCAGCAGGATCATCAGCGGCGCCCGGGCGTTCTGCGTGCCGAGGAACCAGCCGACCAGGGCATAGGTGGCCAGCGCCGCCGGCAGGCCGAGCAGGCGGGTGCTGAAGAAGTCCCGCGTGCCCTGTTCCAGCTCTGCACCCGGTTGCATCAGGCCGAGGGCCAGGTGACTGAGGGGGATCGCCAGCAGACCGAGGGTGAGGGCGAAGAGCAGCGCCAGGCTCAGGCCCTGTACCAACACCTGGCGCAGGCCGTCGCCATCGGAGCGGCCGGCAGCCTGGGCGGCAAAGCCGGTTGAACCCATGCGCAGGAAGCCGAGTACGCCCACCAGCAGGGTGTAGAGGCTGGCGCCGACCGCTACCGAACCCAACTGGTGGGCATGGGGCAGGTGACCGATGACCGTGCTGTCGACCAGGGCCACCAGGGGCACCGAGATGTTCGACAGGATCATCGGTGCAGCCAAGGCCCAGACCTTGTGGTGGGTGGGGCGGTGGCGCCAGTCTTTTAGCAGAGACATTCAAGAAGTCCTTGTGAGTTTTGGGACCGCTTCGCGGTCCTTCGCGAGCAAGCTCGCTCCCACAGGGGGAGTGCAGTGGGTCGCCAGCCGGACATTCTACCCACCTGACGGCACTTTGCTCGGTGAACCCTGTCTCACCTCGGCACCGCTCCCCGGTGAAACCGCGGACCTTGATATATAGTTTCCCGTCTGCCCCCTGCTGCCCTGAGAGTTTTCTCCCATGCTGAACAAAGGATTGTGGCTGGCCTGCGCGCTGGCGCTGCTGAGTGCCTGCGACTCGTCTGTTTCCGAAAAAACCGCTCCGGCCCCGGCTGAGAAAGCCGCCGCCCCGGCCGCCAGCGCGCCGAAGGTCGATGACGCGACCCTGGCCCAGCGCTACGCCGGTCGCGAGCTGAACGTGGTGGATGTCTCGGAAGTGCAGGTCGATGGCGCCAGTGCCCTGTCGGTGACCTTCTCCGCCCCGCTGCAAGCCGACCAGCGCTTCGCCGAGCGCCTGCACCTGGTCGACACCACCAAGGGCAAGGTCGACGGTGCCTGGGAACTCTCCGACAACCGCATGGAACTGCGCCTGCGCCACCTCGAGCCCAAGCGCAAGCTGGTGCTGACCATCGACGCCGGCCTGCGCAGCCTCAACGGCAACCAACTGGCCAACGAATACGTCAGCCGCCTGGAAACCCGCGACATGCAGCCGAGCATCGGCTTCGCCAGCCGCGGCTCGCTGCTGCCGACCCGTCTGGCCGAAGGCCTGCCGGTGATCGCCCTGAACGTGAACAAGGTCGAGGTGGAGTTCTTCCGCATCAAGCCTGAGGCGCTGCCGAGCTTCCTCGGCGCCTGGGGCCGCAGCAGCTCGCTGCAAAGCTATGAAGCCAACGACCTGTTGCCGATGGCCGACCTGGTCTACGCCGGCCGCTTCGACCTCAACCCGCCGGCCAACACCCGCGAAACCCTGCTGCTGCCCATGGCCGGGATCAAGCCCCTGCAGGAAGCCGGGGTGTACCTGGCGGTGATGCGCGAGGCCGGCACTTACAACTATTCGCAGCCGGCGACCCTATTCACCCTCAGCGATATCGGCCTGTCGGTGCACCGCTACAGCAACCGCCTGGATGTCTTCACCCAGGCCCTGGAAGGCGGCAAGGCGCTGGGCGCGATCGACCTCGACCTGCTCGACCACGACGGCAAGGTCCTCGCCCAGGGCAAGACCGACAGCGACGGCCACGCGCAACTGCCCCTGCCGCCCAAGGCCGACGTGCTGCTGGCGCGCCAGGGCCCGAACACCACGATGCTGCGCCTGAACAGCTCGGCCCTGGACCTCTCCGAATTCACCGTCACCGGCCCCCAGGCCAACCCGCTGCAACTCTTCGTCTTCGGCCCGCGCGACCTCTATCGCCCGGGTGAAACCGTGCTGCTCAACGGCCTGCTGCGCGACCAGGACGGCAAGCCGGTGAAGAGCCAGCCGATCAATGTCGAAGTGCGCCGGCCGGATGAACAGGTCAGCCGCAAGTTCGTCTGGGAGGCGGATGCCAACGGTTTCTACCAGTACCAGCTGCAACTGGCCGGCGAAGCGCCGACCGGGCGCTGGCAACTGCTGTTCGACCTCGGCGGCGGACACAAGCAAGTCTACGAAGTGCTGGTGGAAGACTTCCTGCCTGAACGCCTGGCCCTGGAACTGAAGGGCAGCGATACCCCGCTGAGCCCGGATGAAACCGCGGAAATCAGCGTCAATGGCCGTTACCTCTACGGCGCCCCGGCGGCAGGCAATCGTCTCAGCGGCCAGGTCTACGTGCGTCCGTTGCGTGAAGCCGTCCCGGCACTGCCCGGCTATCAGTTCGGCTCGATCACCGAAGAAGACCTGAGCCACGACCTGGAACTGGAAGAGTCCACCCTCGATGCTGACGGCGAAGCCACCCTCGCCATCGCCAGCGAATGGGCCGAAGCCCGCTCGCCACTGCAACTCACCGTGCAGGCCAGCCTGCAGGAGTCCGGTGGCCGTCCGATCACCCGCCGCCTTGAGCAACCGATCTGGCCGGCGGACCATCTGCCGGGTCTGCGCGGCCTGTTCGATGGCGAGGAAACCGACGGCGATGCCCCGGTGGAAATCGAGCTGCTGATGGCCGACCGCGACGGCAACAAGCTGGCCGCCGACAACCTGCGGGTGCGCCTGGTCCGCGAGCGTCGCGACTACTACTGGAACTACTCGCAGAGCGACGGCTGGAGCTACAACTTCAACGAGAAGTACCTCACCGAAAGCGAACAGAGCGTCAGCGTGCCGAAGGGCAGCACCACCAAGCTGAGCTTCCCGGTGGAGTGGGGCCCGTACCGCGTCGAGGTGGAAGACCCGGACACCGGTATCACCAGCAGCCTGCGCTTCTGGGCCGGCTACCGCGCCCAGGACAACGCCGACGGCGGCGCGGTACGCCCGGACCAGGTACGCCTGGCCCTGGACAAACCGGCCTACAACGACGGTGACACCGCCAAGATCACGGTCACCCCGCCGGCGGCCGGCAAGGGCTACCTGATGGTCGAAGGCGGCGACGGCCCGCTGTGGTGGCAGGAGATCGACGTGCCTGCCGAGGGCAAGGCCTTCGATATCAAGCTCGACCCGAAATGGGCCCGCCATGACCTCTATGTCAGCGCCCTGGTGATCCGCCCCGGCGAGCGCAAGGCCAATGTCACGCCCAAGCGTGCCGTTGGTGTGCTGCACCTGCCGCTGGACCGCGCCCAGCGCAAGCTGGCGGTGACCCTCGACGCCCCGGAGAAGATGCGACCCAAGCATCCACTGACCGTGAATATCCAGGCGCACAATGCCGACGGCAGCGTGCCGAAGCAGGTCCAGGTGCTGCTCGCCGCCGTGGACGTGGGCATCCTCAACATCACCAGCTACGTCACCCCGGACCCGTTCACCGGCATGTTCGGGCGCAAGGCCTACGGCGCCGACCAACTGGATATCTACGGCCAATTGATTGAAGCCGGGCAGGGCCGTCTGGCCAGCCTGGCCTTCGGTGGTGACGCCGGCATGGCCAAGGGCGGCAAGCGTCCGGACACCAGCGTGACCATCGTTGCCCTGCAAAGCGCCCCGGTCACCCTGGATGCCGAAGGCAAGGGCCAGGCCACGGTGGATATCCCCGACTTCAACGGCGAACTGCGGCTGATGGCCCAGGCCTGGAGCGAAGACCGCTTCGGCGTGGCCGAGGCCAGGACCGTAGTCGCCGCGCCGCTGATCGCCGAACTGTCGGCGCCGCGCTTCCTCGCCGGCGGCGACCGCACCAGCCTGGCGCTGGACCTGTCGAACCTGTCCGGTCAGGACCAGACCCTCGCCGTGGCCCTGGCCACCGAAGGCCAGCTGGACCTGCAAGGCCAGTCCCACCAGTCGCTGAAGCTCAAGCAGGGCCAGCGCGTCACCCTGAAGATCCCGGTGCAGGCCACTGGCGGCTACGGCCAGGGCCGCGTCACCGTGCGCGTCGATGGCCTGGTACTGCCGGGCGAAACCGATACCGGCTTCTCCCGCGACTGGACCCTGGGCATCCGCCCGGCCTACCCGGCGCAGCTCAAGCACTACCGCGTGGCGCTGAACGGTGGTGAGCCGTGGACCCTGCCCGAGCAGGACCTGGCGACCTTCGAACCGGCCGGCCTGGAAGGCACCCTGGCGCTGTCCAGCCGTCCGCCGCTGAACCTTGCCGAGCAGATCCGGGCGCTGAAGGCCTACCCCTATGGCTGCGCCGAGCAGACCACCAGTGGCCTGTACCCGTCGCTCTACGCCGATGCCGCGACCCTCAAGCGCCTGGGCATCACCGGCGAGCCGGCGGATGCGCGCAAGCGCAAGATCGAAATCGGCATCGAGCACCTGCTGGGCATGCAGCGCTACAACGGCAGCTTCGGCCTGTGGAGTTCCGATGGCGAGGAAGAGTACTGGCTGACCGCCTATGTCACCGACTTCCTCCTGCGTGCCCGCGACCAGGGCTTCGCCGTGCCGCCGGACGCCCTGAAAAAGGCCAGCGAGCGGCTGCTGCGTTATGTGCAGGAGCGCAACCTGATCGAGGTGAACTACAGCGAGAATGCCGAGCACAGCCGCTTTGCCGTGCAGGCCTACGCGGCGCTGGTGCTGTCGCGCAGCAAGCAGGCGCCGCTGGGTGCGCTGCGCAGCCTGTTCGAGCGGCGTGCCGATGCCCGTTCCGGCCTGCCGCTGGTGCAACTGGCGATCGCCCTCGACACCATGGGCGACAAGCCGCGGGCCGATCAGGCGCTGATCGCCGGTCTTGCGGCCGGTCGCGAGAAGGGCTGGCTGGCCGACTATGGCAGCTCGCTGCGTGACCAGGCGTTGATCATCGCGCTGCTGGATGAATACAAGCTGGCGAGCAAGGACATTCCGGATCGCCTGTTCAAGCTCTCCGATCAACTGGCCGGCAGCCAATGGTTGTCGACCCAGGAGCGCAATGCGCTGTTCCTCGCCGGCCGTGGCCTGGCGCTGCAGCCGGAAGGCAACTGGACGGCGCAACTGGACAGTGCCGGGCAGACCCGCGAGCTGGGCCCGGAGCAGTCCGGCCTGCATCTGGAAGGTGCGTTGCTGGCTTCGCCGCTGAGCGTGCGCAACGACGGCGACAAGACCCTGTACCAGCGTCTGACCCTGTCCGGCTATCCACGCCAGGCACCGCCGGCCAGCGGCAACAACATGAGTATCCGCCGCGACTACCTGGGCATGAACGGCCAGGCGCTGGACTTGAAGTCGCTGGAAAGTGGTGACCTGGTGCTGGTCCACCTGGCGATCCAGGCCAAGGAGCGGGTGCCGGATGCGCTGGTGGTGGACCTGCTGCCGGCGGGCCTGGAACTGGAGAACCAGAACCTCGCGCAAAGTGCTGCCAGCCTGGACAACGCCAGCAGCGCGGTGAAGCAATGGCGCGAAGCGATGGAGAATGCCAACGTGGTGCACCAGGAGTATCGCGATGACCGCTATGTCGCCGCGCTGAACCTGGATGGCTACGGCACCACCCACCTGCTGTACCTGGCGCGGGCGGTGACCCCGGGCAGCTACCGGATTCCGCCGGCGCAGGTCGAGTCGATGTACCGGCCGGACTGGCAGGCGGTGGGGGAGAGTGCAGGAGAGATGGTCATCAAGGGCCGCTGAGCCCTCGAGGGCCTCATCGCTGGCAAGCCAGCTCCCACAGGTTCAGCGGTGCACGCGGTCCCTGTGGGAGCTGGCTTGCCAGCGATGCTTTTCAATGCACCACCCAACTCAACACCCACAGCCCCAGCAGTGCCCAGATGATCCCCGCAATCACCGATGCCCGCATGAACGCCCGCACCGCCGAATACAGCAACAGCAGCCCGATGATCAGGATCAGGATGCTGATCAGCGAGGTATCCATCCCCAGGGTGTTGGCCAACCCGTCGATGAACTTCGTCCCGGCACTGGCCAGCATGGCGAACAATCCGCTGAGCAAGTCCACCACGAACTTGATGACGGCGCCCAGCGCCTGGCCCAGCCACTCGAAAAAACCTTCTACCCGCATGGTCGTGTCCTGATGGTCGTCACAGCATTCGCGCTGCCTTCCAGCCTTTGGCCGTCACTGGGCCGCCTCGGTTCCCGGCCATGTTCAGCTTAGCCCTGCCACGGGGGCGCAAGGCCCGTCTGGCGAGTATCGCGGGGCTGTCGGCACTGGCCCTGATCGCCCTGCTATGGCTGGCTGACCGCGTCTGGCCATTGCCACTGCCCGCCGACGACCTGGCCCGGGTCGTCCTGGCCGAAGACGGCACGCCACTGTGGCGCTTCGCCGATGCCGATGGCGTATGGCGCTATCCGGTGTCGGTGGACGAAGTCTCGCCGCTCTACCTGCAAGCCCTGCTGACCTACGAGGACCGCTGGTTCTACAGCCATCCCGGGGTCAACCCGCTGTCTCTCGGCCGCGCCGCCTGGCAGAACCTCAGCGGTGGCCGGGTGCTGTCCGGCGGCAGCACCCTGTCGATGCAGGTGGCGCGCCTGCTCGATCCCCATGAACGAACCCTGCCCGGCAAACTGCGCCAACTCTGGCGTACCCTGCAACTGGAATGGCACCTGTCCAAGCGCGAGATCCTCGAGATCTACCTCAACCGCGCGCCCTTCGGCGGTACCCTGCAAGGCGTAGCGGCGGCGAGTTGGGCGTACCTCGGCAAGCCGCCGAGCCAACTGACGCCCGCCGAAGCGGCGCTGCTCGCGGTACTGCCCCAGGCTCCCAGTCGCCTGCGTCCGGATCGCCATCCGCAACGCGCCACGGCGGCCCGCGACAAGGTCCTGCAACGCCTCGGCGAATATCAGGTGTGGCCGGAAATGCAGATCAGTGAAGCGATGGAGGAACCGCTGCTGCTCGCCCCACGCCAGGAGCCGGCGCTGGCGCCGTTGCTGGCGCGACGCCTGAACCGCGCCGACAGCCCGCCGCTGATCCGCACCACCCTCGATGCCTCCCTGCAACGCCGTCTCGAAGACCTCCTCGCCGGCTGGCGCGCGCGCCTGCCCGAGCGCACCTCGGCGGCGATCCTGGTGGTGGAATCCGAGACCATGGCCGTGCGCGCCTACCTCGGCTCGGTGGACCTCAACGACGAGCGTCGCTTCGGCCATGTCGACATGATCAGCGCCTGGCGCTCGCCGGGCTCGACCCTCAAGCCGTTTCTTTACGGCATGGCGATGGACGACGGCCTGATCCATTCCGAATCGCTGCTCCAGGATGTGCCGCGGCGCTACGGCGACTACCGCCCGGGCAACTTCTCCATGGGCTTCAGTGGTCCGGTGGCGGCCAGTTCGGCGCTGTCGTTGTCGCTCAACCTGCCGGCGGTGCAATTGCTCGAAGCCTACGGGCCGAAGCGCTTTGCCGCGCAACTGCGGGCCGGCGGCATCCCCATCAGCCTGCCGGCCCTGGCCGAGCCCAACCTGGCGCTGATCCTCGGCGGGGGCGGCAGTCGCCTTGAAGACCTGGTCAGCGGCTACAGCGCCTTCGCCCGCGGCGGCATGAGCGCCAGCCTGCGCCTGCAACCGGATGCACCGCTGGTGGAGCGGCGCATGCTCTCGCCCGGCGCGGCGTGGATCGTGCGGCGCATCCTCAGCGGCCAGGCGCGGCCGGACCGCGACCCTCACGCCGAATTGGTGCAGCGCCCGCAACTGGCCTGGAAGACCGGCACCAGCTACGGCTTCCGCGATGCCTGGTCGATCGGCGTCGGCCCGCGCTACCTGATCGGCGTGTGGATCGGCCGCCCCGATGGCACGCCGGTGCCGGGCCAGTTCGGCCTGGCCTCGGCAGCGCCGCTGATGTTGCAGGTCCATGACGTGCTGAGTAACCGCGACAGCCAGCGCGGTATTCGCACGCCGGTCCCGTCGGTGCCGGCCAGCGTTGGTGTCGCGGCGATCTGCTGGCCGCAGGGCCAGCCGCTGGCGCGCAGCGATGGCAACTGTCGGCGCCAGCGTTTCGCCTGGACCCTCGACGGCACCACACCACCGACCCTGCTGGCGCAGGACCAGCCACTGGGTGTCGGTTTGCTGGAGCATGTCTGGGTCAATGATCAGGGGCTGCGGGTTGACGCCACCTGCCCGGGCGCACAGTCCCGGGACATCGCCCTGTGGCCGGCGCCGCTGGAGCCCTGGCTGACCCGGGCCGAGCGCCGCGACGCCCGGCTGCCGGCCATCGATCCGGGCTGCCCGCCACAGGTGCCGGCCAGTGCGCCGCCGTTGTCCATCGTCGGGGTGCGCCAGGGCGACCAGCTCCGGCGCCCGGCGACCAGCCGCGAGGCGCTGCAACTGGACCTGTCGGCGTTGGGCGGCGATGGCCAGCGCTGGTGGTTCCTCAATGGTGCCCCCCTGGGCGAGAGCGCCGGGCAGGACGTGCTCAAGGCGCGCTTCGACGCCGCCGGTCAGTACGAATTGAGTGTGCTCGACGCCAGCGGGCAGACCGCCCGCCTGACGTTCCAGGTCAGCGACTGACGTCATAGAGCGCGCCCGGAAAATCGCCGCGAATGCGCGGCGATTTGGCGTCAGATACCCGTCAATTGGTGATAGCGCGAAAGTCGAAGTGCTATCACTGCGCCCTGATCACTATTTCAAGCTTCTGAAAGAGAAGGATTTTTTTTGCCATCACCAACGTATATATCCGGTTAATACCAAGTTCAGAATTGTGACACCACGCCCGCCGGACTGAGATAGCTGCACCGACGCGGATTTCCGTCCTGGAGTTTCCGCATACATAAAGCAGCGGCAGCGAAAGCAATGGAGTCGCCATGAACACTCAAGCGTGGATGAAAGCAAGTTCGGCACTGGCACTGGTGATGGCTGTGAGCCTCTCGGCAGGATGCAGCAGCGGTGGTGGCGGTTCTCATAGCGTGGTCGACGAATCTTCACCGGCTGCGGCCGATGCTGCGACCGGCGACGCCGGCTCGGGCACCACCGACAGCGGTACCGGCGGTACTGCGGGCAGTGGTGGTGGCAGCACCGGAACCGGAACCGGAACCGGCGGTTCGGGTGGCGGTGGCAGTGGTGACGGAACGGTGATCGGTGGCTCTGGTGGCACGGGCGGCACCGATGGAGCAGGTGGCTCGGTCGGTACAGGCGGGAATGGTTCCACAGGTGGAACTGGCACCACTACCAGCAATCCGCTGATTACCGCCCAGGTGGCAGATCAGGCAGGCTCTGCAGTGTCCGCACTGGGCAATGCCGTCAGCGGCGTCGGTGGGAGCGTCAATGGCCTGCCGGTACTGGGCGATACCGCCGGTGGCCTGGTCGGCAGTGTGGGAGCTACCGTCTCCACCATCGGTGGTGGCGTCAGTTCGGGGCTGGGCCAACTCGGTACCGGCAACAACGCGATCGGCAACACGCTCGGCAGCGTCGGCGCCGGTGTTGCGCAACTCGGCAGCGGCGTGCAGGGCCTGGCCAACAGCGGTGTGATCGAACAGGTGCCTGTGGTCAACAGTGTCGTGGGTTCTCTGGGCACCACCGTGGTCGCCCTGGGCGACACTATCAGCGGTGCTACCTCTTCCGGCCCGCTGAACAATGTTACCCAGCAGTTGAACACCGGCGCTGTGCAACTCGTGGCGCTGGTGGAAAACACTGCAGGTACCTTGGGCGAAACCACCGGCCTCGGTGCGCCACTCAACTCGGTGCTGAAAACCGTAGGTACTGCCGTCACCTCTGTCGGCCAGCAGGTCGCGGGTGCGGGTGGCAATCAGGTGACCGACCTGGCTGGCGGCTTGGTCGCAACCGTGGGCAATATCGCTGGCAAGGCGGGTGATCTGGTGGGCGGCGGTAATGCCAATGGCGGCGGTGCACCAGGTACTGGCGGGCTTCTGGAAACCGTGGGCGGGGTGGTCGCCGGTGTCGGCGGTGGCCTGACCGTACATGACCAGGATGGCGTGGTCGGTACCACCGCCTTGAACCTGCTGGGTGTGGGCAACCTGCTGGCTTCGGCCGGGCCTGTGGTCGGCGGTACTGGTCACGTCAACAACGGACCTGCCCCTTATCTCACTGCTACGGTTACCAGCACCGTGGGTGGCGTCGTGCAGCCGGTGGTCGACACTGCGCTGGGTGTGACGCAGCAGGTGGGCGCTGCAACCGGGCTTGGTACTGTGGTCAGCGGTGTGACGAATAAGCTCGGCGGTGCGCTTACCAGCCTTGGTGCGCAAACCAACCCTGGGCCGACCAACCCGGTCGGCGAACGCCTGGCCATCAGTGTGGGTGGCCTGGGTGACACCGTCACCAGCGTGGGCACGGTACTGAACGGCCCGGGCACCGGGAATGGCGGCCTTGGCGGCGCCTTGGGCGGTGTGACCGGTGCCCTGGGCGGTGCTACCGGCGGTACTGGCGGTCTCGGCGCCGTGACGGGCACCGTAGGCGGTGTGGTGAACAGCGTGACCGGCACCCTGGGCGGTGCTACCGGCGGAACTGGCGGTCTCGGCGCCGTGACGGGCACCGTAGGCGGTGTGGTGAACAGCGTGACCGGCACCCTGGGCGGTGCTACCGGCGGAACTGGCGGTCTCGGCGCCGTGACGGGCACCGTAGGCGGTGTGGTGAACAGCGTGACCGGCACCCTGGGCGGTGCTACCGGCGGCACTGGCGGTCTCGGCGCCGTTACCGGGACGGTTGGCAGCGTGGTCAATACCGTGACCGGGGCGCTCGGTGGTGCAACCGCGGGCACCGGTGCTGGCGTAGCGGTCTCGGGCGGCGCCGGCACCACCGCCACGAGTACCGGAGGTCTGGGGGGAGTGCTGAACGGCGTGACGGGTGGTTTATTGGGTGGTGCGAAGTAAAAAGCCATCATCCTGGTTAGACGATCTTACGGGCAACACCTACGCTTGAGTCTGACGAGGGAACCGTCTTGGTTCCCTCGTACTTTTCAGGATGATGGAGTGTCCTATGCGGTCGATGGCAATCGCGTTAGTGAGTCTTTCCTGGGTAAGTGCGCTACAGGCCGAGCCACTTCCCACTTTTCTGAACAGCAACGAAACTGAACGCAACCTGCCGGCACCCAACCTGCCGGCAGATGCATTTCGGCCGTCCACACCGCAGCTTCAGATGCCGACCCCCGCAGCCAGTCAGCCTCAGGCGCTGATGATGAACACCCGGGTACTAATCCGCAAAGTGCGTATCGAGGGGGGGAGCGTCTACCCGCTAAGCGAACTGAGTGACAATTACAAGGACCTGTTGAACCGCGAGGTCACCATTGCCGATCTGATCGAGGCCACCCGGCGCCTGACCCAGCGATACCAGCAGGATGGTTACCTGTTGTCCTACGCCTTTTTGCCGGTGCAGGATTTTGCCGAAGGTCGCCTGCGTGTGGTTTTGGTCGAGGGCTATATTCGTGATCACGAGATGCAGGGCGATATTGGCCGGGTCTCGGTCTACCTGGACAAGCTCGTTGCCAAGCTCAAGGCCGAGCGCCCGCTGACCCGGAAAACCTTCGACCGCTACACCACCCTCATGAGCCGGGTGCCCGGTATCACCCTGCAGGCGCGGGTGCCCCCACCTTCGACCACCGATGGGGCCAGTAAACTGTTCGTGCAGGCCGCGCGCAAGCCTTTCACGACCACTATGAGCCTCAGTGATAGCAGCCGCGACGATCTCCAGGTACTGCTGGGTGCCAGCAGCAACGCGCAAACGGCGTTCGCAGAACAATTGAGCGTCAGTGCGTTGGCACCACCCGGGCAAGACAAGGAGCACTATTTCCGTGCTGACTATTCGCAGTACCTTAACAGCGAAGGGACGCAACTGGCGCTGTCGGCCTCGCGCTATCGCAGCGATCCCAGCGCGGTGATCCGCCTGGACAACGGCGTCGATCTCAAGCAGCACCGGGAAAACGACCGTTATTCAGTAGGTCTCAACCATCCCCTGATCGCGTCGCCCAACGAATGGCTAGGTGTGTCGGCGCGTTTTTACGCGGTGGACGACACTACGGATTACCGGGTGCTGCGCGGCTCGCAGAAAGTCAGTATCGAGACCGATATCCGTGCGCTGGCCTTCGAGGGCGACTGGCGCAAGGCCACGGACCGGCAACTGCGCATCCTCAGCGCCGGGGTGTACCAGGGCTTCGACCGCTTTGGTGCCAACACCGACGCCGACTATGACCTTGATTTCTTCCGCCTGCGCCTTTCCGGCGTCCAGAGCGATCGTTTCGCCGACAACTGGCAAGGGGTGGTTTCTGCGGCTTTGTACTGGACCGACGACAGTCTGCCCGACAGCGAGCGCGCGGTGTTTGGGGGGCAGAACTTCGGTCGGGGGTACCCGGTCGACCAGGCCTCCGGCGACAAGGGCTGGGGGGCGGCCTACGAGCTCAACTACAGCTTTCGACGTGAGGGTGAGTGGGTAAAGTTGCTTCAGCCCTATGTGGTGCTGGATGCGGCGAAGACCTGGTTCAATGAATTGCAGGTTCAGGACTCGAAAATGTCCTCGGCGGCCCTGGGCCTGCGCTTTGGTGATGCGCACTACTACAACATCTCGCTGGAGGTGGCCAAGCCGATGTCCGACATCGCCCTGGACAGCTTCAACCGGCGGCCGCGGTTTACCGTGAGTTTCAGCTATCAACTCTGAGGAGTGCGGGTGTTGCTGATGGCCTCATCGCTGGCAAGCCAGCTCCCACAGTGTCTGCGGCGCCGCCGAACCTGTGGGAGCTGGCTTGCCAGCGATGAGGCCAATAGGTATTTCAGTGAGCCACCCGCCGCCCCTGCGCAACCTCCGGCGGAAACAGGTTCCCCAGGGTCTCCAGCAACCGGATGTGATAGATGGGCTTGCGGAACAGGTCCAGCACTTCCAGTTGCCGCAACTCGGTCACCGCATCGAGGTTGGCATGCCCGGTGGTGACGATCACCGGCAGGTGCTGGCGCGCGGTGTGCTCGCGCAGGCGTTTGATCAGGGAGATACCGGATTCTTCCGGCATGTTCAGGTCGGTGATGACCAGGGCGATATCCGGATGCCGGGTCAACTGCTGAAGGGCGTTTTTCACCGACGTCGCCACATGGCAACGGAAGCCCTCGTTTTCCAGCAGTTCGGCCAGTTCCAGCAACGCGTCCTCTTCATCATCCACCAACAGCAATTGTTCTCGTGGGCGGGAAGCTGGCATGGCGCTGTCCTGTCATGCGGTGGCGATAGACCAGCGGGGCACGGCGTGATGACCCCGCTGGACAGCTCGAAAGACTCAGGCCGGGTTCAGCGCGCCCTGGATACTCGTGAAGATGGTGGTTACGCCTTCGGAGATGGTCGGCACGAACGCCACCAGTGCTACGGCAACCATGGCCGCGACCAGTGCGTACTCGATACCCGATGCGCCGTCCGTGCGCTGGCAGAACTTCCGAATGGATTGAATGACTTTTTTAGTGACCGACATGATGTAGCTCCTTGCGCCAGAAAGGCCTGTAACACGGGGGCTTGGGTGATTCCCCTTCGCCATCAGAGCATCGTCAAGAGTTAACACCTGAGCAAATGTAAGAAAGCATTAATCCCAAAGTGATAGCGGAAAGCCGCCGCCAATAACCCGTTGTTTTCAAAACGTGATGCACGTCACAGGGAAAAATTTGCACAAGCGTAATGGCGTTTTGTCCTAGCTCAACTACCGTGAAATAGCGAAATAGTTACTTCCAACGTGTGGGTTCAAGCCTGTTAACAAGAAGTCACGGGCTGCGGAATGAGGCAGGGAGGGGCCAGCCATGAGCAGTCGCATCACCTTGATTCTTGCCGGACTGTTCCTTTTAGGGGCGATCTTCGCCGGCTACTGGGGCCTGGTCCTCAGCAAGCGGCCTGAACCTTCCGCCCCTGTCGCGCAACCCGCCGTTCCGCCAGTGACCCAGGCGGTCAACACGGCCCAGGATGAACTGCGCAAACCGGTGGTGGTGCTGCGCCGCGATGTTGCCGCCAACCAGCCGCTGAATACCGAAGATCTTGCCGTGGAGCGCCTGCTGGTGGCGCCGGCCGGCAGTTTCCAGACCCTTGAACAGGTTGCCGGACGCACCCCCTGGCGCGACCTGCCAGCCGGCACTTGGCTGGAGGAGAGCAGCTTCGAGGCCGGTGGTCCGCTGGCGCGGATGATCGGGCCCGGCGAGCGCGCCCTGACCCTGGCGGTCGATGAGGTCAGCGGCGCCGCCGGTTACCTGCGCCCTGGCGACTATGTGGATGTGCTGGTCTACCTGCGGGAAGAACAGGCCAATCCGCTGGCCAGCGCCCAGGTGGTGGTGCCGGCCCTGCGTGTGCTCAGCGTCGGCCAGCAGATCGGCGTGGCTCGCGACGGGCGCACGGCCGAACCCCTCGACCCCGATCCCAAGGCCCGCGAAGAAAAACGCCGCACCCCGGCCCGCACCGTCGTGGTCGCGGTGCCCCAGGCCCTGGCCAGCCGCCTGACCCTCGCTGCCCAGGGCGGCAAGGTGGACCTGGCGGTGCGCAGCGCCGAAGAAAAGCTGCTGGCCACGTACTGGGCCGATCCGAAGACCGCCACCCGCGCCGTCGAGGATGCCACCCGCCAGCTCTATCGCTTCAACCAACTGGCCATGACCGCCCCGGCGCCTGGCCCGGCCGCGGCGCCGGTGGCCAGGCGTGGAATCGAGATCATTCGGGGCGCGCAGGCGCCCGAGACACTTCACTGAATTCAGCAAGGATGCCCCTTCGATGAGCCATCGTTCCTCGCGGATTTCCACCTGCACCCTGGTCGCCTCGTTGCTGGCCCTGTTGCCGCCGGCCCAGGCCCAGGCAGCGGTCAGCGGTTGTGCGGCGCTGCCGCGGGTGCCGGCCACCCTCGAGATCGACCAGGGCCTGCAACAGGAACTGCGCCTGCCGGTGAGCATCAGCCGCGCGGCGGTAGGCGATCCCAAGGTTGCCGATGTGCATGCGGTGGGCAACGACGCCGTGCTGCTCACCGCCATGGGCCCAGGCGCCACCAGCCTGAGCCTGTGGACGTCCTGCTCGAGCACGCCACGCCAGACCATGATCTTCGTGCGCGGCCAGGCCAGCGCCGACATGGCCGTGGCCCAGGAAGCCGACCTGCCGATGCAGATCCAGGCTGATATCCGCTTTGTCGAGGTCAGCCGGAGCAAGCTCAAGGAGGCCGGGGCCAGGCTGTTCTTCAAAGGCTCCAACAGTTCGCTGATCGGCTCTCCGGGCACCGTGCCGGGGACCCTGGTGTCGCCGGGCAACGTGCCAGTGACCACGCCACTGATCCCGCTCGACAACGGTGCCTTCAATATCGTCTGGGGTGGGGGCAGCAGCCGCTTCCTCGCCGCGATCAATGCCCTGGAGAACACCGGCTTCGCCTACACCCTGGCGCGTCCCAGCCTGACCGTGCTCAGCGGCATGACCGCGAGCTTCCTCGCCGGTGGCGAAATCCCCATCCCGGTGCCCAGCAGCGGCAGCGACAGCCTGTCGATCGAGTACAAGGAGTTCGGCATCCGCCTGGCCCTGTCGCCCACGGTGGTCAGCCGTGACCGCATCAGCCTCAAGGTGGCCCCGGAGGTCAGCGAGCTGGACTTCACCAACGCCGTGCAGATCGCCGGCGTCACGGTGCCGGCGCTGAAGGATGACAAGAGCATGGAGCGCTGGTTGAATGTGTATAAGTACAAGATTCCGGAGGTCTTCAAGTGGGAGAAGATGGACAGTGGCGGGGCGAAAGGCGGAGGAGACAATTAGCCTTGTGTTGCTTGTGATGGCCTCATCGCTGGCAAGCCAGCTCCCACAGTGTCTGCGGCGCCGCTGAACCTGTGGGAGCTGGCTTGCCAGCGATGAGGCCATCAAACACACGACAACTCAGTGTTCGGTAACCCTCTGCCGCAACGCCGACCCGCTCGGCGACAACGCCAGGGCCAGTTGGGTGCGGTTGTGCATATGGGTCAGGCGCAGCACCTGGGAGACATACAGCTTCACCGTGTTCTCGGTGATGCCCAGTTCGCAGGCGATCTGGTAGTTGGTCTTGCCCTGGCCCACCAGCCGCGCCACGTCGAGCTGGCGCGGCGATAGCGGGGCGAAGATGGTGGGGATGACGTCGCTCTGCGCATCGCTTTCCTCACTGCTGTCGCTACGCGAGTGCGCCTGGGGCCGAGCCTTGTCGAGATCCTGGTACAGCTCTTCGATGGAACTGGCCAGGCATTGCAGCTTCTGGTTCAGATGACCCAACTGCTGGTAATCCTTCTGCCGGGCCTGCAGGGCTTCTTCCTGGCGCTTGAGGCCGTCCAGCAACTCTTCCAGATCCACGGGTTTCTGGTAGTAGTCCGCAAAACCCTCGCGCAGGGCCTTGATCACGTCCTGCTTGTCGGCGCGGCCGGTGAGCATGATGGCTTCGAAGATGCGATCCGGCCCGGTCTCGCTCTTGAGTTTCTTCACCAGTTCGATGCCATCGAGGCCGGGCATGTTCAGGTCGCAGACCACCAGGCCGATGGCCGGGTCGGCGATGAAGCATTCGACGGCATGGCTGCTGGACTCACAAGGCACGCAACGGTAACCACTGCTTTCGAGGAATTCGCAAAGCTCTTCGACGATCAGGGGCTGGTCATCGACGACCAGGACTTTCACTTTGCTGGCTGGCATTTGAATCGCGACTCCATGCTGACGTGCCCTCCCTGAATGCTGCCAAGGAGCGGTCCCGGTCACGGTGGGGCACTAACTAGAAAGTAGTCGCTCCTTGCGATTATTTACAAGGAGTGACACCCAGGTTAGAGCCCCCAGGCGACTAATGGATCCATAAGATTGCGAGCAGGAAGCCGGCGAACAGGAACGGCGCGAAGGGCTGTTTTTTTGACATCTCCTCCTGCAGTTCGCGCAGGCGCTTCTTAAGCTTCTGATTCAGCAGGGACCAGAACCAGCGCCGCCCCAGCAGCCAGGCCAGCACCACTACCCCGGCACCGATGAAGGTGCCCAGCAGATACCACTGGTCGGTTGCCAGGGCCAGAGCACCGAGCAATTTCACATCCCCGGCACCCAGCCGACCAAGGATATAGCCCGGAAGGGTTAACAACATCACCAGGGCCAGGGCCAGCGCCGCATCGGCGGGTTCGGCGCCGATCCAGGTGTGGCCGGTGAAGAACAGATAGGCGAGGGCGAAGGCGGCTGCACCGAGGGTCAGGGTGTTGGCGATCTGCCGTTCACGGACATCCTGTTCGGCGCAGAGGGCAAGCCATAACAGCAGGACGAGACTTTGCATTGGCGAAACGCCATCCCTTGGTCTGATTGATTCTATATTTGTCAGGAGAGGTCTTTGTCAGGGTAGACGCGATCATGAAAGCAAGCCTTGCTGGACGGCAAAAAGGTGCGGTGGCCATCGAGTTCGCCATCGTGTTCCTGATGTTCTTCGCAGTGTTCTACGGGCTGCTCACCTACAGCCTGCCGATGCTGATGGTGCAGTCGTTCAACCAGGCCAGCAGCGAGGCGGTGCGTCGTTGCGTGGCCCTGGACCCGGCGAGCGGCACCTACGCGGCCGACGTCAACAATCTGGCCAGGCAGACACTGGAGCAGCAACTGGCGTGGCTGCCGGGGTCGCTGGGCTTCCAGTTCGCCACGGACGCGACCGTGACCCTGAGCGGCACCCGCTTGCTCACTGTGAGCGTCCACTACAGCAAGGCCAAGATCACCTCGACCTTGCCGGTGCTGGTGCTGCCGGGTATCGGCGAGGTCCCGCGCTTGCCGGCGACCCTGACCACCCAGACGAGCCTGCAGCTTTGAACGGCGGTTCGGGGCTGTTCGACCGCTGGCGGACCCGCGCCGGCGAAACCGGGAACTGGCCCGAGGCTTCGGCGCCGCCGGCGGTGGGCCTGCAATTGTGGCTCGATGCGCAAGGCCGCGTATTGCGCCTGGGCGGCCCGCTGCGGACTGCGCTGGTGCTGCCGGCGCAGATGTCGGCGCACCTGCGCGACTACGTGTTGCCGCACAGCCTGCTGACCCTGGAAGGCACTCCGGCGGACTGGCAGGCGCACCCGCTGGACCTGGATTTCCGCGCCGCCGCCGGACACAGCCTGCATACCCGTGGCTGGTTGTTGCCCCAGGCCGAGGGCTGGCTGCTGCAACTGTTCGATATCGGCGACCTGATCCAGCAGCAGCGCCAGGGCACCGAGGCCCGCCAGCAGCAACTGCTGGCCGGCACCATCGCCGCCGCCTTGCGCGATTGCAGCCTGCAACACCTGAGCGACGAAGCCGGCGAGCAATTGCAGCGCCTGGCCTGGCACTGGCGAGCGACCTGGGCGGCGATCCTGCTGCCGGCGGGCCATGCCTGGACCTGCTTTGCCCACAGCGGCGACAGCCTGCCTCTCAGCGAAGCGCGCCTCAGCCAGCTGCTCGACAGTCTGCCCGCCACCCAGCTGTCCCACAGCTCCAGCCAGCCGGCCTTGCAGGCGCTGCAGTTGCCGTTCTACCTGATGCCGCACCGCCAACAGCATGAAGTGCGCGCCTGGCTGCTGTGCGAGGACGCAGGCGGCCAGCGCCTGGGCGACGAGGCGCTGTTGCTCGCCGATGCCCTGCTCGAACCCTTGCTCGCCCGTCTTGCCGGTGATCGCCTGCAAGCCAGCCAGCAGCGCCTGGACAACGTCCAGGGCCTGCTCGGCGCCGGCTGGTGGGAGTGGATGCCACACGACTCGACCTTGCACCTGGCCCCCGGCCTGGCGGCCAGCTTCGGCGTACCGGCACGGGTCAGCCTGGCGGACTGGCTGACCCTGGTGCACCCGGCCGATCGCGAGGCGACGCTCCTGGCCTTCACTGCCCTGCAGCGCCAGGGTGACAGCCTGCAACTGTGCCTGCGCCTGCACGGCGAGGCGCCGCGCTGGTATCGCCTGTGCGGCGAAATCAGTGGTCAGGGCGATGCCCGGCGCCTGCACGGTTTCATGCTCGACATCAGCGATATCAAGCAACAGGAACAGCAGGCCAGCGCCGCCCATGCGCGGCTCGACAACCTGATCGCCAGCTCGCCGGCAGTGATCTACATCCAGCGCTACGAGGACGGCGCCCTGCACGCGGAATTCTTCAGTGCCAGCCTGCAGCCCCTGCTGGGTTGGCGCAGCGTGCCGGGCGAGCGCCTGCAGCCGGGCCACTGGGTGCACCCGGACGACCTGCCGCTATGGCTGGAGCGCACCCGCACCTTGCTGCGCGAGGGCCAGGTGCGCAGCCGTTACCGCCTGCGCGACCATGACGGTGGCTGGCACTGGATACTCGACGAGGCCCGCCTGCTGCGTAATGACCTCGGCATGCCGGTGGAAGCGGTGGGCCTGTGGCTGGATGTCACCGAGGCAACCCAGGCTGCCGAGCGGGTGCGCCAGAGCGAGGAGCGCTACCGCGTGCTGGTGGAAGACTCACCGGCGATGATCTGCCGCTATCGCCCGGACCTGGAGTTGCTCTACGGCAACCAGCCCCTCGCCGATTATCTGGAGTGCACGCCTGTGCAACTGCCGGGCATGAATCTCGGCGCCTGGATGTCGGCGGAGCAGCGCGAGTTGTTCGTGCAGCGCATCGCCGCGCTCAGTCCGCAGGCGCCGATGAGCAGCGACGAGGTCTGCCTGCAACTGCCGGGGCGCCAGCATGCCTGGTGGGTCTGGTCCGACCGCGGGCTGTTCGACGGCGAGGGCCGGCTGGTGGAAATCCAGGCTGTCGGGCGCGACAACACCGAGGTCCGGCGTGCCCGGCAACTGGTGTTGCAAAGCGCGAAAATGGCCACCCTGGGCGAAATGTCCACGGGCCTGGCCCATGAGATCAACCAGCCGCTCAACGTCATGCGCATGGCCGTGGTCAACGCCCTCAAGCGTCTGGAGAACGGTGATCTGGACGTGGACTACCTGCAGGAAAAACTCAGGCGCATCGACGCCCAGGTGGTGCGGGCGTCGAAGGTGGTCGATCACATGCGCGTGTTCGGTCGGCGTTCGGAGGTCGAGGGCTCGCTGTTCGAGCCCTGGCTGGCCGTGGAAGGCGCGCTCTCGCTGCTGGCCGACGGCCTGGCTGGCAAGGGCATCGACATTCGCCTGGGCGATCCGCTGGAGGGCGCGGTCTACGGGCATCAGGACCAGCTTGAGCAGGTGCTGATCAACCTGATGGTCAATGCCCGGGATGTGCTGCTGGAGAAAAAGCCGGCACACACCTGGATTTCACTGCACGGCGAGCGCGACGGGCAGTGGCTGCGGCTATTCGTGGAAGATAGCGGTGGCGGCATCGAACCGCGGCTGCTAGAGCGCATCTTCGAACCCTTCTTTACCACCAAGCCGGCCGGCGTCGGTACCGGCCTGGGGCTGTCGGTGAGCTACCGCATCGTCGAGAGCATGGGCGGCAGCCTGAGTGTGGATAACTCGGTGCACGGGGCGCGTTTCGTCATCGCCCTGCCGCTTCAGAGCACCAACTGAGCGCGGTTGTTGCTGCAGTCGAGGTTGGCGCCGACATCCACCACCATCAGGTCGATGCCGAGCACCTTGAGCAGCGAGTTGATCAGCGGGTCGGTGATACGTCCGAGCAGGGTGGTGATCTGGGGCACGAGGAGGGTCACCACGTTGTTCAGCAGGCTGGTGGCGGAGGTCACCACTGTGCCGAGGGGGTAGGCGTCCTGGGGTTGGTAGGTGAGGAGCTGGATGCCGTTGAAGGTGGTACCGAGGCTGTTGACCACATTGGAGGCGCTGGGCAGGGTCTGGTACACCGGTGCCTGGTTCAGGTTGGGTGGCGCGCTGGCGCCGCTGAACACCAGCGGGGTGGCATCGGCTGGCGAGCCGATCACCGTAGTGCTGACCTTGATCCCGACACCCCCGCCGACCAGGGGTATCCGGGTACCACAGCCGAGTGTGAGGATCGTCAGCTTGGTGCAGACGTTGGTGCCGAAGTCGATCAGCGGGATGGGCTGCACTGCCGCATTGCCCGAGGTGAAGAAGTCGTTCGGTGTGGTGAACTTGCCGATCGCTACCTTGGCTGCGGCCGACTGCGTAGTGGCGGTCAGGGTCTTGTTCGGCGAGCAGCTGTAGTTGGTCACCTGGCTGGTGGCGGAAGCGACTTCCAGGCCAATGTCGATATGCGGCGGTGCGTCGGGCACCAACTGGATATCGGCGACCTTGCACGGTACCAGGATCAGGCAGCCCACCGATTGCAGGGTGCCTTGCAGGTTGAGGCTGAGCAGCGGGTTGATGATGTTGGTAAGTGGGGTGGCCAGGTTGGTCACCGCATTGGTCAGGCCGGCGATGGTGCCGAGCACGGGCAGGTCGAGGGAGGCCAGCACGCGGACCTGGGCGGTGTGCACCTTGATCTCGTCGGTGGCCGGGTTGCCGATGGCCGAAAGCTGCTCCGGCTCGATCACCTTCACCCGGATCGTGCCGTTCACCAGGCCCAGCAGGTTCAGCGGGATCTGCGCGATCGCCGCGCTGTTCTTCGCCGCCAGCATCACGGCGGCCTGGACCAGATCGATGGCCTTGAGCGAGGCATCGAGACCGGCTGCGGAGGTGCCGTTCTTCAGGTCGAGGATGTCCCCCAGTTTGATCAGCGTGGTGTCGTCGGCGCCTACCACCACCCTGCCCAGGTTGGTGACCACATCGGCTGCGGCGCCGCTGCGTGCGAGCACGGTGGCGGCGGCGCGGATCAGATCTGTGGCGCGGATGTTCTTGCTCAGCAACTCGTCGTAGTGGCCGGCGCCGACATTGACGTCGATGGCCAGTTGGTCGAGGAAGTCCAGCAGCTTGATATCGGTATTGGCAATGCCCTGCCAGCCCACGGCATTCAGGCTGACCCGTCCGCCGAGCGGGTCGACCAGGGCGTTGAGCAATGCCGACTTGGTCGAGTCCACCGTCGCCAGGGTCGATTTCAGGCGCAGCATGGCCCGCGGCGGTAGCGGCGCGGCTGCTACGGCCTGGGCCTGGAGCTGGAGGAGCGGGGTGATCGCCTGACCGCTCACCAGGCTTCGTATGCCTGCCGCGAAGCTGTTCGATACATTGCTGGTCGCCACAACCCTGATAGCCTGGGCGATCGCCGGATTGGCGCTGAAGCTGCGTCGGCTGGCCTCGCCGGTGGTGACGCTGCCGCAACTGGTGGCCAGGGTGTTGCCGCCGCCGACTGCGAAACCGTTGCGAGCGGCGGCTGCCGTGGCCAGTGCTGCGGCCTGTGGACCGACGCCATTGCAGGTAGCACTCTGGCCGGCGGCTTCGAGGGCGGCCATATCCACCACCCGCTGCAGCTTGCGCTGCTCCATGTACAGGCGCCCGCCATCTACCGCCAGCAGGCCGAACACCAGGGCCATGGCCAGGGTCAGGACGGCCGCCAGGCCAATGGCGCCGCGCTGGCGTTTCGCGAATCGGGGAGACACGAGCACTCCTTTGCCGGCACATGCCGTGCACGTCGCGTGCGTTCAAGGAGTGTAGTCAAGGTTATGGCCAGTCGCCTGTACTGGCCCGAGAGAGCGACTTGGTACCCTGTGGGAGCTGGCTTGCCAGCGATAGCGGTAGTGAACTCACCATCGTAATCGCTGGCAAGCCAGCTCCCACAGGGTCGGTGGAACGTCGCCTCAACGTGGCGGATAGTTGGAAAGCACCTGCGCCACCGTCTTCTGGATCGCCGTGTTGCGCTCTTCCGGCGTCGGCGGGTAGTGGTTCATTACCTGCTCGGCACTGCCGCGCCAGACCAGCTTGCCGTCGCGCCCGTCGAACATATCGACCTGGATAGTCGCTACCTTGTATTCCACGGTGCGCGTCTCGTTGAACATCGGGCCGCCCCAGTAGCCGCCGTAGTAGCCTCCCCAACCGCCGCCGTACTGGGTGGTGACCTGCTGGTGACGGTTTTCCACGATCAGGTAGGTCTGCACCTTGAGGTCGCCGCGGGTGCCGGCCTGGGCCGGGCGCAGGCCGCGCTGGTCAAGCTCGCCACTGACCGCCTGGCGGATGCGTTGTTCGGTCAGGTCGCTCTTGATCCGCGGATCATCCGGGCGGTATTGCAGCGCCGGCTCCTGCCAGGTCCAGCTGCGATAGCCGGCGAAATCGCGGCTGGCGTCGAAGTCCTGGGACACGTTGTTGCTCTGGCAGGCTGAAAGCAATGCCAGCAGGGACAGTAAAGCGAGACGTCGGAACATGATGATTCTCCAAAGGCCTAGCTGGGAGGATAGCCGCTCATGGCTTTATCGACGGCCTCGCGCACGGCGTCGGCGCGCTCGGCCAGGGAGCCCTGGCTGGCGGTCTCGGCGCTGGCGCTCCAGACCGGCTGGCCGCTGCCGGCATCGAACAGGTCGACCCGCACCACCATCACCTCGACCTCGTAGGTGCGCACCACCGGCACGCTGCCATACACGCCGTAGCTGTTGCCGTAGGGGCCGCGGCCGTAGCCCATGCCGCCGTAGCCGCCATAGGGATAGTAGTCATCGTCGCGGTACTGGCGCAGGCGCCGTTCCAGATGCATGTTGGCGCTGACCAGCAGGTCGCTGCGGCCGTCCCGGGCCGGGCGCAGGCCGCGTTGGTCGAGGGCGTTGCTGACGGCCTCGGCCAGTTGCGCCGGATCGATGGACGCGCTGCCGGCGGGCAACTGGTTATTGCGCCAGGTCCAACTGCGGTAGCGCCCGTAGTCACGGGCCGGGGCAGGATAGGCGCTGCGGTCGAATGTGTTCGCTGCCTGCGCCGGTGCCGGCGGCAGCGGGTTGGAACTGGCGACATAGGGATTGCTGCCCTGGCACGCGGCCAGGGTCAGGCAGGACAGGACAAGCAGGTAGCGCATGGAATTCTCCCTAGCGGGGACGGCAGATCCAGTGCAGATAGCGGCCAAGGCCGGCGAAGGCCGGATGGCGACGGTGGGCCAGTTCCATTTCCAGCAGGTCGATCAGCTCGGCGCGGCCCTGGAACTCGCTGGGCATGTAGTCATGGAACACCCGCACGCCGCTCTCGGTCTCCACTTCCCATAGACCTTCGAGCTGGGTCCGGAGTTCGCGTGGATCGAGAGGCTTCTGCGGGGTCAGGCTCTGTTTCTCGCCGGCCATGTCGTTGCGCCGCATCTTGCGGAAATGGCCCTTGAGCAGGTTGCGGTAGACCAGCGCATCGCGGTTGTAGAAGGCCAGGGACAGCAGGCCGTCGGCGCGGGTCAGCTGGTGCAGCACCGGGAGGATCGCCTCGGGTTCTGCCAGCCATTCCAGCACGGCGTGGCACAGGACCAGGTCGTAGGGTTCGGTCAGTTCGCCGAGCAGGTCCTGCCAGGGCGCCTGGATGAAGGTCGCGGGCTGGTTGGCGGCGGCGAAGCGTTCGCGGGCGCCGTCGAGCATGGGCGCGGCGGGTTCGGCCAGGGTCAGCTGGTGGCCGCGCTCGGCCAGCCACAGGGCCATATGGCCGAGGCCGGCGCCGATATCGAGGATGCGCAGCGGGCGGTCGGGCAGGCACTCGGCGAGGTCGGCCTGGAGCACCGCCAGGCGGATCGCGCCCTTGGCGCCGCCGTAGATCTTCTCGGCGAAGCGGGTCGCCAGGGCATCGAAATGGCGGTCGTTCATTTGGCGAAGCGCCTCTCGCTATCGGCCAGCTTGGCCTTGACGACCTGTTCCATGTCCAGGCCGAGTTCGCTGCACAGCAAGAGCAGATAAAGCACGATATCGCCGACTTCCTGGCCGGCGTGGGCGAGCTGATCGGCGGGCAACTGGCGGGACTGGTCCTCGCTCAGCCACTGGAAGATCTCCACCAGCTCGGCCATCTCCACGCTGGCGGCCATGGCCAGGTTCTTCGGGCTATGGAAACCGCGCCAGTCGTTGTTGTCGCGGATGGTGTGCAGGCGTTGGGTGAGTTCTTGCAGATTCATTTCGGGTCTCCTGAGGCGGTATAGCTTCAGGGGGAAGCGGGTGGCTGGCAAGAGGGATCGTATGGCTGGGGGAGAACCCTGAGGTGGCCTTGCGGGCAGCATTCTTAAACACATGTTTGCTGGAGCGATGGAAAGTTGGTCCTTAATCTGTCCAGCCCCCTCTTCATGGCGGCTGTGTGCAGGAGGGCCAAGGATCTACCGGATTCCTACTCATCCGGTTTTCCACCCTGCTTGCAGGAGGTCCTTGGGCCTGCCGGGTTTACCTTTTCACCCGGTTTTCCACTCTGCACTCAGCTGCCACCCATTCATGCTTGTTCTTGAAGAGCTCTGCGCCGGAGTTCTTCAGCATGCTTAAACACAAAGTTTCTGGAAGCTGAAAATCCTAGGACGTAACCTACGCGATCTGTCGGCGTTGGCTTCCTTGCTCATGGAAACTACTCCTTCTAGTCTTTCGCGGTCGCCGGAGGTCCGGTGATCGGGGTGTGGAAACCTCGGAAACGCTCGACAGAGACTGCTTTATGGCAGCTGTGCACGGGAGGCCCTTGGCCTGCCGGGTCTCTCTGTCGCTCGGTTTTCCACCCCGTGCGCAGCTGCCACCCTTCAGTGTGGAAACTGAGGGTGTCGGCGTAACCCGACAGAGAAAGCCAAATGAAGAAAATCGTCCCCGATCCACCCCTCGCTTCAACCTGTTCCCGCCACTTCGGTGAATGCCCCGGCAGCCACCCGCCCTTGTTCTCGGTCAATGCCGGGATCGACCCCCACAGTGCTCTCGTGCATGCCTCGATGTTCTTGCGCTGTGCCTATGAATCCGCCCAGCACTCGGTACTGCCGGACCCGGCGAGCAGCAGCTTTCCGTGGTTGACGATGCATGCGGTGGAGGCGGCCAAGGGCTTGGTCGATGCACTGCTGGAAGGAATAGAGCAGGAGGGCTGGAAGCGCCCGTAAGGCTGGCCGGTGACCTGTGGGAGCTGGCTTGCCAGCGATGAGGCCGGTTTGAACAATGATGTTGTCAGATCGGGCCAAATCGCTGGCAAGCCAGCTCCCACAGGGTTTTGTGTTGGCGGCAGAAGGATTGTCAGGCCGGTTGCCAGGTGCCGGTCATGTGGATAATCCCAGCATGCCCGCCCAAGCGAAACTGCCCATTCGCCGCCACCTCGCTCCCATCCAGAATCACCTCGCTCGGCAAGCGCACCGGCTTGTGAAACTCCACCGCGACTTCATACCCGCTACGCGGCAAATGCCCGCGCAAATGCGCCATCGCCATGGCCTTGCTCCACATCCCATGGGCAATGGCCTGGGGGAAACCGAACAGCCTGGCACTGGCTGCACTGAGGTGAATCGGGTTGTAGTCGCCACACACCTTGGCGTAATGCCGCCCGATATCACTGTCCGCATACCACCGCGTCAGTTCGGTCATCGCCAGCGGCTCCGGCGCTTCCACCAGCGGCACCTCACCCGCCACCTTCATCCCCCGACACAGCATGCGACTGGTCTCGGACCAGATCAGCCCGATGCCATCCTCGGCATCGGTGCGCATATCAAGGGTGGCGCCTTTCTCATGAGGCTGGAGGTTATCCACAGACACCGAGAAACGCAGCCGCGAGATGCCGCCCAACGGCCGCAGCACGCGAATCCGGTTACTCAGGTGGACCATCCCCAGCAACGGCGCGGGAAAATCCTTGGCCGTGAGCAACTGCATCTGCAAGGCAAACGCCATCACATGGGGATACGTCGGCGGCAGGCGCCCGTCCTGGATGAACAGGCATAGCTTGCGATAAGCCTCCAGGTTGCGCTCGTCGACATTGATCCCGCAGCGCAGCCCATAGCGGGGCAGGGTGTCGCCGCTGATCTTGCGTTTGCTCGCCGCCTTCAGGTACAGCCCGGAGAGGCTGGCGGTACTGCCGAGGTCGTGCCAGGTCTGGGTCATGGTCAGGCTCCCATCACCGCCTGGCCGCAGACACGCAGCACCTGGCCGCTGACCGCGCCGCTACCCGGCTGGGCCAGCCAGGCGACCGCTTCGGCGACGTCCTGGGGCAAGCCGCCCTGGCCCAGCGAGCTCATGCGCCGCCCGGCCTCGCGCAGGGTGAAGGGAATCGCCGCGGTCATGCGGGTTTCGATAAAGCCCGGGGCGATGGCATTGATGCTGATCCCGCGCTCGGCCAGCAGCGGCGCCCAGGCCTGGGCCAGGCCGATCAAGCCGGCCTTGCTGGCGGCATAGTTGGACTGGCCGCGATTGCCGGCGATGCCGCTGATCGAGGCCATGACCACGATGCGCCCGTGCTCATGCAGGGCACCGCCATCGATCAGCGCCTGGGTCAGGATCGCCGGGGCCTTGAGATTGACCGCCATGACCGAATCCCAGTATTCCGGGGTCATGTTGGCGAGGGTCTTATCGCGGGTGATGCCGGCGTTATGCACGACGATATCGATACCGTCCGGCAGCCCTTCGAGCAATCTGGCCGAGGCATCGCTGGCGCAGATATCCAGGTCCAGCGCCCGTCCGCCCAGGCGTTCGGCCAGGGCCTTGAGATCATCGGCGGCCTGGGGCACGTCCAGCAGCACCACCTCGGCGCCATCCCGGGCCAGGGTTTCGGCGATGGACGCGCCGATACCCCGCGCGGCCCCGGTGACCAGCGCCTTGCGCCCGGCCAGCGGGCGGGTCCAGTCCTGCACTTGAGTGGCGCAGGCTTCCAGGCGCAGGACCTGGCCGCTGACAAAGGCGCTTTTCGGCGAGAGGAAGAAGCGCAGCGCACCTTCCAGCTGATCCTCGGCCTCCTTTGCCACATAGAGCAATTGCAGGGTGCCGCCGCTGCGCAGTTCCTTGGCCAGGGAGCGAGCGAAGCCTTCCAGGGCACGCTGGGCGACCCGGGCCAGCACCTCGTCAAGCTGCTCCGGCGCACGACCGAGAATCACCACCTTGGCGCTGCGGTCGAGGCTGCGCAGCAGCGGCTGGAAGAACTCGCGCAACTGCTTGAGCTGGTCGATATCGCTGAGGTGGCTGGCATCGAAGACTACCGCCTTGAGCTTGCTGCCGAGCCCCGCAACCCAGGCCGGCAGGCCGAGGTCTTCATCGGCGAAGCTGAACAGCTCGCCGGTCAGGCGCTGGCCGAACGCCGCCACCTTCACCGCCAACGGCCCGCCGCCGAGCAACAGCGCGCCCTCCACGGGCCGCAGCCGGCCCGCTTGCCAGCGCTCCAGGCGAGCAGGCTGCGGCAGGCCGACAGCCCCTACCACGCGCCGGCCGAGATCGGAGTTGGCGAAGTTGATATAGCGGTCGGTCATGGCACGTCTCCCTGAAATAAGCATCAGAGTGTGGACCATGATCGGCCGTTGGTCGTTCGAACCGGGAAAAAACTCCTACGCTCTATGCGTCTATTTCGGGAATAAAAGGAATGTCTCTCATGCGAAGTCTGCGTCGGGTCGCGATCATCGGCGGCAATCGAATCCCTTTCGCGCGCTCCAATGGTGCCTATGCCACGGCCAGCAACCAGAGCATGCTGACCGCTGCCCTCGAAGGGCTGATCGAGCGCTTCGGCCTGCATGGCCTGCGCCTGGGCGAGGTGGTGGCCGGGGCGGTGCTCAAGCATTCCCGGGACCTCAACCTGACCCGCGAATGCGTGCTCGGCTCGCGCCTGTCGCCGCAGACCCCGGCCTATGACATCCAGATGGCTTGCGGCACCGGCCTGGAGGCGGCGCTGCTGGTGGCCAACAAGATCGCCCTCGGGCAGATCGACTGCGGCATCGCGGGCGGCGTCGATACCACCTCCGATGCGCCCATCGCGGTCGGCGAGGGCCTGCGCCGGGTGCTGCTGGAGGCCAATCGCGGCAAGACCACGGCCGACAAGCTCAAGGCCCTGCTCAAGCTGCGGCCGTCGTATCTCAAGCCGGAATTCCCGCGTAACGGCGAGCCGCGCACCGGCTTGTCCATGGGCCAGCACTGCGAGCAGATGGCCCAGCACTGGGGCATCCCCCGGGAAGAACAGGACGCCTTGGCCCTGCTCAGCCACCAGCATCTGGCGGCGGCCTTCAACGAAGGCTGGCAGGACGACCTGCTCACCCCGTTCCTGGGCCTGACCCGCGACAACAACCTGCGCCCCGACCTGACGGCGGAAAAGCTCGCCGCCCTCAAGCCGGTGTTCGAGCGCAACGGCAACGGCACCCTGACCCCCGGCAACTCGACACCGCTGACCGATGGGGCCTCGGTGGTGCTGCTGGCGAGCGAGGAATGGGCGAAAGAACGCGGCCTGCCGGTGTTGGCCTACCTGCTGGATGGCGAGACCGCCGCAGTGGACTTCGTCAAAGGCCATGAAGGCTTGCTGATGGCGCCGGTCTACGCCGTGCCGCGCCTGCTGGCCCGCCACGGCCTGAGCCTGCAGGACTTCGACTACTACGAAATCCACGAGGCCTTCGCCGCCCAGGTGCTGTGCACCCTGAAGGCCTGGGAAGACCCGGAGTACTGCCGCGACCGCCTTGGTCTCGAACAGCCGCTGGGTTCCATCGACCGTTCGAAGCTGAACGTGAAGGGCAGTTCCCTGGCTGCCGGTCACCCCTTCGCCGCGACGGGCGGGCGCATTCTCGCCAATATGGCCAAGTTGCTCGATCACGCCGGCCAGGGCCGTGGCCTGATTTCCATTTGCGCTGCCGGCGGCCAGGGGGTGACGGCGATCATCGAGCGCTGATCTCGAATCACCTTGTAATAATCAGTCGGCGCGTTAACCTGCAAGGCATTTCCGTCTTGCGACACAAGGCCCAGCGATGCCGACCAACGGACAGAACACCTCGCCGCGGCGGATTCCCGACCTCAGCGCCTTGCCGCGGCCGCTGTATGCACGGGCGGAAAGCCTCGGCGCCGGCTCGTGGACGACCCGGCACCGGCATGACTGGGTGCAGTTTTCCTACGCCATCAGCGGCGTGCTCGGCGTGTACACCGCCGAGGGCAGCTACTTCGCCCCGCCACAGTGGGGCGTGTGGGTGCCGGCCGGGGTCGAGCACGAGGTGATCACCTCGACCCGGGCGGAGATGCGCAGCCTGTACGTGCGCCGCAGCGACTCTAGCTGGGCGCCGAGGCATTGCCGGGTGCTGGAAGTGACGCCGCTGGCCCGGGAGCTGATCAAGCAGTTCTGCCAGTATCCGGTGGACTACCCGGAAGGCGACAGCGACGAGGCCCATCTGGTCCGGGTTTTGCTCGATCAGTTGCGGACCTTGCCCGAGGTGGGTTTTTCCCTGCCGTTGCCGCAACACCCGGGTTTGCTCGGGGTGTGCAACGAACTGCTGAAAAACCCGGAGCAGACCCACAACCTCGAGCATTGGGCACAGCGCCTGGGGCGTTCGGAAAAGACCCTGATGCGCTTGTTCCAGCGCGAGACCGGCCTGAGCTTCCGTGCCTGGCGCCAGCGCATGCGCCTGTTGTCGTCGCTGGATGCCCTGGAGCAGGGGGAGAGCGTCACACAGGCGGCACTGGGATGCGGTTACGATTCCACCTCGGCCTACATTGCCGCCTTCAAGGGGCTGTTCGGCGCGACGCCTGGGGAACTGTTCCGGGAATGAGCTGACGTAAATTGAAACCATGTCGCCTTTGCCTCGGGACCGTCACCGGCAGGGCGCTTGATATATCGTGTGCGCCTCGCCGACGAGGCACCTCCAAAGACAGTGGCAGACAGGAGCAAGAACAAAAGCCGATGAAGACTCCCAAACGGATAGAACCGCTGATCGAAGACGGGATGGTCGATGAAGTGCTGCGCCCGCTGATGAGCGGCAAGGAAGCAGCGGTCTACGTGGTGCGCTGCGGTCGCCAGTTGCGCTGTGCCAAGGTCTACAAGGAAGCCGACAAGCGCAGCTTCCGCCAGGCCGCCGAGTACCAGGAAGGGCGCAAGGTGCGCAACAGCCGCCAGGCCCGGGCCATGGCCAAGGGCTCGAAGTACGGGCGCAAGGAAGCCGAGGAAGCCTGGCAAAACGCCGAGGTGGCGGCGCTGTTCCGCCTGGCCGGCGCCGGGGTGCGGGTGCCCAAGCCTTATGATTTCCTCGATGGCGTGCTGTTGATGGAGCTGGTCACCGACGAAGACGGCCAGGCCGCGCCGCGCCTCAATGATGTGCATCTGGAGGCCGAGCAGGCCCGGGAATACCACGCCTTCATCATTCGCCAGATCGTGCTGATGCTGTGCGCCGGGCTGGTGCATGGTGACCTGTCCGAATTCAACGTGCTGCTCGGGCCGGATGGTCCGGTGATCATCGACCTGCCCCAGGCGGTGGACGCGGCGGCCAACAACCACGCCTTCAGCATGCTGGAGCGGGATGTGGCGAACATGGCGCATTACTTCGGGCGGTTTGCTCCAGAGTTGAAGCAGACTCGGTATGCCAAGGAAATGTGGGCGTTGTTCCAGGAAGGCAAATTGCTGCCGGACAGTGTGTTGAGCGGGACCTGGAAAGACGACGAGCACATCGCCGATGTAGGCGGCGTGATGCGCGAGATCGAAGCGGCGAAGTTCGAGGATGCCCGGCGCCGTGCTGGCCGTGAAGAGGCCGAGCGCGGGCCGGTCAAAGGCGAAGAGCCTCCGCCGCCGTGGGTGCAGTGACCCTCTAAGCTACTGGTGATTACGGCGGTGGGCTCACCATCGCTATCGCTGGCAAGCCAGCTCCCACAGTGATCGAGCCGAGCCGGATTTTTGCGAACGACACAAGACCCTGTGGGAGCTGGCTTGCCAGCGATGGCGGTAGTGAGCCCACCCTCGCGTTTTCAGTGACAACACCCGGCCGCCAGATCCTTGAGGATCGGGCAGTCCGGCCGGTCGTCGCCATGGCAATGGGCAACCAGTTCGCTCAGTGTGTCGCGCAGGCTCACCAGCTCCTCGATACGCCGGTTCAGGTCGGCGATATGCTCGTTGGCCAGTGCCTTCACATCGGCACTGGCGCGCTGGCGGTCCTGCCACAGGGTCAGCAGCTTCGCCACTTCCTCCAAGGAGAACCCCAGGTCCCGCGAGCGCTTGATGAAGGTCAGGCTGTGCAGGTCGTCCGGGCCATAGAGGCGGTAGCCGCTGTCGGTACGCGAGGCGGGTTTGAGCAGGCCGATGGATTCGTAGTAACGGATCATCTTCGCGCTCAGGCCGGTGCGCTTGGCTGCCTGACCGATGTTCATGCCTTGTGTTCCTCCGCAGGGGTTTCCGGTTTCCAGGTTTTCAGCAGCAGGGCGTTGCTCACCACGCTGACGCTGGACAGGGCCATGGCGGCGCCGGCCAGTACCGGGTTGAGCAGGCCGAACGCCGCCAGGGGAATGCCGATCAGGTTGTAGATGAAGGCCCAGAACAGGTTCTGGCGGATCTTCGCGTAGGTCTTGCGGCTGATCTCCAAGGCCGCCGGCACCAGGCGCGGATCGCCACGCATCAGGGTAATGCCGGCCGCCTGCATGGCCACGTCGGTGCCGCCACCCATGGCGATGCCGATATCCGCAGCCGCCAGGGCCGGGGCGTCGTTGATGCCGTCGCCGACCATCGCCACCACCCCGGATTTCTTCAGCGAGGCCACTTCCGCCGCCTTGTCCGCCGGCAGCACTTCGGCGTGCACGTCTTCGATGCCCAGGGCCCTGGCGACCACGGCGGCGCTGCCACGGTTGTCGCCGGTCAGCAGGTGGCTGCTGATGTTCTGTTCGGCCAGTTGCTTCACCGCTTGCTCTGCGCCGGGCTTGAGGCTGTCGCCGAAGGCGAACAGGCCAAGGACCCGGGGCTGCGAGCCGGTCTCGATCAGCCAGGACAGGGTGCGACCCTCGGCTTCCCAGGCCTTGGCGTCGTCCGCCAGTGCGCCGGGCTGCAGGCCGCTCTCGTCGAGCAGGCGGCGGTTGCCCAGGGCCAGGGTGCGACCGTCGAGGCTCCCGGCGATCCCGCGGCCGGTCAGGGACTGGCTGTCGCGGATATCCGGGACGTTCAGGTTCCGTTCGGCACAGGCGTCCAGCACGGCTTTCGCCAGTGGGTGCTCGCTGCCGCGCTGCAGGGCGCCGGCCAGTTGCAGCAGGTGCGCCTCGTCGCCGTCCAGCGCGTGCTGATGCACGATGCGCGGGCTGCCGGAGGTCAGCGTGCCGGTCTTGTCGAAGACCACGCGGTTCACCGCATGGGCGCGCTCCAGGGCCTCGGCGTCCTTGATCAGGATGCCGTGGCGGGCGGCGACGCCGGTGCCGGCCATGATCGCGGTCGGGGTCGCCAGGCCGAGGGCACAAGGGCAGGCGATGACCAGCACGGCGACGGCGTTGATCAGCGCCACTTCCATGGGCGCACCGGCCAGCCACCAGCCGGTCAGGGTGACCAGGGCCAGGACCAGCACTGCCGGGACGAACACCTGGCTGACCCGGTCCACCAGCTTCTGGATCGGTGCCTTGGCGGCCTGGGCGTCTTCCACCAGGCGGATGATCCGCGCCAGCACGGTTTCCGTACCCAAGGCCAGGGTGCGCACCAGCAGCCGGCCTTCGCCGTTGATGGCGCCACCAGTGACGCGGTCGCCGGGCTGTTTCGGCACGGGCAGGCTCTCGCCGCTGATCAGGGCTTCGTCGGCATGGCTCTGGCCTTCGACCACTTCACCGTCCACCGGGAAGCGCTCGCCAGGCTTGACCAGCACCAAGTCGTCCAGGCGCAGGGCACTGATCGGCACGTCGCGCTCCACCCCGTCCACCACCTGCAGCGCGCGCTCTGGGCGCAGTGCTTCGAGGGCACGGATGGCGCTGGCGGTCTGGCGCTTGGCGCGGCTTTCCAGATACTTGCCGAGCAGGACCAGGGCGATCACCACCGCCGAGGCTTCGAAATACAGGTGCGGCATCATGCCGGGCATGGCCTGGGACCACTCGTAGAGGCTCAGGCCGTAGCCGGCGCTGGTGCCGAGGGCGACCAGCAGGTCCATGTTGCCGGCCCCGGCGCGTACGGCTTTCCAGGCGGCGACATAGAAGCGTGCTCCGAGGATGAACTGCACCGGGGTAGCCAGGGCGAACTGCGCCCAGGCCGGCAGCATCCAGCTGATGCCGAAGGGTTGCAGGAGCATCGGCAGGACCAGCGGCAAGGCCAGCAGCACGGCGAGGGCCACGGCCCAGCGCTCGTTGCGCAGGCGGCGTTCGCTGTCGTCCTGGGTGGTCTGTTCATCCTGCTGCAGGCTGGCACTGTAGCCAGCGCGTTCGACCGCAGCGACCAGGATGGCGCCGTCGAGGCCGGCGCTGGTTTCGACGTGGGCGCGTTCATTGGCCAGGTTGACGCTGACCGACTGCACGCCGGGGACCTTGTTCAGCGCGCGTTCGACCCGACCTGCGCAACTGGCGCAGGTCATGCCGCTGATCGGCAGGTCGAAGGTGATTGACTCGGGCATGGGGCTCTCCTCCGTGGACTGGCCTCCAGCATCAACCTTGCCACGCTGGCAAGGTCAATAGCCCAGGCTGGCCTGTTTCAGGTAGAGGCCGGTTTGGCCCGTAGCGATGCGGTACTTGGTGATCTGCCCGGCTTTCAGGGTGAACGTCTGGCTTTGCTGGTTCTCGACGCCATTGAGGCAGCCCGGGGCCTGGCCCGGCAACAGGCGCAGGCGCACCGCGACATTGCCTGCAGGCAGGTTGAAGGAGGTGGATTGCTCCTGGAACAGGCGTCCGGCGAGCTGGTCGTTAAGGTAGATCCCGATCTCGCAGGACGTGGCCACTTCCAGGCGCTCGCGGGAAATGATCATCACGCTGTAATCCGACGGGCCTGCGGCGCTGGCCAGGGGGATCTGGCTGAACAGTCCGAGCAGACCGAGAAGGCCGAGTGCTGCCTTGCCCATGGCTGAAACTCCTGCTGATAAATCGACAAGCACGCAGCTTGGCCGACCCGGGCAAGGATTTCCAGCCCGGCAGCATCACGGCAAACTTGACCTTGCCCCGGTGGCAAGCTTGAGACTGCGGACAAATCCAACCAGGAGTCAGCAACGATGCAAGTATTCAACGTGGAAGGGATGACCTGCGGCCACTGCGTCAAGGCGGTGACCAACGCGGTGCAGCGCGAGGACGCGGGTGCCGAGGTCAAGGTGGACCTGGCGCAGAAGCAGGTGTCGGTGAAGAGTGAACTGCCGACCGAGCAGATTCTCGGGTTGATCCGGGATGAGGGGTATGAGGCTCGGGTGATCTGATCCGGGAGCTTCATCGATCTTTCGGGTCTCATCGCTGGCAAGCCAGCTCCCACAGGTATCGCGTGCACCGCAAAACCTGTGGGAGCTGGCTTGCCAGCGATGAGGCCCTCAAATTTTCACAACTCTCCAGCAGTGCCCCGGTAGACTAGCCAACTTGCTTAGCTAGCTACGGATTCCCATGAACCTGCGAACCATCCTGATCCTCGGCGCCCTGAGTGCGTTCGGGCCGTTGGCGATCGACTTCTATCTGCCCGGCTTCCCGGCCATGGCACTGGCTTTCGGCACCGACGAAAAACATATCCAGAGCACCCTGGCCGCCTATTTCCTCGGCCTGTCCATCGGCCAGCTCGCCTACGGACCGATTGCCGACCGCTTCGGCCGGCGTATCCCGCTGCTTGGCGGCGTGGTGCTGTTCACCGTCGCCTCCCTGGCCTGTGCCTACGCGCCCACCCTCGACGCCTTGATCGCCGCCCGCTTCGTCCAGGCCCTTGGCGGTTGCGCCGGGATGGTCCTGTCCCGGGCCATCGTCAGCGACAAGTGCGATGCAGTCGGCTCGGCCAAGGTCTTCTCGCAACTGATGCTGGTCATGGGCCTGGCGCCAATCCTTGCGCCGATGCTCGGCGGGGTGCTGGTCAATGTGTATGGCTGGCAGTCGATCTTCATCGCCCTGACCCTGTTCAGCGCCCTGTGCACCCTGGCCGTGGCCCTCGGCCTGCCGGAAAGCCTGCCGGCCAACCAGCCGCGTCCGCCACTGTCCGGCGCCCTGGGCCAGTACTGGCGCCTGCTCAAGGACCCGCGTTTCCTCGGTCATGCCATCACCGGCGGGATCTCCATGGCCGGGATGTTCGCCTATATTGCCGGCTCACCCTTCGTCTTCATCAAGCTCTACGGCGTGCCGGCCGAGCACTATGGCTGGCTGTTCGGCGCCAATGCGGCGGGCTTCATCCTGGTTGCACAGATCAATGCACGCCTGCTGGCCAAGCGTGGCCCGGCCTTCCTGCTGGCGCGGATGGTCTGGCTGTACCTGGCGGCGGGCCTGGTGCTGCTCGGCGTCAGCGCCCTGCATACCGAGGCGCTGTGGCCGTTGCTGATTCCGCTGTTCGTCTGTATCGCCAGCCTCGGCTGCATCATCCCCAATGCTTCGGCCTGCGCCATGAATGGCCAGGGCGCACGGGCGGGCAGTGCTTCGGCATTGCTGGGTTGCCTGCAGTTCAGCGTCGCCGCGGGTGCGGCGGCATTGGTGGGGGTATTGCACGATGGCAGCGCGATGCCCATGGCCATGGTCATCACCCTGTGCGGCGTGGCGGCGGTGACAGCGGCTACGCTGACCCGCCGCCTGCAGCTCAGCCGGCCTGCCTGAACAACGGATGCGGGGCGCGGATCCGCGCCTGCAAGGTACTGATGAAGGCCCGGGCTTCGGCCTCGCTGCGAAAACTCACGACATGCTGATCAAGCCGGACTTCCCATGGGCGGTCCGGTTTTTTGCCTGACGCATCGAGCACTACTTTCATCGCGGCATACCTCCGGTTGGCAAAGGTCGCTGGATTGTAGGCGCGAGCCTCTTGCGCGCGACATGACCTGGAGCAAATCACGGACTGGCGGTCATGCCGTGCGTCGGGTGATCAGAAGCCTTCGAGGACGATCTTGCCCTTGGCCGCGCCGCTTTCCAGCAGTTGATGGGCGCGACGCAGGTTTTCCGCGTTGATGGTGCCGAAATGCTCGCCCAGGGTGGTCTTCAGCGTGCCTGCGTCGATCAGCTCGGCGACCCGGTTGAGCAGCTTGTGCTGTTCCAGCATGTCCGGGGTTTCGAACAGCGAGCGGGTGTACATGAACTCCCAGTGCAGCGACAGGCTCTTGCGCTTGAGCTTGACCACGTCGAGCTGCTTCGGATCGTCGATCAGGGCCAGCTTGCCTTGCGGGGCCAGGGCTTCGACCAGTTGATCGAGGTGCAGGTCGGTCTGGGTCAGGCTGGCGACATGGGTTACCTGCGCCACGCCTTCTGCACGCAGGGCCTCGGCCAGCGGCTGGCGGTGGTCGATCACCAGGTCGGCGCCCAGCTCGCGGGCCCAGGCCTGGGTTTCAGGACGGGATGCAGTACCGATCACCTTCAGCCCGGTCAACTGGCTGGCCAGTTGGGTGAGGATCGAACCGACACCGCCGGCGGCGCCGACGATCAGCAGGCTCTCGCCCAGGTCATCCTGGCCTTCGGCGATTTGCAGGCGCTCGAACAGCAGCTCCCAGGCGGTGATCGCGGTCAGCGGCAGGGCAGCGGCTTCGGCGAAGCCCAGGGTCTTCGGCATATGGCCGACGATGCGCTCGTCCACCACGTGCAGTTCGCTGTTGCCGCCGGCACGGGCGATGGAGCCGGCGTAGTAGACCTTGTCACCCGGCTGGAACAGGCTGACCTCGCTGCCCACGGCCGTGACCACACCGGCGACGTCCCAGCCCAGCACCTTGGCGGCGCCGTTCTCCGGCTGGACATTGCGGCGCACCTTGGTGTCCACCGGGTTGACCGAGATCGCCCGGACTTCCACCAGCAGGTCGCGCGGGCCTGGCTGGGGCGCGGGCAGTTCGAGGTCCTGCAGCGCGGCGGCGTCCTCGATCGGCAGCGACTGGTAGTAGGCAATGGCTTTCATTGTGGGAGTCCTTGTGAAGAAGTGGATGGCGGCCATGATTGATCCTTTCGTTTCCGGTTAAAAGCCGCTAAAACCGCAGAAACTTTCAAAATTATTTTGAAAATGGAGGCGGCGCCCGTGCTGCGTTTCGATGACCTGCAACTCTTTGTCCGCGCTGCCGAGCAGGGCAGCCTGTCGGCGGCGGCGCGCCTGCTGGACCTGTCGCCGGCAGTAGCCAGCGCGGCGCTCAAGCGTCTGGAGGCGCAACTGGGCGCGCGTTTATTGGCCCGCTCCACCCGCAGCCTGCGCCTGACCGCCGAGGGCGAGGGCTTTCTTGCCCATGCGCGGGTGGCCCTGGCCAGCCTCGATGAGGGGCGGCGCCTGCTGGCCCGGGAGCAGGACGAGATCAGCGGCGTCCTGCAGTTGTCGGCGCCGTCGGACTTCGGACGCAATGTCTTGCTGCCCTGGCTTGACGAATTGCAGAGGGATCACCCGCTGCTCAACGTGCGCCTGCTGCTCGGCGATCGCAATGCCGACCTGTTCCGCCAGCCGGTGGATATCGCCCTGCGCTACGGTGCGCCGGAAGATTCCAGCCTGGTGGCGGTGCCGCTGTGCCCGGACAACCGCCGGGTGGTCTGCGCTTCGCCGGATTACCTGGCGCGACATGGCGAACCGCGCAGCGTGGCGCAACTGGGCGAGCACAATTGCCTGCTGTACCAGTTGGGCAGCGGTGTGCATGACCATTGGCGCTTTCATCTGGATGGGCAGGAGGAGGGCGTGCTGGTCCGCGGCGACCGCTTCTGCGACGACGCCGACGTGGTCAGGCGCTGGGCCCTGGCGGGCGCAGGGATTGCCTACAAATCCTGGCTGGACGTCGCCGCCGATGTGCGTGCCGGGCGCTTGCGGGTAGTGCTTGCGCACTACCGTGGCGAGTCAACGCCGCTAAACCTTTTGTGTACCCATCGGGCCCAGCTGGGCAAGCCGGTACAACTCTTGAGCGCTTTGCTCAAGGAGCGTTGTCGTACCTTGCTCGATGAACTTTAAACGCAGCGTGTTTGATTATTGGCAGGGTCTTACATCCACTGCGCATTTGCTTGAGAGACATCATTACTTCCCATGTAGGGCGACTACTCGGGCGAACTTCTCGAGCACTATTTCCCACATTCCACGCATCCGTGAATTCATGGGCTCTTGCGGGCATTTCCAGGCACTTGCGTGGCCGGCAGCGCCCTGTCACGTGGACGCAGAGGGTTGGCAAACCTTCGGCGATCTGTCGCAAAACAGCCGCGATTCTCGAAAGTCAGCATGCTTATACTGGGCCGGGCAATCAGCGCCATCAAGACAACGTTTCCTCGGCTGGACCAGGGCTGGATGCCCTGTCGCGCAGCAACTCCTGTCCAGTCCTGGATAGAGGGGAACCTAATTCGCCAATGACGATTACGCAGGGAGTGGACACATGCAACCGATAGCCAGCATCAGCCAGGTGGCCAGTTTGATGGCCGACCCGAAACGCAGCGCCATGCTCTGGGCACTGATCGATGGAGTGGCGCGTCCGTCGGAGGAGTTGGCCCTGCTTGCCGGGCTTACCCCTTCATCGGCCTGCGCGCACCTGGCCCGGTTGTCGGCCAGTGGTCTGCTCAAGCGCGAAGCCCGTGGGCGCAAGCGTTATTTCCGCCTGGCGGCCCCGGAAATCGGTACCGCCGTCGAGGCCCTGGCCAGCGTGACGATCCGCGAGCACGAGTCGTTGCCGACCAGGCAGCCGGTCATCGCCGTGCCCCTGGCGATGCGCAAGGCGCGTTTGTGTCGGGACCACCTGGGCGGGGAAGTGGCGGCGGATCTGCTCCAGCGTCTGCTGGACGCGCAATGGCTGCAGCAGACCGAGCAGCAACTGGAGATCACCCTGACCGGACGCGAGGAGTTCGCCAGCCAGGGCATCTTCATCGATGCCCTGGCGCAACGTGATCGCCGGCTGTGCAGCCTGTGCAGTTGTTGCAGCGAAGTGGACGAGCGCCGCCCGCACCTGGGAGGCGCCTTGGGCAGCAGCGTGCTCAAGTTGTTCGTGCAGTCCGGCTGGGTGCGGGTCACGGACGAAACCCGCGCTGCCCAGGTGACCACCGTAGGCTTGCGCGGCATCCAGCAGATCGCCCGGATGCCGCCGCCCCTGCGGATGGGCTGAGTGTGCCTCAGGCCTTGACCAGACGGGCGTCCAGGCTGTTCTGTGCCAGACGGCGGGCCTGGTCTTCGCTCATGCCCAGGTGGGTGTGCAGGGCGTGGAAGTTCTCGGTGACATAGCCACCGAAGTAGGCCGGGTCGTCCGAGTTGACGGTGACCTTCACGCCACGCTCGAGCATGTCGAGGATGTTGTGCTGGCTCATATGGTCGAACACGCAGAGCTTGGTGTTGGACAGCGGGCACACCGTCAGCGGGATCTGCTCGTCGATGATCCGCTGCATCAGGCGTTCGTCCTCGATGGCGCGCACGCCGTGGTCGATACGCTGGATCTTCAGCAGGTCGAGGGCTTCCCAGATGTACTCGGGCGGGCCTTCTTCGCCGGCGTGGGCCACGGTCAGGAAGCCTTCGCTGCGGGCGCGATCGAAGACGCGCTGGAACTTGCTCGGCGGATGGCCCATTTCCGAGCTGTCGAGGCCGACGGCAACGAAGGCATCGCGGAAGGGCAGGGCCTGGTCGAGGGTCTTGTGCGCTTCTTCCTCGCTGAGGTGACGCAGGAAGCTGAGGATCAGGCCGCTGCCGATGCCCAGTTGCTCGCGGCCATCCTTCAGGGCGCGGGTGATGCCGTCGAGCACCACTTCGAAGGGAATGCCACGGTCGGTGTGGGTCTGCGGGTCGAAGAACGGCTCGGTGTGGATGACGTTCTGCGCCTTGCAGCGTTGCAGGTAGGCCCAGGTCAGGTCGTAGAAGTCCTGCTCGGTGCGCAGCACGTCGGCGCCCTGGTAGTACAGGTCGAGGAACTCCTGCAGGTTGTTGAACGCATAGGCCCCGCGCAGGGTTTCGACATCGTTCCACGGCAGGGCGATCTTGTTGCGTTCGGCCAGGGCGAACAGCAGCTCGGGCTCCAGCGAACCTTCCAGGTGAAGGTGCAGTTCTGCCTTGGGCAGCGCGTTAAGCCAGTCGTACATGTGGGAAATCTCATCAGGTGCAATCGGCACATTCTACAGGGGTTGTCAGGCCGGTGCGGTGAAACCTGACCGGCAAGTTCAACTCTGCAAGCGCCGTGCCCCGCAGGCCGTCAGCCGGCGATCAGTTGTGCGGCGGCCTTGCGATGCTTGAGGATCAGTTCCTGAAGGTCCAGGCCCTCGACCTGGCCATCGACCACCCGCCACTGGCCGCCGATCATCACCCGGTCGGCACGGTCGGCGCCGCACAGGATCAGGGCAGAGAGCGGGTCGTGGCTGCCGGAGAAGCGCAGCTCGTCGAGCTTGAACAGCGCCAGGTCGGCCTGCTTGCCCACCGCCAGTTCGCCGATATCGCTGCGACCCAGCAGCCTGGCCGAGCCGCGGGTGGCCCAGCTCAGCACGCGTTCGGGGGTGATGGCCTCGGCGCCGTAGCGCAGGCGTTGCAGGTACAGGGCCTGGCGCGCTTCGAGGATCATGTTGGAGGCGTCGTTGGAGGCCGAGCCGTCCACGCCGATACCTACCGGTGCGCCGGCATCGGTCAGTTCGACGGTGGGGCAGATACCCGAGGCCAGGCGCATGTTCGAGCTCGGGCAGTGGCAGACCCCGGTGCCGGCTGCACCAAGACGGGCTATTTCACCGGCATTGAAGTGGATGCCGTGAGCCAGCCAGGTGCGCGGGCCGAGCCAGCCGACGCTGTCGAGGTAATCCACGGTGCGCAGGCCGAAGCGCTGCAGGCAGAAGTCCTCTTCATCGAGGGTCTCGGCGAGGTGGGTGTGCAGGCGCACGTCCAGTTCCTCGGCCAGTTCGGCGCTGGCGCGCATGATTTCCGGGGTGACCGAGAAGGGGGAGCAGGGCGCCAGGGCGATCTGGATCCGCGCCCCTGCGCCACGCTCGTGGTAGCTGTGGATAAGTCGCTGGCTGTCGGCCAGGATGATTTCGCCCTGCTGCACCGTCTGTTGCGGTGGCAGGCCGCCGTCGGCTTCGCCCAGGCTCATGGAGCCGCGGGTGAGCATGGCGCGCATGCCCAGCTTGCGCACGGCTTCGACCTGCACGTCGATGGCGTTCTCCAGGCCCTCGGGGAACAGGTAGTGATGGTCGGCGGCGGTGGTGCAGCCGGACAGCAGCAGTTCGGTGAGGGCTACCTGGGTCGCCAGTTCCAGACGTGCCGGGGTCAGCCGTGCCCAGACCGGGTACAGGGTCTTCAGCCAGGGAAACAAGGGCTGGTTGACCACGGGTGCCCAGGCGCGGGTGAGGGTCTGGTAGAAATGGTGATGGGTGTTGATCAGGCCCGGCAGGACCACGTGCTCGCGGGCATCGAAGGTCTGCTCGCAGCGCAGGAAGGGCACCTGGCCCAGGGCAAGGACTTCACGGATGGCGCCGTCTTCGATGACCAGCCCGCCGCGGGCGTCGAGCTCGTTGGCGGTGAAGATGGCGAGGGGATTTTTCAGCCAGATACGGTTCGCGGGCATGATGCCGGCTCCTCTGAAAGTGGGTTCAGGTAAGCCAGCTCAGTGTTGCCCTGTCTGCTGATCCAGGTCCGCCGCGGTGGGCGAGGGGCGAGTCTACACCCACCGCGCGGAAAATCACCAGATCAGCGGTTCGCCCTTGTAGTTGAGGTAGTACAGGCCCGGCTTGCCGCTGTAGGCCTTGACCTGCTCGACCATGCCGCGGGTGCTGGTGGCCACGTCGATATCGGCGCCGTCGCCACCCATGTCGGTCTTCACCCAGCCCGGGTGCATGGCCAGTACGCTCAGGCGGCTGTCGCCGAGGCGCACCACAAAGCTGTTGATCATCGAGTTGAGCGCCGCCTTGCTGGCCTTGTACAGCGCCAGGTCAGGAGCGTCCGGGATGGCGACGCTGCCCAGCACCGAACTCATGAAGGCGATGACGCCGGTGTCGGCGTTCAACTGCCCGGCGAAGCGTTGGGCAACGCGGATCGGCGCCACGCTGTTGGTCATGAACAGGTCGCCGATATCGGCCAGTTGCGCGACCTCGGCGTCCTGGTTGTCCGGGCCCTTGACCCCGGCGTTGACGAACAGCAGGTCGAAGTTCTGGCCGGCGAGACGCTGTTGCAGGGCGTCGAGCTGGGCGCTGCTGTTCATTTCCAGGGTTTCCACCTGGACACCCGGCACGCCCTTGAGCGCGTCGGCCTTGGCGCTGTCGCGCACGGTGGCGACGACCTTCCAGCCGTCTTCGCTCAGGCGTTGTACCAGGCCGAGGCCGAGGCCACGGGAGGCGCCGATGATCAGGGCGGTTTTCTCGGTCATGCGGGAACTCCTTTCAGTGTGAGAGGGCAGCGGTCCTGCAGGCGCTGCCTGAGGGCCTGGCGCAATTCGACGAGGGCGTCGATGCGGGTCTCGACCAGGGCCAGCTTGTCCTGGATAAAGCGGGTGACCAGTGCTTCGGGGTCGGCCGCCTGCCACAGCTCGGCGACGTTCTGGCTGATTTCGCCGAGGCTGAAACCGAGCTTCTGCGCGGTCTTGATCAGCAGCACCAACTGCACGGTTTCCACCGGGTAGTTACGATAGCCGTTGGCGCTGCGGCTGGAGCGGATCAGGCCGCGCTCTTCATAGAAACGCAGGGTGTCGCGGCTGACGCTGCAGGTTTGCGCCAGTTCTCCGATTCGCACGGGCAATTCCTGGGGAAGGGGTTGACCTTGGAGCATACTCCAGGCTTTAGCCTGCCGCCTTCACTTTTCAGGAAGGAGCGTTTCATGTGGAGCCAGAGCGGTTACCGTCGTTTGGTCAGGGCGAGCGGCTGGTACGATTTACTGGTGGCGGCGGCATTCGTCACCCCCTGGAGCTTCATGCTGCTGCATGGCCTGCTGGGCCAGGTGAGCACTTACCTGGGGTTGTCTGGTGATCTCCCCGAGTTCGGTTCGCTGCACATGCTGATGGGCAACCTGATGGGGTCGATCATCTGCGTATGGTCAGTCCTGCGGATTCGCGACCCGCAGTTGCAGTTCGGTCGCTACGACGCGGTGGGGCGCCTGCTGTTTGCATCGTGGCAGGGCTACGCGCTGATGCACGGTGCAACCCAGCTGCTTTGGGGGTTCCTGGTTCTGGAGTTGGCCTGGGGCGTCCTGCAGTTGTGGCCGGTGGTCAATCCTGATCAAAAAATGATCAAGTCCCTGGCGTGACGGCCCGGCAAGCGATTGGCGCAGGCGTGCACGGTTTATCCACAGCTTGCTCCACAGTATCTGTGAGCAAGCCGCTTCGCTGGATATAAGCCCGGATTCGCTGCCTTCGAACGGCGATAAACACAGTCAAGCTGCTGATTTTTCGGTGAATGAGGCGCTGTCATCAAACTTTGATCAAAATATGATCGTTTCCCTGCAAGCCTTGTCGCAGAAGGCTTGCAGCGGCCTGCCCAGAGGTTATCCACAGCCAGGCCCACAGTGGATGTGGGCAATTGCTCAGCAGGTTTCGAGGAGGATGCGGCCGCGGCTGAGGTCGGCCAGCTGGCGCTGGACGCTAGCGATATGTTCGGCGCCGAGGGCGAGTTGCACATCGACGCCGTTGGCGGTGAATGCCTCGTTGAGGATTACGCCCTCCGCCTCGGCGACCCGCAGCTTGAGCAGGGCCAGTTCACTGAACGAGCAGCTGCATTTCAGTTCGGTACGACTTATCAACAGGCGCTTCGGCGCCTGTTGCAGGCACTTGTTGGCCCCGCCGCCGTAGGCCCGGGCCAGGCCGCCGGTACCCAGCTGGATGCCGCCGTACCAGCGGATCACCAGAACCACGACCTGATCGCAATCCTGGGCCTCGATGGCGGCGAGGATCGGCCGGCCCGCCGTGCCGCCGGGTTCGCCGTCGTCACTGCTGCGGTACTGGGCGCCGATCTTCCAGGCCCAGCAATTGTGGGTGGCGGCGAGGTCGCTGTGCTGTTCGAGGAAGGCCTGGGCGTCGGCAGGCGTGCTGATCGGCGCGGCGAGGGTGATGAAACGGCTCTTGCGAATCTCTTCGCGAAATTCGCAGGTGTCCAGCAGGGTAGAAGGCATAAGCGGGTGTTCAGTTCGGCGGCGTCAGGCCACAGCCCTTGAGGATGATGTGGATAAGGTTGTCGCCGGCTTCTTCCATGTCCTGCTTGGTCAGGCGGCTGCGGCCGGTGACCTGGCAGATCTGCGTGGCGAAATCGGCGTAGTGCTGGGTGCTGCTCCACAGCAGGAAGATCAGGTGCACAGGTTCCAGCCGGTCCATCTTGCCGGCGTCCATCCAGGCCTGGAACACGCCGGCGCGGCCCTTGAACCACTCGCGGTAGTCCTGGCTGAAATAATCGGTAAGGCAATTGCCGCCGCTGATGATCTCCATGGCGAAGATCCGCGAGGCCTGCGGGTTGCGTCGGGAGAACTCCATCTTCGCGCGGATGTAGCGGGCGAGGGCTTCGGCCGGGTCGTCCTCGACACTGAGGGCGTTGAAGGTGCTGTCCCACAATTCGATGATGTTGCTCAGAACCGCGATATACAGCCCCAGCTTGTTGGTGAAGTAGTAGTGCAGGTTGGCCTTGGGCAGCCCGGCGTTGAGGGCGATGGTGTTCATGCTCGTGCCCTTGAAGCCGTGACGGGCGAACTCGTCCTCGGCGGCCTGGATGATCGCCTGTTCGTTCTTCTGACGAATTCGCCCGGCGGGCTTGGCGGCGAGGGTGCGGTGGGCGGGCACTTCAAGGGTCATGGGCAATTCCGGCAAGCAAGGAAATTAAGGCACATGCGTTGATACCCCAGGCACGGCGGGCAGACAAGCGCGAAGACGCGAGAATATCGCAATTGCGCCCTATCGTGTCGCAGCCAGGCTCTCGAGGAAGCTTTCCAGGACCAGATGGGGCCGCCGGCCCTTGCGCGTGACCCACGCCAGGGACAGGTCATAGAAGCGCTCGGTCGGCTTGAGCACGCGCAGGCGACCCTGCTGGACCCAGAAGGTGGCGTAGTGATCCGGCAGGTAGCCGATATAGCGACCGGTGAGGATCAGGAAGGCGATACCTTCGCGGTCCGACGCGCTGGCGGTGCAGTTGAGCGCCTGGTGCAGGGCCTGGATTTCCGCGGGCAGGCGGTAGGTCGGGGCGACGGCGTCCTGGGCGTTGAGGCGCTGGTCATCCAGTTGCCGGTCGTCGGCATAGAACAGCGGATGGCCAACGGCGCAGTACAGCAGCGAGCGCTCGCTGTACAGCGGCTGGTATTCCAGGCCGGACAGCGGGCTGGCCTGGGGCACTACGCCGACATGCAGGCTGCCGTCGAGCACACCCTGTTCCACCTGGCTGGGTGGAATCATCCTGATACGAATTCGCACGTCAGGGCCACGGTCCTTGAGCTGGGCCAGGGCGTGGGTGATGCGCATGTGGGGCATGGTCACCAGATTGTCGGTCAGGCCGATGTTCAGTTCGCCACGCAGGTGCTGGTGCAGGCCGTTGACTTCGGTGCGGAAGCTTTCCAGGGCGCTGAGCAGTTGCAGCGCCGACTGGTAGACCTCGCGACCTTCCTCGGTCAGCGAGAAGCCGGCACGGCCGCGCTGGCAAAGACGCAGGCCGAGACGTTGCTCCAGGTCGCCCATCTGCTGGCTGATCGCCGAGCGGCCAATGCCCAGCACGTTCTCCGCCGCGGAGAAGCCGCCACACTCGACCACGCTGCGGAAAATCTTCAGCAGGCGGATATCGAAATCGCTGACCTGGGAAAGCGGTTCGGGGCGGCGGCTCATAGTTTAGTGTCCGGTAATCCAAAGATTGGAAAAGTAGAGTTTTCCAGACTTTATAGCCGTGACAAGTTATCGGCAATACACCGAATGCTGTTCAACCTGCCTTGCGAGGTCCTGTCGATGAACCTGCCTGAAAACGCTCCTGTCGGTCTGGCCAGCCAGCTGAAGCTGGATGCGCACTGGATGCCGTACACCGCCAACCGCAATTTCCAGCGTGATCCGCGCCTGATCGTTGCCGCCGAAGGCAACTACCTGGTCGACGACAAGGGCCGCAAGATCTTCGACGCCCTGTCCGGCCTGTGGACCTGCGGCGCCGGCCACACCCGCAAGGAAATCCAGGAAGCCGTCGCCCGCCAGCTGGGCGTGCTGGATTACTCGCCGGCCTTCCAGTTCGGTCACCCGCTGTCGTTCCAGTTGGCCGAGAAGATCACCGAACTGACCCCGGGCAATCTGAATCACGTCTTCTATACCAACTCCGGTTCCGAGTGCTGCGACACCGCGGTGAAGATGGTGCGTGCCTACTGGCGCCTGAAAGGCCAGGCCACCAAGACCAAGCTGATCGGTCGTGCCCGTGGCTACCACGGCGTGAACATCGCCGGCACCAGCCTGGGTGGGGTGAACGGCAACCGCAAACTGTTCGGCCAGTTGCTGGATGTGGACCACATTCCGCACACCGTGCTGCCTGGCAACGCCTTCACCAAGGGCATGCCGGAAGAGGGCGGTATCGCCCTGGCCGATGAAATGCTCAAGCTGATCGAATTGCACGATGCGTCGAACATCGCCGCGCTGATCGTCGAGCCGCTGGCCGGTTCCGCCGGTGTCCTGCCGCCGCCGAAGGGTTATCTGAAACGCCTGCGGGAAATCTGCGACCAGCACAACATCCTGCTGATCTTCGACGAAGTCATCACCGGCTTCGGCCGCTTGGGCTCGATGTTCGGTGCCGACGCCTTCGGCGTGACCCCGGACCTGATGTGCATCGCCAAGCAGGTCACCAACGGCGCCATCCCGATGGGCGCGGTGATCGCCAGCAGCGAGATCTACCAGACCTTCATGAACCAGCCGACGCCGGAATACGCGGTGGAATTCCCCCATGGCTACACCTACTCGGCACACCCGGTGGCGTGCGCGGCCGGTATCGCGGCGCTGGATCTGCTGCAGAAGGAAAACCTGGTGCAGTCCGCCGCCGAACTGGCGCCGCACTTCGAGAACGTGCTGCACGGCATCAAGGGCACCAGGAACGTCATCGACATCCGTAACTACGGCCTGGCCGGCGCGATCCAGATCGCCGCGCGCGACGGTGATGCGATCGTGCGTCCTTACGAAGCAGCGATGAAGCTGTGGCAAGCCGGCTTCTATGTGCGCTACGGCGGCGACACCCTGCAGTTCGGCCCGACCTTCAATACCCAGCCGCAGGAACTGGACCGCCTGTTCGATGCGGTGGGCGAAGCACTGAACGCCATCGACTGATCGATTCCTCTTCCCGGGGCGGGCCGCCTGGCCCGCTCGAACCTGAATACCGGAGTTAATGCATGAGCACCGTTGCACATCTGATCAATGGCGAGCTGGTTTCCCCGAACGAGCGCACCGCCGACGTTTTCAACCCGTCCACCGGCCAGGCGATCCACAAGGTGGCCCTGGCCAGCCGCGCCACCGTGCAGCAAGCGATCGATTCGGCCAAGGCTGCGTTCCCGGCCTGGCGCAACACCCCACCGGCCAAGCGTGCCCAGGTGATGTTCCGCTTCAAGCAACTGCTGGAGCAGAACGAAGCGCGCATCTCCCAGCTGATCAGCGAGGAGCACGGCAAGACCCTGGAAGATGCTGCCGGTGAACTGAAGCGCGGGATCGAGAACGTCGAGTTCGCCTGTGCCGCCCCTGAAGTGCTGAAAGGCGAGTACAGCCGCAACGTCGGCCCGAACATCGATGCCTGGTCCGACTTCCAGCCCCTGGGCGTGGTCGCCGGTATCACTCCGTTCAACTTCCCGGCCATGGTGCCGCTGTGGATGTATCCGCTGGCCATCGCCTGCGGCAACTGCTTCATCCTCAAGCCGTCCGAGCGCGATCCGAGCTCGACCCTGCTGATCGCCCAGTTGCTGCAGGAAGCCGGTCTGCCGAAAGGCGTGCTGAACGTGGTGCATGGTGACAAGGAAGCGGTGGACGCGCTGATCGAGGCGCCGGAAGTGAAGGCGCTGAGCTTCGTCGGTTCGACGCCGATCGCCGAATACATCTATGCCGAAGGCACCAAGCGCGGCAAGCGCGTCCAGGCACTGGGCGGCGCCAAGAACCATGCGGTACTGATGCCGGATGCGGACCTGGACAACGCGGTCAGCGCACTGATGGGCGCGGCCTACGGTTCCTGCGGCGAGCGTTGCATGGCGATCTCGGTGGCGGTGTGCGTGGGTGACCAGGTTGCCGATGCGCTGGTGGCCAAGCTGGTTCCGCAGATCCAGGGCCTGAAGATCGGTGCCGGCACTTCCTGCGGCCTGGACATGGGCCCGCTGGTCACCGCGGCGGCTCGCGACAAGGTAGTGGGCTATATCGACGACGGCCTGGCGGCTGGCGCCGAGCTGGTGGTGGATGGTCGTGGTTTGCGCGTGGCCGGTCATGAAGATGGCTACTTCGTTGGCGGTACGCTGTTCGACCGCGTGACCCCTGAGATGCGCATCTATAAGGAAGAGATCTTCGGGCCGGTGCTGTGCGTGGTTCGGGTCAACAGCCTGGAAGAGGCGATGCAACTGATCAACGATCACGAATACGGCAACGGTACCTGCATCTTCACCCGTGACGGTGAAGCGGCGCGTCTGTTCTGCGACGAGATCGAAGTGGGCATGGTCGGTGTCAACGTGCCGCTGCCGGTACCGGTGGCGTACCACAGCTTCGGCGGCTGGAAGCGTTCGCTGTTTGGCGACCTGCATGCCTACGGTCCGGATGGTGTGCGCTTCTACACCCGGCGCAAGGCGATCACCCAGCGCTGGCCGCAACGTGCAAGCCATGAGGCTTCGCAGTTCGCGTTCCCGAGCTTGTAAGCGCGGTTCTCTTCTATATAGAAGAAGCGGGGAGGCCCTTTGGGCCTCCCCGCTGTGCTTTTAAGGGCTTTTTGACCGCAATGACAGATTTGTTGCAATAAGTGCTTGACGCCCCGTTTTATCTCTCTATAATTCGCGCCACTTCCGGCGCAGTCGGAACGGAAAACTCCTTGAGATTCAACGAGTTAGATGTTCTTGAGAGTGTAGGAAGTGTTTCGGTCTTCTCCGAAAGCGGTTGAAAAAGGTGGTTGACAGCAGGTTGTAACGCTGTAGAATTCGCCTCCCGCTAACGAGAGATCGCAGCGAGTCAAGTGGTTGAAGTTCAAAGAGAAATTCTGAAAGACTTCAAAATAAACGCTTGACAGACTCTGAGGAAAGCGTAGAATGCGCGCCTCGGTTGAAGCGAAAGACTTCAACCACCGCTCTTTAACAACTGAATCAAGCAATTCGTGTGGGTGCTTGTGATAATGGACTGATAGTCAGAAAGATTATCAGCATCACAAGTGACTATGCGAGAAATCGAAATAGTTCATTTTGAGATTGCTGAGCCAAGTTTAGGGTTTTCTCAAAACCCAAGCAGTATTGAACTGAAGAGTTTGATCATGGCTCAGATTGAACGCTGGCGGCAGGCCTAACACA
>NZ_MKZO01000035.1 GCF_001941965.1 Pseudomonas putida | reverse complement strand
TCAAGAACCATGCTGGCAGCACGTTGCTTAAACTCGCGGGTGTAGGTCTTCCGTTCTTGCATAGAACCTCCTGAATGGGCGAATCATATCGCCCTTAAGAGGTGTCCGGGATCATTAGGCCAGTTCAAGCCAGCTCCCACAGGGATCGCGTGCACCGCAAACCTGTGTAGCTGGCTTGCCAGCAATAGGAGTCCACAGGGATCTGAGCGGCACCGCAGAACCCTGTGGGAGCTGGCTTGCCAGCGATGAGGCCCGCACAGGCACCACAAGGCCAATCAGGCAATCACCCCCATATATTCCCGCGCCAAGCCCAGGTACTCCTCGGCCCGGCTGTACCGCGCCAGCAGTTCGCCAGTCTTGAGTTCGGCCCCGGCAGCGGGCCCGCGCTGCGCCCGCAGGGTGTCGTAGGTCGCCTTGATCGCCGCGAAACAGGCGGCATGCCCGTCCACCACGATGCGCACGCCGAGCCCGGCCAGGCGCTGTGCATCCCAGTGTTCCTGGCTGCCATAGGTCACCAGCATCACCGGCACCCGCAAGCCCTCGACGATGGCTTCGAGTTGCGAAAAATCCCGGACCCCGATCAGGCAGATCCCGTCCGCGCCCGCCTTCTGGTAGGCCTGCACGCGCTGGATGACCTGCGGCAAGGATTGCACCCCAGCATGGGTCCGGGCAATCAGCGCCAGGCTGCGGTCCTGCCGCGCCCGCTGCGCCGCGCGCAGCTTGCCGACGGCTTCCTCGACACTGATCAGCTCCGACAGCGGCTCCTCGAAGCGCGCCGGCAGCAGGGTGTCCTCCAGGGTCAGGGCGGCGACCCCGGCCCGCTCCAACTCTGCGACACAGCGCATGACATTGAGGGCATTGCCATAGCCATGGTCGGCATCGGCAATCACCGGCAGGCGCGACACCCGGCCGATGCGGGTGGCCTGTTCGACGAATTCGCTCAAGGTCAGCAGGGCGATATCCGGCGCGCCCAACACCTGCAGCGAAGCCACCGAACCCCCGAGGATGCCGACTTCGAAACCCAGGTCGGCGGCCATGCGTGCGGAAAGGGGATCGAACACCGAAGCGGTACGCTGGCAGGTCGGACTGGCGAGCAGGCCACGGAAGGTCTCGCGCAGTGCGTGATGACTGGCTGGATACATGGCGATCTCACGTTGTTCTGTAGAAGGAGGGAACAACCGGCCAGGGCGGCGTGGGCCCCGGCCGGTCGCGGTCTTACTTGATGAAGCGCACCTGCGCGTTGATCTTCTCGATCACCGAGCCCTTGCGTTCGTTGAAGCGCTTCTTGTTCTGTTCGAACAGGTTGTTGCCCTTGGTATCGATGGAGATGATCAGCGGGCCGAATTCGCGCACGCGGTTGACCCAGAGGGTCTCGGGCATGCCCAGGTCCTGCCATTCGGCGCGTTCGATCTCTTCCACCTTGGTCGCCGCCAGGACCGCGCAGCCACCGGGGAATACCGCGTGCACTGCCTTGTTCTCCAGGCAGCCGGTGGTGGTTTCCGGGCCCATGCCGCCCTTGCCGACGATCAGCTTGACGCCGGTCTGCTCGATGAATTCCTTCTCGAACTTCTCCATGCGCATGCTGGTGGTCGGGCCGATCGAGACCATCTCGAAGCTGCCGTCGTCCTTTTTCTTGACGATGGGGCCGGCGTGGAAGATCGCGCCACCGCGCAGGTCCACCGGCAGTTCGCGGCCCAGTTCGATCAGGCGGCGGTGCGCGACGTCGCGGCAGGTGACCAGCTGGCCGGTGAGGTAGACCACGTCGCCTACGTTGAGCTCGGCCAGGTCTTCGTCTTTGATCGGGGTGCTGAGGATCTTTTTCACAGAACTACACCTTCATGGGAAAGGATGTCGTAGGACAGGTCGGCATTGATACGGATCTTGCCGCGGCGGTGGGCCCAGCAGCCGGTGGACACGGCGACCCCGATGGTCGACGGGTGCCGCGCCGAGGACTCGATGTTGACCCCCATGACGCTGCTGTTGCCGGTCAGGCCCTGGGGGCCGATGCCGATTTCGTTGAGGCCGTCTTCCAGCAGTTTTTCCATCAGCGCCGCACTTTCGTTCGGGTGGCTGGAATCGACTTCCCGGAGGATGGCGCGCTTGGATAGGCGCGCGGCGGTCTCGACCGAGGTCGACACGCCGACGCCAACCAGCAGCGGCGGGCAGGCGTTGACGCCGCGGGAGGTGATCACGTCGAAGACGAACTCGGTCACCCCTTCGTAGCCCTGGCCAGGCATCAGCACCTTGGCCGAGCCGGGCAGGGTGCAGCCGCCACCGGCCATGTACACGTCGACGATGGCGTAGTCGGCATCGGGGATGATTTCCCAGTCCAGCCACGGGATCTTCGAGCCGGTGTTGGTCCCGGTGTTCTTCTCGACGAAGGTTTCCACGGCGTTATGCCGCAGCGGGCCCTGGATGGTCGCCTCCTTGGTGGCGTTCTCGAGGATGCTTTCCATCTCGCCCAGCAGCGGGAAGCGCGCACCGGCCGAGATGAAGTACTGGATCACCCCGGTGTCCTGGCAGCTCGGGCGGTTGAGCTTGTCGGCGTAGTCCTGGTTCTCGGCCATGGAGTCGTACACGGCGATGGCCAGGGGGTTGGTTTCCGCTGCACGCAGCTTGGCGGTCTTGGCTTTGACGTCCTTGGGCAGGCGCTTGCCGATGTAGGCGGTGAATTTCGCCAGGGTGTCGGTCAACGACTGGACGGCTTCTTCTTTTTCCACGGTCTTATCTCCTTACAGCATCACAAGGCGGTTGGGTTCGGGTGCGGGTCACGCACCGCTGGCGCTGGTCGCCGGTTTCACGGTCTGGTTGTTCTGCAGCACCGGGGCTGCTTCTGCACGTTGCGCTTCGGGTTCGGGCTGGCCGTCGAGGACGCGGTTGAGCTGGGCGCTGTCCAGGGCGCCGACCCACTTGGCGATGGCCAGGGTGCCGACGGCGTTACCGATGGTGTTGGTGATGGCGCGGGCCTCGGACATGAAGCGGTCGACGCCGAGCAGCAGGACCATGCCGGCCACCGGGATGCTGCCCAAGGAGGCCAGGGTCGCGGCCAGGGTGATGAAGCCGGAGCCGGTCACGCCTGCCGAGCCCTTGGAGGTGAGCAGCAGCACGCCGAGGACGATGAGCTGGTCGGTCAGGCTCAGCGGCGTGTTGGTGGCCTGGGCGATGAAGATCGCCGCCATGGTGTAGTAGATGCACTGGCCATCGGGGTTGAAGGTCAGCCCGGACGGAATCACCAGGCCCACCACCGGTTTCGAGACTCCGGCCTTTTCCAGCTTGCCCATCAGTTGCGGCACCACCGATTCCGAGGAACTGGTGCCCAGTACGGTGAACAGCTCTTCCTTCAGGTACTTGAGGAACTTCCACAGGCTGAAGCCGGACAGGCGGGCGACGAAGCCGAGGACGATCACTACAAAGAGGAAGCAGGTGATGTACATGGTCGCCATCAGCTTGCCGAGGGACACGATCGAGCCCAGGCCGTACTTGCCGACGGTGAAGGCCATGGCGCCACAGGCCGCCAGCGGGGCGACGCGCATCACCATGCCGACGATATGGAACATGCCGTGGGAGAAGCTTTCCAGCACGTCCACCACCGGCTTGCCGCGCTCGCCCAGGTGGGCCAGGGCGATGCCCAGCAGGGTCGAGAACAGCAGGATCGGCAGGATCTCGTTCTTGGCGAAGGCGTCGGTGACGCTGGCCGGGATGATGTGCAGGAGGAAGTCGGTGAAGCTGCCCGAGCCGGCCGCTGCTGCCGAGGTGTAGCTGGCGATGCTCTTGGTATCCAGGGTCGCTGGATCGACGTTCATGCCCACGCCGGGCTGCGCCAGGTTGACCACCACAAGGCCCAGCACCAGGGCGAAGGTGGACAGCACTTCGAAGTAGATCAAGGCACGGGCGCCGACCCGGCCCAGTTCCTTCATGTTTTCCATTTTGGCGATGCCGAGCACCACCGTGGCGAAGATGATCGGCGCGAAGACCATCTTGATCAGTTTTATGAAGGCGTCGCCCAAGGGCTTGAGATCGACGCCGACCTCGGGCCAGAACACCCCGAGGGCGATACCGAGGCTGACACCGATCAGGACCTGCACATACAACTTGCCTAGAACTTTCATGGCCGTTTTTCTCCGCTTTATTGTTGTGAGTCGGATTTTTTCTTGTCGGCCGGGCTTGTCGCGCCGCTGCGACCAGGCAAGTCGTGGCGGCGGGATAGCCCAGATTTCGTGTGGGTAATCACGGGAGGGAAAGTTAAAGGTTTTTCTGGAATGTGGTAATACAATGAAATTCACTTCATTGTTTACCTGAGGTTACTAATGAGCCCGGTCTCGGAATTGGCCTTTTTCATTCAGTTGGTGCGCCTTGGCAGCCTGGCGGCCACGGCGCGAGAGTTGAACCTGACCCCGCCGGCGGTTTCCAAGCGCCTGGCCCAGCTGGAGCAGCGCCTGGGCGTGCGCCTGCTCAACCGCACCACCCGCAGCATCAGCCTCACCGCCGAGGGCGAGCTGTACCTGGTCAATGCCCAGCGCATCCTTGGCGAGATCGAGGAGATGGAGCGCCAGGTGTCCAGCAGCCGGGCCGAGCCCAAGGGGTTGTTGCGGGTCAATGCGCCGCTGGGCTTTGGGCGGACTCATGTCGGGCCGGCGATCTCCTCGTTCGTCCTGCGCCATCCGGAAGTGGAAGTGCAGTTGCAGCTCACCGACCGGCCGATCAACCTGCCGGACGATGCCATCGACGTGGCCATCCGTTTCGGCGACCTGCCGGACTCGCGGCTGATTGCCCGCAAGATCGCCAGCAACCGCCGGCGCCTGTGCGCCTCGCCGGCTTATCTGGCACGTTGCGGGATGCCCGAAACCCCCAGGGACCTGGCCAACCACGCCTGCATCGTCCTGCGCCAGAACGACGCCGCCTTCGGCAGTTGGCGCCTGAGCCGGGGCAAGCAGGCGGAGTCGGTCAAGGTGCGTGGCGGGCTGAGCACCAACGACGGCGAAGTGGCGTTGAACTGGGCGCTGGACGGCCACGGCATCCTGATGCGGGCGGAGTGGAACCTGGCCCGGCACCTGCGCTCCGGCGAGCTGGTGGAAGTGCTCGGCGAGTACGAAACGCCGCCGGCGGATATCTACGCGGTGTACCTGGAGCGCCTGAACCTGTCGGCCAAGGTGTCGTTCTTCATCGAGCACCTGCGCGCGTTCTTCCAGCGTGAAGCCTGGAAATAGGAAAAATATCGCTCGGGTGCAGGAAAATCCTCGGTCGGCGTTTTCTGCGGCTAGGGTAAGGTGACGGGTCAAACTGCCAGGAGACGTTCACGTGGCGACCTACACCCTGCGACAACTCAAGTACTTCGTCACCACGGTCGAGGCCGGCAGTGTCGCCGAGGCCTCGCGCCAGCTGTATATCGCCCAGCCGTCGATTTCCACGGCGATCAAGAGCCTGGAAGAAAGCTTCGGTGTGCAGTTGTTTATCCGCCATCACGCCCAGGGTGTGTCGCTGACCCCGAGTGGCAAGCGCTTCTATGCCAAGACCAAATCGCTGTTGCAGATGGCCCGGGAGTTCGAGCAGAACGCCCTGGCCGACAACGACACCGTGGCCGGGCAGGTCGATATCGGCGTGTTCGAGACGGTGGCGCCGCTGTACCTGCCGCGCTTGATCGCCGGCTTTCGCGAACGGTATCCGGGGGTGGATATCCGCATGCGTGACGGCGAGCAGCAGGAGCTGGTCCAGGGGCTGACGTCCGGGGCGTTCGACCTGGCGTTCCTGTATGACCACTACCTCGACAACACCATCGAGACCGAGCCGCTGATGCCGCCGCAAAAGCCTTACGTGTTGCTGCCGCACAAGCACCGTTTTGCCGGGCAGGCCCAGGTCTCGTTGCGCGACCTGTGTCCGGAACCGATGATCCTGCTGGACGTCGCCCCGAGCCGCACCTACTTCGTCAGCCTGTTCAACGACCTGGGGCTGACCCCGAACATCGTCTTCAGCTCGCCGTCGATCGAAATGGTGCGTGGCATGGTCGGGCAGGGCTTCGGCTTCTCGCTACTGGTGACCCGGCCGAGTTCGGAATGCACTTATGACGGGCAGAAGGTGGTGGCGGTGGAGATTGCCGAGCCGGTGGAATTGTCCGGGCTGGTCACGGCCAGGCTGAAGCGGGTGCAACTGACCCGGCCGGCGCAGTTGTTCGTGGATTTTTGCAGGGAAGAACTCTCCGGGCTTTCCTGAATCCCCGGCGCCGGCCATACAAAAAAAGTACGGCTGGCCCAAAACCCTGTGGGAGCTGGCTTGCCAGCGATTTGGCCGTCGACAACAAAGATGTTGTCCAGTCGGGCCTCATCGCTGGCAAGCCAGCTCCCACAGGATGGTGCATGGTCTTGCGGTCTTGCTTACTCCGGAATCACCGCGATCACATCGATTTCCATCAACCACTCCGCCTGCGCCAGCCCGGCCACCACCAGGCCGGTGGAGATCGGGAACACGCCCTTCAGCCACTTGCCCACCTCCTTGTACACCGGCTCGCGGAAGCGCGGGTCGGTAATGTAGGTGGTGGTCTTGACGATGTGACTGAGGTCCGAGCCCGCTTCTTCCAGCAGTTGCTTGACGTTCTTCATCGCCTGCTCGGCCTGTGCCCGCGGGTCACCCAGGCCCACCAGGTTGCCGTCGAAGTCGGTGCCCACCTGGCCACGCACATACACGGTGTTGCCGGCACGCACGGCCTGGCACAGGTCGTTGTCCAGGGTCTGGTTGGGGTAGGTGACCTTGGTGTTGAACATGCGGATGCGGGTATGGGTAGGCATCAGTTGACTCCTTCGAGAGCGGCGGTTTCAGACGGTTCGGTAGCGGCGGGGGACTGGCGCTGGGCCTTGTCCTGGTACGCCTGGTAAGTGCGTTGGGTGGCGATATGGCCAGCGACGTGCTTGGCGTCATGCCACACGCCCCAGATGAACGACGAGCCCCGACGGGACAGCCATGGCAGGCCGAGGAAGTACACGCCCGGTTCGCTGGACACACCGCGCTGGTGCCTGGGTTTGCCATTGGCGTCGAAGGCGTCCACCGCCAGCCAACTGAAGTCCAGGCCGTAGCCGGTGGCCCAGATCACGCTGGTGACGCCGGCCTTGGCCAGGTCCAGTTCGCGGATCGGGTGGGTCATGCACTCGGGATCGGCCAGGCGCTCGCGGGCTTGCGGCTCTTCCGGCAGGTCGAGGCCATTGCGTTCGATATAGGCGTCGGCGGCGTCCAGCAGGGCCAGGTAGTTCTCGTCGCCAAGGCGGATGTTGTCCACCAGGTTGTCCTGGAAGCGCGCGATACCACCCTCGAACGACTGGGTCAGGCCGACCAGGGTCATGCCCTGGTGGGCGAGGGCGCGGAAGTCCACGGTATGGCCGCCACGGGCGCCGCTGACGGCGATGGTCACGTGCTCGCGGCCCGGCTTCATGATTTCCGCGTCCCACTCGCCGAGCACGCCCAGCCACCAGCAGAAGTCACGGTTGCGGTAGGCACGCGGCGGACGGTCATGAGCGCCCACGGAGAGATAGACCTTGCGGCCGGCGCGCATAAGTTCGTCGGCGATCTGTACGCCGGAAGAGCCGGCACCCACCACCAGCACGGCGCCCTCCGGCAGTTGCCCGGGGTTGAAGTAGGCGGCGGAGTGGATCTGGTGCAGGGCTTCGTCCTTTGGCGCGATGGCCGGGATCACCGGGCGCTGGAACGGGCCGGTGGCGGCGACGACGCGGGCGGCGCGGATCGTGCCTTCGCTGGTCTCGATGGTGAAGCCCGGGCGGTCGGCATTGCGGGTGACCTTCTTCACCTCGACACCGGTGCGGATCGGCAGGTCGAACTTGCGCACATAGGCTTCGAAGTAATCGGCGACCTGGTCCTTGCCGGCGAAGGCGTCGGCGTCGAGGTCGAACTCCAGGCCGGGGAAGCGGTCGTGCCAGACCGGGCCGTTGGCCACCAGGGAATCCCAGCGGCCGGTGCGCCAGGCTTCGGCGATACGGTTGCGTTCCAGCACCAGGTGCGGCACGCCGAGCTTGCTCAGGTGTTCGCTCATGGCCACCCCGGCCTGGCCGGCGCCGACCACCAGGGTATCGATTTCAAGGTTGTTCAAAGTCATGTCCATTGCCCTGTTCTCTAGGCGTTGTTGTTCAGGGACGGTCAGTGGAACCGCCGTTGCCTGGGGCCAGACTAGGGAAGCGCAGGGAAAGGCGAAAATAGTTAATAGCTGGGGGTTGGCGATAAAAAGGCGAGGGTGGGGGTGTTCTTTCGGGCCTCATCGCTGGCAAGCCAGCTCCCACAGGTTATGCAGCGAGCCTGCCGGCGATGAGGGCAGTCCAGACAACCTTTTTCCTAAGCCCGAAGCACATTTTTCATCGTTTCCCCCATTTCCCCATTGCCCCACCATCGCCCGGACAGCCACAACAAACGGGCCGCATGGACGGTCCTCAGGTAGAGCACGTGCAAGATCTCGGCTTCTGGCAGCAACGCGCTGCGCAACAGACCTTCATCGACCAGGCACTGATCGGCGGCCGCCGTGTCAGCGCGCAATCCGGCGCCACCTTCGATTCCATCAACCCGGCTACCAACCAGTTGCTGGCGCGCGTCGCGGCCTCTGGCGAAGCGGAAGTCGACCTCGCCGTCGCCAGCGCCCGCCGCGCCTTCGAGCAGGGCCCCTGGGCGCGCATGGCCCCGGGCGAGCGCAAGAAGGTGATGCTGCGCCTGGCCGAGCTGATCATGAGCCACCGCGAGGAACTGGCCCTGCTCGACTCGCTGAACATGGGCAAGCCGGTGATGGACGCCTACACCATCGACGTGCCGGGCTCGGCCCATGTCTTCGCCTGGTACGGCGAGGCGCTGGACAAGGTCTACGACCAGGTCGCCCCGACCGCCGCCAACGCCCTGGCGACCATCACCCGTGAAGCCCTCGGGGTGATCGCCGCCGTGGTGCCGTGGAACCTCCCGCTGGACATGGCCGCCTGGAAACTCGCCCCGGCGCTGGCCGCCGGCAACAGCGTGGTGCTCAAGCCGGCCGAGCAGTCGCCGTTCTCGGCCCTGCGCCTGGCCGAGCTGGCCCTGGAGGCCGGGATTCCGGACGGGGTGTTCAACGTGGTGCCGGGCCTGGGCGAAAGCGCCGGCCGTGCCCTCGGCCTGCACCCGGACGTGGACTGCCTGGTGTTCACCGGTTCGACCCAGGTCGGCAAGTACTTCATGGGCTACTCGGCGCAGTCCAACCTCAAGCAGGTCTGGCTGGAGTGCGGTGGCAAGAGCCCGAACCTGGTGTTCGACGACTGCCAGGATCTCGACCTTGCGGCGGAGAAAGCCGCGTTCGGCATCTTCTTCAACCAGGGCGAAGTCTGCTCGGCCAACTCGCGGCTGTATGTGCAGCGCTCGATCCATGACGAATTCGTCGAACGCCTGCTGGCCAAGGCCCGCGACTGGCAACCGGGCGACCCGCTGAACCCGGCCAGCCGTGCCGGGGCCATCGTCGATGCCGAACAGACCGGGCGCATCGTCAAGGCCATCGGCAAGGCGCAGGAGGAGGGCGCTCGTCTGCTGAGCGGTGGTCGCCAGTTGACTTTCAATGGCTCCAGCAACTTCATCGAACCGACGATTTTCGTCGGCGTCGACAACGAGATGGGCGTGGTCCGCGACGAGATCTTCGGCCCGGTGCTGGCGATCAGCAGCTTCGACAGCGAAGCGCAGGCGGTGAGCCTGGCCAACGACAGCATCTACGGGCTGGCCGCCTCGGTGTGGAGCGACGACCTCAACCGTGCGCATCGTGTTGCCCGCCAGTTGAAGGCCGGCACCGTATCGGTGAATACCGTGGATGCGCTGGACGTGACCATTCCATTCGGCGGCGGCAAGCAGTCGGGCTTCGGCCGTGATCTGTCGCTGCATTCGTTCGACAAGTACACGCAACTGAAGACCACCTGGTTCCAGTTGCGCGGCTAAGCAGATTTGCGCTGGCTGTTCCGGCCTCATCGCTGGCAAGCCAGCTCCCACAGTGTCCGCGTCGCCGCCGAACCTTGTGGGAGCTGGCTTGCCAGCGATGAGGCCGGTGCAGCCACCACATTACTTCTCAGACACCCAGTTCAAGGATCCCCAACATGACCTTCTCCATCATCGGCCGCTGCCCCGAAACCGGCCAGGTCGGCATCGCCATCAGCTCCTCCAGCATCGCCGTCGGCGCCCGTTGCCCCTGGGTGCGTGCCGGCGTCGGCGCAGTCTCCACGCAAAACATCACCCTGCCAGCCCTGGGCCCGCAGATCCTCGACCTGCTCGAACGCGAACAGATCGCGCCCGCCGAGGCCCTGGAACGGGTGCTCGGCTCCAACGGCTGGAGCGAATACCGTCAGGTCACGGTGATCGACAGCAACGGCAAGGTCGCCCTGTTCACCGGCAGCGAAGCCCTCGGCGTGCATAACGCGGTAGCCGGCGAGCAATGCGCTGCAGCGGGCAACCTGCTGTCTGGTCGCCATGTGATCGAAGCCATGGTCAGCGCTTTCGAACAGGCCGACGGCCAGTTGCCCGACCGTCTGCTGGCCGCCATGCACGCCGCCATGGCCGCCGGTGGCGAAGCCGGTCCGGTGCACTCGGCAGCCTTGAAAGTGGCCGGCGAACTGACCTGGCCGCTGGTAGACCTGCGGGTCGACTGGGCTGACCAAGACCCGATCGGCCAGCTCGATGCCCTCTGGCAAGCCTACCGCCCGCAGATGCAGGACTACGTCACCCGCGCCCTCGACCCCACCACCGCGCCGAGCTACGGAGTGCCGGGCGATGAGTAAGACGAGCAGCCGTGATCTGCTTGAGCGCCTGATCGCCTTCCCGACGGTCAGCCGTGATTCCAACCTGGAGCTGATTGCCTTTATCCGCGACTACCTGGCCAGCCACGGCGTGGACAGCGAGTTGTTCCTCAACGATGAAGGCACCAAGGCCAACCTGTTCGCCACCATCGGTCCGCGCGATCGCGGTGGCGTGGTGCTGTCCGGGCATACCGACGTGGTGCCGGTGGACGGCCAGGCATGGACGGTCGAGCCCTTTGTCATGAGCGAGCGTGACGGTCGCCTGTATGGCCGTGGTGCTGCGGATATGAAGGGGTTCATCGCCTGCGTGCTGGCAGCGGCCCCGGCCTTTGCCGCCGCGTCGCTGCACACGCCGGTGCACCTGGCGTTTTCCTATGACGAGGAGGTCGGCTGCCTCGGCGTGCGCTCGATGCTCGCCGCCCTGGAGCAGCGTGCGCACAAACCGACCCTGTGCCTGATCGGCGAGCCCACCGGGCTCAAGCCGGTCCTCGGCCACAAGGGCAAGCTGGCGATGCGTTGCCAGGTGCATGGCGCGGCCTGCCATTCGGCCTATGCGCCTTATGGCGTGAACGCCATCGAATATGCGGCGCGGTTGATCGGCAAGCTGGGAGAGATCGGTGAGCGCCTGAGTGCGCCCGAGTTGCATGATGAACGCTTCGACCCACCGTTCTCCACGGTGCAGACCGGGGTGATCAAGGGCGGCCGTGCGCTGAATATCGTCCCGGCGGAATGCGAATTCGACTTCGAGGTCCGTGCCTTGCCGGGCTTCGATGCCCAGGTGGTGGCGGATGAACTGGAGCGCTTTGCCGAAGCGGAGCTGGTGCCGAGGATGCAGGCGGTCAAGGCTGACACCGGCGTGAGCCTGAGGCCGTTGAGCGCCTATCCGGGGCTGGCGACGGCGCCGGATAGCGAAGCGGCCAGGTTGCTGGCGATGCTCAGTGGCTCCGATGAGTTCGGCACCGTGGCCTTTGGCACCGAGGGCGGGCTGTTCGAGCAGGCTGGGATTCCCACCGTGGTGTGCGGGCCGGGGAGCATGGACCAGGGGCACAAGCCGGATGAGTTCGTCAGCCTGGAGCAGTTGCAGGGTTGTGACGCGATGCTGGGGCGGTTGCTGAGCTATCTGCAGGAGCAGTGAAAACCCTTGTGGGAGCGGCCACAATCGGTGCATCAGTCGGCCCGCTCAACTTCTGTTGCATATGTCTGGAAACTTCACCGATTTCCGACTTTCTTGTAGGCAATTTCCCAAGCATACTCCCGACCCCCGCTTGGTGGTTGCGTCCTTGGGAAACCCTGCCTAGTCTTCGCCGGTCGTCGCACATCGACGACACGGATTAGCAGTCCGAATGGCTAGTGCATTCCAGCGACGCTTGTAATGGCGGCTGTGCGTGTGGGCACCTTCGGGTGCGCCGGGTCTCCTAGCCCTCGGTCTGCTAACCCGCGTACAGCTGTCACCCACTCGCGAAAAAAAGGCCGCGGAGCAACCCTCCGCGGCCTTTGCTTTCAACCAGCCTGCGCGATCAGTGCGCAGCTGCCAGCTTCGCACTCGTCTGCCGCCGACGATACGCACTGTCCCGGGTCGCCAGCCAGTAATACAGCGGCGACGTCACCAGCAACCCCACCAGCCACGACAGGTCGGCGCCATCGATATGCGCCGAGACCGGGCCGACATACAGCGGAGTGTTCATGAACGGGATCTGCACCACGATGCCGATGGCATAGGCCAGCAGCGCCTGCGGGTTGTAACGGCCATAGATGCCGCCATCGACCTTGAAGATCGAGGCGATGTCGTAGTCGCCCTTGTGGATCGCGTAGAAGTCGATGAGGTTGATCGCCGTCCACGGCACCAGTACCACCAGCAGCACCAGGACCATATCGACGAAGTGCCCGATGAAGTCCGCCGAGGCGAATACCGCCACCACGCAGCAACCCAGCAGCACCACCAGCGACAGCACGGCGCGGCTTTTCGCGGTGGGGATCCAGCGATACGCGAAGGTCTGCACCAGGGTAATCAGTGACAGCACCGCGCCATACAGGTTGAGGGCGTTATGGCTGATCACGCTGAGCAGGAACAGCACCAGCATCAGCGGGCCGATGGCGCCAGTGGCGAGCTTGACCGCGTCCATGCTGTCCATGCCGGCCGGTACCGCCAGCACCGCGACGGCGCCGAACACGAACGACAGGCTCGACCCCAGGGCCGAACCCAGGTAGGTGGTCCAGAAGGTCGCCGCCACCGGCACGTTGGCCGGCAGGTAGCGCGAGTAATCGGACACGTATGGGGCAAAGGCGATCTGCCACAGCGCGGCGAGGGACACGGTGGCCAGCCAGCCGGACAGGTTGAAGCTGCCGCGGGTGAGGAAGTCATCGGACTGCACATGGGTGAGGATGTAGCCGAAGCCGACCACGATGCCGATGCCCAGCACCCAGGTGCCGATGCGGTTGAGCACGTGGATGAAGCGGTAGCCGATGATGCCGATGATCCCCGAGCCGAGGGCACCAATGACGATGCCCACCGGCACCGGAATGCTCTCGGCCACGCCATGCAGGGACTTGCCGGCGAGGACGATGTTGGAGGCGAAGAAGCCGATGTACATCAGCCCGGCGATCACCACCACCAGCAGGGCGCCGAGGGAACCGAACTGGGCGCGGCTCTGGATCATCTGCGGGATGCCCATCTGCGGGCCCTGGGCCGAGTGCAGCGCCATCAGCACGCCGCCGAGCAGGTGACCGACGAGGATCGCGACGATGCCCCAGACCAGGTTCAGGTGAAACAGCTGGACCCCGAGGGCCCCGGTAACGATAGGCAACGGCGCGATATTGCCGCCGAACCAGAGGGTGAACAGATCCCTTACCTTTCCATGGCGATCTTCAGGGGGCACGTAGCCGATCGTATGTTTCTCGATGAGCGGTGCGGATGACGCTGCGTTGGTCATGACGGACTCCAAGGCAAGGATGAGCACGCTGGGCGCACTTCAGTTTTTGTAGGGAGCCGATCTTGAGGGGGCAGGGGCGGGGGCGAAATTAGTAAATATGTGTTCTCAGGCGTTAAAAAAACTTGGGGGTCGACTCGGTCCCTGTGGGAGCTGGCTTGCCAGCGATTTGGCCAGACCTGACAACATCATTGCCCAAGCCGGCCTCATCGCTGGCAAGCCAGCTCCCACAGGGACCGTGTCCAGTCCTTGCCATTTCACGGCAGGCTCAGGTTAAATGCGATTAATTACCATTTGTTTCGGTGCAGTCCCCCCGCCATGTCCTCCCCCGACCTCTCCCTGCAAAAGGCCGTGCACACCCTGTACGAGGATCACCACCCCTGGCTCTGCGCCTGGCTGCGCAATCGCCTGGGTTGTGTCGAGCATGCGGCGGACCTGGCCCAGGACACCTTCATCCGCGTCATCACCCTGCGCAAGGCCGCCGACCTGCGCGAGCCGCGGGCGTACCTGAGCAGCGTGGCGCGCAGCCTGATGATCGATTCGTTCCGCCGCCGTGCCCTGGAACAGGCCTACCTGGAGGCCCTGGCCGCGCGCCCGGAAGCCCTGGACATTTCCCCGGAAACCCGCCTGCAGATCATCGAGACCCTGGTGGAAATCGATCGCCTGCTCGATGGCCTCGGCAGCCGCACCCGGGAGATCTTCCTCATGGCCCAGCTCGATGGCCTGAGCTACGTGGAGATCGCCCGGCGCCTGGAGGTGTCGGTGACCACGGTGAAGAAACACGCAGTGCGCGCGTTGACCCATTGCCTGCTGCTGGTCGAGGACTGACGCGTGACGCTGCCCCGTGATGTGCTGGAAGCCGCCGCGCACTGGTTCGTCGAGCTGCGCTGCGAGCCGGATGCGGCGACCCGTGCCGCCCACCAGCACTGGCTCGACAGCGACCCGCGCCACCAGCAGGCCTGGGCGCGCCTCGGGCGTCTGCAGGGCACCTTCGGCCAGGTCGCCCCGCAACTGGCGCGGACCACGCTGGCCGGGGCCAGGGCCAAGCGCCGCGAAGTGCTCAAGGTGCTCTCGCTGTTGCTCGCGGCAGGCGCTGCGGGAACCCTGGCCTGGCGCGATACCACGGTGCAGGGCCTGCTCGCCGACCAGCGTACCGCCACCGGCGAGCGCCGTGCCCTGCGCCTGGAGGACGGCAGCCAGTTGCAACTCAACACCGCCAGCGCGCTGAACATCCGCTACAGCGCCGACCTGCGCCAACTGGAACTGCTGCACGGGGAGATCCTCGTGGAAACTGCACGCGACGTCCTGGCCCGGCCTTTCGTGGTGCACACCGCCGAAGGCAGCCTGCGCGCGCTCGGCACGCGCTTCCTGGTGCGCCGCGAGGCCGGGCTGACCCGGGTCTGCGTGCTCGAGCACGCCGTGGAAGTACGCTGCGCCGCAAGCACCACGCCAATCCGCATCGACGCCGGCCAGCAACTGGCCTTCAGCACCGCGCAGCCCGGCCCGCTTCAGGCCGCCCCGGCCCAGGCCGACGCCTGGAGCCGCGGCATGCTGGTGGTCAGCGACTGGCGCCTGGGCGACTTCATCGCCGAGCTGCAACGCTACCGCCCCGGTCACCTGGGCTGTGCCGAGGCTGTCGCCGGGCTGCGGATCTCCGGGGCCTTTCATCTGGCCGACAGCGATATCGTCCTCGACAACCTCACCAGCACCTTGCCGGTGCGCATCCGTCGTTTCAGCCGGTTCTGGGCGCGGGTCGAGGCTGCCTGAAAAAAATTCCAGCGGGGGGTTATCGATTGCGCAACAGCTTCGACTTGTAGGTAGAGGCGCCACAGAGACGCCGTTAATCACTGCCACAGGGCGAAAGGAAAACCCATGTCCCGTTACATCGAGCATCGTTCCCCCCGCGTGACCTTCACCACCTGCGCCCTGCGCCGGGCCATCCGCTGTGCCCTGCTGGGCGCCACCCTGGCCGTGCCGGTCGGCCTGCTCGGCAACGTGCAGCCGGTGCTGGCCGACAGCCTGGGCGCCACCACCTTCGATATCCCCGCCGGGTCGCTGGACAACGCCCTGGCCCAGTTCGCCGCCAGGGCCGGGGTGACCGTGTCGTTCGACCCGGCCCATGCCCGCGGCCTGAAGTCGCCGGGGCTGCACGGCCAGTACGACGTCGACAGCGGCCTGCGTCAGTTGCTCAGCGGCAGCCGCCTGCAGGCGCTGCGCCAGGCCAACGGCAGCTACTCGCTGTTGCCGATGGCGGGCGAGGGCGCAATGCAGCTGGACAGCACCACCATCACCGGCACCGTCGCCGAGTCGGCCTGGGGCGCGGTGGACGGCTATGTCGCCAGCCGCAGCGCCAGCGCGACGAAAACCGACACGGCGATCCTGGAAATCCCCCAGAGCATCAACGTGGTCACCGCCGCGCAAGTGGAAACCCAGGGCGCACGCAACCTGACCCAGGCCCTGCGCTACACCCCCGGCCTGAACATCGGCGGCTTTACCGACCGCAACAGCATCGCCGACGAAATCACCAGCCGCGGCTTCGCCCCGACCCCGCTGTATTTCGACGGTGCCTACGTGCCTTATGCGGGCAGCCTCGGCGGTGCGCCACAGATCGACCCCTACACCCTGGAGCGCATCGAGGTGCTCAAAGGGCCATCCTCGGTGCTGTTCGGGCAGAACCAGCCGGGCGGGCTGGTCAACATGGTGTCCAAGCGTCCGACCTTCGAAGCGCGCAACCAGGTCAAGCTGGGTGCCGGCAGCTATGACCGGGTCAATGGTGCCTTCGACAGCAGCGGGCCGCTGGACGAGCAGGGCACATTCGCCTATCGCCTGGTCGGCGTGGCCAACAAGGGCGGCGACCAGGTCGACCACACCCACAGCGAGCGCATGCTGCTGGCGCCGAGCCTGAGCTGGCGGCCGAGCGAGGCGACCACCCTGACCCTGCTGGCGCAACTGCAGCGCGACAATGGCGCGGTCGACTACCAGTCCTTGCCACGCATCGGCTCCCTCGACCGCGGCCCCAACGGCCAGCGCATCGACCGCAACTTCTACTCCGGTGACTCGCACTACAACGACTACCGCCGCGACCAGTACATCCTCGGCTACGAGCTGCGCCACGACTTCAACGACGACCTGACCCTGCGCTCCACCGCGCGCTACCTGGATATCCGCGACCGTTACCGCGGCTTCTACCTGCGCAGCTTCGTCAGCGACGGCGGGGTTACCGACTACACCCGGGCCAACCGCACCAAGCTCGACTGGCGCCAGCACAACATCGCGTACACCGTGGACAACAACCTGGAGTACCGCTTCGCCACCGGCGCCCTGCAGCACACCACCCTGGTGGGCGTCGACTACCGCCACTTCAGCCGCAAGTACGATGGCTACAACGCCAACAACGTGCTGCCGGTAGACCTCTACGGCAAGAACAACTACGACACCTCCAGCGTCACCCCGGTGCTGGATACCCAGTGGGACAACACCGTGCGCCAGACTGGCGTCTACCTGCAGGACCAGATCCGTCTTGACCAGTGGCTGCTCACCGTCGGCGGGCGCCAGGATTGGGCCGAGATCGACAACAAGGACCTGCTCGCCCACTCCATCGCCTCGCAGCGCGACAGCAAGTTCACCGGCCGGGTGGGGCTGACCTACCTCACCGACTTTGGCCTGGCGCCCTATGTCAGCTACTCGCAATCCTTCCTGCCCAGTGTCGGCACCGCTGCACCGGAGCGCGGCGGCAAGGCCTTCGAGCCGACCGAGGGCGAACAGTATGAAATCGGGGTCAAGTACCAGCCGCTGGAGAAGACCCTGCTCACGGCCTCGGTGTACCAGGTCAAGCAGAAGAACGTGCTGACCGGCGATACCGAGTATCCGCAGTACCAGGCGCAGAGTGGCGAGGTGCGTTCGCGGGGTGTTGAGCTGGAGTTGAAGAGCAGCCTGGACGCTTTCGATGTGCTGGCGGCGGCGGGTTATATCGACTCGTTCTACACCAAAAGCACCTATGGCGATCAAGGTAACCGCAACGAATCCCAGGCGCCGGTCTCGGCCAGCCTGTGGGTGGATTACCACGTCACGGCGGCGGGGCTGGACGGGCTGACGGTGGGTGGCGGGGCGCGTTATACCGGGCGCAAGCCGGGGGACTCGTCGCATTCGTTCGAGGTGCCGTCTTACACGGTGTATGACCTTACCGTGCGTTACGACCTCGGGAGGCTGGAGCCGAGCCTGCGCGGGTTGCAGGCGAGCGTGAACCTGCAGAACCTGTTCGATCGCGAGTACGTGTCGGACTGCAACTATGCGTTCGGCTGCTACTACGGGCAGGAGCGGGTGGCTTCGGTGCAGATGACCTACGACTGGTAAGGATCCGAGGGCCTCATCGCAGTTCAAGCCAGCTCCCACAGGGTTTTGCGGCGCATGCAATACCTGTGGGAGCTGGCTTGCCAACGATAGGGCCCTCAAGAACCCCGCAAAAATCAGACCCCTTTGGTCGACGGCAACAGCACCGTCAATATCCCCAGCAACGGCAGGAACGAACACAGGGTGTACACCTCGGTGATCCCGTGCAGGTCCGCCAGGTGCCCGAGCAGTGCCGCGCCGATCCCGCCGAAGCCGAACATCAGGCCGAAGAAGATTCCGGCGATCATCCCCACGTTGCCCGGCACCAGCTCCTGGGCATACACCACGATGGCCGAGAACGCCGACGCCATGATGAAGCCGATGATCACACTCAGCACACTGGTCCAGAACAGGTCGGTGTAAGGCAGCATCAGAGTGAACGGCGCAGCACCAAGAATGGAGAACCAGATCACCGCCTTGCGCCCGATCCGGTCACCGATCGGCCCGCCGAAGAAGGTCCCAGCCGCCACCGCCCCGAGGAACAGGAACAGGTGCAGCTGCGAACTGGCCACCGACAGGTCGAACTTCTCGATCAGGTAGAAGGTGAAGTAGCTGGTGAAGCTGGTCATGTAGAAGTACTTGGAGAACACCAGCAGGGCCAGGATCACCAGGGCGAAGGTCACCCGGCGCTTCGACAGACCGTGGGTGGCCTTGGTCCCGGCCTTGAGCTTGAACAGGCTCAGGTGGTGGCTGTACCAGCGGCTCAGCTTGTACAGGACGAACATCGAGAACAGCGCGACCAGGCCGAACCAGGCGGTGTGGCCCTGGCCGTAGGGAATGATGATCGCCGCCGCCAGCAGCGGGCCGAAGGCGGAACCTGCATTGCCGCCGACCTGGAAGGTCGACTGGGCCAGGCCATAGCGGCCGCCCGAGGCCAGGCGGGCAATGCGCGAGGCTTCCGGGTGGAAGGTCGAGGAACCGATGCCCACCAGCGCCGACGCCAGGAGAATGGACCCGAAGCTGCCAACGAAGGCCAGCATGATGATGCCGACCAGCGTGCAGATCGAACCGACCGGCAGCAGCCACGGCTTCGGATGGCGGTCGGTGTGGTAGCCGACCCACGGCTGCAGTAGCGAGGCGGTGAGCTGGAAGGTCAGGGTGATCAGGCCGATCTGGGTGAAGCTCAGGCCGTAGTTGGCCTTGAGGATCGGGTAGATCGACGGCAGCACCGCCTGGATCAGGTCGTTGACCAGGTGGGCCAGGGCGCAACCGGCGATGATCTGCATCACCAGCTGGCTGCCGGGGCTGGCGGTCGATGTGGCTGAAGCGGGTGGAGCGGTACTGGTTGTTGTACTGGACATGCGGGACCTTCCGGAAATAACTCGACACACAAGGAGAAAGCGAGCTTATGCTAGGCGCCCCCCGGTCGCCTGTCTCGCGCGATTGGGACAACAGCTGTCGAGAAACGGGCAAGATGATCAGAACACTGGACGAATTTGTCCGCGATATCGACCGTGGCGACTGGCGCCTCGTCAGCAGCGCCACCGATTACCCGGAAAACTGGTTTATCCATCCTCACTCGCACGAGAAGCACCAGTTGATCTACGCCATCGAGGGCGTGATGGTGGTGCACTCGGCCCAGGAGCAGTGGACCGTGCCCCCCAGCCGCGGCATCTGGATGCCGAAAGGGCAGGTGCATTCGATCCGCTGCGTCGGCCCGGTGAAGATGCGCAGCGTGTTCGTCCACCCCGACGATAGCCTCGACCTGCCGATGCAGACCTGCGCGGTAAGCATCTCCAGCCTGCTCAGCGAACTGATCAAGGTGTCGGTGGAGATCCGCCATCCCCATGCTCCGGACTCCCGGGAAGCACGGGTGCTGCGCTTGATCCTCGACGAACTGGAAATCCTCCCGACCCTGCCCTTGAACCTGCCGCAACCGGACGAACCGCGCCTGCACACGATCTGCGCCGCCTTGCAGGCCGACCCCGGCGATGCCTCGACCCTGGCCGACTGGAGCGCGCGCCTGGGCCTGGACGAGAAGACCATCCAGCGCCTGTTCCAGCGCCACGCCGGGATGACCTTCGGCCAATGGCGCCAGCAGGCGCGCTTGCTGGCGGCGCTGGAACGGATCGCCCTGGGTGAGAAGATCATCGATGTGGCCGGGGCGCTGGGCTACGACAGCCCGAGCGCGTTCAGCGCGATGTTTCGCCGGCATTTCGGGCGCACGCCGAGCGGCTTCTTCCGCTGAGCCCCGGCTTTGCGGCTAGAATCCGCGCTTGCCCCTTCAGACAGGAGTCACCCCGTGCGGGTCCCATCTCTCCCGCGAACCCTGGTTCGCCTGCTTTCCTGCGGCCTGGCCGCGCTTGTCCCGCTGCTCGCCAGCGCCACCGACAGCCGTGGCGAACTGGATGCCGCGCACTTCGAGGGCTTGTCCCGGTCCACCTACCAGTTGGAAAACTTCTCCGAGCGTTATCGCGCGACCCTGGAGATCGCCGACCAGGACGATGTCTTCCGTCCCGGCATCATCAGCGTCTATGACAAGCAGGGCGGCCAGGCGCTGTTGCAGGTGCGTTCGGAGGAGCTGGTGCTGGACCAGCAGACCGGCTCGGAGGAAGTCCGGGTCAATATCCACGAGCTGCCCTACGGCGAGCAGAGCGTGCTGGTGTACCAGGATTTCAACCTCGACGGGATCAAGGACCTGGCCCTGATGGACGGCCAGTTCAGCTGCTACCACGGCCCGTCGTACCAGGTCTTCCTCGGCACTGCCGACGGCTTTCGTCACAGTGAATCCTTCACCCGCCTGGCCCAGGAGTACTGCGGGCTGTTCTCGGTGGACGAGAAGGCCCGGGAGATCAACACCTTCACCAAGGATGGCTGCTGCTGGCACGAGTCCAGCACCTTCGTCCTGGAGAAGGGTGAGCCGGTGTTCAAGGTGCGCGCGTCGGTGGGGCAGAACGACCCGTCCGGGCTGATCGTCGAAACCCTGGAGGAAAACCGGGGCGGCAAGCGGGTCAACAGTGTGCACCGCTACTGGAATGCGCAGGACCCGCCCGAGGTGCTGCTGGCGTTCCGCCTGGCGCCGTCGGGCAAGCGCATCATCCTGTTCAAGAGCCCGAACGACGGGCGTCCGGCCTATGTAGCGCTGGACCAGCGTGACGAAGCGGTATTGCTGTACCCGGACGAGGAGGGCGAGGGGATCGAGGCGGATGCACGCCAGGTGCGTTTCTCGCGTGGGGACACCATTTGGCGAATCCTCGCCGACGAGCAGGGCCGGCTGTTGAAGATGCAGGTGGAAGTGAAGGGCAAGGTGACTGACCTGAAGCTGATGCCGGGTGGGGTGGAAGGGTCGCTGGAGAAGGTGGCGGCGGCCATGGCGGAGGCTGGCTGAAGATCTCAGTTGGCCTCATCGCTGGCAAGCCAGCTCCCACAAGGTTCGCGGCGCATGCCATACCTGTGGGAGCTGGCTTGCCAGCGATGAGGCCATCAGCCCCACCGAAAATTCCGGATCAGTAGGCGTAGCGCAAGGTCGTCATGAAGTTGCGCGGCGCCCCATACAACCCCGCCGCCGTGGTCGTCAGGTATTCCTTGTCGAACAGGTTGTTGACGTTCACCGTCGCCGACAGCGACGGGCTGATCTGGTAGCGCGCCATCAGGTTGGCGATCGCGTAGCTGCTCTGGGTGGTGGCATAGCTCAGGGCATACCCCGTCTCGCTCTGCCAGTTGACTCCGCCGCCCAGGGTCAGCTTGTCCAGTTCCCCGGGCAGCCGATAGGTGGTGAACAGCTTGACGCTGTTGCGCGGGATCTCGGTGACGATGCGCTCGTCCTCCGAGTTGACGCTGACGTTGTACGAGTAGCCCCCGGTGACCTGCCAGCCCTCGAGAATCTCGCCGTTGACCTCCAGTTCCACGCCTTCGCTGGTGGTCCCGCTTTCCGCCTTGTAGGCCTGGAAGCCATTGGGTTGCAGCCGGCCGCCATCGGCCACCGCCAGGTTGTCCTGCTCCACACGGAACAGCGCCAGGCTCGCATTCAGACGGTCTTCAAGAAAGCCGGCCTTGATCCCCACCTCGTAGCCCGTACCTTCCTGCGGATCCAGCGGCGTGCCGTTGACGTCGCGGATATTGGCGTTCTGCGGGTTGAAGATCTGCGTGTAACTGGCGTACGCCGTCCAGGTGTCGTCGAGGTCGTAGACCAGCCCGGCATAGGGGATGACGATACCGGTCTCGGTGCGTTCGGCCTTGGTCACCGCGCCGCTGCTGTACAGCCAGCTCTTGCTGTCGCGGTTCCAGTCCACCACCCGCGCGCCGAGGATCAGGCTGGCGGCGTCGGTCAGGTGCCAGCGCGAAGTGAGGTAGGCGGCGTACTGGGTTTCGGTCAGGTCGCTTTCGCCGAGCTTGTTGAACACTGGCTTCGGCGTGTGGCCGTCCCAGGTGAAGATAGTGTCGATGCTCCCGGCGTAGCCCGAACTTGCCCGCTGCCAGCCGCCGTAGTTGGCGGTACCGCGCTCCTCGATGCGCGACAGGGTGACGCCGCCGATCAGCTCGTGCTCGCGGCCGAACAGTTCGAAGCCGCCGGTGAGGTAGGCGTCGATATTGTCCTGGGTCGGCGCGGCCTGCCAGCGGGTCGGCATGATGTAGGCGCCGCTGCCGTCGGCCATGTCGATTTCGCCATCCATGTAGGCGACCACCGTGTCGTAGTCGTTGCGCGCGTGGCTGTACTCCAGCTTGCCGCTCCAGCCATTGGCGAAGTGGTGTTCCAGAGAGGCAAACACGGTGCTTTGCTGGCGATCGTAGTAGGACCAGTCCGGCGAGGTGTTGAACGAACGCTTGAAGTCGGTACGCGCACCGTCAGTGGTGAACAGCGGGAAGCCGGTGCGCATCGGCGCGTTGCTGTGGGTGACCTGGTAGCTGAAACCGGCGGTGACCAGGGTGTCCTCGTTCAGGTCCACCTCGCCGATGCCGTAGAGGGTGCTCAGCTCCTGGCTGAAGCGGTCGATCCAGGCGTGCTGGTCCTTCTGCTCGGCGACGAAGCGCCCGCGCACGTTGCCCGCGTCATTGAGCGCGCCGCCGACGTCGAGGCTCAGGCCATAGCGATCCCAACTGCCGGCTTCGGCGCTGATCAATACCTGCGGCTCGACCGTGGGCCGCTTGCGGATCAGGTTGATGGTCGCCGATGGATTGCCCAGGCCGCTGACCAGGCCGGTGGCGCCGCGCACCACTTCGACGCGGTCATACATGGCGGTGTTCTGGGTGTAGTTGTCCATGCGCGACGAGGTCGGCACGCCGTCGATCTCGAAGTTGCTGATGGCGAAGCCGCGGGACAGGTAGGCGGTGCTGTCGGCACCGAGGCTTTCGCGGACCACGGTAATGCCGGTAGTGGCGTCGAGGGCGTCGGTGAGGTTGTCGAGCTTCTGGTCCTCGAGGCGCTGGCGGGTCAGCACGGTGATCGACTGTGGGGTTTCCTTGAGCGACAGGTTCAGGCGCGTCGAGCTGCTGGACGACTCGGTGGTGTAGGAGCCGGAGCCTTCGGTGGTGGAGCCCGGCGCCTTGCCGGAGATACTCAGGGCGGTGAGCTCCAGGGCGCCGTCGCCGGCCGCGGCGCGGGGCATCAGGACGTAGCTGCCATTGGTTTCACGCCGGGCCTGCAGGCCGCTGCCTTCGAGCAGGCGGGCCAGCCCTTCGTCCACCGAGTACTCGCCTTGCAGGCCGGGGGAGGTCAGGCCCTGGGTCTGTTCACTGGGGAAGGAGAAGGTCACCCCGGCGCGGGCGGCGAACTGGCTCAGGGCCACGCCGAGCGGGCTGGGGGCGATATCGAAGCGCGCCACCTGGGTCTGCGCCATGGCCACGCCGGGCAGCACCAGCACGGGGCTGGCCAGCGCCCCCAGCAGGGCCAGATGGACGGCGCGGGCCAGGGGGCTCGCGGCTTGCTTGGCAAAACGGGACATGCGGATTTCCTTCGGTTGGCGTGGCACATATGCGGCAGTTGTCGCCGCTTCAGTGCATGGCCGGATGAGAATGAAAATCGGCAACCCCAGTGAAGAAAGTTTTTTCACGCGGCATCGAGGCGCACCCAGTAGCGGGTCAGGTAGCGCACCCGGACGGGCAGGGCGGTGGCGAGGTTTTCCAGCACGGTGTCGGTGTCGTCGAGGCGGAAGGCGCCGGTGACCTTGAGCCCGGCCACGCTGTCGGCACAGGTCAGGTAGCCCCGGCGGTAGCGGCCCAGTTCGCCGAGCAGGCGTTGCAGCGGCCAGTCCACGGCCATCAGCATGCCGTGGGTCCAGGCGTCGCTGGCGTCGGCCAATGGGGTGACAGGCAGCAGGTGCCGAGGATCGAAGCCCGATTGCTGTCCAGCTTCGACCCGTTGCAGCGTTGCCGGTGTGCTGGCCGGGCGCAGTTCCACCGCGTGCTCGAACACCTTCACCTCGCTGCGCCCGTGGTGGCTGTACACGCTGAAACGGGTACCGAGGGCGCGCACGCTGCCTTCCGGGGTGTGTACCAGCAGCGGCCGGTTGGCCGGGTCCTTCGCGGTTTGCAACAGCAGTTCGCCGCGGTGCAGTTGGATCTCCCGCAACGAACTGCCGTAGTGCACATCCACGGCGCTGTCGGTGTTGAGGATCAACTGGCTGCCATCGGCCAGTTGCAGCTCGCGGCGCTCGCCCTTGGCGGTGCGGTACCGGGCCAAGCGCGACGACAGCGGCTCCAGCGTCTGCAGGCTGGCTCCCGTGGCGCCGGCCATCAGCAGCAGGCCGAGGACCTTGTTCACGGCACGCCGTTTGGCCCGCACATCCGCCAGGGTCGGCAGGGCCAGTTCCGGGGAGAGCAGGGCCAGGCGCTGTTGCAGTTGCTCCACCTGGGTCCAGGCCTCGGCGTGTCTTGCGTCTTCGGCCAGCCAGTTGCGCCAGGCCTTGCGTTCCTGCTCGCAGGCCGGCGCGGCACTGAGGTTGACGTACCAGGTGGCGGCGGCTTCCAGCACTTCGCGATCAAGCATCGGTTCAGCCCTGGGCCAGCAGCAGACAATGGGTGATGGCGCGGACCATGTGCTTCTTCACCGTGGTCACCGACACCCCGAGGCGCTCGCCCACGGCGACGTAGCTCAGGCCTTCGAGCTGCACGGCGAGGAAGATGCTGCGGGTGCGCTCGCCGAGTTCGTCGAGCATGGCGTCGACGGCGGTCAGGGTCTCGATGATCAGCAGCCGGGTTTCCGGGGAGATGTCCGTGGCTTCCGGGCGCAGGGCCAGGGTGTCGAGGTAGGCCTGCTCGACGGCGCGGCGGCGGAAACGGTCGATCATCAGGGCGCGGGCGATAGAACTGAGGTAGGTGCGCGGCTCGCGGATCGCCTCGACATTGCGCGCGCTGAGCACGCGGACGAAGGTGTCCTGGGCCAGGTCCGCCGCGTCGCTGGAGTTGCCCAGGCGCGTGCGCAGCCAGGTGTTCAGCCAGCCGTTGTGTTGCTGGTAGAGGTGGTGCAGGGCGGAGGTGTCGGACATGGCGGAAAAGGTTATTGAGAATTATTCGCTGTATTGTTGGCGAAAAGGGGCCGCAATAACAAGGCTCCAGAGGGCCCATCGCTGGCAAGCCAGCTCCCACAGGTATCGCGTGCACCGCGAAACCTGTGGGAGCTGGCTTGCCAGCGATGAGGCCCTCAAGAGCGATGAAATTCTAATGCGGCCACGCCTCCACCAGAAAATCCCTCACCGCCTTGATCCGCGCACTCTCGCGCAACGAACGATGGGTACACAACCACACCTCCCGGGTCAGCCCGGGCATCTCCATCACCAGCTCCAGGGTCGGCGTCAGCTTTGCCGTGCGCTTCTCCACGATGCCCAGCCCGGCCCCGGCGATCACCCCGTCGTAGATGCCCAGGGTCTGGTTGCAGCGCAGCCAGGGCGGCGGCGCGCCATCAAGGCCTTGCCACCAGGTTTCCAGGTCCTGGTCCAGGCGCGATTCCTCCAGGCCGACGAAGTCGAGGTTGGCCCAGTCCCGCGCCGTCACCGCCGGACGATGGCGTTCGAGGTACTGGCTGGCGCCGTACAGGGCGAATTCGATCTCGCCGAGGGGCTCGGCAATCAAGTCCTTGGTTTCCGGTTCGGCATAGCGCAGTGAGAGATCCGCTTCACGCCGGGCCAGGTTGACCGGATGCGGCGTGGTCAGCACTTCCATGTCCAGCAGCGGATGACGCGGGCGGATCGGTGCAAGCAGGGCGATCACCAGGAACGACAGCCACTCGTCGGCATTGACCCGTACCGTGCCTTCCACGCTTTCCGGCGAGTCCGCCTCGCGCAGGATCTCGTTGGCCGCGCCCTCCATCTGCTCGGCGAAGCCGGCAATGCGCTGACCAAAGGCGGTGGGCAGGCAGCCGGTGGAGCTGCGTTCCAGCAGTTGCCCGCCGAGTTGTTCCTCCAGCGCATCGAGGCGCCGCGACAGGGTGGCGGTGCTCAGGCGCAGGCGCTGGGCCGCGCGTTTCAGGTTGCCGGTGCGGACCACGGCCAGCAGGACATGCAGGTTGTCCCATTCAAGGCGTTTCATATTTGCAACCACTGCTTGGGATATTGGCTGTTGAGGTACGGAAATGTAGGTCATAAGCTGGCCGGGTTCAAACGTTTCCAGGAGTCATTACATGACCACCGAAAAGACCCTGCTCACCCGCATCGTCCATGCGCTGGGCTTCGAATGCTTCGCGCTGCTGCTGTGCGCGCCGACCATCGCCCTGGTGATGGACAAGCCGCTGATGAGCGCCGGGCTGCTGACCCTGGCCATCTCGGTCACCGCGACGCTGTGGAACATGCTCTACAACGTCCTCTTTGACCGGCTGCAGGGGCGCCTGGGCTTCCAGCGCACGCCGCTGGTGCGGATTGCCCATGCGCTGGGCTTCGAAGGCGGGCTGATCCTCGCCGTGGTACCGGCGGCCGCCTGGTGGCTGTCGATCGGGCTGGTGGAGGCGTTCCTGATGGAGGTGGGCTTGCTGGTGTTCCTGCTGCCGTATACCTACCTGTACAACCTGGGGTTCGACCGGTTGCTGGAGCGGCGGCGGATGGCCGCGAAGCTGGTGTGCGGCTGAAGGCCTCATCGCTGGCAAGCCAGCTCCCACAGGTTCTTGTGCGCCGCGGACCCTGTGGGAGCTGGCTTGCCAGCGATAGCGTCAGTGATGTCTCAACTGTCCTTGCGGAAACACAACACCTTCGAAACCAGCTTCTGACAAACCTCTCCAGCCTGGTTACGGGTCAACGACTCCACCACCACAAACCCCCGGTCCGGCTTCGACCGCGACGGCAACAGCTCCAGCACCGTGCTGGTGACCTTGAGCACATCCCCCGGCCGGGTCGCCCTTGGCCAGCTGATTTCCCCGCCAGCGCCGATCACCCCGCGTGACAACGGCAGGCTTTGCACCAGCAGTTTCATGGTGATCGCCGCCGTGTGCCAGCCACTCGCGGCGAGCCCTTCGAAGAAGGTGCTCCTGGCGGCATCTGCGTCGATATGGAAAGGTTGTGGGTCGAACTCTGTAGCGAAACGGATGATCTGTTCGGCGTCCAGCGCATGTTCCTCGCTGACAAAAACATCGCCAACCGCCAGGTCATCCAGATAGATTGTATTTCCCGCTGGCATTTTTCCGGTCTCCTTGCACGGCACGAGTCAGGTGTTCATCCTCCGGCTCCGCAGCCCGCCATTCAACCCCCGACGGCCCTTATGAGCGTTGAATCACACGACACCCGCGACAACGACTGGATTCACATGCGTCGTGACGCGGAAACCGGCATCGAAAGCGTTCATGCGCATTTCGAGGGCCACGCCTACGATCCCCATGACCACGACGAGATGCTGGTGGGCGTGACCCAGCAGGGCGTGCAGCAGTTCAGTTGCAACCGCTCGCTGCATGTCAGTACGCCTGGCCGGGCGATCCTGATCGAGCCGGGCGCGGTGCACGATGGCCATGCCCCGGAAGCCGAGGGGTTCACCTACGCCATGCTCTACCTGCCGCAGTCCTTCGTCAGCGGCATGACCGAGCGCCTCGGCATGGGTGATGCCTCCAGCCTGCAGGCGGCCTTCCACAGCACCCTGACCGACGACGTGCACCTGACCGGGGCGATCCAGCAGGCCTTTCTCGCCCTGCACAACAACGAGGGCCGGCTGGCCCGGGACCAGGGCATGGACCAGTTGCTCGCCGTGCTGTCGCGGCATCTGTACCTCAAGCCGGCTTCATTGCGCCGCGATTCGCCGGAGGAGCTGCAACGGGCGCGGGACTTCCTGCATGCACAGATGGCCCACGACGTCAGCCTCGAAGAGCTGGCGACCTACTCGGGCGTCGACCGTTTCCGCCTGACCCGGCAGTTCAAGAAAGCCTATGGCCAATCGCCCCATGCCTACCTGGTACGCCTGCGTCTGCGCGCGGCGCGGGCCTTGCTGGCGCGGGGCATGAAGCCGGTGGACGTGGCGGCGGAAACCGGCTTCTCCGACCAGAGCCACCTCGGCGTGTGGTTCCGTCGTGCGTTCCGCATGACCCCGGCGGCCTACCGCCGACAGTGCACAAACCTTACAGACTGATCCGCCCCCGGCTCCGATCATGACGCCTCGGTTCTGATCTGGAGTTTCCCGATGTTCGACAGCAAAGTAGCCATCGTCGTGCGCGACGACCTTGCCACCTGGCAGCGCCTGAATGTGGTGGCCTTCCTTTCCACCGGTATCGCCGCTGCCGCGCCCGAGGTCATGGGCGAGCCCTATGTGGACGCCGCCGGCAACACCTACGGTAACCTGTTCGGCCAGCCGATGATGATCTTCGAAGGCGATCTGGCCGGGTTGCAGAAGGCTCACCGCATCGGCCTGGAGCGCGGCCTGACCCTGTCGCCCTATGTCCAGGCGATGTTCGCCACCGGCCATGACGTAGCCAATCGTGAGGTGTTCCTTGCCGAGGATCCGTCCAACCTGAACCTGGTGGGCCTGGCCCTGCGCGGACCGAAGAAGGCCGTGGACAAGGCGTTGAAGGGGCTCGCATTGCATGGCTGAGTTCACCGGAATGAGTGCGGCGACGCTGTGGGGCTTCTGGGCCTTTGCCATGGTCTTCGTGGTGATCCCGGGGCCGGACTGGGCCTATGCGATCGCCGAAGGCCTGCGCGGCAAGGGGGTGATGGCGGCGGTGGCCGGGTTGCTCGCCGGGTATATCGCCTTGACGCTGGTGGTGGCCGGCGGCTTCGAGGTGTTGGTGGCGGGCAATACCACTTTTCTCACGGGCCTGAGCCTGGTGGGCGCGGCGTATCTGGGCTGGCTGGGCATGGGCTTGTTGCGCAATCCGCCGGTGGTGGAGGCGGGGGCTGAGGCACTGCGGGTCAGCCGGCTCGGGCAGTTCGTCCGTGGTGCGCTGGTCAGCGGCTTGAATCCGAAGGGCTTCCTGTTCTTCGTCGCCTTCGTCCCGCCGTGGACCACTGCCCAGGCGAGCCTGAGCGTCGCCTGGCAGATCGTGGTGCTGGGTTTGATCTACACGGCCAGTTGCGCGGTGGTGTATTCGCTGGTCGGGCTGGGCGCCGGGGTCGCGTTGCGTTCGCGGCCGGCGGCTACGCGCTGGGTCGGCCGGGTGTCGGGCGGGGCGATGCTGGTGCTGGCGGTGATGCTGGTGTGCTCGGAGAGCGGGTTGGTTTGATGTGGATGTTCAGGGCCTCATCGCTGGCAAGCCAGCTCCCACAGGGTTTTTGCAGCGACTCGGACCCTGTGGGTGGCTTGCCAGCGATGAGGCCCTGAGAGTCACCAGAACAACATGCCTTGGCAACGCTTCCCTAATGCATATAATGCGAACCACTCCCATTCGCACACCCTTGCCATCATGCCCGATTCCACCTCCAACCCCGAACTGATCGGGGCCCTGGCGCTGCATTACGACGATCTGGTCGCCTATATCCGCCGGCGCTTCCAGGGCAGCCAGTTCGCCCGCGAGGTGGTGCATGACGTTTGCGTGCAGTTGCTGGAGAAACCCCCGCAACAGCCGGTGAAGCTGCCGTTCGCTTTCCTGCGCAAGGTGTCCTTCAACAAGGCCATCGACCGCCGCCGCGCCGATAACAGCCGTGCGGCCTTGATCGACTACACCGCCGACGTCCCCGACTGGCATGTGCACGACCTCGACGGCGCCGCCAGCCTCGACTTCGAGCAACAACTGCATGCCTTGCTGGCCATCATCGACAGCCTGCCGGCCCGGGCCCGCCAGGTGTTCCTGCTGCATCGCATCCACGGCATGCCACAGAAGGAAATCGCCACCGAGCTGGGCATTTCCCTGAACATGGTCACCCAGCATTTTTCCCGCGCCATGCACACCATCGCCCGCCAGTGGGAACCGGCGCGCCGGGCCCTGGCGACCCCATGAAGAACACCGAGAAACCCGCCGACGCCCTGACCCCGTTCGAGCAGGCCGTGCGCGAGCGTGTGCCGTCCCGCGATGCCCTGCTGGCCGAGGCCAAGGCCCAGAGCGCGCGCCAACGCCAGCGCAAGCATGCCCTGGGTGGTGGACTGTCGGTGTTGCTGCTGGCCGCTGCGGCTTGGGCTTTCGACCCGTCGTACTACAGCGACGAGGTGCGCGTCGCCATCGGCCAGCGCGAGCGCCTGACCCTGGCCGACGGCAGCCAGTTGGTCCTCGACAGCAACAGCCACCTGCGCATCGAACACCGCCTGCGCAGCCGCCAGTTCGAGCTGCTCGAGGGCGAAGCGACCTTCACCGTGGCCCACGGCCCGCAACCGTTCATCGTGCGCAGCCAGGGCGTTGCCGTGCGCGATATCGGCACCGTGTTCAACGTGCGCAGCGACAGCCGCGGCGTCGCCGTGGCGGTGGTGGAGGGCGAGGTGGAAGTCTCCAGCGCCGCCGTCGCGCCCCGGCGCCTGCTCGGTGGCCAGCAGGTGCAGGCCAGGGACGCGCAGATCGGCCCGGTCATCCCGGTGGACCCGACCCGGGTCACCGCCTGGCAACAGGGCAAGCTGCGCTTCGACGGCACGCCGTTGCGCGAGGTGATCGTCGACTTGCAACGCTATCGCCAGGCGCCGATCCACCTGCTCGACAGCCGGGCTGCCGGCCAGCGGCTTTCCGGTGAATTCGACAGCGCTGCGGTGGAGCCGCTGCTCGACCTGCTGCCGTCGATCCTGCCGATCAATGTGGAGCGTGCCGCCGATGGCCAGGTGTCGATCCGCAGTCGTTGACGGAAAAGAGAATATTTTTCATCCCGGACCTCAACATTTTCCCGGGCCCATTCGCCACTCCCTGTGAGCGTCGATTCAGAACGCGTATTTCGACTGCACTATCGGGGAGTCCAATGAGCATCAACACCACATCGCGCCGTTTGCGTCGCCTGTCATTGCTGGCCGTCAGCATCACCCTGGCGACCAGCCTGCAGGCTCAGGAGGCCCGGCATGCCGTGAACCTGCCGGCCCAGCCGCTGGACCAGGCCCTGAACGCCCTGGCCGGGCAGACCGGGGCGCGCATCCTGTTCGCCACCGACAGCGCCGAGGGCCAGCAGGCGCCGGCCCTGAGTGGCGACGTCACGGTGGAGCAGGCCCTGCAACGCCTGCTGCGCGGCAGCCGCCTGAAGCTCCAGAAAACCGGGGACGGCAGCTACCTGGTGTCCAGCCCGGCTTCCGCCGACGACGGCGCGCTGCAACTGGACGCCACCAGCATCAACGCCAGTGGCCTCGGCGCCACCAGCGAAAGCACCGGCTCCTACACCACCGGGACCATGAGCAGCGGCACCAAGCTGGCCCTGACCCCGCGGGAAACCCCGCAGTCGGTGAGCGTGGTGACCCGCCAGCGCATCGAGGACCAGGCCATGACCACCCTCGGCGATGCGGTGAAGTACACCACCGGCCTGACCCTGACCAAGTGGGGCGGCGAGCGCGAGCGCTTCAACTCCCGGGGTTTCCAGTTGAACAACCTGATGGTCGACGGGATTCCCGTGGCCTACGACGAAGCCAGCCTGTCCACCGGCCTGTTGTCCATGTACGACCGGGTCGAAGTGGTGCGTGGCGCCTCGGGCCTGATGGAGGGCGCGGGGTCCCCGGGCGGCTCGATCAACCTGGTGCGCAAGCGCCCCACCGAAACCTTCCAGGGCAGCATCACCGCCGGCGCCGGCAGTTGGGACAACTACCGCGGCGAACTGGACCTCAGCGGCCCGCTCAATGCCAGCGGCACGTTGCGCGGGCGCACCGTGCTGTCGCTGCAGGACCGCAACTCCTACATCGACGACTACGAGAACCGCCGCAGCCTGTTCTACGGCGTGCTCGAAGCCGACCTCGACGACGCCACCACGGTCGCCGTGGGCTACAGCTGGAGCCAGGACAACAACCCCGGCGCCGACTGGAACGGCCGCGGCACCAACGCCGATGGCAGCTTCCTCGATATTTCCCGCTCGACCCGGATGAGCCCGAGCTGGTCGTATTGGGACAAGGAAAGCAGCACGGTCTTCGCCGACATCACCCACCGCTTCGCCAACGACTGGACGGCGAAGTTCGCCGCCACCGCGCTGAAAAGCCAGATGGACATGTTCGGCTCCTACCTCTATCGCCCGGACGAGACCTCCCGCGACCTCGGTTTCGGCTTCGGCAAGTACCACTACGAAAACACCCAGACCAGCCTCGACGGCTATGCCAGCGGTCCGTTCGAACTGTTCGGCCGCAGCCATGAGCTGGTGGTCGGCGGCAGCTACCGCCAGCAGGATATCGACGACGGCCCTGGCGGCTGGCCCCTGGGCTTCGTCTACGAGTTCGACCCGCTGGCGTTCAATGGCAAGGGCGTGCCCAAGCCGGCCATCAGTGACGCCTGGTCGCGGGACGGCAAGATCGACCAGTCCAGCGTCTACCTCACCGCGCGCTTCAGCCTCACCGATGCCCTGAAGATGGCCGCAGGCGGGCGCCTGGACTGGTACGCCTACGAACTGACCACCCATTCCGGCACCTGGACCGGCAACGACGAGTACAAGGCGACCCGGGAATTCACCCCCTACCTGGGCTTCACCTACGACCTGAACGACACCTATACCGCCTATGCCAGCTGGACGCGGATCTTCAATCCGCAGAACTACAGCATGGCCGGTGGCGGCCTGCTGGATCCGCAGGAGGGCAGCAACTACGAGGTGGGGCTCAAGGGCGAGTACTTCGACGGGCGCCTGAATGCCAGTGTCGCGCTGTTCCAGATCGACCTGGAGAACCTCCCGGTGCAACTGGATGCCGCCACCTGCGGCGCCATGCCGGACTGCTACGGGGCGTCGGGCGAGGTGCGCAGCCGGGGCGTCGAGTTCGAGGTCAGCGGCGAAGTGCTGCCGGACTGGCAACTGTCGGCCGGCTACACCTACAACTACGCCAAGCACCGCAAGCCCAGTGACTATGCGCCGATCGGCACCCAGTCCAGCGGCGAGCGCTACGGTACCAACCTGCCGCTCAACCTGTTCAAGCTGGCCACCAGCTACCGCCTGCCGGGTGACTTGAACCGCTGGAAGGTCGGTGGCGGCCTGCATGTGCAGAGCGATATCTACACCAGCGCGGGCATCGAGCAGGGTGGTTACGCGGTGACCGACCTGTTCGCCAGCTACGATGTCGACCGGCACCTGACCGTCAGCCTGAACGCCAACAACATCTTCGACCGCGATTACTATTCCAGCATCATGACCACCGTTGGCGGCAATTTCGTCGGCGATCCGCGCAATTATATGGTGACGGCCAAATACCGTTTCTAACTCGGGAGGGTGCTTTCGGGCCCCATCGCAGCGATGGTGCCCGAAAGCAATCAGCGTGCATCCACCAGGCGGATACTGTCCCGGCCGCCGCGCTTGGATTCATACAGCGCCGCATCGCTCTGCTCGATCAGCGCCGCGAGGCTGGCCGGCGGGTATTCGAACAGGTTGGCGCCGATGCTCAGGGTCACCGGCTCCGGCGTGACGAAGGTCGAAGCCTGGTGACGGAAGCCGTCGCGCAGGGCGCTGCCGAGGGCGACGATGCGTTCGGGGGAGGCATTGCCCAGCAGGATCACGAATTCATCGCCGCCCAGCCGCGCCGCCAGGGCGTCTTGCGGCAGCCCGGCGAGGATCATCTCGCCGAGGCTCACCAGCAGGCGGTCGCCGGCCGCATGCCCGTACAGGTCGTTGACCAGCTTGAAGTTGTCGATATCGATCAGCAGCAGGGCACCTGGATGCTGCACCGAAACATTGTCCAGCAGGCGCGGCGCCCGCACTTCCAGGGCGCGGCGGTTGTACAGGGTGGTCAGCGGGTCGCGGGCGGCGAGGCGGGCGATGCGCTTTTCCCGACGGTAGCGTTCGCTGCCGGTCATCGACAGGGCGATCAGCATCAGCGCCACCGCACCTTCCACCAGGGAGATCTGGATGATCTCGCCGCGGAACGAGGCGAGGTCGAGCAGGGTCCCGGGGACCATCGCCAGGCAGGCCTTGAGCACGTAGAACAGGCCGTGGCCGAGCATCACATAGCGCAACTGCACGGCGCCGACGCTGAGGGACCTGCCGTGAGGCCGCAGCAGGGCGCTGGCGCGCAGGGCCAGAACGCCCACCAGGCCGGCATTGAAGAAGGTCATGACCTTGGACCACCACTGGTCGTCGGGCAGCAGGAGCAGCGCGCCCCAGAGCACGAAGATCAGGTACCAGGCCCGTAACAGGCGGGTTTCGGTGAAACGCGCGACACCCAGAAGGAACAGCCAGTGGGCGGTCACCAGCAGGCCGTTGGCGAACCAGATGCCCAGCACCAGCAGGCCGTTGCTGCGCATCAGCGCCAGGGTCGAGCCGATGGTGATGGTGGCGAAGCCGGCGCTCCAGAACAGCAGCGAGTTTTCCCGCACGCTGCCCCATTCGATCGCCAGGTACAGCGCGGCGGTCGCGGCGAGGACGACAGTGAGGACCAGCATGGTAGGGGGATCGAGCGTCATGTACTGACGGGACCTTTCTTGTTAATTACGAATGGGGCGGGATTGTAAGCTGTTGAAACGTTTTTTCGGAGCGTTGTGGACGTTTTGTCACGTTTGTTTCGTTGCTGGGGCTGATGGCCTCATCGCTGGCAAGCCAGCTCCCACAGGGGTCGCGGCGTACACAGAACCAGTGGGGAGCTGGCTTGCCAGCGATAGGGCCATCAGCCACAACCTCCATCCATGTCCGTCCCCACCCTCCGATTGTCCGTATCCCGCCCCCCGCCACGGTTGTCCCACCATCCTCCGCTGCCAAGATGGTCGGCAAAGACTTTTGCCGCGGAGGTGGACGCTGTTGGGTACGCTGGCCAGGGTTTGCAGTCCGGTCGAGGCACTGCGCTTCGACCGCTTTATCGTCCACACCGGACAACGCCTGCTGCTCGCCGACGGCCAGCCGCTGCGCCTGGGCGGTCGGGCGCTGGAGATTCTCCTGGTGCTGCTCGAACACGCCGGCGCGGTGGTCGACAAGCAGACCCTGCTGGCCCGGGTCTGGCCCGGCAGCGTGGTTGAGGAAATCAACCTGCGGGTGCATATCGCCGCCCTGCGTCGGGCCCTCGGCGACGGTTTTATCGTCAACCTGCCCGGCCAGGGCTACTGCTTCGTCGCCCCCGTGCGGCGCGAAGGCCAGGCCCCCGTGCTGCCGGCGAACAACCTGCCCACACGCCTGAGCCGGATCATCGGCCGCGACGAGGAACTGGCGGCCCTGGCCTTGCTGCTGGCCCAGCGGCGCCTGGTGACCCTCACCGGACCGGTCGGCGTGGGCAAGAGCAGCCTGGGCCTGGCCGCCGCCGAGGCGCAGGCCAAGCGCTGGCGCGATGGCGTATGGCTGCTGGATTTTGCCCAGGCGCACTGCGCGGACGAAGCCATGGCCGGGTTGCTGCGCGACCAGGGCCTGCAACCCCGCAGCGATTGTCCCCTTGGCGGACTGCCCGGCCATCTGCTGCAACGCCAGGCGCTGCTGGTGCTGGACCATTGCGAGGCCCAGCCGAAAGCCAGCCGCCGCCTGGTCGACGCCCTGCTGGCACTGGCCCCGGGCGTGAGCCTGCTGGTAATCGGCCGCGAGCCGCTGCGGGTGCGTGGCGAGACCCTGCTGCCGGTCTCGCCCCTGGCCGTCCCACCGGGCAGCGACGCCCACAGCGTCGAGCAGTTCATGAGCTATGCGGCGGTACGCCTGTTCGTCACCTGCGCCCAGGCCCGCCAGCCGGATTTCCAGCTGCGTCAGCAGGACCTCAAGACCGTCTGGGACATCTGCCGGCGCCTCGACGGGTTGCCCCTGGCCCTGGAACTGGCGGCGGCGCAGATCGATGTGTTTGCCCTGGTCGGCCTGCGTGCGCAGTTGAACGAGGGCTTGCAGGTGCTCAATCGCGGCCGGCGTACCGCCGAGGCCCGGCATCAGTCGTTGAAGGCGGCGCTGGACTGGAGTTTCCAGCGCCTGTCCGACGCCGAGCAGCAGGTATTGCAGTGCCTGGTCACCCTGGGTCGGGGCTTCAGCCTGGAGCAGGCCGTCGCCCATGCCGCCGCCGCCGGCCTCGGCCCGCTGGTGACGGTCCGGGCGGTGGAGCAACTGGCGGCCAAGTCCCTGCTCACGGTGGAACATGGCCTGGCGCGCTACCGGGTGCTCAACAGCACCCGCTGGTACCTCGGGCAGGTGCGCCAGTCAGTCCCGGCGTAGCGGCAGTTGCTCCAGCAGATGCCGGGCACGCAGCAGCTCGATGCTGGCGAAACCTTCCTTGAAACGTGCGTAGACCGGTGCCAGCAACTGCCGCGCCGGTAGCGGTCGTTGCTGTTCCAGCCAGAGTTGCGCCAGGGCGGTGGCGCTGCGCAGTTCCCAGGCCAGGGCCTGCTGCTTGCGCGCCACACCCAGGGCTTTGAGCAGCAGGCTTTCGGCCTCCTGGCGGGCATCGCCGGTGGCACCGTTCAGCAGCTCCGCCGCCCGGGAGCAGAGCAGGGCGGCACTGGCCCAGCCCGCTGCGCCGCTCTGGGCCCGTTGCAGCAGGGTGACGTCCACCCGGCCCGGGACCAGGGTCGCCAGCAGATCGCCGATCAACCCGTTGGCTGCGTCCAGCGGCCGTTCAGCCGCCGTTTCGAACGCCTGGGCGTAGTGCTCCGACCAGTCGCGGAACAAGCCCACCGAGTGACGCAGCGACTGCTCGCGCAGCAGGCGCACCCGCTCCCGCGCCAGCTCCCGGTCGCCGTTGTACCAAGGGATCACGCAGCCGCTCAGGGCGAGGGTGTAGCAGAGGGTGGTGCCATGGTTGATCTGCACCGCCAGTTCCAGGGCCTGGTTGGCGCTGCACGCGGCCTGCTCCGGCAAACCTTGCAACCAGAGGATCCGTGCCTGCAGGGTCAGGGCGGCGACGCTCTGGTCGTACTGCACGCCGAAGCCATGGGTAAAGCGGTTGAGCCGGCCGCTGTGGGCCATGCGTTGCAGGGCGTCGTCCGATTCACGCCGGGCGCCGGCCTGGTCACCTGTGAAATGCAGGCCAAGACCGCGCAGGCGCTGGGCGCTGAGGGCCAGTTGCGGGTCCTGACTGAGGCCGCGCTGGTCGAAGTCGCGGCTCAGTTGCAAGGCTTCCTGGTATTCGCCGCGGCTCAGGTGCACCGCCATATTGCCGGAGATCGCCCGTAGCTGGCCGGGCAGGTCGCCGTGGGCTTCGGCCATGTGCCGGGCGCTGGCAAAAGCGTCGAGGGTGGTGGGGACGCCGCCGTGATCGTGGTAGCTGAAGGTGCCCATGGCGAGCTTCAGGTTGATCGCCAGGCTGCCGCCGGGATGGGCGTCGGCTTCCAGGCGGCGCAGGGCCTTGCGGATATGCCGGCCATGTTCCGAGAGCAGCGAAAGCTCTTGCCACAAGGGCGCGGAGGCGGCGGTCAGGCGTGCGCCCAGTAATCCTGCCTCGGCATAGGCGAAACCCCATTCCAGCGCGCCGCGCAGGTCGTCCAGGCAGCGCGAGTAACGTTCCAGCCACTGTTCGGCACTGGTCCGCGACCACTCCCGTTCGGCTTGCTGCATGATCGCCAGGCAGCGCTCGGCATGGCGCTTGAGCGCTTCGGGCAGCTCGCCGGCCTGTTGCAGCTTGTCCAGGGCGTAGCTACGAGTGGTGTCGAGCATGCGGTAGAACACGTCTTCGTCGCCGACATCGACATTGAGCAGCGACTGGGTGACCAGTTGGCTCACCGCATCGCGCACCTGGTCCGGGGACAGGCGTTCGCCCGCCGCCAGGGTCATCGCCGAGTTCAGGCTGAAACCGCCACGGAACACGCTGAGCCGGCGCAGCACGGTGCGTTCGCTGTCGGCGAGCAACTGGAAGCTCCAGTCCAGGGTGGCGCCGAGCAGGTGCTGGCGGCGCTCGTCGCCCGGCACCGGCAGCAGGTGGCGGCGCAGGTCGGCGAGCAGGGTGTCAGGGCCGAGGCTGGCGAGTTGCGCGGCGGCCAGTTCCAGGGCCAGGGGGATGCCGTCCAGTTGGCGGCAGATGGCAACCACGGTGGCTACGTTGCCGGCATTCAGTTCGAACGGTTCCTGGTTGGCGATGGCGCGCTCGACGAACAGTTGCACCGCGCCGTAGTTCAGGGCCACGGCGGGATCGTTGGGGGCATCGGCGGGCGGGCATTCGAGGGTTTCCAGGCGCTGCACCGCCTCGCCTTCGGCGCGCAGGCTCTCGCGGCTGGTGACCAGGATCTGCAACTCCGGGGCGCAGCGCAGCAGGTGCTCGCAGAGGCTGGCGACCGAGTCCACCAGGTGCTCGGCATTGTCGAGCAGCAACAGCAGATGCCGCTCGCGCAGGTGTTCGCACAGCGCCTCCAGCGGCGCCTGGTCGGGCAGGGCGAGGCCGAGCACCCCGGCCAGGTTGCTGACGATGGTGGACGGGCTGGTGAGCGTGCTGAGGTCGAGCAGACGGATGCCGTCGCGGTACTGGCCGATCAGTTGCTCGGCGACCCGCAGGGCCACGGTGGTCTTGCCGATGCCGCCGGGGCCGGCGAGGGTCAGCAGGCGCTGGCGGGTCAGTTGCCCGAGCAGTTGATTGACCAGGATCTGCCGACCGATCAGGCGGGTGCGCCGCAGGGGCAGGTTGTGCGGCACCTGGGTCGGTGCCAGGGGCTCCTCGGTCTGGGCGCGCAAGGGGGCGACAAAGCTGTAGCCGCGCTGGGCGACGGTGACGATGTAGCGCTGCCCGCCCTGGCCATCGCCAAGAGCCTTGCGCAGGGCGGCGATATGCACCCGCAGGCTGATGTCCTCGACCACGGTATCCGGCCAGACCCGGGCCATCAGCTCGCTTTTGCCCAGCACTTCACCGGGGTGTTCCAGCAGCGCCAGGAGAATGTCCATGGCGCGCCGGCCGAGGCGCAGGGGGCGGTCGTTTTCTACGATCAGGCGCTGGCCGGGAAAGACCCGATAAGGGCCGAACTGCACGGCCTGTTCACGGTGACGGCTCACTTCATACTCCTGACGCTGTTCCGACTGCCGGCAAGGGCCATGGAAGGGCTCTGGCCTGTGGTTTGCGAGCATGTTGGGGAGGTTTGCCCGACAAGGCAATGCTTCCTTGGGCCTTGGTGGCTTTTTGCCCCGGCTACGCTTGTCACGCCTCGCTGGCAAAAGCCCGGTCTACGCGGCTTTGACCGGTTGGACAAAGGCCTACAGGGCAAGGGGAGATAATTAACAACGATTAACTCGTACATCCCCCACCCGCCCTGAAGAATTCCCGGCACACACCATCGGAACGTCCTTCATGACCGACCAGGATGACCGCAACGACCCGACCCGGCGCCGCCTGCTGGCCGCCGGATCCCTCCTGACCGCGGCGGCGACCTTGCTGCCGCGGTTGTCCTTCGCCTCACTCACTCCAGACCAGGGACCTGCAATGAATGCCGATCTGATTCTGTTCAATGGCCGCTTCCACACCGTGGACCGGGAAAAACCCGAAGCCAGCGCCGTGGCCATCAAGGACGGGCGCTTCGTCGCCGTCGGCACCGATGCCGAAGCCATGGCCGCCCGTGGCAGCGCCACCCAGGTCATCGACCTCAAGGGCCGCTGCGCCATTCCCGGCCTCAACGACTCGCACCTGCACCTGATCCGTGGCGGCCTCAACTACAACCTGGAACTGCGCTGGGAGGGCGTGCCGTCCCTGGCCGATGCCCTGCGCATGCTCAAGGACCAGGCCGAGCGTACGCCGAGCCCGCAATGGGTGCGGGTGGTGGGTGGCTGGAACGAATTCCAGTTCGCCGAAAAACGCATGCCGACCCTGGAGGAAATCAACCAGGCCGCGCCGGACACCCCGGTGTTCATCCTCCACCTGTATGACCGCGCCTTGCTCAACCGCGCGGCCCTGCGCGTGGCGGGCTACACCAAGGACACGCCGAACCCGCCGGGTGGCGAGATCGTCCGTGATTCCCGTGGCGAGCCGACCGGCATGCTGGTGGCGCGGCCGAACGCGATGATCCTCTACTCGACCCTGGCCAAGGGGCCGAAGCTGCCGCTGGAATACCAGATCAACTCGACCCGCCAGTTCATGCGCGAGCTCAACCGTCTTGGCCTGACCAGCGCCATCGACGCCGGTGGCGGCTTCCAGAACTACCCGGACGACTACGAGGTGATCGAGCATCTGGCCAAGGAAGACCAGCTGACCGTACGCATCGCCTACAACCTGTTCACCCAGAAGCCCAAGGAAGAGCTGGCCGACTTCAAGAACTGGACCGGCAGCGTCAAGCTGCACCAGGGCGACGACATGCTGCGGCACAACGGTGCCGGCGAGATGCTGGTGTTCTCCGCTGCCGACTTCGAGGACTTCCTCGAACCGCGCCCGGACCTGGCACCGTCCATGGAGCAGGATCTGGAACCGGTGGTGCGTCACCTGGTCGAGCAGCGCTGGCCGTTCCGCCTGCACGCCACCTATGACGAATCCATCAGCCGCATGCTCGATGTGTTCGAGAAAGTGAACCGCGATATCCCGTTCAACGGCCTGCCGTGGTTCTTCGATCACGCCGAGACCATCACCCCGCGCAACATCGAGCGGGTCCGGGCGCTGGGCGGTGGTATCGCGATCCAGGACCGCATGGCTTTCCAGGGCGAGTACTTCGTCGACCGCTACGGCGCCCAGGCGGCCGAGGCCACGCCACCGATCAAGCGCATGCTGGCCGAAGGCGTGCCGGTGGGCGCCGGTACCGATGCGACCCGTGTCTCCAGCTACAACCCGTGGACTTCGCTGTACTGGATGGTCAGCGGCCGCACCGTCGGCGGCCTGGCCCTGCACCAGGAAGGCCTGCCGCGCTCCACCGCGCTGGAACTGTTCACCCATGGCAGCGCCTGGTTCTCCTCCGAGCAGGGCAAGAAAGGCCAGATCAAGGTCGGTCAACTGGCGGACGTGGCGGTGCTCAGCGCCGACTTCTTCAGCGTCGAGGAAGAGGCCATCAAGTGGATCGAGTCGCTGCTGACCGTGGTTGGCGGCAAGGTGGTCTACGGTGCCGGCGAGTTCGGGCCGCTGGGTCCGAAGGACATTCCGGTGCTGCCGGACTGGTCGCCGGTGGTCAAGGTCCCGGGGCACTGGCGTCCGTCTTCGCCGTTGCAGGCCCAGGTGCACCAGTGCAGCGGCCCGTGCGGCGTGCATTCGCACAGCCATGAGCGCGCGCGGATGTCCAACGTACCGGTCAGCGACTTCCAGGGCTTCTGGGGCGCGTTCGGCTGTTCCTGCTTCGCTTTCTGAGTTCCACCCCGGCGCGGGCAGGGGCCCGCGCCTCTTTCTCTGTAGAGGAGTCATGAAATGAGCAACGACTACAAACGCCTGAACAAAGACGACGCGGTGGTGTTGCTGGTGGATCACCAGACTGGCCTGATCTCGCTGGTACAGGACTTCTCGCCCAACGAGTTCAAGAACAACGTGCTGGCCCTGGGCGACCTGGCCAAGTTCTTCGGCCTGCCGACCATCCTCACCACCAGCTTCGAACAAGGCCCGAACGGCCCGCTGGTGCCGGAACTGAAGGAACTGTTCCCGGATGCGCCGTACATCGCCCGTCCTGGCCAGATCAATGCCTGGGACAACGCCGACTTCGTCCAGGCGATCAAGAACACCGGGCGCAAGCAACTGATCATCGCGGGTGTGGTGACCGATGTGTGCGTGGCGTTCCCGACCCTGTCGGCGCTGGCGGAAGGTTATGAAGTATTCGTGGTGACCGATGCGTCCGGCACCTTCAACGACACCGTGCAGCAGGCGGCTTGGGCACGGATGAGTGCTGCGGGCGCGCAATTGATGAACTGGTTCTCGGTGGCCTGTGAGCTGCACCGCGACTGGCGCAACGATATCGAAGGCCTGGGCAACCTGCTGTCGCAGCGGATTCCCAACTATCGCAACCTGATGAACAGCTATGCGGCTCTGAAGTAAGAGCAGGTTCGGGTCGCGGCAGGCTCTTGGGCTCGCCGCGATTTTTCTTGTGTGGCTGATGGCCTCATCGCTGGCAAGCCAGCTCCCACAGGGTTTAGCGGCGCCGCGGACACTGTGGGAGCTGGCTTGCCAGCGATGAGGCCCGAAAGAACAACACAGAAAACAAAAGGGGCCGCGTTTGCGGCCCATCCCATTTCCTGCCTTTCAGTTCAGATGCGCCTTCAGCTCCAAAGCCGCCTGACGCATCGCCGCCTGCACTTCCGGCACCTTGGCCAGCGGGTTGAGCAGGCCGTAGTCGTGGATCATGCCGTTGTAGCGCACCGCCGTGACATCGACCCCGGCCGCGTCCAGCTTGCGGGCATAGGCTTCGCCTTCGTCACGCAGCACGTCGAACTCGGCAGTCTGCACCAGCGCTGGCGGCAGGCCCTTGAGCTGTTCGGCACTGGCCCGCAGCGGCGAGGCATGGATGCCGGCGCGCTGGGCCTGGTCGGTGGTGTAGCTGTTCCAGAACCATTTCATCATCCCGGTAGTCAGGAAGTGCCCTTCACCGAACTGCTTGTACGAAGCCGTCTCGAAGCTGGCATCGGTCACCGGCCACAGCAGCAACTGGAAGCGCAGGGCCGGGGTTTTCTTTTCCTTGGCCATCAGCGCGACCACCGCCGCCATGTTGCCGCCGACGCTGTTGCCGGCCACCGCCAGGCGCTTGCTGTCGACACCGATTTCCTTGCCATGCTCGGCGACCCATTGGGTGGCAGCGTAGGCCTGGTTGATCGCGGTGGGGTAATGGGCCTCCGGCGATGGCGTGTAGTCAACGTAGACCGCGACGGCACCGGAACCGACCACAAGGTCGCGGATCAGGCGCTGGTGGGTCGGGAAGTCGCCGAGGACCCAGCCGCCACCGTGGAAGAACATGAACACCGGCAACTCACCGGCGACCTTGGCCGGACGGACGATCTTCAGGGTGACCTTGTCCTGGCCGACGCTGATGATCTTCTCGCTGACTTCGATCCCGGAGAGGTCCACCTGGACCGAAGCCTGGGCACCGGTCAGCACTGCACGGGCATCCTTCGGGGCCAGTTGCTCCAGCGGTTTGCCGCCGCCTTTTTCCAGGGCTTCGAGGAAGGCCTGGGTCTGCTGTTCGACGCCAGGGCTGCCGGCCGCGAAAGCGTTGCCGATGGACAGGGCGAGAAGGGTGGCGCCGAGGGTTTTGTTGATCAGTTTCATGGTGAGATTCCTTTTCTTCGTATGAGGTGTGGGCAGCAAGGTTTGAAGCCATCAGCGCCGCGGTTGGTTTGGGCTGCGCTGTAAGGTGTGGCTAGATTATTGGGATGCGCGGAAGTGAAAAAGCCGCTATAAAGCGTTTAACTGTCCACTGGAAAGAGACAATGAACCCGTTTGAAGATATGCGTGTGTTTGCCCAGGTCATGGAGTCCGGCAGCTTTACCGCTGCGGCCGACAAGCTGGGCCTGTCCAAGCAGTTCGTCAGCCGCCGGCTGATGGCCCTGGAAGAGCGCCTGGGCGTGCGCCTGCTGAACCGCTCGACCCGGCGCCTCGACCCGACGCCCCTGGGCCAGAGCTACTACGAGTCCTCCCTGCGCCTGCTCAACGAGGTCGAGCAGGTGGAGCAGGGCATCGCCGGGCAGACCAGCGAACCCCGTGGCACGGTGCGCGTGAGTGCGCCGCTGTCGTTTGCCGTGGCCCATCTAGGCTGCCTGCTCCCGGAATTTCTCCAGCGTTATCCGCAGGTCAGCGTCGAGGTGGACCTGAGCGACCGCTCGGTGGACCTGCTCGGCGAAGGCTACGACCTGGCCCTGCGGATTGGCGTGCTGGAAGACTCGACCCTGATCGCCCGGCGCCTGGCGGCGGTTGACCGGGTCTACTGCGCCAGCCCCGAGTACCTGCAGCGCAAAGGCACGCCGTCACACCCGGACCAGTTGGTCGACCACGACTGCCTGCCCTACGGCCACGGCCGCCAGGTGCAATGGCGTTTCCTCGAACAGGGCAAGTCGCGCACGGTGACGGTGTGCGGGCGCATGCGCGCGAACAACGGTGAGCTGCTGCGCGATGCGGCGGTGAAGGGGATGGGGATTACCTACCTGCCGACCTTCATCGTCGGCGAAGCCTTGGCGGCGGGTCAGTTGGTGACGGTCCTGCAGGACTTCGTCACCGAGCCGTTGCAGCTTTCGGCGGTCTATCCGCAACACCGGCAGAGTGCGCGCCCGGTGCAGGCGCTGATCGAGTTCATGCGCGAGCGCCTCAGCGCATGAAGTGCACCTTGCCGCTGTCGTCGTTGCCCATGTAGATGCCATAGACCCCGGCCTGGCGTTCCTCGATGTAGCGTTCGAGGATCTGCCGGATCGCCGGGTAGTAGATGGCGTCCCAGGGGATTTCATCGGGGGCGAAGAAGCGGCAGTCCATGGTTTCCGGGCCCCACTGGCCGGTGATCTCCAGGGCCACGGCGCGGAAGATGATGTACACCTCGCTGATCTTCGGCACGCTGAAGATCGAGTAGGGCGAGACGATGTCGCCGCGCACCCCGGTTTCTTCCCAGACCTCGCGCAGCGCCGCCTGCTCGGTGGTTTCCCCGGCCTCCATGAAGCCCGCCGGCAGGGTCCAGGTGCCGGGGCGCGGCGGGATGCCGCGCTGGCACAGCAGGTACTTGCCGTCGCGCTCGATGATGCAGCCGGCGATGATCTTCGGATTGATGTAGTGGATGTACCCGCAGCCGCCGCACATCAGGCGCTCGTGGGTATCGCCGTCCGGCCGTCCCTGGTGCAGCGCGGCGGAGCATTGCGGGCAGAAACGCGGGACGGCGGGCATGATCAGCGACCTATGCGGGGTTCTTTGATGGCGATCGGCGTGGCGATCTCACGGATCTTGCTGTTGTCTTCCTGCTTGGAGCGCAGGTAGTCCAGGGCGACCTTGGCGGCGGCGCGGACGTGATCGACGGAGGCCTGGTGCGCGGCCAGCGGGTCGCCGCTCTTGATCGCCTCGACGATCTTTTCCATCTCCCGGTTGCTCGCGCCACGGCGGTTTTCCTGGGACACGGAAGTGGCGCGCAGGTAGCTGATACGCGCCTGCAACTGGCGCAGCTGGGTGGCGGCGACATGGTTGCCGGAGCCTTCCAGGAGCACGTCGTAGAAGCCTTGCACCGATTCCAGCACCTGTTGCAGCTCGCCGTCGGTGAGGGCGTTGCGGTTCTCCTCAAGGGCCTTCTCCAGGGCGCGGATGTCCTTGGCCTTGGCATTGAGGGTGAACAACTGGACGATCAGGCCTTCGAGCACGCAGCGCAGCTCGTAGATATCGCGGGCGTCTTCGAGGGTGATGATGGCCACGCGCGGGCCCTTGGCATCGGCGAATTCCACCAGGCCTTCGGACTCCAGGTGGCGCAGGGCTTCACGTACCGAGGTGCGGCTGACGCCGAGGCGGTCGCAGAGGTCGCGTTCGACCAGGCGGTCGCCGGGCAGGAGGTGGAAATTCATGATCGCGCTGCGCAGTTTGTCGAGCACGATTTCGCGCAGGGTAACGGGGTTGCGGTTGACCTTGAAGCTGTCGTCGAGTGGCTGGCGTTTCATCTTCTGCGCTCTGCAATTGGCTGTTGCGCCAGCGACATCGACGCACTCGCCGATCGGGTGCGTCCTGCGGTGGGTCAAGAACAGCCAGTATTAACTGGTTGACTCCGAGTCGGCCTCGGCGAAGGCTTCGCGGGCCAGGCGGAAGCTGTCCACCGCCGCGGGTACACCGCAATAGATACCGACCTGGAGCAGAATCTCGCGTATTTGTTCACGACTCAGTCCGTTGCGCAAGGCACCGCGGATGTGCAGCTTGAGTTCGTGGGGCCGGTTCAACGCGGAAATCATTGCCAAGTTTATCATGCTGCGTTCTTTCAGCGACAAACCGTCTCGGCCCCAGACATGGCCCCAGCAGTACTCGGTGACCAGTTCCTGCAGCGGCTTGGTGAAGTCGTCGGCGTTCTGGATAGAGCGGTTGACGTAGTCCTCGCCCAGTACCTGGGTGCGGATGGCGAGGCCTTTTTCGTACTTCTCGTTGCTCATGCCCGGGGTTCCTGCATGGGGTGATGAAAAACGGGGTGCCGCAAACCGAAGGTGAGTGGTTGCTCGGCGGCACCCCTGAAAGCTTGGGTGTTCTTGAGGGCCTCATCGCTGGCAAGCCAGCTCCCACAGGGATCGGGTGAGGCCCGAAAGGTCAGCCCAGGTTCGGCAGGGCGCCCAGCTTGCCCTTGTGGTAGATCATCGGCGTCGCCGGCTGCTCGGGAAGAATCAGGTTCTTCACTTCGCCGACGATGATCGCGTGGTCGCCACCGTCATACTCGCGCCACAGCTCGCATTCGATCACCGCCGTGGCATGGGCCAGCACCGGGTTGCCCAGTTCGCTCAGGCTCCACTCGATGCCCTTGGCCTTGTCCTTGCCTTTACCCGCGAAGGCGTAGGCTTCGGCGGTTTGCCCGGCGGCCAGCAAGTGAATGGCGAAACGCTTGCTGTCGCGCAGGATCGGGTAGGTGTCGGAGGCGTAGTTGGGGCAGAACAGCACCAGCGCCGGTTCGATCGACAGCGCGCTGAAGGCGCTGGCGGTGATGCCGACGATGCCGCCCTCGGCATCCAGCGTGGTGACGACGGTCACGCCGGACGGGAAGGAGCCCATCACGTCTTTGTAGATGCCGGGTTCGATCATTTCAGTTCACCTTTCAGCGCATCACGAAGGGGTCGGGCATGGGCGCGGTCGAGAGGTTGATCCAGACCGTTTTCAGTTCCGTGTAGGCCAGCACCGAGTCAATACCGCTTTCGCGGCCATAACCACTGTTCTTGAAGCCACCGATCGGCGCCATGGCGGACACGGCGCGGTAGGTGTTGACCCAGATGATCCCCGAACGCACGTCGCGGGCCAGGCGGTGGGCACGGCCCAGGTCGCGGGTCCAGATGCCGGCGGCGAGGCCGAACTGCGAGTCGTTGGCGATGGCCAGGGCCTCTTCCTCGGTCTTGAAGCGGATCACCGCAGCGACCGGGCCGAAGACTTCTTCCTGCATGATCTTCATCGAGTTGCTGTCGCACTCGAACAGGGTCGGCTCGTAGAACCAGCCTTCACCCTCGACCTCGGCACGCTTGCCGCCCATGCGCAGGCGCGCACCTTCGGCATTGGCCGCAGCGACCAGGCCTTCGACCACAGCCAGTTGCTGGGCGGTGGCCATCGGGCCCATTTCGCTGGTTTCGTCCTGCGGGTTACCGATGCGGATGCGCTTGGCCCGTTCGATCAGGCGCTCGACGAATTCGTCGAAGATCTCGTCCTGCACCAGCAGGCGCGAACCGGCCACGCAGCTCTGGCCCGAGGCGGCGTAGATGCCGGCCACGGCGCCATTGATCGCGCTGTCGAGGTCGGCGTCGGCGAAGATGATGTTCGGCGACTTGCCGCCCAGTTCCAGGGACAGCTTGGCGAAGTTCTCGGCACTGCTGCGCACCACGTGACGCGCGGTGGCGGCGCCGCCGGTGAAGGCGATCTTGCGGATCAGCGGGTGACGGGTCAGCGCCGCGCCGGTGCTCGGGCCGTAGCCGGTGACCACGTTGACCACGCCGGCCGGGAAGCCGGCTTCGAGGGCCAGGCGGGCCAGTTCGAGGATGGTCGCCGAGGCGTGCTCGGACGGCTTGATCACGATGGTGTTGCCGGCGGCCAGGGCCGGGGCCAGCTTGATCGCAGTCAGGTACAGCGGGCTGTTCCACGGGATGATCGCAGCGACCACGCCGATTGGCTCATGCACGGTGTAGGCGAACAGGTCCGGCTTGTCGAGGGGCAGGGTGCCGCCTTCGAGCTTGTCGGCCAGGCCTGCGGTGTAGTGGAAGAACTCCGGCAGGTAGCCGACCTGGCCGCGGGTTTCGCGGATCAGCTTGCCGTTGTCGCGGCTTTCCAGCTGGGCCAGGTGTTCCTTGTTCTCGGCGATCAGGTCGCCGAGGCGGCGCAGCAGCTTGCCCCGGGCGGTGGCGGTAAGGCCACGCCAGGCCTGGCTGTCGAAGGCGTTCTGCGCGGCCTGAACGGCCAGTTCGACATCGGCTTCGGCGGCGTCGGGCAGTTGTGCCCAGACTTGCGCGGTGGCCGGGTCGAGGCTGTCGAAGGTCTTGCCGCTTTGTGCATCCAGCCACTGGCCGTCGATGCACATCTGGAAACGGGAGAGAGTCATGCAACGATCCCCTTGGCTGAGTCGGAGAGAGTGCGGGCGTGCCCGAGGAAGTCCAGCAGCATCTGGTTGACCAGGCGCGGCGACTCCACCGGCATCATATGCCGCTGTTCGGCCAGGACCACACTCTGGGCGCCGGGAATGCGCGCGGCCAGTTCGCGGGTCATGGTCGGGGTCGAACCGAGGTCGTGCTCGCCGGTGGCGATCAGGGTCGGTACCTGGATGCTGCCGAGGTCGTCGGCACGGTACATGTCCTGGGTGGCGAACAGCTCATAAGTGGTCAGGTAGCCCTGCGGGTCGTTGCCGGCCAGGGTCTGGCGGATGGCCGCGACCTGGGCCGGGTTGGCCGCCTGGTATTCGCGGCTGAACCAGCGCGCCAGGGCCGCTTCGGCATTGGCGTCGGGGCCGTGTTCGGCGGCCTGGGCGGCACGGGCGATCACGCCGGCGCTCTGCTCGGGGCTGCGGTTGAACACGCTGTTGAGCACCACCAGCGCCGCCAGGCGTTGCGGGTAGTGCAGGGCGAAGGCGCGAGCGACCAGGCCGCCCATGGAAAAACCGATCACCGTGGCCTGGGTGATCTGCAGGTGGTCGAGCAGCTCCAGCAGTTGCTCGGCATAGCCCTTGAGCGGGGTACCGGCCTGCGGGCGCGGGCTCTGGCCGTGGCCGAGCATGTCGTAGGCGATGACGCGGTAATCGCTGGCGAGGCCGACGATCTGTCCGCCCCACATTTCTTTGTTCAGGCCCACGCCGTGGATCAGTACCACGGGTTGGCCCTGGCCGGTGGACAGGTAGCTGGTGCCGGCAGGTGTACGTTCAGCGACAGGCTGAATCATGGTGGGGCGCTCCTTCAGAGTCGGGCGTGGTGCGACCCACGCCCCGGCCCGGTGGACATTGTTGTTATTGGTTTTTTTCTGCAGCCAGCTCTTCCAGGTCGATGTAGCGGTTGCCGATGCGCGGGTGCAGGCGGCCGCCGTCGGAGGCGCCGAGGACCACGACGATCTCGTCGGCACGCGGGGCGTCTTCGATCTGCATTTCCAGGGTGATGTAGTGCGAGCGCTGGCCTTCGTCGTCCTTCTGCATCATCGGGATCTGGATCGAGGTGCCAGGGCCGCCGCGCTTGTTGGTGAAGCTCAGGTAGCTCTTGGCCTGGACCGCTTCACGGTAGTGGTTGCCGAAGCGCAGGGTGTGGATCACGGCGGAGGCGTGCTCGATCTCGCCGTCGGCGCCGACCACGGCAGCTTTACCGTAGGCCTCGATCTTGTCGGCACCGCCGATGGCGGCGATCAGGCGCTCGACCATCAGTGCGCCGAGGTCGGAGCAGTTGGCGCGGATTTCCGGCTTGAGGTCTTCGACGAAGCCGCGGCCGACCCATGGGTTCTTGATCACTACAGCCAGGCCGACCATGGTCACCGGCTTGTCGGTGGCCTTGCCGCCTTCGATGCGGGTTTCTTCGGAGTAGGTGACGATCTTGCGGATTTCGAAACTCATGGGGCGGGGCTCCTGTGGAGTGTGTTTAGGTCTTGTTGTCTGATGGTATACCATAATATTTGATGTGCAAGGGGTTGCAGGAAATTTCTGTGGGGGAGGGGATAAGTGGTTGTCAGGAGGAGGGGGCAGGGCTTGAGGGGTGTGGTGTTCTGGCCATAGCTATCGCTGGCAAGCCAGCTCCCACAGTGACCGCGTGCACCGCGAAACCTGTGGGAGCTGGCTTGCCAGCGATGAGGCCCTGAAGGGCAAAGGAGTTATCAGTGCTTGGCGAGCTGTTGATCCACCAGCCATCGACCATGGGCCAGCGACGCATGCTGGGCATTTTCCAGGTCGGACATCCAGGCCATGCTCAGCGGCAACGACCTGCGCGTTCCGGTATGGCCCTGGGGATCGGTAATGAGACAGCCGCCGGCATAAGGGGTGGGGATCCCGGGATGGGATTCGACGCTGGCGGTGATGGTGTAGCCACGGTAGTCGCAATGGAGACTTTGCATGGTACTGACCTCGCTGCGGGAAAATCGGAAGTCTCCTATCGATATACCACAGCGTCGGACCAGGCTGCCCCGGTCCGACGAACGTCATGACTCAGCGAAACGCCGGTACGACTTCCTTGATGAAGAGTTTCAGCGACTTGCGCTTCTCTTCATGGGGCAGGCTGTTGTCGCACCAGAAGCTGAACTCGTCGACACCCAGCTCCTTGTAGTAACGGATGCGCTCGATGACTTCCTGCGGGGTACCGATCATCGCGGTCTTGTGCAGGCTTTCCAGTTCGAACTCCGGACGCTCGGCAAACTTGGCTTCCGGGCTTGGCGCGAGGAAGCCGTTTTCCGGGGTCTGCTTGTTGCCGAACCAGGCGTCGAAGGTGCGGTAGAAGCGGTTGATCGCCTGGGCGCCGATCTTCCAGCCTTCCGGGTCGTTCTCGGCATGGACGTGGGTGTGACGCAGGACCATCAGTTGCGGACGCGGGACGTCCGGGTTGTTGGCCAGGGCCGCTTCGAACTTGTTCTTCAGGTCGACCACTTCCTCGTCGCCTTTCATCAGCGGGGTGACCATGACGTTGCAGCCGTTCTTCACCGCGAAATTGTGCGAATCCGGGTCGCGGGCGGCGATCCACAGCGGCGGCATCGGCTGCTGGATCGGCTTCGGCACGGAGGTGGAGGTGGGGAATTTCCAGATCTCGCCGTCGTGGGCATAGTCGCCCTGCCACAGGGCGCGCACCGCCGGGACCATCTCGCGCAGCGCCGCGCCGCCTTCGGAGGCCGGCATGCCGTTGGCCATGCGGTCGAACTCGAACTGGTAGGCACCACGGGCCAGGCCCACTTCCATCCGGCCGTTGCTGATCACGTCGAGCAGGGCGCATTCGCCGGCGACGCGGATCGGGTTCCAGAACGGCGCGATGATGGTGCCGGCGCCGAGGTGGATGGTCTCGGTGCGCGCGGCCAGGTAGGCCAGCAGCGGCATCGGGCTTGGCGAGATGGTGTATTCCATGGCGTGGTGTTCGCCGATCCACACGGTGCTGAACCCGCCTTTCTCGGCCATCAGGGTCAGCTCGGTCAGGTCTTCGAACAGTTGGCGGTGGCTGACCTGTTCATCCCAGCGTTCCATGTGTACGAACAACGAAAATTTCATGAGGCGTTTCCTCGGCTCTTGTTATCGGGCGCCCGTCGGATCAGCCGGGCGCATTAAGAAGAATAGGGGCTCAGGCGAAAGCTGGCAGGCTGGCCATCTTGCCGCGGCAATACACCAGCGGGCTCGGCGCTTCGTTCGGGACGATCAGGTTTTTCACGGCGCCGACCATGATGGCGTGGTCGCCACCTTCATATTCGCGCCACAGTTCGCATTCGATGATCGCCGTGGCATTGGCCAGCAGCGGGTTGCCCAGCGCGCTCAGGGTCCACTCGATGCCCTGGGCCTTGTCCTTGCCTTTCTTGGCAAAGGCATAGGCTTCGGCCTGTTGCTGGCCGGAGAGCAGGTGGATGGCGAATTTCTTGCTGCGGATCAGCACCGGGTAGGAGTCGGAGCTGTAGTTGGGGCAGAACAGCACCAGCGGTGGCTCCATGGACAGGGAGCTGAAGGCACTGGCGGTGAGGCCGACGATCTGGCCGTCGTCGTCCAGGGTGGTGATGACGGTAACGCCGGACGGGAAGGAGCCCAGGACGTTCTTGTAGACGGTTGCGTCGATCATGGCGTGATCCTCGTGATGCAGCGGTGGGTCCGCGTTTTTATCGTTGATGTGTCTGATGGTATACCGTAATACCTAATTTGCAAGAGGATTTTTCCTGCCCTGACGAACGCGTTGATCCAGGTCAACGCCCAATGAATCCGGGGCCTGGCGCCGTTAAGGGGAGCAAAGCGAGGCGGTAAAAAGCAGATCAGTTGGTCGGCAAAAGGACGAATCAGTGTTGTCAAAAGCTTGGAATACCATAATATGGTCTTCAGCTTCGACGCCGCTTGCAGCGTGCCGCAAGTGGTTTCCTACAAAGATAAAAACAGAACCTTTCGAGCTTTTTGCCCATGTCCCAGTCGTCTTCGCAACACCAGTTGATCGAAAACCATACGGTCGATTACGTACCGCCAGCAGAGCGCCATGGGAAGGCGCGGGATCTGTTCACGCTGTGGTTCAGCACCAACATCGCGCCGTTGCCCATCGTCACCGGGGCCATGGTGGTCCAGGTGTTCCACCTCAACCTGCTGTGGGGGCTGGTGGCCATTGTCCTCGGCCATATGCTCGGCGGTATCGTCATCGCCCTGGCCTCGGCGCAAGGGCCGCAACTGGGCATTCCGCAGATGGTGCAGAGCCGCGGGCAGTTCGGCCGTTATGGCGCGCTGCTGATCGTGTTCTTCACCGCGTTGATCTACGTCGGCTTCTTCATTTCCAACATCGTGCTTGCTGGCAAGTCGATCCACGGCATCGCCCCGAGTGTGCCGATGCCGGCGTCGATCATCATCGGCGCGCTGAGCGCCACCGCCATCGGGGTGATCGGCTATCGCTTCATTCATACTCTGAACCGCATCGGCACCTGGGTCATGGGCTCGGCGCTGCTGGCCGGCTTCATCATGATGTTCGCCCAGGACCTGCCGGCGGACTTCTTCACCCGCGGCGCCTTCAACCTGTCGGGCTGGATCGCCACGGTGTCGCTGGGGGTGATCTGGCAGATCAGCTTCTCGCCCTACACCTCGGACTACTCGCGCTACCTGCCTCGTGAAGTAGGAATCGCCAAGCCGTTCTGGGCCACTTATTTCGGCGCGACCCTGGGCACCATCCTGTGCTTCAGCTTCGGTGCCATTGCCGTGCTGATGGTCCCGGAAGGTACCGAGGCGATGGACGCGGTGAAGCAGGCCACCGGCTGGCTGGGGCCGATCCTGATGGTGCTGTTCCTGCTCAACATCATCAGCCACAACGCCCTCAACCTGTACGGTGCGGTGCTGTCGATCGTCACCTCGATCCAGACCTTCGCCGCCAACTGGACCCCGAGCATCAAGGTCCGCGTGGTGCTGGCCAGCGTGATCCTGCTGGGTTGCTGCCTGACCGCATTGAGCGCCACCTCGGACTTCATCGGCCACTTCATCGGCCTGATCCTCGCGCTGCTGCTGGTACTGGTGCCGTGGGCATCGATCAACATCATCGACTTCTACCTGATCAAGCGTGGCAATTACGACATCAAGTCGATCTTCGCGGCGGATGGCGGGATCTATGGCCGCTTCAACATGCACGCGATCATTGCCTATGCCTGCGGGATCCTGGTGCAGTTGCCGTTTGCCAATACCTCGCTGTATGTCGGGCCGTATGCCAACCTGGTGGAAGGCGCGGACCTGTCGTGGCTGGTGGGATTGGTGGTGACGGTGCCGCTGTATTACTGCCTGGCGACCCGTGGGCGCAAGGAGGCATTGGTGGCGGCCTGGCGGGCACAATGATCTCCTGAGAGCACCGCTGAACCCTGTGGGAGCTGGCTTGCCAGCGATGAGGCCAGGCCAGACAACATCTTTGTTCCTGCTGGCCCTATCGCTGGCAAGCCAGCTCCCACAGGGTCGGTGTTGGCTCTGAAGGATGAGTACAAACAAAAATGCCGCGGACTATCCGCGGCATTTTTCATTTCAGCAACCGAATCAGAACTCGGTCGGCTGGATGATCTCGACCCAGTAGTCATCCGGGTCCTTGATGAACGCCAGGTGCTTCATGCGGCCATCGCTCAGGCGCTTCTGGAAGTTGACGCCCAGTGCTTCGAAACGCTCGCAGGCCGCACGGATATCCGGCACGGAAATACAGATATGACCGAAACCACGCGGGTCGGTGTTGCCGTTGTGGTAGGCGAAGTCCGCGTCGTTCTCGGTGCCATGGTTATGGGTCAGTTCGAGAATGCCGGGGATCGACTTCATCCACTCGGTACGCTTGGCCGCATCGGCCGGGATCTGCGCCTTGTCCACCAGGGCGAGGAAGTACAGGCTGAACTCGGCCTCCGGGAAGTCACGCTTTTCCACCAGGCTGAAGCCCAGCACGCGGGTGTAGAAGTCCAGGGATTTGGCGACGTCCTTGACCCGCAGCATGGTGTGGTTGAAGACGAAGTTGCGGGTGGCGGCATCGGGTTGCGCGGTGACGCCAGGGAGGTTATCGAGATCTTGCAGGCTCATGGGCACTCCGCTTGAAAAGGCCGGCGCCAGAAGCGCCAGCGGAAAAGACAGGCAGCCATGATACGGAACTGAAACCATTGCGCAAACAACAACGCCCCGTGGTGGCGGCCACGAGGCGTTGGAATTAGAAGCCCGCCGAAGCGGGCGCATTGGGGCGCTAGTCCTTTAGCAGCCTTCATCCTGATCCATCACGTGTGAAAAATATGTGAAGTGCATTTCATTTGCGCAACCAGCTGTCGACCGTCGCCGCGCCATGCTGTTCCTTCCATGCTTTGAGGCCGCGATGGTTGCCGCCCTTGGTCTCGATCAGTTCGCCGGTATGCGGGTTCTCATAGACTTTGACCACCCGTGCCCGACGGGTTTTCGGGGGGCGGGCAACCGATTTGCCGACACTGGCAGGATCAAGAATGGCGATGATGTCGCGCAGGCCCTTGTCGTGGGCTTTCATCAAATCAAGAAGTTTGCGTTCGAATTCGATTTCGCGTTTAAGGCCGGCGTCCTTTTTCATGGTCTCCAGCTGTGCGAGCTGTTCCTGAAGGGCTTTTTCGGCGGCGCGAAACTCTGCAAGTCTGGACATGGGAGTCACTCCTTATCGAGGGTGGGCGCTGTTCAGATACAGGGAGAAACAACGACCACAGGTGGCGGTAACTAACAGCATGTTTGACAGTGTAGCCAACTCGGGATGGACTAACAGTAAACTTTTATTATGCGGCGGCAGGAACTTTCAAAGTTGCCGATGTTCTGCCGCGTCGAGTAAAAGTTAAGGCCTGACCTGGGTGAAAAGCGGTGTACCCCGGCTATAACTTGTCGATCTTGCAACCTGCGGAGCCTCATCCATGAAACATCTGTTGTTGATCGGTATCGGCCCGGGCAATCCGCGGCAGATCACCCTGGAGGCCATCGATGCGCTGCAGCGCGTCGACGTGTTCTTCGTCCTGGACAAGCACCAGGAGCACGACGACAGGCTGCGTCTGCGCAAGGAGCTGCTGGCGCAGCATGCCGCGCAACCGTACCGCCTGGTTCAGGTGGATGATCCGCAGCGCGACAGCGAGGCCGCCGACTATGTAGGCGCGGTACAGGACTGGCACCGTCAGCGCGCCGCGCTCTACGGCCGGCTGCTCGCCGATGAACTGGGGGTGGGCGAATGCGGCGCCTTCCTGCTCTGGGGGGAACCGGGGTTGTACGACAGCACCCTGCGCATCCTCGAACTGATCGAGGGCCCGGCGTTCAGCCTCGAAGTGATTCCCGGCATCAGCAGCGTCCAGGCCTTGGCGGCGCGCCATCGCATCCCCCTCAACCGCATCGGCGAGCCGCTGCAGATCCTCCCCGGGCGGCGCCTGGCCGAGGTGCAGCGGATCGACAATCTGGTGGTGATGCTCGACGGCAAGTGCGCGTTCGCCGCGCTCGACGATCCCGAACTGGACATCTATTGGGGCGCTTACCTGGGCACGGCGGACGAAATCCTGGTCAGCGGGCCGTTGCAGGAGGTCAAGGCGCAGATTCTTGCCGCCCGCGAGCAGGCGCGGGCCGACAAGGGCTGGATCATGGACACCTATCTGCTGCGACGCAGCATGGCGCCGGTGAAGTTGTAGAGACGCTGGTCGGCCAGGCCCATCAGGGTTTGCTGGATGCGCTGAACGAGCGCGGCGCCGTGCCACTGCGGGTTGAAGTGCCGCTCGAGGACCTGTCGGGCATCCCGCTGTGCCTGGTTCCAGCGGGCTTCGTCGCTGTACAGGCTGATCGCGGCTTTGGCCAGACCTTCTGCCGTGCCCGATACCAGCCCCGGCCAGGGCTGGTTGCCATGCATGGCTTCGCTGCCGATCGGCGTGATGATGGCGGGGGTGCCGGCGAGCAGGGCGTTGGCCAGTACTGCCTTGGTTCCGGCGCCAAAGCGCAGTGGCGCCAGGCACAGGCGGGCCTTGCTCATGACGTCCAGCGGCACTTCGGGCTGTTCGTGAATCAGCAGGCCGCCGACAGGGTCATGCAGTGCCAGGGCCTTTTCCGTGGGGGAAGGGCCGTACAGGCGCAATTGCACATCGGGCAGATGACGGCGGGTCATCGGCCAGATGTTGTGCCTGAGCCAGAGCACGGCATCCCAGTCGGCCGGGTCGCGGAAGTCGACGAAACCGACCATGTGTTCCCGTTCGCCAAAGGGTGCCATCGCCTGCGGTGCCAACAGCAACGGCGGGCACCAGTGCAGCAGGTCGGGCGGCACGCCGAAACCGTTGACCAGCAGGTCGATCTCGACGTCGGAGGTTACCAGGCTCAGGTCGCTGCGATGGATCGCGGCGATTTCGCGCTGGGCCAGCTCGGTCGGGGCCATCTGCTGGTACAGGTCGGAGCCGGAGGTGGTGAAGAGTTCGCGGAAATCGTTGGGGTCCAGGCCCGTCACCAGGCGCCGGCGCAGCAGGGCCTGGCGCGCTTCGCGCAGACTGTGCAGGAGCGGGATTGTGAGGACGCGCAGGGCGTTGGGATGCTGCTGTTCGATGTGGGCGCCGAATTGTTCCTCCATCCTGTGGCCGTCGAACAGCACGATGTCCGGGGCAGGGTCGCCGGGAGTCACTTGCCAACCGTGGGCGAGGAAGCGGTCGAGGATCTGCTGGAGCGGGCTGCCCGGGGC
>NZ_MKZO01000034.1 GCF_001941965.1 Pseudomonas putida | reverse complement strand
CGCCTCCACCACCGGAACCCGAGCCCGAGCCCGTCCCCCTACCGGAACCGGACCCGGAGCCAGTGGTTGAGATACCGGAGCCGCCGCCCAAGCCCAAGCCACCTGCGCCGAAGCCACCGCCTCCGAAACCCAAGCCACAAGTCGTGGCCAAACCGGCGCCCACCCCAGCGCCACCCCAGCCGGTCACACAACCGGCGCCGAGCAAACCGGCCCCTGCGCCGGTCGCCGCGAAGCCCGCACCGCCACCACCCCCGGCGGCCCCCGCGGTCAACGTGGCCGCACTGGAGAGCGGCTATATCGCCGCCCTGCATGCGGAGCTGGAGAAGTACAAGCAATACCCGCGGGGCCGCGAGGCCTCGCTGCAACGTCCGGAAGGCAACGTCGTGGTCTGGCTGTTGATCGACCGGGGAGGACGCGTGCTCGACTCAGGGATCGAGAAGAAGGCGACGAACATGCTGCTGAATAAAGCAGCGCAAACCAGTTTGCGCCGGATCGAGCAAGTAAGGCCCTTTCCCGATGCAGTTTTCGAGGGCAGGGATAAGTACCGTTTTATCGCGACGCTTGTTTACAACATAGAAAACTAGGTTCCACCGAAGTTGCCCACCGACACCCCGCCCCTGGTGTCGCGTGGGCGGCTGCCCGCGAGAACCTGGAACACCAGTCTTCGACAAAAACTTAATCGCACATTTCTAATTGGGAGGGACGCTCGGTGAAACTCGATAAGCTGTTCGTCATGATGTTGGCTGTAGGTTGCGGCAGTTGGACGGCTTCGGCCCTGGCAGAAGATTCCGTGGATATCGGTCACGTCAACGTGACCGGCCAGACCGTCGGCAACGGCCAGATGGTCCAGGAGGAGGCCGCCAAGTCGCGCTCCACCGTGACCAAGGAAGCCCTGGACAAGATGTCGCCGACCGGCAACGGCATCGACAAGTTGAAGTACACCCCCGGCATCAACGTTTCCAGCGACGACAGCAGCGGTCTGTCCGGTTTCAACTTCACCATGCGCGGGATGAAGTCCGACCAGATCGGCATGACCATGGACGGCATCCCGATCAACGACTCGGGCAACTACGAGGTCTACCCGAACCTGCTCGGCGACCCGGAAAACCTCGAGGAAGTTTTCGTCACCCAGGGTTCCTCCGAACTGGACGCCCCGCATATCGGTTCCAGCGGCGGCAACATCGGCCTGGTCTCGGTGAAACCGACCAAGGACGCCGGCGCGTTCTTCAAGCAGACCATCGGCAGCAACAACCTGAGCAAGACCTTCGTCCGTCTCAATACCGGCGAATACAACGGCCTGAGCAACTATATTTCCGCGTCGAAAACCAACAGCGACAAGTGGAAAGGCAAGGGCGACCTGGATGCCGAGAAGTTTGAACTGAACAGCCTGTTCAAGTTCGGCGAAGGCAACTCGATCCAGGGCATCGTCAAGTACCACAAGCAGGAAAACTACAACTACGTTTCCCCGAGTCTGGCGCAGTACAAGTCGGACCACGACTACGACTTCCCCAACGAGCCGACCTACAACCCGACCACGGGCAAGCTGACCACCGCCAGCTACAAGACCAGCGTCAACCCGTTCGAGACCGTGACCGCCTCGGTGACCAGCCGCTGGCAACTGCGCGACGATCTGCAACTGACCGTCGCCCCGTACTACTACTGGGCCAACGGCGGCAGCTACCGTGCCTTCGGTTCGCCGGCCACACTGACCCGCACCACCAACAGCTCCGGCAACTACGACCTGAGCAACCTGAAGACCACCGCCCAGTACAACGCCGACGGTGATCCGGTCAGCGGCCGCTACTACCGTCCGTCCTGGACCGAAACCTGGCGTCCGGGCGTCAACACCAAGCTGACCTGGGCCTTCAACGACGAGCACACCATCGACTTCGGCTACTGGTACGAGCGCGCCCGCCAGCGCCAGACCCAGCCGTTCGTGACCCTCAAGCCCGACGGCAGCCCGACCGACATCTGGGCCGACTACGAAGGTTCCAACCAGGCGCGCGACGCCAATGGCAACGTGATCCAGGGCCGCAACTACTTCACCATCACCCCGGTACACAAGCTGTTCGTCCAGGACACCTGGAGCGCCACGCCCGACCTGACCCTGACGGCGGGCCTTGCCTACGAGCACTCCCAGCGTGATGGCGACATGAAGGCCAGCCTCTACGACACCCCTGAGAAGCGCGACAAGACCTACCACCAGTTCCTCCCGAGCTTCAACGCGCGCTACCAGATCAACGAAGAGAACCAGGCGTTCTACAACGTCACCCGCAACATGCGCACGCCGCCGAACTACGTGCTCTACAACACCGGCGACTCGATCAGCCTCAAGCCCGAGCTGAGCTGGAACCAGGAACTCGGCTGGCGCTATGCGACCGACGACATGGCCCTGTCGGCCACCCTGTTCTACCTCAAGTTCAAGGATCGCCAGGTCTCCAGCCGTGACGAAGTCACCGGTGACTATCTGATGCTCAACGTCGGTGAAGTCGAGAACCGCGGTGTCGAGCTGGAGTTCAGCGGCCTGCTGCCGCACAACTTCAACTACTACGCCTCGTACACCTACACCGAAGCCGAGCAGCAGAACGACACGCTCTACTACGGCGTCAACGTACCGACCAAGGGCAAGCAGATCGCCGGCGTGCCGAAGAACATGTTCAACCTGAGCCTGGGCTACGACGACGGGCGCTTCTACGGCAACGTCATCGGCAAGTTCGTCGACAACCAGTACGGCGACCTGACCAACGACCAGAGCATCCCGCACTACACCACCGTGGACATGAACGTCGGCTACCGCCTGCCGGTGAACAAGAACTACATGAAGGACGCCACCGTGCGCCTGTCGCTGAACAACGTGTTCAACCGCCAGTACCTCTCCGGCGTGCAGACCACGGTGTTCAACTCGGTGCGCTACAACGGCAGCGGTTCCGCCTTCGCCGGCGCGCAAACGCCGTACTACACCATCGGCGAAGAGCAGACCGTCGCGCTCTCCGTGGAAGCCAACTTCTAAACCCTGCCCCGTGGCCGACCTCGCGTCGGTCACGGGCACGCCTTGAGGTCACCCAGCATGAACATGGACCTGCTTCACGACATCACCTTCTACATCATGTACGGCTCTGCCGCCCTGGCCGCCTTCGTGGTGGTCGAGCGGGGAATCTTCTTCGCCTACAACCTGCGCAAGGCCCGTGGCCTGGAAAGCGCCCTGCACAAGAAAGTCCGCCACTTCGACGAACTGCCCGCCGAGCTGCGCCAGCGCGACAGCCTGCCCCTCGACCTGCTGCGCCAACTGTTCGACGGCCGTAGCCAGGTGCACTCGCACAACGAACTGGAAGACCTTGGCCAGGCCATCTACATCTCCATGCGCGGCAAGCTGTCCCATGGCCTGTGGATCCTCGAAGCCGTGGTTGCCGGCGCGCCGCTGCTCGGCCTGCTGGGCACCATCCTCGGCATCATCGACACCTTCAAGGCCCTCGCCGAAGCGGGCGTTTCCGACCCGGGCGAAGTCTCCCGCGGCATCGGTACCGCGCTGTACGCCACGGCCCTGGGTATCGCCATCGCCCTGGTCGGCCTGGTGTTCAACAACCACCTGCAGGACCGCCTGGAACTGATCAACGACCACCTGAAGATGCTGCTCCTGCGTGCCGGCATGGGAACGCCGTTCGCCAGCAAACCGGTCGCCGCCACCGCCACCACTCTGCAAACCGCCTGACGGGCCGGGGTTCTTCATGTCGTCTTTCGCGCTACGCCCGTTGTCCCTGCTGCTGGCCGCGATGCTCCTGGCCAGCGGCTGCCAGAAAGCCGCCGAGCCGGTGCAGGTGAATATCGCCGCCCTCAACGATTTCCACGGCAACCTGCTGGCCAGTCCGTTCCAGTACCAGGACGCCGCCGGTGCCGGGGTCAAGCTCAAGGCCGGTGGCCTCGGCCCGCTCAGCGGCGCCCTGGCCGAACTGCGCAAGCAGGACCCGCAACTGCTGCTGATCGGCGCGGGCGACATGGTCGGCGGCAGCCCGCCGATTTCCTCGATGTGGGCCGATGAGCCGAGCCTCGAGGCACTCAACCTGCTCGGCCTGAAATTCTCCGTGGTCGGCAACCATGAGCTGGACCACGGCAAGGGCGAGCTGCTGCGCCAGGTCAATGGCGGCTGCCAGTCCGAACGCGCCGACAAGGCCTGCCAGTTCGACAAGGACTTCAAGGGCGCCGGCTTCCCCTACATTTCCGCCAACCTGATGGACAAGCAGAGCGGCAAACCGGTGTTCGCCGGCTACCGCATCGAACAGGCCCACGGCGCGAAGATCGCCTTCGTCGGCGCGACCCTGCGCAACGTCGGCAGCTATGTCAGCGCCAAGAGCATGGAAGGCCTGACCACCGTCGACGAAGCCGACGCGATCAATGCCCTGCTCCCCGAGCTGAAAAAGCAGAACGTCGACGCGGTCGTCGCAGTGATCCACCAGGGCGGCAAGACCAGCGAGCGCTTCGATCAGCAGGACTGCAGCCAGCTCAGCGGCGATGTGGTCGAAGTGGCCAGGCGTCTCGACCCGCAGATCAAGGTGGTGGTCACCGCCCACACCCACGAAGGCTACCTGTGCCGCCTCGGCGACAAGCTGGTGACCCAGGGCGCCTCCTTCGGCCGCCTGCTGACCCAACTAACCCTGACCGTGGACACCGACAAGCACCAGTTGCTCGACGTGAAGGCCCACAACCTGGTGATCGACGCGCAGCGCTACAGCGCCAGCCCGGACGTCGCCCCGCTGCTGGCGGAAGTCGAAAGCCGCAGCCAGGCCCTGCTAGGCAAGCCGATCGCCCGCCTCGCCGCCCGCGAAGTACTGCGCACCGTCAACGAGGCCGGCGAATCGCCGATGGGCGACCTCATCGCCGACTCGCAACTGGCCGCCACCCGCGCCCTCGGCGCGCAGATCGCCCTGATGAACCAGGGCGGCATGCGCATGGACATCACCCTCGACGAGGGCCAGGAGCAGGTCAACTACGGCCAGGTCGCCACGGTGCAGCCGTTCAACAACAGCCTGACCCTGCTGACCCTGACCGGCGCGCAACTGCGCGAGCTGCTGGAACAGCAATGGCAGGACGGCGGCATGGGCTTCTACCCGCTGCAACCGTCTGCCTCCCTCACCTACCGCTATGACGACAGCCGCCCGAAAGGCCAGCGGGTGATCGCCGACAGCCTGCTGGTCGATGGCCAGCCGGTGCAGGACGCCCAGGACTACCGCCTGGCCCTGAACAGCTTCCTCGCCGAAGGTGGCGACAACTTCACCGTGCTCAAGCAGGCCCGCGACCGCCTCGACACCGGGATCAACGACCTCGAGTCGATGATCACCTACCTCCAGGAACGCGACCGCGCAGGCCAGCCCGTGGGCTTCGCCGAGGCGCAGCAACGCATCCAGAAAATCAGCCCGGAGGTCGCGAGCAATGCACCCTGAAGACTGGCAAGCCCTGCACGACCGCCTGCTGCCGGAGGCCATTGCCGCCGCCGCCAGCGCCTGGTGCCCGCACTCGGAATTCCCGGTGGGCGCCGCCCTGCTCACCGCCGACGACCGCGTGATCCGTGGCTGTAACGTGGAAAACGTATCGTTCGGCCTGACCAACTGCGCCGAGCGCAGCGCGCTGTTCAGCGCCATCAGCCAGGGCCTGGCCGCCGGCAGCTTCAAGGGCATGCTGGTGTATGCGCCCAAGGTCCCGGTGATCTCGCCGTGCGGCGCCTGCCGCCAGGTGATGCTGGAACTGATGGCGCTGGACTGCCCGGTGATCTGCGTCGGCCATGACCCGGCCGCGACCCGTCACTGGACCGTCGGCAAGCTGCTGCCTGGCGCCTTCTGCGAATTCTGATGGCAAACGCCCGACCGACCGGAGACGTCGGCGGGCCTGAGCGACTTTTTCCGGGGAATCATCGATGGGCTTCATCGGTATCGTGGTGTTGTTGCTGTTGGCGGTAGCGTTGTCGAGCAACCGCAAGGCCATTCGTTTGCGTACCGTCGGCGCGGCCTTCGCCGTGCAGGCCGGGCTGGGTGCCTTCGCCCTCTACGTGCCCTGGGGGCAAGCCACCCTGACGGGGATTTCCGACTCGGTGGGCTCCTTGCAGGGCTACGCCAACCAGGGCATCGATTTCATCTTCGGCGGCCTGAGCAGCGCCAGGATGTTCGAGATGTTCGGCAACGGCGGCTTCGTCTTCGCCATCCGCGTGCTGCCGCTGATCGTGTTCTTCAGCAGCTTTATCGCGGTGCTTTACTACCTGGGGATCATGAACCTGGTGATCCGCGTGATCGGCGGCGGCCTGCAGCGCCTGCTCGGCACCAGCCGCACCGAGGCGATGTCGGCTACGGCGAATATCTTCGTCGGGCAGACCGAAGCGCCCATGGTCATCCGCCCCTTCGTCCGCCGCCTGACCCGCTCCGAGCTGTTCGCGGTGATGGCCGGCGGCATGGCCTCGGTGGCCGGTTCGGTGCTGATCGGCTATGCCAGCCTCGGCGTCGAACTCAAGTACCTGATCGCCGCCAGCTTCATGGCCGCCCCCGGCGGGCTGCTGATGGCCAAGCTGATGGAGCCGGAAACCGAAAAACCCCATGACGACCCCGACGACCTGCCGGACGAACCGGGCAGCAAGCCGGCCAACGTCATCGACGCGGCCGCACTCGGGGCTTCGGCCGGCCTGCACCTGGCCCTCAACGTCGGCGCCATGCTGCTGACCTTCATCGCCCTGATCGCCCTGCTCAACGGCCTGCTGGGCTGGACCGGCAGCTGGTTCGGCTTCGGCCAACTGACCCTGCAAATGCTCCTCGGTTATCTGCTGGCTCCGCTAGCCTTCGTGTTGGGCGTGCCCTGGCACGAAGCGATCACGGCCGGCGGGCTGATCGGGGAAAAACTGGTGCTCAACGAATTCGTCGCCTATGTCGATTTCGCCAACCACCTGGAACCGGTGCAGGCGGCGGCCAAGGGCGTGACGGTCCTCTCGGCGCAGACCCAGGCGATCATCACCTTTGCCCTGTGCGGCTTCGCCAACCTCTCCTCGATTGGCATCCAGCTCGGCGGCCTGGGGCTGATGGCGCCGAACCGCCGGGCCGAAATCGCCCGCCTCGGGCTCAAGGCGGTGATCGCGGGCACGCTGTCCAACCTGATGAGCGCGGCACTCGCCGGGGTTTTCCTGGCGCTTTGAAACTGAATCCACTGAATTCGCGTGAACCCGATATGACAGACCAACAAGCAACACTCGCGCGCAAGCTGATTGCGCTGCTGGACCTGACGTCCCTGAACGACGATGACACCGACGGGCGCATCGTCGAGCTGTGCCAGCGGGCCATGACCGCCGCCGGCCCGACCGCCGCGGTGTGCGTCTATCCGCGCTTCGTCGCCCTGGCCCGACGCACCCTCGATGAGCTCGGCGGGCAGACCGTGGCGGTTGCCACCGTGACCAACTTCCCCGCCGGCACTGCGCCACTGGACGAGGTGCTGGAACAGACCCGCCAGGCCCTGGCCGACGGTGCCGACGAGATCGACGTGGTCTACCCCTACCGCGCCCTGCTGGCCGGCGATGCCGACAGCGGCTTCGCCCTGGTCCGAGCCTGCAAGGCCCTGTGCGCCGACCGCGCGCTGCTCAAGGTGATCCTGGAAACCGGCGAACTGGCCGACCCGGCCTTGATCCGCCAGGCCAGCCTGGATGCCATCGAGGCCGGTGCCGATTTCATCAAGACCAGCACCGGCAAGGTGGCGGTCAATGCCACCGCCGAGGCGGCGCGGATCATGCTCGAATGCATCGCTTCCAGCGGCATGAACGTCGGCCTGAAACCGGCCGGCGGCATGAAGACCCTGGCCGATGCGCAGGTCTACCTGGAGCTGGCCGAACAGCTCAATGGCAGCCAGTGGATCTCCCCACGCCATCTGCGTCTCGGCGCCTCCAGCCTGCTCGGCGATCTGCTGGCGCATGCCGGCGTCGATAGCGCAAACGTTGGCGGAGGGTCGTACTGATGACCTGGCTCCCACAGGAAGTGATCCGCCGCAAGCGCGACGGCAGGGTGCTCGACGATGCGGATATCCGCCGCTTCGTCAGCGGCATCACCGACTTCAGCATCAGCGAGGGCCAGGCCGCCGCCTTTGCCATGGCCGTGCTGCTCAAGGGCATGACCGTCGATGAACGCATCGCCCTGGCCTCGGCCATGCGCGACTCCGGCCGGGTACTGAGCTGGAACCTGCCCGGTCCGGTGGTGGACAAGCATTCCACCGGCGGCATCGGCGACCTGGTCAGCCTGCCCCTGGCCCCGCTGCTGGCCGCCTGCGGCTGCTACGTGCCGATGATCTCCGGGCGTGGCCTCGGGCATACCGGTGGCACCCTCGACAAGCTCGACAGCATCCCCGGCTACGACAGCCAGCCGGACATGGCGAAACTGCGCGAAGTAGTCGCCAGCGTCGGCTGCGCCATCATCGGCCAGACCAACGACCTGGCCCCGGCGGACAAGCGCCTGTACGCCATCCGCGATGTCACCGGCACGGTGGAATCCATCGACCTGATCATCGCCTCGATCCTCAGCAAGAAGCTGGCGGCCGGGCTGGATGTGCTGCTGATCGACGTGAAGGTCGGCAACGGTGCGTTCATGGCCCAGGCCAGCGATGCGGCGGCGCTGGCGGAAAGCATCGTTGCAGTGGCCAACGGTGCCGGCGTGCGCACCCGCGCGCTGATCACCGATATGAGCCAGCCCCTGGCCCGCTCGGCGGGCAATGCCCTGGAAGTGGAAGAAGCCATCGCCCTGCTGCGCGGCGACGTGCGCAGCCAGCGCCTGTGGGACGTGACCCTGGCCCTGGCGGAACAGACCCTGCTCTGCGCCGGCCTGGCCAGCAGCGTCGAACTGGCCCGCGAACAACTGCTGCATGCCTGGCAGAGCGGTGCGGCCTTGCAGCGTTTTTCGCGGATGGTCGAGGCGCTGGATGGCCCGGCGGACCTGGTGGAGCGTCCGGAGCGGTATCTGGCCGCCGCGCCGGTGGTGATTCCGGTTCCGGCGCCGCAGGCCGGCATCGTGCAAAGCATCGATACCCGCGCCATCGGCCTGGCCGTGGTTGGCCTGGGTGGTGGGCGCAGCAATCCGCAGGACCCGATCGACCCGTCGGTGGGCCTGAGCGAGCTGTGCTTCCCCGGCGAAGCGGTGGGTTCGAACAAGCCGCTGGCGCTGGTGCATGCCCGCAACCTGGATCAGGCCGAGCGTGCCGCCGCCGCCGTGCAGGCCGCCTACACCATCGCCACCCTTCCCTATGAAGCACCGGCGCTGATCTCCGGCCTGTGCCTGGAGCCGTCATGAAACGTGCGCTGCTGCTGGTCCTCGACTCCTTCGGCATTGGCGCCAGCGCCGATGCCGAACGCTTCGGCGATGCCGGGGCCAACACCCTGCTGCATATCGCCGAGGCCCGGGCCCGCGAGGGCAAGCCGTTGCAGTTGCCCAACCTGGCGCGGCTCGGCCTGGGTCATGCGGCAGCGCTCAGCGGCGGGGCCTTCCCGCCGGGTTTCAGTGCCGAAGCGGAAGTGGACGGTGCCTGGGGTTATGCCCGGGAGCTGTCCAGCGGCAAGGACACGCCGTCCGGTCATTGGGAAATGGCCGGGGTGCCGGTGCTGTTCGACTGGGGCTATTTCTCCGCGCTGGAACACAGCTTCCCGCCAGCCCTGCTCGATGCCCTGATCGAGCGCGGCCAGTTGCCGGGCATCCTCGGCAACTGCCATGCCTCGGGCACCACCATCATCGAGCAACTGGGCGAGGAACATCTGCGCAGCGGCGAGCCGATCGTCTACACCTCGGCCGACAGCGTGCTGCAGATTGCCGCCCATGAAACCCACTTCGGCCTCGACCGCCTGTACGCCCTGTGCGAGCTGGCCCGGGAGCTGTGCGATCCGTACAACATCGGCCGGGTCATCGCCCGGCCGTTCGTGGGCGAGGACGCCGCGAGTTTCCGCCGCACCGGCAACCGCCACGACTACTCCGTGCCGCCACCGGCCCCGACCCTGCTCGAGCGCCTGTGCGAGGCCGGCGGGCAGGTGTTCGCCGTGGGCAAGATCGGCGACATCTTCGCCCACCAGGGCATCAGCCGCCTGTACAAGGGCGACGGCAACGACGCCCTGTTCGACGCCACCTTGCAGGCCCTGGACGAAGCCCCGGACAACACCCTGGTATTCAGCAACTTCGTCGACTTCGACATGCTCTACGGCCATCGCCGGGACATCGCCGGCTATGCCGCCGCCCTCGAAGCCTTCGACCGCCGCCTGCCCGAGCTGCTGGCACGTATGCAGGCGGGCGACCTGCTGATCCTCGCCGCCGACCACGGCTGCGACCCCAGCGCCGCCGGCAGCGACCACACCCGTGAACATATCCCGGTCCTCGCCTGGGGCAACGGCGTGCGCGCCGGCAGCCTTGGCGAGCGGGACAGCTTCGCCGATATCGGCCAGACCCTGGCGCAGTTCTTCGCCCTGCCCGCCTGTACCCATGGCCGTTCGTTCCTGGAAGGAGACGCCTGATGCCTACGCCCCATATCGCCGCCCAGCCGGGCGATTTCGCTGAAACGGTACTGATGCCCGGCGACCCGCTGCGCGCGAAAATGATCGCAGACACCTACTTGAGCGATGTCCGCCAGGTCAACGGCATCCGCAACATGCTCGGCTACACCGGCCTCTACCGCGACCAGCGCATCTCGGTGATGGGCTCGGGCATGGGCATCCCCTCGGTGTCGATCTACGCCCACGAGCTGTTCAGCCAGTACGGTGTCGAGCGCATCGTCCGGGTCGGCAGTTGCGGTGCGGTGCAGGCGCGGATCGGCGTGCGCGACCTGGTGCTCGGCATGGGTGCCAGCACCGATTCGGCGGTCAACCGCAAGCGCCTCAACGGCTTCGACTTCGCCGCCATCGCCGACTACCGCCTGCTGGAAAAGGTCGTGCGCGCCGCCGATGCCGCAGGCCAGGCGGTACACGTGGGCAATGTCTTTTCCGCCGACCTGTTCTACGAGCCTGATCCCACGCTGTTCGAGCGCATGACCCGCATGGGCATCCTCGCCGTGGAAATGGAGGCTGCCGGCCTTTACGGCGTGGCCGCCGAACTGGGCAAGCAGGCGCTGACGGTGCTCACCGTCAGCGACCACATCCTCACCGGCGAAGCCCTGACGGCCGAACAACGGCAACTGGACTTCCACGCCATGATGCAACTGACCCTCGATGCCCTCCATGGAGAACCTGCAAGTGACTGTTAGCAAATCCCTACGCAATGGCCTGGTGCTGGTCGCCGGTCTGTGGGCTGGCCAGGTGTTCGCCTGGGGCCAGCAAGGCACCGCCCTGGTCGGTGAACTGACCCAGCGCCAGCTGACCCCGGAAGCCAAGGCCGAAGCCATGCGTCTTCTCGGCCTGATCAAGCAGGACGACTTCGCCGTGGTCGCCAACTGGGCCGGCAACCTGGACAAGAATCCGCAGACCAAGGAGCTGTGGGAGAAGACCAGGAACCAGCGCCTGGTGATCTACAAGGCCGACGACTGCACCTTCCAGTTGCCCCGCGACTGCCCCGGTGGCGCCTGCTCGGTGGCGGCCATCGAGCAGAACAGCAAGGCCCTCGCTGACCCCAAGGCACCGAACCAGACCCGCCTGATGGCCCTGCTGTTTCTGATCCACCACAGCAGCGACGCCAGCTCGCCGCTGAACAACAGCTTCAAGGACGACAAGGGCGGCTACGACTTCCCGGTCACTGCCGGCGGCAAGACCTACAACCTGCGCCAGGTGTGGGATGACTTCCTGCTCGGCTCGGCCAGGCTCGATGTAAAAGCCTACGCCGACAAGCTGCAGGCCAGCCTGCCCGCTGCCGACTCCGCCGACCCGGCGCAATGGTCGCAACAGGCCTGCCGCATCGTGCGTGACGACAGCATCTACCCGCAGAAAGCCGAGAAGAAGCGCAAGTTGCCGACCCACCGCGCCCAGGGCGACGACGAGGATGACGGCGGTATCGACTATGCGGCCAAGGCCATCGAGTACAACCGCACCGGCAAGGAATACAGCCGTGGCGACAAGCTGATGAACGAGAAGGCCCCGAGCGGCGGCAGTGGCGGGATCGACGCCAAGTACATGAGCACCTTCGTGCCGGTGGCCGAGCAGCAGGTGCAACTGGCTTCGGTGCGCCTGGCCAAACTGCTGAATGCGGCGCTGGTCGCCGGTCGTCCTGCCTCCTGAGACCCTGTCATGACCCGACTTCACCTGTCCCTGCTGCTCGCCCTGGGCCTGGCCGGCTGCGCCTCCACGCCGGCTCCCGAGCAGCGTGTTTCACTGATGACCTACAACGTCGAAAACCTCTTCGACACCCGGCATGACGAGGGCAAGGAGGACTACGCCTACCTGCCCCTGAGCCTGAAGCAGGCGCATCCGGAATGGCTGGCGACCTGCGCGAAGATCACGGTCAAGCCCTGGCGCGAGGAGTGCGAGAACAACGACTGGACCGACGCCCGGCTCAAGGAAAAACTCACCCGTCTGGCCTTGGTGATCGAGCAAATCGACGCCGGTCGCGGGCCGGACATCCTGATGCTGGATGAAGTGGAAAACCGCAATGTGGTGGAGCAGCTCAACAGCCGCCTCGACAAGTCTGGCTACCAGACCCGGGTGCTGCTGGAAGGCTGGGACGAGCGCGGCATCGACACGGCGGTACTCAGCCGCCTGCCGCAATGGGGCGAGCCGATCCTGCATCGCGTGCCGTACAAAAACGAGAACGGCGACGACTCGGACAAGACCGGCAAGACCCGCGGCATCCTCGAAGTGCGCCTGCTCCTGCCGGACGGGCAGAAGGCCTCGGTGTTCGCCGTGCACCTGCCTTCCGGTGGCGGGCCGGTTTATCTGCGGCGCCAGGCGGTGGACTACCTGGCCGAGCTGAAAAAGCAGTTGCCGGCGGATGTACTGCCGATCGTCGGCGGTGATTTCAATATCAATGCCGCTGAAGAGGTGAAGCACCGCTACATCGCCAACAACCTCGCCAGCACCTGGAGCGTGTCGCACCTGATCGGCTGTGCCGAGTGCCAGGGCAGCTACTACTATCACCGCGAGCGGCAGTGGTCGTTCTTCGACATCCTGCTGTTCCCCCAGGAAATGAGCGGCAACGGCTTCAATGGCTGGAAGGTCGACAGTGCAAGTATTCGCACGCCGAAGGCGAGCCCGTACCAGGTCAACAAATGGGGTTCGCCGGCGCGTTTCGAAGGCGGTAAATACCCGGAGGGCGTGTCCGACCACTGGCCGATGTACGCGGAAATCTATCGACGTGCGCCTTGAGGCATGACTACGCTCAAGACCGGTCGTGCCTGATAGCGACATGATGGCCAATACGCGCCAAGGGATGTGGCGCCTGTCCATTGATCGAGCGTCTGAAACTGAACTACTTACCCCTGGTCGGGAATGGAATGAGTAACCACAAGATCAACATTCGTCGCAAGAACGTCGAAAAAATCCTCCTGGCTGCCGAGCAGGTCTTCGCCGAGCAGGGGCATGCGGGCACGTCCATGTCCGACATCGCCAAGCGCGCCGACCTGCCGCGTTCCAACCTGCACTACTACTTCACCACCAAGGACGAGCTGTACCGCGAGGTGCTGGTCAACCTGCTCAGCGTCTGGGAGAAGGAAGGCGCGTGCTTTGCCCACTTCGATGACCCGCGGGTGGTGCTGACCAGCTACGTGCGCGAGAAGATGACCCACTCGCGCACCCGGCCCCATGGTTCGAAGTTGTGGGCCAACGAGATCATGCATGGTGCGCCGTTGTTCCGGGACATTCTCGATGAGCACCTGTTTGCCGGGGCCAAGTACAAGGAAAACAAGATCCGCCAATGGGTGGAGGAAAAGCGCATCAAGCCGATCGAACCGTCGGCCCTGCTGTACATGATCTGGGCCTCGACCCAGCACTATGCGGATTTCGATTACCAGGTACGGGCGTTGAACGGGCATCAACCGTTGAGTGATGAGCAGTTCGAGCAGGCGGTGCAGACGATTACGGCGGTGGTGTTGCGGGGGATTGGGCTGGAGCCCTGAGAGGATGGGTTGTTCTCTCGGGCCCTATCGCTGGCAAGCCAGCTCCCACAGTGTCCGTGGCGCTGCCGAACCCTGTGGGAGCTGGCTTGCCAGCGATGAGGCCCGAAAGCCCACTACACATGCGTCGCCGAAATCAGAAACTGCTGAAACGCCCGCGCCGCCTCCGGCATCTCCCGCTGCCCCTGCCAGATCAACCCCAGCTCCATCGGCGGCACGTTCCCCGCCACCGGCCGCGCCTCGATGCGCTTGCCCTCCAGCGACCAGGGCCGGTAGATCATGTCCGAGAGAATGGTCACCCCGAACCCATGGGCCACCAGCCCGCGCAACGCCTCCACCGAGGTCGTGCGAAACGCCACCCGCGGCTCCAGCCCCGCCGCCTGCCAATAGCGCATCGCCGAACGCTCCCCCTCGTCCATCGTCGCGATCAGGTACGCATGCCCGGCGATATCCGCCAGGGTCACGCTCTCCAGCGCCATCAGCGGGTGATCACTGGCCAGCCATAACTGCCTGCGCGAGCGCATCAGCACATGCCGCTCGAACGGCTGCGCCGCATCGACGTTGGACAGGATGGTCAGCCCCAAATCCAGCTCGCCACTGGCCACCCCACGCTCGATCCCCTGCCGGTCCATGTCGATCAGGTCGATCTCCACCTGCGGGTAACTGCGCTTGAAGCGCGCCAGCAAGGTCGGCAGGAAATACCCCAGCACGGTGTACGACGCCCCGACCCGCGCCGTGCCCGCCAGGCTGTCGCGCTGGAACAGCGGCTGGGCCACGGCGTCCTGCAGGGTGTCGAGAATATGCCGGGCATGCCGGTAGAACTTGTGCCCTTCGGCCGTGAGGCTCACCCCATGAGGCAGGCGCTCGAACAGGCGCACGCCAAGCATGTCCTCCAACTGGCTGACCGCCGCGGTGATCGCCGACTGCGACACATGCACGGTCAGCGCCGCCTGGGAAAACTGGCCCAATTCCGCCGCCGCGACGAAGTAGCGGAGCTGGCGCATGGAGATATCGTTGCGAGTGGACATTTGCTTTTCTGATACCTGTTCGCATTTTTTATGAATTTACGATAACCCGGCCACCTTCATAGACTCCAGCGCAAATCAGCGCACCGCCTCCACGGTCGCCTGAACAACAAGAAACTGGAGGATTGGCCATGAGTACCGTGCTTCCCACGCTGGACGACAAATACACCCAGGCAACCGGCAAGGTGCTGATGACCGGCGTCCAGGCGCTGGTGCGGCTGCCGCTGATGCAGCGCCAGCGCGACCTCGCCGCCGGCCTGAACACCGCCGGCTTCATTTCCGGCTACCGCGGCTCGCCCCTGGGCGGCTTCGACCAGGCACTGTGGAAGGCCCGCGAGCATCTGCAGACGCAGAAGGTGAAATTCCATCCCGGCCTCAACGAGGACCTCGCCGCCACCTCGCTGTGGGGCACCCAGCAGGTGAACCTGTTCGAGGGCGCCAGCTACGACGGTGTGTTCGGCATCTGGTACGGCAAGGGCCCGGGCGTGGACCGCTGCGGCGATGTGTTCCGCCATGCCAATGCCGCCGGCACCTCGCAGTTCGGCGGCGTGCTGGCGATTGCCGGCGACGACCATGGCGCCCGCTCCTCCTCCCTGCCGCACCAGACCGAACACATCTTCAAGGCGGTGATGATGCCGGTGCTGGCACCGTCCGGCGTGCAGGAATACCTCGACTACGGCCTGCACGGCTTTGCCATGTCGCGCTATTCCGGCTGCTGGGTGGCGATGAAGGCGGTGGCCGATACCGTGGAAAGCGGCGCCGTGGTGGATATCGACCTGAACCGGGTGCAGCCGCTGATCCCCGACTTCCCGTTGCCCGAGGGCGGCCTGAATATCCGTTGGCCCGACCCGCCCCTGGCCCAGGAACAACGCCTGCTGGAACACAAGCTCTACGCAGCCGCCGCTTATGCCCGGGCCAATGGCCTGGACCGTATCGTCATGGATTCGCCCAAGGCGCGGATCGGCATCGTCACCTCGGGCAAGTCCTACCTGGACGTGTGCCAGGCCCTGAAGATCCTCGGCATCGACGACACCCGTGCCGCGCAGATCGGTTTGCGGGTGTACAAGGTCGGCATGGTCTGGCCGCTGGATGCCGAGGGCGTGCGCCAGTTCGCCGAGGGCCTGGACGAGATCGTGGTGGTGGAAGAGAAGCGCCATATGCTCGAGTACCAGCTCAAGGAAGAGCTGTACAACTGGCGCGCGGACGTGCGCCCGCGCATCGTCGGCAAGTTCGACGACAAGGGCGAATGGACCCGGCCGCACACCGACTGGCTGCTACCGGCCACCAGCGACCTGACCCCGGCGCAGATCGCCCGGGCCCTGGCCAAGCGCATCCTCGGCCATCACCAGAGCGGTGAATTGCAGGTATGCCTGGCGGTGCTGGACGCCCAGCTTTCGGCCCAGCAACGCTTCGACACCCTGATGGACCGCGTGCCGCACTACTGCTCCGGCTGCCCGCACAACAGCTCGACCCAGGTCCCGGAAGGCAGCCGCGCGCTGGCCGGAATCGGCTGTCACTACATGGCGGCGTGGATCTATCCGCAGACCAAGACCTTCAGCCAGATGGGCGGCGAAGGCGTGGCCTGGATCGGCCAGGCGCCGTTCACCGAAACGCCCCACGTGTTCGCCAACCTCGGCGACGGCACCTACTTCCACTCCGGGCTGCTGGCAATCCGCGCGTCGGTCGCGGCCAAGGTCAACATCACCTACAAGATCCTCTACAACGACGCCGTGGCCATGACCGGCGGGCAGCCGGTGGACGGCACCCTGACGGTGCCGCAGATCTCCCGGCAACTGGCTGCCGAAGGGGTCGGACGCATTGTCGTGGTCACCGACGACACCACGCGCTATGCGCAGATCACCGACCTCGCGGCCGGCGTACCGGTGCTGCGGCGCGACAGGATGGACGACGTGCAGAAAGAGTTGCGCGAGTTCAAAGGCGTCTCGGCGATCATCTACGACCAGACCTGCGCCGCGGAAAAACGCCGCCGTCGCAAGCGCGGCAAGTTCCCCGACCCGGCCCGCCGGGTGCTGATCAACGAAGCGGTGTGCGAGGGCTGTGGCGATTGCAGCAGCAAGTCCAACTGCATGTCGGTGACCAGCGTCGAGACCGAGTTCGGCAACAAGCGCGCCATCGACCAGTCTTCGTGCAACAAGGACTTCACCTGCCTCAACGGCTTCTGCCCGAGCTTCGTCACCATCGAAGGCGGCAGCCTGCGCAAGCCCAAGGCCCTGGCGCAAACCGATGACTGGGCTCTGCCGACGCCGCAGCTGGCCAGCCTGGAACAACCGTGCAGCATCCTGATCACCGGGGTCGGCGGTACCGGCGTGGTGACCATTGGCGCGCTGCTGGGCATGGCCGCTTTCATCGAGGGCAAAGGCACGCTCAATCTGGACATGGCCGGGATGGCGCAGAAAGGCGGCGCCGTGTGGTCGCATATCCGTATCGCCCGCCGCCAGGAAGAGCTGCATGCACCGCGGATTGCCGAGGGCGAGGCCAACCTGCTGCTGGGTTGCGACCTGGTGGTCAGTGCCAATGCCGAGACCCTGTCGAAGCTGCGCCAGGGCGTGACCCATGCCCTGGTCAACAGCGAGGAAAGCCTGACCAGCGCCTTCGTGCGCAACTTCGCCCGGCAGGCGGAAACCGGGGATCTGCAGCGGCATCCGGATACGCAGTTCCCGACCGCCGCAATGAACGGGCAGATCCGCGAGGCGGTGGGCGAAGGCCAGGCCGAGTTCATCGATGCCAGTCGTCTGGCGACGGCGCTGATGGGGGATTCGATCGCGACCAACACCTTCATGCTCGGCTTCGCCTGCCAGAAAGGCTGGCTGCCGGTAGGCGAGGCAGCGCTGTTGCAGGCCATCGAGATCAATGGCGCGGCGGTGCCGTTCAACAAGGCGGCGTTTCTCTGGGGCCGCAGAGCGGCGGTAGATCTGCCGCGGGTGCGGCAATTGCTGCGCAAGGCGACCGGACCGGCGTTGTCGCAGAGCCTCGACGAGGTGGTAGCGCGGCGGGTGGAGCAGCTTGTCGAGTATCAGGATGCGGCTTTTGCGCAACGCTACAAGGCACGGGTGGAGCGCTTTATCGCTGCCGAGACAAAGCTGCGTGGTGCTCCCGGTTCATTGTCCGAGGCGGTGGCGCGGCACTACTTCAAAGTGCTGGCGATCAAGGATGAGTACGAGGTGGCGCGGTTGTTTACCCAGGGAGATTTCCTGAAGAAGGTCGAGGAGACGTTCGAGGGCGATTACCGGCTCAACTTCCACCTGGCGCCACCGGTGTTCAACAAGGGCAAGAAGGCCAGTTACGGGCCGTGGATGATGAAGGGCTTCAAGGTGCTGGCGAAGGTGCGGCGGATCCGCAATACCTGGCTCGACCCGTTTGCCCGGACCCACGAGCGCAAGGTCGAGCTGGAATGGCTGCGCGCTTACGAGGCACTGCTGGATGAAGTGGAGCACGGGCTGCGGGCGGACAATCTGGAACTGGCGGTGAAGCTCGCGCGGTTGCCGGATGCGGTGCGGGGGTATGGGCCGGTGAAGGACCGCTACCTGGGGAATGCGGGGCAGGAGAAGGAGCGGTTGCTGGATGAATGGCGTAATGGGCCGCGGTTTCATGAGGTCGGTGCGCAGAGGATTCAGGTGACTCAGGTCTGAAGCTGCTGTGTTGCTAATGGCCTCATCGCTGGCAAGCCAGCGATGAGGCCATCAGCAGCAACATCAAATCAAGCCAGGAAATCCAGGAAACCCCGGCACACCGCCGACAAATACCCCTCTCCCCGACTGACAATCTGGAACCGCCTCACCGCCCATTCATCCGCCAACGGCACACACACCAACCCGGCGCCCTCGGGCTGCAAGCTCACCGCCCGCCGCGGAATCACCGCAATCCCCAGGTCCGCCTGCACCATCCGGCACACCGCGTCGAAGCTCTGCAGATGAATCCCGTAGCGAATGCTCTTGCGCGCCGCCCGCGCGGCCTTGTCGAGCATGCGGTACAGCGGGCTGTCGCGGTGCAGCGCGATATGCCCATACCCCAGCGTCTCGGCGAACTGCACCCGCTCCAGCCCCGCCAGCGCATGCCCGGCCGGGACGATCAGCACCAACTGGTCCGAGCGATAGTCCTGCACTCGCAAGCCCTTGTCCGCCAGCCCGGTCAGGTCCGCACCAATCCCCAGGTCAGCCTGGTTGCCCAGCACGTCGTCGCCCACCTGCTCGCTGGTGCGCTCCTGCAACTCGATGGCGATATTCGGATGCGCCCGCTGGAACCGGCTCAGGTCCTCGGGCAAAAACTGAATGATGCTCGAACGGTTGGCGCTGATACGGATATGCCCGCGATCGCCACTGGCGAACTGCGACAGGTCGGCACTCATCCGCGCCAGCTCCTCCAGCACATGCCGGGCATGCCCGAGCAGGCAGATCCCCGCCGGGGTCGGCTCGATGCCCTTCTGGTGCCGGTACAGCAAGGGCGCGCCCACCGCCTCTTCCAGCTCGCCAATGCGCTTGCTCACCGCCGACGGCACCATGCTTTCGCGCTCGGCGGCGCGGGCGATGCTGCCTTCGTCGCAGGCGGCGATAAACAGCTTCAGCGAGGTCGGATCGAAGCGCCAGAGGGTTTGCATGGAGGGTCCCGATATTTGGTGATGGCGGCCGTGAATATTCATCACTACAGCCCCTGCTGCACAGTTCCTAACATGCAGGGCGTTGAGGAGATAACTATGACTACAAGAAAAATTCAATTCGCCGGCCGTTTTCTTTTCCTGTCCTGCAGCCATCAGACCGTCAGCGAGCAGCTCGGCGGGCGCGACCTGGCCCTCGCCGACGCCCTGCCCCTGCGCGACAACATCTCCACCGACGAGATCACCCCGGTGGTGATCATGATGACCTACGACTCACGCCTGGGTACCTACCCCTACGTCGGTTTCAAGACCGAAGGCCAACTGCCCATCGGCAACGACGCGGTGAAAAACGGCGGCTTCGAGATCACCGTGGCCGGCAAGCGCTACGGCAAGGGTTCGTCCCGCGAGTCGAGCCCGCTGGCGGAAAAGTCCGCCGGCATCCGCCTGATCATCGCCGAGAGCTTCGAGCGCATCTACCGGCAGAACTGCGACAACATCGGCATCTACACCTCCACCGATTTCTCCCTGATCGAGCGCATTCGCAACGGCGAAGCCATCGACCTGGAGGAGTTCCTCACCGGCCGCGATGCGGTGACCCAGGAAGTGATCCGCGCCGGCGGCCTGCTGGCCTACAGCAAGCTGCACCTGCCACGCCAGCCGGAGAAGGTCTTCAACCCGCTGCCGACGCACCGGCCCCTGACCCTGGTGGAAAAGATCATCGAACGCCGCCGCGTCGCGCCTGCCGGCGAAGTCGCACGGGGCGACGGCCTGTTCCTCTCCGCCGACTGGCGCTTCAGCCACGACTACTTCACCGGCATGTGCGCGCACTTCATGCACGAAGCCTTCGGTGAACACCTGGAGCTGGCCCGCCCCCACGAAATCATCGCCTTCCAGGACCACCTGATCCTCGCCAACCAGAGCTACCCGCATATCCGCGACAACCTGCTGGCAGCGGTCGGCGGCCTGGCCTCGGCCCATGACGAATTCGTCCGCCGCTACCCGGTGGTGGCCCATGGCGCACTGAAGGGCGAGAGCGGTTCGGAAGGCATCTGCCACGCGCTGATGAGCGAGCTCCATGCCCTGCCCGGCCAGGTGGTGGTCGGCACCGACTCCCACTCGCCGCACTCGGGCGCCCTTGGCTGCCTGGCCTTCGGCGCCGGGGCCACGGATATCGCCAACAGCTGGGCCACCGGCTTCATCCGCTGCCGCATGCCGGAAACCATCAAGGTGGAACTGACCGGCCGGTTGCGCGCTGATGTCACCGCCAAGGACATCGTCCTCGAACTGCTGCGCAGCGAGCCGATCCGCCAGGGCCAGGCCATCGGCGCGGTGTTCGAGTACTGCGGCGAAGCGGTGCGCGCACTGTCGGTCGACGAGCGGGCGACCCTGACCAATATGGTCGCCGAGCTGGGCGGCTTTACCGGGATCGTCGCGCCGGACCGCAAGGTGGTGGAGTTCCTGCGTGAACGGCGCGGCATCGAGATCGAGCTGGAGGACTGGCTGTTCAGCGATGCCCACGCCGAGTACAAGGAACGCATCGTCATCGACTGCTCCCGCCTGTCGCCGCTGGTGGCGGCGCCGGGTGACCCGGGCAACGGCATGGCCCTCGACGATCTGGACGGCCCGGTGGCCGTGGATATCGCCTATGGCGGCTCCTGCACCGCCGGCAAGCGCGAGGATTTCGACTATTACCACGAGGTGCTGGCCTGGGGCTTGAAGCGCGGCCTGAAGGTGGCCGACCACACCCGCCTGTACCTGCAATTCGGCACCCTGGCGGTGCGTGACTACTGCCGTGAACAGGGCTACCTGGAGACCTTCCAGCAAGTCGGCGTCGAGCTGATCATGCCCGGCTGCGGCGCCTGCGCGAACTGCGGGCCGGGGTCCTCGACGCGGGCCGAGCAGGTCACCATCAGCGCGATCAACCGCAACTTCCCCGGTCGCTCCGGACCGGGCCAGGTCTGGCTCGGCAGCCCCTACACCGTGGCCGCCAGCGCCCTGCTCGGCCGCCTTGCCAGCTTCGCCGAGCTGCAGGCGGAGGTGGCATGAACACCGCCGATCTCTGCGACCACTATGGCGCCGAACTGCGCATCCTGCCGGGCGACTGGCAGTGGTTCGGCGCGCGGCGGCAGTTCAGCGGGCCGGTGGTGACACTCTACGCCCTCGGCTGCAATGGCGAGATCCGCCAGAAGCTGGCCGAGCCCGGCGCCGGGCGCGTGCTGGTGATCGAAGCCGGTGGCGACCCCGGCGCCCTGCTGGGTGATCGCCTTGGCGCATTGGCCCTGGCCAATGGCTGGGCCGGGGTGCTGATCAACGGTAATGTCCGTGACCGCCATGCGCTGGCCAGCCTCGAGCTGGGCATCCTCGCCCTCGGCTCCTGGCCACAGCGCTCGCATAACCGTGAGGGCGGCAAGCTCGATGTGCCCCTGTTGCTGGGCGGCGTGTCCGTCGAACCCGGGGACTGGCTGTACGCCGATGAGGACGGCGTGCTGCTGGCCCGACAGGAGCTTGCCCTGCCGAAACGCTGAAAACCGATGGCTGCTGCGCGCAGCACCCTGACTCTCCGACAACTACAACAATGGAGAAATACACCATGGCCACCCTGACCCAGAGTGCCACCGACGGCGCTCGCGACCTGCAGGAACTGCTGCTGTACCGCCGAGTTGCCTGGCGCATCCTGCCGCTGACGATCATCTGCTTCCTGTTCTCGTATTTCGACCGCATCAACATCAGCTTCGCCAAGACCCAGATGCAGGCCGAACTGGGCCTGAGCGACGCGGCCTACGGCTTTGCCGCGAGCATCTTCTTCTTCGGCTACGTGCTCTTCGAAGTGCCCAGCAGCTACGGCCTGAAACGCTACGGCGCGCCCAGCTGGATCTGCCGGATCATGGTCTCCTGGGGCCTGGCCACCGCCGCCCTGGTGTTCGCCTACAACGAATACACCCTGTACTTCCTGCGCTTTTTGATCGGCGTGATGGAAGCCGGGTTCGGGCCGGCGCTGCTGTTCTATCTCGCCTGCTGGTTCCCGAAGAAGAACCTCGCCAGCATGAACGGCCTGTGGTTCCTCTCCATCCCGCTGTCGGGGATGCTCGGTGCGCCGGTGTCGGGCTTTATCCTCGAATACATGAACGGCTTCCTCGGCCTGGCCGGCTGGCACTGGCTGTTCGTGCTCTCGGGGCTGCCCTGCGCGCTGCTCGGGGTGATCGTGCTGTTCCGTCTCGACCGCGATATCCAGTCGGCGAAATGGCTGAACCAACAGGAGAAGGACATTCTCCAGCGCAACCTCGACAACGACCGCAAGGAGAGCAAGCCGATCCATGCCTCGCTGCTCAAGGTGATCTTCACCCGTGAGGTGGCGATCCTCTCGGTGATCTACTTCATGATCAAGCTCACCGGCTACGGCCTGAATTTCTGGATGCCGCACCTGATCAGTTCGGCCGGGGTGAAGAACCAGCTGGCGGTGGGCTTCCTCACCGCCCTGCCCTACCTGGTCGCGGCCGTCGGCATGATCATCGTCACCCGCCGTTCCGACGCCTCGGGCGAACGGCGCAAGTACCTGTGGCAGTGCATGGCGGTGGGTGCCGTCGGCTACTTCGCCGCATGCTTCTTCAATGATCACTATGTGCTGCTGACCAGCTTCCTGATTCTCGCCACAGCCGGCGTGTTCATCGCCATCCCGATCTTCTGGACCATTCCCCAGCAGGCCTTCGCCGGGCTGGCGATTGCCGGTGGCATCGCGGCGATCAATACCGTCGGGCAGTTGAGCGGCATGGTCGCGCCGTTGCTGGTGGGCTACATCAATGACCTGACCGGCAACACCTACATGGGCATGCTCGCCCTGGCGCCGTTCTGCCTGATCTGCGTCGCTGTGATTCTCTGGGGCCTGCCGAAAGAGCGGGTGGCCAAATGAGGCTCGGGCATGGTGTTGTGCTGCTTGGTATGGGGCTGGGGTCGGGCCAGGTCATGGCTGATTTCGTCGGGGATACCAAGGCGGGGCTGGAGGTACGCAACTTCTATTTCAGCCGGGATTTCCGCAATCCCGAGGCGACCCAGTCGAAGCGGGAGGAATGGGCCCAGGGCTTCGTGCTCAAGGTGCAGTCCGGGTACACCGAGGGCACGGTGGGATTCGGTCTGGATGCGCTGGGGCTGCTCGGGCTCAAGCTGGATTCCAGCGCGGACCGCGCCGGGACCGGGCTGCTGCCGAGGAATACTGATCGGCGTGCGGTGGATGATTTCTCCACCTTCGCGCCCACGGCCAAGGTACGCCTGGGCAACAGCGAACTGCGCATCGGTGCGCTGACACCGACCCTTCCATTGCTGGCGGCCAACTACAGTCGCCTGTTGCCGCAGGTGTTCAATGGCGGGTTGCTGACGTCCACGGATATCGACAATCTCACGCTGACCCTGGGCCGCATCGATCAGGTGAAGTACCGGGACTCTTCGGACTTCGAGGACCTGGCGATCAGCAGCATGTCCGGCGGGTTCTCCAGCGCTGCGCGCAGTGACGGGATGGATTACGCGGGGGCGGATTACAAGCTCGATGCAGTGACCCTGAGCTATCACTCTGCGCGGCTCGACGATATCTACCGGCGGGATTATGCCGGGGTGCAGTTCAGTCAGCTGCTCGGGGACGGCAAGCTGTTTGGCGAGGTGCGCTACTTCGTTGCTCGCGATGAGGGACGGGCCTTGGCGGGTGAGGTGGATAACCGCACGGTGAGTTCGAATGTCGGCTACAAGATCGGCGGACACGGATTCAGTGGCGGGTATCAGAAGGGCTCGGGGGATACGGCGTTTGCCTATCTCAATGGCAGCGACACCTACCTGTTCAGCGAGATGCTGGTCAGCACCTTTGCCCTGCAGAACGAGCGGGTCTGGCATCTGCGCTATGACTATGACTTCGCGGCGCTCGGGGTGCCGGGGCTGACCTTCAACCTGCGCTATGTGAAGGGGGACGAGGTGGACCCGGAGCATATTCGCACCAGTCGTGGCGCGGCGCTGCGGGCTGGCGGGGAGGATGGCAAGGAATGGGAGCGGGCCACGGACCTGACCTATACGGTGCAGGGTGGGCCGTTGAAGAACCTGTCGCTGAGGTGGAGGAATGCCACCAACCGGTCAAATTATGCGGACAGTGCGGATGAGAACCGGGTGATCCTGAGCTACCAGATCAAGTTCCTCTAACTGCCGAAACACCCTCCAGGTAGGAGCGTGGCTTGCCCGCGAAGGACCGCGCTAGCGGTCCCAAAATCTCACTGACCACACCATTTTGGGACCGCTACGCGGTCCTTCGCGGGCAAGCCACGCTCCTACAGAGGTACGCGGCGATCTGTCAGACCTGAACACTCAAGGTCGAAGCCGCCACCGCCACCGTCATCATCGCCTTGCTGATCTTCAGGTCGAGCAACGCATAGTTGAGCATTTCCAGGTGGTGTTCCATCGGTGGAGCCGGCAGGAGGGACACGTTGCTGAGGGCCTTGTCGAGGTGGTCCAGTGCATGCTGCATGGCTTCCTCGCGGGTCAGGCCGGGTGTGGTGTAGAGCGCATAGGGTGGATCAGGAACGATTTTTTTCATGGTTTCGGGGTCCGGTTATTTAAGGATCGAAAAACCACGATTCGCTGCTAAACGAAGGGTGGCGACTGTACGCGGGTTAGCAGACCGGGCCCAGAACCCATATACCCGGCGCACCCGAAGGCGCCCGCACGTACAGCCGCCATAAAAATGGTGGCTCAAGGGGTTTTCTGGGAAACACGGACTGCTAAATCCGGTCATTGCGCTAACAACGACGGACGCAGACTAGGCACCCTTTCCACCCCACGCAACCAAAAAACGGGCCGGGGAGTATGCTTGGGAAATTGCCTACAAGAAAGTCGGAAATCGCTGAAGTTCCCGGCTGATATGCAACATCTTGTGGATGTGTAGAATTCCCCCATGCCAACAGTGCCAAGACCCCTACCGACCTTGAGTCGGAGACGTCTTGGCCTTTTCTTTGACGGCCGCTTCGAGAACAAGCGCAATGAGTGGATCTACGCTTGCGATACATTTCGACGCAACGTTGATCCGAGCGTGTGCTTGGTCAAACGCCTAAGACACCTCAGACAGAACAGGTCGCGCCTTCATGATTGTTGAGATCGGTGCACTTTATTTCAAATCGATGATTAACTTCAAAGCCGAAAACCTTCAAGACTTTACTTGCCTTGTTGGCTTGAATGGTGCAGGCAAAAGTTCGGCACTTCATCTTCTGGACTTCATATCTCATCTAGCCCGAGGCGATGTCGCTCAATGGCTGTCTGACCGCCGATGGAATGCCTCGGAGCTGCACTCGAAAATTGTGTCGAACTCACATATCCAATTGTCCGCGCGAATCAAGAGCAAAAATGGAAGGGATTTAGCTTGGACTGCAGATTTCAAAAGTTCATCCATGATATGTCCGACAGAACGAGTTCTGGATATATCAAACGGAGAAATGATATTTTCACTCGACATGGGACGATACTCCATGCTTTTGGAGAGCGGTAGCAGAGATGACGTCACAGTAACGTTCAACTACCAAGGTTCCATACTCTCAGCCTTCAAGGAGGATGCGATGCCCCCAGAATTGAAGGAAGTCAAATCGGAGCTCTCGAATATCCGATCCCTCGAGCTTCTCTCACCTCCTTTGGTGAGGTTGTCTTATCGAGAAGCAGCTGCTGATATCGAGATAGAAGGTGAAAAACTATCGCCGCTCCTATATGGGATCAAAGGAGAGGCTCGGGCAAGCCTGGTAGGCCTGCTGAAGAGATTCTACCCGCCCGTTGTTGATTTCAAGGTAAAACAAGAACGCGGTAGATGGAAAAAGCTCTCACTAATCGAAGAGCATGACGGAAAGCGGGTTGACGTAGATGCCACGTATATAAATGATGGCGTCTTGAGGCTTCTCGCCATTCTCGCTCATTCAGCAAGTCACAACTCGCTTCTGCTTTTCGACGGAATCGAAAACGGCGTAAGCCCGGAAGTCGTCGAGAAGCTGGTGGATGTCATCCGAACTTGTGGTCGGCAGATTATTGTCACCACTCATAGTCCAATGATCCTGAACTATCTTCCGGATGATCTAGCCAAGCAATCCGTACGATTCGTCTATAGATCTTTTGATGGCGGCACAAGAACCGTCCCGCTATTTGAAATCTCCAAAATGGCAGAGAAGTTGCGGATTATGGGTCCTGGCGAGGCTTTCGTGGACACAAGTCTGTCGTTACTAGCCGAGGAATGTGCTGCAAATGACAAAGCAGCTATGCAAACAGAATGTCACGGCAAAGGAAAACTGCGAAAAAGAGAGAAAAAGGCGGATGCAGTAAATCGAGGAGGTTGAGGAAGGAAATAGAGAATTGCGGAGATTTTACAGTCTGCATGGCCTCCCAACTCGGAAAATCACAGAGCGGAGAGGCCATACAAATGTAACAAGGATCAAGGCCTGTAGAGGTCAGCTTATCGACTGGAGGATACCCCTAGTCACCGACATGGGTTCATGTTAAGGGTAAGGTCCAAAAAAACAACCTCAGCCCGCCTAGCCCGGCTGGGTGCGGTTCGGACTACCGGTCTGGCTACTCAAATACCCAGCTTCTCGGCGTTTCTCGAACGAACCAGGTCAGTGCTGATGACGCTACGCTGAATCTGACTTCGCCCACTACAGCTTGTCGCAGGCGAAGTCCATCGCTCAGAAGAACCCGCGAAACATCCCCTGCAACCGCCGATTCCCCGAATCCACCAGATGGTTGTCATCAAAGTACAACGCCTTGCCCTCCAACGACCCCATGCACTCCCCGTTCGGACATAACCACGGCGCCGGATCCAGCACCTGCACCTGACACCGCTGCGCCGCGAAATCGATCGCTTCATTGGCCCGACGGTTGCGCTCGCGGTAAGCCTCCACCGGCACCGAAATATCCGACTTGCTCCCCAGAATCCGCGCCTGCAGGTTCAGCCCCTTGTAGACACTGAACGGCATCTCGGGAATCGGCCGCACGATATACACCGGCCGCTGTTCGGCCAGGGTGCACACGGTACGGGCATATTCGGCATCGAAGTCACGGGCGAACGCCGCGGACTCCTGATGACGCTGACCATTGAAGTAGACGCGGAAGCGGTTTTCCCGGCGGTCATCGGAATACAGCGCCGCACGGCTGAGCAGGACCACCGGCACGCCGGGATACTCGTGCTCCAGCAGATCGAAACGGCGCTGGTTGAACACGTGGCATTTGCTCTCCAGTTCGCGATCCTGCATCTGGAAATCCAGCAAGGTCGGGCAGCCGCCCCGGGACCAGGACAGCGCCGCACTCGGGTTGACGCCCTGCACCGCCGCCGCCGTCGACTCGGCATGGCTGTCACCAAACAGGATCACCCGCACCTCGCCCTCGCCCAGCCGGCAATCCACCACATCGCGGTCATCGGCGTCCGGGTAGCACTCGCGCTCGTACAGCTTGCTGGCATAGACCGGCCGTTCGTGCTCCTCGAAGGCGAAACGCAACTCCGGGTGTTTCTTCACCAGCGAGCCCCCGGCCGAGGCGACCACCACCAGCACCAGCGCCAGCCCGCAATGCTTGAGCAGCGCCCGCGACGGCAGGCGGATTTTCCCGACGCTGGACTCGATCCAGCGATACGACAGGTAGCCGAGGGCAAAGGTGATCAGCAGCGCGACGAACACGTGGGGCGAGCTGTCGAGCAGCCCGCAGATGTACAGGAACACCACCAGCGGCCAGTGCCAGAGATAGACCGAGTAGGAGATCCGCCCAACGAACTGCATCGGTGCGACCCGGCTGAACAGCGAGTTGCTGTTGGCCAGGATCACCAGCGCGGCACCGACCGCAGGCACCAGCGCGAGGTAGCCGGGCCAAGGGTCACGGCCGGTGAACAGGGTCACCGCGAGCAGAATCATCATCAGGCCGGCGCCTTCGAACAGGCCGCGACCGATCCGCGAGAGCCCCAGGGGGAAGAGGAACACCAACCCGCCGAGGATCATCTCCCAGGCCCGGGTCGGCAGCAGGTAGAACGCCGCCACCGGATGGCTTTCGGTCAACACCACCGACGCCGCCAGCGAGGCCCCGCCCAGCAGCGCCAGCACCCAGGCCATGCCGCGCTCGCCGAGGAAGCGCAACAGCAGCGGCAGCAACAGCGGATAGAAGAGGTAGAACTGCATTTCCACCGACAGCGACCAGGTGTGCAGCAGCCAGTTCTCGTGGAGCGGCGCCGAGAAGTAGTCGCCGTCACCGGCGAAACGCAGGTTGGAGGTGAACAGCAAGCTGTCCTTGGTCGTGCGCAGCAGCTCGCGGTAGTCATCCAGCGGCAGGTAGACGAAGCCGAAGATCATCAGCGCCAGGCACAGTACCGCCAGCGCGGGAATGATCCGCCGTGCCCGGGACGCATAGAAACCGAGCAGGGAAAAACCGTCCCGACGCAGGCCATCGACGATGATCCCGGTCATCAGGAAGCCGGAAATCACGAAGAACACATCGACGCCGACAAAGCCGCCCTCGAAGCCAGGCACATGGAAGTGGTAGAGCACCACGGCGATCACGGCGAGCGCGCGCAGGGCGTTGATGTTGTTGCGAAAAAGCATCGGGGAATATCCGTTTTCTTTTTTTTATGAGCCCGTCAGTGGGCCGCTGTCGGTGAAGCCAGTCCCCACCATAGCCGGTTGGGCAGCAGCGTGCAGCAATCGTTCTGCCCGCTTACCTATCGAAAAAAAAGATATAGACTGGCTGGCATCCATAAAAACCAATAAAGCCCCGCCCCCATGATGACCCTCCGCCAGATCCGCCACTTCATCGCCGTCGCGGAAACCGGTTCCATCTCCGCCGCCGCCCAGGCCGTGTTCATTTCCCAATCGACCCTGACCCTGGCGATCCAGCAACTGGAGCAGGAGATCGGCGTCAGCCTGTTCAACCGCCACGCCAAAGGCATGACCCTGACCCACCAGGGTCATCAGTTCCTGCGTCAGGCGCACCTGATCCTGGCCACCGTGGACAACGCCAAGCGCAGCCTGCAGCAGAGCACCGACCAGGTCGCCGGGCAGCTCACCATCGGCGTGACCAGCCTGGTGGCCGGTTATTACCTGGCGGACCTGCTTACCCGTTTCCAGCGCGCCTACCCTAATGTGCAAATCCGCGTGACCGAGGACGAACGCCCCTATATCGAACACCTGCTGGTGGCCGGCGAAATCGATGTGGGGGTGCTGATCCTGTCCAACCTGGAAGACCGCCTGGCCTTGCAAACCGAGGTGCTGACCCACTCGCCCCATCGCCTCTGGCTGCCCGCCCAGCACCCGTTGCTGGAACGCGACAGCATCAGCCTCGCCGATGTGGCCAACGAGCCGCTGATCCAGCTGAACGTCGATGAAATGGAGCACAACGCCCGGCGCATGTGGGCCGGCGCGGGGTTGCAGGCGCAGATCAGCCTGCGCACGGCGTCCACCGAGGCGGTGCGTAGCCTGGTCGCGGCGGGCCTGGGGGTGTCGATCCAGCCGGACATGACCTACCGCCCCTGGTCCCTGGAAGGCGACATCATCGAGGCCCGCCCCCTGGCGGACCTGAGCCAGACCCTCGATATCGGCCTGGCCTGGCGCCGCGGCACGGCACGCCCGGCATTGGTCGATCCGTTCCTGACCGTGGCCCGGGAACCCGGCTCCGGACGCAAGCCTTCGATTTAATCGAACGGCCCCTTCAATATTTAGAATTTGTCGACCTGCGCGGTCCGCTCTAGGCTCTGTAAGAAATATCGCCCACCCACGTCGGGCGACAGTTCATAAAAACAGAACAACAGAGAACTTCCACGATGTCCGGCGCGCACCCGAGCTTCTCCACCGCATTGCTGATCGACGGCGAACTGGTCGCCGGCGAGGGGCTGGCCGAGCCGATCTTCAACCCGGCCACGGGCGAAGTCCTGACCCGTATCGCCGAAGCCAGCCACGAGCAGGCCGAAACCGCGATCCAGGCCGCGCACCGCGCCTTCTCAAGCTGGTCGCGGACTACCCCGCAACAGCGCTCCAACATCCTGCTGAACATTGCCGATGCCTTGCAGCGCCAGGCCGATGAACTGGCCCGCCTGGAAGCCCTGAACTGCGGCAAGCCGCTGCACCTGGCACGCCAGGACGACCTGCCGGCAGCCATCGACGTGTTCCGCTTCTTCGCCGGTGCCGTGCGTTGCCAGACCGGGCAACTGGCCGGCGAGTACGTGCCGGGCTACACCAGCATGGTCCGCCGCGACCCACTGGGCGTGGTCGCCTCCATCGCGCCGTGGAACTACCCGATCATGATGGCGGCGTGGAAGATCGCCCCGGCCCTGGCGGCCGGCAATACCCTGGTGTTCAAACCGTCGGAACATACCCCGCTGTCGATCCTGGCCCTGGCGCCCGCGCTGGCCGAGCTGTTGCCGCCCGGTGTGCTGAATATCGTCTGCGGCGGCGGCGAGAGCGTCGGCAGCCATCTGGTCAGCCATGCCCGGGTGCGCATGGTCTCGCTGACCGGCGATATCGTCACCGGACAGAAAATCCTCCAGGCCGCCTCCAGGACGGTCAAGCGCACCCACCTGGAGCTCGGCGGCAAGGCCCCGGTGATCGTCTGCAACGACGCCGACCTCAAGGCCGTGGTCGAGGGCGTGCGCACCTACGGCTACTACAACGCCGGCCAGGACTGCACCGCCGCCTGCCGCATCTACGCCCAGGCCGGTATCCACGACAAGCTGGTCGCCGAACTCGGCTGGGCGGTCAGCAGCCTGCGCTTCGCCAGCAAGCGCGATGCCGACAACGAGATCGGCCCGCTGATCAGCACCCGCCAGCGCGACCGCGTGGCGAGCTTCGTCGAGCGCGCCCTGAGCCAGCCGCATATCGAACGGGTCACCGGCGCCGCCGTGCATTCGGGGCCCGGCTACTATTACCAGCCGACCCTCCTGGCCGGGTGCCAGCAGCGCGACGAGATCGTCCAGCGCGAAGTGTTCGGCCCGGTGGTCACGGTGACGCGTTTCGACGAGCTGTCCCAGGCCGTGGACTGGGCCAACGACTCCGAGTACGGCCTGGCCTCCTCGGTATGGACCCGCGACCTGGACAAGGCCATGCAGATCGCCGCGCGCCTGCAGTACGGCTGCACCTGGATCAACAGCCATTTCATGCTGGTCAGCGAGATGCCCCACGGCGGGCTCAAGCGCTCCGGCTACGGCAAGGACCTGTCCAGCGATTCGCTGCAGGACTACAGCGTGGTCCGCCACATCATGGCGCGCCATGGCGAGCACCTGGCCTGAACGACGTTCGCACTACCCTAATAAAACGCTGGATCGCTGCACCGTTTGCCAATCTGCCCCGACAACTATTTGAACAAGAGGGAACACCATGTTCGCGCACAAGACCGCATTGCTCAGCGCCCTGAGCACCGCCCTGCTGGCCAGCGCCAGCCTGCAGGCCGCCGAACCGCTGAAGGCCGTGGGTGCCGGCGAAGGCCAGCTGGATATCGTCGCCTGGCCGGGCTATATCGAGCGCGGCGACAGCGACAAGGCCTATGACTGGGTCACCGGCTTCGAGAAGGAAACCGGCTGCAAGGTCAGCGTGAAGACCGCCGCCACCTCCGATGAAATGGTCAGCCTGATGGCCAAGGGCGGTTATGACCTGGTCACCGCGTCGGGCGACGCCTCGCTGCGCCTGATCGTCGGCAAGCGGGTGCAGCCGATCAATACGTCGCTGATCCCCAACTGGAAGAACATCGACCCGCGCCTGCAGGACGGGCCGTGGTACGTGGTCAACAAGCAGGTCTACGGCACGCCGTACCAGTGGGGGCCGAACGTGCTGATGTACAACACCAACGTGTTCCCGCAGGCGCCGGACAGCTGGAAGGTGGTGTTCGAGCCGCAGAACTTCCCCGATGGCAAGCCGAACAAGGGCCGGGTGCAGGCCTATGACGGCCCGATCTATATCGCCGATGCGGCGCTGTACCTGAAGACGGCCAAGCCGGAACTGGGGATCAAGAACCCCTACGAGCTGAATGAAGAGCAGTACAAGGCCGTGCTCGACCTGCTGCGCCAGCAACAGCCGCTGATCCACCGCTACTGGCATGACGCGACGGTGCAGATGAGCGACGTGAAGAACGAAGGCGTGGCTGCGTCCAGTTCCTGGGGCTACATGGTCAATGGCCTGAAGGCCGACAAGCAGCCGGTGGCGTCGGTGATTCCGAAGGAAGGCGCGACCGGCTGGGCCGACACCACCATGCTGCATGCCGAGGCCAAGCACCCGAACTGTGCGTACAAGTGGATGGACTGGTCGCTGCAGCCGAAGGTCCAGGGCGATGTGGCGGCGTGGTTCGGTTCGCTGCCGGCGGTCCCGGCGGCCTGCACCGGCAGCGAGCTGCTCGGGCCCGAGGGCTGCAAGACCAACGGCTTCGACCAGTTCGACAAGATCGCCTTCTGGAAAACCCCGCAGGCTGAAGGCGGCAAGTTCGTGCCGTACAGCCGCTGGACCCAGGACTACATCGCGATCATGGGTGGGCGATAAGCCTTAGCCCTGGGTTGCTTTCGAGGGCCTCATCGCTGGCAAGCCAGCTCCCACAGGTTCTGTGTGCGCCGCGATCCCTGTGGGAGCTGGCTTGCCAGCGATAGGGCCCGAGAGGGCAACCCAAAAAACCCCTGCAAAAACACGCACCACCGTCGTCAGTCGTCCAGGCCTGGGCCGCTGCACACACCCACGCCTATCCGGAGCACCGCACCATGACCCTTGCAGTCCAGTTCACCCAGGTTTCCCGCTTGTTCGGCGAGGTGAAAGCCGTCGACCGGGTATCCATCGATATCCAGGACGGCGAGTTCTTTTCCATGCTCGGCCCCTCGGGCTCGGGCAAGACCACCTGCCTGCGCCTGATCGCCGGCTTCGAACAACCCAGCGCCGGCTCGATCCGCATCCACGGCGCCGAAGCCGCCGGCCTGCCGCCCTACCAGCGCGACGTCAATACGGTGTTCCAGGACTACGCCCTGTTCCCCCATATGAGCGTGCTGGACAACGTCGCCTACGGCCTCAAGGTCAAGGGCGTGAGCAAACAGGAACGCCATGCCCGCGCCGAAGAGGCCCTGGCGATGGTCGCCCTCGGCGGCTACGGCAGCCGCAAGCCGGTACAACTGTCCGGCGGCCAGCGCCAGCGCGTCGCCCTGGCCCGTGCCCTGGTCAACCGCCCCCGGGTGCTGCTGCTCGACGAACCCCTCGGCGCCCTCGACCTGAAGCTGCGCGAACAGATGCAGACCGAACTGAAGAAGCTCCAGCGCCAGCTGGGCATCACTTTCATCTTCGTCACCCACGACCAGACCGAGGCGCTGTCCATGTCCGACCGCGTCGCCGTGTTCAACCGCGGGCGCATCGAGCAGGTGGACACTCCGCGCAACCTCTACATGAAGCCGGCCACCACCTTCGTCGCCGAGTTCGTCGGCACCTCCAACGTGATCCGCGACGACCTCGCCAGCCAGTTGAACGGCAGCACCCAGCCCTTCTCGATCCGCCCGGAACATATCCGCCTGGGCGACTCCGCCGTGAGTGGCCAGGTCCAGGTCAGCGGCGTGCTCCACGATATCCAGTACCAGGGCAGCGCCACCCGCTTCGAGCTGAAACTGGACAACGGCCAGTTGCTCAATGTCAGCCAGGCCAACACCCAGTGGCAGGCCGACGTCGCCCAGTTGCAACCAGGTCAGCGCCTGGCCGCGCACTGGGCCCGCGAGGCGATGACGCCGCTGCAGGAAACCGTTCTGGGCGAGGGCCGCTGAGATGAGCCTGGCCCTGACCCAAGCCTCGGGATCGCCCATGCGGCGCTTCTCCAACCTGCTCTACCGCAAGCCCAACCTGTACCTGGCGCTGCTGCTGATCCCGCCGCTGATCTGGTTCGGCGCGATCTACCTCGGCTCGCTGCTGGGCCTGCTGTGGCAAGGCTTCTACACCTTCGACGACTTCACCATGGCGGTGACGCCGGACCTGACCCTGGCCAACTTCGCCGCGCTGTTCAACCCGGCGAACTTCGACATCATCGTGCGCACCCTGACCATGGCCATCGCCGTGTCCATCGCCAGTGCCGCCCTGGCCTTCCCCATCGCCTACTACATGGCGCGCTACACCACGGGCAAGACCAAGGCGTTCTTCTATATCGCGGTGATGATGCCAATGTGGGCCAGCTACATCGTCAAGGCCTATGCCTGGACCCTGCTGCTGGCCAAGGGCGGCGTGGCCCAGTGGTTCGTGCAGTTGCTGCACCTGGAACCGGTGCTGCAATTCCTCCTCGGCATCCCCGGGGTCGGCGGCAGCACCCTGTCGACCTCGCACCTGGGGCGCTTCCTGGTCTTCGTGTACATCTGGCTGCCGTTCATGATCCTGCCGATCCAGGCCTCCCTCGAACGCCTGCCGCCGTCGCTGCTGCACGCCTCGGCGGACCTTGGCGCGACGCCACGGCAGACCTTCATGCAGGTGATCCTGCCGCTGTCGGTGCCGGGCATCGCGGCCGGTTCGATCTTCACCTTCTCCCTGACCCTCGGCGATTTCATCGTCCCGCAACTGGTAGGCCCGCCCGGCTACTTCATTGGCGGCATGGTCTACGCCCAACAGGGCGCGATCGGCAACATGCCGATGGCCGCGGCCTTCACCTTGGTGCCGATCGTGCTGATCGCCCTCTACCTGTCCATTGTCAAACGCCTGGGGGCCTTCGATGCACTCTGAAAAAGCTTCGCTGGGCCTGCGTATCGCAGCCTGGGGCGGGCTGGTGTTCCTGCACTTCCCGATCCTGATCATCTTCCTCTACGCCTTCAACACCGAAGACGCGGCGTTCAGCTTCCCGCCCCAGGGCTTTACCCTGAAGTGGTTCAGCGTGGCCTTCTCGCGGCCGGACGTGCTGGAGTCGATCAAGCTGTCGTTGCAGGTCGCCTGCCTGGCCACGCTGATCGCCCTGGTGCTCGGCACCCTGGCTTCGGCGGCGCTGTACCGGCGCAGTTTCTTCGGCAAGGAAGGCATCTCGCTGATGCTGATCCTGCCGATCGCCCTGCCCGGGATCATCACCGGTATCGCCCTGCTCTCGGCGTTCAAGGCCCTGGGCATCGAGCCGGGGATCTTCACCATCGTGGTCGGCCACGCGACCTTCTGCGTGGTGATCGTCTACAACAACGTGATCGCCCGCCTGCGCCGCACCTCGCAGAGCCTGATCGAGGCCTCCATGGACCTCGGCGCCGACGGCTGGCAGACCTTCCGCTACATCATCCTGCCGAACCTCGGCTCGGCGCTGCTGGCCGGCGGCATGCTGGCCTTCGCCCTGTCGTTCGACGAGATCATCGTCACCACCTTCACCGCCGGGCACGAACGCACCCTGCCGATCTGGCTGCTCAACCAGCTCAGCCGGCCGCGCGACGTACCGGTGACCAACGTGGTCGCCATGCTGGTGATGATGGTGACCATGCTGCCGATCCTTGGCGCCTACTACCTGACCCGCGGCGGCGAAAGCGTTGCCGGCAGCGGCAAATAACCCCGACATGCTGACGAGGACTGACTCATGCAAACCCAACTGCTGATCAACGGCCAACTGCTGGAAGGCGAAGGCCCGAGCCATGACGTACTCAACCCGTCGCTGGGGACCACCCTGGTGAGCATCAAGGAAGCCAGCGCGGCCCAGGTCGACGCCGCCGTGCGCGCTGCCGACAACGCCTTCGACGCCTGGTCGCAGACCGCGCCGAAGGACCGCTCCGGCCTGCTGCTGAAACTGGCCGATGCCATCGAAGCCCATGGTGAAGAGCTGGCCAGACTGGAATCGGACAACTGCGGCAAGCCCTACAGCGCCGCGCTGAACGACGAGATCCCGGCCATCGCCGACGTGTTCCGCTTCTTCGCCGGCGCCAGCCGCTGCCTCAACGGTTCCGCTGCGGGCGAATACCTGCCGGGCCATACCTCGATGATCCGCCGCGACCCGGTGGGCGTGATCGCCTCCATCGCGCCGTGGAACTACCCGCTGATGATGGTCGCCTGGAAGATCGCCCCGGCCCTTGCTGCCGGCAATACCGTGGTGCTCAAACCGTCCGAACAGACCCCGCTGACCGCCCTGCGCCTGGCCCAGCTGGCTAACGACATCTTCCCGGCCGGCGTGCTCAATATCGTCTTCGGCAAGGGCCCGAGCGTTGGCGCGCCACTGGTCACTCACCCCAAGGTGCGCATGGTCTCGCTGACCGGCTCCATCGCCACCGGCTCGAACATCATCTCCAGCACCGCCGACAGCGTGAAGCGCATGCACATGGAGTTGGGCGGCAAGGCCCCGGTAATCATCTTCGACGACGCCGATATCGATGCGGCGGTTGAAGGCATCCGTACCTTCGGCTTCTACAACGCCGGCCAGGATTGCACCGCCGCCTGCCGTATCTACGCGCAGAGCGGCATCTACGAGAAGTTCGTCGAGAAGCTCGGCGCCGCGGTGTCGACCATCAAGTACGGCCTGCAGAACGACCCGGAAACCGAGCTCGGCCCGCTGATCACCGCCCAGCACCGTGACCGCGTGGCTGGCTTCGTCGAGCGCGCCATTGCCCAGCCGCATATTCGCCTGGTGACCGGTGGCAAAGCGGTGCCGGGTGACGGCTTCTTCTTCGAACCGACCGTGCTCGCCGACGCCCAGCAGGACGACGAGATCGTCCGCCGCGAGGTGTTCGGGCCGGTGGTCTCGGTGACCCGCTTCGACGATGAAGCGCAGGTGCTGGAGTGGGCCAACGAGTCCGACTACGGCCTGGCCTCGTCGCTGTGGACTGCCGATGTCGGCCGTGCCCACCGCGTTTCGGCGCGCCTGCAATACGGCTGCACCTGGGTCAACACGCACTTCATGCTGGTCAGCGAAATGCCTCATGGCGGGCAGAAGCTCTCCGGCTATGGCAAGGACATGTCCATGTACGGCCTGGAAGACTACACCTGCATCCGCCATGTGATGTTCAAGCACTAAGGACCCTTCATGCAGATCACACGACGTGATTTCCTCAACGGCGTCGCCATCGGCATCGCGGCGGGGCTGACCCCGCTGCAGATCCTCCAGGCCGCACCGGACGGGCGTTACTACCCGCCGTCCCTGACCGGCCTGCGCGGCAGCCATCCGGGCGCCTTCGAAGTGGCGCACCAGATGGGCTGGGAGAAAAAGACCTTCGACACCGACGCCCTGCCGATCGCCGAGCACTACGACCTGGTGGTGGTCGGTGGCGGCATCAGTGGGCTGTCGGCGGCCTGGTTCTACCGGCAGAAACATCCGCAGGCGCGGATCCTGGTGATCGAGAACCATGACGACTTCGGCGGCCACGCCAAGCGCAACGAGTTCAGCGCCGACGGGCGGATGATCATCGGCTATGGCGGCAGCGAGGCGTTCCAGTCGCCGAACCATCTGTACAGCAAGAAAGTGAACGGGCTGCTCAAGGCGCTGGGGGTGGAGATCAAGCGCTTCGAAACGGCGTTCGAGCGCAACTTCTACCCGGACCTGAAGTTGTCCCGTGCGGTGTTCTTCGACAAGGAGACCTTTGGCGAGGACAAGCTGGTCACGGGCGACCCGACGCCGATGGTCGCCGACGATATCGCCCCGGACCGGCTCAACGCCCGTTCGATCCGCGACTTCATCAACGACTTCCCGTTGCCGGAAGCGGATCGCACGGCGCTGATCGACCTGCACGAAGCGCCTCGGGATTACCTCGCCGGCAAGAGCCTGGAAGAGAAGACGCAGCATCTGGAAACCACCAGCTACCGCGACTTCCTGCTCAAGGATGTCGGGCTGTCACCGGTCGCAGTGGCCTACTTCCAGGGCCGCACCAATGACTTCATGGCCTTGAGCATCGACGCGGTGGCAGCCTATGACGCCTACAACGTCGGCTTCCCCGGCTTTGCCGCGATGAACCTGGAGCCGATCAGCGAGGAAGCCCGGGCGGAGATGGAAGAGCCGTACATCTACCACTTCCCCGACGGCAACGCCTCGGTGGCGCGCCTGCTGGTGCGCGACCTGATTCCCCAGGTGGCGCCGGGCAAGGGCATGGAAGATATCGTCCTGGCGAAGTTCGACTACAGCCAGCTGGATCAGGCGGCGCACCCGGTGCGCATTCGCCTGAACAGCACGGCGGTGAGCGTGCGCAATGTGCAGGGCGGAGTGAATATCGGCTACAGCCGTGGCGGGCAACTGGCGCAGGTGCGCGCGAAGCACTGCGTGATGGCCTGCTACAACATGATGATCCCGTATTTGCTGCGTGATCTGCCGGAAGCGCAGGCCCATGCCCTGAGCCAGAACGTCAAGTTCCCGCTGGTGTACACCAAGGTGGTGGTGCGCAACTGGCAGGCGTTCCACAAACTCGGGGTGCATGAAATCTATGCGGCGACCCAACCGTACAGCCGAATCAAGCTGGACTATCCGGTGAGCATGGGCGGTTATGAACATCCGCGGGATCCGGCCAGGGCCATCGGCTTGCATATGGTCTATGTGCCGACCACGCCGAATGTCGGGATGAATGCCCGGGACCAGGCGCGGACCGGCCGGGCGAAGCTGTATGCGCAGAGTTTCGATCAGCTTGAAGCGCAGTTGCGCGAGCAGTTGCAGCGGATGCTCGGGCCGGGTGGGTTCGATCACCAGAAGGACATCCTGGCGATCACGGTCAATCGTTGGTCACACGGCTATGCGTGCTTCACCAACAGCCTGTATGACGATGCCGCGCAGACCGAGCAATGGATGGAAACGGCGCGCAAGCCGCTGGGCAATGTGAGCATCGCCAACTCGGATGCGGGGTGGAGTGCTTATGCGCATGCGGCGATTGATGAGGCCTGGCGGGCGGTGGGTGAGCTGGCCTGAATCCTGATGGTGTGGCTGACGGCCTCATCGCTGGCAACGCCAGCTCCCACAAGGTTCTGTGGTGCACGCAATACTTGTGGGAGCCGGCGTTGCCGGCGATGAGGCCGGTCGATTCAACAACAGTGCCCGGCAATGACTCGGTGTTGCCAGGTTTTGGGGCCGCTTTGCGGCCCTTCGCGGGCAAGCCACGCTCCTACAAACGAACGCATTCCAAGGTAGGAGCGTGGCTTGCCCGCGAAGGACCGCGCAGCGGTCCCAAAGATCTCAATCCCTCAAATCAGACTCATGAATCGGCTGCTCCCGACTCGTAGCCCGCTGATACTGCGCCGGCCATGTCGCCTTGTTGCCGCCCAGGTCATCATCGGCATGCAGCGGCCAGTACGGATCGCGCAGCAGCTCCCGGGCCAGGAAGATCAGGTCGGCCTGCCCGGTCCGCAGAATATGCTCGGCCTGCGCCGGCTCGGTGATCATGCCGACAGTGCCCGTGGCAATCCCCGACTCCTTGCGCACCTTCTCCGCGAAGCGTGTCTGGTAGCCAGGGCCGGTAGGAATCTCGGCATGCATCGAGGTCCCCCCGGACGACACATCGATCAAGTCAGCGCCCAACGTCTTCAAGCGCTTCGCCAGCTCCACCGTCTCATCCGGATTCCAGCCATCCTCCACCCAGTCCGTCGCCGATACCCGCACGAACAGCGGCAGCGACTCCGGCCATACCTCCCGCACCGCCTCGGTCACCTGCAAGGTCAAACGGATACGGTTTTCAAAGCAGCTGCCATAACTGTCACGCCGCTGATTGCTCAACGGCGAAAGGAATTGATGCAGCAGATACCCATGCGCCGCATGAATCTCCACCACCTTGAACCCCGCCTCCAGCGCCCGTTTGGCCGCTGCGACGAAGTCGTCGATGATGTCGCGGATCTGCTCCTCATTCAGCTCGCTGGGCGGGGTGTGCTGCGGGTCGAAGGCGATTTTCGACGGGCCGACCGGGGTCCAGCCACCCTCCTCCGGCTTGACGCTGCCATGCTTGCCGATCCACGGCCGATGGGTGCTGGCCTTGCGCCCGGCATGGGCCAGCTGGATACCCGGGACAGAGCCCTGGGCCACGATAAACCGGGTAATGCGTTGCAGCGGCGGGATCTGCGCGTCGTCCCACAGGCCCAGGTCCTGGGCGGTGATGCGACCGTCGGCGGTGACCGCCACGGCTTCGGTGATGACCAGCCCGGCACCGCCGACCGCACGGCTGCCGAGGTGCACCAGGTGCCAGTCGTTGGCCAGGCCGTCGACACTGGAGTACTGGCACATGGGGGATACGGCGATGCGGTTCGGCAGGGTCAACTGACGCAGGGTGTAAGGCTCAAGTAACAGGCTCATGAGGGCACCTCTCCAGGACTCCGAATGGTGGACCGAACCGAGCGCTCGTTCTTCCCTTTGGCTCAGTGCCGGTCCTACAAAGCCTAGACCAGTTTCCTACCCCCAGATTCAGCGCGGCTCCATATGCGCGATCATCAGTTGCACCGTTTCCTGCCCGCGGAACTCGTTGACGTCGAGCTTGTAGGCCAGCTCGACCCAGCGCACCGTGGGGTTCGGCCAGACTTCGCGGTCGATTCCGAAGGCGATGCCGTCCAGCTTCACCGCGCCGCATTCGCTCTTGAGCACCACCTTGAGGTGGCGTTCGCCGACCACCCGTTGCTCCACCAACTGGAACACCCCGTGGAACAGCGGCTCCGGGAAGTGCTGGCCCCACGGCCCGGCATTGCGCAGGGCGCGGGCCAGTTCGAGGTGGAACTCCTGCACTTCCAGGGTGCCATCAGACAGCAGACGACCGGTCAGGTCTTCTTCACGTAACTGGCGACGCACTTCTTCATCGAAGGCTTCGGCGAAGGCCGGGAAGTTCTCCGCCGGCAGCGACAGGCCGGCCGCCATGGCATGGCCGCCGAATTTGCTGATCAGTTGCGGATGCCGCGCCGCCACCGCATCCAGGGCATCGCGGATATGGAAACCCGGCACCGAGCGCGCCGAGCCCTTGAGCATGCCCTCGCCGGCATCGGCGAACGCGATGGTCGGCCGGTGATAGCGCTCTTTCAGGCGCGAGGCGAGGATACCGATCACGCCCTGGTGCCAATCGGCCTCGAACAGGCACAGGCCAAACGGCATCGATTCCACCGGCAGGTCCTTGAGCTGGGCCAGGGCTTCGCGCTGCATGCCCTGCTCGATGGACTTGCGGTCCTGGTTGAGTTCGTCCAGTTGCACCGCCATGTCCCGGGCCAGGGTCTCGTCGTCGCTGAGCAGGCATTCGATGCCCAGGCTCATGTCGTCGAGGCGACCGGCGGCGTTCAGGCGCGGGCCGAGGATGAAGCCGAGGTCGGTGGAGGTGATACGGCGGTGATCGCGACGGGCGACTTCGAGGATCGCCTTGAGCCCCGGACGGGCGCGGCCGGCGCGGATCCGCTCCAGGCCCTGATGCACGAGGATGCGGTTGTTGGCATCCAGCGGTACCACGTCGGCGACGCTGCCGAGGGCGACCAGGTCAAGCAGTTCACCCAGATTCGGCTGCGGTTTGCTGTCGTAATGCCCCAAACCACGCAAACGCGTGCGCAAGGCCATCAGCACATAGAAGATCACCCCGACCCCGGCCAGCGACTTGCTCGGGAATTCGCAGCCGGGCTGGTTGGGGTTGACGATGGCATCGGCCAGGGGCAGTTCATGGCCGGGCAGGTGGTGGTCGGTGACCAGCACCTTGAGCCCCGCCGCCTTCGCCGCCGCCACGCCATCGACGCTGGAGATGCCGTTGTCCACGGTGATCAGCAGGTCAGGCGAACGCTGCAGAGCCACGGCGACGATTTCCGGGGTCAGGCCGTAGCCGTACTCGAAGCGGTTCGGCACCAGGTAGTCGACATGCGCCGCGCCCATCAGGCGCAGGCCGAGCAGACCGACGCTGCTGGCGGTGGCGCCGTCGGCATCGAAGTCGCCGACGATGAGGATGCGCTGGCGCTTGGCCAGGGCGTCTACCAGCAGGTCCACTGCCGCGTCGATGCCCTTGAGCAGGGTGAACGGCAACAGGCGCGCCAGGCTCTTGTCCAGCTCCTCCGCGCTTTGCACGCCGCGAGCGGCGTAGAGGCGGGTCAGCAGGGGCGGCAGGTCGCCGAGAAATGGCAGGGTCGGCGGCAGTGAACGGGGCTCGATACGCATGGGCTCAGCTCAACCACGCTCGCCTTGCAGCCACTCCAGCTGCACTTCGTGCTGGCCACGGTCGTCGGTGACGAAGACGCTGCCGTCGCTGATCATCACGTCCCATTTGATCGCCCGTGGCATATCGGTGGCGAGGACTTCCAGCACTTCCTGGGGAACTGCTGCGATATTCAGGTTTTTCAGGCCCTTCACCGCCGGCAGCACCTTGCTTTGCCAGACCCGCAGGCTGCCGTAGGCCAGCAGGCTGGTGCGCTCGGTGCGACGCGAGCACCAGGTCAGGCGGTCGGCGTCCGGCTGGCCGACTTCGATCCAGTGCAGGATGCGGTCATCCAGGCTCTTTTCCCACAGCGCGGCTTCATCGACATCCGACAGACCACGGCCGAACGACAGTTGCTCGTTGTACCAGAGGGCGTAGGCCAGCAGGCGCACAGCCATGCGTTCTTCGGTTTCCGAAGGATGGCGGGCGATGGTCTGCTTGACGCTCTGGTAGACGTTGCGGTCGAGGTCGGTGAGGTTCAGTTCGAACTTGTACGTGGTGGACGGCTGGGCCATGGGGGCGGGCTTCTGGTAACGGGGAAAGTCGACCAGTCTAACCGATGCGGCGGCAATCGACGACGCGCTGCCACAATCCTGAGCTACAACAGTATCTGCGCCTGTCGCCCTGTGATAAAAACGAGCGCACTGCCCATTGCCACGGATGCCTTATGTCGTTGCCCAGCAAACCCCTCGCCGGTCTGAAAGTCGTCGAACTCGGCACCCTGATCGCCGGCCCCTTCGCCTCGCGCATCTGCGCCGAATTCGGTGCCCAGGTGGTCAAGGTCGAGTCGCCGGACGGCGGCGATCCGCTGCGCAAGTGGCGCAAGCTGTATGAGGGCACCTCGCTGTGGTGGTTCGTCCAGGCGCGCAACAAGCAGTCGCTGACCCTCAACCTCAAGCATCCCGAAGGCATGGCGATCCTCAAGCGCCTGCTGGCCGACGCCGACATCCTGATCGAGAACTTCCGCCCCGGCGTGCTGGAAAAGCTCGGCCTCGGTTGGGAGGTGCTCAAGGCGCTGAACCCGAAGCTGGTGATGGTCCGTCTGTCGGGTTTCGGCCAGACCGGACCGATGAAGGACCAGCCGGGCTTCGGCGCGGTGGGCGAATCCATGGGCGGGCTGCGCTATATCACCGGTTTCGACGACCGCCCGCCGGTACGCACGGGGATTTCCATCGGTGACTCCATCGCCGCCCTGTGGGGTGTGATCGGTGCGCTGATGGCCCTGCGGCACCGCGAAGTGAACGGCGGCGAGGGCCAGGTGGTGGATGTGGCGCTGTACGAAGCCATCTTCGCCATGATGGAGAGCATGGTCCCGGAGTTCGACGTGTTCGGCTTCATCCGCGAGCGCACCGGCAACATCATGCCCGGCATCACGCCCTCCTCCATTCATACCAGCGCCGACGGCAAGCATGTGCAGATCGGCGCCAACGGTGATGCCATCTTCAAGCGCTTCATGCTCGCTATCGGTCGCACCGACCTGGCCGAGGACCCGAGCCTGGCCAGCAACGATGGCCGCGATGCGCGGCGCGACGAGCTGTACGGGGTGATCGACCGCTGGGCCAACAGCGTACCGCTGGATCAACTCATGCTGACCCTCAATGACGCGCAAGTACCGGCCAGCCGCATCTATTCTGCCGAAGACATGTTCAGCGATCCGCAGTACCTGGCCCGGGAAATGTTCCTCCAGGCCAGGCTGCCGGATGGCAAGCCGTTCAAGATGCCGGGCATCGTGCCCAAGCTTTCCGAAACCCCCGGCTCTACCGAGTGGGTCGGGCCGAAGCTGGGCGAGCACACCGACGCCTTGCTCGCCGAACTGGGCTATGACCCGGCTGCCATCGGCGCATTGCGCGAACAGGGTGCCATCTGAAAAAGCTGCTCCGCGGCACCGGCCTGGGCCTGCTGCTCGGCGTATCGCTGAGTATTTCCGGAATGGCCGTGGCCAAGGAGCGACTGACCTGGCTGCTGCGGGATCTGCCGCCGCTGACCATCTTCGAAGGTTCGCGCAAGGGCCAGGGCGCGGTTGACCAGTTGCTCGCGCAACTGATCGAGCAACTGCCCGAGTACGACCACAGCATCCTGCGGGTCAACCGCGCCCGGGCCATGCAGATGCTGGCCGAACCCAGCTTCACCTGCGACCCGACCCTGCTCTGGACCCCGGAACGGGCGAAATTCATCCATTTCTCGGTGCCAAGCATGGGCACCCTGAGCAACGGCCTGATCGTGCGCAAGCAGGATGCGGCGATGGTCGAGCCGTTCCTGGTGGACGGCAAGGTCGATCTCAAGGCCTTGCTGGCGAGCCATACCTCGCGCCTGGGGATGGTCGCCGAGCGCAGCTACAGCACGCCGGTGGATATCCTGCTCAAGGCCACCCCGCCCGACACCCTGACCCCGCACTACGGCAATGACGCGGTGCGCAGCCTGTTGCAGATGCAGAACCTGGGGCGTTTGAAGTGGCTGCTGGGCTATTGGCCAGAAGTGCGCTACCTGGCCGGGGAGCTGGGCCAGCCGCTGGACGCCCTGACCTTCTACCCGATCCAGGGCATGGCGCCGTACCAGTTCATCCACGTCGGCTGCAGCGATACCGCGCAAGGACGCGAGGCGGTCAGCCATATCGATGAACTGCTGCTGAAGATGCGCGATGCCCACCTGCCGCAGTTGTACGCTGAATGGCTGGATGAGCAGACCCGCGAGACCTATCTGCTGGATGCCCAACGCTTCTTCGTCGAAGACCATCCTTGAGCTTCAAGCCTCAAGCTTCAAGCCGTAAGAAAAAAGCCAGCCCGCGCCGCGCTCGCTTTCTCTTACGGCTTGAGGCTTGAAGCTTGCAGCTCGAAAAAAAGAAACCCCGAACGGTGGGGAGCCCGATCGGGGTTAAACGAAGGCCCTTGGATGGCCTTTCGTGGAGGCGGTCAAAGCGCATCGGAGCAAAATGCCGTCTGGCCGCCTGTATCCTTTCTGAGTACCTTGACCCGCAAAGGTTCCCTCACAAGGTAGCCGATAAGTTGCGACCCTGCCGGGCATGTTGCCAGGCCGCGATCACACAGGGTTGCAGGCGCCCTTCGGCGATGCGCAGATCGCGTTGCACGCCGTCCACCAGGTCCACCAGCAGGCGCAGGTCCTGCAACTGGCTGGCCGGGGTGGTGCGTTGCAACACTTCAAAACCGTTCTCGTCACGCAGCGACAGCGTGAACGTGCCCGTCCCCAAGGGCTCCAGGGTGACCTGATAAGGTGCCAATGCTTCATTGAGCAACAAGCTGACAGATTCCATCTTGTTCATTTTCACCTCGTTAGAACCAAGTGGTCTTTGACTGACCCCGCCAATCTCGAAAAAGTTCGACACCACGGGGCTTTCACCAGGGGATTCACCCGAGCATGCCCGGGAAAGATGACAGATTGACTCTGCCCTCCCTTGCAGCAATATCAAAAAGCCACCAATGGTTCAAGCCACGCCTTGTTGGCCATTGGTCGAAGGCTCGCGGGCGTTGATCCACTTGAGCAGTTCGCCGCCGGACATCGGCCAGGCAATGAAGCCGCCCTGCACCCGGACATGACCCAGGCCCTGCACGGCCTGCCAGTCGGCCAGTGTATCGACGTCCTCGACCACTACGTCGAGCTCGCCGCGTCGCGCCAGGATCAACGCCGAGGCCACGATTGCCGCCTTCTTGCCGTCCTCGGTCATGCCACGGACGAATTCACCGGGGAGCTTCAGCTCGCTCAGGGGCAGGTCAAAGAGTTGCCGGAGATTGGCAGCGCCGCGGCCGAAGCCGTCCAGGCACAGGTGGCAGCCCAGTTTGCGCAGGTTGGCCAGGCGTTGCAGTTGGACGTTGTTCAGTTGAGCGCAGTGGCACTCGGCGAATTCGAGGGTCAGGGCGCTGGCGGGGAGCCGGTGCTGGATCAGCAGTTCACCGAGGCGATCGACGAAGCCTTCGTCGAGCAGGATCGCCGGAGGTACGTTCACCGCCACCGGCAGAGGGCGCTGGTCTTCCAGGCGAATCGCCTCGCTGACGGCCACGGCTTTTTCCAGCACGTGCCAGGTCAGCATTTCCAGCAGCGCGGCGCCTTGCTGCGGGATGAAGAACGCTCCCGGAGCCAGTAATCCCAGGGTCGGGTGTTGCCAGCGGACCGCGGCTTCGACGCCGATCAGGGTGCCATTGGCGTCGATCTTGGGCTGGTAGCTGACTTTCCACTGGTTGCGGGAATGGGCCAGTTGTTCGGGGGATAGACGGGCCAGTTCGAGGATTTGCGCAGTGGCCTTGGGTGCCGCAGCACTGTCCTGGTAATCGCTGAGCAGGCGATGCAGCAGCGCGCCGCTGGCAGGCTTCTGCACGCAGCCGAGCAGGCGCAGGCCGAGTTGCGGGGTGAGTTCGGCGATAGTCTCGAGCAATGCCGGCTCGGCATCGCTGAGCACGATCAGGCCCGACGCCAGGCGATGCTGGGCCAGGTGCCGGATCATCGCCAGGCCGTCCGGGCCGTCCATGTAGAGATCGCAGATCGCCACATCCACCGGTCCGCGGCGCTCCAGCATCTGCATGGCAACCGGCACCGACTCGGCGGTGAGTACGTCGAACACGCCGTTGGCATTGAGCATCTGGTGCAAGGCCATCAGTTGAAAGGGGTGGTCTTCGAGGATCAGGACCTTGAGCGAGTGCATGGGAGCAGGTCTCCGTGGTGGCACGAAGGGGCGACTCTAGGGAAGTTGTACGGGGGGGCCTATAGGACAAATCCGAAAGAAAGGTGAATGTTTCCGACGGGGGATCTGACGGTAGATCAGGAAATGGCTGCCTTGGCTTTTGAGGTCTGTGCCAGCAGGATTGTTGGTGAACTCAGCTCAAGGAGTCTTTCAATGTCGATCAATCCAATCCGTAACGATGACGAGTTGCGCGCGGCATTGGAACGGCTTGAAGCCATCTATCAGGCAGAGCGTGAAACGCCCGAAGCCATTGAGATGGAGGCGTTGGTGGCTGCAATCAGCGCGTATGAAAGCGAGCACTACCCACTGACCGATCACAAGATTACGTAGGAGCGTGGCTTGCCCGCGATGGAGCGCGTAGCGGTCCCAAATTGGCACTGGCAACACCAATTTTGGGAGCGCTTCGCACTCCTTCGCGGGCAAGCCACGCTCCTACAGGGAAATAGGCGTCAGGCATGAAAAAGCCCGTCACTGAGGACGGGCTTTCTTCACCACGAACCGCTTACAGCGGCTTGCCACGATTGCCATGCTGGCTGACGAACGCCTGAACCTGACTCAGGTCATTGGCCAACACCGTGCACTTCTCTTCCCGCGAGAACAGGTCGGTCAGGTGCGCCGGCAGTTCCAGGGCCTTGCCGACACCAGCCTTTTCCACCGCATCCGGGAACTTGACCGGGTGCGCAGTACCCAGTACGACCATCGGGGTGTCCAGGCTGCGACGGCATTCGCGGGCGGCCTTGACGCCAATGGCGGTGTGCGGGTCGAGTACTTCGCCAGTCTGGGCGAAGACTTCAGCGATGGTTTCGCAGGTTTGCGCGTCATCCACGGCCAGCGAGTCGAACAGCTTGCGCGCTTCGGTCCAGCGGTCCTGCTCGACGCTGAAGCCGCCACCTTGCTTGAAGCTGGCCATCAGCTCGGCGATCGCCGCGCCATTGCGACCGTGCAGGTCGAACAGCAGGCGCTCGAAGTTCGACGACACCATGATGTCCATCGACGGCGACAGGGTCGCGTGCAGGGTTTCCTTGACGTACTGGTTGCCGCTCATGAAGCGGTGCAGGATGTCGTTGCGGTTGGTGGCGACGATCAGCTGGCTGATCGGCAGGCCCATGTTGCGCGCCAGGTAGCCGGCGAAGATGTCGCCGAAGTTGCCGGTAGGCACCGAGAACGCCACGGAACGGGCCGGGCCACCGAGCTGCAGGGCGGCGTGGAAGTAGTAGACGATCTGGGCCATGATCCGCGCCCAGTTGATCGAGTTGACCGCAACCAGGCGGGTGCCCTTGAGGAAGCCCTGGTCGGCGAAGCTGGCCTTGACCATCTCCTGGCAGTCGTCGAAGTTGCCTTCGATGGCGATGTTGTGGATGTTCTCGCCCATGATGGTGGTCATCTGGCGACGCTGCACTTCCGACACACGCTGGTGCGGGTGCAGGATGAAGATGTCGACGTTGTCGCAACGACGGCAGCCTTCGATCGCGGCGGAACCGGTGTCACCGCTGGTGGCGCCGATAATCACCACGCGCTCGCCGCGCTTGGCCAGGACGTGGTCCAGCAGGCGGCCGAGCAGTTGCAGGGCGAAGTCCTTGAACGCCAGGGTCGGGCCGTGGAACAGCTCGAGTACCCACTCGTTGCTGTTCAACTGGCGCAGCGGCGCGACCGCTGCGTGGGCGAACTCGCCGTAGGTTTCTTCGAGGATTTTCTTGAAATCGGCATCGGCGATGCTGCCGGTGACGAACGGACGCATCACCCGGAACGCCAGCTCGTGGTACGGCAGGCCGGCCCAGGAAGCGATCTCTTCCTGGGTGAAGCGCGGCAGGTTTTCCGGAACGTAGAGGCCACCGTCACTGGCGAGACCGGCCAGCAGGACGTCTTCGAAATTCAGGGCAGGAGCCTGGCCACGGGTACTGATATAGCGCATTTGGGCAAACCTTCTTGGGAGCTGCAAGCTTTAAGCTGAAAGCTGCAAGAGGGGCAGTGGCGCCTGCTCTTGCAGCTTATGGCTTGTCGCTTGAAGCTGGAATTAATTGAGCTGTTCGACGCGGATCCGCACAACCTTGCCGACCACATCCTGCAGGGCTTCCAGGGCGACGATGGCGTCGTTCATGCGCTGTTCCTGCACCTCGTGGGTGAGCAGGATCATCGGTACCAGACCGTCCTGTTCCTCGACGTCCTTCTGCATGATCGATTCGATGTTGATGCCACGCTCGGAGAGGATGCTCGCCACCTGGGCCAGTACGCCCGGGTGATCCTTGGCCTGGATGCGCAGGTAGTACGCGGTTTCGCAGGCTTCGATCGGCAGGATCGGGTGGGCGGACAGCGCGTCCGGCTGGAAGGCCAGGTGCGGTACACGGTTTTCCGGGTCGGAGGTCATGGCGCGAACCACGTCCACCAGATCGGCGACCACGGAAGAAGCGGTCGGCTCCATGCCGGCGCCGGCGCCGTAGAACAGGGTCGAACCGGCAGCGTCACCGTTGACCATCACGGCGTTCATCACACCGTTGACGTTGGCGATCAGGCGGTCGGCCGGGATCAGGGTCGGGTGCACCCGCAGCTCGATGCCGGCCGCCGTGCTGCGCGCCACACCAAGGTGCTTGATGCGGTAGCCCAGGGCTTCGGCGTAGTTCACGTCAGCGGTGGTCAGCTGGGTGATGCCTTCGGTGTAGGCCTTGTCGAACTGCAGCGGGATGCCGAAGGCGATGGACGCGAGGATGGTCAGCTTGTGCGCGGCATCGATGCCTTCGACGTCGAAGGTCGGGTCGGCTTCGGCGTAACCCAGGGCCTGGGCTTCGGCCAGCACGTCAGGGAAGGTACGGCCCTTCTCGCGCATCTCGGTGAGGATGAAGTTGCCGGTGCCGTTGATGATGCCGGCGACCCAGTTGATGCGGTTGGCCGACAGGCCTTCGCGGATCGCCTTGATCACCGGGATGCCGCCGGCCACCGCCGCTTCGAAGGCGACGATGACGCCCTTCTCGCGGGCGCGGGCGAAGATCTCGTTGCCGTGCACGGCAATCAGCGCCTTGTTCGCGGTGACCACGTGCTTGCCGTTGTCGATGGCCTTGAGGACCAGGTCGCGGGCCACGGTGTAGCCGCCAATCAGTTCAATGACAATATCGATATCGGGGTTGCTCGCCACCTCGAACACGTCAGCGGTAATGGGGGTACCGGTAATCTGGCAGTTCGGGTTGGGCGTACGCATGGCAATCTGTGCCACTTCGATTCCACGCCCGGCGCGGCGGGCGATTTCCTCGGCGTTACGCTTAAGTACATTGAAGGTTCCGCCACCGACGGTCCCCAACCCACAGATGCCTACTTTGACCGGTTTCACTGTGAACTCCCCATTGAACGGCCAGCCCCTCGGCCAGCCGTGAAAAAAGCCGTCTCCCCATGAAGACGGCTCACTGATTGATTAGCTTACTTGGCGCCGGCCAGGGCCAGTGCGGCCACTTGCTTGGCCGGCTGGTAGCCCGGGATCACCTGGCCGTCCTCGAGGACGATGGCCGGGGTGCCGTTGACACCGATCGACTGGCCCATGGCGAACTGCTTGCTCACCGGGTTCTCGCACTTGGCGGCCTTGATTTCCTTGCCACCGATCATGTTGTCCAGGGCCGAGTTGCGGTCCTTGGAGCACCAGACCGCCTGCAACTGCTCATCACCCGGCGAGCCGAGGCCCTGGCGCGGGAAGGCGACGTAGCGCACTTCGACACCCAGCTTGTTCAGCTCGGCGACTTCTTCATGCAGCTTGTGGCAGTACGGGCAGGTGGTGTCGGTGAACACGGTGATATGCGACTTGGCCTGGCCCTTGGCCGGGTAGACCACCATCTCCGAGGTCGGGATGCTGTTGATGGTCTTGGCGATGCCTTGGCGCTCGGCCTTCTCGGTGAGGTTGACCGGCTTGCCGTTCTCCAGTTGGTACATGTTGCCCTGCAGCACGAATTGGCCGTCGGCACTGGCATACAGGACACGACCGCCCTGCAGCTTGACTTCGTAGAGGCTGGAGAGCGGGCTCTTTCCGATACTCTCGACCGGGATTTCGGAGTCCAGTGTTTTCAATGTATCGCGGATTGCCTTTTCGGCATCGTCAGCCACGGCAAACGGAGTGACCAGGGCCAGGGCGGCGGCCGCAAGGGTCTGGATCAAACGCATGGGGGGTAACTCCTTACATAGGACCGGAATAGGGACGCCCGTGCTGAAAACGCGGGGATTTCGCCGGCCCAGGACGTGAACATTGAAAGACTAACACATTCATTGCCCAGTACACGGGCCGTCTAGAAGCCAAATAACGGCTAACCGCGCGGATGATGACGAGCGTGCAGTTCCTGCAGGCGGGCCTTGGCCACATGGGTGTAGATCTGGGTGGTGGAGAGGTCGCTGTGACCCAGAAGCATCTGCACCACCCGCAGGTCGGCGCCATGGTTGAGCAGGTGGGTGGCGAAGGCGTGGCGCAGGGTGTGCGGCGACAGCGCCTTGCCGATACCGGCGACTTGCGCGTGGTGCTTGATGCGGTGCCAGAAGGTCTGCCGGGTCATCTGCTCGCCGCGCAGGCTGGGAAACAGCACATCGCTGGGGCGGCCGTTGAGCAGGTCGGCGCGGCCATCACGCAGATAGCGCTCGATCCACAGCACCGCCTCCTCGCCCATCGGCACCAGGCGCTCCTTGCTGCCCTTGCCCATCACCCTCAGCACGCCCTGGCGCAGGTTGATCTGGTCGAGGGTCAGGCTGACCAGCTCGGTCACCCGCAGGCCGCAGGCGTAGAGCACTTCGAGCATGGCGCGGTCACGCTGGCCAATGGCTTCGCTGAGGTCCGGGGCATGCAGCAGGGCCTCGACATCGGCTTCGGACAGGGACTTGGGCAGCGGGCGACCGAGTTGCGGCATCTCCACCTGCAGGGTCGGGTCGACGCCGATCAGTTTCTCTCGCAGCAGATAGCGATAGAACCCTCGCGCGCCGGACAGAAAGCGCGCGGTGGAGCGCGGTTTGTAGGCTTGATCCATACGCCAGCCAAGGTGATCGAGGATCAGCTCGCGACCGGCGTTCGGCAGGTCGACGCCCTTCTCCTGCAACCAGCCGTTGAACAGGGCCAGGTCGCTGCGATAGGAGGCACGGGTATTGTCGGAAAGGCCCTTTTCCAGCCATAGGGCATCGAGAAACTGGTCGATCAGGGGATGGTCGATGGCGGGCATGACAACTCGGAAAACACAGGATGAAAACGCCGAAAGACCGCTAGTCTTCCATAACCATGCCGGGAGAGGGAAATCCGAATGAACGAGCAACAGATCCTGCTGGCGTTTGGCGGTATCGGGCTGGCGGCGCTGGGCTGCCAGTGGCTGGCCTGGCGCTTGAAACTGCCGGCGATCCTCTTTCTCCTGCTCAGCGGCATCCTTGTCGGCCCGGTGCTGGACTGGCTGGATCCGCAGGCGATGTTCGGCCCGTTGCTGATGCCGCTGGTCTCCCTGGCGGTGGCACTGATCCTGTTCGAGGGCAGCCTGACCCTGCACCTCTCGCAATGGCGCGAAATCGGCAGCGTGGTGCGGCGCATGGTCACCCTCGGGGCGCTGGCCACCTGGATCCTCATCGCCCTGGCAACCCACTGGCTGCTGGGCTTCGACTGGCCCCTGGCGGTACTGTTCGGCACCCTCACCCTGGTCACCGGCCCGACCGTGATCGTCCCCATGCTGCGGGTGGTCCGCCCCAAGGCAACCATCGCCAACATCCTGCGCTGGGAAGGCATCGTCATCGATCCGATCGGCGCCCTGCTGGCCGTGGTGGTGTACAGCTTCATCATCGCCAGCGCTGCCGATGACGGCCTGAGCCAGAGCCTGAAGACCTTCGCCGGCGTGCTGGCCTGCGGTTGCGCCTTCGGTGCGGCGGGTGGCTGGCTGCTCGGCCAGGTGATGCGCGAGCAGTGGCTGCCGGAATACCTGCACAACCTGGCTTCGCTGGCGGCGGTGCTGGGCATCTTCGTGGCCGCCAACCAGGTCATGGCCGAGTCCGGGCTGCTGGCGGTCACGGTCATGGGCATGTGGCTGGCCAATATGAAAGGCGTGGATGTGCGGCAGATCCTGCATTTCAAGGAAAACCTCAGCGTGCTGCTGATTTCCGGCCTGTTCATCCTGCTGGCGGCGCGCCTCGACCTGAATGCCCTGCTCGGTCTTGGTCCGGCGGTGCTGGCGCTGCTGCTGGTGATCCAGTTGATCGCCCGGCCGCTGAACGTCGCCCTGTCGACCTGGGGCTCGGCGCTGACCTGGCGAGAGCGGGCCTTGCTGGCCTGGGTCGCACCACGAGGCATCGTCGCCGCCGCGGTATCGGCGATCTTCGCCATCCGCCTGGATGAAGCCGGACATGAAGGCGCCCTGCTGCTGGTGCCGCTGACTTTCGCCGTGATCATCGGCACCGTGGTCCTGCAAAGCGCGACGGCGCGGCCGTTGGCGCGCTTGCTGAAAGTCGCGGACCCGGCCCCCAGCGGCTTTCTCATCGTCGGCGCCAACCCGCCGGCGCGGGCCATCGGCAAGGCGCTGCAGGCGATGGGCAGCCGGGTACTGCTGACCGATTCCAGTTGGGAGAACATCTGCGCGGCACGCATGGACGGGCTGCCGACCTACTTCGGTAACCCGGCGTCGCAGCACGCCGAAGTGCACCTGGACCTGGTCGGCCTCGGGCACCTGCTCGGGCTGTCCCCCGCCGGCGAACTGAATGCGCTGGCGTGCATGCGCTTTCGCCATGACTTCGGCCCACAGCGCCTGTTTGCCCTGGCCAGCGGCCTGGAGGTCAGGCGCAGCGACAAACACCGCGCCAGTCAAGAACACCGGGGTGAAGCCCTGGGCAGCCAGGCGCTGACCTATGTGCAACTGGCCAACCAGCTGCATCAGGGCGCCGAGCTCTACAGCACGCACCTGACCGAAGCCTTCGGCTGGGAGGCCTATCGGGAACTGCATGGCGAGCGGGCGACCTTGTTGTTCGCCCGGGATGCCCATGGCTGGGTGCATGTGTTCGGGCCGGACAGCCCGCTCACACCGGGCGCGGGCTGGACCCTGCTGGCGTTGATCCAGCGCGAGGCCTGAACGGACTCAGAAGCCCGGCAATACCGGCACCGGACGCTTGTCCTCGTCGATGGCGACGAAGCTGAACAGGCCGTGGATGGCCTTTTCGCGGCTGTCGCAGCTCATGCTCTCGACGAACACTTCGACTTCCACTTTCAGGCTGGTATTGCCGACTTTCACCACACGGCCGACCAGCTCGACGATGGAGCCGGCGGCGATCGGGTGCTTGAAGTCGATGCGGTCGGTGGACACGGTCACCAGCGGCAGGCGGCAGAAGCGCGTGGCGGCGATGAACGAGACTTCGTCCATCCAGGCCAGGGCGGTACCGCCGAACAGGGTGTTGTGGTGGTTGGTGGTGGACGGGAAGACGGCCTTGGTCACGCGGGTCACCGACAGGTCGGTGCGGCGCTGGATTTCCTGGTCTCGGGTGGTCATGGGGTCACTTGAACTTGTAAGGCAGTTGCAAGCTTCAAGCTGCAAGCCATAAGGAAAAGCGACTGCGGTGTCATCTGCTTTTTCTTATGGCTTGCAGCTTGAAACTTGAAGCTCGAAAAGCAAAAAGGGCAGCCCGAGGGCTGCCCTTTCTTTCGCAAAGGTCGGACTGGACTCAGGCCAGTTTTTCCTTGATGCGAGCTGCTTTACCGGACAGGTCACGCAGGTAGTACAGCTTGGCTTTACGCACGTCACCACGACGTTTCACGGCCAGGCTGTCGATTTGCGGGCTGTAGGTCTGGAAAGTACGCTCAACGCCAACACCGTTGGAGATTTTGCGAACGGTGAATGCGCTGTTCAGACCGCGGTTGCGCTTGGCGATTACAACGCCTTCGAACGCCTGCAGACGGGAACGATCGCCTTCCTTCACTTTCACCTGAACGACTACGGTGTCGCCCGGGGCAAAGGTAGGGATCTCTTTGCTCATCTGTTCAGCTTCGATCTGCTGAATGATTTTGTTGGTCATCTTGTGCTCCTAAGGCAAATCACGGATTTACCATCGATACGTTAACTATCGTCCCGCTCGCGGATGTATTCCTCGAGCAGCTTCTTCTCTTCTCCAGAAAGTGAGCGACTTTCCAGAAGATCGGCACGTCGTTCCCAGGTCCGACCAAGGGACTGCTGCAAACGCCAGCGCCGGATGTGTGCATGGTTGCCACTTAGCAACACGTCGGGTACACGCTGATCCGCATACACCTCGGGTCGGGTGTAGTGCGGGCAATCCAGCAGACCATCGGTGAAGGAGTCTTCCTCCGCCGAGTCCACATGCCCCAAAGCTCCGGGCAGCAGCCGTGTAACCGCATCGATCAGGACCATCGCCGGCAGCTCGCCGCCAGACAGTACATAGTCGCCAATCGACCACTCTTCATCGACATGAGCCTCGATAAAACGCTCGTCGACGCCTTCATAACGACCGGCTATCAGAATCAACGATTCATGCTTCGCCAGGTCCTTGACCGCCGACTGTGTCAGCTTGCGGCCTTGTGGCGAGAGGTAGATCACCTTCGCCGTTCCTCCGGTTGCCTGCCTGGCCTCGACCAGGGCGTCTTCCAGAGGCTTGATCTTCATCACCATGCCCGGACCACCGCCAAAAGGCCGATCATCCACCGTGTGGTGACGATCCGTGGTGTACTCCCGCGGGTTCCAGCAGGTCAGTTGCAACAACCCCTGTTTCACCGCGCGGCTGGTAATGCCGTACTCACTGATGGCCGAGAACATCTCGGGGAACAACGTAATGACTTCTACGCGCAGGCTGGCCATTGCTTAGAAATCCGCGTCCCATTCGACCCTCATCTCACTCGCTGCCAGGTCGATTGCCAACACGCACTGCCGGGTATAAGGCAGTAGCCGTTCACGATCATCCAGGCTGCCAGCACAGGGCTTGACCACCATTACATCGTTCGCGCCGGTCTCCAACAGGTGATCAACCTTGCCGAACAGTTGTCCGTCCTGGTTGATGACACTCAGGCCCACGAGCTGGTACCAGTAGTACTCGTCGTTGGCCAGGTTGGGCAAAAGGCTTCTCGAGATGCAGATCTCGAAACCGCTCAGAAGACGTGCTTCGTCGCGATCGTCCAGCCCCTTGAGCTTGGCGACCAGATCCTTTTGACCGGATCGGCCCTTGACCAGCTCGACCTGCTTGACCACACCCTCGCGCCGAAGCGTCCAGTGGCGGTACTGCAACAGGTTGTCGATCGGATCGGTAAAGGAAAACACCTTCACCTCGCCGCGAACGCCGTGTACCGAAAAAATCTTGCCGACGACGATCAGGTCGTCCGCACTTTCTGGCGTCGCGTTCATATTGCTCAGGCAGCGGCCTTGGCAGCTTCCTTCAGCAGCTGAGCAACGCGCTCAGACGGCTGGGCACCTTGAGACAGCCAGTAGGTGGCACGCTCTTGGTTTACGGACAGTTTGACTTCTGCGCCCGAAGCAATCGGGTTGAAGAAGCCGATACGCTCAACGAAACGACCATCGCGCGCGTTGCGGCTGTTGGTCACGGTGAGGTGGTAGAATGGGCGCTTTTTGGAGCCGCCACGGGCAAGACGGATGGTTACCATGTGAACATCGTTCCTGTAGTCGGTGCTGCAAATCTATAGGCCAAACGGGTACGGGTACCCGAAAGGCCGCATATTCTCAAGGAATACACGGGCTTTTGCAAATGCCTTTTTTCTGGCAAGCGCCTGTCTGTCATACAGATCTGCAATGAAGCCACTCTTCATAGAGAGGGCCATGTCCCCGCCGCGAGGCGGGTTCCGGGTGCGGCCCCGATAATCAGGGCCGCACCGCGAATCGGGTTTACAGCTTGGGCATGCCGCCGCCGGGCATCATGCCGCCCAGGCCGCGCATCATCTTGGCCATGCCGCCCTTGGCAGAAAACTTCTTCATCATCTTCTGCATCTGCTTGTGCTGCTTGATCAGGCGGCCGATGTCCTGCACCTGGGTGCCGGAGCCGATGGCGATCCGGCGCTTGCGCGAACCGCTGATCAGGTCAGGGTCGCGGCGCTCGGCCGGGGTCATCGAGTTGATGATCGCTTCCATCTGCTTGAACTGCTTCTCGGCCGCGCCCTGGGCGTTGCCCATCTGCGACAGGTTGACCCCGCCGATGCTCGGCAGCTTGTCCATCAGGCCGCCGAGGCCGCCCATGTTCTTCATCTGTTGCAACTGGTCGCGGAAGTCCTCGAGGTCGAAGCCCTTGCCCTTCTTGAGCTTCTTGGCCAGCTTGTCGGCCTTGGCCTTGTCGATGTTCTGCTCGGCCTGCTCGATCAGGCTGAGCACGTCGCCCATGCCGAGGATGCGCGAAGCGATACGGTCCGGGTGGAACGGCTCCAGGGCTTCGGTCTTCTCGCCCATGCCGATGAACTTGATCGGCTTGCCGGTGATGGCGCGCACCGACAGGGCGGCACCGCCACGGGCATCACCGTCGACCTTGGTCAGCACCACGCCGGTCAGCGGCAGGGCATCGCCGAAGGCCTTGGCGGTGTTGGCGGCGTCCTGGCCGGTCATGGCGTCGACCACGAACAGCGTCTCGACCGGCTTGACCGCGGCGTGCAGGTCCTTGATCTCGGTCATCATGTCGGCGTCGATGTGCAGACGGCCGGCGGTGTCGACGATGACCACGTCGATGAATTTCAGCCTGGCTTCACGGATCGCCGCTTCGGCGATGGCCACCGGCTTCTGGCTGATATCAGACGGGAAGAAGGTCACGCCGATGTCGTTGGCCAGGGTTTCCAACTGCTTGATCGCCGCCGGGCGGTAGACGTCGGCGGAGACGACCATGACGGTCTTCTTCTTGCGTTCCTTCAGGAAGCGCGCCAGCTTGCCGGCGGTGGTGGTCTTGCCCGCCCCCTGCAGACCGGCCATCAGCACCACGGCAGGCGGTGCGGCATTCAAGCTCAGGTCTTCGTTGGCGGCGCCCATCAGCTCTTCGAGTTCGGCCTGGACGATCTTCACGAAGGCCTGGCCCGGGGTCAGGCTGCGGGAAACCTCGGTACCGACCGCACGTTCCTTGACCTTGTTGACGAAGTCCTTGACCACCGGCAGGGCGACGTCGGCTTCGAGCAACGCCATGCGCACTTCGCGCAGGGTGTCTTTGATGTTGTCTTCATTCAGCTTGGCCTTGCCGGTGACATGGCGCAGCGTCTGTGACAGACGATCGGTCAGGTTTTCAAACATGGGGATCCTTTCAGGCTCTGTGGAACCGGGGTTTAGCCAGCCGTGGGCACGGGCAGGGGCGCGATTATAGCGAAGACTGGCGCCAGCGCACACCACGGCGTCGGCGCCCGGCTTTGGCTTTGGCTTTGGCTTTGGCTTTGGCTTTGGCTTTGGCTTTGGCTTTGGATCTTGATCTTGATCTTGATCTTGATCTTGATCTTGATCTTGATTGTCCCGGCCTTCAGGAGGCTGAGTGGAGCGCTGATGTAGGGGGTGGAGGCCCATGGATGGGCCGGAAAGCGCCATAGGGCAGGAGCCCGTATGGCGCGGCCCCCGGAATCAGTGCGGAAGGAAGGAACCCGGAGCGAAGCGGAGGGCCGGATGCTGGACGGTGTACGGATCACCCACATGGGTTACAAAAAAGTGCACTCACATAGGTAACACTTGAAGTGTCACATAGCCATCAATGGCATCTCTTTCATCGATCCTCCCAAGGATGATTGGGCCGAAGATAAC
>NZ_MKZO01000033.1 GCF_001941965.1 Pseudomonas putida | reverse complement strand
GGCGGGGGGCTGTTTGTCGGTGCAGGGGGGCTGAGTGCTATGGTGCTGCTGATGGCCTCATCGCTGGCAAGCCAGCTCCCACAAGGTCTGCGGTGCACGCGATCCCTGTGAGAGCTGGCTTGCCAGCGATGAGGCCCTTGAGAGCACTACATCAAGGACAGGACCCCCGCCAATGAGGCCCACCCCCGACTTCATGCACTGGTGGCTCGAAGCCAATGCCCGCTTCGACGACTGCCACACCCCGGACGAACTGTTCGAGGACACCTCGCGCCTGACCCGTGCCCTGGGTTTCCAGCGCTTTGCCTGGGGCCGGCGCCGCGCCGTGCCGTTCAGCCAGGCCCGCGCGCAGTTCACCGGCACTTATCCCGCCGCCTGGCTGGCCGACCAGGACCGGTTTCCGCCCCCCGGCCTGCTGCTCTGGGACGACAAGGCCGACGCCCCCGGCAGCCTGCGCGACATCGGCTTCGCCAGCGGCGCCACCTTCACCCAGCGCTGCCGCGACAGCGGCTGGCAGATGCTCTGCGTCGCCCGGCAAAAAGGCCCGCTCAAGTCCGCCGAACTGCTCCCCCTGAAGCTGCACCTGCGCAGCCTGCTGGAGCTGCTCGACGAGCACCTCGAACGGGTCGAAGGCCGCGCCGCTGCCATCCCGCTCAGCGACCGGGAAACCGAGATCCTGCGGTGGATCGCCGACGGCAAATGCTCCAAGGGCATCGCCGCCATCCTCGACCTCTCCGAGCACACGGTGAACTTCCATATCAAGAGCATCCTGCGCAAGTTCGACTCGCCGAACCGGGTCCAGGCGGCAGCGCAGGCGGCCGCATTGGGGCTGATCTGAGGTCGCCATTGGTCGTCCGGCAACCGCTCATGCAGACGCTTGTTTAAAACGAGCGCGCCTGTGCAAAACGCCTGTTCGACGCGATGAAAAAGTGAGCTGTCTCCCGTCGGGACGCCATCGGGCGGGACGTTTCCTACACGAATTTACCTGCCTGTTCCGGTAGTTGTCCCTGTGCAGCCGTCCCCCTACTGTCGTCACCGTGCTGTCGAGCGGTGGAATAACGCGAAAGGACAATCCCACCCTTTGTCCGCGTTGTTCTCCCTGGACATTCGGACGGGTTCGAGACAAGCCGGCAGCTTGTCTCCTGGCGCTGCACTCCTACAGCGCCAGCCGTCCTGTTTTTTCGGTTTCGCAATCGCGGGAGACAACCATGATCCACGACGTCATCGTGGTCGGCAGCGGTGCTGTCGGCGCGTCCATCGCATTCGAGCTGGCCAGCCGCGGACTCAGCGTCTGCCGGGTCGGAGAAACCGCCCGCCATAACGCCGCCTCCCGCGCCGCCGGGGCGATGAACGGCTGCTTCGGCGAAGTCACCCGCGGCCTTCTGGCCAGTGAATACGGGCGCCTGAAACTGGCCATGGACATCCAGGCCAAGGGACTCTGGGCCCACTGGAACGAACGCCTGGCCCGGGCCAGTGGCAACGCCGCAGGCTTGCTCAGCGCCTGCGGCACCCATGTAATCCTCAACTCCGCCGGCATGGCCGAGATCGACAGCGTCAACTACGCCGCGATCGAACAGGCGCTGCGCGACTACCAGACCTTCTACACCCCGGTGGCCCCCGGCGAGCTGGAGTGGATCAAGGCCAACGACCTGGTGCGGCCGATGCAGGCCCTGCTGATCCCCGACGAAAACGCCATCGATGCGCCGTTGCTCCTGGAAAAGCTCGACGCGGCGCTGCTCGGTTGCGGTGGCGAGATCATCGCGTGCAATGCCCGTGCGGTGCTGAGCGAAGGCTGGAGCGCCACCGGCGTGGCCCTGCAGGACGGTCGCCATCTGCCCGCCCGGCACGTGGTGGTGGCCGCAGGCGTGCACTCGCTGGACCTGTTCGACGGTCTGGAGGAAATCCGCCGGCATATCCCGCCGCTGTTCGCCGGCTACGGGGTATCGATCCTCCTGCGCCTGCGCCCGGGACAGTTGCCACCACAAACGGTGATCCGCACGCCCAATCGCGCCTTCGCCTGCGGCCTGCACTGCGTGCCCCGGGGCGACGACCTGCTGTACATCGGCGCGACCAATATCCTCGCCGAACAGCCGCGCAGCCATGCCCAGGTCTCCGATGTGCAGTTCCTCCTCGACTGCGCCGTCGACCAGCTCAACCTCGACCTGCATGACGCCTCGATCGTCGACATCCAGGTCGGCAACCGCCCGGTCACGGCCGACGGTTTCCCACTGATCGGCGCCTGTGACTACGACGGCCTGTGGCTGGTCACCGGCACCTACCGCGACGGCCTGCACCAGTCGCCGCTGCTGGCGACCTGGATCGCCGACCGCATCGAGGGCCTCGACAACAGCCTCGACCTGTCCTGCTTCACCCCGATCCGCGAGCCCCTGGCCGGGCTGCCCCGGGACGAGACGGTGGCGGAAACCGTGCGGCAGATGTTCGCCACCGGCTACGAATACCGCTGGAACATCAAGCCCTACTGGATGCCCCTGCTGGACCAGGGCATGAGCGAAAACTACACGCGCCTGATCACCTCGCTGCACCCGCGTTTCACGCCGCCGCCGGAACTGGTGGCCTTCTCCTGGCTGTATCGCTCGATGTACGAGCGCCTGGCGGCCTACTACGAGGCCTGGTCATGATTCTTTGCGCTTTCGAGCACCATCAGGCCCTGGCCCTGCGCGAGTTGAGCGAGGCCGGGCTGTGGGACCCGCAAGGCGATCTGCGGGCCATCACCGACAAACACTTCAATCCCGACCGGGCCCTCGATGCCCGGCGCCTGGATGCCTTTCGCGACGATATCGCCGAACGCTGCGCACGGATTCCCCTGGGCCATATCCTCGGCTACGCCGATTTCGGCGGACAGCGCCTGCTGGTCGGCAGCGGCACCTTCGTGCCACGCCGGCAGAGCCTGGCCATGGTCCGCTGGATCGAGCGCAACCTGGCCCTGACCGGCGACTCCACGGTCTACGACCTGTGCGCCGGTGTCGGTGCCATCGGCCTGGCGATCTGGGCCGCGACCGGTGCGCGGACCGTCTGCGTCGACAGCGACAGCACCGCCCGGGCCTACCAGCAGCGCAATATCCGCCGCCTCGATGCCCAGCGTGAAGTCAGCGTGCTGGCGGCCGACATCACCCGCCCCGAAAGCCTCGCGGCCGCCCGTGGCGGGGTCGATGTGGTGGTCAGCAATCCGCCTTATGTGCCACCGGGCACCGAGCTGCTGCCGGAGTGGGGCGATCACCATCCACCGGGGGCCATCTATGCCCGCAAGCAGGGGGCCGAACTGGTCGTCGCCAGCACCGTCTGCGCCGCCGGCATGCTGCGCCCGGGCGGGGCGCTGCTGATCGAGCACGGCGAGGGCCTGTCGGAAAAGGTCGCCGCCACCCTTGAGCGGCACGGCTTCGAATCGATCCACCTGTGTCAGGACGACGATTTCAGCGACGCAACGGGACCTTCCGTTTTTACCGTAGGGAGAGCGCCATGAACGACCATGCACGGATGCCCGCAGGCACCGACGACAACTGGATGAACATCCGCCGCCAGCGCACCAGCGATGCCCTCGATGGCGCGACGGCAGAAGGCCTGACTGGCTTCGAGGTGGTCGCCCGCAACGGCAAGCAACTGACCCTGGTGGATGGCAGCGTCTGCACCGAGTTCGTTTCCTGTTCCTATCTCGGCCTGGAGAATCATCCGGCCCTGGTGCTGGCAGCCCAGGTGGCCCTGGAGCGATTCGGCGTGCACCTGTCCGCCAGCCGCGCGGCCATGAGCCCGCTGTACCTGCGCCAGCTAGAGCAACTGCTCGGCGATATCTACGGGGGATGCAGCGTTACCGTGTTCAGCTCCACCAGCAATGCCCACCTGGGCGTGCTGCCGTTGCTCGGCAGTGGCGGCATGGACGGCTACCCGACCCGCGAGCGTGGGGTGATGTGGTTGGTGGACCGTACCGCCCACGCCTCGATGCAGGTCTTGCGCGGGGTGCTTGCCCAGTTCGGTCCGGTACGCCGGGTCGACAGCGCCGACAGCGACGGCCTCGAGGAAGCGCTGGTGCACTGCGAGCGCGAGCGCCTGACCCCGGTGATGCTGATCGACGGGGTCGGCTCGATGTCCGGCCTGCTGCCGGTGGCCGAGCTGAGCGAACGCCTGCAGCGCTATAACGGCTACCTGTACGTCGACGACGCCCACGGTATCTCCATCAGCGGCTGCTACGGCGCCGGTTACGCCTTCGAAAACCTCGGCCATCACCTGCCGGCCAACACCCTGATCGCCGGCTCGCTGAGCAAGGCCTTTGGCGGTGCCGGCGGTTTCATCGTGCTCAAGCCCGGGGCCAATGCCGGGCAATTGCGCGCCCTGGCCAATCCGCTGGTGTTCGGCCACAGCATCCCGCTGCCGTTGCAGGCGGCCAATGTCGCGGCCGCGCAGATTCACCTGTCCTCGGACATCCTGACCTTGCAGAAAGCGCTGTGGAGCAATGTGCGGCGCCTCGACGAGCGGGTCGAGCAAACCCTGCTCAATGCCGGCTTGCGGGCGCCGATCCGGGGTGCGCTGTTCGACAACGAACGCCAGGGCACCCTCGCGGCCAGTGCCTTGCGCGCCTCGGGCCTGGTGGTGTTCCCGGTGTTCTACCCGATCGTCGAAAGCGGCCGCGCGCTGCTGCGTTGCGCGGTATCGGCGGCGCACAGCGCGGAGCAGATCGATTGCCTGGCGCGCAAGCTCAACCTGCAGATCAGCCGGGCTCCCGGCCAGCGCTGAACGAGGGAGGACGAGCCATGCCCGTGAACGCCGAGTTGCAGCCGTACCGCGAACAACTGGACCAGATCAACGAACTGCTGGTCGACCTGCTCGCCGAACGCATGGCGATCTGCCGGGTCATCGCCAAGGTCAAGTCGGCCCGGGGCATCCCGATGATGCAGCCGTCGCGGGTGACCTCGACCCTCGACCAGGTCCGCGCCCTGTCCGGTTCGCGGCAGTTGCGCCCGGAGTACCTGGATGGCCTATTCCAACTGATCATCGAGGAAACCTGCGACGAGGAACTGCGGGTCATGGCCCTGCTCGCCGGGTCGGCGGAGGAGGGCTGAGGCATGCGCGCGCTGATCGTCGACAACTTCGACTCCTTCACCAACAACATTGCCCAGTACCTCTACGAGGTATGCGGCGAGCAACCGGTGGTGCTGCCCAATACCCGCAGCTTCGAGCAGCTCGACCTGGGGCGTTTCGACGCCGTGGTGCTGTCGCCGGGGCCGGGGCATCCGACCCGCGCGGCGGATTTCGGGGTCTGTCGCGAGGTGCTGGAAAAGGCGCGGATTCCCTTGCTCGGGGTGTGCCTCGGGCACCAGGGCATCAACTGCTTTTTCGGCGGCAAGGTCGAGCACGCGCCGCAGCCGGTGCATGGCTACCGCACGCGCATCCGCCACGGCGGACAGGACCTGTTCGCCGGGATCGCACAGGATTTCGAGGTGGTGCGCTACCACTCGCTGGTGTGCACCGAGGTGCCGGACTGCCTGGAAGTCACCGCCCGTTCCGACTGCGGCCTGGTCATGGGCCTGGCGCACCGCGAACGGCCGATCTGGGGCGTGCAGTTCCATCCCGAGTCGATCGACTCCGAGCATGGCCGCCAGCTCCTGCGCAACTTCGTGCGCCTGGTCGGCGAGGGCCGCGCGCACCGCCGCGAGGCCGATATCGCCCGGGCCTTGCGCGAAGCCGGAGGCCCGCCGCGCCTGGATTTCGATTTTCAGCCGCTGGCCCGGGTGCCCGAGCCGCTGGACGCCTTCGACAGCCATTTCGCCGGGCAGGGCGCGGCCTTCTGGCTCGACAGCGAGCTGGCCGACCGCGGGCAGGCGCGTTATTCGCTGATGGGGGCGTGCGATCCGGCGTCGGCGCTGGTGTTCGGCTATGACGTGGAAAACCGCTGCCTGAGCATTCACGGCCCGGAGGGACAGAGCCAGCTCAACGGCGATTTCTTCGAGCTGATGGGGCAGGTCATGGCACAACTGCGCCAACCGCAGCGACCACAGGCTCCGTTTCCCTTTACCGGCGGCCTGGTAGGCTACCTGGGCTATGAGCTCAAGGCCCTGACCGGTACCGACAATGCCCATGTCTCGGAATTTCCCGACGCGCTGTTCTACCTGCCGCAGAACCTGTTGGTGTTCGACCACCTGCGCAACAAGGCCTGGCTTTGCCACCTGTGGGGCGAACGCCTGACCTTGCAGCCGCCGTGCAAGGCCAGCCGGGCGCGGATCCCGCAGTTCTTCCCCGGTCCGGTGTGCGAGTCGGCCCTGGGCCTGTCCGACAGCGCCGCGACCTACCGGGAAAAGGTCGATCGCTGCCTGCGCGAGATCGTCGACGGCGAGTCCTATGAGATCTGCCTGACCAACCGCGCGCGCATGGCCTGTGCCGAGGCGCCGCTCAAGGTCTACCAGCGCATGCGGGCGATCAGCCCGGTGCCCTACGGCGCGTTCATCGATACGGGTAGCTTTGCCATTCTCAGCGCCTCGCCCGAGACCTTCCTGCGCATCGACTGCGGCGGGCGGATTCTCTCCCGGCCGATCAAGGGCACCCGGCCGCGGGGCTGCAACACCGAGGTCGATCAGTCGCTGCGCCAGGAGCTGGCCGACTCGGCCAAGGACCGGGCGGAAAACCTGATGATCGTCGACCTGGTCCGGCATGACCTCAACGGCATCTGCGTGCCCGGCTCGGTGGCGGTGCCACGGGCCTTCGCCATCGAGAGCTACAGCTCGGTGCACCAACTGGTCTCCACCGTGGAGGGCCAGTTGCGCGCCGATGTCGCGCCCTTCGCGGCGATCCGCGCGTGCTTTCCCGGCGGTTCGATGACTGGCGCGCCGAAGCGCCGCACCATGGAGATCATCGACCGTCTCGAATCCTCGGCCCGGGGTGTCTATTCTGGCGCCCTGGGCTGGATCGGCGTGGATGGCTACACCGACCTGAGCATCGTCATCCGTACCGCCGTGCTCAAGGATGGCACTGCCAGCTTCGGCATCGGCGGCGCCATCGTCGCGGCGTCGGACCCGGCGGAAGAAATGCGCGAAACGCTGGTCAAGGCCAGCGTGCCCTTCCACAGCATCAGGAGGTGAGCCTTGGACACGTATCTGGTTGTCGGCGGTGCCGGCATTGTCGGGCGCTTTATCGCCGGCCTGCTGGCCGATGCCGGTCATGCCCCGATCATCATCGACCGCGAGCCCGCCGGGCGCGCCTTCGACCAGCGGGTGATGGATGCCCTGGCGCTGCCGGAGCAGGCGCCGGAATTGCTGGAAGCCACCACCACCCTGGTCCTGGCCTTGCCCGAGGAGGTCGCCTTGCAGGTGCTGGAGCGTTATGCCCGGGCGATGCCTTCCCTGCGCCTGCTGGTCAACACCTGTTCGGTGCAGCAGCCTTTCCAGGAGCTGGCTGCGAAGCTCCTGCCGGGGATCCCGTCGCTGGGGATCAACCCGATGTTCTCGCCGACCCTGGATTGCCGCGGTCGCCCGGTGGTGCTGTGCGAGCGGACCCCGGGCGCCGCCGGTGCGCGTTTCGCCACCTTGCTCGCCGGGCATGGCATGCGCGTGCGGCACCTGGGGCCGGAAGCCCATGACCGCACCATGGCGGTGTGCCAGACCTTGCCCCATGCCGCGATCATGGCGTTCGCCTCTGCCTTGCAGCGCAGTGAGTGCGACCCCGAACTGCTCGCCGAACTGGCGCCGCCGCCGATGCAGACCCTGCTGGCCCTGGCTGCGCGGATCCTGCACAACCCGCCGCAGACCTACTGGGATATCCAGCGGCACAACCGCCATGGCGCACGCCAGCGCGAATACCTCGCCGGCGGCCTCGATCAGTTGCACCAGTTTTGCCGCCAGGACTCGGCGGAGGCCTTCGCCGCCGAGCTCGATGCGCTGCGCCACTGGTTCGGCCCCGGTGTGGCCGGACACAGCCGCACCTGCACGCGGCTTTTCAATCTGTTGAACACGTCTCAAGGAGAGATTCACGATGCACGAAGCGGCAAGCCCTCTGTTCTCGATGATCCGGGATCGCGCCAAGGGGGCGGCGTTGTTGGTGATCATGCTGCCGGTCCTGCTGGTGACCATCGATAACACCATCCTCAACTTCGCCCTGCCGCGCATTGCCGCGGCGCTGAACCCCACCGCCGCTGCGCAACTGTGGATGATCGATGCCTACTCGCTGGTGCTGGCCGGATTGCTGGTGACCATGGGCAGCAGCGGCGATCACTTTGGCCATCGCCGGCTACTGTTCATCGGCTGTGGCGGTTTCGCGGTGATCTCGCTGTTGCTGGCGCTGTCCCAGCAGGCCTGGCAACTGATTGCCGGACGGGCGCTGCTCGGGGTGTTCGGGGCGATGATCCTGCCGGCGACCCTGGCCCTGATCAGCAGTGCTTTCCAGGACCGGGAGGAGCGGCGTATCGCCGTGGCGGTCTGGGCTACCTGCCTGACCCTGGGTTCGGCATTGGGGCCTTTGCTCGGCGGGGTGCTGTTGCAGTTCTTCGACTGGCCGTCGGTGTTCCTGGTGGCCTTGCCGTTCCTGTTGCCGGTATTGCTGCTGGCGCCTTCGATCACGGAAACCGAGCGCCACGGTGAAGGCCGCACCGACTTCGCCAGCATCCTCCTCAGCCTGGCGGCGATGACCGGGGTGATGCTCGGCCTCAAGCATGCCGCTACCACCGGCCTCGATGCCCAGGCGGTGCTATGTCTGCTGGCGGGGGGCGCCTGGGGGATGCTGTTCGTGCGCCGGCAACTGCAACTGGACCAGCCGCTGCTGGACCTGCGCCTGTTTCGGCGGCCGGCGTTCAGCGTGTCGATCCTGGTCAACCTGGTCAGCCTGGGCTTGCTGATCGGCTTCATCTTCTTTGCCACCCAGTTGCTGCAACTGGTGTTCGGCCTGTCGCCGCTGGCGGCCTGCCTGGTCCTGGTGCCGGGGCAGGCGCTGGCAATCATGGCCGGGATGGCCGTGGTGCCGGTAGCGCAGCGGGTCGCCCCGAACCGCTTGATCGCCTTCTGCCTGCTGGGGGCGGCGGCGGCCTTTGCGCTGATGGCGCTGGTGGAGGCCACGGTGCTGAGCCTGGGCATCGCCTTCCTGCTGCTGAATGTCAGCGTGGCGGCGATCACCAGCGTGTCCAATGACCTGGTGCTGGGCAGCGTGCCGGCGGACCGGGTCGGCAGTGCCTCGTCGGTGAGCGAAACGGCGTACGAGGTGGGGGTGGTGCTGGGGACGACCCTGATTGGCGGGGCGGTGGCGGCGGTGTATCGGTTGTCGCTGGAGGTGCCGGAGGGTGTTTCCACGACAACGCTGGCCGCGGCCTACGCGGTGGAGGGGCTGGCGCCGGCGGCGGGGTTGGCGTTCCGGGAAGGAGTGACGGTGACCAGCGCGGTGGTGGCGGTGGTGGTTGTGGCGTTTGCGCTGGTGGTGATGCGGGGGTTGCGGGTCAGGTAGGGATTGTTGTCGATGCTGATGGCCCTATCGCTGGCAAGCCAGCTCCCACAAGGTCCTGCACCGCTCTGGAGGGCAGCGGTGAACCTGTGGGAGCTGGCTTGCCAGCGATGAGGCCATCAGTAGCACCACAACTTTTGGATCAGCTGAGCAGCCCCTGCAACGTCGCCAGATCATCCGCTTCCTCCACGGGCTTGTCCTGTCGCCAGCGCAGCATCCGGGGAAAACGCACGGCAATCCCGCTCTTGTGCCGCTTCGACAGGGCAATCCCCTCGAACGCCAGCTCGAACACCATGCTCGGCGTCACGCTGCGCACCGGCCCGAACGTCTCCAGGGTGGTCTTGCGGATCACCCCGTCGACACTGCGCATCTCGGCATCGCTCAACCCGGAATAGGCCTTGGCGAAGGGCACCAGGCTGCGCTCCGCCGACCCGGCCGGGGCATCCCAGACCGCGAAGGTGTAGTCGCTGTACAGGCTGGCCCGCCGCCCATGCCCGCGCTGGGCATAGATCAGCACTGCATCCACGGTGAAGGGATCGATCTTCCACTTCCACCACACCCCCATGTCCTTGGTCCGCCCCACGCCATACAGCGCATCCCGGGCCTTGAGCATCAGGCCTTCGACACCCAGGCTGCGCGACGCCTCCCGTTGCCGGGCAAGGTCCGCCCAGTCGTCAGCCTCCAGCACGGGGGACAGTTGCAACACCGCAGCCGGGTAGTCGTTCACCACCTGCTCCAGTTGCTGGCGCCGCTCCCGTTGCGGCCGGCTGCGCCAGTCCTCGCCCTGCCATTCGAGCAGGTCATAGGCCAGCAAGACCACCGGAGCATCGGCCAGTAGCTTCTTGCCCAGGGTCTTGCGCCCGATGCGCTGTTGCAACACGGCGAAGGGTTGCACGGCGATGCCCTCGGTATCGGGCTTCCACACCACGATCTCGCCATCCAGTACCGTGCCGTCCGGCAGGCCGGCGGCCAGGGCATGTAGCTCGGGAAAACGCTCGGTGACCAATTCCTCACCCCGCGACCAGATCCACAACTGTCCATCACGCTTGACCAGTTGTGCGCGAATCCCGTCCCACTTCCATTCCGCCTGCCAGTCGCTGACCGGGCCCAGCAGGGCGTCGAACTGTTCCGGCGGCTGTTGCAGGGCATGGGCGAGAAAGAACGGGTAGGGCTGGCCGCCACGCTGGGCATGTTCCTCGGCGCTGGGCGGGGCGATCAGCGCCAGGTAGCCGCCGGGCGTGGGGCGGTGACGCAGATCGGTGTAGCCGACCAGACGCTGCGCCACCTGCTTGGCATCCAGGTCAGCCAGTTGCGCCAGGGCCCGGGTCACCAGGAGCTTCGACACGCCGACACGGAAGCTGCCGGTGATCAGCTTCATGCACACCAGCAGGCTGTTGCGGTCCAGTTGCGCCCACAGCGGCGGCAACTGCTCGGCCAGGACTTCAGGGGCAAGGCCGCGCAGGGGCAGCAGTTGCTCTTCGACCCAGTACGCCAGACCGGCATCGCTGCTGTGCTCGCTTTCCGGCAAGAGCAGGGAAAAGGTCTCGGCCAGATCGCCCACGGCCTGGTAACTCTCCTCGAACAGCCACTCCGGCAAGCCTGACAGGCGCACCGCCAGTTCCCGCAGCAGGCGGGTGGGCACCAGTTGCCGGGGGCGCCCGCCGGAGAGGAAATACACCGCCCAGGCAGCGTCCGCGGCGGGAGCCTGGCTGAAGTAGTCCTGCAGCGCCTGCAGCTTGGCGTTGCTGGACGTGGTGGCGTCGAGACGCAGGTAGAGCTCGGCGAAGGCTTTCATGCGTTGCCCTCGCTGCTGGGGGTGTCATCTTCCTCGCCGTATTCGGTAACGAAGCCGCGGGCGTCCAGACCCAGCTCCTTGAGATAGCGCACCAGCACCTGGACCGAGCCGTGGGTGACCATCACCCGCTCGGCGCCGGTCTGCTCGATGGCCCAGAGCAGGCCGGGCCAGTCGGCGTGGTCGGAGAGCACGAAGCCCCGGTCCACACCCCGACGCCGCCGCGTACCGCGCAAGCGCATCCAGCCGCTGGCGAAGGCATCGCTGTAGTCGCCGAAGCGGCGCATCCAGCTGCTGCCGCCAGCGGAGGGCGGGGCGATGATCAGGGCCTGGCGCAGGAGTGGGTCGTTGCGCGGGATATCGCCGGCGTAGCGGGTTTCCGGAATACGCACGCCGGCTTCGCGGTAGACCCGGTTCAGCGGTTCCACCGAGCCATGGGCGAGGATCGGGCCGAGGCTGGCGTCGATACCGTGGAGGATGCGCTGGGCTTTGCCGAAGGCGTAGGAGAACAGCACGCTGGCTTTGCCATTGGCCTGGTTGTCGCGCCACCAGGCGTTGATCTGCTGGAAGATCTCGGCCTGGGGTTGCCAGCGATAGATCGGCAGGCCAAAGGTGGATTCGGTGATGAAGGTGTGGCAGCGCACCGGCTCGAACGGAGCGCAGGTGCCGTCGGGTTCGACCTTGTAGTCACCGGAGGCGACCCAGACTTCGCCCTGGTATTCGAGGCGGACCTGGGCCGAGCCGAGGACATGGCCGGCGGGGTGGAAGCTGAGGGTGACGCCGTGGTGCTGCAGTGGCTGGCCGTAGGGCAGGGTCTGCAGGTTGATGTCCGCGCCGAGGCGGCTGCGCAGGATGCCGGCACCGGGTTCGGCGCAGAGGTAATGCTGGTTGCCGGGGCGGGAATGGTCACCGTGGCCGTGGGTGATGACGGCACGGTCCACCGGGCGCCAGGGGTCGATGTAGAAGTCGCCGGGTGGGCAGTAGAGGCCTTCGGGGCGGGCGATGACAAGGTCCATGGCGAGGGCCGGGGTGGAGGGCTTGTATCGGTAGAGCGGTGACCGGCTTGGGAAGTTCTTTGTTTTTGAGGGCCTCATCGCTGGCAAGCCAGCTCCCACAGGTTCAGCGGCGCCGCGGACACTGTGGGAGCTGGCTTGCCAGCGATAGGGCCCTCAAGAGCACATCAGATCATTTGCCAGGCACCAGGGTCAGCCGCTTGCTGCCAAACACCCGCTCATAATTCTGCCCCTGCAACGGCACGCTCTGGTACTGCCCGCGGAACCAGCCGTCCAGCCCGTTGAACTGCGGGCTCGCCGGGTTCCCCGATTGCCCGCTGCTGGTCAGCAACTGCAACGGCTCGACCTGGCCGAAGTCCACCACCATGCGCACCGACGACGGCAGCGAGGCCTTGAAGTCCTGGCCCCAGGCGTAGCCCGACGGGTTCAGGGTGCTGTGGTCGCCGCCCGTGGCCTGGGCCCGGCGCTCGATGCTGTCGCCAATGCCGAACAGGTTCGCCACCGGCCACTGGTACTGATGCAACCGCCCCCACTGCCAACTGCGGCGGTCCGCACCCATCTGCCGTTCTCCCTCGGTGACGGCGGCTGCAAGGCTGCGGGCGAGGATCGCCGGCTTGTCTTCCTTCGCCGGCGTATTGCGGTCATCCCAGAACGGGCTGTCGTCACGCCCCAGCAGGTGATCGGCCTGGGCCGAATACGAGAACCGCGCATTGGCGACGAACGCCTGCCAGGCTGCACCTGATTCCGGACCCAGCTCGTCGAGGAAGGTGGCCTTGGTGCTTTCCTGCAGGAACAGTTCGTAGATCGCCGCATCGGTGGAGGTCTGGCTGAGACGTCCGTCGAACGCCATCAGCCGGGTGTAGGCCTCGCGGGCCTTGGCCTTCTGCTCCGCTGGCAGCGCCTCGATGGCCTGCTTCAGCGGCTGGGCCATGCCCGGCGCTTCGAACATGGCCTTGAGCCTGGTGGCGAACAGGGTGGTCTGGTCGTTCTGCATGGCGATCAGGCTGCGCCCGTCATGCTTGCCGTTGCCAGCCAGTTGCGCCAGGCGTTCGGCGCGCTCGGGGTAGGACCAACTGCTGGACAGCTGCATGCCATAGCCCTTGGGCGCGCTGCGCTGGTTGGCGGTACCGAGCCAGCCCTGCATCGGGTCCTGGTCGTAGGGGTGCAGCATCGGGTCGGCGTAACCGTCCCAGTCGTAGCGGCTTTCCCAGCCCGGCGACGGCACCAGGCCCAGGCCTTCACGGCGGTTCGGGTAACGCCCGGTGACCTGCCAGCCAATGTTGCTGGCATCGGCGAAGACCATGTTCAGCGCCGCCGCGCCGATTTCCCGGCTGGCTTCGGAAGCCCGCTCGACATTGCGCGCACGGGTCAGGTCGAACAGCGCGTCGAGGCTTTTGTCGCCCTTGAGATCCGGCAGCTTCAGGGCCAGGCCGAGACCGCCCTGGGCGCCGGTGAGCAAGGCACCGTGGCCGGTTTCGTAGACCACTTCGCGCAGCGGGCTGCGGCCCTTGATGATGTAGGTTTCGTTGCGTGCCCGCGCCGGCTGCCAGCGACCGTCCACTTCATAGCTGAGCTGGCTGCCCTGGCGACGCAGCTTTTCCAGGTACAGGTCCTGGTTGTCACCCATCACCGCGCTGCTGCTCCAGGCCAGCGCACCGTTGAAGCCGGACAGTACGAACGGCAGGCCCGGCAGGGTGAAGCCGGCCGCCTGGTACTTGCTGGTGCGGATCTGCACCGGGCTCAGCACCCAGGCGCCCTGGCTGTCGGCCGCCAGCAGGCTCTTGCCGCTGCGGCTGCGCTGCGGGGCGATGGCCCAGTTGGCCGAGTTGCCGCCGCCAAGCACATTGAAGACCGCCAGTTGCGCGCTGACCGCCGTCACCGAGGCCAGGCCGGGCAACTGGCTGGCGAGGTTGAGGCCCTTGAGCTTGTCGGCCTCGGCTGCGGCCAGTGGCTCGTCCGGGTAGACCGGCAGCAGCCAGGCGAGTTTGTCGGCGCCGGCTTTCTGCGCCAGGGTCAGGGCCGCCAGTTCTTCCTGCAGGTTCACCGACTGGCTGAAGCTGTACAGGGCAAAGACCAGCGCCGAATCCTCGGCCTTCCAGTATTCCGGACGGTAGCCGGCGATCGGCGCCGGCAGTTTCTCGCGGTAGCGGAACAGGTAGGCGTTGACGCCCCGGGCATACACCTCGAAGAAGCGCTTCACCCGCGGCGAGGCATCGGCGTAGAGCTGGTTGGCGCTCTGGCGCAGGTTGGCCGCACGCATGAAGCGGTCAGCGTCCAGGGCATCGGCGCCGGCCATTTCCGCCAGGCGTCCCTGGGCCAGCAGGCGCATGGCCAGCATCTGCCCGATGCGGTCCGAGGCGTGCACGTAGCCGAGGCTGAACAGGGCGTCATGGAAGGAGCTGCTTTCGATCAGCGCTAGGCCCTGGGCGCTGCGCCGCACCGACACGTTGTTCGCCAGGCCCTTGAGCGGCTGCACGCCGACGGTGGGCGGCACGCTGTCGCGGACATTGCCCATCTGGCAACCGCCGAGGCTCAGCAGGCCGAGCGCGGCCGCAGCGACGCCGAAGCGCAGACGTGAAAGGGGAAAGGCTGGCGAGGCCATGGCGAAGCTCCTGCAGGGGATGGCAACTGGAAAGGCGCTACGTTAGTGAGCGCGCCAGCGCCGTGCAAGGAGGGGCGCGGGCTTTATTTTCAAAGCCGCGCGCCGGCCGCGGGGGCTTATTTCTGTGGCGGGTTGATCTTCTCGACCAGGGCGTAGGCGCGCTGGGTCGCCGGACGCGCCTGAATACGCTCGAACCAGGCCTTCAGGTGCGGGAAATCGTCAAGATTCTGCTCCTGCCACTTGTGCGAAACGATCCACGGATAGATCGCCATATCGGCAATGCTGTAGGCCTCCCCGGCGACGAACGGTCGGTCGCCCAGGCGCTTGTTCAGTACGCCATAGAGGCGCGCGGTCTCGTCGACGTAGCGCTTGATCGCGTAGGGGATCTTTTCCGGGGCGAAGCGGTTGAAATGGTGGTTCTGCCCGGCCATCGGGCCAAGGCCGCCCATCTGCCAGAACAGCCATTGCAGGACTTCCTGGCGGCCGCGCAGGTCTTGCGGGATGAACTGGCCGGTCTTTTCGGCGAGGTACAGCAGGATGGCCCCGGATTCGAACAGCGACAGCGGCTGGCCGTCCGCCGTGTCGTTGTCGACGATGGCCGGGATGCGGTTGTTGGGGGCGATCTTCAGGAAGTCGGCGGCGAACTGTTCGCCCTTGCCGATATTGATGGGGTGGATCCGGTAGGGAAGGCCGGTCTCCTCAAGGAACAGGCTGATCTTGTGGCCGTTGGGGGTGGTCCAGTAATACAGATCGATCATGAGGCGCTCCGTCGGTCGGCTGCGCTCCAGCGCAGCGGTGGGCGTCATGGATACCACAAAGCCCGACCGCTGTTACAGACTGAAATACTCAGGCACCGTGGCACTTCTTGAATTTCTTGTCGCTGCCGCACGGGCAAGGATCGTTACGGCCGACGTCCTTCAGGGCGTTGCGCACCGGCTCCTGGTGGCCGTGGTTGCAGTGCGGGCCGTGCACGTGGCCATGATCGTGGTGATGGTCATGGTCGTGATCATGGTTGCAGTCAGGACCGTGAACGTGGGGTTGCTGGCTCATTGCGGGTTACTCCGGAAAAAAATCGCCGGGGATTATCTCACCACTGCGGCGCAAGTGCAGGTCGCGGGCGAAGAATAATCCGGTGCGCAGGGTGCCCTCGAGGCGGTAGTGCAGGGGCGTGTGCTGGCGCAGCATCTTCGCCACCGGCTTGGCGTGCTTCCACAGGTTGGTGCGCACCTCGACCTGGACCACCCGGCTGCCGTTGGCATCGACCCGCAGCCACTGGCCGTCGTCGCCCTCGGCCAGCAGCAGGTCGTTGAGGCGCACTACATAGCTCAGGCCGCGAACCTGCAAGGTGCTGTCGTTGGGGTTGTCGATGCGCAGGTGGAGGATGAAGTGCTGTTGCAGCAGGCGCGCGCGCACGGTTTCCACCTGGACCAGGTGTACCTCGGGCTCGCGGAAATCGCTATCGAACCAGCTGGCGCAGCCACCCAGGTTCAGCAACAGGCCGAACAGGAGCAGGCGCGCCAGCGTCGCCACGGTCAGCTACCGACGTAGCTGGAGCAGCATTTCTTGAATTTCTGCCCGCTGGCGCAGGGGCAGGCGTCATTGCGCCCGGCCTTGAGGCCCACTGTCGGGTCGATGAAGTACCAGCGCCCCTGGTTCTGCACGAAGGCCGAACGCTCGCGGTGGCTGTGTTCGCCGTCGAGATCATGCCAGCGTGCGGTGAAGGTGACGAAGGCGTGTTCGGGCTGGCCGCCGAAGACTTCCGCCGCTTCCACCTCCAGGCCCAGCCAGGTGCTTTGCGCGCTCCACGCGGCGATGGCGGCGCGATCGAGTCCGGCCTGCTGCACCGGCAGGGTGGTGGTCACCAGGTAGTCGACCAGGCCCAGCACATAGGCGCTGTAGCGCGAGCGCATCAGGGCCTGGGCGTCGGGGGCCGGATGGCCGGCGTGATAATGCCCGCAGCAGGCGTCCAGCAGGTTGCCGCTGCCGCAGGGACAAACCGAAACGCTCATCGTGTCACCACCAGTACTTGCCGAAGTTTTGCGGGTTGGCCCAGAACTTGGCGTTCAGCCAGTCCGGGACCTGCTTGTAGTCGCGCACGTCGTAGGTGAACAGGTCGAGCACCTGCTCGTCACGCTGGAAGCGCTCGGTGGCCTGTAGCGCCAGGGAATAGAAATCCCGATCCCCCCAGTCGCTGGCCTTCTTGTCCGCCAGCACGGCGATGCGACTGGCGTTGAGATTGCGGATGCCACCCAGCAGTTGCAGGCCGTCACGTTTTTCCAGGTGTTCCAGGCAGTCCACCAACAGGGCCAGGTCGTAACGCTTGGCGGCCAGGTCAGCGGGCAGCGGGCCGGGTGCGGCGACGTCGATGCTGGCCTGGGGATGTGCTGCGGCAAAGGCGTCCAGCGCAGGGAAACGCGCGCCGACCAGCAGCAGGCTGTGCGGTGCGTAATGTTCCAGCAGCGCCGCCAGGGCCTGTTGCGGTGTGCGCGAAGAAAAGCTCTCGGTCATCGAAGATCCTCGTTTGATCCGCCAAGCCTAGCGGGCAAAGGCCTTCGCGTCATGGCTTATTGCTGGCGGAGATGGTTTCGGCGGTCTTTACTCCGAGAGCAGCGGTACCCCAATGCATTTTCCCTATGGAGAAGCAATAGATGAGCATAGTTCGCACAGCTTTACCTCTGGTTCTGCTAACCAGCGTATTGACTGGTTGTGCAGGTCTGCAAAAGACCGACTGGCCGAAATGCGCGGCTGTCGGTGGTGTTGGCGGTGCCGCCCTGGGCGCTATCGAGAGCAGCAGTTGGGCCGGCTGGGGCGCCCTGGTGGGTGGCTCGATGGCGGCGGCCTACTGCTGGGCGCATGGCGACGGCGATGAAGACGGCGATGGCGTGCCGGACAGCCGCGACAAGTGCCCGGGCACGCCGCGCGGCACCCCGGTCGATGCCACCGGTTGCCCGCTGGCACCGCCTGCGCCACCTGTGGTCGAGGAAGTGGTGGTGGTGAAAGAGGAAACCATCGTGATCCGCGATGTCCACTTCGCCTTCGACTCCGACAAGCTGACCGCCGCCGACAAGTCGCGCCTCAATACCATCGCCGAGCGCCTGCGCGCGGAAAAAGAAGGCGTGCGCCTGACCGTGACCGGGCATACCGACAGCGTCGGCTCCGATGCCTACAACCAGAAACTCTCGGACAAGCGTGCGCGCTCGGTAGTCGCCTATCTGGTGGAAAGCGGCGTGCCGCAGGGGTACTTCATCAGCGTCAGCGGTGCGGGTGAAAGCCAGCCGGTCGCCGACAACAAGACAGCGGACGGCCGCGCCATGAACCGTCGTACCGAAATCAAGATCCAGCGTTGATGCCTCGCGGCCCGTGGCTTGCCCCTTCGCTTGAGAAGTGCCACGGGCCGGTCTTTACTCCTGTGTGCTGGTAATAGCCGGTAACACAGGAGGCATTTCCCCATGACCGCACTTACCAAGGCCGCGCTCCCGCTGTTGCTGGCAGCCGGCCTGCTCTCAGGATGTGCAACCCACAGCGACGGCAGTTCGCCGCTCAACCAACGCACCTGGCCGATCTGCAGCCTGCTCGGCGGGCTGGTCGGTGGCGGCCTTGGCGCCATCGAAAGCTCGGCCTGGGCCGGTGGTGGCGCGGCGGCCGGTGCCATCGCTGGCGGGTTGATCTGCTTTGCCCAGGATGGCGACCAGGACGGTGATGGGGTCTTCGACCGCCGCGACCGCTGCCCGGATACGCCGGCCAACACGCCGGTGGGCAACAACGGTTGCCCGCTGCCGCAGTATCCGCCTTCGCAGAAAGCCGCCGAGCCGGAGCCGGTCGCCGAGGTCATCACCCTCAGCGACCAAGGCAATGTGCTGTTCGCCTTCGACTCCGCCGAGCTGACCCCGGCGGCCCAGCAGCAGTTGCAAGGGTTGGTGGACAAGCTGAGCAGTCCGCAGGTGTTGACGATCCGCGTCGTCGGGCACACCGACAGCAAGGGTACCGATGCCTATAACCAGGGGCTGTCCGAGCGGCGTGCTGGCAGCGTGGCCACGTATCTGATCAACAAGGGTATTTCGCCGCAGAAGCTCAGCAGCATGGGCCGTGGCGAAAGCGAGCCGGTGGCCGACAACGAAACCGACGAAGGGCGGGCGCAGAATCGCCGGGTCGAGTTGCATCTGAATTGATCCGGCAACCCTGGCGGTCTGCCTGCGGGCGGGCCGCCCCGGCTTGAGGAGACTGACGGATGAAAAAACTGCTGGGCCTGTTCAAGGTCCTGACCGTGCTGTTCTGGTGGGTAGTGCTGGCCAATCTGCTGATGCCGGCGGAGAAACCTTTCCATCAACTGATCAACCTGGCGGGCGTGGCCTTGCTGGGCTTGCACCTGCTGGAAGTGCTGTTCTATAACGGTCGCCTGCGCGAGCGCAGCCACCGCTGGTTCGACCGGTTGCAGATCCTGCTGGTGGGCATCTTCCATATCCTTTCCATTCCTGCCCCACCCAAGGATGTACCGCATGCGTAAGCTGTTGCTGTTGACCGTGATGTTCAGCCCGTTGGCCCTGGCCGATTCCCTGAGCGTGGAGCCGCATACGGTGTTGCGTCTGGCAGGCAAGGCCAGCAGCGTCCACCTGGAGCGTGTCGAGGTGGCTGATTCGGCGACATTGATTCTTCCGCCCAGCCTGGTGGAACTGAAGATCGATCAACTGCAATTGGGGCGGGATGCGCGGATTTCCGTGGTACCGGCCGAGGATGGCCTGCGTATCGACGTGGCCCGGGCCGATTTGGCCGAAGGCAGCCTGATTACCGCGACCGGCATGGCCGGCACCTGGGAGCGGGCCGCCAAACCGGGGCGCAACCTGGACCTGCGTTTGCAGCAGTTGCAGGCACCGCAGCTGTCCATCGACGCCCGGGGTGGCACCGGGGCGCCGGGCTATGCCGGCCTCGACGGCGGCAATGGCCAGGCCGGAGGCTGCACCTGGGGTTCGGCCAGCCGTGGGGCGAACGGTGACAACGGTGGCGATGGCCACAACGGTTCGGCCGGTGGCCGGGTGCGCCTGGCGCTGCCGGCGGATTATCCGGCGGAGCAGATCAAGGTCCGGCTTGAAGGTGGTGCGCCAGGCAAGGCGGGTGCACCGGGCAAGGCCGGGCAGGGCGGGGCGAGCAAGGGCTGCCTGGTGTATCGCACCGAAGCCGGGGCCGATGGCCGGCCGGGGCTGGAAGGGCAGCCGGGGATGGCGGGGGCGGCTGGCGAGTTGAGTGTTCAGCGCCTCTGAATCTTCTTTGTTCTTCAGGGCCTCATCGCTGGCAAGCCAGTTCCCACAGGTCTAGCGGTGCACGCGGACCCTGTGGGAGCTGGCTTGCCAGCGATGAGGCCCTCAAAGTCAGAACGAAAGCCGGGTCGCTGCCACCATTACCACGGCAATCCCCAGCAGCAGATTGATCCCCACCATCTTGCGGATCCGCCCCAATACTCCTGCCCCCGCCGCCCAGTCCCCAGCCTCCACCGCCTTGCGCATCTCCGGCAGCAACAGGCTCTGGATGCGCATGAACAGCGCGAACATGGCGATCCCGCCGCCGATCATCACCTGCACATGCCGCGGCGCGGTGTCGAGGGTGCCGAAGTGCATATGCAACATCCCGACACCACTTACCACCAGGACCAGGATCGCGATCCACACCCAGTGGAAGAACCGGGAAAACACTTCCAGCCACAATTGCAGGCGGGCCGGGCCTTCGAGCACCGTGGCAGCCGCCGGGCGCAGAACCATCCAGGCGAAGAACATGCCGCCGACCCAGACCAGGGCGGCCAGTACATGCAGGCTATAAGGCAGGGCGAAGGCGGTCATCGGGCACTCCATTCAGCGCAAAGGGAAATTGGCGGGTATGATAGCCGCCTCATTCGAAACACTGAAAATATATCCAGCCTTTTGCTGGCGCCCGAGACCATGATCAGCAACGAACTCAAGTCCCAGATTCAGGGCGCCTACTCGCGTTTTCTCGAAGCCAAGAGCCTCAAGCCGCGCTATGGCCAGCGCCTGATGATTGCCGAAGTGGCCAAGGTCCTTGGCGATATCGAATGCGATGAAGAAGGCCGGCGCAGCGGCGACCCGGCCGTGGTCGCGGTGGAAGCCGGTACCGGTACCGGCAAGACCGTGGCCTACAGCCTCGCCTCGATTCCCGCGGCCAAGGCCGCCGGCAAGCGCCTGGTGATCGCCACCGCCACCGTCGCCCTGCAGGAGCAGATCGTCTTCAAGGACCTGCCCGACCTGATGCGCAACAGCGGCCTGAACTTCAGCTTCGCCCTGGCCAAGGGGCGCGGCCGCTACCTGTGCCTGTCCAAGCTCGACCTGCTGCTCCAGGAAGGCCACGCGCAAAGCGCCACGGCCCAGCTGTTCGAGGAAGAAGGCTTCAGGATCGAGGTCGATGAAGCCAGCCAGAAGTTGTTCAACAGCATGATCGAGAAGCTCGCCGGCAACCGCTGGGATGGCGACCGCGACAGTTGGCCCACCGCCCTGGAAGACCAGGACTGGGCACGGGTGACCACCGACCACAGCCAGTGCACCGGGCGCCACTGCCCGAACTTCGGCCAGTGCACCTTCTACAAGGCCCGTGAAGGCATGGGCAAGGTCGACGTGATCGTCACCAACCACGACATGGTCCTGGCCGACCTGGCCCTGGGCGGCGGTGCGGTGCTGCCGGATCCGCGCGACACCATGTATGTGTTCGACGAAGGCCATCACCTGCCGGACAAGGCCATCGGCCACTTCGCTCACTACAGCCGCCTGCGTTCCACCGCCGACTGGCTGGAGCAGACCGCGAAGAACCTGACCAAGCTGCTGGCGCAGAACCCGTTGCCGGGTGACCTGGGCAAGTACATCGAGCAGGTCCCGGAGCTGGCCCGGGAGATCAAGAACCACCAGCAATTCATGTTCGCCGCCTGTGAGCAGGTTGCCGACTTCCGCCCCGGCGAAGACGCCGAGGGCCGTGAACGCCCGCGCTACCGCTTTATCGGCGGCGTGGTCCCGGAGCATATCCGCGAGATCGGCATCGAGCTGAAGAAGGGCTTCGCCCGGCTCAACGACCTGTTCACCCGCCTGGCCGACCTGCTCAAGGAAGGCATGGACGGCGAGGTCAATATCGGCATTCCGAGCCACCAGGCCGAGGAGTGGTACCCGCTGTTCGGCACCCTGGTGACCCGCGCCGGCAGCAACTGGGAGCTGTGGACCGCGTTCACTGCCGAAGATCCGGAAGACAGCCCGCCCATGGCGCGCTGGCTGACCCTGGCGGAAAGTGGTGCGCTGTTCGACATCGAGGTCAATGCCAGCCCGATCCTTGCGGCCGAGATGCTGCGACGCAACCTGTGGAACGTGGCCCATGGCGCGCTGGTGACCTCCGCGACCCTGACCGCGCTGGGCACCTTCGACCGCTTCCGCATGCGCTCCGGCCTGCCCAAGGCGGCAGTTACCGCAGTGGTGCCGAGTCCGTTCCACCATACCGACGCCGGCGTGCTGCGGGTTCCCGACCTGCGTGCCGACCCGCGGGATGCGGCCGCTCATACCGCCGCGATCATTCGCGACCTGCCGGAACTGGTGGAAGGTTCGCGGGGTTCGCTGGTGCTGTTCTCCTCGCGCAAGCAGATGCAGGACGTGTTCGACGGCCTGGATCGTGACTGGCGCCGGCAGGTGTTCATCCAGGGCAACCTGTCCAAGCAGGAGACCTTGAACAAGCACAAGGCGCGGGTCGATGACGGCGAGTCCAGCGTGCTCTTCGGCCTGGCCAGTTTCGCCGAGGGCGTGGACTTGCCCGGGGCGTACTGCGAGCACGTGGTGATCGCCAAGATCCCCTTCGCCGTGCCGGATGATCCGGTGGAGGCGGCGCTGGCCGAGTGGATCGAGGCGCGGGGTGGCAATCCGTTCATGGAAATCTCCGTGCCGGATGCGTCCTTGAAGCTGATCCAGGCCTGCGGGCGTCTGCTGCGTACCGAGCAGGATCGCGGGACCATCACCCTGCTCGATCGTCGGGTGGTCACCCAGCGCTACGGGAAGGCTATCCTCAATGCGCTGCCGCCGTTCCGTCGGGAAATTTCGTAGTTCTTGAGGGCCTCATCGCTGGCAAGCCAGCTCCCACAGGGATCGCGTGCACCGCAAAACCTGTGGGAGCTGGCTTGCCAGCGATGAGGCCATCAGCCTTCATACAAATCTTTTGCAGTTGCCGCTGTCTATCACCGGAACCAAGGCCCCTTAAAAGGCCCTCAAGGAGAACTCCAGCCCCATGTTGCGCCGTACCCTGCCCACCGCCCTCCTGCTGTTGCTCAGCCAGCCCCTGCTGGCCGCGCAACAGACGCTGTTCAACTTCGTGCGCCCGACCTCGGTGGTCACCGTGGCGACCGAGGATGCCAGCCTGCCGCACTACAACGCGGAGCAGACGGCCGAAGGCGAGGTGCTGCGGCGGGTGGTGTTCAACCCGGTACAGCGTCCCAACCTGCGCATGAGTCCGCAGACCGGCGTCTGGGACTGGTCCGCGCAGAAGACCCTGACCCTGCGCCTGCAAAGCGGCATGGACTGGGCCCTGACCCTCAACGTGACGATCCAGAGCGCCGACGGCAAGACCCTCACCAGCCGCATCGATCTGCCCGCCGGCCCGGCGCAGACCGTGGTCATCCCGTTGACCGCCAGCTCGCCACTGAGCCAGGGCATGCGCGCCGGCCCGCCGATGCCCTGGACCTTCGAAGGCCAGCGCCTGGTGGTCGCCAGCAGCAGCGGCGAGCTGGACCTGAGCCAGGTCAATTCGATCAGCCTGTCAATGAACCAGCCCAATGTCGCCCAGAGCGTGCTGATCGAGCGGATCAACGTGCAGGACGAAGAACGCCTGCAACAGGCGGCGTACAGCCAGCTGATCGACGGCTACGGCCAGTACAGCCGTGGCCGCTGGCCGGAGAAGGTCGGCAGCGACGAACAACTCAAGGCCTCGGCTGGCAAGGAACAGCAACAGCTCAAGACCTGGCTCGTCGAGCGCCAGAAGCAGCCGCTGGACCGCTTCGGCGGCTGGACCGGCGGGCAGACCTTCGATGCCAAAGGCTTCTTCCGTACAGTGAAGCGCGATGGCCGCTGGTATCTGGTGACCCCGGAAGGCCATCCGTTCTATTCCCTTGGCGTCAACGCGGTCAATGACGAACCGGGACGTACCTACGTCGCCGGCCGCGAAGCCATGTTCAGCGACCTGCCGAAAGCCGACTCGCCACTGGCGGCCTTCTACGGTGAAGGCAACAACAACGACGGCAATGCCTCGTCGAAAGGCCGCAACTTCAACCAGGGCCGCTGGTTCGACTTCTACGCTGCCAACCTCGAGCGGGCCTACGGCAAGCCCTGCCCGGCACCGACCGAGGAAGCCAGGCCCTGCCCGCCGGCCGTTCTCGACAGCGCCCGCTGGCAGACCCACACCCTCGACCGCCTGCAAGCCTGGGGTTTCAACACCCTCGGCAACTGGAGCGAACCGAGCCTGGAGCAGGCCGAACGCGTGCCTTATACCTTGCCGCTGGCGATCGTCGGCGACTACGCCAGTATCAGCACCGGCATGGATTGGTGGGGCTCGATGCCCGACCCGTTCGACCCGCGTTTCGCCATGGCCACCGAGCGTGCCGTGGCCATCGCCGCCCGGGATCACCATGACGATCCGTTCCTGATCGGCTACTTCGCCGACAACGAACTGGCCTGGGCCGCACCTGGCGACGATCCGAAAGCCCGCTACGGCCTGGCCTACGGCACCCTGCGCCTGACCACCGACGTCCCGGCGAAGCGCGCCTTCCTCAAGCAACTGCGCGACAAATACCGTAACCAGGAAGGCCTGTCCAAGGCCTGGGGCATCCAGCTGACCGCCTGGGAGCTGATGGAAGACCCGGGCTTCGAGCCGCCGTTGCCGAGCCCTGAGCACCCGGAGATCGAGGAAGACTTCAAGCACTTCCAGCGTTCGTTTGCCGATGCCTACTTCAAGACCATCTCCGATGCACTGAAATGGCATGCGCCGAACCACCTGCTGCTCGGTGGCCGCTTTGCCGTGACCACCCCGGAAGCGGTGGCGGCCTGTGCCCAGTACTGTGATGTGCTGAGCTTCAACTTCTACACGCCCAAGCCGCAGGATGGCTACGACTTCGCCCGTTTGCGCGAGCTGGACAAGCCGGTGCTGGTGTCCGAGTTCCACTTCGGCTCCCGCGACCGCGGGCCGTTCTGGCCGGGGCCGATGGAAGTGGCGCGGGAGGAGGACCGTGGTCCGGCCTACGCGGCGTTCCTCAAGGCGGCGCTGGACGAACCGTCGATCGTCGGCGTGCACTGGTTCCAGTTCTTCGACCAGCCGGCCAGCGGGCGTTTGCTGGATGGCGAGAATGGTCATTTCGGCCTGGTGGGGATTACCGATGTGCCGTACCAGGGCTTTATCGAGCAGGCGCGCAAGGCCAATCTGCAGGTCGAGAAGCTGATCGTGGGTGTGGCGCACAAGCCTGAGGCCGAGCCCGCCAAGTAGCACACAACCCCTGTGGGAGCTGGCTTGCCAGCGATGAGGCCGGCAATGACAAAGATGTTGTCAGGCCTGGCCCTATCGCTGGCAAGCCAGCTCCCACAGGGTTCAGCGTTGCCTACATGAATAGTGGTCATTGTCCGACCCACGTCTGTTCCAAAATCCTTCGCGGGCTGAAACAATGCACGCCACTTTTCAGACAGGCCGCAGGGGAGTCACCGGGTGCAGATCCAGGGTCATTTCGAACTCAAGTTCGAGGCAGTACGCGAGGCCTTTGCGGCACTTTTCGATGATTCCCAGGAACGCGGCGCCGCCCTGTGCATCCAGGTCGGCGGCGAGACGGTGGTCGACCTTTGGGCCGGCACCGCCGACAAGGACGGCCAGGAGATCTGGCACAGCGATACCATCGCCAACCTGTTCTCCTGCACCAAGACCTTCGCCGCCGTCACCGCCCTGCAACTGGTCGGCGAGGGCAAGCTGCAACTGGATGCCCCGGTAGCCCGCTACTGGCCCGAGTTCGCCCAGGCCGGCAAGGAGTCGGTGACCCTGCGCCAGCTCCTCAGCCACCGCGCCGGCCTGCCGGCGATCCGCGAACTGCTCCCCGCCGAAGCCCTGTACGACTGGCAAACCATGGTCGATACCCTGGCCGCCGAAGCACCCTGGTGGGAGCCGGGCACGGCCCACGGCTACGCGGCGATCACCTATGGCTGGCTGGTCGGCGAACTGATCCGTCGCGCCGATGGCCGTGGCCCGGGCGAGTCCATCGTTGCCCGCACCGCCAAGCCACTGGGCCTGGATTTCCATATCGGCCTGGATGATGCCGAATTCCATCGCGTCGCCCACATCGCCCGCGGCAAGGGCAACCTCGGTGACGCTGCGGCGCAGCGCCTGCTCAAGGTCACCATGACCGAGCCTCAGGCCCTGTCGACCCGCGCCTTCACCAACCCGCCAGCGATTCTCACCAGCACCAACAAGCCCGAGTGGCGGCGCATGCAGCAGCCGGCGGCCAATGGCCACGGCAATGCCCGCAGCCTGGCCGGTTTCTACGCCGGCCTGCTGGACGGCAGCCTGCTGGAATCGGAACTGCTCGACGAACTGACCCGTGAGCACAGCCTCGGCGACGATAGAACCCTGCTGACCCAGACCCGCTTCGGCCTGGGCTGCATGCTCGACCAGCCCACGGTGGCCAACGCCACCTTCGGCCTCGGCGCCCGTGCCTTCGGGCATCCGGGGGCCGGCGGCTCGGTGGGCTTTGCCGACCCGGAACATGATGTGGCCTTCGGCTTCGTCACCAACACCCTTGGCCCTTACATCCTGATGGACCCCCGTGCCCAGAAACTGGTCCGGGTGCTCGCCGACTGCCTTTGATCGGGTGCCTCTGTACGCGGAGGCTCCGTTGGCTATTCTGTGACCAGCTGTTTTCTATTTTTCCTTCATTTTCATGGTGTATCGCTGATGTCTTCACACAAAACTTTAGCTCTCGCCCTGTGCCTGGCCATCACCGGTTGCGCCCAGAACCCCCAGAAAGACACCGCGGACAGTGGCCACGGCTGGTGGCCGTTCGGTTCGGACAAGGTGGCTGACCAGGAAGTGAAGGAAGCGGTACAGGAGAAGGTCGCCAAGTCCGAGGCCAAGGCCGAAGCCAAGTCCGAGGGCGGCAGTTGGTGGTGGCCGTTCGGCGGCAGCGACGACAAGGCTGCCGACAAGGTCGCCGCTGTGCCGAAGGTCGACGTCAAGGCCACCCAGGCCTGGCTGGACAGCTATGAGCCGCGGGTGCGTGACGCCATCAAGGACAGCAAGCTGGAGCTGGAGCGCCGTGAAGACGTGCTGGTGGTGACCCTGCCGGTGGACAGCGGCTACAACCCGGACCGTCCTGCCATGCTCCTGCCGATCAGTCTTGGCCCGATCACCAAGGTCGCCAAGCTGATCGAAACCGATCCGAAAACCGCCGTGCTGATCCTCGGCCACGCCGACAGCAGCGGTGCCGCCGCCATCAACCAGAAGCTCAGCCTGGAACGCGCTGCCTCGGTCTCGGCGATCTTCCGCCTCAGCGGCCTGCAGCGTGACCGCCTGACCCTGCGCGGCATGGGCTCCGTCGCTCCGCGTGCGGCCAACGACAGCCTCCAGGGCCGGTCGCTGAACCGTCGTGTGGAAATGATCCTGACCCCGCAAGCGACCCTGGTCGCCCTGGTTGCCAAGTACCAGCAGCCGACCCCGAGCCCGGCCGAACTGGTCGCGGTGCAGGACGTCAAGCCAGCCGCCGCTGCCGCCAAGCCGGCCGCCAAACCGGCGGCCAAGGCTGCCGCCAAAGCCCCGGCCAAGGCCACCACGGCGAAGAAAGCCGCCCCGGCGAAAACCGCCGCGGCCACTAAAAAAGCGGCCCCAGCCAAACCGGCTGCGAAAAAAGCCGAGCCTGCCGCCAAGAAGGTGGCAGCCAACAACAGCCCTGCGAAGACCAACTGATCCTCAAGGAACGCTGTAGATGACCCAGACACTGGCAGATATGCGCCGTGACTACACCCGTGACGGCCTGGCCGAGGCGCAAGCCCCGGCCGAGCCGTTCGCCCTGTTTCACCAGTGGTTCGCCGATGCGGTGAAAACCGAGCAGGCCCCGGTGGAAGCCAACGCCATGACCCTGGCCACCGTCGATGCCGACGGCCGGCCGCATTGCCGCGTCCTGCTGCTCAAGGGCCTGGACGAGCAGGGTTTCACCTTCTTCACCAACTACGAGAGCGCCAAGGGTCAGCATTTGCTGGCCAATCCGTTCGCTGCGATGACCTTCTTCTGGCCGGCGCTGGAGCGTCAGGTGCGGATCGAAGGGCGGGTGGTGAAGGTCTCGGCGCAGGAGTCCGACGCGTATTTCCAGGTCCGCCCGCTGGGCAGCCGCCTGGGCGCCTGGGCCTCGCCGCAGAGCCGGGTGATCGCTGATCGTGGCGAACTGGAAGGTCTGCTCAAGGCCACCGAACAACGCTTCAGCGACACCCAGCCGCACTGCCCGGAGCATTGGGGCGGTTACCGCCTGCTGCCGGAGCGCATCGAGTTCTGGCAGGGCCGCGCCAGCCGCCTGCATGACCGCCTGAACTACCGCCTGGAACAGGGCGACTGGACGCGCGAGCGCCTGGCCCCTTAATTCGCGTAAGTGGCGGCCTCGCGTTCCAGCCAGGCCGCCAGTTCCTTCCTTTTGACCTTTTGCGTGCGTGCGGCGTCCAACCTTTGCAGCATGAACGCGCGCTTGCCTTCGTCCTTGCCGGCGAAGGACAGCGCGAGGTCACGGTCCGTCCAGCGTCTGATCCGAACGTACAGCCAGCCGTGGAAATACAGGCCGGCCAGGGTGGTGATGGCGATGATGAAGTAATCCATGTCTATTCTTTCCTGCAAGTCGTCTGACGGTTCAGCGTGAGTGCCGCCTGTACTGAAGCTGAATGGAAGCAATTTTATCTGTTGCATGTCGTGACAGTCGTCAATCCGCGCAGGTCTAATGGGCACCTGTCTTAAGGAGATGATTCCTATGCGTAAATCTATGTTGCTGGTCGCATCGTTCACCACGATGTCGCTGCTGCTGGGCGGTTGTGCCTCGAACCTGTCCGGTGATTCCTACTCCCGTGACGAGGCGCGGCGCGTGCAGACCGTGCGCATGGGTACCATCGAATCCCTGCGTCCGGTCAAGATCGAAGGCACCAAGACGCCAATCGGCGGTGGCGCCGGTGCGGTGGTCGGCGGGGTGGCCGGTAGCGCCATTGGTGGCGGTCGCGGCAGCATCGTCGCGGCGGTGATCGGTGCGGTTGCCGGTGGTCTGGCGGGTTCTGCGGCCGAGGAAGGCCTGACCCGTACCCAGGGCGTGGAAATCACTGTGCGCGAAGACGACGGCAGCATGCGTGCCTACGTGCAGCAGGTTCAGGAAAACGAGATTTTCCGGGTCGGCGAGCGCGTGCGCATCATGACCGTCGATGGCACCAGCCGCGTCAGCCATTAAGGCTTGCGGCAAAAGAAAACCCCGACCGGCTTGCGCCGCTCGGGTTTTTTTATTGCCTGCCGATTATCAGCTGGCGGGCTGTTTCGGACTGGAAAGGGCGGTGATGGTGTAGCCAATGATTGCCGCCAGGATCGAGCCGGTGAGGATGCCCATGCGGTCCATGCCCACATACTCGCTGGTGCCGGGCACGAAGGCCAGGGAGCCGACGAACAGGCTCATGGTAAAGCCGATGCCGCAGAGGATCGCCACGCCGAGGACCTGCCCCCAGTTGGCGCCAGCCGGCAGCGCCGCCAGGCCGAGCTTGATGGCGATCCAGGTCAGGCCGAACACGCCGATGGTCTTGCCCGCCAGCAGGCCCACGGCGATGCCCATGGGCACGGCGTGGGTGAAGCTTTCCATGGTCACGCCGGCCAGGGACACGCCAGCGTTGGCGAAGGCGAACAGCGGCAGGATGCCGTAGGCCACCCAGGGGTGCAGGGCGTGTTCCAGGGTGAGCAACGGCGAGGTTTCGGCATTGCGCGTGCGCAGCGGAATGCACAGGGCCAGGGTGACGCCGGCCAGCGTGGCGTGCACGCCGCTCTTCAACACGCAGACCCAGAGGATCAGGCCGATCACCATATAAGGGCCAAGTCTGACCACGCCCATCCGGTTCATCGCGATCAGCGCGGCGATACAGGCGGCGGCCAGCATCAGCGAGAGGGTCGACAGGGCGCCGGAGTAGAACAGGGCGATGATGATGATCGCGCCGAGGTCGTCGATGATCGCCAGGGTCATCAGGAACAGCTTGAGCGACACCGGCACGCGCTTGCCGAGCAGGGCCAGCACGCCGAGGGCGAAGGCAATGTCGGTGGCGGTGGGGATGGCCCAGCCGGCGATGGCCGCGGGGTTGTCGCGGTTCATGAACCAGTAGATCAGCGCCGGCACCAGCATGCCGCCGAGGGCTGCCGCGCCGGGCAGGACCACCTGGGACGGTTTCGACAGGTGTCCCTCGACCAGCTCGCGCTTGACCTCCAGGCCGATGAGCAGGAAGAACAGGGCCATCAGGCCGTCGTTGATCCACAGCAGCAGCGGCTTGGCGATGCTCAGGGCGCCGATCTGCACGGCGACGGGGACTTCCAGCAGGCCGTTGTAGAGCCAGGACAGTGGCGAGTTGTTGACGATCAGCGCCAGCACCGCAGCGGCGATCAGCAGCAGGCCGCTGGCGGCTTCGAGCTGGAAGAACCGGGTGAATGTGCTACGTAGAGGCAAGGTCGCTCCTCCATCGAATGAAAAAGGTCGAACACCCTAACCCGTTGTGTTATTCATTAAAATAAAAACTATATTCTTTTTTGTTATAAGCTGTTTCAGTGTTTTCATGGCTATCGGGCTTTTCTGGCAAGGATGTAGGAAGTTGCCTAAATGGACGGTAGTCGTTCCTACAGCCTTTCGCTCCTGACGCATGAGAACCGCCCTATGAACCATCACCGCACCTGGGTCCGTGAAGCCATCCGCATCATCGAGGCCGATTTCCAGCGCAGCGCCGATACCCACCTGATTCCGCTGCCGATGCCGGGCTTTCCGGATATCGACCTGTACTTCAAGGATGAATCCAGCCATCCCACCGGCAGCCTCAAGCACCGGCTGGCCCGCTCGCTGTTTCTCTATGCCCTGTGCAATGGCTGGTTGCGCCCTGGTGCGCCGGTGATCGAGGCGTCCAGTGGTTCGACGGCGATCTCCGAGGCGTACTTCGCCCGCTTGCTGGGCTTGCCGTTCATCGCGGTGATGCCGGCGACCACCTCGCGGGAAAAGATCGCACAGATCGAGTTCTATGGCGGCACGCCGCACCTGGTGCAGGATCCGACGCAGATCTACGCCGAGTCCGAGCGCCTGGCCCGGGAAAGCGGCGGGCACTTCATGGACCAGTTCACCTACGCCGAGCGCGCTACCGACTGGCGCGCCAACAACAATATCGCCGAGTCGATCTTCAGCCAGATGCACTTCGAACGGCATGCCGAGCCGGCGTGGTTGATTTCCAGCCCGGGTACCGGCGGGACTACTGCGACGCTGGGCCGCTATGTGCGTTATCGCCGGCATGCGACTCGCGTGCTGTGTGCCGATGCCGAGCGTTCGGTGTTCTTCGATTGCTACCGCAGTGGGGACCGCTCGTTGCGCCTGGATTGTGGCTCGCGGATCGAAGGGATCGGGCGGCCACGGGTCGAGGCGTCGTTCCTGCCGGCGGTGATCGATGCGATGGTCAAGGTGCCGGATGCGCTGTCCCTGGCGGCCATGCACTATCTGGCGCAGCGGTTGGGGCGGCGGGTTGGCGGGTCGAGCGGAACCAACCTGGTCGGAGCCTTGCAGGCGGCGCTGCATATGCAGTCGGCGGGGGAGTCGGGGTCGATCGTGGCGATTCTGTGTGACAGCGGGGAGCGTTATGCGACGACTTATTACGATGAGGAATGGCTGGGGCAGCAGGGGTATGCGCTGGAGCCGTTGATTGCGGCGGTGGCGGGGTGTGTGGAGCGGGGGGAGGGGTTGCCGGAGACGGTACTGCGCGAAGGGATCTGAGTTTCTTTGCTGAAGCTGAAGGCCCTATCGCTGGCAAGCCAGCTCCCACAGTGACCGCGTCGGCCACAGGTCTTGTGATCAACACAAAACCTGTGGGAGCTGGCTTGCCAGCGATGAGGCCCGAGAGCCTTACTCGGTCAGCCCGAGCATGCTACGGGCCACGGCCTCGGCAATGCGGATGCCATCCACACCCGCCGACAGAATCCCCCCGGCATAACCCGCCCCTTCACCCGCCGGGAACAGGCCCTTCAGGTTCAGGCTCTGCAAGGTCTCGTCCCGGGTGATCCGCAGTGGCGACGAGGTGCGGGTCTCGATCCCGGTCAGGATCGCATCCGCCAGGCTGTAGCCCTTGATCTGCCGGTCGAAGGCCGGGATCGCTTCACGCAGGGCTTCGATGGCGAAGTCCGGCAGGCTCGGAGCCAGGTCGCCGAGGTTGATGCCCGGCTTGTACGACGGTTCTACGCTGCCCAGGGCGGTGGACGGACGCCCGGCCACGAAATCACCGACCAGCTGCGCCGGCGCGTGGTAGTTGCTGCCGCCCAGTTCATAGGCGAGCTCTTCCAGCCGCTCCTGCAACTCGATCCCGGCCAGCGGGCCACCCGGATAATCCTGCTCCGGGGTGATACCGACGACGATACCCGAGTTGGCATTGCGCTCGTTGCGCGAGTACTGGCTCATGCCGTTGGTAACCACCCGGCCCGGCTCGCTGGTGGCGGCAACCACGGTGCCACCCGGGCACATGCAGAAGCTGTACACCGAGCGACCGTTCTTGGCGTGGTGCACGAGTTTGTAGTCGGCGGCCCCGAGTTTCGGGTGGCCGGCGTACTTGCCCAGGCGCGCCTTGTCGATCAGCGACTGCGGGTGCTCGATGCGGAAACCGATGGAGAACGGCTTGGCTTCCATGAACACGCCACGGCCGTGGAGCATGCGGAAGGTGTCGCGGGCACTGTGGCCGAGGGCCAGGACCACATGGCGCGAACACAGCTCTTCGCCCGTGTGCAGGACCACGCCATTGAGCTGGCCGTCTTCCATCAGCAGGTCGGTGACCTTGTGCTCGAAGCGCACTTCACCGCCCAGGGCGATGATTTCCTCGCGGATGTTCTCGACCATGCCGGTCAGGCGGAAGGTACCGATGTGCGGCTTGCTGACGTAGAGGATCTCGTCCGGCGCGCCGGCCTTGACGAACTCGTGCAGGACCTTGCGGCCGTAGTGCTTCGGGTCCTTGATCTGGCTGTACAGCTTGCCGTCGGAGAAGGTCCCGGCGCCGCCTTCGCCGAACTGTACGTTGGACTCGGGGTTGAGCACGCTTTTGCGCCACAGGCCCCAGGTGTCCTTGGTGCGCTGGCGTACTTCCTTGCCGCGCTCCAGGACGATCGGGCGCAGGCCCGCCTGGGCCAGGATCAGGCCGGCGAAGATGCCGCACGGGCCGAAGCCGACCACGATCGGCCGCTCGGCCAGGCCGCCTTCCGGCGCCACGCCCACCGGCTTGTAGTTCACGTCCGGGGCGATGCCGACGTTATGGTCGTCGGCGAACCTGGCCAGCACCGCGGCTTCGTCACGGACATCGAGATCGATGGCGTAGATGAACAGCAGTTCGGTGTTCTTCTTCCGCGCGTCGTAGCTGCGCTTGAAGATGGAGAAGTCGAGCAGCTCGGCGTCGTCGATGCCCAGGCGTTGCACGATGGCCTCGCGCAGGGCCTCGTCGGGATGATCCAGCGGCAGCTTCAGTTCGGTGATTCGTAGCATGACAGGGTCCAGTATCCCGGCCATGGGAGGGCCGGCGGCTTTACACAAACCGCCAAGTATAAAGCTTTCGCCGGCCGGGCAGGCAGATTGAATGTGTGCCGGTGGTCAGTCGTTGCGCGAACCGCCGAAATAGCCGCAGCCCTGCATCGTCTGGGCATCCAGGCGCAGTTGTGCGGTCAGGTGGCTGACGGCGCCGGTAGCGCTGTCGACGCAGCGTTGCGGGGCGAGCCACAGTTCGACTTTCTGTCCGTTGGCCTCGCTGCTGACGCTGATACCGCCGCCGGGCATCTGTTCTTCCAGGTAGGGCAGGGCCAGGGGTGGCTGGTCCGGGCGGTTCAGGACCATGCCCTGGCCGCTGACATTGAGGTTCCAGTCCGGCTCATGGCCGGAGGCGCGCAGGGTCAGGCGCTTGAAGTTGGGGTCGCTGCAGGCGCCGGCCGAGTGCTCGACGCGGTACAGCTGGTGCACGTTGAACTGGCCGTCGGCGCCGTTGCTCTTGGTGGCGGAGAGGGTGCCGCGAACGTCGGCGAAGATCACCCCCGGGGTGGCGGCGAGGGTCGCGGCTTCCTGGAGCAGGCCGGTATTGTCGGCGTCCTGGACCACGAAACGGCGGCTTTCGGTGCAGGGTTTGAACAGCAACTGGCCGTTGGCGGCGCTGAGCTCGCCTTGCAGGCGGGTCATGCCGGCGGTGGAGACGCTGGTTTCCGGCTGGTCGGCGAGCAACTGGCAGCCGGCGAACAGCGGCAGCAGGGCGGCGACGAACAGGGAGGGGGCGATACGCATCGAGGAAAACTCCGGGATCTCGGCCTGAAAAGTTTTCAACGGTATGCAGGGTGAGGGGGGATTACAAGTGAAGTTGTGTCAGGAAAATGTGTATTGCAGGTGAGGGCCCTATCGCTGGCAAGCCAGCTCCCACAGGGATCGTGTGGGAGCTGGCTTGCCAGCGATGAGGCCCGGGAGATCAACCCCCCAGGTAAGCGTCGCGCACTTTAGGATCGGTCAGCAGTGCCTCACCGGTCCCCTGCATCACCACATGCCCGTTCTCCAGCACATAGGCCCGGTCAGCGACCTTCAACGCCTGGTTGGCGTTCTGCTCCACCAGGAACACGGTCACGCCATCGCGGCGCAGCTGTTCGATGATGTCGAAGATCTGCTGGATGATGATCGGCGCCAGGCCCAGCGACGGCTCGTCGAGCAGCAGCAGCTTGGGTTTGCTCATCAGCGCCCGGCCGATGGCGAGCATCTGCTGCTCGCCGCCGGACATGGTGCCACCGCGCTGGTTGTAGCGCTCCTTCAGACGCGGGAACAGCTGCAGGACCTTGTCCAGTTGCTCCTGGTAGTCGCCCTTCTCGGTGAAGAAGCCGCCCATGGCCAGGTTTTCCTCGACGGTCAGGCGCGAGAACACGCGGCGGCCCTCCGGGACCACGGCGATGCTCTTGCGCATGATGTGCGAGGACGGCTGGCCGACCAGCTCTTCGCCCAGGTAGCGGATGCTGCCGCTGTGGGCTTGCGGCGAGCCGCAGAGGGTCATCAGCAGGGTCGACTTGCCGGCACCGTTGGCGCCGATCAGGGTGACGATCTCGCCCTGGTTGATTTCCACGTTGACCGAGTGCAGCGCCTGGATCTTGCCGTAGAAGGTGGAAACGTTTTCGAACTGCAGCATTTACGCTTCCCCCAGGTAGGCTTTGATCACATCAGGGTTGTCGCGGATCTGCTCCGGCGTGCCGTCGGCCAGGGGCGTGCCCTGGTTGATCACCACGATATGGTCGGAAATGCTCATGACCAGTTTCATGTCGTGCTCGATCAGCAGCACGGTGACGTTATGCGATTCGCGCAGGTACGCAATCAGCGCCTTGAGGTCCTCGGTTTCCTTGGGGTTGAGGCCGGCCGCCGGCTCGTCGAGCATGATGATCCGCGGTTGGGTCATCATGCAGCGGGCGATTTCCAGGCGGCGTTGCTGGCCGTAGGCCAGGGTCCCGGCGGTACGGTTGGCGAACTCGGTCAGGTTGACCTTCTCCAGCCAGTACTGCGCACGCTCCATGGCTTCCTTCTCGCTGCGGCGGAAAGCCGGGGTCTTGAACAGACCGGCGAAGAAGTTGGTGTTGAGGTGGCGGTGCTGGGCGATCAGCAGGTTTTCCAGCGCGGTCATTTCCTTGAACAGGCGCACGTTCTGGAAGGTCCGCACCACGCCCTTGCGGGCGATCTGGTGCCCGGCCAGGCCCTGGATCGGCTGGCCATCGAGGAGGATGGTGCCGCCGCTGGGCTTGTAGAAGCCGGTCAGGCAGTTGAACACCGTGGTCTTGCCGGCGCCGTTCGGGCCGATCAGGGCGACCACCTGTTTTTCCTTGACGGTCAGGCCGACGCCGTTGACCGCCAACAAGCCGCCGAAGCGCATGCTCAGGCCGCTGACTTGCAGAATTTCGCGGCTCATCGACGCAGCTCCATATGTGGACGTTGCATAGGCAGCAGGCCCTGCGGACGCCAGATCATCATCAATACCATCAGGGCGCCGAACATCAGCATGCGGTACTCGCTGAAGTCACGCATCAGCTCCGGCAGGAGGATCATCACGATGGCCGCGAGGATCACGCCCAACTGCGAGCCCATGCCGCCGAGCACGACGATGGCGAGGATGATCGCCGATTCGATGAAGGTGAAGGATTCCGGGGTCACCAGGCCTTGGCGCGCAGCGAAGAAGCTGCCAGCGAAACCGGCGAAGCAGGCACCCAGGGTGAACGCCGAGAGCTTGATCACGGTCGGGTTCAGGCCCAGCGCACGGCAGGCGATCTCGTCTTCACGCAGCGCTTCCCAGGCACGCCCGATCGGCATGCGCAGCAGGCGGTTGATGACGAACAGCGCCAGCAGGGCGAGGAGCAGGGCCACCAGGTAGAGGAAGATCACCTTGTTGATCGAGTTGTATTCCAGCCCGAAGAACTCGTGGAAGGTCTGCATGCCTTCGGCGGCCTTGCGTTCGAAGGTCAGGCCGAAGAAGGTCGGCTTCTCGATGTTGCTGATGCCGTTCGGGCCACCGGTGATGTCGGTCAGGTTGCGCAGGAACAGGCGGATGATCTCACCGAAACCGAGGGTCACGATCGCCAGGTAGTCACCGCGCAGGCGCAGCACCGGGAAGCCCAGCAGGAAGCCGAAGGTGGCCGCCATCAGGCCGGCGATCGGCAGGCAGATCCAGAAGCTCAGGCCGAAGTAGTGCGAGAGCAGCGCGTAGCTGTACGCACCGACGGCGTAGAAGCCGACGTAACCCAGGTCGAGCAGGCCCGCCAGGCCGACCACGATGTTCAGGCCGAGGCCGAGCAGGACGTAGATCAGGATCAGGGTGGCGATGTCGACCGCGCCGCGCGAGCCGAAGAACGGCCAGACCAGGGCGACCACGATCAGGCCGAGGATGATGTAGCGCTGGGTCTTGGGCAGGGTCAGCCAGTTGCTGACCTTGGGTGGCACCAGCGGGCCGTCCCGACGCGAGCGCATCATTGCGCTCCATTGCTTGTCCAGCAGCACGCGCAGGAACATCAGCACCGAACACAGGGCGATCACGCCGAGGGTGAAGGGACCCTGGCCGTGCACTTCCAGGTTGATGCCGACGATGCTGAGTTTCAGGCCAAGTACCGGGAAGGCCACGGCCCAGACCAGCAGGGCGCTGAAGAACGCCGATTTGAGATGTCTGTTCATACTTTCTCAACCTCCGGACGGCCGAGGATGCCGGTCGGACGGAACAACAGGACGAGTACCAGCAGGCCGAACGCCACGACGTCCTTGTACTGGTCGCCGAAGATGTCAGCACCGAAGGCTTCGGCCACACCCAGCACCAGGCCGCCGAGCATGGCGCCCGGAATGCTGCCGATGCCGCCGAGGACTGCCGCGGTGAAGGCCTTCAGGCCCACCAGGAAGCCGGCGTTGGGGTTGATCACGCCGTACTGCATGCTCAGCAGCACGGCCGCCACGGCCGCCAGGGCGGCGCCGATGACGAAGGTCAGGGCGATGATGTTGTTGGTGTTGATCCCCAGCAGGTTGGCCATCTTGATGTCTTCGGCGCAGGCCCGGCAGGCCCGGCCCAGACGCGAGCGGGAGATGAACAGGGTAAGGCCGGTCATGGCGATCAGGGTGACCACGAAGACCAGGATCTGCATGTAGGAGATCAGGACCTCTTCCGCGCCACCCGGGCCGAAGGAGATGCTCCCCGGGATCAGGTTGGGAATGGACTTGTCCTTGGAATCCTGGGAAAGCAGTACGGTGTTCTGCAGGAAAATCGACATGCCGATGGCGGAAATCAGCGGGATCAGGCGGTTGCTGTTACGCAACGGCCGGTAGGCGACCCGTTCGATACTGTAGCCGTAGGCACTGGTAACGACGATCGTCGCGATGAACGCGGCGGTCATCAGCAGCGGTAGCGAATGGATACCCATCATGGCCAGTCCGGCAAGGACGATGAAGGCCACGTAGGAACCAATCATGTACACCTCGCCGTGGGCGAAGTTGATCATTCCAATGATGCCGTAAACCATTGTGTAGCCAATGGCTATCAAGGCATAGGTGCTGCCAATGGTCAGGCCATTAACCAGCTGTTGGAAGAAGTGATAGATCTCAGGCATTACAGCGCTCCTAAAAACCTGAATATGCATTTCGCTGGCGGGCTTTCACCCGGCATGGCCTTGCGGTCTGGGGCCACTTTGGCGCATGCGTTGCCAGGGAACCGCTGGTGACGGTTTTAAGATTTTCAGGTGAAGCCGATCCCGGATCGCGGGAAACGGCTCCATGAACCTCGTAAAACAAAGCCCACTGCTCGCACAGTGGGCTTTTCGGTCATGTATCAGACGGTGTTACTGAGGGGAAACTTCGGTTTTCGGTTTGCCGAAATGCCATTCGTAGACCACGAACTTGAAGTCCTTCAGGTCGCCTTTTTCGTCGTAGGACAGTTCGCCGGTCGGGGTCTTGAAGGTGCCGGCGTGGATGGCCGCGGCCACCTTGTCGGTGTCTTCGCTGCCGGCTTTCTTGATGCCCTGGGCGATCAGTTCTACAGCCGAGTAGGCCGGGAACACGAACGGACCGCTTGGGTCCTTGCCGTCGGCCTTGATGGCTTCGACGATCTTCTTGTTCTCAGGATCGGCGTCGAACGACTTCGGCAGGGTAACCAGCAGGCCTTCGGAAGCGTTCTGGGCGATCTGCGAGATGGAGTCGTTGCCGACGCCTTCCGGACCCATGAACTTGGCGTTCAGGCCTTTCTCTTTGGCCTGGCGCAGGATCAGGCCCAGCTCCGGGTGGTAGCCGCCGTAGTAGACGAAGTCGACGTTGTTCTGCTTGAGTTTCTGGATGATGGACGAGAAGTCCTTGTCACCGGCGTTCAGGCCTTCGAAGACGGCAACCTTGGTGCCTTTGCCTTCCAGGGTCGACTTGACTGCGGTGGCGATGCCTTCACCGTATTGCTGCTTGTCGTGCAGGACCGCGACGACCTTCGGCTTGACGTGGTCGGCGATGTAGTTGCCGGCCGCCGGGCCCTGGGCGCTGTCCAGGCCGATGGTGCGGAAGATCAGCTTGTAGCCGCGGGAGGTGATTTCCGGGCTGGTGGCTGCCGGGGTGATCATGATCACGCCTTCGTCTTCGTAGATGTCGGACGCTGGCTGGGTGGAGCTGGAGCAGAGGTGGCCGATGACGAACTTGACGCCGTCGTTGACTACCTTGTTGGCGACTGCCACGGCCTGTTTAGGGTCGCAGGCGTCGTCGTATTCCTTGGCTTCGAGCATCTTGCCATCGACACCGCCAGCGGCGTTGATGTCCTTGATGGCTTGCTTGGCACCGATGAACTGCATGTCACCATATTGGGTCACCGGGCCGGTCTTCGGGCCGGCGATGCCGATCTTGATGGTATCGGCGGCGAAGGAATGGCTGGCGACGCCGGCCAGGACCATCGCGGCGAACAGCTTGGAAACTTTACTCATAGTGCTCCACTCATTCTGTTGTAATTTTTATCGTCCTTGCGCCAGGGCAGAGGACCCGACAGACCCGGTACGGCTACGCCGTATCGCGGCCCGCTTTCCGGTTTCATCCCCGGTGAATGCCTGGCAACTGTACCGGTACAGTGTAGAGCGCTGCTTGATCGCTTGAAAAGCAGGCCCGCCGAGGCAAAAACAGAGGGTGTCGCCTGTTCGACATAAAGTTACAAAAAAGCGTCTTATTTGACTCCGGAAGTTCCCGGAAACGTTTGGCTTTGCTGAACCTGTCGACCAATTACTTATTTGAAACTGGGTTTTTCTGCAAAAATAGCGGCCTTTCAAAGTGACCTGATTATTTTTGGTGAAACCCATGACTGATGAACCAAGCACCCTCTATGCCAAATTGCTCGGCGAGACTGCGGTAATCGAGTGGAAAGCCCTGGAGCGTTTTTGGGCAAAGGGTGACCTGATTTGGGTCGACCCTTCCCTGGACCTGATCGAAGTCGCACAGGCAATGGCAGAAAACCGCAGTGAAACCTTCGCACAGTGGCGTGATGCTGGCACTGTCGGGCCGGTCAGCGCCGAACAGGCCCTCGACCTGCAGAGCCGCGAGCCAGAGATCTGGGCGGTGGTGGTGCAGCCGTTTATCGTGATCCAGGTTCGGCCATCGGCCTGAGGTTGCTCGAATTTGGTGCGCGAAAACGCACAGCGAGTCCATCTTGGTGCGCGAGGCCGATCAGGCAGGGTGACGGTTGGTAACAGTGCCCGTTGCACCAGTCGGGAGCGGTAACAGTTCCCGGGCGGGATGCCTGAAAGATAAAAGCGCGACGCGGACCCTGTGGGAGCTGGCTTGCCAGCGATTGCGATGGTGAATTCACCATAGTCATCGCTGGCAAGCCAGCTCCCACAGGGTCCGCGTCGCGCTTTTTTTAGTAGTCGACCTTGCCGGTATGACTATTGAGGGAAATAACCCGGGTCTTGCCAATCCGGTGCCGGTAAATCTCGCGCAAGTATTTAACGGCCTTCTTCACACATTCCCGCGACAGCCGAATATCGTTGATCGACACGAACTTGCTCTTGTCGTTGATCAGCTCGCGATATTTCTTCTCGTACATCGGCTTGATCGCATACCAGTTGGTATCGAGGATCTTCGCCGGGTTCTCGAATTCGCTGAGCAGCTCGTCGATGCGTTCTTCCTCGAATTCCTCCTGCATGATGAATTCCAGGATCGCGTTGTCCAGGGTCTCGTCGAAGCGGTACGGCGCCTTGGCGAAGCAGCGTTTGATAAAGGCCACGATCAAGGTCAGGAAGTCATCCGACAGGCACGGGCTCTTGGCGATCAGGGTGGTCAGCGACAGGTTGGCCGAGGCGCCGATCACCAGGGCATAACGCTTCAGGGTGGTGTTGGGGAACAGGCTGTTGAGGTGGGTCTTGAGCCGGTTCAGGTCCATGTAGGACAGCTTGTAGTCCTTGGGCAACGAGACGATCGATACCACCGACGAGCAGTTCTTGAAGAAATGCAGGTCATGCAGCGCCGCCGCGTCGCAACCGGAACTGCGGTATTGCTCCAGGGCTGCGCGATAGCGCTTGGATTCGATCGGCAACAGGCTGATGCCTTCGATGGCCTGGGTGTCCTTGTTGAAGTGCGGCAGGTCGATGGAGCGGAAGAACAGGTCGTCGATATCCAGCCGCGGCGGCTCCTTCTCGAACACCTTGAAGCCTTTCTCCGAGCTGCTGCCCGGGGTTTCCGGCACCACCGACTCGGCGTAGGCGATCGCCACCGGGCCGGCCAGGCTCATGAACAGGTCGTTGGCGTCAAGGCGGATGGTCTCGCCGATATCGATGCCGGCACGCCGGAAGTAGTTCTGGTCGTAGTCGGTGGTCACCGCCTGGGCGGTGAGGATGTTGAAGATCTGCTGGGAGATGTACTGGTTGGCGTGCTTCTCCATGGCGTTGACGTCGATGTTCTGGATATTGCCGTCATCGCTGGCTTCGGCGTAGCGCATGATGTCGTTGGAGATCAGCATCATCGCGTTCCACGGACGGATGCGGCCCATCACGCTGGCTTCGCTGCTGTCTTCGCTGTCGAAGTTGTACGAGAAGTCCCACTCTTCCGACAGGTACTTGCACAGCAGGCGCCCGGCGTTGATGTGCAGGGCCTCGGACATTTCGCTGCGGTGATCGGAGATGTTCGGCAGCACGCAGATGCCGCTGGTGAAGATCGGTTCGAAGACGAACGAATGCCCGGCCTCGCCGTCCTGCTCGTCGGCCGGCTTGGTGTCGAAGGTCTTGTTCATGTACGAGTACTGCTGGGCCAGGCCGAACTCCGAGGCCATGCCCGAGCCGGTACCGCCGCCGGCGCTGAAGATATAGAAGTACAGCCGCGACTGGTTGGCCTTGATCCCGCAGGAGTCGATCAGGTACGAGTGGATCAGCTTCCAGTCGGCACTGGAGAAGCGGTGGGTTTCCTTGTTGAGGATGATCTTCGCCAGGTACTGGCCAAGGATCGGCGCGTTACCGGCGCCACCGGCATGCACCTCGGAGAGGTCCATGATCTTCATCTTGCTGTAGTCGCGCAAAAAGCCGCTTTTTTCGCCTTTGCGCGAGAAACGGATGCGCCCGGCGATGTCCTTGTCCAGGTCGCCGAGCATCACCAGCGGTTCCACCAGGAACACCGGCTTGGCGCTTTTGGCCTGGACCAGACGCAGGTTGTTGCGGATCCAGCGCGCCGGGTTGTAGGACGGATCGTTGCCGACCCGGTCCTCGCTCTTGAATTCGTTGAGGTAGAAGGTCCGTGCGTTGTAGACCAGTTCGGCGACATCCAGGGCGATGTTCGAGCCGCAGCGCCCCAGCCCGATCAGGCACACCGAAGGGAACTGCTGGTCGAGGCGCAACTGGGCGTCGTCCTCGACATGCTGGCTCGGCGGGAACACCAGGTCGCGCAGGCCATCGAGGTTGTCGAGGATGCGCTGGGTGTCCGGTTCGGTGAAGTACAGGTATTGCTGCGGGCTCAGGGTTGGCTGGCTGTAATAGCTGCGGGCCCCGTAGGAAGTGGGCGTCGTGGCTGAAAGCAGCTCGGAAATCACGTCGGCAGGAGTATTCTTGGAGGTCATTTTGCGCCATGTGCCTGGGGGGAAGGCTGTTCAACAGTCGATATCATTGAGCCATCCCTGGAAAGTTTCGCGACTGTATCAGTGCGTCTCCGGCGTAAGCGATCAGGGTTTACCTTATAAAAACTAGGGGTTTTCCTGTCGCGCCGCCTTCTGAATCGTCCGATCCGTCAACTTCTTTAACTGTCTGGAGCTGTAGATGAGCCATTCACTGCCTTTGTCCCTGGGGTTCGCCGGTATCGGCCTGATGGGCCTGCCCATGTGCCGGCGCCTGCTGGCGGCCGGGTATGACCTGACCGTGTGGAACCGTTCCCCGGATAAATGCGCGCCGCTGGTGGCTGCCGGCGCTCGCCAGGTGCAGACCCCGGGCGAGCTGTGCGAGGCCGCCGACGTGGTGATGCTGTGCCTGGCCGATACCGCGGTGGTGCGCGAGGTGGTGTTCGGCGCCGGCGGTATCACCGGCAAGGCCCGGGCCGGGCAGTTGCTGGTGGATTTTTCCAGCCTCGAACCCACCGCCACCCGGGAAATGGCTGCGCAACTGAAGGCCGACACCGGCATGGGCTGGCTGGATACTCCGGTGTCCGGCGGCACCCCGGGGGCGGAGGCGGGTACCCTGGCAATCATGGTCGGTGGCGAGGCCGAGGATCTTGAGCGGGTCCGCCCGGCACTCCTCTCTCTCGGCCAGCGGGTCACCCATATGGGCGGCGTTGGTGCAGGTCAGGTGACCAAGGCCTGCAATCAGATGATCGTGGCCTGCAATGCCCTGGTGATCGCCGAAGTGGTGGCCCTGGCGGAGAAGTCAGGCGTGGATGCCAGCCTGGTCGCCGAAGCCCTGGCTGGCGGTTTCGCCGATTCGAAACCCTTGCAGATCCTCGCCCCGCAGATGGCCGCAAGCCGTTTCGAACCGGTGAAGTGGCATGTGCGAACTTTGCTCAAGGACCTCGATACCGCGGTGAAATTCTCCCGCGAGCAGGGCTCGGCGATTCCCGTCAGCGGCCTGGCCGCGCAGTTGATGCGCCTGCACGGCAGTCAGGGCTATCTGGAAAAAGATCCAGCGACGCTGATTGATCTGTATCGCAGCAAGCCATGAGGCGTTCTTCGCGGTGGTTGAGGTTGTCGAGCACCGCGCGCAGATCCTCCAGCGGTACCGGCCGGCTCAGCAGGTAGCCCTGGATGGCGTCGCAGTTCAGGCGCTGGAGGAAGCGGTATTGCTCTTCGGTCTCCACACCCTCGGTGATCACCTTCAGGTGCAGGGTGTGGGCCATGACCATGATCGCCTGGACGATATTGTTGTCGGCCCGTGAGTGCGGCACGTCCTGGATGAACGAGCGATCGATCTTCAGGGTGTCCAGGGGCAGGCGCTTGAGGTAGGCCAGGGATGAATAGCCGGTGCCGAAGTCGTCGATCGACAGCGACACGCCCTGGTCGCGGATGCGCCGCAGCAGTTCGATGGTGCTATGGATATTGGCCATCAGGGCGTTTTCCGTGACCTCCAGCTCCAGACGCCAGGCCGGTAGCCCGGCGCTGTGCAAGGCATCCTCGACTTCCTTGGCCAGCTCGTCGCGGCCCAGGGTCAGGGCCGAACAGTTCACCGTCACTTTCAGTTCGCTGAAACCGTGCTGGCTCAGTTGCGCCAGGTCGTGGCAGGCGCGGCGCATGACCCACAGGTCGAGGTCAGCGATCAGCCCGTTGGTTTCCGCGATGCCGATAAAGCGGTCGGGGCTGAGCAGGCCATGCTGCGGATGCTGCCAGCGGATCAGCGCCTCCAGCTTGCTGACCCTGCCGCTGGCCAGTTCGTAGATCGGCTGGTAGTGCAGGCGCAGGCCGCGGTCTTCCTGCAGGGCGATGCGCAGTTCCTCTTCCAGTTGCAGCTCCAGGGTGGCCCGGGTCTTGAGGTTGTCGCTGAAGAAGTTGGCCTTGTTGCGTCCGCCGCCCTTGGATTGATAGAGCGCGAGATCCGCGTGCTTGAGCAGTTCGTCGCAGGTATTGCCGTCGGTGGGGTAGAGGCTGATGCCGATGCTGGTGGTCATGACCATGCGCCGCCCGGCCAGGTCGATGGGTTCGCGCACCTTGTTGAGGATGCGCTGGGCCAGGCCGCGGGCTTCGTCGGCGCTGTTGAGGTTGAAGAGGATGCAGAATTCGTCGCCGCCGAGGCGCGCGACCACGTCCTGGGTGCGGGTGGCGGCGCTGATCAGGTGGGCGATGGCCTTCAGCAACTGGTCGCCGGCATCGTGCCCGAGGCTGTCGTTGATTCGCTTGAAGTGGTCGATATCGAGGAACATCACCCCGAGCATGCCACCCAGTTGGGTACGCTCGGCCAGGCGCTCGGCGAAAATCTGGTTGAAGCCGCGGCGGTTGATCAGGTTGGTCAGGGCATCGTAGTGCGCCGCCTGTTGCAGCGAGACCCGGGCCTGGTCGAGCTGGCTGAGCAGGGTGTTGACCCGGCGCAGGTCCTGTTCCTTGCTTTGCAGCTTCTTGTCCGACAGCGCCGCGCTGATGCAACTGCCGCTGATCAGCAGGGTGATCACGGCGATGGTCAGGCTCAGTTGCAGGCTGTTGTCGGTGACCAGAATCTGCGGCGAGCCGCCGCCAGGCAGAATCAGGGTCAGCGCGTGCATGCCGGCGTAGTGGGTGGCGATGATGCCCAGCGCCATGAGCAGTGCGGCGCTGTACTTGAACAGCTGCGGGCGGGCGACGTGGCCCTGGCGCAGATGACGGGCCATCAGCATCGGCAACAAGGCGGCGAGCAGTGCTACCACCACCGATGCCAGGACCAGGGTCGGGCTGTAATGCTGTTGCGCATTGGAGCGCATGGCGGCCATGCCGGTGTAGTGCATGATCCCGACGCCTGCGGCGATGCACAGGGCGGCCAGGGTTTAGTGGCGCAGGCTTGGCTGGCTCTGGCCGAGAAAGCTCATGGCGCCGAGGGCGGCGAACAGCATGATCAGCAGCGACACGCCGGTGAGGAACATGTCGTAGTGGACTTCCAGCGCGGTCTCGAAGGCCAGCATGCCGATGTAGTGCATGGCCCACACGCTGCAGGCCAGGCAACAGGCACCGAGCAGTTTCCAGCGGCGCCGGGCGCTGGCCTGTTCGGCATCGCCGATGCGTTCGATGATATCGAGGGTGGCGAAGCTACCGGCGCACATCACCAGGTAGGCAAGGAGGATCAGCCACGGGTTGTGCCGCGCCGCCAGGGCAAAATGACCCACGGGGTGCTCGGCAAGCATCATGTGCAGCCATTCCATAGCGCGCCTCTCAGTTCAGCCGAGCTTTGCACTCGTCCCCAAACTGCCTGGAGACTCTTTTGGCTTTGAGTATGGTGTGCTCTACCCGTTGATGGCAGATTGATTTCAGCGGTGTGGCGGGGGTTTTTATCGCTACGGGGCATAACGCTGCAAATGGTTACAATTACCCGCCATCAATCTCATGGATGATCGCAGACAGACGGGGCCCGGCCTTCTAGATTTTGTCCGGCATGCGCGATGCGCCGACCACGATAAAAAGAGGGATCTTCCGATGCACAGCCCCACTCAAGCGGCCAATGCCTGGCGCGTTCTGTTCCTGTTGTTCCTCGCCAACCTGTTCAATTTCTTCGACCGCACCATTCCCGCCATCGTGATCGAGCCGATCCGCCTGGAATGGCACCTGAGCGATATGCAGATCGGCCTGATCGGTACCGCCTTCACCCTGGTCTATGCGATTGCCGGCCTGCCGCTGGGGCGCCTGGCCGATACCGGGTCGCGCAGCAAGGTGATGGGCTGGGGCCTGACCGTGTGGAGCGGGCTGACGGCGGTCAACGGCATGGTTGGCAGTTTCTGGACGTTCCTGCTGGTGCGCATGGGCGTGGGCATCGGCGAGGCCAGTTATGCGCCGGCGGCCAACTCGCTGATCGGTGACCTGTTCCCCGCCGAGCGCCGGGCCCGGGCGATGGGCATCTTCATGCTCGGCCTGCCGTTGGGGCTGCTGCTGGCGTTCTTCACCATCGGCGCGATGGTCCAGTACTTCGGCAGTTGGCGTGCGCCGTTCTTCATTGCGGCGGTGCCGGGGCTGTTGCTGGCGATCTTCATGTTCATGATCCGCGAGCCGGCACGGGGCGCGGCGGAGGCGGTGGCCTCGTCGCAGGTGCCGCTGGACCGGCCGCTGCGCCGGGTCCTGAGCATTCCCACCTTCGGCTGGCTGGTGCTGGCCGGGCTGGCGTACAACTTCGCCACCTATGCCTGCAACTCGTTCATGGTGCCGATGCTGCAGCGCTATTTCTCCCTGTCGTTGCAGAATGCGGCGGTGGCTACCGGGGTGATAGTCGGGGTGACCGGTTTGATCGGCCTGACCCTGGGCGGCTGGGTGGCGGACAAGATCCACCAGCGCATGCCGGGCGGGCGCCTGCTGTTCGGCGCGTTCAGCATGCTGGTGGCGACGGTCGGGACCGGCACCGCGCTGTATCTGGGACGGGTGGAGATCGGCGTGTTCATCGCCCTGTTCGGCATCGGCTGGCTGTTTGCCTACAACTTCTACACCTGCGTCTACACCGCGATCCAGGACGTGGTGCAGCCGCGTCTGCGGGCGACGGCGATGGCGCTGTTCTTTGCCGGGCTGTATCTGCTGGGCGGCGGCCTGGGGCCGGTGGTGGTCGGGACCCTGTCGGATCATTACGCCCAGGTGGCGATGCTGGAGGCGGGCGCGGTGGAGATGACCGAGGCGTTCAAGGCGGTGGGGCTGCACAACGCCATGGGGCTGATCCCGGTGGCCCTGGCGGCGACCCTGGTGTTCCTGCTGTTCGCCGCGCGGACCTTTGCCCGGGATGCGCAGAAGATGAAGGACGGAATGGTGGAGGAGGGGGCTGCTCAGGTCGGCAAGACAGCCGAAGCATCCTAGAGCGGACGCGGACCCTGTGGGAGCTGGCTTGCCAGCGATAGCGGTAGTGAATTCACCATCGTAATCGCTGGCAAGCCAGCTCCCACAGGGTTTTGTGTTGGCCGTCGGCGATCAGCCAGCTACAAGGACCCGGATCGCCTCAAGCCGCAGCGCCGCTTTTTCAAGCATCGCCAAGCCATCCTCACGCAGCTTGCGCAGCGCCACGATCTCGCTGTCACGCACCGTCGGGTTCACTGCCTGCAGCGCAGTCAGACGCGCCAGTTCTTCATCGGTTTCCGCCGCCAGACGCCGTTGCGCCTCGGCCACACGCTCTTCGTGACGCGGCATGACCTTGGCCTCACCGGCGTTGATCTTCGGCGCCAGCACATCGCGCTGGGCCTGGATGAACTTGTTGGCGCTGGCCTTGGGCACGCTTTCCAACTGGTCGGTGATGGTCTCGAAGGACACCCGCGGCGCCAGGTCGTTGCCATTGCCATCCAGCAGGCAACGCAGTGCCGCCGGTGGCAGGTAGCGGCCCAGTTGCAGCGAACGCGGGGCGACCACTTCGCTGACGTACAGCAGCTCCAGCAGCACGGTGCCCGGCTTGAGCGCCTTGTTCTTGATCAGCGCGACGGCGGTGTTGCCCATCGAGCCGCTCAGCACCAGGTCCATGCCGCCCTGTACCATCGGGTGTTCCCAGGTCAGGAACTGCATGTCCTCGCGGGACAGCGCCTGGTCGCGGTCGTAGGTGATGGTCACGCCTTCGTCGTCGCCCAGCGGGAAGCTGGCGTCGAGCATCTTCTCGCTCGGCTTGAGGATCAGGGCGTTGTCCGAGTGGTCCTCGCTGTCGATGCCGAAGGCGTCGAACAGGGTTTCCATGTAGATCGGCAGGGCGAACTGGTCATCCTGCTCGAGGATCGCTTCCACCAGCGCCTGGCCTTCGCCGGCACCGCCGGAGTTGAGCTCCAGCAGGCGGTCACGGCCGCTGTGCAGCTCGGACTCGAGACGCTCGCGCTCGGCACGGGCCTCGGCGATCAGCGCGTTCCACTGGCCGTCATCGGTATCCTCCAGCAGCGGCAGCAGGCGCGGGCCGAACTGGTGCTGCAGGGCGTTGCCGGTCGGGCAGGTGGCGAGGAAGGCGTTGAGGGCCTGGTCGTACCACTGGAACAGGCGTTCCTGCGGGCTGTTCTGCAGGTGCGGTACGTGCAGTTCGATGGTGTGCTTCTGACCGATCCGGTCGAGACGGCCGATGCGCTGTTCCAGCAGGTCCGGGTGGGCCGGCAGGTCGAACAGCACCAGGTGATGGGCGAACTGGAAGTTGCGGCCTTCACTGCCGATTTCCGAACAGATCAGCACCTGGGCGCCGAACTCTTCGTCGGCGAAGTAGGCGGCGGCGCGGTCGCGCTCGAGGATGCTCATGCCCTCGTGGAACACCGTGGCCGGGATGCCGGAACGCACGCGCAGGGCGTCTTCCAGGTCCATCGCGGTTTCGGCGTGGGCGCAGATCACCAGGACCTTGACCCGCTTGAGCATCTTCAGGGTATCGATCAGCCAGTCGACCCGCGGGTCGAAACGCCACCAGCGGTTTTCGTCGTCGACGTCGCCCTGGGCCTGGAAGCTGACTTCCGGGTAGAGGTCGGCGTGCTCGCCCACCGGCAGTTCCATGTACTGGTCCGGGCAGGGCAGGGGATAGGCGTGCAGTTGACGCTGCGGGAAGCCCTGCACGGCGGCGCGGGTGTTGCGGAACAGCACGCGGCCGGTGCCGTGGCGGTCCAGCAGTTCGCGGATCAGGCGCGCGCTGGCCTGGCTGTCGCCATCGTTGACGGCGGCCAGCAGGGCTTCGCCCTCGGCACCGAGGAAGCCCTGGATGGTGGCGTGGGCTTTCGGCGACAGGCGGCCGTTGTCGAGCAGTTCCTGCACGGCTTCGGCCACCGGGCGATAGTGCTCGCTCTCGGCGCGGAAGGCGGCCAGGTCGTGGAAGCGGTTCGGGTCGAGCAGGCGCAGGCGGGCGAAGTGGCTGTCCTGGCCCAGTTGTTCCGGGGTGGCGGTGAGCAGCAGGACGCCAGGAATGACTTCGGCAAGCTGTTCGACCAGTGCATATTCAGGGCTGGCCTGTTCTTCGTGCCAGACCAGGTGATGTGCTTCGTCGACTACCAGCAGGTCCCAGCCGGCGGCGAACAGTGCGTCCTGGGCCTTCTCGTCGTCCACCAGCCATTCCAGCGCGACCAAGGCAAGCTGGGCGTCTTCGAACGGGTTGCTGGCATCGCTTTCGATGAAGCGGTCGGCATCGAACAGGGCCACCTGCAGGTTGAAGCGCCGGCGCATTTCCACCAGCCACTGATGCTGGAGGTTTTCCGGAACCAGGATCAGCACGCGGCTGGCGCGGCCGGAGAGCAGTTGGCGATGGATCACCAGGCCGGCTTCGATGGTCTTGCCCAGGCCCACTTCGTCCGCCAGGAGAACCCGTGGCGCGATGCGGTCGGCCACTTCGCGGGCGATATGCAGCTGGTGCGCGATCGGTTGGGCGCGCACGCCACCCAGGCCCCACAGCGACGACTGCAACTGGCGGCTGGTGTGCTCCAGGGTGTTGTAGCGCAGGGAGAACCACGGCAGCGGGTCGATCTGCCCGGCGAACAGACGGTCGCTGGCCAGGCGGAACTGGATGAAGTTGGAGAGCTGGGTTTCCGGCAGGGTGCGCGCCTGGTTCTGCGCGTCGAGGCCGTGATAGACCAGCAGGCCGCCGTCGACCATCTCGACTTCGCGGACGGTCAGTTTCCAGCCCTCGAAATGGGTGATCTGGTCACCCGGAGAGAAACGCACCCGGGTCAGCGGGGCGTTGCGCAGGGAGTACTGGCGGGTCTCGCCAGTCGCCGGGTAGAGCACGGTCAACAAGCGGCCATCCTGTGCCAGAACGGTACCCAGACCCAGCTCGGCTTCGCTGTCGCTGATCCAGCGTTGTCCCGGTTGATACTGCTGCGCCATACTGCCTGACTCCCGCCATGAAAAAGCTGGCTATCTTAACGGATAGCGGCCTTTCAGACCAAAGATTCCGGCCATGCGGGCATCCCGCCCCGTCCGTCGATTGCTTCACGGGCCCTGCAACATCGCCCGGAGAGGCCGGTCCAACGCTCAAGCATAGAGATATCGAGCCGATAGAACGGTGACAGGAGACTGAACCCCATGCTGCCACCACTGATCCCGCTAAGCGCTGCCCCCATCACGCAGCAAATGGACCCGGTCAAGCCGACCCCGGACATCAAGCCCGTGGTCCCGACCCAGCCGGCCTCCAGCGAGGGCGCGATCGACCTCAAGCACCGCGATCCGGAACAGGCCGCGCTGCTGTTGCGCGAAGAGCAACGCCGGCGCCAGGGCCAGCATGGCGGGCAACCGGCTTATGAGGAGGAGGGCGACGATCCCTACCTGCCGACGCCGGGTGACGACCTCAATGCCGACAACACCGTGCCGGTCGCCCCGCTGATGGGCGGCGAGAACCGCCAGGGGTTGCTGGTGGATATCGAAGTCTGACGCGAGACTTTGCAGTTGCGGCGCGAGCCTTCATGATGAGCGCTTCGCTGTCCGCCTTCCGAGCCCGACCATGAGCCAAGACGACAACCTGATCGATTTCGGCGCCGAGCGCGCCCGCCGCATTCATGACCTCAATGACAAACGCCTGAACGAAGTGCGCAAGGCCTTCGAGCAGGCCATGCCGATCGGCGCTGCCAAGAAGTCGAAGAAAAAGCCCAAGGGCAAACCCTCCAAGCGCTGAAAATCTTGATGCAGGTCAAGCCTGCACCCGCCTCCGGCGCCCGCTCCGGGCGCCATTGACCTCGGTCAATTTTCCCTCCCGGCACATTCGCTACTGTTCACTCATCGGACAGGCACAGGCAAATGGAGGCCGACATGTTCTTCGATAATGTGGTTGTCGCTGGCGTCGTCACGGTCGGATTGATGTTTGTTTTCTTCGCCGGTTTCGGACTTTTCATCTGGAAGGACTCGCAAAAGCGCAAAGACCGCTGACCCTTCCCGATACAACGAGCACGCAAGGCATTTAGGGCGACTTCGGTCGCCCCTTTTTTTTGCCTGTTGTTTTCAGCAATACGTTTTTACCTGGACAACACAAGACCCTGTGGGAGCTGGCTTGCCAGCGATGAGGCCGGCCTGAGCAATGATGTTGTCAGGTCTGGCCAAATCGCTGGCAAGCCAGCTCCCACAGGGTTTTTTGTTGTCCTTGGAAAAGGTGCTGGACTAATGATAGTTAGCTAGCTAATAATCTGGGCTCTTTTCCCATCCACTGACTATCGTTAACCCCACCACCCTCAGGCCCACCCCCGTGCCCATCACCCTCCAGGCGTTGTTCGCCCCCAACAAAGCGGCTGTGCAGTTCGCCATCAAGACCTTGCTCGGTGGCGGACTGGCGTTGTGGCTGGCGCTGCGCTGGGGCCTGGAGCAACCGGCCTGGGCCCTGATGACTGCGTTCATCGTCGCCCAGCCACTCTCCGGCATGGTCCTGCAGAAGGGCCTGGCGCGCCTGCTCGGGACCCTGGTCGGCACCATCATGTCGGTGGTGTTCATGGCGGTCTTCGCCCAGACCCCCTGGCTGTTCCTGATCTGCCTGGCGCTGTGGCTCGGCCTGTGCACCGCCTGCTCGACCCTGTTGCGCAGCGCCTGGTCCTACTCCTTCGTGCTGGCCGGCTACACCGTGGCGATCATCGCCCTGCCGGCCATCGCCCATCCCTTGGAGATCTTCGACCAGGCCGTGGCGCGCTGCACCGAGATCAGCCTGGGCATCATCTGCGCCACCCTGAGCAGCGCCTCGCTCTGGCCGCTGCGGGTTGAACAGCAACTGGCCGTGCAGGCACGCCAGGCCTGGCAGAGCGGTTTGCAGGCGGCCAGCGCGACCCTCGGTGGCGACGAAGAAGGGCGCAAGAGCCTGGTGGAAATCCTCGGCCGCATCGTCGCCGTGGATTCCCAGCGCGAACACGCCTGGTTCGAAGGCAGCCTCGGTCGCCAGCGCGCCCGGGCGATTCGCGGGCTGAGCCAGAAGCTCCTGGTCCTGCTGCGTATCGCCCGTTCGGTCCGGCGGCAGTGGCGACAACTGGACGACCGCGAAGCTGAACACCTGCAACCCTGGCTGGACGAAGTCCGTGCGGCACTGGCCAATCCCGACCGCGAACAATTGCAAGCGCTGCGCGAGCGCCTCTGGCAAGCCGCCCTCCACCTGCGCGACAGCGCCGCCGAACACTACTGCCTGGCGCGCATGACCTTGCTGCTGGACAACGCTGCCGCCGCGACCGAGGCCCTGGGTGCGGTAGAGGAGGGCAAAGCGCCGCCGGACCTGCCCGACAGCCTCGCCGCGCACCGGGATATCCCTCTGGGCCTGCTGTTCGGCGCGCGCAGCGCCCTGGCCTTTCTGGCCATGGCGGCGTTCTGGATGGCCACCGCCTGGGGCGCCGCGCCGGGCGGGCTGGTGCTGACCTGCGTGGTCTGCAGCCTGTTCGCCAGCCGCGAGAACGGCGCGCAGATCGGCATGAGTTTCCTGCGCGGGATCCTCCTGGCGTTGCCGGTGGCCTTCCTGGTCGGGCAGATCCTGTTGCCGCAGTGGAGCAGTTTCGCCCTGCTGTGCCTGGGCATGGGCGTGCCGCTGTTCTTCGGCGCCCTGGGCATGGCCAATCCGCGAATCGGCGCCACGGCGACGTCCTATTGCCTGCACTTCATCGTCCTGGTTTCGCCGCTGAACAGCATGACCTTCAGTGTCGAAAGCTTCCTCAACAATGGCCAGGCCATGCTCATGGGCGTCGGCGCGGCGGTGCTGGCGTTCAAGCTGCTGGTGCTGCGCAACCCCGCCTGGCATGGCCGCCGCCTGCGCGCCGCGACCCAGAGCGACCTGGTGCGCCTGACCCGGCGCGACCTGCGCGGTGCGGAAACCTGGTTCGGCGGGCGCATGGCCGACCGCCTGCTGCAACTGGCCCGCCACTACACCGCGCTGCCGGAACACGAGCGCGGCCGTTGGGACGACGGCCTGCACGGCCTCGACATGGGCGACGAACTGCTGCACCTGCGCATGTGCCTGGCCATCGCCCGGGCACCGCTGGAACCGGCCGAACGCGAGTACCTGCAACAACTGCAGGACGTACTGGCGCGAGGCCCCGGCCCGGGTCGCGAGCAGCGCCTGGACGCGGCCAGCGCAACCTTCATCGCCGCCCTGCGCGAGCAACCGGCCAGCGATGCGCTGCGCCTGGCGGTGGGCGCCGTTCTGCAACTGCAAAAGAGCTGGGGCCGCTGGTGCCGCCGCCTGGAGGATCTGCATGGGCTTGCGTGAGTGGGCGCTGGGCGGGGTGCTGCTCAGTCCGTTTCTGATCTATGTGTTGCTGGCGCTGCTGCTCACCGGGCTGCTGCGCTTCGTCCTGCGCCTGACCCCGTTGGGCCGCTGGATCTGGCATGAGGCGCTGTTCGACTGCGCCCTGTTCGTTTGCGTGCTGACCCTGGTCACGCTGTACCTTTGAGGAGTTCGTCCATGCGTAGCACCGTGCGTATCGCCCTGACCCTGTGCCTGGTGGCCGTGGCCATCTTCGCCGGCACCCGCCTGTGGCAGTACTACATGCTCACCCCCTGGACCCGCGACGCGAAGATCCGCGCCGATGTGGTCATCGTCGCGCCGGACGTGTCCGGCTGGGTGCGCGAGTTGAAGGTGAAGGACAACCAGGAGGTGAAGGCCGGCGAGCTGCTGATGTCGATCGACAGCGATCGCTTCGAAGCGGCGCTGGACAAGGCCAATGCTGTCGCCGACACCCGTCAGCAGCAATTGCGCCTGCGTGAGCACGAAGCGTCCCGCCGCGCCGCCCTCGGGCCACAGGCGATCAGCGCCGAATTGCGCGAGAACGCCCAGATCGGCGCTGCCGTCGCCCGTGGTGAACTGCGCCAGGCCCAGGCGGATGCCAAGGTCGCGCAGATCAACCTGGAGCGCAGCAAGGTCAAGGCGCCGCGCGACGGGCATATCACCAACCTGCGCCTCGCCGAAGGCAACTACGTCAATGCCGGGCAACCGGTGATGGCCCTGGTGGACGACTCGACCTTCTATGTCCAGGCCTACTTCGAGGAAACCAAGCTGCCGCGGATCAAGGTCGGTGCGCCGGTGAAGATCTGGCTGATGAGCGCCGGCGAGCCGATGCAGGGCCATGTACAGAGCATCAGCCGCGGCATCACCGACCGTAATGCCAACCCCGACAGCCAGTTGCTCGCCGAAGTCGAGCCGACCTTCAACTGGGTGCGCCTGGCCCAGCGCATCCCGGTGCGGATCAGCCTCGACAAGGTGCCGGAAGGGGTCAACCTGAGCGCTGGCATGACGGCCAGCGTGCAGGTGGGAGAAGAGTAATCCCGGAGCGCGGCAACGATCTGTGGGACATCAGCCCAGGATCTCGGCCGTTGCTGATGGCCTCATCGCCGGCAACGCCGGCTCCCACAGGTTATGTGAGCACCACAGACTCCTGTGGGAGCTGGCGTTGCCAGCGATTGGCCTGACCTGCTGGCCTCATCAACAAGGTTTGCTCACAGGAACATCCCGCCCGAAACCTCCAGACGCTGTCCGTTGACCCAGCCAGCACCATCGCTGGCCAGTACCGCAATGGCCGCGCCGATATCATCCGGCAGCCCGACCCGGCCCAGTGCGGTATTACCGGCGATCACCGCATTCACATCCCGGTTGTCGCGCACCACGCCGCCGCCGAAATCGGTCTCGATGGCGCCGGGGGCCAAAATATTCACGCGGATTCCCCGTTGTCCAAGCTCCTTGGCCTGGTAGCGGGTCAGCACCTCCATCGCCCCTTTCATCGCCGCGTAGGCGGCATAGCCGGGCAACGAGAACCGCGTCAGACCGCTGGAAATATTGATGATCCGGCCCTGGTCGGCGATCAGTGGCAGCAGGCGCTGGGTCAGGAAGAACGGGCCCTTGAGCTGGATGTTCAGCAACTGGTCGAACTGCGCCTCGCTGGTGTCGGCGAAGGGTACGTTGATGCCGATCCCGGCGTTGTTCACCAGCACATCCAGGTGCTCGCGGCCGAAGTGATTCTTCAAAGTGTCTTTCAGTGCGCTGGCAAAGGCCTCGAAGCTGGCGCTATTGCCTACATCCAGTTGCAGCATGGCGGCGCGGGCGCCGGCGTTCTGCAGGGTGGAAACCAGGGTCTGCGCTTCGCCGGCCTTGCTGTGGTAGGTGCCGATGATGTCGAAGCCCTGGGCGGCCAGATGCTCCGCGGCGTTCTTGCCCAGGCCACGGCTGGCGCCGGTAATCAGTGCGATCTTGCGGGTCATGTGCGCTACCTCGATGGGGGAGGGTGATGGGTTGAAGAGAGTCTATTGGTCGCTGTTGTGCTGATAAATCCGCTGGATTCGGAAATACTGTTCGCACGATTCGAACAATGGATGCGCCCCGACATGCTCAAGCCGGAACTGTTGCGAACCTTTATCCGGGTCAATGAACTGGCCAGCTTCACCCTGGCCGCCGAGCAACTGGGCTTGCCGCGTTCGACCGTGTCGGAGCAGGTCCGCGCCCTGGAAAACCAGCTGGGCGCGCGCCTGTTCAACCGTTCGACGCGGCGGGTGCAGGCGACCCAGGACGGCCTGCAACTGTACGAGCGTAGTAAAGAGCTGCTGTCGCGCCTGGAGGAACTGGAGGGGATGTTTCGTGCCGATCCGGCCGATGTCACTGGCTGCCTGCGGGTCGATCTGCCGACTCGCATGGCCCGGCGCATCATCCTTCCGCGTTTGCCGGAGTTCATGGACCGCCATCCCGGGCTGACCCTGGAGGTCAGTTGCACCGATCGCCAGGTGGACCTGCTGCGCGAGGGCTTCGATTGCGTGCTGCGCATCGGCGGATTGGGCGACCTGGCCGTGGTGGCGCGGCCACTGGGTCGGCTGGCGGTGGTCAACTGCGCCAGCCCGGCCTATCTCGAACGTTATGGCACTCCGACTTCACTGGCGGATCTGCAAGACCATCGACTGGTGCACTACGTGCAGAACCTCGGCACCCGCAGCACCGGCTTCGAGTATGAGGACGGAGAGGTGACGCGCTTCGTGGAAATGCCGGGGGCGATCACCGCGAACAATACCGATGCCTATGAAAGCGCCGGGCTGGCAGGGCTGGGCATCATCCAGGCGCCCTGGATCGGCGTACGCGACTACCTGGCGGCCGGGCGCTTGCGTGCATTTCTGCCGGAACATGTTCCGGAGGCGATGCCGGTCTCGCTGCTCTACGCCCGCCAGCGCTACCTGCCGCCGCGGGTGCGCCTGTTCATGGACTGGCTGGCCGGCTTGCTGGCGCAGCAGCTTGATCCAGGGGCAGATGCAGGCTGAACAGGGTGCCGGCCGTCACCGATGACTGCACATCCATGTAACCGCCATGAGCCAGGGCGATCTGCTTGGCGATGTACAGGCCGAGGCCGAGGCCGGCTTGTGGTGCATCGGTGGAGGGATGGGAGAATGGCTCGAACATCTGCGTCATGATCGCCGGGGCGATGGGCGAGCCACCGTTGTGCACGCCGAGAATGAACTGGTCGTCGGCGATTTTCGCCGAAATCCGGATCGCCCCCTGTTCGTCACCATGCTGCAAGGCGTTGGCGATCAGGTTGGAAAGCACCTGGCATATCCGCTCGCGATCGCAGTTCATATCCGACAGATCGCCGATCTCCAACTCGATCTGCCGGGCCGGGTGGACCCGTTGCAGCTCCTCGGCCACATGCCGCAGGGCCTGATCGAGGTCGGGGCAGGGCTGGATGTTCAAGGGAATGCCATCGCCGAGGCGACCGCGGGCGAAGTCCAGCACATCACGCACCAGGTGGGTGGCGCGGTGGCCTGAGGTGAGGATGTGCTCGGCGATGGTCCGCGAACGCGGGTCGGTCAGGCGCTTGCTGAGCAGCTCGGCGCCGGCGGTAATGGCGAACAGCGGGTTGCGCAGGTCGTGACCGAGCACGGCGATGAATTTTTCGCGCAGGCCGGCAATCTCGCGTTCCTTTTCCAGCGCGAGTTCGGTGCGCTGCACGCTTTCTTCGCTTTCGATCTGGATCGACAGCAGCCGGGCGAAGGCCTCCATCATCGGCTGGATGGCGCTGCCCTTGAGCTGGCGTGGGAGAGGGTCGAGCGCGCAGATGGTGCCGAAGAAACTGCCGTCGCTGCGAAACACCGGCACGGCGATGTAGCTTTCGAACCCGTACAGGCGTGGCGTGGGGTGGTCGCGGTAAGCCTCGTCCTGGCTGGCCTGGTCGATCACGATGGTTTGCTGCGCGGCGCGGATCTCGTTGCACAGCGTGGTGGTGGCATCCAGTTCGCCCCCTACCGGCACGCCGAAACCGAAGGTATCGAGCACTGCCAATGCGGTCCAGCGCGCTTCGGTCACCCGCGCTACTGCGGCAAAACGCAGCCCCGTGGTCTCGCTGATGACCTGGAGGATGGCCGGGATCACGCTGATCCGGCCGATGGTAGCGCTATCTGAAAGTGCTGCTTTAGTCATCGGAAAAACAGGTACCGAAACGCCAACAAGGATTCCTAGTGTAGCGAGCATCCGCGACGCCAAAGAAATTTCCGCCCCAGCGGTAGGCAATTTCCAGTAATCTTTCGGAATTCGAGCATTCCCGCCAGAGGTCTGCCCATCCGCTTGCGTGCCAATCCCTTTTGACCGACATCCACCCGGGTGTTTCAGCGAGGTTTGACATGCACATCACTTCCCAGGACATCTGCGCCGCCGCCGACCAGCTCAAGGGCTTCGTCGGGTTCCACCGCAAGCTCGGCAAACACATCGTGCGCTTCAGCGAAGACTCGTTCGGCATGGACGTGGCCGACGACAGCATCACCCCCAGCAGCGAATTCGTCTGGCAGGACGGCGAGGGCGAGGTCATGACCCTGAGCCGCGAGCTGATCGATGTGCTGCTGGAGCAGAATGTCGATGACCGCCTGAACATCAGCGAGCCCTTGCGGGTCTACCAGCGCCGTCGCGACCTGCCGGAAATCATGGCGCAGCGCCGGCGCCTTGGTTGACCTTCAGCCGGTCTGGTCATCCCTGCTTCGATGAGTACGCAACAGGGCTTCGAAATCGTCGCGCTCCAGGGGCCGACTCAGGTAGAAGCCCTGGACCTCATGGCACTGTTCCATGCCCAGGGCGCGCAACTGTTGCTCGGTCTCGACACCTTCGGCGGTCACCGTCAGGCCCATGGCCTTGCCGAGGTTGATGATCGCCTGCACCACGGCGCGGTCGTTGCTGTCGCTGCTCAGGCCGGCGACGAAGCGCTTGTCGATCTTGATGCTGTCGAAGGGGTAGGTGCGCAGGTAGCCGAGAGATGAATAGCCGGTGCCGAAATCGTCCATGTTCAGGCGCACGCCAAGCTCCTTGAGGGCATTCATGGTGCCCAGCGCGCCTTCTATATCGTTGAGCATGACGTTCTCGGTGATCTCCAGCTCCAGGCGTTGCGCCGGGAAACCGGTGTCCATGAGGATCTGGCGGACATCGGCGACCACGTCGCTGCGGGAAAACTGTGCCGGTGACAGGTTGACCGACACCAGCAACGGCGCGGGCCAGTCGCGGGCGATCTCGCAGGCATTGCGCAGCACCCAGCGCCCCAGGGGGACGATCAGGTCGGTCTGTTCGGCGAGGGGGATGAAGGTGTCCGGGCCGAGCAGCCCTTCGACCGGATGCTGCCAGCGTACCAGGGTTTCCACCGAGACGATTTCCAGGCTTTGCAGGCGGTAGCGGGGCTGAAAGTGCAGGACGAATTCCTGGTTCTTCACTGCCCGCCGCAGGTCGTTTTCCAGTTGCCGGCGATACTGGATCTGCTGGTTCATTTCCGCCGAGAAGTAGCGCCAGGTGTTCTTGCCCTCGGCCTTGGCCTGGTAGAGCGCGATATCGGCACAGCGGATCAGCTCGCCAGCATCGTAGCCCTGTAGCCGGGTCTGGGAGATACCAAGGCTGGCGCCGACATGCAGGCTGTGCTCTTCGTAAGCGATCGGCTGATGCAGGCTGTCGATCAGGCGCACGCAGAACCGGTCGATCTCCTTGCGGTTGTCCATATTGGCGATGGCCAGGACGAACTCGTCGCCGCCGAGCCGGGCCACCAGGTCGCCGTCGCGGGTAGTTTCGCGCAGGCGTGCGGCCACCTCCAGCAGAACCGCGTCGCCTGCGGCATGGCCAAGGGAGTCGTTGATCGGCTTGAAACTGTCCAGGTCGAGCAGGATCAGGGTCAGGGGCGCGGCATGCTCGCCCTTGAGCAAGGCCTGTTCGAGGAATCGCGACAACTTGTTGCGGTTGGCCAGGCCAGTCAAGGCATCGTGCATCGACAAATGCTGGATATGGGCATGGGCGGCGACTTCGTCGGTGATATCGCTGGCGGTGCCACGAAAGCCGACGCGCCGGCCCTTGGCCTGAATGGGGCGCGCCGACAGTCGACAGAAACGCAACAGGTTGTGCTGGTCGTGGTAAGCGCAGCGCAGGTGCGCCGCTTGCTGGCCGCTGGTTTGGTCGAGATCGTCGAGCCAGGCGCCGAGGGGCGTGGTGTCGCAACTGAGCAGCAGGTTCAGCGGCTGGCCGAGCCAGTCGTGGATCTTGTAGCCGGTGACATCGACGAAGCGCTGGGAAAGATAGGTCAGGTGAAGTTGTCGGTCGGTTTCCCAGATCCAGTCGGACGCGGCTTCCGCTACCGCGCGAAAACGCTGCTCGCTGGCTTCCAGAGCCAGGTTGCTGGCGTGCAGGTCGCTGAGGTTGTCGTCGATTTCCCGCGAGGTGCGCAGGGCATGGCGGAAGAACCAGGCCATCAGCAACGCCAGGAGCAGGATGGCGCCGAGCAAGGGCGGCAAGACACCCCAGAGCAGTTGGTCGCCGGGGCGAGGCGGGGTCCATTGCAGGCTGTAGCCGAGGTTGTCGAGGGAGAGCTGGACGGCGCTGCCTCCGGCCTTGGCGATGTGCAGGCCTTCGAGTCCGGCGTCATCGGCCAGCTTGTCCAGTTTGGGCTGGGTCAACTGCTCGATGAACAGCATCACCGAGGTGGTCTGCGGGTCGATTCCGAGCACCTCGTCATCCGGACGGATCGCGGCGGCGGTGAGCAGCGCGGGCCAGCCATTGAACAGCACGTAGCGGCTCAGTTGCCCGCGCTGGACGGCGAGGGTGTGGGCCTGGTCGATGATGGGTTGCACGGGGGCATCGATATAGGCGGCGATAGGTGCGTCGCTGGGTTGCCCCTTGAACAGCCCGTATTTGGTGCGCCGGTCATCGACGACGAACACCCCCTCATAACCGCTGGCGGTATACAACGACTCGCCGACGTTCTTCTCTATATAGGCCCAGTGCTTGTCGGCCTCGCCATCGAGGTGCTCGTAGGCGGCGTTCCATACTGCGTAGCTGGAGAGGAATTGGCGCGAGGACTCAAGGTGCTGCTGCAGGGCCTTGTCGGCATAGAAGGCACTTTTCTCCCTGGCGCCGTCGTTCAGTTGCACGGCGATGTTGAACAGGGCGCCGAGGGCGATCAGGCAGGCAAGGCTGAACAGCAGGACGACGCCGGTGATCAGCCTGCGGGCGTGCAATCGCGGGCGGGACCTCGGCGATTGGGTGCTGGCGGTGCTATCCATAAGCGTGCCGGTCCTGTTGCTTGGCGCCCGGCGAGCCTGCCCCGCGGGCGAACTTCACTCAGGATAGGCGACTCTCGCGCTGGCGCTGCCGTCGTCGGCGAAATTGACCTGGTCGCGGCCATTGTTCTTGGCGCTGTACAAGGCCCGGTCGGCTTCGTTGAGCCAGGCAACCGGGTCGTCGAAATCGCTGCGGCACAAGGCCAGGCCGATGCTCAGGCTGATGCGCAGCTCCGGCAGGGACTCGTCGCGGTAGGCGGCGACCCGCTCGCGCAGGCGCTCCATGATGCGTCCGGCCTGGGTCAGGCTGGTGTCGGGGAGGATCACGCAGAATTCGTCGCCGCCGTAGCGTCCGGCCAGGTCGTCTTCGCGCAGGTTGATCTTCAGCTCCTTGCTCAGGTGACGCAGTACGGCGTCGCCGACCACGTGGCCGTAGCTGTCGTTGATGCGCTTGAAGTGGTCGATGTCGATGATCGCAATCACCGCGCTGCGCCGTTGTTGCTGACAGGTCTGGAACTTGAGTTGCAGCAGGTCCTTCCAGGAGCCGTGGTTGAGCAGGCCGGTCAGGCTATCGGTACGGCTCAGGGCGCTGAGGCTGCGCTTGTGTTCGGTGAGCTGGATCGCCAGGCGGTAGCAGACCCAGCCCAGGGCCAATGGATAGAGGGTGAGCATGGGCAGGCAGGCATAGACCTGCTGGGTGGTGCTGACCAGTTGCAGCCCCGGGCCGAACAGCGCCATGCCCAGCAACATGCCGCAGACCTGGGCGAGCATGCCGCGCAGGAACAGACGCTGGCCGCCGGCGGCGACGTTGTTCATGGTCATCATCGACAGGGTGGTAATGCTCGGCAGCGGGTTGAATTGCATGGCCGCAGCCCAGAAGCCACCGGTCATGGAGTCGATCAGCAGGCTGCGTTGCTCGGTCTGGTAGGGCGTGCGCGAGCGCATCCCAATGAAATAGGCAATGTGCGGCCAGGCCAGTCCGTTGATGAACATGGCGATCCACACCCAGGTCGGCGGGTCCAGCGGCAGCATGCCCGCATAGACACCGAGCAGGCCGATGCCCATGCCTATGGTGCGCGGCGCATGGATCCTCCTGACGAATGAAAGTCCCTTGCCTCGTTTGTTATCCATCATGGTGTTCGTTTTTTCCGGGGGGCGCCGTTTATCGCATAAAACCGTGTGTATTGTTGAACAATCGCATAGGGCTCAAGAATGGCCTTGCGAGCCATTTGAAGGGTGATCCGGACGCCAGAGGAATCCTTCTCTATATAGAGAGGGTTTTATGGCACGAAAACGGGGGGCTGGCACCCTCGCGCGAAGCTTTTGAAAAAAATGGAAATATTCCCTTGACGGGTTTTTTTCCTTCTGTAGAATGCGCCCCCACACAGCGAGCAAACGCTGATGTAGCTGAAGCAAGTGTTTGAAGTTCAACGAGAAATTCTGAAAAACTTCAAAATAAACGCTTGACAGGCTCTGAGGAAAGCGTAGAATGCGCGCCTCGGTTGAAGCGAAAGACTTCAACCACCGCTCTTTAACAACTGAATCAAGCAATTCGTGTGGGTGCTTGTGATAATGGACTGATAGTCAGAAAGATTATCAGCATCACAAGTGACTATGCGAGAAATCGAAATAGTTCATTTTGAGATTGCTGAGCCAAGTTTAGGGTTTTCTCAAAACCCAAGCAGTATTGAACTGAAGAGTTTGATCATGGCTCAGATTGAACGCTGGCGGCAGGCCTAACACA
>NZ_MKZO01000032.1 GCF_001941965.1 Pseudomonas putida | reverse complement strand
AGCATTGGAACCACCTGATCCCATCCCGAACTCAGCAGTGAAACGATGCATCGCCGATGGTAGTGTGGAGCTTCTCCATGTGAGAGTAGGTCATCGTCAAGATTCAATTCCGAAACCCCTATCTGCGTATGCAGGTAGGGGTTTTGTCTTTCTATCCTCCCCACAAATCGGAACGGGCGCACTAGAATAGACCCCGACGCCGTCATTCAGAATTTTCCTATGTCCGATCCTGCCGACTCCCGGCCCCTCGCGAATCTGCCGCTGGACGAACTGGTGGCCTGTCACGAGTGCGACCTGCTGATGCGCAAACCGGTGCTCAAGCGCGACGAAAAGGCCCACTGCCCCCGTTGTGGCTATGAGCTGTATGCCCACAGGCACAATGTCGTCGATCGTAGCCTGGCGCTCGTCCTGGCTGCTTTAATGCTGTACGTCCCGGCGAACTTCCTGCCAATCATGCAGCTCCATCTATTGGGGCAGAATGCGGATGACACCGTGTGGAGCGGTGTGCTTGGTCTGTATGACTCTGGCATGCGTGGTATCGCCGTGGTGGTGTTTCTCTGCAGCATGGCGATACCGCTACTCAAGTTGCTGTGCCAGCTTGCCGTGTTGCTCAGCATTCGCTGGAACATCGGAAGAAGCTACGGATTGCTGCTCTATCGCATTTATCACCACCTGCGCGACTGGGGCATGCTCGAGGTGTACTTCATGGGTGTGCTGGTGGCGATCGTCAAGCTGGTGGACCTGGCCGAACTAAGCCTTGGCCTGGGCCTGGCGTGTTTTATCAGTCTTTTGCTGGTTCAGGTCTGGCTGGAAATAGTGATGTCGCCACACCAGATCTGGGTGGCTTTGTCGGGAGAAGACCTGCATGCGGGCGATTGATGCCGGAATCCTTATTTGTTGCGAATGCCACCAGCTCAATCATCAGGAGCCGGATGCTCGTTCGCAGGTCTGCACACGCTGCGGCGCGATCGTGCATGCGCGGCGCCCCAACAGCCTGGTGCGTACCTGGGCGTTGCTGCTGACCGCGGCGATTCTCTATATCCCGGCCAATGTCCTGCCGATCATGACCGTCAGTACCTTGGGCCAGGGCAGTCCGGACACCATCATGTCCGGCGTGATCACCCTGATGAAGCACGGCATGCTGCCGATCGCCGCGGTGGTGTTCATTGCCAGTATCCTGGTGCCGACCTTCAAATTGGTCGGTATTGCCCTGCTGCTTTATTCGGTACAGCGCCATCAACCCTTGTCCGCTCGCCAGCGCATCCTGATGTACCGTTTCATCGAGTTCATCGGGCGTTGGTCGATGCTGGATATCTTCGTCATCGCCATTCTTGTGGCAGTAGTGAATTTCGGGCGCATCGCCAGCGTCGAAGCCAACCTGGGGGCCGTTGCCTTTGCCAGTGTGGTGATACTGACGATGTTTGCAGCAGTAACTTTCGATCCCCGACTGATCTGGGATAACACGGAGTCGGACGACGACCATGAGTGACGATTTGCCTACGGCTAGAACCCGGCCAGCCTCGAACTGGTCGGCCATCTGGATTTTGCCTTTGATCGCCCTGCTGATCGGCGGCTGGCTTGGCTGGCAGGCTTACCGGGATTCGGGGGTGAACATCGAGGTTCGCTTCAAGAGCGGCGACGGTATCGTCGCCAACAAGACCGAGGTGGTCTACAAGGGCATGCCGGTCGGCAAGGTCAAAAGCCTGGTACTGGATGCCAAGGGCAGCGATGCCGGGGTGGTCGCCACCATCGAGATGAATGCTGCCGCCGAGCCCCATCTGCGGACCAATACGCGCTTCTGGCTGGTCAAGCCCAGTGTCACGCTGGCGGGTATCACGGGTCTGGAGACGCTGGTCTCCGGCAACTATATTGCCGTCAGTCCGGGTGATGGCGAGCCGACCAAGAACTTCGTCGCCTTGCCGGAGGCGCCGCCGCTGTCCGACAGCGAGCCGGGTCTGCACCTGACGCTCAAGGCGGACCGCCTGGGTTCGCTCAATCGCGACAGTCCGGTGTTCTACAAGCAGATCCAGGTCGGCCGGGTGAAGAGTTATCGCCTTGCTGAAGACCAGGGCACGGTGGAGATCAAGGTCTTCATCGAGCCTGCCTACGCCTCCCTGGTGCGCAAGCACACGCGTTTCTGGAATGCCAGTGGTGTGAGCGTCGATGCCAGCCTGTCCGGGGTGAAGATCCGCAGCGAGTCGCTGGCCAGCATCGTCGCCGGCGGTATCGCCTTCGCCACGCCTGAGCACCGCAAGGACAGCCCGCCCACGGACCCGAGCCTGCCGTTCCGTCTGTACGAGGACTTCGACGCGGCCCAGGCTGGTATCCGGGTAAAGGTCAAGCTGAGCGACTTCGAAGGCCTGCAGGAAGGCCGTACCCCGGTGATGTACAAGGGCATCCAGGTCGGTACCCTGAAAACCCTGAAGGTCGAATCCGATCTGAATAGCGCAATGGCCGAACTGACCCTCGACCCGCTGGCCGAGGATTACCTGGTGCAGGGCACCCAGTTCTGGGTGGTCAAGCCGTCGATTTCCCTCGCGGGCATCACTGGCCTGGAAGCGTTGGTGAAGGGTAACTACATTGCCGTGCGCCCAGGCGACAAGGGCGCCGCGCCGCAGCGCGAGTTCGAAGCCCGGGCCAAGGCACCACCCCTCGACCTGAAGGCGCCGGGTCTGCACCTGGTGCTGTTCAGCGAGAACCTGGGTTCGCTGGAGGTCGGAAGCCCGGTCCTCTACCGCCAGGTCAAGGTCGGTACCGTGCAGAGCTACCAGTTCTCGCGCAAGCACGAGAAACGCCTGCTGATCGGCGTCCATATCGAGCCGGAATACGCCAACCTGGTCAATGGCTCGACGCGCTTCTGGAATGCCAGCGGCATCACCCTGACCGGTGGTCTCTCGGGTATCCAGATCAAGAGCGAGTCGCTGCAAAGCCTGATGGCCGGCGGTATTTCCTTCGATACGCCCAAGCCGAACGTACCGCTTAAACGGAAGATTCCTACCTTCCGCCTGAATGCAAGCCAGGAGGCCGCCAACCTTGCGGGTATTCCAGTCACCATCAAGGTGGCGGACGCCGATGGCCTGAAGGTGGGCACGCCGATTCGCTTCAAGGGCCTGGATGTCGGCAAGGTCGAGGCGGTCGATCTGAGCGCGGACCTGCAATCCGTGCTGCTCAAGGCGCGGATCACCGAGGTGCCTGAACGTATTGCGCGGGTGGGCACGCAGTTCTGGGTGGTCAAGCCGGCGCTGGGGATCGTCAAGACGGAAAACCTTGGCACCCTGATCACTGGACAGTACCTTGAAGTCCAGCCGGCAGCACAGAACAAGGGTCCGCAGCGCGAGTTCACGGCATTGCCCGAGGCGCCGGAGGTCATCGGACCGCCGCAGGGGCTGGCCCTGGTCTTGAGTGCGCCAAGGCGCGGGTCGATCAAGCCGGGTGTGCCGGTGACCTATCGGGAGATTCCCGTGGGCAAGGTGACAGGTTTCGAGCTGGGGCAGACGGCTGACCGCGTGCTGATCCATATCCTGATCGAGCCGCGTTACGTTCCCCTGGTGCGTGGCGGCAGCCGTTTCTGGAACACCAGCGGCTTCGGCTTCGAGTTCGGCTTGATCAAGGGGGCGACCATCCGCACCGAGTCCCTGGAAACCATGATCCAGGGTGGAATTGCCTTCGCCACGCCGGAAGGCGATCAGATGGGCAAGCCGGCCTTGCCGCAGCAGACCTTCGCCTTGTTCGAGAAGGCGGAAGAAGACTGGCTGCAATGGGCGCCGAAGATTCCGATCGGTAAGTAAAGCTACAAGCTTTAAGCTGCAAGTCATAAGTAGGAGCGGGCGCGGTGCTGGCCAGCTTTTACTTATGACTTGCGGCTTGAAGCTTGGAGCTCAAATCCCAGGCAATAAAAAACCGACCCTGAGGTCGGTTTTTTAACAAGCTTGTCGCTTAGGCAGCAGCTTTCAGCGCCTTGATGTGGCCATTCAGACGGCCTTTATGGCGAGCAGCCTTGTTCTTGTGGATGATACCCTTGTCGGCCATACGGTCGATTACAGGTACAGCCAGGATGTAAGCAGCTTGCGCTTTTTCGGCGTCTTTTGCGTCGATGGCTTTAACTACATTCTTGATGTAGGTACGAACCATGGAACGCAGGCTGGCGTTGTGGCTGCGACGCTTCTCAGCCTGTTTTGCACGTTTTTTGGCGGAAGGTGAGTTGGCCACCGTCGAGCTCCTCGAAAGACTTGGTAAATAGCAAACAAAATAGGCCGCGAATCATGCCGATGAGTTGACTGCTTGTCAAGGCCACGAACGGGTAACCGCTCGGTGGTCATTCTCCATCGGGATGATTCCCTTCTGGTGCACGACCTGTAAACTCGGGAGCTTTTGCGCTGCCTGTTTTGCGCGGCGCGCATTATTGCACATCCGAATGACGTTCGGCCTGCACTTCATCCAACGGCGTGAAAAACTTTCGATGAATCTCCTCAAATCCCTGGCTGCGGTCAGCTCGATCACCATGGTCTCGCGGGTGCTGGGCTTCGTCCGTGACACCATCCTGGCCCGTATCTTCGGCGCCGGCGTGGCCACCGACGCCTTCTTCATCGCCTTCAAGCTGCCCAACCTGCTGCGCCGGATCTTCGCCGAGGGCGCCTTCTCCCAGGCTTTCGTGCCGATCCTGGCCGAGTACAAGACCCAGCAAGGCGAGGAAGCGACCCGCACCTTCATCGCCTACGTATCCGGCCTGCTGACCCTGGCCCTGGCGGTGGTGACTGCGCTCGGCATACTGGCGGCCCCGTGGATCGTCTGGGCCACTGCGCCGGGCTTCGTCGACAGTCCGGAAAAATTCCAGCTGACCACCGACCTGCTGCGTGTGACCTTTCCTTATATATTGCTGATCTCGCTGTCATCCCTGGCCGGCGCGATCCTCAATACCTGGAACCGCTTCTCGGTCCCGGCCTTCGTGCCGACCCTGCTCAACGTCGCGATGATCTTCTTCGCGCTGTTCCTCACGCCGTACTTCGATCCACCGGTCATGGCGCTGGGCTGGGCGGTGCTGGCGGGCGGGGTGCTGCAACTGGTCTATCAACTGCCGCACCTGAAAAGGATCGGCATGCTCGTGCTGCCGCGCCTGAACCTGCGCGACACCGGTGTCTGGCGCGTGATGAAACAGATGCTTCCGGCGATCCTCGGGGTCTCGGTCAGCCAGATCTCGCTGATCATCAACACCATCTTCGCCTCGTTCCTGGTGGCCGGCTCGGTCTCCTGGATGTACTACGCCGACCGCCTGATGGAGCTGCCGTCCGGCGTCCTTGGCGTGGCCCTGGGCACGATCCTCCTGCCGACCCTGGCCAAGACCTACGCCAACAAGGACCGCCAGCAGTACTCGCAGATCCTCGACTGGGGCCTGCGCCTGTGCTTCCTGCTGGTGCTGCCATGCTCCCTGGCCCTGGCGATCCTCGCTGAGCCGCTGACCGTCGCCCTGTTCCAGTACGGCAAGTTCAGCGCCTTCGATGCACAGATGACCCAGCGCGCGCTGATCGCCTATTCGGTCGGGCTGCTCGGCATCATCATGATCAAGGTCCTGGCGCCCGGCTTCTATGCCCAGCAGAACATCCGTACTCCCGTGAAGATCGCGCTCTTTACCCTAGTCTCCACGCAACTGCTCAACCTGGTGTTCATCGGCCCGTTGCAGCACGCCGGGCTGGCCCTGGCGATCAGCGTCGGTGCGTGCCTCAACGCGGGCCTGCTGTACTGGAAACTGCGCCAGCAGCGCCTGTTCGAGCCGCAGCCGGGCTGGACCGGTTTCCTGGTCAAGCTGGTGATCGCGGTGTTGCTGATGTCCGCCGTACTGCTGGTCGGCATGCATTTCATGCCGCCCTGGGCAGAAGGGGAGATGCTGATGCGCTTCCTGCGCCTTGGCGCCCTGATCGCTGCGGGCGTGGTGACCTATTTCGGCAGCCTGTTCCTGTTCGGCTTCCGCCCCCGGGACTTCGCCCGCAAGGCGCTGCACTGACGGGCGGCGCGGGTCAGGCGTCGGTTTCGCGAAATCGGCGTCCTGGCAACGCGCTGCTGCCTGTCGTCAGCGCCCGGGTATGGTTATAATCGACCACTTTATGAGCAAGAAGCGCGTTATGCAGCTGGTTCGAGGCCTTCAAAACCTTCGCCCCCGGCATCGGGGCTGCGTTGCTACTATCGGCAACTTCGACGGTGTTCACCGCGGTCACCAGGCTATCCTGGCCCGTTTGCGTGAGCGCGCGGTGGAGCTGGGCGTACCCAGCTGCGTGGTGATTTTCGAGCCACAACCGCGCGAATACTTCGCCCCGGACACCGCCCCGGCCCGCCTGGCCCGCCTGCGCGACAAGGTCGCCCTGCTGGCGGCGGAAGGTGTCGACCGGGTCCTGTGCCTGGCCTTCAACCAGCGCCTGAGCAAGCTCAGTGCCGACGCGTTCGTCGAGACCATCCTGGTCGACGGCCTCGGCGTGAAGCACCTCGAGGTCGGTGACGACTTCCGCTTCGGCTGCGACCGCCTGGGCGACTTCGCCTTCCTGCAGGACGCCGGCCAGCGCCACGGCTTCAGCGTCGAAGCGGCGCAGACGGTGGAGCTGGATGGCCTGCGGGTCAGCAGCACCCAGGTCCGCGATGCCCTGGCCGCGGCGGACTTCGCCCTGGCCGAGCGCCTGCTGGGCCGGCCGTTCCGTATTCGCGGGCGGGTCCTGCATGGCCAGAAGCTCGCACGGCAGTTGGGTACGCCCACCGCCAACGTACAACTCAAGCGCCGTCGCGTGCCGCTGACCGGGGTCTACCTGGTCAGCGCTGAAATAGACGGCAAGGTGTGGCCCGGGGTCGCCAATATCGGCGTGCGCCCGACCGTTGCCGGCGACGGCAGCGCCCACCTGGAAGTGCATTTGCTGGATTTCGCCGGTGATCTGTATGGCCGGCGCCTGACGGTGGAATTCCACCACAAGCTGCGCGAAGAGCAGCGCTTCGCCTCCCTGGAGGCGCTCAAGTCGGCGATCGACGCGGATATCGCCGCCGCACGTGCCCATTGGCACGCTCAACCGCTAACCAAGAGCCTGAAATGACCGACTATAAAGCCACGCTAAACCTTCCGGACACCGCCTTCCCGATGAAGGCCGGCCTGCCACAGCGCGAACCGCAGATCCTGCAGCGCTGGGACAGTATTGGCCTGTACCGGAAACTGCGTGAGATTGGCAAGGATCGTCCGAAGTTCGTCCTGCACGACGGTCCTCCCTATGCCAACGGCAAGATTCACATCGGTCACGCGCTCAACAAGATCCTCAAGGACATGATCATCCGCTCGAAGACCCTGTCGGGCTTCGACGCGCCTTATGTTCCGGGCTGGGACTGCCACGGGCTGCCGATCGAGCACAAGGTCGAGGTCACCCACGGCAAGAACCTGACCGCGGACAAGACCCGCGAACTGTGCCGTGCCTACGCCGCCGAGCAGATCGAAGGCCAGAAGGCCGAGTTCATCCGCCTGGGCGTGCTGGGTGACTGGGACAACCCGTACAAGACCATGGACTTCGCCAACGAGGCGGGTGAAATCCGTGCCCTGGCCGAAATGGTCAAGCACGGCTTCGTATTCAAGGGCCTGAAACCGGTCAACTGGTGCTTCGATTGCGGTTCGGCCCTGGCCGAAGCGGAAGTCGAGTACGCCGACAAGAAATCCCAGACCATCGACGTCGCCTTCAAGGCCGTGGATGAAGACAAGCTGGCCGCCGCCTTCGGCCTGGCCAGTCTGGCCAAGCCCGCCTCCATCGTGATCTGGACCACCACCCCGTGGACCATCCCGGCCAACCAGGCGCTGAACATCCACCCGGAGTTCACCTACGCCCTGGTCGACGTCGGCGACAAGCTGCTGATCCTCGCCGAAGAGCTGGTCGAGTCGTGCCTCAAGCGCTTCTCCCTGGAAGGCTCGGTGATTGCCACCGCGCCGGGTTCGGCCCTGGAGCTGATCAACTTCCGTCACCCGCTGTACGACCGCCTGTCGCCCATCTACCTGGCCGAGTACGTCGAGCTGGGCGCCGGTACCGGCGTGGTTCACTCGGCCCCGGCTTACGGCGAGGACGACTTCGTCACCTGCAAGCGCTACGGCATGGTCAACGACGACATCCTGACCCCGGTGCAGAGCAACGGTGTCTATGTCGACTCCCTGGAGTTCTTCGGCGGCCAGTTCATCTGGAAAGCCAACCCGCACATCGTCGAGAAGCTGGCCGAAGTCGGCGCGCTGATGTTCACCGAGACCATCAGCCACAGCTACATGCACTGCTGGCGCCACAAGACCCCGCTGATCTACCGCGCCACCGCGCAGTGGTTCGTCGGCATGGACAAGCAACCGAACAACGGCGACACCCTGCGTGAACGCGCCCTGAAAGCCATCGAGGACACCAAGTTCGTCCCGGCCTGGGGCCAGGCGCGCCTGCACTCGATGATCGCCAACCGTCCCGACTGGTGCATCTCGCGCCAGCGCAACTGGGGCGTACCGATCCCGTTCTTCCTGCACAAGCAGACCGGCGAGCTGCACCCGCGCACCGTCGAGCTGATGGAAGAAGTGGCCAAGCGTGTCGAACAGGAAGGCATCGAAGCCTGGTTCAAGATGGACGCCGCCGAACTGCTCGGTGACGAAGCCGGCCAGTACGACAAGATCGCCGACACCCTCGACGTCTGGTTCGACTCCGGCACCACCCACTGGCACGTGCTGCGTGGCTCGCACAACATCGGCCACGAGACCGGCCCGCGCGCCGACCTGTACCTGGAAGGTTCCGACCAGCACCGCGGCTGGTTCCACTCGTCGCTGCTGACCGGTTGCGCCATCGACAACCACGCGCCGTATCGCGAGCTGCTGACCCACGGCTTCACCGTCGACGAAAACGGCCGCAAGATGTCCAAGTCGCTGGGCAACACTATCGAGCCGCAGAAGGTCAACGACACCCTGGGTGCCGACATCATGCGCCTGTGGGTTTCCGCCACCGACTACTCGGGCGAGATGGCCGTTTCCGACCAGATCCTCCAGCGCAGCGCCGATGCCTATCGCCGCATTCGCAACACCGCGCGCTTCCTGCTTTCCAACCTGTCCGGCTTCGATCCGGCCCGCGACCTGCTGCCGGCCGAAGACATGCTGGCCCTGGACCGCTGGGCCGTCGACCGTACCCTGCTGCTGCAGCGCGAGCTGGAAGAGCACTACGGCGAATACCGCTTCTGGAACGTCTACTCGAAGATCCACAACTTCTGCGTGCAGGAGCTGGGTGGCTTCTACCTCGACATCATCAAGGACCGCCAGTACACCACCGGCGCCAACAGCGTCGCCCGTCGCTCCTGCCAGACCGCGCTGTACCACATCGCCGAAGCGCTGGTGCGCTGGATCGCGCCGATCCTGTCGTTCACCGCGGACGAGCTGTGGCAGTACCTGCCGGGCGAGCGCAACGAATCGGTGATGCTCAACACCTGGTACCAGGGCCTGACCGAGCTGCCGGAAGGCACCGAGCTGGATCGCGCCTACTGGGATCGCGTGATGGCGGTGAAGACCGCGGTCAACAAGGAACTGGAAAACCAGCGTGCGGCCAAGGCCATCGGTGGCAACCTGCAGGCCGAAGTGACCCTGTTCGCCGACGAGGCGCTGGGCAACGACCTGACCAAGCTGGGCAACGAGCTGCGCTTCGTCCTGATCACCTCCGCTGCCAGCGTCGCGCCGTTCGTCGAAGCGCCTGCCGATGCGGTGGTTACCGAAGTCGCCGGCCTCAAGTTGAAGGTGGTCAAGTCCGGCTACGTGAAGTGCGGTCGTTGCTGGCACTTCCGTCCGGATGTCGGGGTCAACCCGGAGCACCCGGAAATCTGCGGTCGTTGCGTTGACAACATCAGCGGCAACGGCGAGGTGCGCCACTATGCCTAATGCGTCTGCGGGGCGGTTCGGCCGCCTCGCCTGGCTCTGGCTGAGCGTGCTGGTCCTGGTCCTCGACCAGGCCAGCAAGTTCCATTTCGAAAACTCGCTGAGCATGTACCAGCAGATCGTAGTCATTCCCGACTACTTCAGCTGGACCCTGGCCTACAACACCGGCGCGGCGTTCAGCTTCCTGGCCGACAGCTCCGGCTGGCAGCGCTGGCTGTTCGCCCTGATCGCCGTGGTGGTCAGCGCGGTGCTGGTAGTCTGGCTCAAGCGCCTGGGGCGTGACGAAACCTGGCTGGCGATCGCCCTGTCCCTGGTCCTCGGTGGTGCCCTGGGCAACCTGTACGACCGGGTCGCCCTCGGCCATGTGATCGACTTCATCCTCGTGCACTGGCAGAACCGCTGGTACTTCCCGGCCTTCAACCTGGCCGACAGCGCCATTACCGTTGGTGCGGTGATGCTGGCGCTGGATATGTTCAAGAGCAAAAAGTCCGGAGAACCTGTCCATGAGTGACATCCGTATCGGCCAGAACACCGAAGTCACCCTGCACTTCGCCCTGCATCTGGAAAACGGCGATACCGTCGACAGCACCTTCGACAAGGCTCCGGCGGTCTTCAAGGTCGGCGACGGCAACCTGCTGCCCGGTTTCGAAGCGGCGATCTTCGGTTTCAAGGCCGGTGACAAGCGCAACGTCACCGTGGCCCCGGAGAATGCCTTCGGCCAGCCCAACCCGCAGAACGTGCAGGTCATGCCGCGTTCGCAGTTCCAGGACATGGAGCTGTCCGAAGGCCTGCTGGTCATCTTCAACGATGCCGCCAACGCCGAGCTGCCAGGTGTGGTGAAAGCCTTCGACGACGCCCAGGTGACCGTCGACTTCAACCATCCACTGGCTGGCAAGACCCTGACCTTCGAGGTGGAAATCCTTGAAGTGAAGGCTCTCTGAGCCGGGAGTTCCTCATGCAGATCAAACTCGCCAACCCTCGTGGCTTCTGCGCCGGCGTGGACCGGGCGATCGAAATCGTCAACCGGGCGCTGGAGGTCTTCGGGCCGCCGATCTATGTGCGCCACGAAGTGGTGCATAACAAGTTCGTCGTCGAAGACCTCCGCGCCCGCGGCGCCATCTTCGTCGAAGAGCTGGACCAGGTGCCGGACGACGTCATCGTCATCTTCAGTGCCCATGGCGTTTCCCAGGCCGTGCGCCAGGAAGCGGCAGGCCGTGGCTTGAAGGTGTTCGACGCCACCTGTCCGCTGGTGACCAAGGTACACATCGAAGTCGCCCGCTACAGCCGCGACGGCAAGGAATGCATCCTGATCGGCCACGCCGGGCACCCGGAAGTCGAAGGCACCATGGGTCAGTACGACGACAGCAATGGCGGCTCGATCTACCTGGTCGAAGACGAGGACGATGTCGCCAAACTCGAGGTGCGTAACCCCGAGAAACTGGCGTTCGTGACCCAGACCACGCTGTCGATGGATGACACCAGCCGCGTGATCGATGCCCTGCGTACCCGTTTCCCGAGTATCGGTGGGCCGCGCAAGGACGACATCTGCTACGCCACCCAGAACCGTCAGGATGCGGTCAAGCAACTGGCCGACGAGTGCGACGTGGTCCTGGTGGTCGGCAGCCCGAACAGCTCCAACTCCAACCGCCTGCGCGAGCTGGCCGAGCGGATGTCCACCCCGGCCTACCTGATCGATGGTGCCGAGGATCTGCAGCGCGCCTGGTTCGATAGCGTCGCGCGCGTCGGCATCACTGCCGGCGCCTCGGCCCCGGAAGTCCTGGTGCGTGGCGTGATCCAGCAATTGCGCGACTGGGGTGCCAGCGGCGCGGAGGAGCTGGATGGTCGCGAGGAGAATGTCACCTTCTCCATGCCCAAGGAGCTGCGGGTCCGTACCGTCAGCTGATGTCGCCGTCGCACAGCGGCTGGTCGGGCGGCGCATGCTGCAGCCTGACCCGGCCGCTGGCCGACAGGCGCACCTGATACAGCCTTTCCTGTCCGGGCGCCCCGCAGACCAGCAGGGTCCCGGCCTGGAAAGCGCCGCCCTCACGCAGCGGAACGCCCAAGCCGCTGAAGCGCACCCACTGCGCGACCGGTTGATTGCCGATCACCCTGACACCGCCCCTCGCCGAATACTCCCGTAACAACTGCTCCGGACCCTGCTCCAGGCTTATCTGCCAGCCGTTGCTCCAATCACCCTCCAATGCATGCAGCATGACCACCTGGTTGCGCAGCAAGGCCTCGCTGCGCGTGGCGCGCAGGGCTTGGGCGAGGCTCTCGGCGATGGCCTGCTGTTGCAGGTCGTGGCTCATCTTGCTGTAGGACGATATTCCCAGTTGCGTCAGAAGGGCCAGCAGCCCAACCGCAAACAGCATCTGCATCAGTGTTACGCCCTGTTGCTTCATCGTGCATTCCTCCCTGGAAGTGCTTCGCTTAGGGTCCGGCGTCGGGACGGCTGGTGTCGAGTCAGCCGGGTTGGCAGTGTGCCGGGGAAAGTTCGCAGGAGGCGGGTGATGGCAAGGAAGCAGCGGGGATTGACCCTGATCGAGGTAATGGTGGCGCAGGTGGTGCTGGCGCTTGGGCTGCTGGGGGCGGCGGGGCTGCAACTGCGCTCGATGCAAGGGACAGACAGTGCGCGGATGGTCAGCCAGGCGGCTTTCATCGCTCACGGGATGCTGGAGCGGGCGCGTTCGGCGCGGGGTGTCGACGGGCGTGATCAGGCCGAACTGCAGCGCCAGGTCGCGGCCTTCGCTGGTGCGTCCGGGAGCGGCGTGTTTCGTGGAAATGGCGTGCTGGTGAGCTGGAGCGATGAGCGCGGAGGGGGAGGGCAGCGGTCCATCGAGCTGGGGGTAGCACAATGAGGTCGGTGGCGGGGTTCAGCCTGATCGAGGTGTTGCTTGCCATGAGCCTGGGGTTGCTGCTGATACTCGGTGGCAGCCGGGTGTTCATCGGGGCCTTGCACAGTTGGAAAGTGCAGGAGGCAGCGGCGCGGCTGCAGGAGGATGCGCGCCTGGTGCTGCACCGGATGGCCGGGGATATTCGCATGGCTGGCATGTTTGGTTGTTTGCGTCGGGAGGCGATGAGCTTTCCTGATGCGGACACGGCGCGGCTGTTCGCGCAGGCGATGCGGCTTGAGCAGGCGAGCGATGGTGGACTGGGCAGCCTGACGCTGGTCGCAGCCGAAGGGGGCGAGCTGGCTGGCGCTCCCGACTGGACGCTGGTGACTGATTGTCTGGCCAGTGCCACCGTTTTGAAAGGCCGTGCAATCGCCGGCCCTGGCCAGTTCGCGGTGCCCATCCGTCAGCAAATCTATCGACTCGACGGTCGTAGCCTGTTGCTCGGCGGTGGGGGCAGTAGTGCGGTGCTGGTCGACAATATAGGGCGATTCGGTGTTCGTCGGGATGATGATCGGATGCTGCTCAGCTTGACGCTGGAGGATCCCGGGCAGCGGGTCCGCCCGCAGACCTATGAACTCACCGTGGTCCTGCGCAATGGCCAATAATCAAAAGCGACACGGACCCTGTGGGAGCTGGCTTGTCGGACCGCCGAACCGCAGCGATTGCAATAGTGAATTCACCACCGCTATCGCTGGCAAGCCAGCTCCCACAGGTCCGCGCCAGGCAAGAAAAATGCAGCGGGGCGCAGTACTGGCACTGGTCATGATTCTATTGGTCCTGTTGGGCATCCTCGGCCTTTTCGCCATCCAGTCCAGCACCCAGCAAACCCGCATGGCCAGCAACCACCTGGCCTCGCTCCAGGCCTTCGAAGCCGCAGAAAACCTCCTGTCGACAGCCGAAGCCCGCCTCCCCGCAACGCCACCATCCGGCTGGCAACAGCTCGGCACAGGCCGCTACCTCATTGAACACCTCGGCCAGACCGACCAGGCCGCGCACATGCCGGCAGACCTCCCCGCCACCCTGTTCCGCATCACCGCCATCGCCGAAGAGCGCCAGGCCCGGATCACCCTGGAAAGCGTCGTGGCCTGGCCACTCTCGCCCGACCACGGCCCCGCCCGCCGCATCCTCTGGCGCCAACATCCACGGGAGTCTTGATGCAGCGCACGCAGAATGGCCTGAGCCTGATCGAAGTGTTGATTGTCCTCGCGCTGGTGGGCATGCTGGCGGGCATTGCCTACCCCAGCTACAGCGAAATGGTCCGCAAGGGCGCGCGCACGGAAATAGCCGGGATCCTGTACGAAAGCGCGCAGCACCTGGAGCAGCACCATTCCCGCACCGGCCGCTATCTCGACACTGACGGGTCGATTGTCCCGCTGCCGGACGGAAACGCCCATTACCGCCTGCATGCCCGGCGCGAAGCCGACAGCTACCTGCTGAGCGCCACCCGGCGCCCGGGTGGCCCCATGGCCTTCGACGCCTGCGGCGATTTCGAACTCGATCACCGTGGCGTGCGCGCCAATCCCGGCAGCGACGCGGATGCCGGCAAGGGCTGCTGGGAGGGTTGAAGGCATTCATGGCGCCTGCGTGGCGTCGCGGTTCACTTCGGGTACTGGATCTACAGATGAGCAAGCAAGTGGTGATTGTGGGTGGCGGTGTGATTGGCCTGCTGACGGCGTTCAATCTGGCCGCGCAGGTCGATCGGGTGATCGTCTGCGACAAGGGCGAACTGGGCGGCGAATCCTCCTGGGCCGGCGGTGGCATCGTCTCGCCGCTTTACCCATGGCGCTACAGCCCGGCGGTCACTGCGCTGGCGCACTGGTCCCAGGACTTTTATCCACAGCTCGGCGAGCGTCTGCATGCCAGTACCGGCATCGATCCGCAGGTGCATGTAACCGGCCTGTACTGGCTGGATCTGGACGATGAAGCCGAGGCGCTGGCCTGGGCCGCAAGGGAAGGGCGCCCGTTGAGCAAGGTCGCGGTCTCCGAGGCCTACGCCGCGGTGCCGGTGCTGGGCCCGGGCTTCGAGAGTGCGGTGTACATGGCTGGCGTGGCCAACGTGCGCAATCCGCGACTGCTCAAGTCGCTCAAGGCGGCGTTGCAGGCGCTGCCGAACGTCACCCTGAACGAGCATTGCGCGATCACCGGCTTTATCCGCGAAGGCGAGCGTATCGCGGGTGTGGAAACGGCCGAAGGCGCCATCACCGCTGATGAAGTGGTGCTGACCGCTGGCGCCTGGAGCGGCGATCTGCTGCGCCCGCTGGGCTTCGAACTACCGGTGGAGCCGGTGAAGGGGCAGATGATCCTGTTCAAGTGCGCCGAGGATTTCCTGCCGAGCATGGTCCTGGCCAAGGGACGCTATGCGATTCCGCGTCGCGATGGTCATATCCTGGTGGGAAGCACCCTGGAACACGCCGGCTACGACAAGACTCCGACTGACGAAGCACTGGAAAGCCTGCGCGCTTCCGCCATCGACCTGGTACCGGCGCTGGCCGATGCCGAGCTGGTCGGGCACTGGGCCGGGTTGCGGCCGGGGTCGCCTGAGGGCGTGCCCTATATCGGTCGGGTTCCAGGTTGCGACGGGCTGTGGCTGAACTGCGGGCATTACCGCAATGGCCTGGTGCTGGCGCCTGCTTCCTGCCAACTGTTCAGCGACCTGATCGGCGGGCACGAGCCGATCATCGACCCGGCGCCTTACGCGCCGGCCGGACGCTTGCAGGTGATCTGAGCCGAAGGGCCTCAGCGCTTGTCGCTGGGGCCTTGTTCAAGGTGAGCGGTGCTGCAATACCACTCGTTGCCGCGGTGCAGGGCGCGGTCATTCGGCAGGTGTACGCCGCAATGGGCGCAACGCACCATCTTCAGGGTGGTTTCCTGAGGCGGGGTCGAGGAGGAGGCGTTGTTGGTGGCCTTGAACTTGCGCCACAGCCAGAAGGCGGCAGCGATCACGGCGATCCAGAAAAGTAGGCGAACCATGGTGTCCAGCTTATTCAGTGAAGATGCCGCAGTGTAGAAGAGCCGTTGGTCGCGGCCAATAAAAAAGGGAAGCCCAAGCTTCCCTTTTTGTATTTCTTTGCGATCAGTCAAACACGCCGAAGGTCATGTAGCTGAACCAGGAGCGGTCGCTGTTGTTGCCTTCTGCCTCGTGATTCTCTTCCTGGACGGCATCGCCGTCTTTTGGCAGCAGGTCTTCCGGAATCGCTTCCTTGGCGTCTTCGTACTGCTTGATCACGTCCTGGTTGGCGCGGGTCTCGCCCGGCGGCAGCGGCGTGGCAGTGTTGATCAGGCCCAGGGTGGCCTTGGACAGCCAGGAACGGTTGTCGGCTTCTTCCTGACGCGGAACGAACTGGCCGTCGACCAGGCTCGGATGGTCAGGGTAGTTCAGCTTCAGGGTTTCCAGGCTGGTGGCAGCCAGGTCGTCCAGGTGCAGGCGCTGGTAGGCCTCGGTCATCACCGCCAGGCCGTCGCCGACCGATGGGGTTTCCTGGAAGTTCTCCACCACGTAGCGGCCACGGTTGGCAGCGGCGACATAGGCCTGACGGGTCAGGTAGTAGTCGGCAACGTGGATCTCGTAGGAGGCCAGCAGGTTGCGCAGGTAGATCATGCGCTGCTTGGCGTCCGGCGCGTAGCGGCTGTTCGGGAAGCGGCTGGTCAGCTGGGCGAACTCGTTGTAGGAGTCGCGGGCGGCGCCCGGGTCACGCTTGGTCATGTCCAGCGGCAGGAAGCGCGCCAGCAGGCCGCGGTCCTGGTCGAAGGAGGTCAGGCCCTTCAGGTAGTAGGCGTAGTCGACGTTCGGGTGCTGCGGGTGCAGGCGAATGAAACGCTCGGCGGCGGACTTGGCGGCCTCCGGCTCGGCGTTCTTGTAGTTCGCGTAGATCAGCTCCAGCTGCGCCTGGTCGGCATAGCGACCGAACGGATAGCGGGATTCCAGGGCCTTCAGCTTGGAAGTGGCGCTGGTGTAGCTGTGGTTGTCCAGGTCGGCCTGCGCCTGCTGGTACAGCTCGGCTTCGCTCAGGTTTTCGTCGACGACTTCCTTCGAAGAACAAGCAGCGGTGAGTCCGAGGATGGCGATCAGCAGCAGGTGTTTCACTTGCATGGCGGCTTGCGTCCCTATGACGGCCGCTGTCTTGGGCACGGCCGTCCTGTTATGATGAGCACCCCGCGGAGCACCCGGGGCAAAAGACGCCGTATTTAACCACAAGCGCGCAGCCGAAACCAAAGGCTGTGCCGTCGCCTTGTCAGAGCATGTCCGAGATCATTCAACTTAGCGCAGAGGTGCCGTCCGAAATGGGCGGGCAACGCCTCGACCAGGTCGCCGCCCAATTGTTCGCCGAGCACTCGCGCTCGCGCCTTTCCGCCTGGATCAAGGACGGCCTCCTGACCGTCGACGGCAACGTCATGCGGCCCCGTGACATCGTTCACGGCGGCTCCGTGCTGGCGCTGGAAGCCGAACAGGAAGCCCAGGGCGAGTGGGTAGCCCAGGATATCGAGCTGGATATCGTCTACGAAGACGAGCAGATCCTGGTGATCAACAAGCCTGCGGGCCTGGTGGTCCACCCGGCTGCCGGTCATGCCGACGGCACCTTGCTCAATGCCCTGCTGCACCATGTGCCCGGCATCATCAATGTGCCGCGCGCGGGTATCGTGCACCGCCTCGACAAGGACACCACCGGTCTGATGGTGGTGGCCAAGACGCTGGAGGCGCAGACCAGCCTGGTCACCCAGCTGCAAAGCCGCAGCGTCAGCCGCATCTATGAATGCATCGTGGTTGGCGTGGTCACGGCGGGTGGCAAGATCAACGCCCCGATCGGCCGTCATGGCGGCCAGCGCCAGCGCATGGCGGTGACCGAAGGCGGCAAGCCGGCGGTCAGCCACTATCGCGTGCTGGAGCGCTTCCGTTCCCACACCCACGTGCGGGTCAAGCTGGAAACCGGGCGCACCCACCAGATTCGCGTGCACATGGCCCACGTCAACTTCCCGTTGGTCGGCGATCCGGTGTATGGCGGTCGTTTCCGTATTCCACCGGCTGCCAGCCCGACCATGGTCGAGGCGGTCAAGACCTTCCCGCGCCAGGCCCTGCACGCGCGCTTCCTGGAGCTGGAACATCCGGAGACGGGCAAGCGCATGAAGTGGGAATCGCCGCTGCCGGATGATTTCGTCTGGCTGTTGTCGCTGCTCAAGCAGGACCGCGAGGCCTTCATCGGATGAGCGACCTGACCCCCAGCCTGCTGATTCCGGACTGGCCTGCGCCAGCCGGGGTCCGTGCCTGCGTCACGACGCGGGCGGGCGGGGTCAGTCTGCCTCCCTATGACACCTTCAATCTCGGTGACCATGTCGGCGATGCGCCGGCTGCGGTGGCCGAGAATCGCAAGCGCCTCACCGACGGGTGCCGCGCTGACGCGGCATGGCTCAAGCAGGTCCATGGCCTGGCGGTGGCCTACGCCAACCCGCAGGTAATCGACGAAGCCGACGCCAGCTGGACCGATACCCCTGGCATCGCCTGTACGGTGATGACTGCCGACTGCCTGCCCGCTCTGTTCTGTGATCGTGCCGGTACTCGCGTAGCCGCCGCCCACGCCGGCTGGCGCGGTCTGGCGGGTGGCGTGCTGGAAGCCACCCTGGACACCCTCGATAGCGATCCTGCCGAGATTCTCGTCTGGCTTGGTCCGGCCATCGGCCCGCAAGCTTTTGAAGTCGGCGCCGAAGTGCGCGAAGCCTTTATCTCGATCCATCCGCAAGCCGATGAGGCCTTTGTCCCAGGCGCACAGCCGGGCAAGTTCATGGCCGACATCTATAAGCTGGCGCGCATCCGCCTCGCTGCCCGCGGTGTCACAGCCGTCTACGGCGGTGGTTACTGCACCGTCACCGACCCGCGCTTCTTCTCCTACCGCCGTGCCTCCACCACCGGCCGCTTTGCCTCCCTCGTCTGGCTCGACGCCCGCTGACCTGTATCAAGCCGTCTACGCTTGAATCTTCCAGAATGATCCCTATCTAGATGGGTATCTCAGGCAGGCTTTTCTTCATCAGGTGTGTCCATCGCTCCGGCCTGCCCTTTATAGGAAGGTAACTTATGCGTATAGACCGTTTGACCAGCAAGTTGCAGCTGGCGTTATCCGACTCCCAATCCCTGGCCGTTGGCATGGACCATCCGGCCATCGAGCCCGTGCACCTGTTGCAGGCCCTGATCGACCAGCAGGGCGGCTCGATCAAGCCGCTGCTGATGCAGGTCGGCTTCGACGTCAATGGCCTGCGCAGCGCGTTGAGCAAAGAGCTCGACCAACTGCCGAAAATCCAGAACCCCACCGGCGACGTGAACATGTCCCAGGACCTGGCGCGCCTGCTCAACCAGGCCGACCGCCTGGCCCAGCAGAAGGGCGACCAGTTCATTTCCAGCGAGCTGGTGCTGCTCGCCGCCATGGACGAGAACAGCAAGCTCGGCAAGTTGCTGCTGGGCCAGGGCGTGACCAAGAAAGCCCTGGAAAATGCCATCAGCAACCTGCGCGGCGGCGAAGCGGTAAATGACCCGAACGCCGAGGAATCCCGTCAGGCCCTCGACAAATACACCGTCGACCTGACCAAGCGCGCCGAAGACGGCAAGCTCGATCCGGTGATCGGCCGTGACGATGAAATCCGCCGGACCATCCAGGTCCTGCAGCGCCGCACCAAGAACAACCCGGTGCTGATCGGTGAGCCCGGCGTCGGTAAAACCGCCATCGCCGAGGGCCTGGCCCAGCGCATCATCAATGGCGAGGTGCCGGATGGCCTGAAAGGCAAGCGCCTGCTGTCCCTGGACATGGGCGCGCTGATCGCTGGCGCCAAGTTCCGTGGCGAGTTCGAGGAGCGCCTGAAAGCGCTGCTCAATGAACTGTCCAAGCAGGAAGGCCAGATCATCCTGTTCATCGACGAACTGCACACCATGGTCGGCGCGGGCAAGGGCGAGGGCTCCATGGATGCGGGCAACATGCTCAAGCCGGCCCTGGCCCGTGGCGAGTTGCATTGCGTCGGTGCCACCACGCTGAACGAGTACCGCCAGTACATCGAGAAGGACGCGGCTTTGGAGCGGCGTTTCCAGAAGGTGCTGGTGGAAGAGCCGAGCGAGGAAGACACCATCGCCATCCTCCGCGGCCTGAAAGAGCGCTACGAAGTGCACCACAAGGTGGCGATCACCGACGGTGCGATCATCGCGGCGGCCAAGCTCAGCCACCGCTACATCACCGATCGTCAGTTGCCGGACAAGGCCATCGACCTGATCGACGAAGCGGCCAGCCGCATCCGCATGGAAATCGACTCCAAGCCGGAAGTGCTGGACCGCCTGGAACGCCGTCTGATCCAGCTCAAGGTCGAATCCCAGGCCCTGAAGAAGGAAGACGACGAGGCTGCGATCAAGCGCCTGGAGAAGCTGACCGAGGAAATCGCCCGTCTGGAGCGTGAGTACGCCGACCTGGAAGAGGTCTGGACCTCCGAGAAGGCCGAAGTGCAGGGCTCGGCGCAGATCCAGCAGAAGATCGAGCAATCCCGCCAGGAGCTGGAAACGGCCCGGCGCAAAGGCGACCTGAGCCGCATGGCCGAGCTGCAGTACGGGGTGATCCCGGACCTGGAGCGCAGCCTGCAGATGGTCGACCAGCACGGCAAGGCGGAGAACCAGTTGCTGCGTAACAAGGTCACCGAGGAAGAAATCGCCGAGGTGGTCTCCAAGTGGACCGGCATCCCGGTGTCGAAGATGCTCGAAGGCGAGCGGGAAAAACTGCTGAAGATGGAAAGCCTGCTGCATGAGCGGGTGATCGGCCAGGACGAAGCCGTGGTGGCGGTGGCCAACGCGGTACGGCGCTCGCGCGCCGGGCTGTCCGACCCGAACCGTCCAAGCGGCTCGTTCCTCTTCCTCGGCCCGACCGGCGTCGGCAAGACCGAGCTGTGCAAGGCCCTGGCCGAGTTCCTCTTCGATACCGAGGAGGCCATGGTGCGCATCGACATGTCCGAGTTCATGGAGAAACATTCCGTGGCTCGCCTGATTGGTGCACCGCCAGGCTACGTCGGTTATGAAGAAGGCGGCTACCTGACCGAAGCCGTGCGGCGCAAACCGTACTCGGTGGTGCTGCTGGACGAAGTGGAGAAGGCCCACCCGGATGTGTTCAACGTGCTGCTCCAGGTTCTGGAGGATGGCCGTCTGACCGACAGTCACGGACGCACGGTGGACTTCCGCAATACCGTGATCGTCATGACCTCGAACCTCGGTTCGGCGCAGATCCAGGACCTGGTTGGCGACCGTGAGGCGCAGCGGGCTGCGGTCATGGACGCGGTGGGTTCGCACTTCCGGCCGGAGTTCATCAACCGGATCGACGAAGTGGTGGTGTTCGAGCCCCTGGGCCGTGACCAGATCGCCGGTATCACGCAGATCCAGCTCGGCCGCCTGCGCAGCCGCCTGGCCGAGCGCGAGCTGAGCCTGGAGCTGAGCCCCGAGGCGTTGGACAAGCTGATCGCCGTCGGTTACGACCCGGTCTACGGTGCACGGCCGCTGAAACGGGCGATCCAGCGCTGGATCGAGAACCCGCTGGCCCAGCTGATCCTGGCGGGCAGCTTCCTGCCGGGGGCTTCGATCACGGCGAAAGTGGACGGCGAGGAGATCGTTTTCGCCTGATTTTCCGGGGGTTGGAGAAAGGCCTCGAAATTCGGGGCCTTTTTTCTTTGCATTTTCTTTCGAGTGCTTGTAAAGTGCGCCCCGCTGTAAGTCATCCCGGTTTTCCAGCAGTTTTGGAAATCTGAAAACAAGTTGCAAATCAGTAAGTTGAATGCAAATTGGGGGTTGACAAAGGTTTTGAAGGTTGTAGAATGACGCGCCTCAGAGACATGAACGCAGCGATGCACAAGGTCGAAGGGTTCGAAGCGGTAGTGATACAGCGTTCGAAATTGCAGTAGATGTATTGAAATTGATAGTTCCGCGATAGCTCAGTCGGTAGAGCAAATGACTGTTAATCATTGGGTCCCTGGTTCGAGTCCAGGTCGCGGAGCCAAATTTCAAGCCGGGGTATAGCGCAGTCCGGTAGCGCGCCTGCTTTGGGAGCAGGATGTCAGGAGTTCGAATCCCCTTACCCCGACCATTTTTGGGTCGTTAGCTCAGTTGGTAGAGCAGTTGGCTTTTAACCAATTGGTCGTAGGTTCGAATCCTACACGACCCACCATTTTCGAATCCGGTTCGCTGGAATCGAATCTTAAAAGACTGGAACGCCATTAGCGCCCAGTCGTAAAAAAGGCGCCTTAACCGGTGCCTTTTTTTTACCGGGGTATAGCGCAGTCCGGTAGCGCGCCTGCTTTGGGAGCAGGATGTCAGGAGTTCGAATCCCCTTACCCCGACCATATTCAGAAAAAGGGCACCCGCAAGGGTGCCCTTTTTCGTTTGCGCCGAGATCTTTTCCTGTTGCGCTTCTGCCCCCGTTTTCACTAGGGTTGGCGGCGCAGGGATAGCACCAAGCCATTATTTCTCGGCTCGAACCCAGGTTCGCGTTTTCCCCTGCGCCTACGGCGGTCGTGGCAGGCGGGGGAGCCTGGTCCATGCCCGTTTGTCTTTTCTCGACGAAACGCTGCAGGAGCACCCGGCATGACAGGACTTCACCCAAACAGGCACGCCCGGCCATTCGGCCTGAGCGCGCTGGCACTGATGTGTGCCGCCACGGCGGCCCAGGCCGATCAGCAGCCCCTGGGTTTCAGCAACCCGCCTTCGATCCAGCAGGTCGCGCCGACCCTTGAGGAAGCGCGCGGCACCCTGCTGATGAAGGCGAAGGCTCCAGCCAGCGCAGTGCTCAACCCGCACGCGGGTCATGAGCGGCTGCTGGACCTGACGATCGAATACACCCACAACACCATTCGCGATCCAGGCACCAAGCGCGACGTGCCCGTTTACCTGCGTAGTTATCACGGCACCGGTGTGGATCCCAAGGCGCCGTTCGTGGCGCCGACCATCGACGTCACGCCGGGCGACACCATTCGCATTAACCTGGACAACCGCCTGCCTGCGGACCCGAGCTGCCTTCCCGGTGCGAAAGTGCCGATGAATACGCCGCATTGCTTCAACGGCACCAACCTGCATTCCCATGGACTGTGGGTCAGCCCGACGGGCAATAGCGACAACGTCCTGCTGAAAATCAATCCGCAGCAGAAATTCCAGTACGAATACAACATTCCGTCCGACCACCCGGCCGGCACCTTCTGGTATCACCCGCACCTGCACGGCTCGACGGCCTTGCAAGTGGGCAGCGGCATGGCCGGTGCCCTGGTCATTCGTGGCGACCGCTTGCCGACCAAGGACTCCAACGGTGATATCGATACCCTGCTCAAGCCGATCAAGGGCCAGGACTTCGTCGAACGCCTGCTGGTGCTGCAGCAGATCCCCTATGCCTGTGTCGGCGACAACGGCAAGGGGCCGATCAAGAAGAAGCAGAAGATGAAAGACGGCCAGCCGGTGATGAAGGACGGCAAGCCGGTCATGGAAGTCGACTGGAGCTGTGCCGAGGGGGAAATCGGCGTGGTCGAGTCCTACGATCAATTCGGATTCGGGACCTGGGAAGCCTCCGGTCGTTTTACCAGCGTCAACGGCCTGGTGCAGCCGCGCTTCGCGGCCAATACCCGTGACGTCCAGCGCTGGCGCCTGGTGCATGCCGGGGTGCGGGACACGGTGAACCTGCAGTTCGTCAAGCTCAAGGACAGTGCCATCAAGCAGAGCCAGGCGGGCGTCTCGGCGGCCGATGCGCCGGCGTTCATCGCGCAGAATTGCACGGGTGAAGCCGTGCCGTACCAGGTGATCGCCGCCGACGGCCTGACCTTCGCCAAGGCCCAGCAGAAGCAGCAGCTCACCCTGCAGCCGGGCTACCGCAACGACCTGTTGATAGCCTTCCCGGAGAAGGGCGATTACTGCGTGATCGACCGTGCCGGTCCGGCCACGGCCGAAGTGACCCAGGAGCAAAGCGAGCATCAGTTGCTTGGCTTCGTCGACGTGCAGGGCGATAACAACAGCAACAAGGACTACATTCGCGACACGCTGGTCGCTGCTGCCAAGGTCAACATGCCCCAGGGCGAGGTGCGCGACCAGGTGGTCGCCGATCTGCAGAAGGACCTCTCGCTGAGCAAGTTCGTGCCGCACCGCGCGATCGACGACCAGGAGCTGGTCAGCGAAGAGCAACACCTGGTGTTCAACATCACCGGCGAGGGCGCAAACACCAAGTTTGCCATTGGTACTACAGCAGACGACGCCGAGCCCTACGATCCGGCGCAGATCCCGCGTGAGTTGAAGCTCGGTGATTCCCAGCGCTGGGTGCTGCAATCGGCGCTGGCGGGGCATCCGTTCCACATCCACGTCAACCCGTTCCAGATCGAGAAGATCATCGCCCCGGACGGCGTCACCGACCTCAGTGAGCCGGGGGCGAAGGACACCGACGGTGATAGCCAGTATGCGGGCCTCAAGGGCGAGTGGAAGGACACGCTGTTCGTCAAACCGATGAACGCCGACGGCAAGTACTACACCGTCTACGTGAAGACCCGTTACCAGCGCTATATCGGTGAGTTCGTCCTGCATTGCCACATCCTCGATCACGAGGACCAGGGCATGATGCAGAACGTGCGGATCTCCCTGGATGGCAAGGGAGGCGATGCCCACAGCGCGCATCACTGAGCGAAAAAAACCGGGCCCTGATGGGCCCGGTCTTTTCTTTGTCCCTTCCGGCCTCATCGCTGGCAAGCCAGCTCCCACAGGTTCGTGGCGCACGCGACACCTGTGGGAGCTGGCTTGCCAGCGATGAGGCCCGGTCAGTCAACCCAAGGCTGGCTGACCCGCCACCATCAGTGCAGCTTCAACCGCGGCTCGGTCCCACGCCCGATCCGGCTGCCGATCATCAGCATCAGGGTACGGAAGGTGCCATACAGCGCCATCTGGTGCATGCGGTACAGCGACACGTAGAACATCCGCGCCAGCCAGCCTTCCAGCATGACGCTGCCGGTCAGGTTGCCCATCAGGTTGCCGACCGCCGAGAAGCGCGACAGCGATACCAGCGAGCCATAGTCGCGGTAGGCGTAGGTGCCCAGCGGTTTGCCTTCCAGGCGGGCCTTCAGGCTTTTCGCCAGCAGCGAGGCCTGCTGGTGTGCGGCCTGGGCCCGTGGCGGCACATTGCGGTCGCTGCCCGGCTGCGGACAGGCGGCGCAATCACCGAAGGCGAAGATATTGTCGTCCAGGGTGGTTTGCAGCGTAGGACGCACTACCAACTGGTTGATCCGGTTGGTTTCCAGGCCGTCGATGTCCTTGAGGAAGGCTGGCGCGCGGATCCCGGCGGCCCAGACTTTAAGGCTCGCCTCGATCACATCGCCACTGCTGGTCTTCAGGCTGTCGGCAGTGACTTCGCTGACTGCGGCGTTGGTCATGACCTTCACCCCGAGTTTCTCCAGGGTCTTGTGCACCGGCACGCTGATGCGTTCCGGCAGCGCTGGCAGAACCCGCGGGCCGGCCTCGATGAGGGTGATGTGCATGTCTTCCGGCTTGATCCGGTCCAGGCCATAGGCCGCCAGTTCATGGGCAGCGTGGTGCAGCTCGGCGGCCAGTTCGACCCCGGTGGCACCGGCGCCGACGATGGCGACGCTGATCTTTTCCTTAGCCTGGTCGCCGGCATGGGCGCGCAGGTAGTGGTTGAGCAGTTGCTGGTGGAAGCGCTCGGCCTGCTTGCGGGTATCGAGGAACAGGCAATGCTGCGCCGCGCCCAGGGTGCCGAAGTCGTTGGTGTTGCTGCCGACGGCGATCACCAGGGTGTCATAGGCCAGGGTACGCGCAGGCAGCAGCTCGCGGCCGTCCTCGTCGAGGGTGGCGGCCAGCTGGATCTGCTGGGTGGCGCGGTCCAGGCCGCTCATGCGGCCGAGCTGGAACTGGAAGTGATTCCACTTGGCCTGGGCCACGTAGTTCAGTTCGTCTTCCGAGGAGTTCAGCGAGCCGGCGGCCACTTCGTGCAGCAAGGGTTTCCAGATATGGGTCAGGTTGGCGTCGACCAGGGTGATCTCGGCGCTGCCTTTCTTACCCAGGGTCTTGCCCAGGCGGGTCGCCAGTTCCAGGCCGCCGGCGCCGCCGCCGACAATCACGATGCGGTGAGTCATGGAGATATCTCATAAGGTTTACGGAATTCGAATTCGGGGCCTGAGTATCCGGCCGCAAGGGGCGGGCGGCGTGGGCGAGCGCGAGGCAGCTCATAGCACCAACAGACTCAGGAGGCGGCTCAACACACCCAGACCTATGGTCACGCCAACCACCAGGGCAAGGAGCAGCCACGGCCGGAAAGGCTTGCGCTCGACTTGATGATGGGGGGCTTGCAGGTACTGATCGACACGTCGCTGGTCTTCGGGGGTCAGGCGGCTGGTCATGTGGGCCTCGGCAAGGTAGACGCTTGTGACTGTGGGAAAGCTACAGTGTTCACTGTAGCCGTTTGCCACTGGCGTACCTGCCGGCAACTGCTCGGGAGCGGAATGATTGCGCTTTGTATCACCGCTGATGGGTTTCTGCCAATCCTGCTTTGTGAGAACAGCGCCCAAAAGCACGACGCGGACTTTGTGGGAGCGGGTTAGATGGGGTTCTAGAGACTGATACCCACATCGAAAACGATGCTGCGCCCCAGATTGCTCCTCAGGAAATCCGGCGCATCCGGATGGGCAAAGATCACCCGGGCAAAGGTCGGCCCCACCAGCGACAACGACCGCCAGCCCTGGCGCAGGTACTCGGTCGGCGCCGGAAAGTGGCTGTTCAGGTCCAGCGTTTCCCGCTTCAGGGCGGTGAAGGCGATGATATCCAGCTCGCCCAGGTCCAGCCCGCGTTCGCGGTAGTTGTGCGCCTTCTTGCGCAAGGTCGGCGCCAGGCGCTGCAACAGCTCCGGTGCGCCGATCCGTCGTGGCCGGGCTTCGCGGCGCACCAGTTGCGCCAGGGAAAACGCACTGCGCCGCCGCTGCAACTCCTCGCGCCATTCATCGTTCAAGCGCCGCCCTTCATCCAGGACGAAAAACACCTCGAACGCTGCATCGCGGAACAAAACATCCGGCGGCTCTTGCCCGGCGGGGGTGAAGTCCTCGCTACGGTAGGGAATGTTCAAGCCTTGCAGCAGGCGCTGGCAGACCCAACGCTCGCGCTCCCATTTGCGCGCGTTGGACAGGAATGCATTGGCTTGTTCGGCCTGAAGGGTCAGCAGGCGCAGGTAGTCTGAGTCGTCCATGGGAACAAGCTTAGCGCCCAATCGCCCGGTTGCGCGGAGCAAGTGGCTGATTCTGGTCGGGTTTGCCTGCGCCAGCGCAGGGCAGGAGGGCGAGGCGGGTGTAGACTTCGAGGATTCCCCGTGAACAAGGGCTGCCTGCCGTGATCGCCGCGCAACTGCTTTCGGACCTGAGCCTGACCCTCGGCTGGCTGGCCTTCGTGCCCCTGCTGCTGTGGGCGGTGGCGCGCACGCGCTGGGTCGAGCTGTTCACCGACAGCCGGCGCCAGCATCTACTGTTCGGCACGGTGTTCGCGCTGTTCGCGTTGTGGCTGGTGCGCAGGGACTTCGATACCGGTGTTTCCTACCACTTTATCGGCCTGACCGCGGTCACGCTGCTGCTGGACTGGCCGCTGGCGGTACTCGGCGCCTTTATCGCCCAGTTGGGACTGGTTGCCCTCGGCCGTCAGGACCTTGCGGCCATGGGCGTCAACGGCGTGCTGCTGATCGGTGTGCCGGTGCTGGTCACCGAATGCTGCGCGATCCTGGTCGAGCGTGCGCAGCCGCGCAATCTGTTCGTCTACATCTTCTGCTCGGGATTCTTCGCCGCCGCGTTGTCGGCACTGCTGTGCCTGCTGGCGAGTCTTGGCGTGCTATGGCTGGACGGACGTTTCGCGATGCCGGAATGGCTGGAGGATTTTATCGGCTACCTGTGGCTGATCATGTTCCCCGAAGCCTTTATCAACGGCATGGTGATCAGTGCGCTGGTGGTGTTCCGCCCGGAATGGCTGGAGACCTTCAACAGGACCCGCTATCTGCAGGCCCCATGGAAGGACGACGAACCTCAGTGATGCTCGCGAGGCATCAGCTCGCCGGAGAACAGCTCATCCTCGGCGTCCGGTGCTACCGGAATCTTGTGCTCTTCGGCGGCCCAGGCGCCGAGGTCGATCAGTTTGCAGCGATCGGAGCAGAACGGCCGGTAGGTGCTGGCGCTGCTCCATTCGACAGGGGCGCCGCAGGTCGGGCAATCAACGGTGACGGGCTGGCTCATTCGCGGCCTCCTCGTAAAGTCAGGTAGAAGTTGTGCAGGCGGTCGACCTCCGAATGCAGCCAGGCGATATCGCGGTCATTGACCAGGATGTCGTCGGCGTGGCGCAAGCGCTCCTCGCGGTTGGCCTGGGCCTTGAGGATGGCCTGGACCTGTTCCGGGCTGGTCTGGTCGCGCAGCAGGGTGCGCTGGACCTGCAGCTCCTGCGGGGCGTCTATCACCAGCAGGCGGTCGGTGCGTTTGTATTGTCCCGACTCGATCATCAAGGGGGAAACGAATACCGCATAAGGCGATTCGGCCTTGGCCAGGTAGCTGAAGATTTCCTGGCCGATCAACGGGTGGAGCAGGGCCTCGACCCAGCGGCGCTGCTCGGGATCGGCGAAGATCACCTGGCGCAGGGCGGCGCGATCGAGTTGGCCGTCTTCCAGCAGCATACCCGGGCCGAAGCGCTCGACGATGCTGGCCAGGGCCGGGCGACCGGGTTCGACCACCCAGCGTGCGGCCTGGTCGGCGTCCACCAGGTGCACGCCCAGTTCGACGAAACGTTGCGCGGCCGCGCTCTTGCCGCTGCCGATGCCTCCGGTGAGGCCGAGAATCCAGGGGGTGAAAGCGGGTGTTGTCATCAGGATCCAGCGAAATGCAGATAGGAAGTGGTTATTTGACCACCCCAGAGCAGCGCGATCCACCCCGTCAGTGCCAGATAGGGACCGAAGGGAATTGGCGTGCTGGTTTCGCGGCCCTTCGCCCGCAGCAGGATCAGGCCGACCACCGCCCCCAGCAGCGAGCTGGACAGCAGGATAAACGGCAGGATCTGCCAGCCACCCCAGGCACCGAGCATTGCCAGCAACTTGAAATCGCCATAGCCCATGCCTTCCTTGCCGGTGACCAGGCGAAACAACCAATACACCGACCACAGCACCAGATAACCCCCGACTGCGCCCCAGAGCGCCTGCTCCAGTGGCACGAACAGGCCGAAGGCATTGACGATCAGGCCCAGCCACAACAGCGGCAACACCAGGGCGTCGTGCAGTAACTGGTGCTCGAGATCGATCAGGCTCAGGGCCAGCAGCCCCCAGCTCAACAGCATGAAGGCCGCCGCGCTGATGCTGACCCCGAAATGCCAGGCGGCTACCAGGGTCAGCCCGGCGCTGAGCAGTTCCACCAGCGGGTAGCGCGGGCTGATGCGGGTCTTGCAGGCGGAACAGCGACCGCGCAGCAGCAGGTAGCTCAGCACCGGGATGTTTTCCCAGGCGCGGATCCGATGCTGGCAATGCGGACAATGGGAGGCGGGCAGCAGCAGGTCGAAGCGCTCTCCTGCGGGAGCTTCCGCCAGCCCCAGTGCATCACGGGCTTCCGCCTGCCAGCGGCGCTCCATCATCAGCGGCAAGCGATGCACCAGCACATTGAGGAAACTGCCGACGATCAACCCCAGCAGCAGGGCGCTGCCCAGGTAGATCGACGGCTGGTTGACGAACAGGTCCCACAGGCTCATCTCAGATCACATCGCCCAATTGGAAGATCGGCAGGTACATGGCAATCACCAGGCTGCCGACCAGCAGGCCGAGCACCAGCACGATCACCGGCTCGAACAGGCTGGTCAGGCTTTCCATCAACTGGTCGATGGACTGTTCATGATGGTTGGCAATGCGGTCGAGCATATCGTCGAGGGTGCTGGATGTCTCGCCGATACTGCACATCTGCACGCACAGGTTGGGGAACAATGGGCTGGCGCGCATCGCCGTGCTCAGCGACAGACCATTGCCGAGATCATGGCGCAGTCGGCCGATAGCCTGCTCATACAATGCGTTGCCGCTGGCCCTGGCCACCGGCACGAGGGCGTCCATCAGCGGAATCCCGGCCGCGAAGCAGGTGTGCAGGGTGCGGGCGAAGCGGGCCATGGCCGCATGCCGCAGCAGCGTGCCCACCAGCGGTAGGCGGTGGGCCATACCCAGCACCCGGAAATGAAAGCGCTGGTGATGACGAAACAGCTGGCGCACGCCAATGGCCGTCAGCCCCACCGCCAGGCTCAACGCCAGCAGATGGCTGGAAAGCCAGCCGGCGAGACCGATGACCATCCGCGTGAAGGCTGGCAGCTCCGCGCCCATGCCGGCGAACAGCACCTCGAACTGGGGCACCACCTGCAACAGCAGCAGGCTGGACACCCCCAGCCCGACCATCAGCACCAGCAACGGATACAGCATCGCCTTGCGCATGCGCGAGCGCAGGGCGGCGCGTTTCTCCTGGTAGGTAGCCAGTTGGTCAAGCAGGGTATCCAGGCGCCCGGACGTCTCGCCCACCTCCACCAGGTTGCAGTAAAGCGTGTCGAAATAGCGCGGATGCTTGCGCAGCGACTCGGCCAGGCTATTGCCCGCGGCGATATCGCGCTTGAGTGCGGCCAGCAGGTTGATCATGCGTGGGTGACGGCTGCCGTCGGCGATGATATCGAGGCCGTGCAGCAGGGGAATACCGGCCTGGAACAGCGTGGCCAGATGGCGGCTGAGCTGGGTCAATTGCGCGGCATTGATCTCCCGTGACCAATACAAGGCGGCCAGCCGTCGTGAATGGCCGATGCGGGTGGTATGGATCCCGCGTTTGCGCAGCATGGCCTTGACCAGCGCCGGGCTCTGCCCGTCGCTGCGGCCGCTGACCCGGGTGCCGTTACGGTCGACCCCCTGCCAGCTGTAGGTTCTGGTTTTCATGTAGTGCCACGTCCTTGTTGCAATTGGCCAAACACAATTTCCGTTACAGCTCCAGCCGGCAGCGTTACCCGGCCCGCACTAGAGTAGACGAGCCACGCCGGGCGGCCGTGTTCAGCGAGGTGACAAAAGATGTCGGTTCGGGCCTACTGGCGCGCTTGTCGGCTTGGCCGAGCGAAATGATTGACGGATTTGAGATGGGGAATACGTCCATGAGGATGCAACGCGGTATTACATTGATCGAACTGATGATCGTGATTGCCATCATCGGCCTGCTGATGACCATTGCCATGCCGTTCTACACCGACCACCAGGCGCGGACCAAGGCCACGGCTGGCCTGGCCGAGATCAGCGCGCTGAAGACCGCCTTCGAAGTGCGTCTCAGCCAGGGCCAGGACATCACCGGCCCGACCCAGCTTGGCGGGCAGGAACGCACGGCGCACTGCACCATCACCGCCGCGGGCACGGCGGCCAACGGCACCGGCAGCATCGCCTGCGCCCTGCTCGACGCCCCGGCGCCGGTGCTGGGCAAGGTCCTCACCCTGACCCGCTCCGCCACTGGCTGGGCGTGCAGCACCGACGCCAGCGAAGATCTCGCGCCGAAGGGGTGTACCGGCACGGCTCAATAGTCGTTAGGAAACAGTGAATTGCGTAACCCGCGCGGCAGTGGTAGCGTTGCTGCCACCGCCGGTGTAGCTCAGTCGGTAGAGCAGCGCACTCGTAACGCGAAGGTCGCAGGTTCGATTCCTGTCTCCGGCACCAGTAAAATCAAGGCTTGCAGCGATGCAGGCCTTTTTTATTTTTGGGGCGGGCTAGCGCAGGGCTAGCAAGATGGAGAATCTGAATTTCGAAAGAGTTCGAGCTTGGATCCGACTCTCGGCTGGTTTACATGCTGGGAAACATTAGGATTTCTGCCCCTTTTTGCTTCAGATTCCTCATCTGGCTGGAGTGATCGGATCAATGGCCGACCGCAAGCTACTTGCGAGTCATTGGAGGCGGAGGCCACTTGATTCGGCGTTGGGCTGGCGATTCTATCCGCCCCATTTTTCTCTCAAACTCGCCAGTAGGCGTCCGAAGTGACTCTTAGTGCGCTTCTTTTTTTTCTACATCGAATGATGTATAAAAATCGGAACCCGACAAGAGAGTTCCCCCTATGGCCATGGATTTTCTGGATCAAGTCGAGAGCTTGCCACCTGAGCAAGCGATTGAGCGTCTGTTGGGCATTACCGCTGAAGAGCTACGCACTATTGCTCTCCAGTGCTACCGCGTAGCCTCGAATGCCGGCCCGCTGCAGCCGAAAGGCTCTAGGGGCACATTGGCTTGGATCTACGGCACGGAGGCGCTTCGTGCGTTGACCATTCCCAAAGGCTGGAAGCCCACGGATCCTAGCAATCAGCCACGGATTGTTTCCCCAGATAACAAGCATGCGATCACGCTGTGTTGCGGTGATGAGAATACGGGCAACCCCTATGCCATACCGCTTACACGTAACAAGAGAGGCAACCGGACCAGTCGCAGCGTTCACTACAATGTTCGCCAGTTGGACATGTTCCCGGTGGAACTCAGCGATAGGCAACGACTCCCACTGGACACGACTGCTGAGCAGATCCTTTGGATGCTGCTTTTCTACGTCGATGTGGAAAATCAAATTGTGCATTACGAGCTCTCTAGGCCGATGAACATGGCCGACAACGGCAAGGTTGACGGATGGCAGCCGCGCTTTATCATGCCGCCCCTGAACCTTAATGCCCCCGAAGATTTCGGTGGGGCGGACACCAGTCCCTCTATCGATATTCCTGTGACACCGAGAACATGAACGACATAAGCGATTTCAATCCGGCCCGTTTGGTGCTAGCTCGTCAACGCCGTGGATGGACCAAGAAATCGCTTGCGGACGCAACATTGCTCAGCAGCAAGACGATTTCTTTGTACGAGAGTGGGGATCAACTCCCAACAGAAGAGAGCTTGGGCAATATTGCCCAGGCCCTTGGCTTCCCGATTACGTTTTTTAGTGGTCGCGATGTAGAGGCCCCAACGGAAGAAAATGCGAGCTTCCGTTCTTTTTCACGAATGACTGCTGGCCAGCGTGATGCAGCTCTTGCCGCCGGTGGTATTGCGTACATGCTAAGCGATTGGATCGATTCGCGATTTAACTTGCCGAGCCCTATGGTTCCGGACTGTTCCGGTATGGATCCCGAGGCCGCTGCAGAGGCGGTACGTGTTGAGTGGGGTTTAGGTCAGCTACCCATTAGAAATCTGGTACACCTTCTTGAGCTGAAGGGCGTCAGAGTTTTTTCCTTGGCCGAAGAAACCAATCAGGTCAACGCATTTTCTTGTTGGAGAAAAGGCACCACGCCGTTCGTTTTCCTGAATACCCAGAAGTCTGCAGAGGCGAGTCGGTTTGATGCCGCCCATGAGCTCGGGCACTTGGTGCTGCACAGACATGGCAGCAACAAGGGTAAAGAGGTGGAGAACGAGGCGAATGCTTTCGCGTCAGCCTTTCTCATGCCCTATCAAAGCATCCTCGCTCACGGCTGGAACATTCGCTCTGTAAAGGACATTGTGCGCGCCAAAAAGCTCTGGAATGTCTCGGCGATGGCGTTGGCCTACCGCCTTCACAAAACCAGCGTCCTCTCGGAGTGGATCTATAGAAGTATCTGTATCGAGCTTTCCACGATGGGGGCCAGAACTCAGGAGCCGGAGAGTTCTCAAAGAGAAACGTCACAGGTGCTTCAAAAAGTCTTGGGGCTCGCTAGAGATACTGGTCGCTCCTTGAGCGGAATTGCAAGAGAGTTGGATGTCGCGGTCGATGACCTGATTCCAATCCTGTTCAGTATGGCTCCCGTTGCCATAAGCGGAGACTTGGCAGCTCAACCGGTTACCGTACCAAGAAAGAAGCCCAATCTACGATTGGTTAAAACTTGACCCTCGTAAGGCCTTTACACCAAAAAGCCGCCATCACAGGCGGCTTTGTTGGCACAAAACACTAGCTTCTAGACGCAACCATCCCGCCAAGTCACCTTCCGGACCTGATCGCAGATACCTAGATGCCGTGTCTGCGTAGATAGCGAGAGATTTTAGCTGCAACCAAGTCTGACACATCGAAGCCAGCTCGGACTTGGTTGTATACGTTCTGGCTGACAGGCGAGTCGGGTCGTACATGCCCTGCGATAATCTGGTCTTCCAGGCGCGGGACTCTCAGCACAGTGGCCCCTCTATAGACGACAAAGCTCTCGCGAGTGATGAACGGATGGCAGCCTGCCTGGAGCACGCATGCAGGATCATGAAAGGCTCCGGGCTGAACAGTTGAGAAATTCACCACCAGCACGCTCATATCGTTCAACTCTCCGCAGTGAACCGGATCGTTCATAACGACGTGCAGGTGGTGTGTAGGGCCAGTGAGGATGAAGAGCGTTCCCTGCTGAAAGACAGTCCTTGGCGGCATTACTTCATCTCAGCGAGTTTCAAACCAAGCAACTTGCGGCTTCGAAGCATCCCCACCTTTTCATGAGCTTGCATCTCGTTGAGCCCAAAGGATTTGAAGGTTACTTCAGTGTCGATCGGCTTGCTGGTGTCGCCTGGGTTCTCCCATTCAGGAAGAGTATGGACATACTCCACTAGGTCCCAGCGCTTCATGTGACCGAACTTGACGAACACTTCGTCGAGAATTTTCAAATCGGCCCGAGACAACTCATCAAGCTCATCCCATGCAAAGTCTCTCTGCAGAGTCACTTCGTTATCGTCGATTGGGGAAATGAACGAGCTCCATGCTTCACTTCTGCGGGTGCCTTTCATCAGGTCGAAGGTTGCAGACAGAACTGGACCGTTTTTCATGTTGCACTGGGCATCATCTGACATAGGAGCGTCATAACGTTCCATGCTCAAGCGATCAGCCAAATAGAGCAGCTTCATCAGCTTGATGTGGGCCATTGGGCCCTCGCGGCGAGCCAAAAAGAAAGCCGCCATGTGGGCTACTTTTTGTTCGGAAAAAATCAAGAGTCACCTCTCTTGCGCCATCCATGGGCATTACGGGTTCGCGGGCGCGAAATTATGGGCGCATGTATCCTTTAGTCAATAGAACCAGTGGGGCGTCCCAAAGTAGCTGACGAGCGGTCGAGCTACGCCCCTCCTGATACATCCTCTATCGGCTGAGTACCACGATCCTTGATCTGGGTATAGCACGCTTTTGGAGTGCGCAAGCAAGCAAGCGACGACATGGTGGCAAACCGATTGCACAGTGAGAAAAATAGGACGCATTAGGGCATCCTGTGGTGATCCGGTTTTCATCACGTTCTGCGTGGTGCCGAACTGGTTCCGAAGTGCGGGCCGCTCTCGTTATCTCAGATCACAGGCCCTGATGTACTCAGGCGAGACGCAGATGACGAAAGGGTCGTGTTAAGTCGCACGCCTCACCAGGCTTTTGGGTGACGGCCCGCATGACCCCGTCCTGAGGCGCGCAACATTAGGTTGCCGCAGCAACCCTCAACGCCAACTCAGTCCTATTAGTCACCTCCGCCTTCCTGAACAGCGCATGAATCTGGTTCCGCACAGTGTTAGGGCTTGAGCCCAGTTCGCGGGCGATCTGCTTGTTACTGTTCCCAGCGGCAACCAGCTTCAGGATATCTACTTCGCGACTTGTGAACTGATACCAGTTCAGACCGGTGTCCTGCTGGGCCTCGGTCTCTTCGGCTCTCAAGTCGTTCTTGTCACTGACATGATCGGCAAGCGCCACCAACTCCGTTATCAGGCATTTGACCGTCTCGACATCCTTCCAGCGCTTGGTCGAGCTAATGACTGCAAATAGCAGGGTACTGTCGTTTATCTCGGTAGCGTGAATGGCGAAGCGTCTGCCCAGGGTCGGCTCCTGAAGGAGCAGGCGGCGACCGATGCAGGAGCACTGTCCGAGGTCGATGAGGGAGGGGGCCTTGACCGCAGCCCAGAGTGCAACAAGCGAAGCGCAGTGGCTTTGCAGGGTTTCAGGGTCTTCGTGGATCTCGCCTTCAAGAAAGAGGATTTCCTTGAAGTGGACCGTGGGCCCTTTGACGGAGGCGATACCTACGGCAGTACAGTCGATGTCCAGATCCCGAGCCGGGGCTGTCTGGAGAAAGTCCTCAAGCCCCTGCCAGGTGTTTTCGACATGTTCCATAGTCCGCACTCCCTGCTGATTGTGACCCCGTCAGCGCTTGGTGGGTGCGTATGAGAGGCCGGTTGGGGATTATATGGCCCATACGGCCCCTCGCGACAATCGCTACTGACAGGGCGTCAGCAGCATCCAGTTGAACCCGAGCAGCAAGCTGCCGCTTGAGCCCCTTCAAACGGTGCCAACCCCTTGGTCACCTTCGGGTCTCTCAATGCCGGCGTATTGCAGTCGAACAGCACCGCTTCGGCCAGTGGCGGCTCGTTCACGCTGCGCAGTCCGAGGAACGAACCTTCATAGGGTGCCCGCATCATGAGGTCGTAGGTCTTGGCACACACCGCGACCCGCTCCCCGCGCCGATACACGTGGCCATCGTCGTCACGGACTTCGCTCCACGGCCCCCGGTACATGACGGCCTGACCCAACTCCCAGCAAGGCCCTTGCTTGCCCTTGTAGGCCTGGACCGTGCACATCCGGACTTCCGCATCACCGATCCTGTCGATGGCTTCGTGGGCCGTCGCCGACCAATGCAGGGTTATCCCGTGAAAACCCGCGCGTTCGAAGGCAGCAATGACGGCGGTCTCGGATGGAATCCTGAGCGCTGCACCGGCCGGCGCGGAGCGGACGTTGTGCAGGGACGCCAATGGCTCGTCGCTCACCAGTACCCCGCAGATAACGGAGCCGGTCAGGCTGAGTGCCCGGAAGGCCTCGGCCAGCAGTTGCTGCTCGGCTTCGGCGCTGACCCGGTTCAGGGTGAAGTCCATGACGATCCGGCTGGCCCAGCCTGTCGCTACGGCAGGCGAACGCTCGATCCCGAAGCGCAGCTTTTCCTCCAGGGCGAGGTAGCCGTCGATGTCGCGTAGCACCGCGCCTTGGAGCAGCGTCTCGATCACGCCGGCATCGCGGGACAGGTCCGGCAGCGCCATGAGTCGAACGGCCCGGGCCTTGCTGACCAGCGCCGTGCTTTTACGCAGGGAGCGCGGTTCGTGGTCTGCGATAAGCAGTTCGCCACGGAAGGCATCGGCGCACATGGCGAGCAGGTCGGAGTACGCGCCACCCCACCAGAGCGTGCGCGGTGAGTCGGCGCCATTCGCCTCACGGTCGAGATCGTCGCCTACCACGGAGGCAATGTGCATCAGCTCCCGCTGCCAGGGTTCCAGCCTTGTGGCTGCGGTATCAAGCATGTTCATTGGCGGCGAGGTCCAGGGTGTCCAGGTGGTGACGGAACTCGGTACGTGCCGGCAGATCCGCAGCAAAGCGTTCGAGGTAGCGCTGAATGGGTTGGGAGGAGCGAACGAACCGGTCCTGGCACACCTTCAGCGTTTCCATCGTGGTTTCGGTGAAGTGCAGTCCATGCTCACGCAAGGTTCGCAGCCATTGGCGATCGAACGCCCATGGGTAAGCACCGATCTCCAGGTTGGTCTGGGCGAAGGTCAGGTAGCCGCGCTGGCGGATGTTGATGGCCTTGAGGTCCACGTCCTGCAGGCTGTCGTAGAAGATCACCGTGTTAGGGCGGGTGACCTCGCAGAAGACTCGCCACAGGTCGCGCATGGACGGGCTGGTCTGGTCGTCCACCACCAGGTTCACATATTCCCCCGCCGGCACCCAGCGGAAGATGCTGGCGATACTGGCCTGGAACACGTCCTGATGCAGCAGGTTGAGCGCTTGGTCAGTGGCAACGGTGTGCAGCTCGGCGTGGTGCCGGTCCGACAGCAGCCGTTCGATGCCCATCCATTGCTGATACAGACCATAGCGCTTGCCGCTATAGCGTCCGTCCACCGAGCTGCCGATGACGATCGACGGCCGGGCCACCAGGAACGGGATGCCACACTCGGCAACCACTCGCTCCGCAGCGCGCTTGGTCAGTGTGTAGTTGGTCGGGTCTTTCGGCGGCTCGCTCAGAGCGGTTTCGGGCACTGGTGCACCGGAGTAACCCGCCGAGTAGGCAGTGGATACAAAAATGAAGAAGCTCACCCCGGCACGCTTTGCCGCGATGGTCAGTCTTTCGGTGAAATCGACGTTCATTGCCTGCAGGGCGTCGTTGTCGAAGTAGTCCAGGCACCCGGCGCAGTGAACGATGGTGTCCACCTTGCCCGCGCGCAGGGTGTTTTCCAGCAGCTCGACCGTGGCGGTTTCGGCGCCTTGCCAGTGAACCGTGGTGATCTGTCCGGCAACGTCGTCCGGGTTTTTGCCCAGGGCGAACAGCTCGCGCTGGACCTCCTCGGGAATGCTGCCGGTTTCCACTTCACGGCGGGACGGCAGGACCAGATGATCCGCCCAGCCATCGCTGAGCATCTGGGCGGCCATCAAGGCTCCCAGGAAACCGGTACCGCCAGTGAGGAAGACACGCCCTCCATGGCGTGCGGTCTGGAGAGGCGTGTTCATCGGGCTCCTCCGCTTGCCACGTTGGGCGCCGTGGTAGTGGGCAACGCGCCCTGGATCATCGCTTGGTCGGGTACGCCGCCGTAGGACAGCAGTTTCTGATCGACGATGACGATCGGGAATGCGCTCAGGCCGTGGGCCATGAACAGCTCGGACACCTGCTGGGCCAGTGCGCCTTCGGCTGCATTCAGCTCGGAGGTGATCTTCGGCAGGATGGTTTGTGCCGTGGTCACGGTGACGGTCAGCACCGGCCAGTCGAGCTTGGCAGCAGCCAGAGCCGCCTGCGCGGCTTTCTCGATCTGTTCATCGACTTCGTTGGTACCGGGCATGCAGCAACTGGCGGAGAGCACCACTACGGCCTCGTTGCCCAGCGCGCGTTTGACCTGGGCGATATCTGCGTCCGAGGCCTTGTTGAAGAAACCGAACATGTCTTGTCCCTCTTGATTGAGTGGTTACAGCACGAGAGCGACGGCCAGGCCCAGCGCCAGGGCGCAGAGAACGACGGTCAGGGTGTGGGCTATCACCAATGGGAGTCTGAAAAGCCTGAACAGCAGCATCACCTCGGGCGGGCTGGTGCCGATCGCGGCCACGAGGAAAGTCACCAGCGGTCCGACCGGGAAGCCCTTCTCGATCAACGCGAAGCCGATGGGCAGTGCTGCGATGGGCGAGATGTAGAGCGGCACGCCGACCAGTGCGCAAGCCAGATAGAGCCAGGCGGCCGGCAAGCGATCGACGAGGCCCATGAGCATGTCCTTGGGCACGGCGCCGTAGATCAGGCCGCCGATCAGCAGGCCGACCAGCAGGTACGGTGCAACGGTGCGCAGTTCCTGTTTGGCGGCCAGCCAGGCGAAGCGGCTTGCCGGTTGCCAGCCCGGCCAGGCGGCGACTTTCTGCCCCAGGAAGGTTGCGCTGCTCTGTGGCGCTGGGGTGATGGTGACGTGCTTGGCCAATCCAAGGCGGCCTGCGATCACGCCGGCCGCCGAGGTCAGGGCAAGGCCGGCGATGATGAACACCGCCCCGGGGATGAATCCGACGGTCAGGAACAGCAGGATGAAGACGCCTTCGTTGACCACCGGGGACGCCACCAGAAAGGCGAAGCTCGGAACGAAACCCACCCCCGCCCTGAGCATGCCGCTCAGCACGGGAATGGTTGAGCACGAGCAGAACGGGGTAATCACGCCGCCCACGCTGGCAGCAAAGGCCGAACGCCAGCCAGATGAGCCAAGCAGCGAGCCTTGGGTCGCCTGAAAGGGCATCTTCTGCTGCAGCATCACCACGGACCAGGTGACCAGCAGGAAAAGCCCAATGAGCAGGGCACCATCCATGAGCAGGAACTCGAAGAAGGCGCGAACACCCTGCGCTAAGGTCGTGTTATCGGACATACAAGCTCCGCCGTTACTGATGGGCGGGCTGGAACAACGCTTAGGCGTTGGCCAGCCCTGCGTTCAAGGACGGGGTACCGCCGTAGGTCTGCATCGACTCGATCAGGGCGGCAGTTACCACCGGGTCGAAGTCGGCCTTGTCGAGGGTCTCGACGTAGGTATCCAGCGCCTCGATGCGGATTTCGTCGATGTCGGTCTTCAGGTCGCCCAGCGATAGGGAAGCGCAATCGATGTTCAGGCGGTCGCAGAGGAAGTGGCAGCCGGTGCTGACCATGCTGAACAGCTCAGGCATGACGCGGTGGTGAGCCCATTTCAGGCTCTCGTGGACGCCTTCCGGATCCTGGACGATCAGACTGCGGATGCGCGCCAGGCCGATTTCCAGGTGCTCCAGCTCGTCGTCGAGGATCTTGTTGGCCAGTGCTGCGGTGTCCGGGTCGCCCTGACGCACCAGGGTGCGGTACAGCACGATGGCCATGGTTTCGGTCATCAGGTCCTGGATCACCAGGCAGGCCGCCAGGTCCTTGTTCTGCACGGCGGTGCTGAAGTGCCGGCGGATGTTGAACCACTGCGGTTCGACGATCTCGCGCATGACGTTGTAGTCGTGGCGCTTGCCCAGGCTGGCCAGCATCTGGATGTGCTTGGACTCTTCGTGGGCCTGCTTGACGGTCTCGATCTTGCTCTCGGTGTCCGGCATCAGCGGGACCATTTCCGAGTAGTTTTCCACCGCCATGATCTCGCCTGCGATCGCGTTCGAGGCGATGTAGGCCAGCAGGTTGAAGTAGCCGTCGCTCTTGTTGTGCTCGGTGCCGAGCACTTCGCGGCGGCTGACGGAGCGCAGGTCGATCGGGGCGTGTGAAGTTGGCTGAGTGCCGACGGATGCTTCTTGCATTTCTTGTCCTCCCATTAGGCTTCAAGGGCATTCCCTTGCCGCGACAATTGTCGGGAGGCTGCTGGCGCCGGGCCATAGTACATAGCTTCTATTCAAAGCCCAGGCCGCTACCCCCTACCATGAGTCAGATCACGACGCATTGGTCACTCGGTGCGTTTCATGGAAGAAGCTGGGGAACACGATGAAAACAAGAACCTGGGCAGCCCGGCACGTTGGTGTGCCTGCGCTGTGGATGCTGGGGGCGTTGCTCTGCCTGTCTGGCTGTAACCGCGAAGCAGAACCGAAGGCTGACACCAAGTCGATGCGCGTCAGCGTCGTCGGTGCCAGCACTATCGCACCACTGATCAGCGAGCTGGCCAAGGCCTATGAGCAGGAGCATCCGGGGGTTCGCATCGAGGTGCAGGCGGGCGGAAGTGCACGCGGCATCATGGATGTGCGCAGCGGTACCGCCGTGCTTGGCATGGTCTCTCGTGACCTCAAGCCCGATGAGCAGGATCTTGAGCATGCACTGATCGCCAAGGACGGCATCGGCATGATCGTCAACAAGAGCAACCCGGTTGCCGGGCTGAGCAAGGAGCAGGTCATCGGGATCTACACCGGCCAGATCACCAACTGGAAGGAAGTAGGCGGCGACGACGCGCCGATCACCGTGGTGAGCAAGGCCGAAGGCCGCTCCACGCTGGAGATCTTCAGCAGCTTCTTCGGCATTCCCTACAAGGACATCAAGGCCCACGTCATCATCGGCGACAACCAGCAGGGGATTCAGACCGTCGCCGGATCGCCTGCCGCTGTGGGCTACGTCTCCATCGGCTCTGCGGAGTACGAAGCCGGGCAAGGCGCGGCCATTCGCCTGATCCCCATGGGTGACCAGGTGCCTTCGACCGCTTCCGTGGCCTCGGGGCAGTATGCGATCAGCCGTGACCTGAACCTGGTCTACAAGACGCCGCTGAATGAGCAGGTCCAGGACTTCGTGGCCTATGCGCAATCGAAGCAGGCCGAGGACTTCGTCACGCGGATGTACTTCATCCCGGTCGTGAAATAACGACCGGCGTTGCTGGCTAGGGCCGCTTCATGACACTACCTATCATTGAGTCGATCTCACCGCCGCCGTCGGCGTTGCGCGGATGGGCGTTCTGGTCGGCAATGACCATGCTGGCCTTGCTCGGGGCGGCGATCGTGTTCCTGATCGTTGCGTTTCTCCTGGGTGAGGCGCTCCCGCTGATCAGCAAGGGAGGCTTCACCCGGTTCTTCACCGACGAAGGCTGGTGGCCGAGGGATGCCAGTTTCAATATGACGCCGATGGTCGTGGCCAGCCTCTACCTGACGGTCGGGGCGCTGCTGGTGGCGACGCCGTTGAGCCTGGCGATATCGCTGGTCACCACGTTCAAGGCCCCCAGCGGGCTGGCGCGGTTGATGCGCAATCTGGTGGAGCTCAGTGCGGCCGTGCCGACGGTGGTCTACGGCCTCTGGGGCGTGAGTGCCATCGTGCCGATCATCAACCTGTGGAGTCCTCCAGGGGCCAGCCTGCTGGCCGGTGTCCTGGTGGTAGCCCTGATGATCATCCCGACCATTACCGTCCTGACCCAGTCAGCCCTCCAGACGGTCCCGGTCGCCTATGTACAGGGCGCTGCGGCACTGGGTGTTTCCGAGAATCAGACCCTGCTGCGAATTGTCGTGCCGGCGGCGAGGCAAGGCATTTTCTCCGCCATGGTGCTCGGCGCGGCCAGGGCCATTGGGGAAACCATGGTGGTCCTGATGGTCTGCGGCAATATCGTGCAGGTCCCCACTTCGTTGTTCGAGCCCGTTCGGGCGCTGACGGCCAACATTGCGCTGGAGATGCCCTACGCCATGGGCGATCACCGGGCCTCTCTGTTCGTGGCTGGCTTGCTGATGCTGTTGCTGGTCAGCGTGCTGGTGGCGGCAGGCGAATGGGTTGGCCGGCGTCAGCGGGAGATGGGCGTATGAGGTCGATCAGTTTGGCCCGACTCAAGGAGTTGGCCTGGACGGCATTGCTCTACGGTCTGGCCCTCGGGGCGATCGCGATGCTCCTGTGGCCGTTGCTCACGGTGTTCGGCAACGGCCTACAGGTGCTGAGCTGGGAGTTCATGTCATCCAGTCCGGTCGATGCCGGCCGTGGCGGCGGCATCGCGCCGATCCTGGTTTCGACGCTGGGCATCGTGTTGGTCAGCCTGGCGGCCGCGTTGCCACTGTCGTTCGGGGTGGCGGTGATGCTGACCGAAGGATTCAAACCTGGTGGCTGGCCTGCAACGGTTGTGCGCTGCAGCCTGGACATCCTGGCCGGCGTACCGTCCGTGGTGTTCGGGCTCTTCGGTCTCAGCCTGTTCTGTCGTCAGTTGGGGTTGGGTTACTCAATCCTGGCCGGTGGCCTGACCCTGGCCTGCATGATCCTTCCGACCCTGGCCCGCTCGCTGGCGTTTTCGCTGGAAGCGGCGGCCACGGCTCATCGCGCGGGTGGCGCGGCACTGGGGTTGTCGCGGCAGGCCGTGCTGTTGCGGGTGATGGTGCCGGTGGCGCTACCGGGGATTTGCGCCGGGATCGTGCTGGCGCTGACCAGGGCCCTGGCCGAAACGGCGGTATTGCTGTTCACCAGCGGTTACTCGGACCGGATGCCGGAGTCCCTGCTCGACTCGGGGCGCAGTGTCTCGGTGCATATCTACGATCTGGCCACCAACGTACCCGGCGGCACGCCGAACGCCTATGGATCGGCCCTCGCGCTTCTTCTGCTCCTGGCACTGCTGAGTTTCGCAGTGCATGCCCTGACCCGGTGGATGCAGCGGCGCATGACTGGCACAACGACAGGGAGTTATTGACCATGACCAACAAGACCGGGGCGGCAACGCTCGAATCCTCGGTGCGAGCCGTGCCCAGCATCGCTGGCACTGTTACGCACCTGAATACCGCGGCCGAAGGGTATATCGAGATTCAGGACCTGTCGGTGAGCTACGGCAAGCGGGTGGTGGTCGAGGGGGTGAACCTGCGGGTACCGCGAAACTCGGTCACGGCGCTGATCGGTCCCTCTGGCTGCGGCAAGTCCAGTTTGCTGCACTGCCTGAACCGCCTCAACGACCTGGTTCCCGAGTGCTCGGTATCAGGTTCGATCAGCTTCAGCTGGATGGACGGCAAGCGGCTGTTGAAGGACCCGACCCAGTTGCGCCGCCAGGTCGGGATGCTGTTCCAGCGGCCCAACCCGTTTCCCTTCTCCATTCGCAAGAATCTTGAGTTCGCGCTGCGGCAGCATGGAATCAAGGCGCGGGACGAGATCGATACGCGGATCGAGGCGTCGCTCAAGGAAGTGGGCTTATGGGATGAGGTGCATGATCGCCTCGACGGCCCGGCGCTGGCGCTGTCTGGTGGGCAGCAGCAGCGCTTGTGCCTGGCCAGGGCGCTGGTGCTCGGACCGGAGGTGCTGCTGATGGATGAGCCTTGCAGTGCCCTCGACCCTATCTCGACGCAAACCATCGAGGCGCTCATCTCAAGCCTGTCGCAGCGGCGAACCATTGTCCTGGTTACCCACAGCCTGAGTCAGGCCCGCCGGGTTGCCGATCAGGTGGCGGTGTTCTGGAAGGTCGAGGGCGTGGGACGGCTGATCGAGTGCGGCAAGGCGCGGGAGGTCTTCGAGAGGCCCCGTCACGAGCTGACCCGGGCCTATCTGCAATTCGCCTGAACCGAGCAGTTGGCGTGGCAGGACGCCATGGTACATCGGTTCCATTGTGGGCAAAGCGCGGCGATTTCTACCATGGTCGCATGAACACTATCTCTGCTAAACCCGTGCAATACCCGACCGCGAGAGTGAAAACCCTCCCGCTCCATGTCCATGATGTGCTCAAGCATGCGGCAAGGGTGCACGCCGCAATGAAAGTAACTTCCATCGCTCTCGATGGCGCCGTTCAACGCCAGACCTACGCGGATCTGGCCGATACCGCTCGTGATTGCGCCGCGCAACTCCATGCCCTCGGGTTCCAGCCAGGCGATGCACTCGTCAGCTTTGGCCTGAGCTCGCTCGATCAGATGGCCTGGCTTTACGGGGCACTCGACCAAGGCGTGGTCACCCACCTGCTGAACCCACAGCATCGCCCGGAAGACCTGGGGCTCTTCCTTCAACAGATTCGCCCGAAGCTGGTGCTGCATGATGTCGCTACGGCCGGCGCGATACAGGCGTTTCAGGGGCTGCTGCCAGGATCTGCGGTGCGCGCGATGACCCATCGAAACGCCGAGGGGGCGGTGGGCTATGTGGCGGCACAGTTTCCGGAGGACAGCCTTTCCCACGTCTGTTACTCGTCCGGCACCACCGGCACGCCGAAGGTCGTCGAGTACACGCACCGCTCGACGCTGCTGCACACCTGGGCTTGCGCATTGCCGGACGCGATGGGACTGACCGGCGCCGACCGGGTCATGCCGCTGATGCAAAACTTCCATGCCAGCGCCTGGGGCGCTCCGTTCGTGTGCCCGATGGTGGGCGCCGAGCTGATCCTGGTTCCGCCAACCCGTGATCCGGCTCAATGGTTCCAGTGGATCGAAGAGCATCAGGTCACCGTGTTGGGTGCGGTGTCGGCTCATTGGCTGGCGCTTGCTCGCTACATGCAGGCGACCGGGCAGCGTTTCAGCACGTTGCGGCGGACTGTTGTCGGAGGAACCCGCCTGCCGTTCGAGGTGGCGTATTTCATTCAGGAGCGACTGGGCGTCGAGGTGTGTCACGCCTGGGGCATGACCGAGACCTCGCCGCTGGCCACCATTGAACGGTTCGATAGCAGCGCGACTGCGCTGGGGCATGGCCAGCCGGTATTCGGCATCGAGCTGGAAGTGCGAGGTGACGATGCGGAATGCGTGGCCGAGGGCGCTGGGGAACTCATGGTGCGGGGACACTGGGTCGCCGTCGGCGCCGAGCAGGACGATTGGCTGGCGACCGGCGACTTCGCGACCCTTCAGGCCGATGCACGGCTCGATGTCAGCGATCGGCTGAGCGACTCGCTGCTGGTCGGTGGCGCTCCCCTCAGCTCCGCCTTGATCGAACACCGGGCCAGACAGGTGTCGGGCGTCGCGGATGCGGCGCTGGTGATCTGCGAGCCGGGCAGCGGTCGCAGCGTTCTGGCCTGGGTCGCGGCGCCCGATGCCGAGCCCGCCGCCGTTGTTGCCGAACTGCAGGCGGTGCTGGCGCAAGCCTTCGAGGGCTGGTGCCCGACCCGGTGCACCGTCGTGGATGCGTTCCCCTACACCGCCTCGGCGAAGGTCCAGAAACACCTCCTCAAAGCACAAATCGCTCCCCAGAACGAAAGCGATGTTGCCCCAACCCTTCCTTCACGTGCTGATGCCTGACTCATGACGCAAATATCGAAAACCGCAGCGGTAGATTCTGTTCATACGAGCGGGCTGAAGAGCTCGCTGCCCCTGGAGCGGTACGTGACCTGGGTGGTGGACCATCGGCGGTGGGTTATCGCCATCGTGCTGGCGCTGTCGGCGTTCTTTGCGTTCTTCGCCGCCAAGCAGCAGGTCATCATCAACCCGGCTGCCGTGGTGCCGCAGAGCCACCCGTACATCAAGGCGACCAACACCATCGAGAAGATCTTCGGCTCGAAGTACCTGGTGGTGATCGGTCTGACCCCGACCCAGGGCGACGCCCTGCAGCCCCAGGTGCTGGAGGCGGTGAAGCGCATTACCGACAAGCTCTATGCGGCGCCGTCGGTCACCAAGCAGACGCTGCTCAGCCTGTCATCGAGGCAGGCCAAGAGCATTCGCGGCAACGCCGACGGTTTCGAGGCCAGACCGCTGTTGGGTGACCAGTTGCCGTCCAGCACGGCGCAGATCGAAGAGCTGAAGGCGGCGATCAACGCCAACCCGGTGTATCGGGATACGGTGATCTCCAGTGACTGGCGCACCGCGACGATCATGCTGGAGCTCAAGGAGAATCCCAACGGCTTCGGCGCGATGCTGTCCGATGTCCACCAGATCCTGAGCCAGGAGAACACGCCGGGCATCGAGATTTCCCTGAGCGGCAACCCAGTGTTCCTGCACCAGGCTGAAGTCTTCGCCGACCGGATCAACTGGTTGTTCCCGATCGCGGTACTGGTCATTGGCCTGCTGCACTACGAAGCATTCCGGACTCGCCAGGGACTGATCCTGCCGCTGGTGACGGCGCTGCTGTCGGTAGTCTGGGGCGTGGGAATCATGGGGTTGATGAAGGTCCCGATGGACATCTTCAACTCGCCGACGCCGATCCTGATCCTCGCCGTGGCGGCGGGACACGCGGTGCAGTTGCTCAAGCGCTACTACGAACGCTTCATCGAGCTGGTGAACGGTCAGCAGATGGACCCGGTCGTGGCCAACCGGCTGGCGACGATCCAGTCGCTGGCGGCGGTCGGCCCGGTGCTGGTGATCGCTGGCGGTGTGGCGGCCCTCGGGTTCTTCTCGCTGGTAGTGTTCGAACTGGAAACCGTGCGGGCATTCGGCATCTTCACCGGCATCGGCATCCTGGCGGCCGTGTTGCTGGAGTTCACCTTTACTCCGGCAGTGCGGGCCGGCCTCAAGCCACCATCGGCGGCGCAGATCGACACCGAGACCAAGCCTCGGATCTGGGATCGCCTCAGCGCACGCATCGCTCACCTGGTGGTGACCCCTCGCAGCCGGCACTGGATTCTCGGCGGTTTCGTGGTGCTGATTGGTGTGGCGGTCGCCGGCTGGCCGCTGGTGCATGTGGATAACTCCAGCAAGAGCTTCTTCTCGGATTCGCTGCCCTTGCAGCGTGATGACAACCTGCTGAACAGCCAGACCGGCGGGACCAACGTGCTTTATGTGATGGTCGATACCGGCGAAGCAGACGGGGTGAAGGACCCTCGGGTACTGGATGCAATCCGCTACCTGCAGGCGGACGCGGCAAAGCGCCCGATCGTGGGCAAGACGCTGTCCATCGACGACTTCCTCCAGCGCATGCACGAAGCGGCGTCGGGCGACACGGGAGCTGTGACGCCACTTCCCGATGACCGCGAGCTGATTGCCCAGTACCTGTTCCTCTACTCGATGTCAGGGGATCCGGAGGACTTCTCGGCCCACGTCGATTACGAGTACCGGCGGGCAAAGATCGCGATCATGTTGCGCACCAACAGCAACGCCGAGATCGATCACCTGGTGAACGAACTTCGCCAGGTCGCGAAAGAGCATTTCCCCGGCAATGTCACCGTGTCGTTCGGCGGTGAGGTCGCGCAGACCCTGGCGGTCACCGATGTGATGGTGCACAGCAAGCTGCTCAACATCGCCCAGATCCTCGGGGTGATCTTCGCGGTGTCGGTGATCGCGTTCCGCTCGGTGATCGCCGGCCTGCTGGTGCTGTCGCCGCTGCTGGTGGTGCTGTCGCTGGTGTTCGGCGTCATGGGCTACTTCGGCGTGCCGCTGAACATCCCCAACTCGCTGATTTCGGCCATGGCGGTTGGTATCGGCGCCGACTACGCGATCTACCTCATCTACCGCATCAGCGAATACACGGCCCAGGGCAAGGCGTTGCCCGAGGCCGTGGAAATGGCGATGAAAACCGCCGGCAAGGCCTGCCTGTTCGTCGCCACCGCCGTGGCCGGGGGTTATGCCGTCCTCATGTTCTCCTACGACTACAAGGTTCATATGTGGCTTTCTACCTTTATCGTGCTGGCGATGCTGGCGAGCGTTCTCGCAACCCTGACGCTGATCCCGAGCGCCATCCTGGCCTTCAAACCCGGCTTCATCTTCCAGCGCCGCTCCGGTGACCGTGGCGCCGTGCTGCTGATCATCCTGGCGGCCATCGGTTTTCTGACGTATTCGCAGGTCGGCTGGTCTGCAGAACAGGAAGCGAAAGAGATCATGGAGCGCAACGCGGCGGTCACCCGCTTCAGCACCTCCAAGGCCGATGCCGAGTTCGTGCTGCAGACCAAGGACGGCAGCCAGCGGACCCGCAAGTCCAACATGGCCTCGAAGCTGCAGGATAACGGGCAGGACACCATGCGCCTGGTGCGCTTCGAGGCGCCTGCGGATATTCGTGGAACCACCACCTTGCTGGTCGAGCGGACTGCCCAGGACGACGAGATGTGGGTCTACCTGCCGGCAATGAAGCGAGTGCGCCGTCTGGTGGCTTCGAACAAGAAGGACAGCTTCATCGGCACCGACTTCAGCTACGGCGACGTAATGGGGCACAAGGTCAGCGACTGGAAGCACACCCTGGTCAGGCAGGAGACCCGTGACGGCGTCGAGCACTACGTCATCGAGTCGTTGCCCGCCGAGGACAGCGTGCGCACCAACTCGGGCTACGCGAAGCGCCTGACCTGGATCCGCAAGGACAACTTCGCGACCACCTATGTCGAAGCGGCCGACGTCAGCGGGGCGCCGTACAAGCAGTTCTCCTTCAGCGATATCCAGCTGGTGGATGCCACCAATGGCAAGTGGCAGCCGATGAAGACCGAGGGCAAGAACCTGCAGAGCGGTCATACCACCACCATCACCTTCTCCAACTTCAAGGTGGGTGAGGCGCTGAGCGACAGCCTCTTCTCGGCGAACAACATGGCTTCGCGCTAAGGAGAGGACATGAGCGGGTCTTATTCCCCCGGCTGGTGGGCTGGCGCCGTCGTCCCCCTGGTTTTTTCGGTGGGCGCCTTCGCCGACGTACCTGAAGTCACCGGCGAAGTTGCGGCAGGGGTTTGGTCATCGAACAGAATGCTGGATGACCGCCACACGATTTCCTCCAATCGCGCCAAGCTCAAACTGGACTGGCAAGCCAGCGAGAGCCTGAGCTTCAGCAGCGAGGTCTGGGCCTTGTCGTCCCCTGAGCGGCTGGATGGCAGGCGGGAGGATGCCGGGGTCAACGAGTTGTATGTGAAAAGCAGCGAAACCCTGTGCGCCCCTGCACTGGGCAAGAAGCTGGTGATGTGGGGCCGGGCCGACGGGATCAACCCCACCGATCAGGTATCCCCCAGCAACTACAGGCGTCTGACCCCGGAGACTACGGATCAGCGCACCGGCAACTGGGGGCTGCACCTGGACTGCGCCGCCGGTGCCGGAAAGCTGCAGGTCCATGTCCTCGACCGTTTCCGCTTCAACGAGGTGCCGCTGGAGAAAACGCCTGGCGTGACCTTTCGCGAGCAGGACCCGGATGTGCGACCAACGGTGGCGGTGAAGTACGACGTATTGGGTTCGGACGCGGACTGGTCGATCAGCGTGATCGATGGTCACGACCTGTTTCCCACCTTCGCGGTGCGCAGTGCCACGCCTGCCGGCGTGACCCTCGGCCAGCATGCAACCCGCATGCGGATGGTTGGCGGCGACTTCACGATCGTTCGCGGCGAAATGGCTTACCGGGGAGAAATTGCCTGGGTGGACTTCGAACAGTCGTCTGATCCGGCGGTAGCGCGCCGGCAGCCCTACACCTCGGCGATCGGCGGCGCCGAGTGGTACATCGGAGATCGCGAGACCGTTTCCCTGCAAGGCTTCTGGCGGCATTTGCGCTCGGTGTCGAGCATCGCCAACGATCCCCTGATGGCCCAGGTGCAGGCGGCCCAGGCCTTGATCAGCAACGAACTGGACCAGGACCAGTACGGACTGACGCTGCGCTACGCCAGGCCACTGTTCGATTCGAAGGCCGACCTGGACCTGTTCACCGTCTGGACCGAACCCCGTAATGACTGGATGCTCCGGGGCCGGCTGAAGTACGCGATCACCGATTCATGGCGCGTCAGCACCGGATTCGACATCTTCCGGGGACCGCAGGATTCATTCCTGGGGCACCTGCGAACGAACTCGCTGACGTTCGTGGAGGCGAGCTATCTCTGGTGAAGCCCGATGGGTGCGATAGAAATATCCGGTTGTCCATATATTTGAATTTTCATATATTCGGATTTCCAGATATTTCGGCCGCCCGGTGGGCGGCCTCCAGGAGGCTACATGCCGGAAGCCCTGACTCCCCCCATCGTTTTCAAATGCCTGGCTGACGACACCCGGGTCCGGATGACCCTGCTGATCGCCCGCGAAGGCGAACTCTGTGTCTGCGAACTTACCCACGCGCTTGAACTGAGCCAGCCGAAGATCTCCCGGCATTTGGCCCAGTTGCGCGAGGCTGGAATCCTGATGGATCGCCGCAAAGGCCAGTGGGTGTACTACCGACTGCATCCCGAACTGCCCCAGTGGGTGGACGCGATGCTGAAGGGCGTGGTCGATGCGAACCAGGAGTGGTTGAACCCAGATGCGCTGCGCCTCGCCGAAATGGGCGAGCGGTCGCAGAGCCCTGCGACGTGTTCTTGATCCTTCCCTTCGCTGATTGAGTTGTAGCCATGCTGATCGCATTTCTGATTTTCCTGGTGACGATCGTTCTCGTCATCTGGCAGCCCAAAGGCCTGGGCGTGGGCTGGAGCGCCGCACTGGGGGCCGTCGTGGCGCTGCTGGCGGGCGTCGTGAGCCTGTTCGATATCCCCGTGGTCTGGCAGATCGTGTGGAACGCTACCGCCACCTTCATCGCCGTCATCATCATCAGCCTGCTGCTGGATGAGGCGGGCTTCTTCGAGTGGGCGGCATTACACGTGGCGCGCTGGGGCAAGGGCAGTAGCCGCAAGCTGTTCGCCTTCATCATCCTGCTGGGCGCCGCCGTTTCGGCGTTGTTCGCCAACGACGGTGCGGCACTGATTCTGACCCCGATCGTCATCGCCATGCTGCTGGCCCTGCGTTTTTCCCCGGCGGCGACGCTGGCATTCGTCATGGCGGCGGGCTTCATCGCCGATACCGCGAGTTTGCCGCTGGTGGTGTCCAACCTGGTGAACATCGTCTCTGCCGACTACTTCGGCATCGGTTTCAGCGAGTACGCCTCGGTCATGGTGCCAGTGAACCTGGTCAGCATCGCCGCCACCCTGGGCATGCTGCTGTGGTTCTTCCGCAAGGACCTGCCGCGTACCTATGAACTCGACCAACTGAAGGCTCCCGAAGCCGCTATCCGCGACAAGGCGACGTTTGTGGCCGGCTGGTGGGTGCTGGCGCTGTTGCTGGTCGGCTTCTTCGCCATTGAGCCGCTGGGTGTTCCGATCAGCGCCATCGCTGCTGCCTGTGCGCTGATCCTCTATCTGATCGCCGCGCGCGGGCATGTGATTTCTACCCGCAAGGTGCTCAAGGAAGCGCCCTGGCAGGTCGTGGTGTTCTCGCTGGGCATGTACCTCGTGGTCTATGGGCTGCGTAACGCTGGCCTCACCGACTACCTGACGCAGATCCTCAATGTCTTCGCCGGCTACGGGATCTGGGGCGCTTCCCTCGGAACGGGGCTGCTCGCCGCTGGCCTGTCGTCGGTCATGAACAACATGCCCACCGTGCTGGTAGGCGCGCTGTCGATTCACTCTGCCGAGGCCACCGGCATCGTGCGCGAGGCCATGATCTACGCCAACGTCATCGGCTGTGACCTCGGCCCGAAAATCACCCCCATCGGCAGCCTGGCCACCTTGCTGTGGCTGCACGTGCTGGCCCGCAAGAACATCGTCATCACCTGGGGCTACTACTTCCGCACCGGCATCGTTCTGACGCTGCCGATCCTGCTTGCCACCCTGGCCGCATTGGCCATCCGCCTTAGCTTTTGAACCGGAGATACCTGATGAAAGTCTTGTTCATGTGCACCCACAACAGCTGTCGCAGCATCCTGTCCGAGGCGCTGTTCAATCACCTGGCCCCCGAGGGCATGGAAGCTGTGAGCTCGGGCAGCTTCCCAAGCGGCAAGGTCAATGAGCGGGCACTGAAGACGCTGGAAGCCGCCGGTATCTCCACCGCTGGCCTTTCGAGCAAGGCCTCGGATGCTTTCGAGAACTCTCCTCCCGACATCGTCGTCACCGTGTGCGACCGCGCTGCCGGCGAAGCCTGCCCGATCTTCTTCGGTCCATCGCTCAAAGCCCACTGGGGCCTGGCTGACCCTTCGGCAGTCAGCGGGAGCGAGGCGGAGATCGAAGAAGCCTTCCAGACCACGCTGGCGAAGATCGATGAGCGCGTGCGCGCCTTCATTGCGCTGCCGTTCCCGCAACTGAGCCTGGACGAGCTGAAAGCCGAGCTTGCCCGCATCGGCGCGCTGTAGGACCTGGATCAATGGAGACCGAAATGAACGACCATCTGCCCAATGTCCAGCCGGAACTGCTTGATCTGCCGTCGCTGGAGCGGCTGGAACCGAAGGATCCTTCCACGCATAAACCGCGCATCCTGCTGCTGTACGGATCGACCCGCGAGCGCTCGTTCAGCCGCTTGATGGTCCAGGAGGCTGCGCGCCTGATGGAAGAGTTCGGCGCCGAAACCCGAATCTTCGATCCTTCCGGCCTGCCGCTGCCGGATGACGCTCCGGACTCCCACGAGAAGGTGCTGGAGCTTCGCGAACTGATGCAATGGTCCGAGGGCCAGGTGTGGTGCTCGCCCGAGCGTCACGGCTCGATGAGCGCCGTGTTCAAGGCACAGATCGATTGGGTACCGCTGGCCATGGGCGCCGTTCGTCCAACCCAGGGCAAGACCCTGGCGGTGCTGCAGGTCTGCGGTGGTTCGCAGTCGTTCAACGTGGTGAACCAATTGCGCGTGCTGGGCCGCTGGATGCGGATGTTCACCATCCCCAACCAGTCCTCGGTACCCAAGGCGTTTCTGGAGTTCGACGATGCCGGGCGGATGAAACCGTCCTCCTTCTACGATCGCCTGGTCGATGTGATGGAAGAACTGACCAAGTTCACCCTGCTGCTGCGCGATCGCCAGGATTACCTGGTGGACCGCTACTCCGAGCGCAAGGAGTCGGCGGAAGAGCTGTCCAAGCGAGTCAATCTGCTGTCCATTTGAGGTAATGAGCATGTCGCATCCCTACTCGATGAAATCGCTGCCCCATGCCCCGGGAGCGCTGATTTTCACACCCTGCCCGGGTACCCAGGCCAGCGATCTCGCTGAAAGCCTGGAGACGCTGAAGCAGGCTGGCGCCGTGGCGCTGGTGACACTGATGTCGGATACAGAACTTCAGGAAAACGGCGTTGCCGAGCTTGGCGTCGCGGCCAGGCAGCATGGCTTGGAGTGGTACCAGCTGCCGATCGAGGATGATCAGGCTCCTGATCAAAGCTTCGAGGCTCGGTTGGGAGAGATTCGCCACCAGTTGGACGCTTTGCTCGCTTCCAACAAGGCCCTGGCAATCCACTGCAAGGGCGGCTCCGGCCGCACCGGGCTGTTCGCTGCCCGTCTGCTGATCGAATCCGGAATGCCGCGCCGCGAGGCGATCGCATGGGTGCATGAGCTGCGCCCACGTGCGATTCAGAAGCCGGCGCACATCAACTACATCAACCAGTTCGGCGAAGGCTGAGCGCTGCAGCCAGACAGGAGAAACCATGGCCACCGAAGGCGAACTACTCGATGTCATCGTGATTGGCGGCGGGCAGTCCGCGCTGACGGTGGCCTATTTTCTCAAGCGGGCCAAGCTGTCGTTCCTGCTGTTCGACGCCGAAGAGGCTGCGGGCGGAGCGTGGCGCCATGGCTGGGACTCGCTGACGCTGTTCTCGCCCTCCGCATGGAGTTCGATCGCAGGCTGGCCGATGCCGCCAGTCACCGAAGGTAATCCCGATAGGGATCACGTGGTCAGCTATCTGGAGCAGTACGAGGCACGCTACGGGTTTCCTATCGTTCGCCCCGTCAGCGTCACGGCGGTGGAGCGAACCGGGCGTGGCCTTCGTGTTCGCTCGAAGGACCGCGACTGGGAAGCCCGCGCCGTCATCAGCGCGACGGGGACCTGGAGCAAGCCCTATGTCCCGGCCTATCCGGGGATAGAAGTGTTCCAGAGGCAGCAGATTCACTCCGCCCATTACCAGTCGCCAGAGGCTTTCCAAGGAAAGCGCGTGCTGGTCGTTGGTGGTGGCAACTCGGGGGCGCAAATCTATGCGGAGCTGTCCGAGGTCGCCGACGCAACGTGGGTTACCACGGAGGAGCCGGCGTTTCTGCCTGATGATGTCGATGGGCGGGTGCTGTTCGAACGCGCTACCGAGCGCCTCAAGGCTCAACAGGAGGGCCGTGTTATCGACGCACCGGTCGGCGGACTTGGCGATATCGTCATGGTGCCCTCGGTGGTTCGTGCTCGCGAGCGCGGGGCTCTTCGTGCTGTAAGGCCTTTCGCTTCATTCACGCCGGATGGGGTCGCCTGGCCCAACGGTGAGAAAACCCAGGTCGATGCCGTTATCTGGTGTACCGGCTTCCGGCCGGCGCTGGATCACGTGCGGGCGCTGGGCGTGCTGGATGACAACGGCAGGGTCGAGGTGGACGTGGCGCGTTCTATTCGTGAGCCGCGCCTCTGGCTGGTCGGATATGGCGACTGGACCGGCCTGGCCTCGGCGACGCTGATCGGCGTCACCCGTACCGCGCGCAGCACCGTCAACGAAGTAGTCGAATACCTGAACAGCTTGGAGCAGCCGGATGCGTAGCGGAATCGAGATTCGTGTGGCCAGACCAGAGGATGCAGAAGAGATCCAGGCCATCTACGCGCCCATCGTGCTCAACACGGCCATCTCATTCGAAGAGGCAGTGCCGAGTGTGGAGCAGATGCGGGAGCGGATCGCCACGACGCTGCAAACCTACCCGTATCTGGTGGCGGTTCAGGAGGGACGGGTAATCGGCTATGCCTACGCCAGTCAGCACCGGGCGCGTGCGGCGTACCGCTGGGCGGTGGATGTGACGGTGTATGTCGCCGAAGGTCAGCGCCGCAGTGGGGTTGGTCGGCAGCTCTATGACGTGCTGCTGCCGGTTCTGAGTCGTCTGGGGTATCGCTCGGCGTATGCCGGCATTGCCTTGCCGAATGAAGGCAGTGTCGGGCTGCACGAGCGGCTCGGTTTCCAGCACATCGGGACGTTTCCCCAGGTCGGGTTCAAGCTCGATGCTTGGCATGACGTGGGGTACTGGAGGTTTGATCTGGGTGGCGACGGTCTTAGTCCTGCTGATCCCGCGCGCGTTCAAACAATCTGCTGAAGCGCGGGGTCATGCTTGCGGTGGGCGAATTTAGACGCTTCAGATGTAACTTGCTGTTGGGCCATTTCTGCGATGGCCTCAGAAAGTGACTGCTTCATAGAGGGTTATCCGGTTACTGATCCTTCTGCTTAGCTCCGAATCTGATAGGCCGTGATGGTTGCTCGTAGGTTCTGTTCCAACTCCGGAATCGACCACGACCATTTCAGTCAGGCGAGGGCTGAGAGAAGTGTGCAAGGTCCTGGCGCATTGTTCGTGAAGCCGACCTGCGTAGAGCTAGAGGGCATGGGCACGCTCGCACCTCTCAGCTCAGGTCAGTAAGCCGGGGGTTGTCAGGTCCTTCAGACTCCCTTCAGATTCGACGCTGATACTCACCCCAGTCGAGCCCAATCGGGGGGAGTTTCATGACCCAGCTTGAATGGAGCAGCCTGCTCCCATTGTCTGTCGGCAGTCATGCCGAGCATCACGCACAGTTATCCCTTCACCTTCCCCACGACAGCGGTCGCGGGGAACTGGAACAGTTCATCCATCAGTGTTTCGCCAGCATGCACCAGGCCGATGTCCAGCACTATCTGCCGGAACTGCTGGCCCTGCATGACCGCAACGGGCGGATGATCGCAGCGGCCGGGGTACGTCCGGCCCAGACCGGTCCGCTGTTTCTGGAACGTTATCTGGACGAACCCCTCGAGGTTGCGGTTTCGCGATTGGCAGGCGGTCCGCTGGGGCGCGATTGCCTGGTCGAGGTGGGCAACCTGGCGTCGCTGAGCGCCGGCAGCGCCCGGATCATCATCATCGTGGTTACCTGGTTGCTGGCCATTCGCGGCCTGAAATGGGTGGCCTTCACCGGTGCAGCTTCTTTGATCAACAGCTTCCAGCGCCTGGGGCTGCAGCCCAGCGTACTGGCGGTGGCCGATCCTGAGCGCCTGGACGGCGAGCAGGACCAGTGGGGGACCTACTACGCCCAGCGTCCCCAGGTCTTTGCCGGCAACATCGGCTACGGCTTCGAGGCCTTGACCCAGGCCGGGGTCTTCCAGCGCCTTGGCTTGCCGGCACTCTCCCAGGGGACCGGTCATGCCGCATGAACTGGAACGTTTTCAGCAGGTACTGACGATCAATGCCCGTGACCGGGGCGACGCCATCGCAATACAGGGTGCCAACCGGCGCTTGAGCTGGATGGAACTGCTCGTCGAGGTTGAGGGGCGTGTCCAGGTCTTGCGCCAGCAGGCACCGGGTGCCCTGGTTCTAGCCATGGACAACGGTCCCGAGGCGTTGCTTTGGGATCTGGCAGCGCTGTTCGCCGAGCGGCCGTGCGTGTTCATTCCGTCGTTTTTCAGTGCTGCTCAGTTCGAACACTGCCTGCAGCAGAGCGGTGCCACGCTGGCGTTGGCCGAAGTGCAATGGAGCGATCACTTCGCCGAGCAGGGTTTCAGCCAGCATGACGGCTTCTGGCGACGGGCCGTCGCGGCGCCGGTGGCGCTGCCCGGCGGCACGGCGAAGATCACCTACACCTCCGGTAGCACTGGCCGACCCAAAGGCGTGTGCCTGAGTGCCGACACCCTGTTGCGGGTGGCTCGGGAACTGGAAACGGCCAGTCGGGCAACCGCTCCCCAGCGCTACCTGGCGGTACTGCCGCTGGGGGTGCTGCTGGAAAACCTCGGCGTCTATGCCGCGTTGATGGCCGGTGCCTGCGTACTGCTCTATCCGCAGGCGCAACTGGGCATCGGCGGTGCCAGCCAGGTGGATTTCAAGCGTCTGCTCGGTGCCGTTGCCCTGAGCGGTGCGCACAGCCTGATCCTGGTGCCGCAACTGTTGATGGGGCTGGTGACCGCCATCGAGCGTGGGCTGATGCAGGTCGGCCCTCTACGCTTCGTCGCCGTTGGCGGTGCCCGGGTTTCCCCTGACCTGCTGGCCCGCGCCGAGGCGGTCGGCCTGCCGGTGTTCGAGGGCTATGGCTTGTCCGAGTGCGCATCGGTGGTGGCATTGAACCGCCCGGGGGCGGTACGGCCTGGCAGCGTCGGCAAGCCGTTGCCGCACGTGCAGGTACGCATCGCCGATGACGGCGAAGTCATCGTGGCCGGATCGACCCTGCTGGGTTACCTGGAGGAGCCCGTATTCCAGGGGCAGTGGTGGGCTACTGGCGACCTGGGCTACTTCGACGAGCAGGGCTACCTGTACTTGAACGGGCGCAAGAAGCACCAGTTCATCACCAGCTTCGGACGCAACGTCAACCCCGAATGGGTAGAAGCCGAACTGACCCAGGGCGGAGTCCTGGCCCAGGCCTTCGTCCATGGCGAGGGCTTGCCGCGTAACAGCGCCTTGCTCTGGCCGCTCGACCCGAATGCCAGTGACGACACCATCGAACAGGCCGTTCAGCAGTGCAACGCCCGCTTGCCGGATTACGCCAGGGTACATGCCTGGCGGCGCCTGCCGGTCCCCTTCGATAGCCGCGATGAAACCCTGACTGCCAATGGGCGCCCGCGCCGCGAGGCGATCCTGAAGCGTTACCACACCCTGTTATCCGACATTCCGCTATGAGGTATTCCATGGCCTTTTTTGACACCCTGCAACAACAGACCGCCCAGGAACGCCAGGCGCTATTCGCCGTTCCGGTGATCCGCGAGGCGCTGGCCGGCCAGGTCAGCCTGGACAGCTACATCGCGTTCCTGAGCCAGGCCTACCACCATGTCCGCCATACCGTGCCGCTGATGATGGCCTGCGGTGCACGCCTGCCGTCGCGCCTGGAGTGGTTGCGCGGCGCGGTCTGCGAATACATCGAGGAGGAGTACGGCCACGAGCAGTGGATTCTCAACGACATCAAGGCCTGCGGCGGTGACTGGGAGGGCGTGCGGGATGGCCGGCCGTCATTGTCCATCGAACTGATGGTGGCTTACCTCTACGACCTCATCGCCCGTGGCAATCCGGTCGGCCTGTTCGGCATGGTCAACGTGCTCGAGGGCACCAGCATCGCCCTGGCAACCCAGGCGGCCGGCACCATCCAGAGCACCCTGGCCCTACCGGACAAAGCCTTCAGCTACCTCAGTTCCCACGGCGCCCTGGACCAGGACCATATGGTCACCTATCGCAACCTGATGGATCGCCTGGACGACCCCGCCGATCAAGAGGCGGTGATCCATGCCGCCAAGGTGGTGTACCGCCTGTACACCGGGATGTTCGAGAGCCTGCCACGGGCGGGCCAACCTGAGGTGCGCCATGCGCTTGTCTGATTCCGTGGTGATCCTGACCGGTGCCAGTGGTGGCATCGGCCTGGAACTGGCCGAGCAACTCTGTGCCGCCGGTGCCAGGGTCCTGGCGGTCAGCCGGCAGATGGGCGAATTGAGCGGTCTGCTAAAGCGCTACCCGCAGCGCCTGCATTGGCAGAGTGCCGACCTGCGCACTGCCGAAGGCCGTGAGCTGGTAGTTGGTCGGGCCCGGGAAATCGGCGGAGTCAACGTGCTGATCAATGCCGCTGGAATCAATCGCTTCGCCTTGCTCGACCAGTTGGACGAGCAAGCGCTCGACGAGTTGCTGGACATCAACCTCAAGGCTCCGCTGCAACTGACCCGAGCCTGCCTGCCCTTGCTGCGGACCCAGGCCAAGGCGCTGGTGGTCAACGTCGGCTCGACCTACGGTTCGATCGGTTATCCAGGCTACGCCACCTATTGCGCCAGCAAGTTCGCCCTGCGTGGTTTTTCCGAAGCGTTGCGCCGCGAGCTGGCCGATACCACGGTCAACGTGCTTTACGCAGCCCCCAGGGCCACCCGCACAAGTATGAACAGCAGCGCCGCCATGGCCCTTAACCAGGCCCTCAAGGTTGGTATGGACGACCCGGCGGATGTCGCCCGGGCAGTGCTCGAGGCGGTGCAGTCCGAGCGCAGCGAGCTCTACCTGGGATGGCCGGAAAAGCTCTTCGTACGTCTCAACGGCATGTTGCCGGGGGTGGTGGATCGGGCACTGCGCAAGCAGTTGCCAGTGATCCGTCGCCATATCGGTAGCCACTCCAAGGAGTCGATCAAATGAAACGTCTGTTCGTGGCCAGCCTGCTGGCATTCACACCTTTGACCTGGGCGCTGGACCAGGCAGGTACCCAGCATCTGGGAGAGTTGCAGCAGCGCTGGGCACAGATCCAGTACCAGACACCCAAGGACCAGCGTGCCGATGCCTTCGAGAAGCTGGCCGGTGATGCCGCCAGCTTCGTTCGACAATATCCCGGCAAGGCCGAGCCGCTGATCTGGGACGGCATCATCAACAGCAGTTGGGCCGGTGCTACCGGTGGACTGGGGGCTCTGAGCAAGGTCAAGACGGCGAAGGCCAGCCTGGAGCAGGCGATGAAGCTGGACCCCAACGCACTGCAGGGCTCGGCCTATACCAGTCTGGGTACCTTGTATGACCAGGTGCCCGGCTGGCCGATCGGCTTCGGTGACGCCGAAAAGGCCGAGACATTGTTGCGCCAGGCATTGCAGATCAACCCCAGCGGTATCGACAGCAACTACTTCTGGGCCGATCATCTGTTCCGGCAGAAACGCTACGGCGAGGCTCGGCTGGCCCTGCAGAAAGCCTTGCAGGCACCACCGCGGCCAGGACGCGAATTGGCTGACCAGGGCCGGCGCAGCGATATCGATGCTTTACTCAAGGCGATCAAGGACAAACAGGACTGACTATGCGGCTGCTGCTGGTTGAGGACGATACCGCGCTGGGCGAGGGGATCTGCGATGGTCTGCGCCAGGAGGGCTATACCCTCGACTGGTTGCGCGACGGTGTGAGCGGATTGCATGCGTTGCAGCATGAGGCCTTTGACCTGGTGATCCTCGATCTGGGACTGCCGCGCCTGGATGGCATCGAACTGCTGAGGCGGGTGAGGGCCGGCGGTGACAGCCTGCCGGTGCTCATTCTCACCGCCCGGGATGCTACCGCAGACCGCATCACCGGCCTCGATGCCGGAGCAGACGATTACCTGGTCAAACCCTTCGACCTTAACGAGCTCAAGGCCCGCTTGCGGGCCTTGCTGCGCCGCAGTGCCGGGCGCGCCAAGGTGCTGATCGAACATGCCGGCGTCAGCCTCGACCCTGCAACCCAGCAGGTGTACTACAACGGCGAGCTGGTGGTCCTGACACCCAAGGAGTATGTGCTGCTGCATGAACTGCTCGCCCAGCCGGGCAAGGTCTTCACCCGCGAGCGCCTGACCCAGTTGCTCTATGGCTGGGACGAAGAGCCGGAGAGCAATACCCTGGAAGTGAACATCTATCACCTGCGCAAAAAGCTGTTCAACGGCCTGATCCGCACCGTGCGTGGTATCGGCTATCTGGTCGAGGGCAAGGCATGAGCTCGCTGCGCCAGAGAACGCTATGGCGGGTGATGCTTTTGCTGGTGCTGGGAACCAGCCTGTTGGCGCTGTACAACTACCACGACAGCCGCCGCGAAATCACCGAAGTCTATGATGCCCATCTTGCGCAGAATGCCCGCCTGTTAGAGGGCGTAATGAGCATTCCGGTCCAGGACGGTAGCCGTGAGGAGCTGTACCAGGCCTTCAACGACGCCTTGGGCAAAGCTGGGCGGCATAGGGTTGGCCACCCCTATGAAAGCAAGCTGGCCTTTCAGGTCTGGGATGATACCGGCAAGCTGTTGGTTCACACCCCCAGCGCCCCGGTCTTGGGGGCGCTTCCAGTCTCTTCGGGCTTTGCCGACTTTCCGGTCAATGGCGAGCAATGGCGCGGTTTCGTCCTCCCCGTACCGCAACGGCATTGGGTCATCTGGGTCGGCGAGCGCGAGGATGTGCGTTACGACCTCATCGACCGAATTGTCCGTCACACTCTGTTCCCCTTCCTGATCGGCAGCTTGGCTCTGGCCTTGCTCGTCTGGTTCGCGATCGGCTGGGGGCTGCAACCCTTGCAGAACATGGCCAATGTCATCCGCGCCCGGCATGCCGATTCCCTGGAACCGCTGCAACTAGTGCCATTGCCATCGGAACTGGAGCCCATGCAGGCGGCGATCAATCGTCTATTGGCTCAGATCGAAGACCTGTTGCGTCGCGAGCATCGCTTCATCGCCGACGCAGCCCATGAGATGCGCACCCCGCTGGCGATCCTGCGCCTGCATGCGCAGAACGCACAGGCGGCCACCACTGAGGACGAGCGGCATAAAGCTCTGACTTTCCTGATCGGCGGCGTCGATCGCCTGGCCCGGGTGGTCAACCAGCTGTTGACCCTGGCCCGTCTGGAACCGCGCCTGGGACAACGTGCGAGCCCCCCGGTCGATGTCGCGCAGGTGGTCACCGATACGTTGGCGGAGTTGACCCCCTGGATTCTCGACCATGGCCTGGAACCGTCGCTGGACATCGGCGAGGGTGATCACCATCTGGCTGTCGATCCCGGCGTGCTGGGCATCGCCTTGCAGAACCTGGTGGCGAACGCGGTGGAGCACTCGCCGGCGGGAGGGCGTATCACGGTGTCGCTCAGGCAGTTGGACGGTGCGGCCGTGTTAACCGTCGAAGACGAAGGTCCGGGTATCGACGAGGCCAGCCTGTCGCGGGTCTTCGAGCGCTTCTACAGCCGGAACAGCCCCAATGGCGCCGGCCTCGGACTCTCTATCGTCGCCACCATCGTTGAGCGCATGGGGGGGCAGGTGCGGCTTGAAAACCGATCGAGCGGCGGACTTGCCGCGACCCTATCGATCCCGCTCGAGCGCACGGTCGCTACGGACTTCAGACTTCCTTAAGCTTCAGATGGCACCTTGGCATCGTCTGTTCCACTCCGAGGGGCCAAGGATATGAAGCACGAATCAAGTACTGACCGTTACGGTCGCTTGTCCATCATCATGCACTGGAGCATGGTAATCCTGTTCATCGGCATCTATGCCTGTATCGAGCTGCGTGGGGCCCTGCCCAAGGGGCATGTTCTGAAGGGGCCTCTACTGGGCTTCCATGGTCTGCTAGGCCTGGCAGTCTTCGCGCTGGTCTGGGTTCGCCTGCTGGGCCGTCTGACTCCCCGTCCGCCGATACGGCCGCAACCACCGGCTTGGCAGAACGCGGTGGCGAAACTTATGCACCTGGCGCTGTACGGCCTGATGATCGTCACACCATTGCTGGCCTGGCTGATGCTGAGCGCCGCAGGCAAACCGCTACCGTACTGGGATATCTCGCTGCCATCACTCATTTCTCTAGATCCCGCCTTGGCCCGACAACTCAAGGGCTGGCATGAATGGTTGGGTAGCGCCGGTTATTGGCTGATCGGCATGCATGCGGTGGCGGGTCTGGTTCACCACTACTGGTTCAAGGACAACACCCTGAGGCGCATGCTGCCTGGTCGTTGAGCGAAGAAGCATGCCTTGCGGCAACTGCCGTTGCATGCCTTGTTCCACATCAATCCCGCCTTTGCACTGAATAGAATAATGATCTCGACGGCATCTGCCGATCGGGCCACAAAACCCTGGCGTGCGTTGCCCATCAACCTGTTATAGCTATTCGGGAACTCATCATGTGGTTTAGACAAATACGGATTGGCCTGCGCTCGACCTTGGCATTTTCGTCGTTAGGGCTTCTGTTGATCGTGCTGGGGCTTATCTCGCTCTATCAGATGAACCAGATGGATGGCCACAGCGACGAGGTCAATGACAACTGGTTGCCATCGATCATGACGGTCAACGACATGAGTGCGGCCAGTTCGCGCATTCGCGCCATGACCTTGCGCTATGCGCTGGTGGAGGGGAGTGCCAGGGACAGTACCTTGGCTAGCCTGGAAAAGGCCGAACGCGACCTGGAAACGAGCGAGCGCCTTTATGAATCGCTGATTTCGTCCAAGGAAGAGCGTGCCCTGTACGAGACCTACAAATCCGCCAAAGCACTCTATATGGAGCAGTCCGGGTTGACCGTTTCACTCAGCCGTTCTGGCGATCTGGAGGCGACCCGCAAGTTGGTGGCGCAGAAGCTCGGCGACTATGCCGAAAACGTTGCCAGGGCTCTAGACGAATTGACCCGGGTCAACGACGAAGGCGCCAAACGCGCTGCAGCCGCCAGCGATACCGCGTTCAACGATTCGATGAAGATGGTGATCTTCATCATGCTGGTGGCCGTGCTGTTGACCGCCGCGCTTGCCATGACTTTCACCCGAAGCCTGGTCCTCCCCCTCGCACAAGCGGTGGAACAAGCCCGGGTAGTGGCGTCCGGCGATCTGACCCGACATGTCGAGATCGTGGGTAAGGACGAGCCGGCACAGTTGCTGAGTGCCCTGCAGGACATGCAGGTTAGCCTGCGTGGCACCATCCAGCATATTGCCGACTCCGCCAACCAGTTGGCCTCTGCCTCCGAACAGTTGCATTCGGTCACCGAGGACTCGACCCGTGGCCTGCACCAACAGAATGCGGAAATCGAGCAGGCAGCCACCGCTGTGAACGAGATGACCAGCGCCGTCGAGGAGGTGGCGCGCAATGCCGTGAGCACCTCAGAAGCCTCCCGCCAGGCCGACCAGACGTCACGCAATGGTCGTGAGCAGGTTGGCCAGACGGTAAGCCAATGTCATCAACTTTGGAAATTATCCATAAATATCATATAATTAGCGCTCAAATCAGTGCATGGGAGAAGCCCTTTTGACTACCTATACCGCATCGCTTGACACCGCCAGCCAAACCCTGGCTTGA
>NZ_MKZO01000031.1 GCF_001941965.1 Pseudomonas putida | reverse complement strand
TCACCGCCAGCCCAGCTAGACCGCCTGATTGAGCGGCAGAGGCCTGGTCATCGCCCGACGGCCATGGCGGCTGGCTGCTTCGGGGGGCTTGCCTTGGGCAGGGCTGCAGCTTAGGTTGATGACATTGGGGGATACCTAGCGGCTAAAGTTGATTGGTCAGAGAACAAGGAATTAGAAATGGCTGAACGGAATAAGCACGGTCTGGGACGTTATGTTCCTCAAGATGTACGGCGCGAGGTACGCAGGAGGTGCGGCTTCGGGTGTGTGATTTGTGGGCTTGCCTACTACGACTACGAGCATTTCAATCCGGATTTCAAGGATGCGATGGTGCATGATCCAAAGGGCATGACCCTGCTTTGCATGCAGTGCAACCAGAAGCGCGCGCGGGGAACTCTTTCTTCGGAAAGCGTTGCGAAGGCAAACGCTAATCCTCGCTGCAAGCAGGATGGGTTCGCATCTGAGCTGTTCGACATTGGGCAGGACCCGGTCGAAGTTAGGTTCGCAAGCTCGATCTTTATTGGTTGCGAAACCATTCTTCAGATATCGGGAGTGAAGGTTCTTTCACTTAAGCCGCCTACCGAACCAGGCATGCCTTTCCTGCTGTCCGGGATATTCTCTGATTCTTCCGGTTCTACAACGCTGAGGATAGAAGATAATGTTTGGTACGCCGGAGACGAAAACTGGGACGTGGAAGTAAGCGGGCCCAGGATAACCATTCGTCGAGAATTATTTGATGTTGCGCTGCAGATAAAAGTTGAGCCGCCCCGCGTTTTGATAATTGAGCGTATCGACTTGGAGATAGAAGGGGTAAGATTTAGAGGGGGCGAAAACTCGCTAAAGTATACATTCGATGGGGTAAACTGGAATTCAATGAGCGGCAATAGAATGAAAGGTGCTCCGGTCGCGATTAACTTTGAATGACTTATTCCTATTAATTCGGTGTGCTTGCAGGTGTGCCGAGTTCTGCGACCGAATCTCTGTAGCGCGCCGGCAATCCATCCGCCGAGGCCGGCGAACAGGTCGATTCCTATTGTCATGAAAGCCCCTAGAATGGCCTCTTTTCTCAAGGAGAGGCTCGATGGAAGACGTAAGAGATAACCCGTACTACCAAGCGCTAGCTGCGTTCGTTGCCGAAGCTGCTGCGATGGGGGTCGATGTCGATGAGGTCACTCGGCGCGCCGTGGATGGACTTCACACTGGAAAGCCGTATGCGATCCGAATCGGTGATTGCTCTGCTGCCGGAGCGGTGGCGCTGAAAGAGACAGTTGAAAGCTACAAGTACATGTTGACCGTCTAACTCGTCACATGCCTTAGAAGTCAGTCGCCGCAGAAACAGTCTATGTCTTCCGTCACATAGGGCTCGAAGTCGAAGGCACCTTGGGTGGCCATGCGCTCCGCATACCACCCGAGGTGCGCGTATTTCGGACGGTCTTGACGAAAGACTTGGTCGTACTTCTCTTCAGTACCCGACCACCAGAGCACCCGGGAAGGGTCTTCGATGATGGCCCTATAAATCTTGTCCTCGCTCTTTTTCCAGCAGAGGTCGCAGTTGCCCAACTCTGAGTCGATGCCCAAGTCAAATGGCTGCTGGCTCCAGAACTCGGCAACGTGCTCTTTGGTCACTCGATCAAGGTACAGTGGCGTGTAGTTCTCCCAGCGGGTGCCTCCACGGGCATTTGCCGCCATCATCCGGTGATAGCGCCCTGGCTCGTCATGTCGAATGCCAACGACGCAATCCCAATGGTCGTAGCCAAGACTACGCATGTGCTTCTCGCCAATCTTGATCTTGAGGTAGGCCGTGCACATGTTGTTCGAGAAGTTAGGCAGCACAGGTGCGAGCTGCTTCTTCTCACGCCGGAAGCGAGCGTAGTAGTCGAGCATCATGTCGAAGGGCTCGCCCTTACGGCTGGCGCTCTTGAAGTCCACTAGTCGGTACCAGGGAGCGTCCTCTGGCTGATCGTACTCTCGGCACCACTCCATCCATACGACCGGGAAGCCCCAGCGCTCCGACATTTCGCGCACGAACTCCAAGGTTTCCTCCACCTCCTTGCCAGTGTTCTGGAAGAAGGAGTGAACGTCGGCCGGAAGGCTTCCGCCATGTGCGTCGAGAATGCGGCGAGTCATATAGCCGGACGTGCGGCCGCCACTGAGCCCGATCTGCGCCGGCCCAGTGATCTGGTAGGGGTTCATTGTCATGAGCTGGCCAACCTGAACTGATCCTGCCCACCGTGCGTCATGCCTGGGTTCAACTCGACGCGCTGGCCCGCCAGCAGGCCGGCGATCTGCGCATCCAGGTCGAGCTCGACCTTCGGAGGCTTTCGAGCCTTTCCAATTTCTTGTCCCGCCAGGTACTGCTCGATGAGCGCCTTATCCTGCGACTCGACAGCCACCAGGTCGCGGCCATCCGAGTGCTTGGCAAGCGCTGGGTCTTCTTCGCCGCGAGGTAGTAGCTGATGAATCTTCCCGTGCACCGCCGATACCCAAGCGAGAGCGAAGTGATCTCCAGCAGTCTCTGGCGAGTAGGCGCTACGGCGTTGGCCCGAGCGCACCATGGCGACATATTCACGTCGAGCCAAAGTCAGCTTCGCCAGCAGGGCTTCATAGGCGTACATCGCAATCTGCGGAGCGGGGGTGACGCCGACAAAGATCGCCCGATCAACCCTCCGGCCGGCGGATCTGCACCAGTGTTGGTAAGAGAGGGGCCTGACGCCAAACACCTGGGCGACGATGCTGCTCAGGTGGCGGTCCCAGGTAGGGCGGCGATTGGCTCGGAACTTCTCCGATTGAGCCTCGCTAACGTCGCTCAGCCGCACGTCCAGTTCGGTGAGTCGGTACTCGCGCATCAGCGCTTGGGCCTGGCGCATGGCAATGGCTGCTTCGTTCTCGTTGGAGCTTTTGGAGAGAGCCAGGCAGCGCTTGATCTTGCGAATCACGCGCTCAAGTTTGCTCTCATCCTGCTGTTGTTCAAGCATTGCGGATCCTCTTCCTATTACAAAGCAGAGATGGCACCATATTGTGATGGTTAGCTGCGTAAACACATGGGTATTTGGTTTATGAGGCGGTTACTATGTCAGAGGGATTTGAATCTAAGGGCTTTCTGTCGCCTGATATTGAATGTTTTAAAGGCGAAAACATAACTAAATACGCTTCTGAGTTTAGCGGTGCTAGAGAAATTTCAGATGTCGCTCAGCAAATGTTCATGGCTTTGCCTATGTCTGATTTGCCAGTGCCAATTATTGCTTCGATAATATTTATCGAGCGATCGGTTCGCGGCTGCCAGGCTGCAATAATTCTTTGTGAGTTGGGGCTTATTCAAGAGGCCCAGGTATTGATACGAACTGCTACTGAGACGCTATTCGCTTCAGCTGCGCTTGTCTCGGATGACAATGCATATAATAGGATGGCTCTTGCAAGTGATTATGAGGATATGACACAAGCTAGAGGGATGATTAATTACCCCGCTTCAGATCTTACAGATGATCATAAATGCATGCTTGAGGAAGTTATCTCGCGCGCTCGGGATGGCGCGTCTAAATACCCTATTTATGAGGCGGCCAGGACTGCGGGGCTTTTGCCGATGTATGAGACTTTCTATAGAGGGCTCTCATCATTAGCTAGTCATGCTACGTTTAGATCGCTAGATAGGTCTTTTGTAGATAATGGCGAAGAGCTGAGCATATCCTTAGGGCCAACTGACCATCAGCTTATCTTCACGCTCGGCCTTGTGCGAACGTGCTTCACCGAGATTATCAAGTGCATCATGAGGATTCAGGATGCGATTAAACTTGAAGCGTGACGCCACACCCTCGCTTTTGGCGTCATCGTTGAATGGGGTTGCGTCGGAGGGTCAGGCGACTGTGCGAACCGGAACAGCGGGCAGGCAGTCCTTCTGGTCCGCAGTGCCTAGGTATGGCTTCAGCTCGGCTCGGGTGTATTTGCCGGCCTGGTTCGTATCGGTGGTATAGCCGCTGTAGCTCGGCCCGAAGTAGGCGCCGCCGTGTCGATCCGTTCAGATCATGTGCAGCGACTCCTCGGGCGGGAACAGGATGTTCTTCAGCACCTCGGCGCGCTTGAAGTCCAGCTTCGCCGCGGCAGCCGACATCAGCGCTTCCAGCCGCTTGCGGCGTCGCGCCTGGTTCACCTTGGCCCGGGGATGCTCAGGCGGAGCCACGTACAGCTCGCGGCAGCATTCGTTGGTGTAGCTGTAAGGCCCGGTGACCACCCACCACATGTTGTTGATGTTGTAGAGCGCCGTGCCGCGCAGCCAGCGGCCCTCGTAGTCGGTGAACCAGACAGTCTGACCATGCTCCAGCGCCTGGTCGTCCGCCGACCTCAGGTTGCTGCTCATCCAGGATCCGGACTTGTACTTGTCCCAGTCGACCCCCTTGAAGTGCACGCTGCTCTCGTAGTGGAGCTGGATGCGCTCCATGGCCGTAAGGTGACCTGGCCCGACCTTCTTCTCACGCTTGCGCATCCACTCCTCGTCGAAGTAGTAGCCGCTGAAGATGTTGCAGAGGTAGGTGCGGATGCGCCGGCGGGTGCGCTCCATCTCCAGGCGCATGAGGTACGGCATGTGCTTTTCTTTGTCGCTTTGGTACCGTCCGTCATGGTCAGGGCGGTCTGGCGCATTGACGTTCTGGAACATCTGGAAGGTGATCGAGGCGCCGGACAGCTCCAGATCGGCCTTCAGGTCGCCCTTGCTGCACACCCGTTTGTTGCGGCGGAAATTCTCAGCGATGCCGTACTGGTCGCGCTTGTCGCGCTCTTTCAGTTCGGGCATGGCGCAGGTCCAGCCCAGGCGATTGAGCGTTTGTACGATGCGCTTCAGCACCTGGTTGCGATACTCGCGCTCCCAGGCTTTCTCCTGGTCCCACGGCTGGCGCCCGGGGTGAGGCTCGCGGATGATGATCTCGGCATCACTGAAGATGATGCTGGCGCTGCGCTTTAGCTGGGGCATTGGAGTTCTCCGTGCACGCGAGTCCCTCACCGAGGTGGCGCGATCAGTTGAATTGAGTTATCAGTATCTGGCTGGCATGGGCCGACAAGGAGGGTAGAGGTGGACAATTATTGGTTCGGTTTCAAGGTAAAAGGCGGAAGGGCTATCGCTGTGGGTCCCTTCTCCTCTGCAAGGGTGAATGCTGAGCGGCAGAAGGCGAAGGCTCCTGATGCTGAGGTATCTCCGTGGTTTGTCGCAGATACTGAGGAGCAAGCGACTGCTAAAGCAGAGCTTCACTTGAAGTAAAACTTCGTCAGGCCGCGCTTGTCTTCAGTTGATCTATCAGTCGCGTTGGCAGATCTTTGATCGTCAGGCTGGCGCTGTCCTGATCGAACTCAACGCGCTTGCCGAGCATGTGGGCTTCAAAGCTGATCGACATACCCTCAGCCCGTCCGGTGTAGCGTCGGTACTGGTTGAGGGTGCGCTTATCCGGAGCGAAGGTTTCCGATAGCCCGTAGCCTCCCGCCCGCATGAAATCGGCGAAGGTCTTGGGACGGTCCTCATCCAGCAGTTCCGATAGCTCGTCCAGCTTGACCGGCTCGCCCGTCTTGCCTTGCGCCTGGGCATACGCCACCAGGTCATGGCTCTTCTCGCTCGCGGTATCGTCGGCCAGTTCCTCCGCCTTCACAAAGTCACTGAACGCCTTGAGCAGGGTGCGGGTTTCGCCTGGAGAGTCGATGCCCTCAGTAACCCCGACGAAGTCATTGAAGTGGGCTGTAGCCCGCCGACCGCCCTTGGGCTTGATGAACGAGATGTACTGCCTGGACGCCGGGTTGTTCTTCCATTCGCTCAGGTTAATCCTGGCGCCAAAGGAGAGGTTGCCTGTGTCAAGGTTGCGCGCTATCGCCACGCTCAGATCATGCGCCACGGCCACCGTCTCGACCTGCTGCAGGATGGCGATCGTCAGGTACTCGGTCAGGCCTTGCTGGTAGTGCGCGAACAGCACGTGTCCGCCGACCGACAGGTTCGATTCCTCCATCAGCTTGGTCAGGTGTTCGGCCGCGGTGCGGGTGAACTCGATAAAGCTGAATCCTTGGACGAACCATTCTTCCAACCAACCGCTGAGCGGGAACGCGCCGGAAGCCGGTTGAAAGAAGCCCCACCCCTTGCTGGTCTTGGCGTTGTAGGTGTCGTTGACGTCGAGCATCAGGGTCTCTGCCGCCGACGATTCTGGTAATGCCTGGGAGGAAAGGTGAAGAGCGGCAGGGCTGCCGTCTGGCTTCTTGTCGATCCGGTGAATGACTGCGTTGCGTACGGGCATGGTGGATCCTCCGTGGCCGGATGCGGCATGGTGGCAATTTGGTGAGGGATGGGGTATTACGGGTAACCGGCATTGGGTCCGGCAAGGAGAAAATTTCAGTGATGACCAATCGCGAGTATTACGATAAGTGCCGCGCCTTCTCCGACGAGGTCGGAAAGAATTCGAAAGCAGCAAAGGAGCTACTTGAAAACGACCCAGAACTTGCTGGCGAAGGCGCCTATGAGAAGTATTGGGAGCTTTACAATGCGGCGACTACTGCGTCGCTGGCCTGGGTAGACTTCTGCACCAACAACAAACCGTCATCCAGGTGATTGGTCTCTATAAAATTCGTCCCCGGGGTTGCGCCTGATTTCGGCCCGAGTGGCGCTGTCGAACTTGCGCGCCAGTTTCGGCGATATCTCAAAAGCTGGCGCGTCAGGCCGTTGCAGTCGACGCGCTCGCTCTTCTGGATCAGCCGCAGCCCAGGACAGCGCCATGTCCTGCCGCAGTGCTTGCACCTGGTCGTAGCCGTGAGCCTTCACCTCGGCAGCGAGCAGCTCCTTGACCCCGGCTGGCATCTCGAACACAACGTACTCGACACCTAGTCGGGCATCCTCTGCCTTCTTCTTCTCCCTGGCTCGGCGCGAATACTCCGCACCCTTCGCCTTGTCCTTGTTCGCCATAGGCGCCTCCCATGCCGCTGGGCGGCAGATGAATGAACTGCTGGCGCCGTCCGTGCCGGACGCGGTTGGAAATCTTGCTCATGCTGCTTTCTGCTGGACCCAGGCTCCGGCCGCGGCAAACACCTTGGCTGCCTGCTGCTCGTCGAGCGTGGTATCGGTGGGGATGGCAATCCAGCCGGATGCCACCAGATGGTTGGGGTTGGCCTGGGTGCGCAGTTCGGTGTAGGTCGCCTCGATGACATCCGTTAGGTGCGAAGCCAGGTAGTTGCCCTGGGGAGCCACCTCCATCGATTTGCAGTACTGCTCGCCGTTCGGCTTCTGGCACATCACGCTGAGGTAGATCGTCCACCGGTGCGCGATATCGCAGATGGCATCGACGATCTGGCGGCTGCGGATCTGCTTGCAGCTCTTCCAGTTCATCAGTATCTGCTGGCCGCTCGGGTCGATGTTGACAGCTGCAACGTGGTTGGTGGCGAGGAGGGCGCGGCAGGATCGCTCGATGCGCACCCGGAGGTTATGAGGCTTGCGCTTACTCATAGGTATCCGCCATTTCCCGAAGCCTCAGTCGATCGTAGGTGGTCAGGCGTTTGCGCTTGCGCACCAGCACTGTCTCAGGATCGATGTTCTGGCTACGGGCAGGTGGTGGGACGGCTGCGCAGTCGCCGAGTTGGGTGATCTGACGTCCAGATGCGAAGAAGGCAGCTTTCGCTGCCTCCAGTTGGGCCTGGCGCTCGGCGCCGGCGAGGATGTAGTTGTTGCTCATGATTACCTCACTTGATACGGATCGAGCTCTCGCCACGCTCCAGATGGGCCCAGGTCGGCTCAGGAATCAGTTCGTGCTCGCAGTCTTCGCCGGCTGCCATTCGTTTGCGGACGGACTCGTTGTGTTCGCGATTCGCTTTCAGCTTGGCTGCAATGGCGTTCTTGTCCGGTGCGATTTTGGTAACTACCGACGTCAGCTCGTCCGGCACTGCCTGTTCGTTGTCGACGATCACTTTCTCCTTGCCTATCGCGAGGCTGATCGTGAACAGGGGGCGCTTGATCGTTTTCATATCGGCGGCCTCCATGTTCCGGCGCAGGTAATCGGTCATCTGCACAACGCTGTTGGTCTTGATGCGCTTCAACTCGGTCAGGCGATCGATCTCGGCAGTGATGGCGCCGATATCGCCTTCGATGTTCCGGCGGAGCATGACGATGCTATCGGCCTTGTCTTCGAACTCACCCTGGATGCCGGCCATGGTGTCTTGAATGGCTTGCTTCAGGCCTTCGTCATCCGTGTCGCACATTGCGGCCAGTTCAGCCATCTGGCCAGTCAGCTTGTAGAGTTGGGTCATGCTGCTTCCTCTCCGGTTTTGCCTGCTTCCAGGTTTTTGAGTTCCAGTGAAATTCGTGCGGCGCCTCGTTCGTCTCTTCGACCGATGAGCCTGCGTACTGCGTGGTCATGAATCTTCTTGCGCTCCTGCGGGGTGAGCGCGGTTTTCATCGTTTCAATCGTGTTTTTGATGAAGGTCAGGCGCTCTGCTTGCTGGCGTTCAACCTCCACCTGGCGGTCCTCGGCCGACTCGATGGCTTCCTCCGCCTGCAGTTGCTGAACGTAGTTTTGGTCATCGAACATTCCGAGGAACACATCGGCGCTGAAGCCCAACATGGAGAGGGCCTTCTTGACTGCGTCGGTTAGCGATTTCTTCGGGGCCTCGCCGTCGGTTGTCATGCCGTAGCGGGTCTTGTACTGGTAGCGCGTGCAGCCGTACTGCTCGACTTCCCCGCGCTGGCCGTTCTGTATGAACCAGAGGGAGATCCTGATGGTGTGGCCGATCTCGCGGCCCAGGCAGATGCGTTTTTCGCCTTCGCCAGCGAATATTTCGTGACCTTCATCGAAGCGCTCTTCAAGGATCTTGTAACCCCAGCCGATGCCAATCGGACCGAACATCTCGGTGGCCTTCATCACCATGGCGGTGCCGTTCAGGCTGGTGATGCTCTGGCCGTTGACCTCAGCCTTTTTCGTGAACTGGGTGTTGGTCTTTTCGACCAGGCTCCAGATGCGCATGTTGTCGGTGGACATTGCTGTACCTCTCGCCTGGTTGGCGCTGTCGATTGATGGGGAATGCCAGGTCACGCAAGCACGGAGGTATGCTGGCCCACGCCCTGGCTGCCGGTGATGGTTGCGCGCTCTTGCCGGCTTACGCTGCCAAATGGGTACGGTTATCCCCGAAGGGCCCGCCGTGCTCGGGTGTGATTCAGGAAGTGATGCCGCCAGCTAGCGAGCTCAGCAGCATCCAGAGTGCAAAGAAGGTGATTGCGAAGAACGAGCCGCGCCAGGTGGCGATTCAGCGGGCACGCTGGAAAGAGGTCACTGTCGGCGACCCAGGTTGATGGGCCGGCGCTTCAGCCAATCGGCCTTGATCGGGTAGGGCAGGTCAGCGACGCGCATTCCGACCGGGAGTTGCAAGGTGCCGCGGACCTGAGCGGCCTTGGCTTCTTCGAGCTGCTCGTCGATGAGCGATTTCACAACTGGCGTAGTCATGCAGCCTCCTGGCGCCGTTCGATGGTCTTGTTGAGGCGCCCGCAGTAGTGTTCGAATTCTTCAATCGTGATGCGCTCGTCCTTCATCATCTCTACCAGCTGACGCTGAATGGTGGCGGCGAAGTTGACTGGGCTACTTGGATGAGCGAGGGCTTCGAGCTGCTGGTCGATGAGGACGTAGGGGCTCATTCCGCAGCCTCGGCTTCAGCGATGAGGGCGTCCTTGGCAAGCGGCTCCAGCAGCGTGCGGGCAAGTTCCCGAAGCTTGTCGTCGTCATCCAGGATTTCAGCGGCAGCGGCCTGGCCTTCAGATTTCCAGCCGGCGCGGGCAGCCAGGTAGAGGCGACCCAGAACAGAGCCGCTCTCGGCGGACCAGAGCAGTAAGGTGCTCAGGTGCTCGTCAACCGCCCCGGCAAACTGTTCGAAAGTCACGCTTTGCTTGGGATGCACGTGGCGCTTGAATTCCACGCCGACGCCGCGCAGCAGATCCTCCGTAGCGTTGTCGATCCAGATGCGTTCAGCCTCACCGTCATCTGGCTCGTCCGGCTGGCGGTTGTCCCATTCGTGCTGAGCGGACTGCAGAGCTGCGTTCATGTTGCCTCCAGGGAGGGACCGCATTGGTCAGGCACCAAGCGCGGGTGACCAAACCCAGCCGTGAAATGCTGGCTTGGTACCTGCCAATGCGGTCTAAGGTGAAGGGGAGATGGGGCAGGCGCCCGGCGCTACCCGGGATGCATCTGGTCTGGCCTGTTAGGGCACCGGATTCGCCTGCGTAAAGGGGGAGTGCAATTCAATTGCGTGGTGGAGAACCAGCGGCAGCTACTGCATCCCGGAGTGCCTGCAATTGGTCGGTAGGGAGGCCTAGAGCGTTGTCCTGAGGGATAGCCAGGAGCAGTGCATCGGCTGCAGCGTGAATGGCCTCAAGCTTCGGCCGGGAAATCGACGGCCCGCGCATAGTGCCGGTGGTCACCTTGGTCTTCCCTTTGGCTTGAGCCTTCTGGAGCTCGGCTCCAAGCACCTTGCCGGCTTTGTCTCCGTGCGCCCTGACTACCTGAGCGGCAGTTGTTGCTGATACTTGGCCGGCGGCGACCAGGCTCTGTACGTCGGTGTTTGCATTGCCGACGGTAACGACCTGCTCGACATGCTGACGAGTCTTGCCGACCTTTTTCGCGATCTGGTCCACGGTCCAGCCGAACGCCCTGAGCCGTTTGTAGCCCTCGGCCAGTTCGAGCGGGGAGAGCTTCTCGTTCTCCTGACTGCTGATGATCCGAGCCACGCGATCTGCGTCGCTGCCTTCGAATGCGGTGACGGCGACCCAGGCTTCAAGGATGCTTGGATCGTCTTTGTTCGGCGTACGAGGTAGGCGACCAGCCTTGTCCAGCTTGATCAGGGCGCGCCGCCGACGGTGACCGTCAACGATCCACACGCCACCTTCTGCCCGAGGTCGAACTTCAAGGGCCGGGATCTGACCGCCGTTGGCGATGAACTCGGCCAGAGCGTCGATGCTTGCTTCGAGCGCTTCGCCTTCGATGCGCAGGTTGAAGCCCGACTCTTCATGAAGGTCTTCGAGCTGCACCTTCATGGCGTCGGCGCGCCGCACCTCGCCATCCTTGATCATTTGCTTGAACGATTTGGCCATGCAATTAACTTCCAGTTGATGGGCTGCATTGGTGTGTAACCCGGCTCGCGGATTCGAACCGCGTCAACCGGTGTAGCCCTCGCCGCTGATCAAGCGGCCTTGCCGGGTCACACACCGATGCAGCCTGGTGATGGGGGGCCAGGTGAATCGGGCAGTTAACGTCAGGCTGACGTGGCGCTGGTTGTTCAGGCGGCTGTTTGTACGGATGCCGCTTGGATGCGCTGTAGATTTCGCAGGTAGTACAGGGATGCTTCGATTTCACTTTCCGAAAGATCCCGGCCGAGTTCGCTTCGACGGATTCCGATGGAGAAGATCACGCTGCCATGGGATGGCGCCATGCCGTAGCTGCATTCAACAAATTGGCCGTTCCAGTGCGCGTAGCTCTTGGTGCCGAAGTACGTCCTCTTCAGCGCGGCCGCGCCATTGGCGAGATCGTCGACAGCCTTCTGAAGTGCGAAAGCCCTGTCGTTGCCGGCCTTATCGTAGGAGCCACGAACCTCAAGCACCGACTCGGCAATCTTCAGCGCGTCCAGGTCAAGGCCGTCGGCCGATGCCGCGATCAGCCGGTTCGTTTCTGCCAGATCCTTGCTCAGGTTGTCCATTTGCTTCTTGTGTCGATCGTTTTCTTCGCCGATCAGCGCGGTAAGGCTGATTCGCTGTCTTTCCAATTCTGCAAGCTTCATGTCCCATACCTCTGTTCGGTTGATTTCCCGTCTGGCCCTCAGCGAAGGCCAGCCAGTGAAATCGCCCATTTACCGCCGGGCTCAGCGGGGCGCATCGCATACCAGGTCATTCACTCGGTTCAGGCATTTCGCCTTCGTCAGCCGTACAAGGTTCTCCCTGTCGTGGGCAGCCTTTCGGGGCTGTCTGGCGCCGGTCGCCGGTAGAGGCAATGCGGTCTGTTCACCAGTTCCAGAGCTGGCATGGGGATCGAATTTATTGCTCGCGCTGTGCCGTTGCCGGGATCGATCCGCGAGGTTCCCATCAGTGATAAAGAGCGGCGAGGCTTGAGGGCCTCCCGAGGGGCTGTGTAGCGCCTCGATGGGGTTAACATTACCAATGGCATTATTTATCTGTCAATGCCACTGGTAATATTTTTCGAGCGCGCACAAAAAAGCCCGCGCTAGGCGGGCTCTTCGGGGGTGGCGTGGCGGTTACATAGAATCGATCTGTGCTTTCAGCTGATTTGCTGAGTGCTCGTATACGCGTAGGTAGGCGTCGCGGTCGTCATCAATCAGGTGGTCCAAATAACCGAGCCACGAGACGTACATGTTGGCCAGCTCTGATTTCAGCTGTGGCAACCGATCAGTCTCGGCCTTGTATAAGGCTTTTCCTTTGCTCTTGGCGTCATCTACGCAGACCCGGACCACATCTAGGCGGTGATGGAAGGCCTCCGACCAGGGCTTGCTGCCCTCGCCATACTTTCTTTCTGCACCCCAAACCTTGGTCTGCTGCTCAATCGCATCAATGCTGCAGATTGCGGGAAGGCCAGTCATCTTTTCGATATAAGTCGGCTCAGCGGGAGCCACGGTTGACCAGAGGAGGGAAGTGAACAGAGTAGCTAGAAGGGGCTTGCGCATTTTGCTCGTCCTGAGAAATTGACATCGTACCACCCCGGCCACCCGCCATCACGCAGGCTAGAGTTAGGAAAGTGCACTGCCGATCAAGATCATCCAGGCAAAGAAAAGCCTGCAGGGAGGCGGGCAAAGGGATTTCCACAAGGAGCGAGCTCACTTTGTAGGACATGGTTTGAAGAAGACGTTAAGGCATGAAACAGAATGCCGAGGCGGCCTGCGGATGCTAGCCCGAGAGATCGAAGCAGGACAGCCGTCACCAGTCCCGCACAAATTTTTGCTATCGATGGCAGAATGTCTCTTTGCCGACTTAGGCACCTACATGCGGAGTGAAATGATGTCAAAGGACAGGCGCGGTAGTGACGACCCTGAAATCCTGGAGGGTGCAGTACTTTTCAGTGATGAAGGCGCAGAGGTTAGCCTTCGTTTTGAATCTGAGGACCAATCAATCTGGGCTACCAGCCAAAATATTGCAGATTTGTTTGGCGTGGACGTGTCAAACGCTCGCAAACACATCCGAAATATCTACGCCGACGAGGAACTAGAGAAATCCTCAACTAAGGCAAAATTTGCCTCAGTTCAAATTGAGGGTGGTCGTGAGGTTGTCCGCCAGGACGTAGCGCACTACAACCTTGACATGATTCTGTCCGTTGGCTATCGAGTAAATGCCAAGCGGGCCATAAAATTCCGTCAGTGGGCGACTAAGACACTCAAGGCATTCATCGAGCAAGGTTATGTAATCAACGAGAAGGCGTTACGCGAATCGCCTGATAAGTTGAACAAGCTAGCCGCTGCAGTTCGGGCCCTAAGGTCAGAAGAGAGGCAGGTCTACGCGAAGGTTAGAGAGTGCTTCAAAATCTGCTCATCTGACTACGACCCGACCTCGAAGACTGTCAGAAGCTTTTACGCCCTTTTACAAGACAAATTCCATCATGCAGTTACTGGCATGACGAGCTCGAAGTTGATTCTGGATCGGGCAAACCACAAGTCAGAAAACATGGGGATGCAGTCTATAAGGAGTGGCTCGCCAACTTTTGAGGAGGCCAAGATAGGCAAAAACTATCTAAACAACGAAGAACTGTACCGTCTGCACCTCCTATCCGAGCAGTTCATGCTATACGCAGAGAGCACTGCGCTTACGAGGAAACCCATGACTATGGATTCCCTGCACGCAAAGCTTGACGCGCTCCTTATATTTAACGACTACCCAGTATTCAGCGGCTACGAGGATTACATCAAGGAAGAGGCGGTAAGTCATGCTCGGCAGGAACTGGGTCTGTATAAAAAACGCAAGAAGATAGAGTCGCTGGGCTACGAATACGATGAAGATGCCCTGGCCGCCGGTGAGTATGACGAGCTACTTATCGAGGTGTGAGCCCGCGAGGTGGCCAGGCTTGCTCCTGGCCTTCGCGACGCATCCGTGTTCACTTCCCCCCCCCCTTATGCCCCACCAAACAATTCTCCTCAATCTGCACCAATTGGCAGATTCTGGTTACTGCCTGGGCGGACGCTCCTTACTCTCGGCTACTCCAATCCCGTGCACCTTCTCATTCCTACGTTTCCTCAACAGGGCGGCGATCAGAGCAGGACCGAGTACCAGAACACCTTGCCCAGTACGCTGATGTTCTTCTCGGCTAACTCTTCAGCCGAGTACTCCTCATCGGGATGCTCGTCCTGATTGAAGCTGCGGAAGCGCAGACCGCCGCCCGGCATCCGGTAAAGCGTCTTTACCCGCAGCTCGCCGCCATGATCGATCGCATACATCTTCCCGTCCTTCACCGCAGTGCATGCGCGGTCGACACCGACTGTGCTGCCGTCCGGGAGCACAGGCTCCATGCTGTTGCCATGCACAGTCACGCACACGGCCTGGTCGAACTGTACGCCCTGGTTGCGCAGGGTCTGTTTGCCGAAGCGGAGTTTCCTGCTGCTCGATTTCTCTATAACGGTGCGTCCGGATCCTGCGGACAGCTCAACTTCCTTAAGGAACGGCACGTAGACCTCGTCGTCGTCCAGCGGGGTTTCGTCGTCCCAAACGGAGATCGGGCCGAGCATCGTCGCATTGGCCAGGGCAGGCACAGCTTTCGAGACGATCGATGCGGCAGCCGCAATTCCCTCAATCTCATCTGCCAACCGCTCACTGAAATCACGCACAGGCACTTTCAGGATGCGCGAGAACGCCGCCGCGACCTGCGCGTTTAGCGGGTTGACACCGTTCAGGTAGTGACTGACGGAGCTCTGATTCATTTCCAGCTGGTGAGCCAGCTTTTCCTGGGTCAGGCCCAGGTCTTTCTTCTTCGAATTGAAGATTGCCTTCAAGCGAAGGCATTCAGCTTTTCGGTCTTCGGAGAGCGCGCGTTTTTTCATGCGGCGAATCGTATTCCTAGCGGTAATACACGACAAACGCCGATGGCATTGAATTTTAAAAATGCCATAGGTAATATTCGGAGAAGAGAAACCCATGGAGAACCCCATGAGCCGAGTACACATCACGCAGTTCGCCAGTCAGCGCGGACAAGCAGAAGCCGCAGCGCTTCTTGGGATGACCCAGGGCGCCTTGAGCAAAGCTATCCGCGTTGGCCGGGTTGTTTTCGTCACGGAAAACGCAGACGGGAGCTTCAGTGCCGAAGAGATCCGCCCGTTCCCATGCCAAGTGGCCCTCAAGAAGACAGCCGCTTAACCCATTACCCAGAAAAGGAGCCTTTCCTGCATGTACGCCAACCCCAAGCACCTGCATGACCGCGAGATCAAGGTCCGGGTCGATGAGGACACGTTCAATTTGATCCAAGCGCTTGCCGCGTACCACCGCACCCAGCGTGCCGTGCTGTGCCGCGAACTGCTCGAAGCGCAGCTGGCTGCCCTGGCTTCGGAGAATACCGGCGATCAGACCGCAGCCTGAAGGCCGCGAGGAGGCCCTATGCCGACCGAACAATTCGGTCTGGATCCGGGCTCGATGGAATTGCTTGAGCGAGAAGCGAAGAGAAGGGGGGTAACCCCGGAAGCGCTTGCTGCCGAGTTGATTGATCGAGAGCTGGCCAGCCGAACAAAACCTCGAAATGCGAGGGGGACGGTTACGCCGTTCCAGCGCAGGGCCTGACCAGGCCCTGATAAGCCCGGAGAGCGGGCATCTACTGCTGCCCAAAGCAGGCAGCTATCTACCGCAGCGTTACGGGGGAAATCATGCATACCCGTGCACATCCTTTCAGCCAAGCGTCCTTCCAGCTGGCGCCGTCAGCGAAGAAGGGCTGACATGCAATACACCGTCACGATCAACCAGGCGAAGGCGCTCGAGTGGGGGCTCAACTCCCAGCAGGCGTTGCTCTTCGCGTTTGTCTACGAGGTACCCAGCTGGGCGAACTCGATGAAGACTGACGCAGGGATTTTCTACACCCTCAGCAAAGCGAAGATCATCGAGGAACTGCCGCTGCTGACCGACAAGCCTGACACTGCGTACCGCCTCTTGAAGGCGCTGAGCGAAGTCGGCTTGATCGAACTATCGAGCACTTCCAGCGTCACGCTGATCAGGCTGACCGCGAAAGGGAAGGAGTGGAACCGAAAGCAAGATGGGTCGGAAAAATTTCCGACCTCTAAGAAGGCGAGGGTCGGAAAAAAATCCGAGGTGGTAGGTCGGAAAAAAATCCGATCAGGGTCGGAAAAATCTCCGAGCGAGGTCGGAAAAAATTCCGATCCAAGGTCGGAAAAATCTCCGACAAATCAGGATACCAGTGATCATGGTACCAATCAGGGTACCAGTCACAATTTGCAGGACGCTCCGGCTGCGCCGCAGCAACCTGCCGTGCTGGCGGTCGTTCCGGTCGAGACGCCACGGTGTGAAATCCCAGCCGACATGCCGGGCCCGAAAGATCCATCCTGCAAGACCTACAAGTCCTGGGCCAACTACGCGATGGCCTACCGCAAGCGCTATGACGCCTGGCCAGTATGGAACGCTCGGGTCGCAGGACAGATGGGTCAACTCGTCGACCGCTTGGGCGTCGCTGTCGCGCACCACGTCGCTGCTTTCTTCGTAGGCATCAACGACTCCAAGCTCATCAACGGCTGCCATGGACTTGGCGACTTGCTTGCGAGGGCTGAGGCCTACCACACCCAGTGGGCGACCAACCGCCAGATGAATTCGACGACGGCCCGTCAACTGGAGCAGACCCAAGCCAACCTGAACGCCGGCCTCGAGGCCGCGCAGCGAATCATGGACCGCGCCGGAGGTCAGTCGAATGAGTTCCTCTAACCGCATGGCACCTGACCAGATCGCCCGTCTCGCCCTGGCCATCTGCGCAACCGCCGAGGCTTTGGGGCAAACCGTCACGCCGACGGCAGCCGAAGTCATGGCCGACGACCTGGCTGACTTCCCTCCGGATGTCGTCGCCGCTGCGCTCAAGGCCTGCCGCCGGGAGCTGACGAGCAGGCTGACCATGGGGGCGATCCTGCAGCGCATCCAGGCTGCTGACGGTCGCCCTGGGAAAGACGAGGCCTGGTCCATCGCGCTCTCCGCGAGCGACGAGTTCGAAACCGTGGTGCTCACTCCGGAGATCCGCCAGGCCATGTCCGCTTCGAGCCCGATCCTTCGCGCCGGGGACAAGGTCGGAGCGAGGATGGCGTTCATGAGTGCCTATGAGCGCTTGGTGACCTTCGCGCGCTCCGAGGCTGAGCCGGTGAAGTGGGAGGTTTCTCTGGGATGCGACCCCCAACGGCGAGTCACCGCGATCGAGGGTGCGGTTCGTTCGCAGTTAATCAGCCACGAAACCGGAACCCGGTATCTGGCTGACCTTCGCCTGGAACCGATCACCAGCGAAGGGCAGGCCATCGCTGGCTTGCTCACCGGCGAGGTGCGCCCGCAGGTGTCGCCTGAGCTTCGCGCAAGGCTGGACCAGGTCCGCGCAATTCTCTCGGCGAGCAATATCCGGAAGGACCAAGCCCGTCGCAAAGAGGCCCAGCGCCGCCGGGTCGAAATATACCTACGCAAGCGCAAGGCTCGTGAGGCAATCGAGGCCAAGGGCCTGAAGGTGAAGCAATGATCATCCTGAACAGCATGTCGCCTGCAGCCAGGTCCGCAGCAATGCGCGGAGGCATGGGTGGCTGGGGCCAGATCGGCGGCCTGCCGGGCCAGATCCGGTATCACGAGCCCGTCGACGCAAAGTCTCGCCGCCGTTGCGGCTGTGGCTGCCGCCGGCGCGCCACACACCGCGGCATGGCCAATGGCGTCTGCCTGACTATGGGTTGCGACCTATCGATGCGCCGCTGGGTGAAGGAGCCGAATCGTGACTGAAAAGATCAGCGTCAATAGCCAGGCCAAGCTGTCCGAGGCCGTGACCATGCTCACCCGCATGTTCCGCGACAAGAAGTTCGTCGTGGTCAGCATGCGCCCGGGCAAGGACCGCACCCTGGACCAGAACGCTCTTTGGTTCGCGATGTACGACCGGATCGCGAAGTCCACCGAGATGGGTGATGTGGAGGACGTCCGCCGGTACTGCAAACTTCACCACGGTGTGCCGATCATGCGCTCGGTCAGCGCCGAATTCCGTGAAGGCTACAACCTGGCGCTGCTGCACCTGCCGTACGAGATCAAGCTCCGCTGGATGGGCGCTTGCGCCATGTTCGGTCCCGACGGGTTCCCGGTGACTCGCCTATTCAATCGCGAGCAGGGTTGCATGTACACCGATCGCATCGCTGTCGAGTTCACAGCCAAAGGCGTGTTCTTCGGCGATCTGCTAGGGGAGGAGGCCGCATGATCCTTGCCAAGGAGATCAAGCCGAAGAAGTGCAGGGCGCCAGGTTGTGGAAAGCCCTTCAGGCCAACCATGAGCACCCAGAAGGTGTGCAGCATCGCTTGCGCCCGAGCCATAGCCAAAGACCCGAAGCTCCAGAAGATCGCGGCTAAGGCCATCACCAGGCAGGCCCGGGAAGACCTCAAGGAGAGACGGGAGAAGCTCAAGGATCGGCGCGAGCATATAGCCGAAGCACAGAAGGTGTTCAACGCGTACATCCGCGAGCGAGACGCTGGCCTGCCATGCATCAGCTGCGACTCGCTCCCAAGCGACCAAGACCTCATCACCGGCAGCCGTTGGGATGCCGGCCATTACCGGTCGGTAGGCGCTTGCCCGGAGCTGCGCTTCGAGCCGCTTAACGTCCACCGGCAGTGCGTCAAGTGCAACCGGAACCTGTCGGGTAACGCGATCGAGTACCGCATCCGCCTGGTGAAGCGTATCGGCGCCCACCAGGTCGACTGGCTAGAAGGGCCTCATAAGCCCCAGCGCCTGACCATCGAAGACCTGCAGGCCATCAAGGCGCTGTACAGGCAAAAACTTAAGGACCTTAGGAGGGCAGCAGCATGATCTACTCGAGTGTATCCGGAGCAGTGGTTGCCGCCCTGGCGGCAGGTGAGAAAGGCGCGGCGAAGGGCCAGGCCTGGCAGAAGCTTTACAACCCGAACGAGGAGGAGGGCGGCTGCCTCGCTTCGCTGTCGTCCACCAGTGGAGATCTGGACCGAACCCAAGTCGACTACTGGTTGGCGGCGCGCATTCACCACCAGCTGATCCCGCGTCACTGGGACGCCTTGGTGGCGAAGTACGGCACCAGCAAAGCAATGAAGGTCAAGGCGATCGCTGCGGTGAAGCCGTTGATCCCGAGCCCCGCCAAGCCACTGTTCGTGTTCAAGGCAGTCACGGCCTGGGCCATTCCTAAGCTACCAGGGGCATCGCGAAAGGGTGCCAAGGCGGTATCTGTGGACATTCCACTGGATACTCCGGCATGGCGTCGAGAGGCCCTCATCAGGGCCGCGGTTGCTGCTGGAGTCGCTGGCAAGAAGCGCGTCGAGGCCGTGGAGGAAGATGTGATCATCCTGCCCGACAGTTTCTACGACATGAACACATGGGATCTGGATGCCGCACCTGAGTCCACCCGGCGGCGCTGGAGGGCAGATATCAACGAGAGGTTGAACGAGCTGGTGGCAGAAGCGCTAGGGGAGGTTCAGCGCATTCTGGAAGCAGAAGGGTTGCTCATGAGTCACGCCGCGTAATTGGCTGTTGACACCGGTGAGCGATTGAGCGAAATTATCACCATCCTGTCATTCCTGCGCGTGTTGAGGAGTGGCACACATAACCCGGCCATCGTGTCGGGTTTTTTGTTGCCCGTAGGAAAGCGCATGCGGTTGTCTACCACGGCTATTTCAAGCATCTTCGCCGCTGATCGCTATAACAGCCAAACCTCGCGGCATAGACGCCAAAAAAGTGGTTCAAAGGTGCTGAACGTTTTGATCTCACTTTGCTTCTGATAGCTTGCTAACAAACAACCATGGAAGACCGTGATCATGAAAACATGTATCGCTGCGGCGATTTTCAGCCTCTTTGCCGCCTCAGCTGGCGCGGCCGAACTCTCTGGCGCCATCGGCGCAACTGGCCAAGGTGGCATCACTGCCCGCATAGGCCTTGGCTTCAACTGGGATAAAACCTGGCTCGAGTCGAGCACCGGGCGCCTAACTGGCTACTGGGATGCAGGTTACACCTACTGGGAAGCAGGCGATGCTTCTGGTGGTGCGCATTCGCTGTCCTTCTCCCCGGTCTTTGTTTATGAATTCGGCAGCGGTAACGTGAAGCCATTCGTTGAGGCTGGCATCGGCCTTGCGGTCTTCTCTGGTACATCTGCAGGTGACCAGGACTTTGGTTCGGCCTTCAACTTCGAAGACCGCATCGGTGCGGGCTTGAAGATCGGCGAGACGCAGAAGGTTGGTATCCGAGCGGTTCACTACTCCAACGCTGGTATCAAGCAGCCGAACGACGGCATCGAGTCGTACTCCCTCTTCTACAGCCACCAGATTTAACATTTTCTGCGTAGCTCCCGTTGCCCGCCTTGTGCGGGCTTTTTCATTTCTGGAGATCTTGGATGGACCCGACCGACCTCGGCCCAGGCACAGCCACCTGGCTGGGCGGCACGGGCACTGTATTGCTGGGTGGCTTCCTCTGGCTGCGCAAGTGGCTATCCCGGGATGCCACCGACAGGGCGATGGAGACCGCCGACATTGGTGTCGTCCGGCGTCTGAACGAGCTGCTCGACATCGAGCGCGGGGCCCGGAAAGAGGCCGAGGCCCGTGCTGACCAGTTCGCCAAGGAGCGAAATGACCTGGTAGCGACAGTGGGGCGCCTGGAGGGGAAGATCGAAGCCCTGTCCAGCCAGGTCGGCCAGCTCAACGAGCGTGTAGCCGCGCAAAGCGATGAGATCGCCCGTCTGCGCGGAAAGCTGGGAGGTGCTTCCTGATGGACAGATGCGCACTTGAATTCATCGCCCGCCGCTGGTGGCGCCGAGCAGAGGTCTGGATCATTGCCGCACTGCTGGTCAGCGGTGGAGCGGTGCTGGGCTGGCAGTCGGCCTACTGGGCCATGACCAGCACCCAGGCCAACCAGGTAAAGCAGATCCGCGAAGCCTATGACGCTGCCATGGCTGAGCGCGACCAGCGCCTGGATGAACTGACCTGGAAGGCGGAGAACGCCGCAGCCAAGGCATCCAAGGCCGCAACGACCGCCAACCAGGCAGCCGATAAGGCGGACGAGGCCCTCAATCGGGTATCGCCGTAGTCGCGCCACATTCCAAGCAGGCGCCGTTCGTGGCGCGGAGATCCTATGACGAATATCACTCGCCTCCAACACGCCTTGCCGCTCTCGTCCGATGTGGCTGCCGCAACCAATGAGCTCGATTCAGCGCTGATCAAGGCGATTGATTCAGCCAAGGAAGCCGGGCTGCCTCAGGGCCTGATCGTCGCCATCCTGCACGGGCATGCCCATGCCGAGACGCACAGGATGGTGATCAAGTGATGCTGCGCTATTCGCTAAGTGAGCTTTTCGCAAAGTCGACGGCGGCGGTAATTGCTGCTTTTGCTTGAGGGCTATTTCTCCAGCATGTCGAACCCAATGCGGCAGATGCCCGGATCAGGATGTCGTTAACGCTGGCCCTGCTTAGCTCAGACAGGGATTCAATTCCCATCTGCTCAAGCCGGGTAATGACCGTTGGCCCTACGCCCTTGAGCTCCAATAGTGCAGCACGTTCCTTCGGTGGAAATGGCATTAGTGAAATCCTTATCTGATTAATGGGCTCCGGAAGATTGCCTCATGTTGGAAGTTGCTGCCACAACCGGCTGGAGGACAAGCACTTTGGTTAGACCATTACCACCGGTTGACCTGCTCGAGTCACTGCAGCTCGTGCTTCGCCCGGCTCCCGAGGTATGGGGGTGGATACAGCGCGAGATCCTCGCTGACACCGGAAGCATCCATAACCCTGAGCATGCCCATCTGATTGACGCCAACATCGGCGTGCTCTGGGCATCGACAGGGTTCGCTAAGCAGGGGCGGGTGGTTCTGGGGCAAGCCGAACAGCTGATGTTCCGCGCCGGTGGATGGCAGAAGGCCCGGCAAGAGCAGCAGATGCGCCAGTGGTTCGGTGAGGAGCCGACCTACCTCATCACGCTGGCAGCCGACTACTGCGCCCAGTGCACCGACGCTGAGTTCTGCGCCCTGGTCGAACACGAGCTGTACCACATAGCCCAGGCGACTGATGAGTACGGCGCCCCCAAGTTCACCCAAGACGGTATGCCCAAGCTCTACCTGCGCGGCCACGACGTAGAAGAGTTCGTCGGGGTGGTTCGCCGCTACGGTGCCAGCGATGACGTACAGCAGCTGATCGACGCTGCAAGCCGGTCGCCCGAGGTGGCCAAGATCAACATTTCGAGGGCCTGCGGAACCTGTCTGCTCAAGTCGGCCTGATGTGAGACAGGCATGAGACGGAACCCAATCTATGGCAGCCCTGAAAAGCGATGTGAAAGCCTTCATCGTTCAGGCTTTAGCGTGCTTCGACACGCCCACCCAGGTCTCACAAGCTGTAAAGCAAGAGTTTGACATCGATGTGACCCGCCAGCAGGTGGAGCAACACGACCCGACCAAGCGCGCCGGAGCCAACCTGGCAGCTAAGTGGCGGACCTTGTTCGAGGACACTCGCAAGCGCTTCCGGGAGGAGACGGCGGAGATCCCAATCGCCAATCGTGCATTTAGATTGCGTGCCTTGGGTCGGATGGCTGAGAAGGCCGAGAGCATGAGGAATATGGCGCTGACTGCCCAACTGCTGGAGCAGGCCGCCAAGGAATGCGGCGACATGTACGTCAACCGCAAGATCGAACCCGACAAGCCCCTGGGCTCCCAGGCGGACCAGCAGCACGCAGTTGCTGAGTACAAGCTGGAGCCAGACGAAGGTGTCCCGACTACCCCGTACCTATGACCCGCCGGTAAAGTTGACGCCGAAGCAGGCGAACATCTACGTCTGGGGCTTTCAGCCTGAGGCGCGCTTTCGTGATGCGGTGTGCGGGCGTCGATTCGGCAAGACCTTCCTCGGTAAGGCGGAGATGCGCCGCGCGGCCCGGTTGGCTGCGGAGTGGGGTGTGAGCGTCGAGGACGAGATCTGGTACGGCGCGCCGACGTTCAAGCAGGCCAAGCGGGTCTTCTGGCGCCGGCTGAAGCAGGCCATCCCTGAAGCGTGGCGCGCGACCCGGCCGAACGAGACCGAGTGCTCGATCACACTGAAGTCCGGGCACATCATGCGTGTGGTCGGCCTGGACAACTACGACAACTTGCGGGGCTCCGGCCTGTTCTTCGTCCTGGTGGACGAGTGGGCGGACTGCCCGTGGGCAGCCTGGGAAGAAGTGCTCAGGCCAATGCTCTCGACCTGCCAGTACACGATCCCCCAGACCGGGGAGTCGAGAAAGGGCGGGCATGCGCTGCGGATCGGTACGCCGAAAGGGTTCAACCACTGCTACGACACCTATCGCGACGGGCAGCCGGGCGGCGAGCCGGACCACAAGAGCTGGCAGTACACCTCGCTGCAGGGCGGCAACGTCCCGGCCGATGAGTTGGATGCCGCCCGCCGCAAGATGGACCCACGAACATTCCGCCAGGAGTATGAGGCCGGGTTCGAGAACTACGCCGGGGTGGTGTACTACACCTTTGATCGGGCCGAGTGCCGCACCAGCGAGCGCGTCAAGCCGGGCGAGGCGGTGCACATCGGCATGGACTTCAACGTCATGAAGATGGCTGCGGTCGTGTACGTGGTCCGGGACGGCCTGCCGCTGGCGCTGGATGAGTTCCACTCGGTCCGGGATACGCCCGAGATGATCGAGAAGATCAAGGTTCGCTTCTCCGGCCACAGCGTCTCCGTGTACCCCGACGCCAGCGGGCAGAACACCAGCAGCAAGAACGCCAGTGAATCGGACCTGTCCCTGCTCAAGAAGGCCGGCTTCACTGTGGTGGTCGACTCGCAGAACCCCGGCGTCAAGGATCGCATAAACGCGGTCAACTCCATGTTCCTCAATACCTACGGGGAGCGGCGCCTGAAGGTCAACATTGACCAATGCCCGCAGCTGACCCAGTGCCTGGAGCGGCAGACCTACACCGACAAGGGTGAGCCGGACAAGGATCCGAAGAAGGGGCACGACCATATGAACGACGCCGCGGGCTACTTCATCGCCAAGCGGTTCCCGATCAAGACTCAGTCCGCCGGCACCCGCCGCATCGGAGGTTTGGCGTAATGCCTGTTCAATCCAGCAACCCAGACTACGACGCTCACATCGAAGAGTGGCGGATGATGGACGACGCCCTGGAGGGCGAGGGCGCTATCAAGCGCAGTCCGCGCAACCTGCCCAAGCCCAGTGGCATGGTCGAGGCGGAGAAGCTCGATGGCCAGGCCAATGCCTACCTGTACCAGAACTACACTGCTCGGGCGCAGTACGAGCATTGGGTGCGGGATTCGCTGCGTTCGATGATGGGCCTGGTCTCGCGGCTGATCCCCGAGGTGAAGCTGCCTGCGGGCCTGAAGGGTCTGGAGGACAACGCTACGGCCGACGGCTTCGGGCTGACCCAGCTGTTCCTGCGAATCGTGCGTCAGGCCATATCCCACGGCCGAGTGCCGCTGGTGGTCAACATCGACGATGCCGGCCAGCCGTACTTCGCCACCTACGCAGTACGCAACGCCATCAACTGGGATACCGCCGATCAGGGTGGCCGTCAGGACCTGGTGCTGTCCGTCTTCCGCGAGTTCCGGCGCAAGGAGCAGGACCGCTACAGCCACGAATGTGAGACGGTTTACCGCGAGTTCTACATGGACGGAGCGGTCTGCCGCACAGGTGTGCGCAACGAGGCTGGCGAGCTGATCGAGGACGACCGCCCGCTGGGTACCGTCGATGGCAGTAACAACCTGGTGCGCGGCCTGGACTACATCCCGGTCATCTACTGCGGATCCACCGACAACTCCCCGGACGTGGACGAGATCCCGTTGCTGACCATGGCCCGGGCGGCGCTGAAGTCGTACCAGCTCAGCGCCGACTACTTCACGGCGCTGCACCAGACCAGCCACCCGCAGCCGTGGGTGTCCGGCCTAGACGAGAGCGTTGAGCTCAGCGTCACTGGCCCGTCGGCAGCCTGGGACTTGGGCCCCAGCGGGTCGTGCGGCTACTTGGAGTTCCAGGGCGCTGGCATCCAGGCCGTCCGCACGGCGATGGAAGACCAGAAGAACGCAGCCCTTGAGGCTGGCGCCAAGGTCATGGACGTGTCCGGCACGGAATCGGGTGAGGCCCGCAAGACCCGGCAGAACGACCAGCACGCCACGCTGCACAGCATTGTCATCACTGCTGCGGCCGCGATCGAGCAGGCCCTGCGGTATGCGGCGGAGTGGACAGGCTACGACCCGGACGACGTCGTCTTCACGGTCAAGCCCGAGTTCGTGATCCCAGAGGTCAACGCCCAGGTCCTGGCAGAGCTGCAGAAGAGTGTCATGGCCGGCACCATCAGCGCCGAGACTTACTGGCAGTACCTCACCACTGGCAAGCTGCCCGAGCGCCCCTACGACGAAGAGGCTGAACTGATCGGCGACGAGCACGGCGCGGGCGTCAATCTGGACAAAGACGATGACGACGAAACCGGAGCAAACGGCGGACGAGAAGCTGCTGGAGCAGGTCAGCCGCCACTCGGTGCTGCTTGAGCGGCTCAAAGCCGGCGAGGTCAAGAAGTTCGAGACCTACCTGCGCCGCGCTGACACCCATGTTCGCGACCAGCTCACCCGCAAAGAACTGACCACCTATGGCCGGAGCCGGCTTGAGGAGTTTCTCGGACGGGTGGGCGGCAAGCTTCTGGAGATCTACAAGGCCTTCAGCGACCGGATGCAGTCTGACCTCGTCGACATCGCGCAATACGAAGCTGCATTCGAGGGGCGCAGCCTGGCGAAGGCGCTGCTGATTGACGCGGTCATGCCGGCGGACTCGCTGCTCAGGGCGGCGATCAACACGCAGCCCCTGCAGGTGGCCGGGGTAGATGGCGGCAAGCTGCTCAAGCCATTCCTGAATGGATGGACGCGCATCGAAGCGGACAGGGTAACCAACACCATTCGAATGGGGGTCGTCCAGGGCCAGACCAACGCCGAGATCACCCAGGCCGTGCGCGGCACTGCGGCGCAGAACTTCACCGATGGCGTGCTGGCCGTCACGAACCGGAGCGCCCGGGCAGTCGTCCAGACCGCAGTCCAGCATGTGGCCACCACGGCGCGCATGGAAACGCTCAAGGCGAATGCCGAGGTGGTACCTGGCTATCGGATCGTCGCCACCCTGGACCGGAAGACCAGCGCGCAGTGTCGGAGCCTCGATGGTCGCGAGTTCGAGATGGGCAAGGGGCCGGTGCCTCCGTTCCACATCCACTGCCGGACCACCATCACGCCGATTACCAGGTTGTCGGCGCTGTTCGGGCAAGGCGCTACGCGGGCGGCCGTTGGAGCAGGCGGTGGCGGGCAGGTCTCGGCAAGCCTCAGCTACTACCAATGGCTTAAAACGCAGCCTGCGGCGTTCCAGGACGCTGCGCTGGGGCCGGTGCGGGGCAAGCTGTTCCGCGATGGCGGGCTGACGGCCGAGCGCTTCGCCGCCTTGCAGCTGGACAAGAACTTCAAGCCACTGACGCTGGACCAGCTGAAGGAGCTGGCGCCGCTGGCCTTCGAGATGGCAAGGTTGTAGCCTATTGGATCCAACCTTTTGAGGTCCCACAATGTATATCCCGTTCAAAGCCAATGACTCCGACGGAAACATCCATCACCTGCGCGTAGAGTACGCTAACACTGACGAAACTCTCAGCAACATGCTGCGCGTGGTCGATCGAATGGAGCAACCGGTCCAATTCAACCGATCCGTGCATGGCATCGGAAGATTTGTTCTACAGGATGGGACCAAGTTGGACTCTAACGATAAGTACAGCCCCACCTGATAGCAGCTTCAACAAAAACCCGCTTCGGCGGGTTTTTTTATGCCCGCAAGGCGGGCCCATCAGTCCCAAGGGGATAGCCACATGCCTTTTGACTTTGACCCGGCCGCCCACGGCCTCACCCTCGACGAAGCCCAAACCGCCGCGCTGAAAGCGGCCCTGAGTGGCGACGTACAGAAGTACCTTGACAGCGAGGTCTCTGGCCTCAAGGCCAAGAATCAGGAGCTGATCGGCTCCAACAAGACCATCAAGACCGAGCTGGACAAGCTGAAAGGGCAGTTCGATGGCCTGGACATCGACGCGGTCAAAGGCCTGCTGGCCAAAGCCGGCCAAGATGAAGAGACCAAGCTGATCGCCGAGGGCAAGCTGGACGAGGTCATCAGCCGCCGCACTGAACGCCTGCGCACCGACCTGGACAAGCAGGTGAAAGCCGCCAACGAGCGCGCTGACAAGGCCGAAGCCTTTGCTGCCAAGTACAGCGACAAGGTGCTGGCTGACTCCATCCGCGCTGCCGCCATTAAGGCCGGCGCGCTGCCCGAGGCTGCCGAGGACATCATCCTTCGCGCCCGCGGCACCTTCAAATTGAGCGAAGACGGCGAGCCCGTTGCCACCGACCGTGCCGGCGAAGTCGTGTACGGGAAGGACGGCAAGACCCCGCTGTCTCCCCTCGAATGGGCGGAATCGCTGCGCGAAACCGCTTCCCACCTGTGGCCAAGGGCGCAGGGTGCCGGGCAGACCGGCGACAACGGTGGCAAGGCCACGAAGAAATGGGGCGAGTACACCGAGGCGGAGCGCGCTGCGATCGCCCGTGACAACCCTGAAGCGTACAAAAAACTTCAAGCCACCCGAGGGACCTAACCCATGGCATCTACCCAACTGTCGGACATCTTCGTTACCGACTACTACAGCACCCTGGAGCCGGTGAACTCTCCAGAAAAGACCGCCGTTTACGAGTCGGGCATCATCACCCGCTCGGCCACCCTGGATAACATTGCCAAGAACGGCCAGGGCACTTCCGAGATCAGCTACTGGCAGGATCTCGACGCCGACGAGGCGCCGAACATCTCCAACGATGACCCTGATGACCAGGGCGCTGTCGGCAAGGCCGAGCAGGGCAGTATGCGTGCTCGAACCCTGTATCTCAACAAGGGCTACGGCGTATCCGACCTGACTGCCGAGCTGGCTAACTCCGAACCGATGCAGCACGTCCGCAACCGTTTCGGCACCTACTGGACCCGTCAGTGGCAGCGTTACCTGATGGGCGCCGGCCGCGGCATCATCGCAGCCAACATCGCCCAGAACGGCGGCGACATGGTCAAGGATGCGGGTGCCTCGATCAGCGCCAATGCCTTCCAGGACGCTGCCTTCACCGCAGGCGATGCGGCCGACATGTTCGGCGCGATCGGCGTGCACTCGGTGGTCATGAACCAGATGGTCAAGCAGGACATGATCGAATACCTGCGGGACTCGCAGGGCAAGATCATCCTGGCTACCTACCTGGGCAAGCCGGTGTTCATGGATGACGCCCTGACCTACGCGCCTGGCCAGTTCCTCTCGCTGTTCTTCGGCCAAGGTGCTTTCGGCTACGGCGTTGGTAGCCCCAACAAGCCTGAAGAGCTGGAGCGCAAGCCCGGCGGCGGCAATGGTGGCGGTGCCGAGGTCCTGTGGGAGCGCAAGACCTACATCCTCCAGCCGGCCGGTTTCAGCTGGCAGGGCAGCGAGAACCTCAACCTGAGCCCGACCGCTGTCCAGTACGCGTCGGCAGCCAACTGGAAGCGCGTCTTCGACCGCAAGCAGGTTCCGTTCGCCGCCGTCATCAGCGGCACCGCCACCCCTTGACCCCATGATGCGGGGCGTCGGCCTGGCGCCCTGCGCAGGAGATCAGCATGAAAGTCATCTACACCAACACCCCGGGCAGCGAGCGCGGCACCTGCTATCGCCGCCTGGATCAGTTCTTCGGCGTGATCGACGGCGCAACGTCGGTGTCCGTGCAGGGCGATGCTCCGCACATCGGCGAGGCGTACCAGCGCCAGGGCATCAGCGTGAGCGAGATCGAGGAAGGCCTGCGCCTGGACGGTCCAACCGTCGCTCAGTGGGTTGCGGAGGGCTATAAGGCGTCGGCCTACCCGCCGAACGGCTATGCCCCGGTAAGCTGCCAGGCTGAGATCGACAAGGCGATCGAGGAAGAGGGCGGCGACGAGACCGACCCTCACAAAATGAAGGTGCCGGAGCTCAAGGAGTGGCTGACCGCCCAGGGCATCACCTTCGACTCCGCCCTCAACAAGCCCGATTTGCAGGCCCTGATCCCGTCGAAGGAATAAGCCATGACCGACTTCATCACCGTCGCTGACGTCGACCAGAAGCTCGGGCAGGGCTGGGCAGGTGACGGTGATGCAGTCCTCGCCGTTACCATGGCGAATGCTTGGCTCACGGCCAAGATCAAGCGAGCAGTGCCAGAGCCGGTGCCGGACGCAATCACCACCGCCGGCGCTCAGGTCGCGAAACTTGCGGCCGAGGGAAAGTTGTACAAGGACACTCAGCGCGAGATCCAGAGCAAGACAGTCTCGGCCCAGTCTGGCACGTCGACCAGTAAGACCTATGTTGCGGGCTCCGTCGATAGATCCACTGGCGAGAACTTCGCCCTCGATCTGGTTGCCCCATGGATGCGCCGCTCAGGCACCGTGATGCTCAAGAGGATTTGACCTATGGGCATGCGCGAAGAGATCCAGGCCGACCTGGCGGAAGCGTTTGATGATCCTGACGGCCTAGCTGATGCCGTGCGACCAGTAGCGGGCAGTCGGACCATTAAGGGCGGATATGACCCGGAGATCGGCGGAACGGTGCCAGCGTCGACCATCCATTACACCGGGCGCGGGGTGTTCGGCAGCTACTTAGCCAAGGAGATCGACGGCACACGCATCCAAACAGAGGACGTGAAACTTCTGATGCTCCAGAACGAGCTGGTTTTGGCAGTGGACGGATCTCCGTCCGAGACCACGGCCACTCCCAAGATCGGCGACCAAGTTAGCGGATACCGCGCCCTGAACGTGTCCGAGGACCCGGCCCAGGCGACCTGGACTATTCAGCTGAGGAAGTGATATGGCGCGCGGCTCACACATGGCCCAGCGGTACGGCGGGCAGCAGGGCGGCTTTGCTGAAGCAATACGGGCATTCGCCGAGCAGGCGGAGCAAGCCCTGGACGCCACCTTCCGCGAGATTGTGATCGAGATCGGCAGCAGCGTGATCCGCATGTCGCCGGTCGGTAATCCGGAGCTGTGGGCGGCCAACGTGGCCCATCGGGCCAAGGCCAACAAGGCTGCCGATGACTACGACTTCAAGGTCGCGGTACGCAACACTCTGATCAACCTGAACCAGGACAACTTCACCAAGGCCGGCAATCTGCGCAAAGGCGTGAAGTACGCCAAGCCCCTGACCAAGACCGAGCGCGAGCAGAACTTCGCCACCAATGGATTGGTAGCGGGCCAGGGCTACGTCGGCGGACGGTTCCGCGGCAACTGGCAGTTCTCCATCGATTCGCCGGCGACCGAGGAGCTCGACCGAATAGACCCGTCGGGCAGCGAGGCTATTACCGCACTCATTACCCAGGTGCAGGCGCTCACCATCGGCCAGACCGCGTACATCGTGAACAACTTGGTATACGCGGTTCCATTGGAATATGGACATTCAACCCAGGCGCCGGCCGGCATGGTCAGGGTGACCCTGGCCAACTTCCAGCGCATCGTCGACGAAGCCATCAGGAACAACAGCGTATGAGCCAAGCACGTGCCAGGCAGGCCATCGAGATCAAATTGATGGCCTGGGCCTCGGCGCGCCCGATCCGGGTCGCGAACTTCGAGCAAGGATTCGAAGCCGGGCCCGACGAAACCTATCTGCAAGCATTCCAACTGCCGGCGGGCACCACCTGCCGCTACCTGGGCGGCGAGGCCTATGAGTACACCGGTGTCTACCAAGTGAGCATCGTCTGCCCTGCGGGCCAGCCACTGGCAACCGCGGAGACCCTGGTCGATGAGCTTTCGAGCCTCTTCCGGGTTGATTCGGCGCTCAGTCGCAACGGTTTCGAAGGCCTGGTCACCGAGCCAGTTGACCAAGGACCAACCATCACCGAGACGGCGACCTACACGGTCCCGACCAGCTTGACTTACCGCGGTGTCGCGGACCAACCGCCCGCTGGGGCATAACCAACCGCCGCCCGGCGGGCTTTCAAGAGGAACCACACCATGGCCGCACGTTTCCCGCTGCCGAACGGCGCTATCGTTGAGATCGCCGCGACCCTGGGGGCCGCCGTCCCCTTCACCGCAATCACCAACGCTGCGCCGCCAGTGCTGAGCACCGTCGGCCACGATCTCACCGCGCAGGATGTCGTGCTGATCGACTCCGGCTGGGCCAAGCTCACCGACCGCGCAGCGCGCGTGGTTAACCCGCTGACCGACAGCTTTGGCCTGGGCAGCATCAGCACCGCCAACGCCGAGATCTACACTCCGGGAGCCGGCCTGGGCTCGGTGATCCCGGTCACCGACTGGGTGCAGATCTCGAAAGTCACCGGCTTCACCCCCTCGGGCGGTGAGCAGCAGTTCGCCACCGTCGGCTACCTAGAGGACGATGACGACCGCCAGTTCCCGACCAACCGCAACCCGCTGAGCCTGGCCATCGTGGTCGAGGACCAGCCGGCGGCTGCATACGTGGACGCCGTCGAAGGCTTCGACGAGTCCAAGGAGCTGACCGTGGTCCGCCTGAAGCTGCGCAACGGCGATCAGATCCTCTACCCGGGCTACGTCAGCATCACCACCACTCCTACCATGGAGCGGAACAACATCATGACCCGTACCATTAGCGTCGGCCTGTCCGGTCGTCCGCTGCGCTACCTGGCCGCCTAAGGAACCACCATGCCGAAGATTAAGATCGCGCAGAACCCGACGTTTACCGCCGAGGTGAAGATCCCTCGAGTGGGTGCCGAGCCGGTGGCGGTGGCGTTCACGTTCCGGTACTTCGATCGCACAGCACTGTCCAAGCTGTACGACGGCTGGAATCAAGCCTTCGAGGCGCATGCCGAGAAATGCAAGGCTGAGGGCGCAAGCCTCGAGCAGTTCACCGCTGGCCAGGTCCAACTGCAGGCCGAGCAGGTTAAGGCCATCACTGCCGGCTGGGGCTTTGACGACAAGTTCACCGATGAGGCAATCCTCGACTTGGTGATCACTTGCGTCGGTGCGCCGCAAGCCGTTCTCGACGCCTACCAGGAAGCCTACAACCCGGCTCGCCTGGGAAACTGAAGGCGGCGGCGCGAGCCCTGTACGAGCAGGGTCCGTCCGCCGAGCAGCTAGCGTTTCTGGGGCTCACCCTGGACGACATTGACACCGAGGATGTGGAGGTCTGGCCGGATGTATGGCCGGCCTTCTGCCTATTTGAAGCGCTGGGCACCCAGTGGCGCTTGGGGCCGGGCGGGCCGTCAGGGCTCGATTACGCCGCTATCCCCGGAACCGCCAAGATGCTCGGCCTGAAGCGGCGTGATTTGTCCGAGGCGTTTCACGACCTTCGCTTCATGGAGAACGAGGCGCTGGCAGTGATGGCCGAGGCAGCGGAGTAGGGCAGGCCAGCAAATCACCCTGTGCGGCGCACCCTGGTTCAATCGGACGCGTCTTGCGTTGCGTCATCGGGACGCAAAATGAAGCGGCTTGGCCGCAGGAGAGAGTGAGATGCAGCAGGCCACAAAGGAAAGCCATGATCCGTTCGTGCTGGTTTCGGTTCATGGCTTGCGTATCGATTTACGAAAAGGAACGATGACCTTCCCTGGAATCACTTCCCGCGGAAAAACGAGCGCGCCTCTTGCTGATCATTCAGCAGGAATCGAAGCGGAGCGGAAAACGCTGTCTCCGTTACTTCGTTGTTCGGGATGTTCGTAAGCGGCCACCCATGCTTAAGGGTATGGGTAAGCATCTGCTCCATGACCTTTGGTGAATAGCCTGGGATTTCACGAAGGGCCGCTGAAATTGAGGCGAGAGCTGCTGCGTTGCCGGCCTTCAATGCTTCGAATTCATCCTTCAGGCTGCTCAACTCAGCTTTCAGCTGAGCGATTTTCCCATTTTCGTCTTGCACATTGACCTCCTAGGTCATCGTTCCCCAGTCCACGGGCTTTCCGGCAACGAACCGGGGCGTTTGGTTAGTTCGTGACGGCCATCCCTTCATAAGGGAGCAGAGTGATATCTATCTGCTGGAGATGCCCGTCTTCGCCTCTTACGATTTCGAGAGGTACACCTGGATGCAGAATCTGGGTTACTACCCATCCGCCGTTGAAGGTGTATTTCACTTCAACGGGTGTTGGCACCCCTCGGAAATTCATCGTCAGTTTCTTGCCGACCGGAGTGTTGTGCAGCGCATTCGCAATCTGAACGGACATATCTTCGTTGCGATTCATGGTTGGCTCCTACTGAGTAAGGCACAACGCTACTACGCCGCTTGCCGGGCCGGTTACTGGCTTTCCATCCACGCTGGATGGGTGGACAGCGAGGCGAACGGCAAGGCTTTACCTATAATGCCGCTGGTATAACAGTTCGGAGCAACGTTGCGCGATTTTCAAAAAATGCCAGCCAGCCACTGCCATCAATCCAGTGGCGCTGTAAGCTGCGATCCCTAAAGCAGTGAGCCCAACCTGGTCCGTCGCATGCATGAGGTCAGGTGTTACCTTAACTGCTCCAGCGGCATAATAGCTTCCAATCACAAAGCTTGGACCGCCAATGAGCGCAAGCGCCCAGCTGTTGACTTCCGACCAAGGCCGCTTGCTTTCGTTTCGGATCAACTGGACTGCTTTCTCGAGCATCTTCACTTCAGCCTCCAAACATCTCTAGTCGTCTTGAAGGCCAAACGCTACTACGGCGGCGGTCGGGCGGGTACTGGGTTTCCGTCCAGGGTGGATGGGCGGACAGCGACGAAGTTGCGATGCTCGAAGATCAAACCGTCTGACAGCCTGTCGCTCAAGCATGAGGGCCTATAGCCATCAAGCGTCCTAAGAGCTATGCTCAGCCCATGCTAATCGAACACGAACGGGAAAAACTGATCCAGGCGGTCAAGTTTTTTGCCAAAAACACACGCAAATTAGGGAAGGTGAAGCTTTTCAAGCTTCTCTATTTCCTTGATTTCACTCATTTTCGCGATACAGGACGTCCGGTTACCGGTCTTGACTACTTTGCATGGAAGATGGGGCCGGTGCCAAAGCTTTTGTTTGAGGAGCTTGCGGCCCCCCACGGCGATTGGCAGGGCCATTGCTCGTTCAAAACGATCAAGACCGCTAAAGGTGACATGCTGTCGGTAAACGCTATTGGTGAGTTTGACTCTACTCATTTTTCAAAGCGTGAGCTTCGCCTGCTGCAGCAGTTGTCCACCGAATTCAAGGACAGTGATGCAGAAGAAATGGTCGAAAAAACCCATCTGGAAAACCTGCCTTGGCATCAGATTTATGAGGTTGAGCGGCGTAAACAGGCGCAAATCCCCTACTTGATGTCACTCAGAAAGCAAGAGTACGAGCTTATGCTCGAGTCGGTCCGCGACCGTGATCTGGTGATCTCAAGCTTGGGGCGTTAATGTGAAGCCAGGGACGATAATATTTCACAAGGATTTCAAATTTTCCGACGGCGCCACAAAAGACAAATATCTTGTGGTTTTGGGGCGTCGGGACGACGGTGTCGTTCTAGTTGCAAAAACGACCTCTAAAGGTCACCGATATCGTTTGGATTTCGGCTGTCAGAGCGGTAACCGTTACCCAGCATTTTATCTTTCCCAAGGCTCATGTTGCTTTCCAGTATGTACCTGGATATGTTTGGACGAATTCTATGAGTTAAAACAGGCGCTGCTGATGCAGAGCATGGTCGCTGGAAGCGTGTTTCGGTTTGGGGAAATAGAAAGTACTCTAGCGCGTGACCTCCAGTTTTGTGCCAAAGACTCAGATGACATTTCTACTCATCAGGAAGCGATCATAGATGGAGATCTATCTCCTGTATGACCTAAGGCAAGCTCAATACGCCCAGCCCCGCGCTGGGCTTTTTGCATCTGACAGCGCGCGGATGGCGCTTGTGATATCGTTTTGCCTCTAAACAATGGAGGCGATCGATGAAAGTCAAAAATTGGGAAGGCTGGGAGCCTGAGTGGCTGAAACTTGTAGATCACTATCAGAGTGCGCCTGCAGTGCCTGGTGTCTACATCATCTGTGCTGACCGCGCGATCACCCGTGCGGTCGGGATTGATGACAACGGTATCCTGACTGTTGGTGAGTCGGATAACTTGAAGCGTCGGCTTGCAGACTTCGTCCGCTGCGCGAGAACGAATGGAGCGACAGGGCACATGGCCGGCTGGCGATTCAGCTTCGCGTCGTTCGAGAAAATGTTCCCTCTGGACACGCTTTATGTGAGCTGGTGCCCCACCGTCGACAAGGCAACTGCTTATACAAAGGAGGGTGAGATGCTTGGTCTGTACTTAGCCGATCATTACGAGTTGCCACCGCTCAACTACAAGTTTAACTGGTCTCCCCAAGAGCAGTAATCGCTAAGCCCAGTCCCGTGCTGGGCTTTTTGCACCCCTTGGGCGGTAGGAATTAGCTCGATTTTGTCGGCTAATGTTTTTAACTGATAACAGCCCCACTCTGAAGCAGACTAGAGTGTTATTCTAATAGCAGCTTTCCATTGCTAGCCCAGAGCATTGCCCAAAACTGCTGCCCCCAGTCAGTGGAGTGGCCATCTAAATACTCCGACTTGCCGAGGGCTTCCCCGAGTCTGAATATTAATGCCGAAAACTCAGTGTCCTGGGGGTTTGCTGCGATCCAGATTCTGCCTAGCGCAAAGGTCAAAATAGCGTGGAATAATGAGATTCGAGTTGCTTTTTGAGGATCGTATGCTCGTGGCGCGATCTCTATTTGTGCAGTAATAGATCCATCACTCTCACTAGTTACGGTTTTTAAAAGCTGCTGCCACTGTGCTAAGTCCCTGCAATAGTGAGCGTATGGTTGAATTGCTTTAGCGAATTCTCTCATGAATTCGCTCCAAGGCTCGTTCCATAGTCCGGGTCCGTAGGTCTGCCAGACGTTATTTTGGAGCCAAGCTCTTAGATTTCCAGGTTTTAGATTGTCGCCGTTCCATTTGGCTAGAGCCTCTTCAGCACCTTCTTTCTTGCAGATACCCAGTTCCACCACACCCAAGGCTTCAATGGATTGGCGCGTGAGTGCGAGAGCGTTGGCATGCATGCCCTTCTGGTTTACTTCACAGGCAAGGTAGAACGAGTCACACATAAACCAATAGGCGAGCAAGGGAGAATATTTCGTTTGCATGCTTAGCTGACTGTTCTCAACTGCATCGCCGATACGTGAAAATGTTTGAGGGGTGAGTACCTCAGTTAGACGAAACCATTCTGGGACGGTGTATTCCATTTAAGTTAGGCCTGAGTTGTGGCGGTAAAGTGCTTATGCGTCGCATAGCCAAGCGTTTGGCTAGGCTTGGAGCTACTTAAAATTACGTTCGTAGATCAGTTCATAGCAGCGGCGCGCGACGGTCGCGAAATATAGGCCGCTCAAGCTGAGAAGGCCTAGAAAACCTAAGGCTATGACTGCGTCGAGCGTCATGGCATGGTTTCGTGACCAGTTGAGCATCTCAACGGTCATGTTTCCCGAGATCCACAAATAGTAGGCGCCCACCAAGAAGCTGGAGATCCCGATGAGCGATAGCATCCAATCGTTCAGCTCTGCATAGGTGTATTTTTTGCGATTACGGAAAGCGGTAGCCATCTTCTTCAGTAGCTTCATGTACTTACCCTGTTTGCCATACACGAATTGGGTTGAAGCAAACCTGAACCCGCGAAATATCTTGGGTTAAAAAATGATTTGAATTGAGTGGCCGAGAGCTCATTCGTGTAGGTCCACGCCGTAGTCCTTGACTACCGATTTGAGTACTTCCTCGAAGGGTAGTGGAGTACCGCTTTTCTCAGCCATAAACCAACGCATTACAGTCATAAGCATCACATCTGGTGATACGCCATACCTTTCTGACTCGCTGATCATGTACTCATACATCGCGCGAGGCATGGCAATTGGCTCATCTGGGTAGCCTTCAGTCACTAAGGTGATTTCTGTAATTGCTTCTTCTTCAGCAGCATTTTCTAGATCTGAAACCTCACAACCCAAGGCACTGGCTAGCTTCACTAGTGCAGTCATGCGTGGCTTGGAGGTACCCATTTCGTATCGGCCAATTTGAGGCAGGCTTATGCCGCTAGCCTTGGCCAGGTCGCGTTGAGTCATTCCCGCGTCTGCGCGCAGCCGAACGAGCTTAGAAGGAAAACCTGTGGGGTGATGCATGAGTGCTCCGATTTGAACTCCAGTTCAATCATCTATGGTAACGCCGAGCCGAGCAAGAAAATGATTGGAAATGATGTTGACCAAGGATCTAAAATGATGCTTAATGATGTCAAATGATTGGTAAGGAGGCTAAATGATGACCATCAAGGCTAGGTATCCATTGAGTATTGAATTTCAGGTTAAGGAGCAGGTGGCAAAGGAGGCGAAGAAACATCGTAGAAGCCTTAACGCAGAGCTTGGGCTTCTCATTGAGGAGGGTTTGAGATGGCGGGAGATGCAGAGCAAGCAGGCTGCGGCCTGAAACGAAGAAGCCCCGACGAGGTGAGAGTCGTCAGGGCTTCGGGAAACGAGATCAACTTCGGAGAAGAAATCGTCATGGCGAATAGTAGCACAGCTGTATCCAGTGTCATCCCGTTCCGTTCGGCAAAACTTCTGCTCATCGAGCGCGATGGCCAACCTTTCATCCCAATGAAGCCTGTTGTAGAAGGGATGGGACTGGACTGGAAAAGCCAGCACGCGAAGCTTCAAGGGGGGCGATTCAATTCAGTTATGGTGATGATCACCACAACTGGCTCCGATGGAAAACGGTACGAAATGGCATGCCTCCCCCTGCGCAAGCTCGCGGGTTGGTTGATGTCGATTCACGCCAGTAAGGTCCGGCCCGAGCTTCGTGATGGTGTGATCGACTACCAGAACGAATGCGACGACGCACTATGGTCATACTGGAATGAAGGGCGCGCATTAAATCATCGCGAGACGAACCAATCGATGACGCTGCTCGGTCAGACCATTGGTACCGATGGATTCCACATGCTTGGCGCGATTGTTAAGGGCAAGGTGGCAGCTTTACCTGTGCCAATTCAACGCCGGGCAACGGCTAAGATTTGGTCTCAAGTTCATGCGGCTTTCGGAGTTCGATCAGCCGCAGACATTCCTGCCGAGCACCTAGATGGCGCTCGAAACTTCATTGCCTCGTACTCGGTGGTTGAGGGTGAGTTTTTGCCCAAACGCAACCAGGCCAAGATCGTGGGTAGTCCGCATAAGCGTTATTTGGTAGCGTTCAACCACAACGGCGAGCAGAGCATTGAAGAGGTCCCGGACGACGCTTGTGTCATGTCCCAGCAAGAGCTGATGGCTGGGATGGTCGCAACCCCTGGCGATATCGCTGTTTCGCACATGGACATGTTCCGCTTCATGGAGGCCGGCTTGGCCAATCTTAAGTCGCGCGCTGTGGCGTTGTCCCGAAGGTAAGATTTCTCTCCTGACAGTCACTCGAGCCCCGCAACCGCCGGGTTTTGGCGCTTCTTGCTGATGGTGGTAGATTGCCCCCATCAACAAGGAGGGCGCGCATGAAGCGTTTGGCATTGGTGGCTCTGGCCGGGCTGGTCCTGGCAGGCTGCGGGAAGAGCGATATCGACCGGGCTCGGGAGGCGGTTGCTGAGCAGCTCACTGACCCGTCGTCTGCTCAGTTCAGAAATGAGCGGAGCAAGAAGGATGGCTGGGTGTGTGGCGAGGTGAACTCGAAGAACGCCATGGGCGGCTATGTTGGCTTCAAGCGCTACACCGTCACGTGGATGCCGGATGGCGCAAACGTGGTTGCCCTGGAAGGGGAAAATGAAACCTCAGTGGACCGCATAAACTGCGGTATCCAATGAGCAAATGAATAAACTGGAACCCGCCTCGAGCGGGTTTTTTTACGCCTGGAGCAAGCATGAGTCAGGGTGATATTGCGGTCCTCGGCATCAAAGTCGATTCAGGTGAGGCAGTCTCAGCCGCGGAAGATCTCGATAAGCTGACAAAAGCAGGGGAGCGCGCTGAGGCCGCTACAGGCAGCGTTGGCATCCAGGCAAAAAGCTCCGGCGTGTCCATCAAGGACCTCGCGGCAAGCACTCAATCGGCAGAACAGGCCGTAGACAGGTATGCCCGGCAGGCGCAGGCGGCCGGTATGTCGACCAAGGCATACACCGCAGCCCTGCGCGGTGTACCTGCTCAGTTCACCGACATCGTAGTCTCCCTGCAGGGCGGGATGAACCCGTTTACCGTTCTGCTCCAGCAGGGCGGACAACTGAAAGATATGTTCGGCGGGATCGGCCCAGCGATGCGAGCGTTGGGCGGTTACGCTGTTGGTTTGGTCAACCCATTCACTGTCGCAGGCGCGGCGGCAGCTGGCTTGGGCATTGCCTACTACAAAGGCTCGCAAGAAGCGGACGAGTTTCGGAAGGCTCTGGTGCTTAGTGGAAATGCTGCAGGCAGCAATGTCGGGGAGATGGCTGATCTTGCGAGGCAGATCAGCACTACGGTGGGTACGACAGGTGCAGCCGCAGATGCTCTGGCCCAGGTAGCGAACAGCGGAAAAATTGCTGGTGATAGCTTCGGTGTCGTCACTGCTGCCGCTTTGCAGATGAAAGATGCAACTGGTCGCGCGGTAGAGGAAACAATTGCCGATTTTGTGAAGATCGGCAAGGACCCAGTTGCTGCGGCGCGAGAGCTGAACGATCAGTACAATTTCCTCACTGCCAGCACATATACCCAGATCCAGGCGCTCAAGGATCAGGGGGACACCGTCGGCGCAGCCAAGCTGTTGACTGACACCTATGCCCAGACTATCGATACAAGATCGAAAGAGATTGTTGAGAATCTTGGATGGGTCGAGAAGGCCTGGCGCGGGGTTTGGGGGGCAACGAAGGCCGCTGGCGATGCTGCTGTTAACTTCGGCCGAACTCAGGGCATTGCAGGCCAACTGTCGGATGCCCAGAAGGAACTGGCCGAGATCGATAAGCGCATGCAGAACCCAATCGCTGCGCGCAGCAAACAGAACCAGGATGCGCGCGAGATAGCCCAGAGCCGCATCAATGCTTTGCAGGACCAGTTAAGAACGCAGCAAGCCATCGACCAGGCTCAGGAAAACTACCGGCTGCGCCAGCGCGACTCGATCCTTTCTCAGGAAACGCTGAACGGCCAGCTCCGCGCCACGGATGACAACCAGAAGAAGCTGGCATCGCGCTTAAAGGAGATCAACGAGCTCGCCAAGAAGTCTGCCGCCGGCGACGGTGGTCGCGTTTACAGCGAGGCAGAGCTGAACCAACTGCGGGATGCCGCCCGCGAGCAGTTCAAGGACAAGCCAGGGCCGAAGGGGCCGGTCTACCGCGAAGACGCGGGAACCAAGGCTCTGGACCAGGCCCGGCAGCAGTTTTCAGTGCTCCAGCAGCAGAACGGCCTCATCGGCGCCCAGGTCGGAGAAATGCAGAAGCTAGGCGAAGCTGGCCAAGCCCTGGTGCGGTGGGAGCAGCAGCTGGCCGACATCAAGGACAAGAAGGTCCTGACCGCCGATCAGAAGTCGCTGCTGGCGAACCAGCAGCAGATCACTGCCCAGCTCAAGAAGAACGCCGAGCTGGAGAAGGAAATGCAGCTGCGCAAGGTGGCCACCGAAGAGGCGCAGAAGCTTGCTGCCTTCCAAGCCAACCTGAGCAGCCAGTTGCAGCGATCGTCGATAGGGCTGAACAGCAACCTGGCCGGCGCAGGCTTGGGAGACCAGGCCCAGCAGCGCCTGCAAGAGCGCTTCAGCATCGAGCAGCAGTATCAGCAGCAGATGGACAACCTGCTGCAGCAGCGTAACGAGGGCCGCATCAGTGAGGGCCTGTACCAGAAGGAAAACGCCGCCCTGCAGAGCGCGCTGGATCAGCGCCTGGCCATGCAGGTGCAGTACTACCTGCGCGTCGACGAGCAGCAATCTGACTGGTCGCTGGGTGCGCGCGCAGCGTTCAACACCTACCTTGAGCAGGCGCAGAACGTTGCGGGGCAGACGAGAAGCCTGTTCACCAACGCCTTCAGCAACATGGAAGACGCGGTGGTCACCTTCGTGAAGACCGGCAAGTTATCGTTCAAGGACTTTGCTGACGGCGTAATCGAGGACTTGATCCGCATCCAGGTGCGCCAGGCTGCAGCGGGCTTCTTGGGTTCAGCATTCGGTTTCCTCACCGGCGGCAGCCAAGCGCTGGGGCAGGGCACCATGACTGGATTCAGCGAAACGATCGCGTCGTCCGGGTTCTCTGGCGGCGGCTACACCGGCGACGGTGGCAAGTTCGAGCCGAAAGGCGTTGTGCACGGCGGCGAGTTCGTCCTTCGCAAGGAAGTGGTGGCCCAGCCGGGCATGCGCAATTACCTGGAGGGTCTCAACGTGAGGGGTTATGCCTCCGGAGGCTTTGTGGCGCCGCGTGTCGCCTCAAACGCAGCGTCCTATGCTGGCGGCCAGTCGGATACCTCGATCGGCTCCATGCCTGCGATCAAGCAAGAAATCACCGTTCAGGGCACTGCCGACGACGCCACCCTGGCCCGCATCCAGCAGGCTGCTCAAAAGGGTGCACAGGACGGCTACAACCTGGTGCTGCGCGACTTCAAGATGAACGGGCCGGCGCGGCAGCTGATCGCCCGCAACCGATAGCAAGAAGGAGTACTGCATGGCTATCCAATGGCCGGCATCGCTGCGCCCGTCTGAAATGACGTGGGGCTTAGTCAACAACAGCCGCGCCTTTACCTCGACGCTCTCGAACGCCCAGCAGATCGTCGGGCAGCCGGGAGCGTACTGGCAGTGCACGATCATCTTCGGGCTTCTGACCAGGCGGCAAGAGCGCGAGCTTTCCGCCTTCCTCGGGCGCCTGGATGGGATGTTCGGCACGGTAAACCTGCCGGCGTTCACCAGGCGACGGGCGAACAACGTCGGCGCACTGAAGGTGGTGAGCGGGCCGGCGCAGGCCCGGGCCATTCAGATCAACGGAGCCACTGCAAACGCACAGGTGTTCTCTATGGGGGACTACCTGACGATCGCCGGCGAGATGTTCGAGGTGGTTCAGCCGGCGACGGCGAACGCCCAGGGCGTGGCAGTGGTGCAGATCAATAAGCGCATTCGGCGCTCAATTACGGCCGGAACGGCAATTGAGTACCTCAACCCGTACTCAGAAATGCGCATGACCCAGGACACCTGGAGCATGACCGTGCGCCAGGCCGTGTCGAACGGCAGCTACCAGTTCAGGGAGGCCTTCTGATGCCCTCGACGTTTCCATTCAGCCAGAGCGTGGTCGATATCATCGCCACCGGCAAATTCCTCAGCGTGTACGCCTGCCAGCTCGACTTCGAGGATGGCCCGGTGTACGCCCACACCGGCACCGGTGACTTGGTCATCGACGGGATCACCTACCTCGGGGTTGGCCAGTTCGGTGAGGTAGGGCAGTCGCAGGAAAGCGACAATTCCAATTCGCCCATGTCCGTCGACCTGGCTCTGACCGGCCTTGATGCCTACATCATCACTGAGACCAACATCCGGGGATGCCGCGGGCGGTCGGGCAAGCTGCTGTTCGTGGTGTACGACGAGCATGGCAACTACGCCGCCGACATCCTTTTCTCAGGGCGGATGGACGCCGCCACCTTCTCTTACGCAGGCAATGGCGAGGACGGCAACAAGATCACCGTCCCGATCGTTGACCGGATGGCCGAGTGGAGCCGAACCGGCACCGAGCGCTTCACCGACGAAAACCACCGCGCCCGGCACCAGGGCGACCGATTCTTCTACGCCGTAGCCCAGATGTCCGAGTGGCCAATCTACTGGGGGTCCAGCAAGGACGCGCCGGTGTTCACCTACGAGAAATAGCCATGCGCAACCGAGACTGGACCACACGCCTCAGCGAAGTGATCAAGGCCGCCCTAGAGCGGCCTTTTTCATGGGGCGAATTTGACTGCTGCCTGTTCGCCGCGGACTGCACGGTGGCGGTGTGCGGTACCGACCCGGCCGAGGCCTATCGCGGCACCTACAAGACCGAGGCCGGCGCCAAGCGGGCGCTGAAGAAGCGTCACGGCAGCCTGGAGGCTGCATGGGACGCCTGCTTCACCCGGGTGGCCCCGGCCTACATCCAGCGCGGCGATGTCGCGATGTACGAGGCGCCCGGCGGCAAGTCCATGGCGGTCTTTTGGGCTAATGAATTCTGGGCGGCCACTGACGACGGGGTGGCTCGCGTTGTGTGCGATCCGCTTGCTGTCTGGAGAGTTGAATAATGTCAGGTGGGGTCAGGAAACTCGCTCAGGTCGTGGTCGGCGCGGTAATCGGCTTCGTGCAAGGCGGCCCATGGGGCGCAGCTATCGGTGCTGGGTTGGCCTTCTACGCCGCCGAGCAGCAGGAAAAGCTCAACACCAAGTCGCCTCTGCGCGACAACGAACCATCGGCGCAGACCGTGCGCTCGTCCAAGGCCCCGGCCCGGTTCATCCTCGGTCGCGTAAGCACCGGCGGTGTGCTGGTCTGGGCCCAGGAGCAGGCCGGTGCCCAAACCGACGGGGAATGGCTGCACTTGGTCTACGTCCTGTGCGAAGGCGCTGTCGACGGCCTGGAGAACATCTACTTGGGCGAGGAGGAAATCGCCACCTACGGGGCATACGCCTCCTACGAACTGGTAGTCAATCCGACGACGGTGAATGCTTTCCTGAGGACCAACTGCCCGGACTGGAAGGCAGAGCAGATTGGTCGCGGTCTGTCGTTCGTGCGTCTGTCTCTGCGCTACAACGCTGAGAGGTTTCCGGCCGGCGTCCCCGACGTGCGCTTCATCATTCGCGGGCGAAACGACATCTACGATCCGCGCACCGGGATGTCCATCTATACCGAGAACACCGCGCTGCACATCCTGTGGTTCCTGCGGAACCGCTGCGGCGTGCCAGACGACGAGATCGTGTTCGAGACCTTCGCCAGCGGCGCGAACGTCTGTGACGAATCGGTCGGAAATCCGGACGGTACCACCAGCCCGCGCTACCGCAGCAGCTGCGTCATCGGCGCCGACGAGCAACGCACCAACGTATTGCAGAAACTCGAAACCGCGTGCGGGGGCAAGGCCATCCGAGTGGGCGGCCGCTGGATGTTCCAGGCCGGGGCCTACTACGGCCCCTACGACTTCGAGATTACCGAGGACATGGTGATTGGCACCATCACCGGTAGCACCGAGCCGACCAATGACGCGGCGATCAACACTGTGCGTGGCACGTTCATCGATACCTCGCAGTCTTGGACCGAGACTGACTACCCGGAGGTGAGCATAGCGGAGTGGGTGGTGGCTGATGGCGGCGAGGCCGCAGAGACCCTGACCTTCTCCTATGTCACCGATGCGTATCAGGCCCAGCGCCTGGCCAACATCGAACTGCGCCGCCGGCGCTCCGGCGGTACCATCAACGTGCCCATGAACTTCCTGGGCTACAACTGCCGGCCGGGCCGAGCCGTGCGAGTGAATCTGCCATCGCTGAACATCCTGGGTGAATTCGTCGTCACCAACTGGAGCATGGGGGGTAATGAAGGCTGCACCGCATCGCTTCAGCAATACGACGCAGCGCAGTTCGACGATGCGGTGGGCCAGCCGTACAACCCGATTGGGTTCATCAACCTGCCAAGCGGTGGTATCGGCAGCCCGACCAACTTGGCCTGGGTGCCAGACGAGACTGCGGAAGTCGCTCAAGGCGTGCTGACCTGGGTGCAGCCAATTGGCATCGTCACCGGTTATGCGATCACAGTGCGCCAGGCTGGTATCGCAGTGCAGGCCCAGCAGGTCCCGGAAACGACCTTGCAACTGCCGATTGCCGGGCTGCCGTCGGGCAGCTACACGATGAGCGTGGCGGCCCTGGGGCCGCTGACCAGGTCTGGTGAGGCAAGCATCACTGTGAGCATCAACGGGCCTTCCATCCCGGAATCATGCACGGTGCAATCCACGATCGATACCATCACGCTGGTACCGAGCAATCTCCAGCATGGGCTAAACGGGGGGACCTACGAGTACTTCTTCTCGATGAACCCTGAGGCGACGCAGGGCGACTACATCGGGCAAGGCCTGAGCTTTACCCATACTGGGCTTGCGTTCGCTACCAACTATGCCTACTTCATCCGCTCGAAGAGCGCCTACGGGGTGAGCGCTTTCCTCAAGGTGGTGGCATCCACGTCGAATGACGTGACCGCGTTGTTGGCGGCATTGGCGGAAAAGATTGGCAAGGGGCAGCTTGCGCAAGAGTTGCTGGGGGAGATCGAGAAGATTTCTGGCCAGGGACCGGAGTCGGTAAACGGCCGCATCGAGGAAGCCAAGCAGGAGCTGTACGAGCGAATCGACGAACTGACCGATGCGCTGGCGTACGACGAGTCCAAGGCCTACGCCATGGGCGACGTTGTGCGCGTTGGGCAGCGACTGTTCCAGGCCCGCGCTGATGTGGCAGCTGGCGCCGCCCCGCCGAACCCAGCCTACTGGACGGATATCGGCACGATCGCCCAGACCGTTGACGCCCTCGCAATGCAGGTCGAACAGCAGGGCGCGGCGATCGATGAGCTGGATGGCGTTGTAACTGCCCAGGCCACCAGCATCCAGTCGCTGCGCGCAGCCGCTCGCCCACAGGACGCCAGTGGTGACCTCGCCGATGTAATCAGTGGGTGGTCCGCGGAGTCCGGCATTGCCGAGCAGCGCAAAGCGACCGCCACCGAGAAGCGAGCAACTGCCGAGCGATTCCTGGACCTGAATGCACGGGTCGACGGCAACATAGCGGGGCTGAGTACCCTTGAGAGCGTTGTGGCGACAGATCGCCAGGCGACCGCTACGCGGCTCGACCAGCTACAAGCCGGGGCCTCTGGCAACACTGCCGCGATCCAGTCGGCAAACGAGGCGCTGGCAGACACTGACCAGGCCGTTGCATCGCTCAGCACATTCGCCTCGGCGACGTTCAATGCTCAGCGCGACAGCAGTGGCTCTGGAGCGTTGGCAAATGTCATCGAGGGGTGGGAGTCCGCCGCAAAATACTTCTCTGAGATCAAGCTGCAGGCTAACGCGACGCGATCCCTTGCTGAGAAGTCAGAGCAGTTGGATGCCGCAATTGGGCAGACCGGGGCGAGCGTGCAGCAGGTCAGCAAGGCCGTCGTGGACCTGGATGGAAAAGTGTCTTCGCAGGTGACTATCAAGGCGCAGACCGCTGTCGGCGGCAGGAAAGTCATGGCAGGGCTGGCGCTCGGGAGCGATGGGGAAACGTCGGAGATCCTCGCGTTCGCCCAGCGCTTCGCGATTGTCGATGAATCCACGGGGCAGTTGACGTTGCCATTCGTTGTCCAAGGCGGCCAGGTCTTCATCAACACCGCGATCATCAGCACGGCGTTTATCCAGCAGATCGTCGCCGGAATGACGATCGTGTCTGCTGCGAAGAACGCGCAAGGCCTTCCGCTCCTGGAGATCAACTTCGCCGCCGGCACATTCGTGTTGCGCGGCCAGGACGCCAACGGCTCTACGTTGCTGAACAACGGAGGGCTGTACGTCTACGACGCCGCCGGATTGGAGCGCACGGCTGTGGGGAGGTTGACGCAGTATGTATACAGCCTCAACTACTCAGGAGGGGCGTGATGGCAGACCTGTACGGGCTCCGCACGCGCGATGCGGCAGGAGTCGTCACACTGGACACTACTGTCACGCCCATTCGATCCCTGAAGATGATGACGGTCACAGGCAACGGGGCATTTGATCAGTATTTCTCGGTGCCAGAGATCACCGCCGGATCATTTGTTGTTGTCGACACACTTGAGGATCGGAACGAATTCACGTTCTCGCCGCAAGCGTGGTACAGCCCTGGCCAGCTTCACTTGCGGCAGCCCAGGACCATGACGTGGCAGCTGATGATTCTCTCGCTCGGCAGCGATGCACCGGCCGCGGGAGGGGCTTACGGCATTCGCACATATAACAACAACGCGCTGACCCAGATTGACGCGGTGAACAGGGTGTTGTCCGTGCGATACAACGGTATCTTCAACATCGGCTTCCAGGGGCCTAACAGCGGAACGCAGATCGACTGGGGGGACGTTACATTCCCGGCGCCGATCACGACATATGAGCGCCCACTGGTGTTCTTGAACGCCGCGGACTACATGATGGTCGGGAATTTTTCGATAAAAGGAGGGCCAGGCAACTGGACAGGGTTCAGGCTCAGGGCCTGGAACAACCAAACCTTTCATGGACCGACCGCGTTGTACCCCATGTGGATCAACTGGTACTGCGCAAGCTATCTGGCTCCGACTTCGCCGGCCGGCGCCTACGGCGCTTCAGTGAGGGATGCTGCCAACAACAGGACGTTTGTCACGACCGCAAACCTCGCGCTTCTGAACAGCCAGCCTGCCGCAGACAAGTTCGTGCTGACCGGCACGCCGATCACCAGGCCGAACTACTACGCGCCCAGCGCGCAGATGCCTTGGACCGGTTCGACGGCAGACTACGTTCTCGCCAACGCGCTTTTCTCATGCACGAACATCGGGCAGACAACGCAACCCTTTCGGGCGAACTTCGGCGGCTTTCTGCCGGGTAATCGCTCGATCTTGCAGATGTATTGCGATAACGCAACCAGCGGTGTCGACCCTCTCACATCCAACGGCCGAACTCTTTTTGCATCGCGGCCAATGAAACCTCTATAGGAGCACCTCAATGTCCTGGTACAGAACGGGAAACGTAACGATGACGCCCGGGTCCACGACTGTCATTGGCGTCGGCACCGCCTTCGTCGCCAACTGTCGGGTGGGTGATGCATTCATCGCGCCGAACGGTGCAGTGCACGAAATCACGAACATCGCGTCCGATACAGCGCTGTCGATCTACCCGGCGTACGGCAGCACCAACGCATACGCGGTCGGCCCAATGCAGGGCTACGACAAGATGCTGGCGGACAAGGCCGGCGCGATTCTCCAGCAGTGGGGCTCGACGCTTGCCGGGCTCGGGGACGTTGCAAGCCAGGACATCGTCCCTGTCGCTATGGGAGGTACCGGCGGAGCAACGGCTGCAGCAGGTCGGGCAGGCCTCGGCCTCAAGAGTGCCGCCGTGGCTGATGTTATCGGTACAGTCGCCGCTGGCGCGATTATCGAGCGCGGAGAAAACTCCAGCGGCAGCTACACGAAGTACCTCGACGGCTCGCTGACGTGCTGGAGCACGCGGCGTGTACCGAAGACAATGAACGCCGCGTCCGGCTCGCTGTTCTTCAGTGCTATCGAAGCAGCGCTCCCTTACCCGACGCCGTTCTCGGCAATACCCACGGTCAGCATCACTGCAACCGGCGAGTTCGAGTGCTTCACCGTGCCTGCCGGGCTCTCAAACCAGTCGAGCTGGCCAGGCGTCTACATCGCAAGCCAGATCTCGAGGTCGACGACAGCGACAATCGATATTTGCTATATGGCTCAAGGGAGGTGGAAATAATGCGCATCAAGTTCAGTCCTCAGCGCCGCGATGATCAATTGAGCATTGAGCGCGCTGGAGACGCGCTGACAGTCAACGGAGTGAAGTTCGATTTCGCCAATCTGCCGCTCGGCGCAACACTGCCTGCCGGCGCCGCCGACTGCCCATGGATCTTCGGCGACATCGAAAGAACTGCTGAGGGCGTGCATGTGATGATGCTCCTTCCGCACGCCGCCGACGCCCCCGAGTCGGCTCGCTTCCCGCGTGACATCGTCAATCCGGCCGATGGCCCGATACTGCTGCCCGGCACAACAGCTCAGGTTTACGCATCTTCGGTACCAGGTGTCATCGAGTGGTCTCGGATGATTACCGCCGAGATGAAGGCCGAAGCAGATGCTGCGCGCCACCTTGCCGACGTAGTCGCCGACACCGCGTCGCGCCGCGCGGCGGCAGACAGCGCGATCGCTCCGCTCCAGGACGCTGTTGATCTCGACGAAGCCACGGAGGAAGAGGCAGCACGGCTGAAAGAGTGGAAGCGCTACCGCGTTGCGCTCAATCGTCTGCCGGAACAGGCTGGCTATCCGACAGAAATCGACTGGCCAGCGCCGCCGGCCTGATTCGCAATCAACCCCACCGACCGCCGCCTGGCGGTATTTTTTTGCCTGGAGAAACCCCATGCGTACATCGCAACGCGGCTTGAACATGATCAAGTCGTTCGAAGGCCTGCGCCTGCAGGCGTACCAAGACTCGGTCGGCGTCTGGACGATCGGCTACGGGGCGACCCGTGGCGTGAAGGCCGGCATGTCCATCACGAAGGAGCAGGCCGAGCGCATGCTGCTGAACGACGTGCAGCGCTTCGAGCCGGAGATCGAGCGCCTGGTCACCGCCAAGCTGAGCCAGAACCAGTGGGACGCCCTTATCTGCTTCACGTACAACCTGGGCGCCGCGAACCTCGAGTCATCCACGCTGCGCCGCCTGCTCAACGACGGCGACTACGCCGGCGCCGCTGCACAGTTTCCACGCTGGACCAAAGCCGGCGGGCGTGAGCTGCCTGGCCTAGTGCGCCGCCGAGCAGCTGAGCGCAACCTGTTTCTGGGGGCGGCATGATCTCCGCTCGCACCGGCGGCGCCGCGGCAACCCTGTTGCTTGTGCTGGCCTCTTACTGGGGCGCATATCAGCATGGCCGTACAGTCGAGCGGGCGGACTGGGAAAAGGCATGGGCCACGCGCGATGCGGCAGACAGCGAAGCGAGTGCGCAAGCCGAGGCTGATGCCCGGGAGGAAGAACAACGCCGCCAGTCGGCGCAACAGGAGGCGAGAGCCCATGCACAGAAAGAACAGAGGGATGCTGATGCCGATGCTGCTGGCGCTGATATTGCTGGCCAGCGGTTGCGCGACGAAGCCAGCAATCTCGCCGCCGCTGTCGGTTGCCCCGGCACGGATCCCGCCGCTGTCGCCCGAGGCCAGGCAGCCACCCGCGCCGCCCTGGTGCTCTCCGAATTGCTCGAACGGTCTGTCGCTACGAATACAGAACTGGCGGCAGCGTATGACCGAGCGAGAATAGCCGGCCTAGCCTGTGAGGCGTCCTATACTGGGCTGACCAAATAGGCGAGGGCGCAGTCATGGAAGGCTTGGAGGGTGTGCTTACTGAGGGAGAACCACTGCTCGAGCGAGCAATGCAGGCTGTTCGGCGGTTCCATGAGGCCCGCGACTCATCGACTCCACGCGAGGAGGTCGAGCGCCTTAAGGATGAGGCTGAGGCCCTAATGAAGGAGCTCAGCGTCCTCCAGATGGATGCGCTTGAGCGGATCATCCCAAAGGCCTGATCAGCTCCTGGCCTTGGTTGCGGACGTTGCCCACAGCGCTGCTCACGCGATACCACTCAAACTCAGCCGGGCCTTCGCCAAGGTTCAGGGCAAGCTGCTCGGCTTGCTCCTTCGGAAGTGCAGGGTCAACCCATTGGCGAGCCAGGCTTGGCGAGAGCACAACCGGCCTTCGATCGTGTACATCGACCATCCCACCTTGAGCATCAGCCGTGATGATCACAAAGCCGTCATGCTCGCCGCCGGCGAACTGGCCGATGCTGGCGCACAGAGATGGCTGCCCATCGCGCCTCCGGATGTAATAGGGCTGCTTCTTCGGCCCGCCTTCATCTACCCACTCATACCACCCATCGACTGGCGCTATCGCCCGATGCGGCCATATCGCACGAAAGAACGCTCCATGCGCCACCTTCTCGACCCTTGCATTGATCGGCGCTGCCCGATCTGTCGCCCAGTGCGGTCGCCATCCCCACTTCACCAGGTCTGCGCGCAGGCCGGAATCTTCCTGTCGTAGTACCGCAACAGGCGTTGTCGGCGCGACGTTGTAGCGCTCCAACTGCTGGCCACCAACATTGTTCTGCAGAGCGCCAGGCATGCTCAGCGCGGCGACGAAGTCGTGTATCCCGCAGTACTGCGTGAGTCTTCCGCACATCATCAAATCCTCTGGCAGAGCACTCAGCTTAGCTGTCCGGCATCAGTCCATGAGGTCTCGGCAATGATGGCCGCCGCATCGGCTCGTCAATCGACGCCCGGACCTTGTCCTTCAATCGCTCATTTAGGCGTCGAGCGCGCTCGCGCTCCTCGTCGTCCCGAGCCAAGTCGATCCCATAGCTCCATCTGGCGTAGTTGTAGAGGTTTACGTAGTCCACGTATGCGGCATTCGCCCGCCTGTACTCGGCGGTGATCCTGTCGTTCAGCTCCTGATTGATCTCGACCAGGGTCTTGACGAGCTCCTTTGTGTGGGCCAGCTCCAGTTGGAGGCGGTGGATCTCAGCGCAGAGCATGCCGCTTTGATGCTTAAGCGTTTCGATGTAGGTGGGTGATCCGAGCTCGAAGCCGGTCGTGTCAATGTCGTAGTCGTTCATGTGCGTCGGCTCGGATTGCTGTATGTATATACAGTATTTCGTGGGAGGCGATGAGGCCAGTGCGGGCCGACGAGGTGTAGCTTCGGGAAGGGGATTTTGTTCGGCAGAACGCCGAGAGGAGGGGTGAAAATCAGTTCCAAAATTGAGAGGTCGAGCCTTGTAGAATGCGGGCTGCGCGATAGGAAAATCCAGAAAGTTTTGGAACGGTTAATCGCTCAATGGCAGCGTAAAGCGCGGCTTTCACCATCGGATTGCAAATCCGTCTACGCCGGTTCGATTCCGACCTCGGCCTCCACTATTCAAAGCCCCGCAGATTACGGTCTGCGGGGCTTTTTAGTTTGCGCGGGATAATCTGGAAGTCCTGAACTAGAGTCGTTCTCACCCTGGCGCCTGTAGGTTCCTGGCCGGATATCAGCGGCGATGTCATATTTAAGGAAGAGTACAGCGACTATATGGATGAGGTAACCAAGGCGCGTTTGCAGTGGCTAGATGAGTCAGCCGATGATCACGGTTGGAACAATCGGGAAGAGATTGGTGCCAGCGATAGATGCATTTGCAGCGCTTGTGGCCAATGGTCTCTGCCAAGCCAGATCACGAAATGGTATCTGGAGAAGCATGCTTGTTGTCCTCACTGCGGATTGACCGGCGTCGTCGTGGGCTCTGAGTCAGGGTTGCCGCTTGAGGAGTACGAAAACGGTCGTTTTCCTGATTAGCGAAAACTTTGAAGAGGGTCGGTCCCCTTGGTATGGGTCCCCTTGGTATGGCGGGAAGCGCGGCAACAGCGTGCCGAACCGGCCAACCTTACTTCAACACCCCCCGCACCTTCTCCAACACCAGCTTCTCAAGCTGCGCATAACTCATTTCACTAGCACCCTCAACCTCGAAGTTAATCCCGATTCCCGCTCCCCCATAACACCCATCGACATCAAAATCGAGATCTACGTGGCTCGATACCAACTGCAGCTTTTCATCATCGGACTCGTCTGTGACGGAGATGCTGGTGACCGTGAGCTTCATGTTGGACCTCATTCCTTGGGTTGGAGCTTCTATCCTAGACCGAATCGCCGGGGCGCGGCTGCGTCATCGCACGATATGCGTCCACTGGGTTACGCTTACCCAGGATCGAATATCCCGGGATGGAACCAGAGTGCTGGACTTGTTGATGACCTACGTGCTGGCCCCAGTGGCGGCAGCCGTTTTCTTTCCGATCGGTTGGCCGATCGTCAAGCTGGTCACCTGGGGGCGCTACCCCAGAAAGGGCATGTGGTTCAAGGATACGCCCGAGTCGAACTGGACAATCGGGGCAGGCATGGCTGTCTTGGTGATTGCCATGATGGTGGCGCTGCAACAGTTCCAGATGCTGTAGTCGTCACAGGTCCTGCGGGACATAGGTGATTCCAGCAGCACGCTGTAGGTCCGGTGGCCGAAATGAAGTTTTGCGAGGGTTAAGTTCGTATGTCGTGTAGCTGTTTGAGCGCAGAGAGTTGCGTCAGCTTCGGTGAGTCGGAAGAGGCGTTTTGCAGGGGCTGTGCGTTCATCAGCCAACGCCCCGACCTCAATTTGTACCAGTGCCGAAGCTGCGGAACTCATTGGCAGATCGATACCGATGGCAGGTCAGACCTGGCAATCAAGGTCGAGCATCCAGACCACTGGGCTACCTTCAATGATTTGCCCCTCAGGCGCGATTTCTTCATCCGTTTCCATGGTGGTGAGGATCGGACGAAATGCCTGTGGGCGAACTGCCCGAATTTCGCCCTGAAGAATATGGCGATCTGCGTTGATCACGCCTATCCGGAGTTCTCTCCCGGCGGCGAGTAACAGGGAACAGCAATTAAGCCTTGAAAGGCCGTTCAAGCCACTCCATCAATACCCGATCGGAGCGCATTACCCCAAGGGCCTGATCAGCTCGCCCCCCTGATTGCGGACGTTACCGACACCCCTGCCCACCGCAAACCAGCGAAAATCCTCTGCCGGCCTGCAGCCCTCCCGCACGATTTCAGCCGCTCGCCCAGGCGCAGTACCAGGATCAAGCCATTCCACCGCCATAGCCGCCGTCAGCACCAACGGCTTGCGCTCATGAATATCCACCAGCCCTCGATCAGCTTCAGCGGTGATGATCACAAACCCGTCCTGCTCGTCAGCCTCAAGCCCTGAATGAACGTGCGCCAACGCCGCGAAATACAATGGTGCACCGTCCACCGGCGTGATGTAGTAGGGCTGCTTGCGCTTCACATCCTGCGCATCCGCAGTCCACTCGAACCACCCATTCGCCGGCACCAGCGCCCGCCCATTGGGCCACAATGCCTTGAAGAACTTCCCCGTCATGACCGTCTCGGCCCGGGCATTGATCGGATCCGGCCGCGTGCCCTTCGCCCAGAACGGCGCCCATCCCCATTTCACCTTGTCGACCCTGACGCCACCCGCAGCCGGGGTGATGATCTCGACCTTTGTACCCGGTGCGACGTTGTAGCGCTCGATCGGCTCATGGTCGTAGCCATCGATCACGACCAGGTCGAGCGACAGCTGGCGCAGATAGTGGTCCATCGACTCGTAGAGCGAGTACCTGCCACACATGGCCATTACCTCGTTTGTCAGAAATTTCCTACGCGTCATTGACCGGGCGATTTACGCCGGATTAACTGTATATGCATACAGTTTGCATCGAGCCCGCAATCATGACTATCACCATCCTGGGTACGCCGACCGGCGGTACCGAATCCCTTCCGCTGTATTCCTTCCGTGTTCCGGCGGGTTTTCCGTCGCCTGCGGCCGATCATCTTGAAGGCCATATCTCGCTCGATGAGTTGTTCGATATCCGCGCGCCCCATGTGTATGTGGTGAAGGTTGAAGGCGACAGCATGGAAGGCGCCGGTATCTACTCGGGCGATCTGGTCATCGTCGACCGCGGCCGCGAGGCCGAGCACGACGATATCGTCATTGCTGCCGTGAACAGCGAGCCGGTGTGCAAGCGCCTTTATCGGCGCGACGGGGTGGTGATGCTCAAGTCGGAGAACGTCAAGTACCCGACCCGCTACATTCTGGAAGGCGACGAATTGCTGATCTGGGGTGTCGTTCGCTATAGCGTGCGCGACCATGCGCAGTGACCAGGTGTTTGCGCTGATCGATTGCAACGCGTTCTATGCAAGCTGCGAGCGCGTGTTCAGGCCGGACCTGGCCAGGACCCCTATCGTGGTGCTGAGCAACAACGACGGTTGCGTGATCGCGCGAAGCTACGATGCCAAGCCGTTCGTGAAGATGGGCGAGCCATACTTCCAGGCCAGGGAAAAACTGCGCCGGCACGGCATCGTGGCGTTCAGCAGCAACTACGCGCTGTATGGCGACATGAGCGAACGGGTGATGACGCTGATCGAGTCGAGGGTGCCGAGCGCCGAGGTCTATAGCATCGACGAATGCTTTGCCGACCTGACGGGTATCGCGGGTGATCTGAGCGTGTTTGGTCGTCAGCTTCGATCGCGGGTCCTGCAATGCACCGGTATTCCTGTCGGGGTGGGAATCGCCCGGACCAAGACCCTGGCCAAGCTGGCCAACCACACCGCCAAGCGCTTGCTCGCGCACACCGGCGGGGTGGTGGATATAACCGCTGATTTTCAGCGTGACTGGGTGCTGCGCAACACCGAGGTCAAAGAGGTATGGGGCATCGGCAAGCGCATGAATGCACACCTCGCAGGCATGGGGATCCGGACCGCCATGGACCTGGCCAGGGCCGATCCGCGGCTGTTGCGCGAGACATTCAGCGTGGTCGTTGAAAAGACGGCCCGTGAACTCGCCGGTACGCCTTGCCTGGAACTTGAGGAGGTGGAACCTGCGAAGCAGGAGATCTGCTGCAGCAGAATGTTCGGCAAGCGCCTGAGCGAGATCGAGCCCATTCGGCAGGCCGTGGCTACCTATGTGGGGCGTGCCGCGGAAAAGCTCCGGGCCCAGGGCTCGCTGTGCAAGCGCATGCGGGTGAGCATTCGCACCGGCATGTTCAATCCCGATGAGGCGCACCATGCCCAGGGTGCCTTGGTGGAGCTGCCGTACCCCACCAATGACACCTTGCTGCTGACGCGACTCGCGGGCAAGGCGCTGGAGCAGATCTACCGGCCCGGCTATCGATACAGCAAGGCCGAGGTGCTGCTCGTCGATCTGCGCCAGCCGGGAGCGTTTTCGGAGGACCTGTTCGCGGCAAGGCAGACGCTGTCCTGCGATCGACTGATGCAGGTAATGGACACTATCAACGGACGTTGGGGCCGGGGGACCATGCGCGCCGCCAGCGTGCCATTGGCACCGGACTGGGGCATGAGGCGGGACATGCTGAGCCCGTCGTACACGACCAGGCTTGATCAGTTGTGGACCGTTCGCTGCAATTGATTGAATGACGGCGGGGCGTCCATGGGAGCTGGCTCATTGGGCCTGCTGCCGTGTTGTTTACGAGTGGCTGCATGCCCGGAGCGATCGGAAAACGCTAACCCTGGAAAAGGGGGCCGAAAAGAGAAAGCAATGTGATGCGCCCGGCTCAAACAGGGCGATCACTTCACCTGAAGTGCCAAAGCCAGCGCACTTCGAATGCCTCCATGCTTCTCCTCGACATACAGCGGCGCCGTTTTCCAGTCGTAGAACCAGGCAGGCATTCGGCGTTTCTCATCCGGCTCGTTGGCGAAGCGAGGAAACAGGTGGCAATGCAGCTCGGGCTCTGAGTTTCCAAGGATTTCATAGTTGATCCTCGCGGCACCCGTGACCTGCAGCAGCGCATCGCCCAGTCGGGCCATGTCGAGGAGGTAGGCGGCCCTGGCGTCCGTGTCGAGATCGTTGAGGCTGGGTACCACAGGGTCAGGCAGCAGTAGGCAATACCCCTCAAGAAACTGCAAATCGCCCATCACCGCCCAGCCCGAGGGCATTCTGCAGATGACTTTGTCGTTGGTGCCGTTGCGCGCCATTTCCACACGTTGGGTAATCAGAGACATGGGTCAGTCCACAATGAAGAGTTTGGCGCCGACAGGCGTTGATGAACGGTGCGCCTCGGCGTTGTCGCCGACCTGATAGCTCATGCCCGGGTGGAGCGTGAAAGTGCGACCATCTTCCAGTTCGGTGTCCAGTTGCCCTTCGAGGCAGAGCAGAATATGACCCTTCCGGCACCAATGATCGGCCATATAGCCCGGGCTGTACTCAACCAGGCGAACCCGTATTTCCCCAAACTGGCAAGTGCGCCAATACGCCGTACCGGTCTCGCCTGGATAAGCAACGGCATCGATCGTTGACCAGTCTGTGGTTGCAAAGGGAATTGCGGTCAGTTCCATGACACTCTCGTAGCAAACAGTGGGGCTCGAACCATACCGATGGCGCCGCTCTGTCGATAGGCACAGACTGCGGGGAATTTGAACATACAGAGCGAAGTAGGGGTTGCCTCCACTACTCGCAAAACTACTCAGCCGCGCCTGCGCAGCCATTCATCCGCGACATCGCCCATATTGGCTGGCGCGCCACTCTTGATCCAGGCCATGAAGGCCCGGTCGAACTTGAACCCTTCGCCACATTCGCCCAACAGAAACTGCCGGACCTTCTGCGTGTTGCGGTAACGGGCGTCGATCAGGGTAGTGCGAGTGATGGGCCCGGCATGCCAGTCGAAGTTCATGTTATTCGTTACCCCTCCGGCGCAGTCACGCCGCTGATAAACTCATCCGTCCCAAGTCGGTGAGAACCATACTCTACGACGTAATCCCCACCCCGACGATCCGCCTCGGCCCTGGCGGTTTTCTGGTCGGCATAGACATCGACGAAGTGCCACGGATGCCGGTCCCGCAAGACACCCCAGCCCAGCACACAGCCCTCGTTATCAGGATCCGCCGGCAGGTTTTTCGCCAGGCTGCGAATAGTCATGTCGTTCTCCTGATGGATGCAAACCACGACGGAAACAACCGTCACCTGCAAACATGGCTCAACGATGGAGCACTGGCAATACAGACCGACCCATCATCAGCCGCCGTGGCGGCCGTGTAATCCGCCTGGTTATAAATCCCGTGATTACGGTAGTGAATTCAGCATCGCAATCGCGGGTGAACCCGCTCCCACAATGATCGCGGCACGGCTCAATAACTGTTCTCTGGGCGACGGCAATGGCGGCGGGCAGCGCTGCGCGCGCGCAACCTGTACCATCGGCGACCTTGTTCACATGACCACGAGGAGCCTGAAATGAGAGGCCTGGAAAAATTCGTATCGCTGCGCTTTGTCGTGCTGATGCTGTTCATCGCGTTGGGCGCAGCGTTGCACGGCGCCGGCAAGGTCGGTTTCTGGGGCATGCTGGCGATCATGATGGCGCCAAACGTGTTCTTTGCGCTGCTGCGAGCAAGAAAGTCGAACGACGCTCAGGGCTGAGAAGGGCGGGTTGCTGCGGCGCGGGAGTGATCCGCAGTGCGCTCGCGCCACAGGAGGACGCCCAGCATGAGACTCGTGCTGACACCCGGCATCAGGAACAACGCAGTGATCTTCGGCACCTCGGGCCAGAAGGCTCCACCCACCACCACGCTCCACACCAGGCAGGCCACCCCGCCGGCAATCAGCAGCCAGCGCTTGGGCATCACTGGCTCACTGGCCTTGGCCAGTGCATAAATGCGCCACCCGGACCACAGGCTGAAGGACGAAATGGCGCAGATCCCCAGGGCCCAGGTGACGCTGCGCACGTTCGGCTCGATGAATGCCATCGGAATGAACACGGCGACGATACCGTAGAGGAACAGCAGGGTCACCGGCAGCAGGCCGACCAGTGCGACGAGGGTGAGGGCGATGCGAGGTGCGGTAAGCCTGTTCATTGCGCTCCTTGGCGATTCGAGTGCCATGTCCTGGCGATTGACCCTACATTGAACGCTCGAACCCTGAGAAATCGGCCAGCTGAGCGGTGGGATCGCCCATGACTTCAACAACCTGCTGACACCGATCATGGGCACCCTTGACCTGATCCGCCGACGCTTGCCCGACGAGCGCTCCCAGGCCCTGGTCGAAGGCGCGCTGCATGCGGCAGAGCGGGCCCGCAGCCTGGTCGGGCGCCTGCTCAGTTTCGCCCGGCGGCAGACCCTCAAACCGCAGGCGGTGGACCTGCTGACGCTGGTCAATGGTATGCGCGAGCTGATCGAGCGCTCTCTCGGGCCGCGGATCAAGGTGGTCATCGCCATTGAGGAGGGTTTGCCGGCGCTGCTGGTCGATCCCCATCAACTGCGTGAGCTGGGTTATCGGGTTGTCGAGGCGGATTCGGCGAGCAGCGCGTTGCAGTTGATTATCCAGGGCGTGCAGGTCGATGCCCTGGTCACCGACCAGTTGATGCCGGGCAAGGCCGGGGTCGAATTGGCCCGGGAGCTGCGTGAACATCTGCCCGGATTGCCGGTGCTGATCATCACCGGCTACGCCAACCTGTCGCCGGAGCAGTTGCAGGGCTTCGAGGTGCTGGCCAAGCCGTTTCGCGGGCGGGAGCTGGCGGCGGCGTTGGGGCGCTTGCTGGACGAGGCGCCGGGCCTGGTCGCTAAATAGTGCGTCACCACGGACCCTGTGGGAGCTGGCTTGTCGGGTCGCCGCACCGCAGCGATTTGGCCAGATCAGACAACATCATTGCCCATACTGGTCTCATCGCTGGCAAGCCAGCTCCCACAGGGTTTTGAGTCGGCCGCAGGACCTGACGAACTGCACCACGCCACGCATCAAGCCTCGCTAGACTTTCCCTATCCGCCCAGCCACTCCCTAGCAGTGATCGCGCCGGGATCCGCAAGCACCCGGCCGGGAGATCAGGATGAGCCCATCCCTGTTCCAGCAGACGCCGTCGATCACCGCGTTCGACAGTCGCGGCCTGAGCGTGCGCAGCATCGAGTACCTGCGCCACCCTGATACCGAACCGGCCACCACTGCCCTGATTACCCGGCACCACTACGGCGCCATGGGCTTTCTGGCCAGCAGCAGTGACCCCAGGTTGCATGCGCTGGGCCGCTCCAGCCTCGATTGCGTGACCGACCTGGCCGGCAAACCCCTGCGCACCCGCAGTGCCGATGCCGGCACCGAGGTCAGGCTGCACGATGCCGCCCGCCGCGAGGCCTTCGCCGTCAGCCGGATCCGTAGCGACGGCCCGCGTGCCGATGACCTGACCGAGGCGGTGACCAGGACCTGGCAGTACGAGGATGACACCCTGCCCGGACGCCCTCTGGCCCTGACCGAACAGGTGGCCGGCGAGCCACCGCGTATCAGCGAGCGTTTTGTCTGGGGCGGTGTATCGCCGCAGGAGCAAGACTTCAACCTCGCCGGGCAATGCGTCAGCCACTATGGCACCGAAGGTTTGACGAGCATCGACAGTGTCAGCCTGAACGGAGTGTCGCTGCAGCAAACCCGGCGCTTGCTGGCGCAGGCCGATATGGCCGGGACGCTTGCCGACTGGCAGGGCACGGGCCCGGACAACTGGAATGAATGGCTGGCCGAGCAAGCCTGGGTCAACCTGAGCGTTGTGGATGCCTGCGCTGCCACCCTGGCGATTACCGATGCCCAGGGCCATCGCCGCCGCTTTGCCTATGATGTCGCCGGGCTGCCGAAGGCCAGCTGGGTTGCAGTGGCCGACGGCCCCGAACAGATCGTCGTCAAGGCTTGCAGCTACTGCGCCAATGGCCACAAGCTGCGTGAGGAGCACGGTAACCAGGTCCTCACCACCTACGGCTATGAGGTGCAGACCGAGCGCCTGGCCCGGATCCGTACCGAGCGCCCGGCGGGGCACCCGGCTGGGGCCATGCTCCTGCAGGACCTGCACTATGAATACGATCCCTGCGGCAACGTCCGGCGGGTGACGAACGAGGCGCAGGCCATCCGTTTCTGGCGCAACCAGCGGGTCGCGCCGGAGACCGTGCTGGAGTATGACAGCCTCTATCAACTGGTCAGTGCCACTGGCCGGGAGATGGCAGCGATGTCGGCGGCGGTCGATGACGTCACCTACACCCGCTATCAGCGCAGTTACAGCTACGATGCAGCGGGCAATCTGTTGCGTATCCACCACACCACGCCGGCTACCGGGCATGCGTTCAACCTGTCCCTGGTAGTCAGTGAGTGCAGCAACCGGGCACTGTCGGACTCGCTGGTGGGGTCGCCCGCCGAGGTGGAGGCGCTGTTCACGGCGGGTGGGCAGCAGAAGGTGCTTTCGCCGGGACAAACCCTGGCCTGGACGCCGCGCGGACACCTGGCGGAGGTGACCTCGGCTGCCGGGGATCTTGATGAGCACTATCGCTACGATAGCCGAGGACTGCGGGTACTCAAGACCGGCACGCGAGGCAATGTGAGTGGCGAACGCTGTCACTACCTGCCGCAACTGGAACTCAGGACCTTGCATAACGGCGCACGGGCCAACGGCCAGTTGCAGGTGCTGCTCTGCGATCAGGGCCAGGATGCCCAGGTGCGTCTGCTGCACTGGGTTTCCGGCAAACCCGACGAGGTCGCCAATGACCAGCTGCGTTTCAGCTACGTCGATCGCCTCGGCAGCGGCATGCTGGAACTGGACCAGCATGGGCTGGTGCTGAGTCGCGAGGAGTATTACCCCTATGGCGGCACCGCCGTGTGGGCGGCGTCGAGCCAGGTCGAGGGTGAAGGCAAGACTATCCGCTATTCGGGCAAGGAGCGGGATGCGACCGGGCTGTATTACTACGGCCAGCGCTATTACCAGCCCTGGCTAGGGCGCTGGCTGGGTGCGGATCCGGCTGGGACGGTGGATGGTTTGAATCTGTTCCGGGCAATGCGCAACAACCCGGTGACGTTCGAGGATGTGGCGGGGTTGGTGCCGGTGGCGCCAGAGCAGGTGGAGGAAAAGAGTACCGAGGTAGTGGCGCGTGGCGGGCCTGATGTTCTGTCCTTGCCCCACCGCGAGATCAGGCACCTGGACCCATATCACCAGAAGGAATACGCCTTCATCGCGGCTGACCTCGGGGAGCATTATCGGCTCTATATGGACAAGGGCGGCCCATCGGACAACCTGGTCATCACAGCTGACGGTGCAACTGCGTTCTGGCTTCGCGACATACCCGTCGAGAAGGGGCAGCGGTTCGGCTTTTTCACCCAGCATGGTCAACTGCTCGAGGATCCCGGGATCGGCAAGCTGATGCGTGGCAGCAACAAGGTCTTTGTCCTGACCGATGGCACTGACTTCGAGCCCAGAAAGCAGGAGGCGCAGGATCTGCTTGCAGCAGGCAGGACTGGCAAGCTTTCCGGGAGCCGGAAGGCAGGCTTCATTGCGGACTACAGCCTTTTCAAGTTCGCGGATGACAACGCTGACGTGCTGGCTACCGTCTTGAGCTTGAACCGTTCTGAGCAAAGCGACTTCCGATTCGATGTGCTGACGGTCAGAAGGCGCCGGGCGCTTCCTGCGATGTTGAAAATGGCTAGCCTGAGTGGTGCGTTGAGTGTCTTGAAGAAGAACGGCTTCAACTACAGCACTGTGTATGCTTCATTTTGTCGTGGGGTGTTTCTACACCGGGCCAAGTCGTTCGATCCGACGCGGGCGAAGGACATCTGATGGGTGGGGTTTTTCAGGGCCTCATCGCTGGCAAGCCAGCTCCCACAGGTTCAGCGGTGCACGCGGATCACTGTGGGAGCTGGCTTGCCAGCGATGAGGCCTTGGAATCCAGCATAAAAAAGCCCCGCAAGGCCGAAGCCTGCGGGGCAAAGCGGTCGGTGTGAACCAACCAAAGGAGCCTCAATAATCCAGTTCAGCGAGACGCCACCGCCTCGCTCTGCCAGCCACCACCCAAGGCTTTGTAGATCGCCACGATCCCGCGATACAGTTCGACCTCGCCCTGGGCCTGGGCATCTTCAGCGGCCAGGCGCTCGCGCTCGGCGTCCAGCAGCACCAGATAATCCACCGTGCCTTCGCGATAACGGATCGACGCCAGGTCCGCCGCCTTGCGGCTGGCCTCGCTCTGCTTCAGCAGCGAGATCAGGCGCTGCTGGCGCTTGCCGTAGTCGCTGAAGGCGTTTTCCGATTCTTCCAGGGCCAGCAACACCTGCTGTTCATAGGTCGCCAGCGCACCTTCCGCCTCGGCATTGGCGCCGCGCAGACGGGCGCGCACGCTGCCCAGGTCAAAGGCCGGCCAGGTGATGCTCGGGCCCAGGGCCCAGGCCGAGGCCGCCGACGAACCCAGTTGTGAACCCCGCCCGGCAGTGAAGCCGAGGAAGCCACTGAGGCTCACCCGCGGGAACAGGTCCGCCGTGGCCACGCCGACATTGGCCGTGGCCGCCGCCAGCTGGCGCTCCGCCCGGCGGATATCCGGACGACGCTGCAACAGCTCGCCCGGATCACCGATCGGCAGGGCCTTGGCAATCGCCGGCAACTGCTTCGGCGCCAGGTCGACACTCAGCGCATCCGGCCGCTGGCCGAGCAGGGTAGCGATGCGATTGCGTGCCCGTACCTGTTCCGCCTGCAATTGCGGCACGCTGGCTTCCACCGCCGCGAGACGGGCATCGGCCCGCACCACATCCAGCTCGTTGCCGACCCCGGCTTCACGCAGGGTTTCGGTAATGCCGCGGGAATCCTGCTGGGTCTTCAGGTTGGCCAGGGCGATTTTCTCGCGCTCCTGGGCGCCGCGCAGTTGCCCGTAGGCATCCACCAGCTCGGCGATCAGGCTGACCTGCAACTGCTGCAGATCGGCCTGGGCCGCCGCTTCCTGCGCCTCGCTGGCTTCCAGGCGACGCTGGATGCGGCCGAACAGGTCCAGCTCCCAGGCCATGTCCAGGCCCAGGTCGTAGCGTTCGCTATTGACCCGGTCCTCGGTCTGGCCAGGAATCTGGCCCTTGCCGAGGTTGCTGCTGGCGCGGCTGGTCACGGTCGGGAAGGCGTCGTTGTCGACGTTCTCGCGGATCGAACGGGCCGCCTTGAGGCGGGCGAACGCCACCCGCAGGTCACGGTTGCCGTTCAGCGACTGGCTGACCAACTGGTCCAGCACCGGGTCTTCGAACTGGTGCCACCAGGCGCTTTCGAAGCGGCTGCGGTCCAGGCCGGCCTGGCCGTCGGTGGCGGCCAGGTGCGCGGCGGCGGTGTCCGGGGCCTTGTAGTCCGGGCCCACGGCGCAGGCGCTCAGGGCCAGGACCAGCAGGCTCGGCAGCCACAGTTTGCTACTCATTTCTAGACGGCTCATGCGTGGCTCCCTTGCGCGGTCAGACGGGCGGCCTTGCGAGCCTGGTTGCGCTCGACGCGGCGACGGATCAGGACGAAGAACACCGGCGTCAGCAACAGGCCGAAAATGGTCACCCCGATCATCCCGGAGAACACCGCTACGCCCATGGCATGACGCATCTCGGCACCGGCCCCGGAGGAGAACACCAGCGGCACCACACCCATGATGAAGGCGAACGAGGTCATCAGGATCGGCCGCAGACGCAGGCGGCAGGCTTCCAGGACCGCAGCCAGCGGGTCGAGCCCTTCGGCCTGCTTGTCCTTGGCGAACTCGACGATGAGGATCGCGTTCTTGCACGCCAGCCCCACCAGTACGATCAAGCCGATCTGGGTGAAGATGTTGTTGTCGCTGCCCGACAGGATCACCCCGGTGATCGCCGAGAGCAGGGTCATCGGTACGATCAGGATCACCGCCAGCGGCAGGCTCCAGCTTTCGTACTGGGCCGCCAGCACCAGGAAGGCCAGCAGCACGCAGAGCGGGAAGACGAACAGCGCGGTGTTACCGGCGAGGATCTGCTGGTAGGTCAGCTCGGTCCATTCGAAGGTCATGCCGTTGGGCAGTTCTTCCTTGAGCAGTTTCTCGATGGCTTTTTCCGCCTGGCCGGAGCTGTAGCCCGGGGCTGCGGCACCGTTGATCTCGGCGGTGATGAAGCCGTTGTAGTGCATCACCCGGTCCGGGCCGGAGGTGTCGCTGACCTTGATGAAGGTCGCCAGCGGGATCATCTCGCCCTGGTTGTTGCGCACCTTCAACTGGCCGATCTGCTCGGCGTCGAGACGGAACTGCTGCTCGGCCTGGACGTTGACCTGGTAGGTACGGCCAAAGCGGTTGAAGTCGTTGGCGTACAGCGAACCCAGGTAGATCTGCAGGGTGTCGAAGATGTCGCTGATGGCCACGCCGTGGGTCTTGGCTTTCTCGCGGTCGATGGCGGCATCGACCTGGGGCACGTTCACCTGGTAGCTGGTGAACAGGCCGGCCAGTTCCGGCACGTTGTGGCTCTTGGCGATGATGTTCTGGGTTTCCTTGTACAGCGCTTCATAGCCCAGGTTGCCACGGTCCTCGATCTGCAGGCGGAAGCCGCCAATGGTGCCCAGCCCCTGTACCGGCGGCGGCGGGAAGATCGCGATGTAGGCGTCCTGGATATCGGCGAACTGCGCGTTCAGCGCGGCGGCGATGGCGCCGGCCGACTGGCTCGGGTCCTTGCGCTCGTCGAACGGCTTGAGCGGGGTGAACACGATGCCGCTGTTCGGGCTGTTGGTGAAACCGTTGATCGACAGGCCCGGGAAGGCCACCGAGTCGGCCACGCCCGGCTGTTTCAGGGCGATCTCGCTCATGCGCTTGATCACCGCCTCGGTGCGGTCGAGGCTGGCCGCGTCCGGCAACTGGGCGAAGGCCACCAGGTACTGCTTGTCCTGGGCCGGCACGAACCCGGTCGGGGTCGAGGAGAAGCCCATCCAGGTCAGGACCATCAACCCGGCATAGACGAACATGGCCACGCCACTGCGGCGGATGACCCGGCCGACGGTGCCGACATAGCTATGGCTGGCGCGCTCGAAGAAGCGGTTGAACGGACGGAACAGCCAGCCGCCGAGCAGACGCTCCAGCAGCCGCGAGAAACGGTCCTTCGGCTCGTGGTGACCTTTGAGCAGCACGGCAGCCAGGGCCGGCGACAGGGTCAGCGAGTTGAAGGCCGAGATCACCGTGGAGATGGCGATGGTCAGGGCGAACTGCTTGTAGAACTGCCCGGTAAGACCGGAGATGAACGCCGCCGGAACGAACACGGCGCACAGCACCAGGGCGGTGGCGATGATCGGGCCGGTCACTTCGCCCATGGCCTTTTTCGTCGCCTCAAGAGGCGGCAGGCCGAGCTCGATGTTGCGTTCGACGTTCTCCACCACGACGATGGCGTCGTCCACCACGATACCGATGGCCAATACCAGGCCGAACAGCGACAGCGCGTTGAGCGAGAAGCCGAACAGGTGCATCACCGCGAAGGTACCGATCAGCGAAACCGGAACGGCCACCAGCGGGATGATCGAGGCGCGCCAGGTCTGCAGGAACAGGATCACCACCAGCACCACGAGGATCAGCGCTTCGAACAGGGTATGCACCACCGCCTCGATCGAGCCGCGAACGAACACGGTCGGGTCGTAGACGATGCTGTAGTCCATGCCTTCGGGGAAGTTCTGCTTCAGCTCGGCCATCTTCGCCCGCACTTCGTCGGAGATCTCGATGGCATTGGAGCCCGGGCGCTGGAAGATCGGGATGGCCACCGCCGGCTGGTTGTTCAGCAGCGAGCGCAGGGCGTACTGGCTGGAGCCCAGTTCCACCCGGGCGATGTCCTTCAGGCGGGTGATCTCGCCGTTTTCGCCGGAGCGGATGATGATGTTTTCGAACTCTTCCTCGCTGACCAGGCGGCCCTGGGTGTTGACCGACAGTTGGAAGCTGGTGGCACCCGGCGCGGGCGGCGCACCGAGCTGGCCGGCGGCGACCTGGCGGTTCTGCTCGCGGATGGCGCTGACCACGTCGGCGGCGGTCAGGTTGCGCGAGGCGACCTTGTTCGGGTCGAGCCAGACCCGCAGCGAGTAGTCGCCCATGCCGAACAGCTGCACGTCGCCGACGCCGCCGAGGCGGGCCAGTTCGTCCTTGATGTTGAGGATCGCGTAGTTGGACAGGTAGAGCATGTCGTAGCGCTGGTCCGGCGAGGTCAGGTGCACGACCATGGTCAGGTCGGGCGAGGCCTTGTCGACGGTGATACCGATGCGCGTCACTTCTTCCGGCAGCTTCGGCTGGGTCCGCGTCACGCGGTTCTGCACCTGGACCTGGGCGTTGTCCAGGTCGGTGCCCAGGGCGAAGGTGATGGTCAGGGTGATCTTGCCGTCGGCGGTGGACTGCGAGGACATGTACAGCATGTTCTCGACACCGGTGATGGCCTGCTCCAGCGGCGCGGCGACGGTCTCACCGATCACTTTGGGGTTGGCGCCGGGGAAGTTGGCGCGCACCACCACGGTGGGCGGGACCACTTCCGGGTATTCACTGATCGGCAACTGGAACAGCGAGATCGCACCGGCGATCAGGATCAGCAGGGAAAGCACCGCGGCGAAGATCGGCCGGGTAATGAAGAACCGGGAAAAATTCATTGGAGTCGTCGTCCCTTAACCGCGTGGGGTCGCGGCGCTGGCGAGCTTGACCGTGGCCTTGCCGGTTTCGGCAGGCTGACGGTTGGCGGCTTCCAGGGCCTGGCGCTGTTGGGCGAGGGCGGCGAGGGTGGCATCGCTCGCCATCGGCGTTTCTTCAGGGGTGACCGGCGAGCCCGGGCGTACCCGTTGCAGGCCCTTGACCACGATACGGTCTTCCTTGGCCAGGCCGCTGCGCACGATGCGCAGGCCTTCCAGTTTCGGGCCCAGCTCGACGGCGCGGTAATCGGCCTTGTTGTCCTTGTCCATGACCAGCACGAACTTCTTGCCCAGGTCGGTGCCCACGGCTTCGTCGTTGATCAGCACGGCGGAGTAGGTGGCGCTGCCTACCAGCTTCAGGCGGGCGTACAGGCCCGGGGTGAACTGGCCGTCGCGGTTGTCGAACACGGCGCGACCACGGATGGTGCCGGTCTTCGGGTTGACCTGGTTGTCGACGAAGTTCATCTGGCCCAGGTGCGGGTTGCCGGTTTCGTTGGACAGGCCCAGGTACACCGGGGTGGTCTGGCCGCGCTGGCCTTCGCGGGCCAGCTGGGTGTACTTGAGGTACACGCGCTCGTCGGCATCGAAGTAGGCGTAGACGCGGTCGGTGGAGACCACGCTGGTCAGCGGGGTGACGTCGGCGGTAACGATGTTGCCGGCGGTGAACTGGGCACGGCTGACCCGGCCGCTGATCGGCGCGGTGACCCGGGTGAAGCTCAGGTTCAGTTTGGCCAGGTCCAGTTGCGCCTGGATTGCGGCGACACCGGCGCGGGCTTCGGCGGCGGCGCTGGTGCGCGACTCGGCGAGTTCGGCGGAAATCGCGTTGCTGTTGCGCAGGCGTTCACCGCGCTGGGCTTCGTTTTCCGAGCGGATGGCGGTGGCGCGGGCTTGTTGCAGCTGGGCTTCGAGGCGGCGGACCTCTGCCTGGAACGGGCGCGGGTCGATCTGGAACAGCAGATCGCCTTTCTGCACCTGGGCGCCTTCGGTGAAGGCGACCTGGTCGATCTGGCCGGAGACGCGAGGACGCACCTCAACGGTTTCCGGCGCTTCGAGGCGGCCGGTGAACTCGTCCCATTCATTGATCGGTTGCTCGATCACCTGGGCCACGCTGACTTTCGGTGCCGACGGAGCCTGCACCGCTTCCGGGGTGCGACCGCAGGCACTCATCACCAGAAGGGCCAACGCAGCAAGGGGATAGCGCAAGGGTTTGAGTGACTGCTCCATGGAAAACTCCGCCAATGTATTGATAGTGGGCGGATTCTGCGTTTTGCCGCGGGCGGGCACGAATCGAACGAAGCGAAGGTGACTATCACGGGGAATGATGGAAGTCGGGGATTATCGTCTGGCGTTGATAGTTGCAGCTTGTGGAGCCTGTGCGGGCTTCATCGCTGGCAAGCTGTTCTGGTCAAGTTTTTCCGGACACCGATTACGGTGATCAGGCCGCCTGCTGCTCCATAGCTATCGGCGACAAGTAATTGTTGTGGCTGTGGAGCCTGACTCGGTTGTATCGCATGAAGAAGCTGG
>NZ_MKZO01000030.1 GCF_001941965.1 Pseudomonas putida | reverse complement strand
TCACCGCCAGCCCAGCTAGACCGCCTGATTGAGCGGCAGAGGCCTGGTCATCGCCCGACGGCCATGGCGGCTGGCTGCTTCGGGGGGCTTGCCTTGGGCAGGGCTGCAGCTTAGGTTGATGACATTGGGGGAACAGCATGCCCTGCAGAACGACACACGTCACTTTTGTTAAATTAATAAGCTAGCTACCTATTGGGCATAACCTTGCAATTTGCTTCAATTTACGCACATGCACTTGCGACCTCAAAATGCAACGTAAGCCCCGAATATCTCCATTATTGTCGCCGCCAGCCTTAGTTACAGCTGCTATGATGAATGAGATCGAAAACTGAAATCCCCCACTAGAATTGTTGACTGGAGTCAAAATGAATAAAAAGCGGCCGGTTAATCTTGATATTCGAACCATTCAGCTTCCTCTCACGGCGCTTACATCGATTCTGCACCGGATTTCAGGAATTATGCTCTTTATTTTTCTGGGACTGATACTGTATATGCTGAGCAAATCGTTGGAGTCAGAAAAGGGTTTTAATGAAGTCAAGGAGATTTTTTCTTCACCTTTCGGCAAAGTTAGTTTCTGGTTGGTATACTCTTCATTTATTTATCATCTCGTAGCCGGAATTCGACACCTAGTTATGGATGTGGGTGTTGGTCATACTTTGAAAGGCAGCAATCGCGCCTCTACTATTGTTTTAGTAGTGTCGGGTGTTTTAATGGTTGCTGGCGCCGTATGGATTTGGTAGCTGTGGAGTCGTAATGCGTATTTACAAGGACTAAAAGCGTCCTTTAAAGCTAACTTACGAAAGTATTTATAATCGACGGTTCACGCTTAAACGGTTGAATCCTTTCGGGCTTCCGAATAGCTGTTAGCTGAAAGCTATCATGAGCTAAGTTTTCTGTGCATCATCAAATGTGTTAATGGGAGCGCCATAGTACTAGGTACAAATATGGCTCTAGGACAATGTTAGATGTTTTGGATTTTGAGGCGGATCGCTCTTATCGAAGATCGTCTAATTCGCTCTGAAGCGCAGGTTTTTTGAAACTATCACCTGGTTGGCACACTGTGCGAATCAACATCAGATATGAGAAAGCCAATCAGGTGAACACTACCCTCGAGGGCTCATCTGTCCAGTTAAAGCCTCGAGTCTTTCTGGGTGCGCAAAAGACAAGAAGGTTATATGGGAAAATTATGAGGCCTGGATACCATGCGTCATGGGCGTGCCGATGCTGTGAGTGACAGAGCGAGAAGCAAGTGAAAGTCCCTGAAGTAGGGGCGGGATGCGCCCGAGTGGCATTTTTTGTCTTAAGGTAGATCGCGTAGCTGTTCTTGGGGAGCCCGCAGAACTCGGAAAAAATCGTACGCTAAGGTTTTCCGAGCTGCCGCAGCGGCCTGAATTTCCCGTCTTCCAGCTTGCGGCTTTGCCGCCAAACGTAATCGCCGGTCAGGTTGATGTGCTCCCAGCCCAATGGCGAAAGGTATTGCAGTAACTCAGGATTAACTGGCTTGCCTGCCTCTTCTCGGGCCTGGGTCGCGCGCTCCAAGTACACGGTGTTCCACAACACGATGGCGGCCGTCACCAGGTTGAGGCCGCTGGCCCGGTAGCGCTGCTGCTCGAAACTCCGATCCCTGATCTCGCCGAGGCGGTTGAAGAACACCGCCCTGGCCAGGGAGTTACGCGCCTCGCCCTTGTTCAATCCGGCATGCACGCGGCGACGCAGTTCCACGCTTTGCAGCCAATCGAGGATGAACAGCGTGCGCTCGATCCGACCCAGCTCGCGCAGAGCCACGGCCAGGCCGTTCTGGCGCGGGTAGCTGCCAAGCTTGCGCAGCATCAGCGATGCGGTGACGGTGCCCTGCTTGATCGACGCGGCCAGCCGCAGAATCTCGTCCCAGTGAGCGCAGACGTGCTTGATGTTCAGGGTTCCGCCGAGCATTGGACGCAGCGTCGGGTAGTCTTGGACGCTATTGGGCACATACAACTTGGTTTCACCGAGGTCGCGGATGCGCGGCGCGAAGCGGAAGCCCAGCAGGTGCATCAGGGCGAAGACGTGATCGGTGAAGCCAGCCGTGTCGGTGTAGTGCTCCTCGATCCGCAGATCGGACTCGTGGTACAGCAGACCGTCGAGCACGTAGGTGGAATCACGCACGCCTACATTCACCACGCGGGTGCTGAACGGCGCGTACTGGTCAGAGATGTGGGTGTAGAACAGCCGTCCTGGCTCGCTACCGTACTTCGGGTTGACGTGGCCGGTGCTCTCGCCTTTACCGCCGGCACGGAAACGCTGGCCATCGGAGGATGAGGTGGTGCCGTCACCCCAGTTGGCGGCGAAGGCATGCCGGAACTGGCTGTTGACCAGCTCGGCCAGGGCCGTCGAGTAGGTTTCGTCACGGATGTGCCAGGCTTGCAACCAGGACAGCTTGGCGTAGGTCATGCCCGGACTCGACTCGGCCATTTTGGTCAGGCCGAGGTTGATGGCATCGCCCAGGATCGCCGTTAGCAGTAGCGTCCGGTCTTTCGCCTGTGCGCCATCCTTCAGGTGCGTGAAGTGGCGGGTGAAGCCCGTCCATTCATCCACATCCATCAGCAGCTCGGTGATCTTGATGCGCGGCAGTAGCTGGCTGGTCTGGTCGATCAGCGCCTGCGCGGTGTTGGGCACCGCGGAATCCAGCGGGGTGATTTTTAGCCCGGACTCGGTGAGGATGGCATCGGGTAGTTCGTTGTCCTTTGCCAGTCGGGTGACAGTGGCCAGCTGCTCGTCCAGCAGCTGCAAACGCTCTTCCAGGTACTGGTCGCTGTTCGGGTTGATCGCGAGTGGCAGCGCCTGTTCCCGCTTGAGTGCGGCGAATTTCTCGGGAGGCAGTAGGTAGTCATCGAAGTCGCGGAACTGCCGCGAGCCTTTGACCCAGATGTCGCCGGAGCGCAGCGCGTTCTTCAACTCGGACAAGGCGCAGATTTCGTAGAAGCGCCGGTCGATGCCTTCCGGGGTGATCACCAGCGGTTTCCAGCGCGGCTTGATGAAGGCGGTCGGTGCGTCGGAGGGCACCTTGCGCAGATTATCGGCATTCATCTCGCGTAGGGTCTGAACGGCATCCAGCACGGCTTGCGCTGCCGTCGCGGCTCGGAGCTGAAGCACCTCCAGAAAGGCTGGGGTGTAGCGGCGTAGCGTAGCGAAGTTCTCGCTGACCAGGTGCAGGTGGTCGAAGGCTTCCGGCCGGGCCAGCAGCTCGGCCTCAGTGACACTCTGGGTGAACTCGTCCCAGGGAATGACCGCCTCGATGGCGGCGAACGGATCGTCACCGGACTCTTTAGCGTCCAGCAGGGCCTGGCCGATCTTCGAGTACAGGCGCACCTTGTCATTGATCGCTTTGCCCTGCTTCTGGAACTGCTGCTGATGCTTGTGTTTCGCGCCACTGAACAGCTTGACCAGGATGCGGTCGTGCAGATCAACCAGTTCATCGATCACGGTCGCGGTGCTTTCCAGTACCACGGCGACCAGCGTGGCATAGCGCCTCTCCGGTTCGAACTTGCCGAGGTCTTGTGGCGTCATCTGCCCGCCCTCGCGGGCGAGCTTCAGCAATCGGTTCTGGTGGATGTGCCGGCCGAGGCTGTCGGGAAGGCCCACCAGTTGGAAAATCTTCAGCCGCTCGATGTGCTCGATCATGTGCCGCGAGTTCGGCTTCAGCGGTGATTGCCGCAACCAGGTCAACCAAGTGCTGTTGCTGCCGGCCTTAATGGTGAGCAGTTCGTCGAGCTTGGCGTGATGCGATGGGTTCAACGGCTCGACCAGGGCGCGATAGACCCGCCGATTGGCGCGTGCAATGGCCTCCGAACACGCCCGGTCAATAACGCTCAGCGTCGGCAGGATGCGCCGCTTCTGCCGCAAGCTCTCCAGCGCCTGCCCGGCCAGCAGCAAGCCCTTGTCGGTCTGCTGGGCCAGCTCGGTCAACTCGCGCACCAGGGCGCGGAAGTCCGACAGACCGAACGGGGCCAGTTGCAGGTAGGTGCGCAGTTCCAGAGCGTGCTCGCGGCGGGTCACGTCGCGCTCACCGTACTTCGCCCAACTCGCGGGGTCGGCTTGGACTTGCTTGGCCACCCACTGGATCACGGGCTCGGGTAGCGCCGTGTCGTTGCCCAGCGCATAACCAGGGTAGCGCAGCAGGCAGAGCTGCACGGCGAAGCCGAGGCGGTTGCCATCGCCCCGCCGTTGACGGATCAGGGACAGGTCGGAGTCGTTGAAGGTGTAGTAGCGGATCAGGTCATCCTGGCTTTCTGGCAGCGCAAGCAGGGTGTCGCGCTCCGTAGCCGAGAGAATCGAGCGACGCGGCATGGTTCAGTCGTCCGTGCGAAGGTACTGGTAGAGGGTTTCACGGCTGATGCCGAACTCGCGTGCGAGCTGAGCCTTCGGCTCGCCGGCAGCGGCCCGCTGCCGCAACGTGATGGCTTGATCGTCGGAGAGAGCTTTCTTGCGGCCCCGGTAAGCACCGCGCTGCTTGGCCAGGGCGATGCCCTCGCGCTGCCGCTCGCGGATCAGGGCGCGCTCGAACTCGGCAAAGGCCCCCATGACCGACAACATGAGGTTGGCCATGGGCGAGTCCTCGCCGGTGAACACCAACCCCTCCTTCAAGAACTCGATGCGCACGCCGCGCTTGGTCAGCCTTTGCACCAGACGGCGCAGATCGTCGAGGTTGCGCGCCAGGCGATCCATGCTGTGCACCACCACGGTATCGCCTTCGCGGACGAATCCGAGCATGGCTTCCAGCTGCGGGCGCTGGGTGTCCTTGCCCGAGGCCTTGTCGGTGAACAGCTTGCCGATCTCGACCTGCTCAAGTTGGCGTTCCGGGTTCTGGTCGTAACTGCTGACCCGAACGTAACCGATGCGTTGTCCCTGCAAGATGCCTCCATAGGCTGGATGGGCGGTAGGGCTTACGTTGGTTTTTGGTTCCATTGCGCCCTAAGCCTTGAATTTGTCAGGTTGGAATCTATGACCTTGGCAAGCATGTGTCAAAGAATGTGAAAGCAGACTCTATTCTGACGGCGCAGCGTGGCCATTCCTGACATCCAGTTAGGGTATAGCTCAATATGACACATGGCTGCAAATCGCTAATTTACCAACTATAAAGAGCTATGCTCTCAAGAAGCGGTTGCGCTAACCGATACAGTATAAATTAGGCCCCAAGTATTATTTTATTTGCACAAAGGTAATGATTATGTTTTTCAATAAAAACAAACAACTGCTGGACACAGAAAATAAGCTCTCAGAACTACAGTGGCAGCTTGATTCAATAAATCGAAATGTCGCGGAAATCAGATTCAGGCCAGACGGGAGCGTAATCTATGCGAGCAATATCTTTCTAGAGATGCTTGGTTACAAACTCGAAGAAATAGCAGGGCAGCACCACAGAATTTTCTGCGAAAAGAATTATGCTAGCACAGCTGATTATTCGCGCTTCTGGCAGAAATTGGCTGACGGCCATCCTCTATCAGGTTTATTTAGGCGGCTGCGCAAAGACGGTAACTTAATATTGATTGAGGCTACTTATATTCCAGTTCAAAATCAAGATGGAAAAGTTATTGAAATCATTAAGATTGGCTCAGATGTCACTCAGAGAGAAAACGAGTTACTCTCACTAAGAGCCGTCCATGCAGCCATCTCCCGCTCGATGGCGGAGATCGAGTTCACACCTAACGGTGACATTCTGCATGCAAATGAGAATTTCCTCCGTGCTATGGGTTATCGCCTCAGCGATATCAAGGGTCGACACCACCGAATGTTCTGTTTCGATAATTTTTATCAAGAAAATACAAATTTTTGGCAGAGTTTAAAGGGAGGAACTTTTTTCAGCGGGCAATTTGAGCGCAAGACCGCATCGGGAGAGACCATCTATCTTGAGGCCACCTACAACCCCGTCGTTGATGAAGCCGGCCAGGTTGTGAAAGTGTTAAAATTTGCCACCGACGTCAGCTCGCAGAAGCATAAGGCTGATGAAATCCGTCAAGCCGCAGAGCTTTCCTTCACCACCGCCGAGGAGACATCTCAAATTTCCGTGCGGGGCATGGAGTCCCTTGCTAGTTCAATTGAATTATCTCAGAGCACACTTAATTTAATAAACGGTGCGGTTATTTTGATTACACAGCTAAATGCTCAGGCTAAAGATATCGAGAAAATTGTTACCACCATCCAAGGCGTGGCAGAACAAACTAACTTACTAGCACTTAACGCCGCAATTGAAGCTGCCCGAGCGGGTGAAATGGGCCGAGGCTTTGCTGTAGTAGCCGACGAGGTTCGTCAGTTGGCAGCTCGAACTAGCAGTGCCACCGTGGAAATCCAGAATGTGGTAACTGCTAACGGAAAGCTTACTCAGCAACTGAATATAGATATGAACAGCATCGCTAGAAGCGCCGAAGAAAACAACGATCAGATCGCAACTGTAACAACTATTATGCGTGAAATCAGTGACGGTGCAGACCATGTTGCCCGTACCGTATCGACGTTGTTCAAAGACAATAGCTAGTGTCCAGTTTTAGGAAAAATCAGGATCGGAACTTCGAGCCGCAGCGCTACAGAGCCAGAAGCCCAAACTTGGTGACGGCCATCGTGCTATGGAACACGATGTATCTGGAGCGCATCACTTGGGGCTGGTCGAGGCAAGTCGGTGGGCGGCGAGCTGCTGCAATACCTGTTGCCGCTGGGCTGGGAGCACATCAACCTGACTGGCGATTACGTCTGGCGGCAGAGCCGCAGGCTGGAGGTCGGGAAGTTCAGGCCGCTACGATTGCCCGGAAAACCTTAGCGTACGATTTTTTCCGAATTCTGCGGGCACCCCTGATAGGGCAGGGACATCGAGGTGTAGCGGATACGGGTCGGGAACAGCTCGACCATCACCGCCGCCAGCGGGCCGTAGGTCATGGTGGCGATCAGGATCATCACCACGATCAGCAGCACCACCATTGGCTGGTTGACGTTGGCAGCGTCGGCCTTGGCCGGGTAACCGGCCTTGTCGATGGCAGCTCGCATGGCTGCTTCGTCGAAGCCTTCGATGCGCTGATCGCCAACAGTCACCGCCACGGCGCTGCCAGCTGGCATCGCTTGCGAGCTGTACGGCAGGCCCTGCTTGACCAGGAAGGTCTTGACCTTGTCACACGGGCTGTCGAAACGCGCTTTACCCACAGGGTCGAACTGGAAGGTGCAGCCGGCCGAGTCGGCCAGCACCACGATGGGCGCCTGGCGGCTGGCAGCGTCGATCTGCGGATTGGCGTAATGACTGAGCGCCTTGAACAGCGGGAAGTACAGGACGGTCGCCAGCAGCAGGCCGATCATCAGGATCGGCTTGCGCCCCACTCGATCCGACAGCCAGCCGAAGAACACGAAGAACGGCGCACCGATCACCACGCTGATGATCAGCAGGGTGTTGGCCTGGGCCGGGTCCATCTTGAGCATCTGGGTCATGAAGAACAGCACATAGAACTGCGCGGTGTAGAAGGTCACCGCCTGCCCGGCGTTGATGCTGAACAGCGCGGTCAGCACCACCTTGAGGTTGGGCCAGGAGGTGAACGACTCGCGGATCGGCGATTTGCTGACCTTGCCCTGGGCCTTCATTTTCACGAAGGCCGGCGACTCGTGCATGCTCATGCGGATCCAGGTGGAGATCCCCAGCAGGACGATGGACAGCAGGAACGGCAGGCGCCAGCCCCAGGTCTCGAACTGGTCGCCGCTGATGTAGCGGCTGCCCAGCACCACCAGCAGCGATAGCAGCAGGCCGAGGGTCGCGGTGGACTGGATGAAGCCGGTGTGGAAGCCGCGCTTGCCAGGCGGCGCGTGTTCCGCCACATAGGTCGCCGCGCCACCGTACTCACCGCCCAGTGCCAGGCCCTGGAGCATGCGCAGCACCACCAGGATGATCGGGGCGGCAATGCCGATGCTGGCGTAGGTGGGCAGCAGGCCGACGGCGAAGGTCGACAGGCCCATGAGGATGATGGTCACCAGGAAGGTGTACTTGCGTCCGATCATGTCGCCCAGGCGGCCGAACACCAGCGCGCCGAAGGGCCTGACCAGGAAGCCCGCGGCAAAGGCCATCAGCGCGAAGATGAACGCCGTGGTGTCGTTGACTCCGGCGAAGAACTGCTTGCTGATGACCGCGGCCAGGGCCCCGTAGAGAAAAAAGTCATACCACTCGAAAACCGTCCCGAGGGATGACGCGAAAATGATCTTGCGCTCTTCGCGACGGCTGCTGGCCGTCGCGGTTGCGCCCTGTTGCTGGAGGGTGTCCGACATCGTGCTGTCCTCGGCCCCTCCGTGGAGAGGCACAGTGATTATTGTTGTTGTCCACTGTCGACACCGGTCGACTGCTGCCGGTGTCACTCTTGCGCGCCGCCCGGGCAAGGCTCAGGGCGTCGTTATCGTTGCTCGGTCACTGCGGTTGCCGCTGGCCTCATGGCCCTGGCGGATGAGTTGCGCGGCCTTCTCCGCGATCATCAGGGTGGGGGAACAGGTATTGCCGGACACGATGTTCGGCATGATCGAGGCATCGGCGACCCGCAGGCCGGGGATACCGTGCACGCGTAGCTGGGCGTCCACCACATCCAGCGGACCCGAGCCCATGCGACAGGTGCCGGCCGGGTGGAAGATGGTTGTGCCGATCTGGCCGGCGGCCTTTTGCAGTTCTTCCTCGGTATGGGCCGCTGCGCCGGGCAGGTACTCCCGGGGCGAGAAGGGCGCGAGGGCAGGGGAGCCGACGATGGCGCGGGTCAGCCGGATGGCTTGGGCGGCGACCTTGAGGTCTTCGGCTTCGCTGAGGTAGTTGGGATCGATCAGCGGCGCCACGGACGGATCGGCGGAGCGGATATCCACACGCCCGCGGCTGACCGGGCGCAGGTTACACACCGAGGCGGTGAACGCGGCGAAGCGGTGCAGCGGCTCGCCGAAGCGGTCCAGCGACAGCGGCTGGACGTGGTACTGGAGATTGGCCGAGCTCTGTTCCGGGCCACTGCGCACGAAGGCACCCAGCTGACTCGGCGCCATCGCCAGCGGGCCGCTGCGGTCGTAGAGATAGCGCAGGCCCATGCCCATCTTGCCGAACAGGCTGTTGGCGACCTGGTTGAGGGTACGGACGTTATCCACCTGGTAGATCAAGCGCAGTTGCAGATGGTCCTGAAGGTTGCCACCGACACCTGGCAGCTCGTGCTGCACGCCAATGCCCAGGCGTTCCAGCAAAGGCCGCGGGCCGATGCCGGAGCGCTGCAGGATGCCCGGCGAACCCACGGAGCCGGCGCACAGGAGGATCTCGCGACGGGCTTTGAAGTGCTGCCACTGGCCTTCCCGGCGTCCCCGCACTGCTGCGGCACGGCCGTTCTCGAGGATCACCCGGTCGACTTCGACACCGGTCAGCACATCGAGGTTGGGACGGTCGGCGATCGGCCGCAGGAAGGCCTTGGAAGCGTTCCAGCGCACCCCGGCTTTCTGGTTGACCTGAAAGTATCCACAACCCTGGTTGTCGCCACCGTTGAAGTCATCAACGCTGGCGATGCCCTGCTGCGCCGCCGCCTCGCGGAAAGCATCGAGGATCGGCCAGGAATAGCGCTGCTGTTCCACCCGCCACTCACCGTCGCCGCCATGCAGCTCCGCACTGCCGGCGTAGTGCCGTTCGCTGGCCTTGAACAGTGGCAGTACGTCCTTCCAGGCCCAGCCGGCATTGCCTTCGTCAGCCCAGCGATCGTAGTCACCGGCCTGGCCACGCATGTAGATCATGCCGTTGATGGAGGAGCAGCCACCGAGCACCTTGCCCCGTGGATAACCCAGGCTGCGACCGTTGAGGCCGGGCTGGTTCTCGGTCTTGAAGCACCAGTCGGTGCGCGGATTGCCAATGCAGTAGAGGTAGCCCACCGGAATATGAATCCAGGGGTAGTTGTCGCGGCCACCGGCTTCGAGCAGGGCGACGCGGCATCCAGGGTCGGCAGACAGCCGGTTGGCCAGCAGGCAACCGGCAGGGCCGGCACCGACGATGACGTAGTCGTAGGACAGATCGGCTGATGGCATTTCAAACCTCGCGCCTGATTTTTATTCTTGTCTTTGGTCAGTGTTGTTGATTACTTTCGAGATGAAAACGAGAGATTTCACTCAACCGCTGTGCGTTTTAGCGCAACGCCGGCGCGACCAGGGATTAACGGGAACAGCATGTTCGACTGGAATGATCTGCGGTTTTTTCTCGAACTCCAGCGCAGCGGCCGCCTGCTCACCGCCGCCAAGCGCCTCAACACCACCCACAGCACGGTGGCCCGGCATATCGAGAATATCGAGCAGAGCCTGGGTACCGCGTTGTTTGTCCAGCATGCCCAGGGCTATGAACTGACCCCGTCCGGGCAGGCGCTGCTCAAGCACGCAGAGGCGATGGAGAATGTCGCGCTGCTGGCGCAGGAGGAGATCACCCAGGCCATCACGCCGCTGGGCAAGATCCGCCTGGGGGTCACCGAAAGCATCGGCATCGTCTTCTTCACGCCGCGCATGAGCGGGCTGTTCGAGCGTTATCCCGGGCTGGAAGTGGAGCTGGTGGCGGTACCGCGCTTCGTCAGCATCATCAACCGCGAGGCGGAAATCAGCATTCACCTGGAGCGGCCCAACGCCGACCTGCTGATCACCCGCAAGCTCACTGACTACCGCCTGGCGCTCTACGCCAGCCGCGAGTACCTGGCCCGGGCGCCCGCCCTGAACAGCCGCGAGGACCTCGCCCGGCACAGCTGGATCGGCTATGTCGATGACCTGCTGTTCAGCCAGGAGCTGCTGTTCCTGCACAGCTTCTGCCGGGCGCCAAACGTGGTGTTCCGCAGCACCAGCGTGATAGCCCAACAACATGCTGCCCGCGCTGGGCTGGGGATTGCGGTGCTACCCAACTACATGGCCCGTCGCGATCCCGGGCTGGTGCGTATCCTGCCCAGCGAAACCATCCAGCGCAGCTACTGGATTAGCACTCGTCGTGAGCTGCACAAGTCGGTGCGCCTGCGGGTGGTCTGGGACTACCTGCTGGCGCTGTGTGCCGAGGAGCAGGATGAGCTACTGGCCGAGTAGGGTGTTACCCGCCAGCAGCACGGCGGCGCCGATTCCGACCAGGGCGAAGGCCTGTTGCAGGCGTGGGCCGGCCAGGTGATGAGCCACCTGGCGCCCCCCCAGCAACCCGAGCAAGGCACCCACGGCGAACGGCGCACCCACGGCCCAGTGCATCACCCCGCTGAGGCTGGCGGTCAGTACGCTGCCGGTGGAGACCAGGGCGATGACCGCCAGTGAGGTCGCCACCATGCTCTTCATATCGAGGTTGGTGTAGCGGCCGAGGGCAGGAATGATCACGAAGCCTCCTCCGACACCGAGCAGGCCCGACAGCAGGCCGCTGAGCATCCCGGTGAAGGCCAGGGCCCTGGCGCACGGCAGGGTCCAGCGCAGGCGGCCCTGGAGTGGATTGAGCACGCAGGGTTGCATCTGCCGATTGGCGCAGGGGGATTCCCCCCTCAGTTCCCGTCTTGCCTTGAAGAACATCCGCGAGCAGGCGTAGACCAGGACTGCGGAAAATCCCAATGCCAGCGGCGCGTTGGGTAGCCGATGGGCGAGCCACAGGCCAAGGGGAGCCGTGAGCAATCCCAAGGCAGCAATAAAGAACGCCGCCCGATACCGCACCAGCCCCTGACGCCAGCCGAGGATCGCGCCTACAGACGCGGCCAGACCTACCGCCAGCAGACCGACAGGCCCGGCCTCGACCATGGTGAGACCAAGACCGAAGACCAGCAGCGGGACCGCGAGAATCCCGCCACCCGCACCGGTCAGGGCGAGGATCAAGCCGACGATGGCACCCAGCCCACCGCCAAGCAGATCGTGTTCCGTCACGAGCGTGCCTCTTGTGCCGTCTGCGTGGGTTTGGCCAGCCACTCGCGGCCCTTGAGCATACCCCACCAGTAGAGTGGCGGCAGCACCCTTTCCTTCAGCCACCAGGCCAGCCGGGTCGGCTTGCGACCATCCAGCAGCCAGCTCGGGAAGCTCGGCGCCAGCTTGCCGCCATAGGTGAACTCGGCCAGGACGATCTTGCCCCGAGCCACGGTCAACGGGCAGGAACCGTAGCCGTCGTAGGCCATGACCTTCGACAGGCGACCAAGGGCCACCATCACATTGTTGGCCACCACCGGCGCCTGCTTGCGGGCGGCCGCTGCGGTCTTGGCGTTGGTGGTGTTGAGGACGTCGCCGAGGCCGTGGATATCGCCGAAGGTGCGATGACGCAAGGTCGCCGGATCGACATCCAGCCAGCCTCCCGCATCAGCCAGCGAGCTGTTGCGGATGAATTCGGGAGCGACCTGTGGCGGCACCACATGCAGCATGTCGAAGGCCTCGGTCAGGGTTTCGCTGCTGCCATCGGGCAACGTGCGAATGAACGTGGCGCGCTGATTCGGTCCGTCCACGGCGACCAGCCGATGGCTGTAGTTGAGATCGATGCCATAGCGCTCGACATACTCCATCAGCGCCGGCACATAGTCGGCAACACCGAACAGCAGGGCACCGGCATTGAAGAACTGCGCGCGGATCGAACCAAGGCGTTGCTTGCGCAGCCAGTGATCGCAGGACAGGTACATGGCTTTCTGCGGCGCCCCGGCGCACTTGATCGGCATCGGTGGCTGGGTGAAGAGGGCGCGGCCCTCACGCAGGCTCTGCACCAGCTCCCAGGTGTAGGGCGCGAGGTCGTAACGGTAGTTGGAGGTGACGCCGTTGCGGCCAAGGGTTTCCTCCAGGCCTTCGATGGCTTGCCAGTCGAGCTTGAGGCCGGGGCAGATGATCAGCTGGCGGTAGCCGATTTCGTGGCCATCACTCAGGATCACTTTTCTTGCTTCGGGCTCGAAGCGGCTGACGGCCGCCTTGATCCACCTCCCCCCGGAAGGAATGGTCGAGGTCATCGTGCGCGCCGTGCTGGCGGCCTTGAAGATTCCTCCACCGACCATGGTCCAGCCGGGTTGGTAGTAGTGGACGTCGGCGGGATCGATGAGGGCGATATCCAGGGAACGATCACGCGCCAGCAAGCTGGAGGCGACAGCGATCCCGGCGGCACCGGCACCGACGATCAGTACCGTGTGTTGGGTGGCAGCAGGCATGGGTACATCCTTTCTAATAATGGGTTCGAAGCGGGTTTACAGCGCGTTGAGCGGGATCTTCAGGTAGCTCACGCCGTTGTCCTCGGGCTCGGGAAACTGGCCGCTGCGCATGTTGATCTGCACCGACGGCAGCATCAGCACGGGCATCTCCAGGGTGGCGTCGCGGGCCTGGCGCATGGCGGCGAAGTCGTCCTCGCTGACGCCTTCGCGGATGTGAATATTGCTGGCGCGTTGCTCGGCCACCGTGGTCATGTAGCGCAGCTCGCGGCCACCGGGCAGGTAGTCGTGGCACATGAACAGCCGGGTCTGGCCGGGCAGGGCGAGGATGCGCTGGATCGAGCGGAACAGGGTGCGTGCATCGGCACCGGGGAAGTCGCAACGGGCGGTGCCGTAGTCGGGCATGAACAGGGTGTCGCCGACGAAGGCGATGGTCTCTTCCCCGGCTTCAACCAGGTAGGTCATGCAGGCCGGTGTATGTCCCGGGGTGTGCAGCGCGCGCGCCTTCAGGCCGCCGATGCTGAATGTGCTGTCATCGTCGAACAGCACATCGAACTGGCTACCATCCCGGGCGAAACCGGAGCCGGCGTTGAACAGGGCGCCAAAGGTCTTCTGCACCTGGGTGATATGGCTGCCGATCGCCAACTGTCCGCCCAGCGCCTGCTTCAGATAGGCCGCTGCGGAGAGGTGGTCCGCATGCACATGGGTTTCCAGGATCCACTGCACGCTGGCGCCCAGTTCACCAACCCGGGCGATCAGGCGATCGGCGCTGTGGGTATCGGTGCGCCCGGACTTGGGGTCGTAGTCGAGGACGCTGTCGACCAGGGCGCAGTGCCGGGTCTGGTTGTCCATCACCAGGTAGCTGATGGTCCAGGTCGCAGGGTCGAACAGTGCTTCCACATAAAGATTGCAGCCGATGATCATTGTCATTCTCCAGACAGGTTGGCTGGCGCCAGCACGCAGGCTTGCCAATCGTTGCCGTGGGCATTTTCAAGATATGTGCCATGGCTTCGACGACCTTTTGGCCCCGGATTCATTGAGTCTGGACCAGGCGGCTGACAGTGACTGCCGTGGCAGATGGCGGGTGAGTGGCAGACCTTGGCAGTCTTTGGCAGTGCCGGGGTCTTCGGTTAAGCTCGCTGCGAGTTCTGCCAGGTGTCGCCATGACCGTTATCTCCCACCCCGCCATCCAGGCGCTGGTGTCCTATCTCGAGCACGATCCGCAGCCGTCGATCGTGCTCGATACCGACTACAACATCCTTGCCGCCAACGCGGCGTATCAGCGCCAGTTCGGCGGGGGAGCGGTGGGCGCCAAGTGTCATCGCGTCTCGCATCACTACGCCGTGCCCTGTGACCAGGCGGGAGAGGTCTGCCCGATGCGCAAGGCGCGGGAGAGCCGTGTCGCCGAGCGCATGCTGCATGTGCATCACACGCCTAGGGGCCCCGAACATGTGGATGTGGAGTTGCGGCCGATCCTTGATGAGCATGGTCTGGTTATCGCGTTTGTCGAGCGCATGAACCGGATCACCCTGGCGTCGGCTCAGCCGCAGCAGCATGGGCTGGTCGGACGCTCGGCAGCTTTCAAGACGGCTTTGGAAGGGCTGAAAAGGGCAGCGCCGGCACAGATTCCGGTGTTGCTGCAGGGTGAGTCGGGGACAGGGAAAGAGCTGTTTGCCCGGGCGTTGCACCTGGGCAGTTCGCGGGCTGAAGGTCCGTTGGTGGTGGTGGACTGCACCGGGCTCACCGAGTCCCTGTTCGAAAGCGAACTGTTCGGCTACGAGAAAGGCGCCTTCACCGGGGCGCTGCAACGCAAGACCGGGTTGGCGGAAGCGGCCCACGGCGGGACGCTGTTCCTCGATGAGATTGGCGAGGTGCCGTTGGCGATGCAGGTCAAGTTGCTGCGGCTGATCGAGTCGGGCAGTTTCCGGCCGGTGGGGAGCCTGCGTACGGTGCACGCGGATTTTCGTCTGGTCTGCGCCACTCACAAGCCACTGCGGGAAATGGCGGCCGCCGGGACTTTCCGTGAAGACCTCTATTACCGCATCAGCGGCTTCCCGATTCGCCTGCCGTCGTTGAGAGAGCGGGGAGAGGATCTGCCGCTGTTGATCGAGACCTTGTTGCAGCGCATCGCTGGCGCTGCGGCGCCGCAGGTCGACAAGCAGGCTTTGCGTTTGCTTCAGGCCTATAGCTTTCCCGGGAATATCCGGGAGCTACGGAATGTTCTGGAGCGGGCGAGGTTGTTTGCGGATGATGGGGTGATTCGGGGGGAGCATTTGCCTGAGGAGATCAGTGGAGCTGGGTTGGGTGTTGCTGGACGTCGCATTGCTCCAGATGAGCGAAGGCGGTTGGCACATGCATTGGAGAGCTTCGATGGGCCGCGAAGTGAGCTGGCGAAGCATCTGGGGGTGAGTGAGCGAACCCTCTATCGGCGCTTGAAAGAACTCGGGGTCTAGTAATGTTTCACGTGGAACACTTCAAAACCGTATTCCCATATTGACCATTCGCGCCACTTCGCCACACACGAAGAACTCCAGCCGCGCCACTCGAAAACGCCACTTTCCCTTCGCCTATAAAAAAGGCCAACCCCGAAGGGTTGGCCTTTTCAGCAAGCAACCTGCGACCAATCAGAAGTCCAGGTTAGCCACCGACAGCGCATTGCTTTCAATGAACTCCCGACGAGGTTCCACCGCATCCCCCATCAGGGTGTTGAAGATCTGATCGGCAGCGATCGCGTCTTCGATGGTGACTTTGAGCATGCGACGCACGGTCGGGTCCATGGTGGTTTCCCACAGCTGGTCCGGGTTCATCTCGCCGAGACCTTTATATCGCTGGATGGTGTGGCGCTTGGTGCTTTCGGTCATCAGCCAGTCCAGACCTTCCTTAAACTCGTTGATGGCTTTCTTGCGCTCACCACGCTGAACGTAGGCGCCGTCTTCCAGCAACGAGGCGAGCTGTGCTCCGAGAGCGGTGACAGTGCGGTAGTCGTTGCTGCCGAAGAAGTCACGGTTGAAGGTGACATAGCTGGCCAAGCCGTGGGAGGTGATTTCCACTTCCGGCAGCCAGATATTGCGCTCGCGGTCTTCACGCAGGCTGGCCTTGTACAGCAGGCCGGATTTCTCGACGCCGTTCAAACGCTCCTGGAACTTGCCCAACCATTCCTGCATCTTGGCCTGGTCGGCCAGTTGCTCAACGGAAACCGCAGGCAGGTACAGGAAGTGCTCGGTCAGCTCCTGTGGATACAGGCGCGACAGACGCTTGAGGGTTTTCATCACACCGCGGAATTCGTTGACCAGGGTTTCCAGCGCAGGGCCGGAAATTGCCGGGGCCGACTCGTTCAGGTACAGGGCAGCGTCTTCCAGGGCCGACTGGGTCATGTACTCTTCCATGGCCTCGTCGTCCTTGATGTACTGCTCCTGCTTACCCTTCTTGACCTTGTACAGCGGCGGCTGGGCGATGTAGATGTAGCCACGCTCGATCAGCTCTGGCAACTGACGGAAGAAGAAGGTCAGCAGCAGGGTACGGATGTGCGAACCGTCGACGTCAGCATCGGTCATGATGATGATGTTGTGATAGCGCAGTTTGTCGATGTTGTACTCTTCGCGACCGATACCGCAGCCCAGCGCGGTGATCAGGGTGCCGACTTCCTGCGAGGAGATCATCTTGTCGAAACGGGCTTTCTCGACGTTGAGGATCTTGCCCTTCAACGGCAGGATGGCCTGGGTCTTGCGGTTACGACCTTGCTTGGCCGAGCCACCCGCGGAGTCACCCTCCACCAGGTACAGTTCGGAGAGGGCAGGGTCCTTCTCCTGGCAGTCCGCCAGTTTGCCCGGCAGGCCTGCGATATCCAGTGCACCTTTGCGGCGAGTCATTTCACGGGCTTTACGCGCAGCTTCACGGGCACGGGCAGCGTCGATCATCTTGCCGACAACGGCCTTGGCTTCGTTCGGGTTTTCCAGGAGGAAGTCGGAGAAGTACTTGCCCATCTCCTGTTCCACGGCAGTCTTCACTTCCGAGGAAACCAGCTTGTCCTTGGTCTGCGAACTGAACTTCGGATCCGGTACCTTGACCGAGATGATCGCGGTCAGGCCTTCACGGGCATCGTCACCGGTGGTCGCGACCTTGTTCTTCTTGGCCAGACCTTCCTGCTCGATGTAGTTGTTCAGGTTACGGGTCAGCGCGGAGCGGAAACCCACCAGGTGGGTACCACCGTCGCGCTGCGGAATGTTGTTGGTGAAGCACAGCAGGTTTTCGTTGAAGCTGTCGTTCCATTGCAGGGCAATCTCGACGCCTACGCCATCATCACGCTGGACGCTGAAGTGGAAGACCTGGTTCACCGCCGTCTTGTTGGTGTTCAGGTATTCAACGAATGCGCGCAGACCACCTTCGTAGCGGAAGAACTCTTCCTTGCCGGCACGCTCGTCCTTCAGTTGGATGCCGACGCCGGAGTTCAGGAAGGAGAGTTCACGAATCCGCTTGGCCAGGATGTCCCAGCTGAAGTGGATATTCTTGAAGGTCTCAGCCGAAGGCTTGAAGTGAATCTGGGTACCGGTGGTTTCACTTTCGCCAACGATTTTCATCGGGGCTTGTGGAACACCGTGAACGTAGACCTGCTCCCAGATCTTGCCGCTACGGCGAACGGTCAGGGTCAGCTCCTCGGAGAGGGCGTTCACTACCGAAACACCTACACCGTGCAGACCGCCGGAAACCTTGTAGGAGTTGTCGTCGAATTTACCGCCGGCGTGGAGAACGGTCATGATGACCTCAGCCGCGGAAACCCCTTCCTCTTTATGCACATCGACCGGGATACCGCGACCGTTGTCGCGTACGGTGATGGATTCGTCAGGGTGAATGATTACGGTGATGTCGTCGCAATGGCCGGCGAGGGCTTCGTCGATCGAGTTGTCGACCACCTCGAACACCATGTGGTGCAGGCCGCTACCATCATCGGTGTCGCCGATGTACATACCGGGACGTTTGCGTACGGCATCAAGCCCTTTCAGCACCTTGATGCTGGAGGAGTCGTACGTTTGATTTTCGCTCATGCCTTCACTCCCGATGGTCGTGGGTCTGGGTGATACGGCCCTGTTCCACGTGGAACAAAGCAACCGGCGTATCCGTTTGCCAGCCTTCCCTCAGTAATTCGTGGTCTACACAGGTGATAAATACCTGGCAGCGTAAGTCTTCCAGCAAGCGGCACAGTGCACGACGGTGTTGCTCGTCCAGCTCGGACGGCAAGTCATCCACCAGGTAAATACACTGACCGCGGCGCGCCTGGCTGACCAGGTGTCCTTGGGCGATACGCAGCGCACAGACCACCAGCTTCTGCTGACCGCGGGACAAGATATCCGCGGCATTGTTGGCGCCCAGTCGGAGGCGCAAATCTGCGCGTTGCGGACCAGCCTGGGTATGCCCCATCTGCTGGTCACGTTGAAGAGAGGCCGCGAGCACATCAGTCAGCTCCCGGTCCTTGTCCCACCCACGGTAATAACTGAGGGTCAGGCCTTCGAGATCCAGCAGTTCGCCAAGGATCTGTTCGAAGACAGGCTTCAACGCTTTGATGTAGTTACGGCGATATTCGTCGATTTCAGCGCTGGCCAAGGACAATTCACGGTCCCAGGCCGCTTGCGAAACGGCGTCAAGTGTACCATGCCGCAGCCATGAGTTTCGCTGCCGCAGCGCCTTCTGCAAGCGCTGCCAGGTTCCCATAAAGCGGGGTTCCACGTGGAACACTCCCCAATCGAGAAACTGTCGGCGGATCTTCGGCGCGCCTTCAAGCAGGCGGAAACTGTCCGGATTGATCAGCTGGAGTGGCAGGATTTCCGCCAGCTGCGCGGTACCACGGGCGTTTTGCCCGTCGATACGAATGGTGAAATCTCCCTGGCGTTCCCGGGAAACCCCCAGGTTGCTCGATGCACCATCCTCCAGCGCGACCTGGCCAAACACCGTACACACGGCTTCTTCATATTGAATGACCGGGTTAAGACGAGTGCTGCGGAAGGAGCGCGCCAGCCCCAACAGATGAATGGCTTCCAGCACGCTGGTTTTGCCACTGCCATTGGCGCCGTAGAGGATATTGATACGCGGGGAGGGGGAGAAGGTCACCGGGTGCAGGTTGCGCACCGCGGTGACAGAGACACGACTTAGGGACATCTGGAATTGTCTGGAAAGATTACAGACGCATCGGCATGACGACATAGGAGGAATCGTCGTTGTCCGCTTCCTGCAGCAGGGCACTGCTGTTGGAGTCGGACAGGATCAGACGAACCTGCTCGGTAGTCATTACGCCCAGCACGTCGAGCAGATAGCTGACGTTGAAGCCGATTTCCAGGGATGCACCGTTGTAGTCGACGCTGATTTCTTCTTCCGCTTCTTCCTGCTCCGGGTTGTTCGCCTGGATCTTCAGCTGACCGGCAGCCAGTTGCAGACGGATACCACGGTACTTCTCGTTGGACAGGATCGCGGTACGGCTGAAGGCTTCACGCAGTGCCTGACGATCGCCCAGCACCAGCTTGTCGCCGCCTTTCGGCAGGACGCGCTCGTAGTCAGGGAACTTGCCGTCCACCAGTTTCGAGGTGAAGGTGAATTCGCCGGTGGTAGCACGGATATGGTGCTGACCCAGGACGATGCTGACCGTGCCATCCGGCTCGGTGAGCAGGCGCGCCAGCTCGAGGATACCTTTACGCGGCACGATGACCTGGTGACGATCGGCCTGGCCGATGTCGGCGCTCATCGAGCACATGGCCAGACGGTGACCGTCAGTGGCGACTGCACGCAGGGTGCCTGTGGATACTTCCAGCAGCATGCCGTTCAGGTAGTAGCGCACGTCCTGCTGGGCCATGGCGAAGCTGGTGCGTTCGATCAGGCGACGCAGGCGGCTTTGCTCTAGGGTGCAGGTCAGCGAGCCCGGACCTTCTTCCACAGTCGGGAAGTCATTGGCAGGCAGGGTCGACAGGGTGAAGCGGCTACGACCGGCCTTGACCAGCAACTTCTGCTCGTCGACCTTGATGTCGATCAGCGCATCGTTGGGCAGGCTTTTGCAGATATCCATCAGCTTGCGCGCAGGTACGGTGATCTCGCCTGGCTCGGCTGGCTCTTCCAGTTGAACACGGCCAACCAGTTCCACTTCCAGGTCGGTACCGGTCAGCGACAACTGCTGACCCTGGACCACCAGCAGTACGTTGGACAGTACCGGCAAGGTCTGGCGGCGCTCGACGACGCCTGCGACCAGTTGCAGGGGTTTCAACAGGGCTTCGCGTTGAATGGTGAAATGCATGGTCTAGTCCCTTGCCTTGAAAAGCTGCGCTGACATCAGGTCGTCAGGGTCCGCAGCAGGTTCTTGTAATCCTCGCGGATATCCGCGTCGGATTCCTTGAGCTCGTTGATCTTGCGGCAGGCGTGCAACACGGTGGTGTGGTCGCGCCCGCCGAATACGTCGCCGATCTCCGGCAGACTGTGGTTGGTCAGTTCCTTGGACAGGGCCATGGCCACCTGACGCGGCCGGGCCACCGAACGCGAACGACGCTTGGAGAGCAGATCGGAGATCTTGATCTTGTAGTACTCGGCGACGGTGCGCTGGATGTTATCCACACTGACCAGTTTGTCCTGCAGCGCCAGCAGGTCCTTCAGCGATTCGCGAATCAGCTCGATGGTGATGTCGCGGCCCATGAAGTGGGAGTGAGCGATCACTCGCTTCAGGGCGCCTTCCAGTTCACGAACGTTGGAACGGATGCGCTGGGCAATGAAGAACGCGGCGTCGTGCGGTAGGTCGACCTTGGCCTGGTCGGCCTTCTTCATCAGGATCGCCACCCGGGTTTCCAGCTCCGGCGGCTCGACCGCAACGGTCAGGCCCCAGCCAAAGCGGGATTTCAGACGCTCTTCCAGGCCTTCGATTTCCTTCGGATAACGGTCGCTGGTGAGGATCACCTGCTGGCCGCCTTCAAGAAGGGCGTTGAAGGTGTGGAAAAACTCTTCCTGGGAACGCTCCTTGCGGGCGAAGAACTGGATGTCGTCGATGAGCAGGGCGTCCACCGAACGGTAGAAACGCTTGAACTCGTTGATCGCATTCAGCTGCAGTGCCTTGACCATGTCAGCGACAAAGCGTTCGGAGTGCAGGTAGACAACCTTGGCGTTGGGATTCTTCTTGAGCAGGTGGTTACCCACAGCGTGCATCAAGTGAGTCTTACCCAGACCCACGCCCCCATAAAGGAAGAGCGGGTTGTAGCCGTGCTTGGGGTTGTCTGCCACCTGCCAGGCCGCAGCGCGGGCCAGCTGGTTGGATTTACCTTCGACGAAGTTCTCGAAGGTGAAGGTCCGGTTCAGGTAGCTGGTGTGCTTGAGCGCACCTTCGACCTGGACGGTGCGTTGTTCCGAACGGCCGTTGGCGGCGACAGGTGCTGCGGCCGGAGCATCGCCGCCCATGGCGTCGAAGCTGTCCCGGGACGGTGCGTCTTCCACCACCGGCTCGGCAACAGGTGCCGCCGGTTTGTGGTTGACCGGCTCGCTGACTGCTGGCGCCGGGACCTGAGCGGCCTGGGCTGCAGCGGCTTGCGCCTGGGAAGCGGCCACGGCAGCTGCCAGCGGTGCATTCGGCGCGGCACGCGGTGCCGAGCTGCGACGGCTGCCTATTAATAAGGAGAGCGCAGGCACCGAACCGTTGCCGTGTTCGCCGAGCAGTTCGAGCAAACGACCCAGATACTTTTCATTCACCCAGTCGAGCACAAAGCGGTTAGGCGCGTAGACGCGCAACTCGTCGCCTTCGGCTTCGACTTGTAGTGGACGGATCCAGGTATTGAATTGCTGGGTAGGCAGCTCATCGCGCAGAAGCTCCACGCACTGCTGCCAAAGTTCCACTGACACGGATATCCCCTGAATTTGAAAGCCTGCAAAGGCCGGTGAGGCAAAAACAAGCCGCCATTGTACCGGGCACCCGCGTACTTATCCACACGCAGGCGACTCAAGAGCCATGCTAAATCAGTCATTTGCCGACCAAAATGCACTCCAGGTGGTGTGAATAAGCTCTGTGGATAACCGTCCACGAGGGCTATGCACAAGTCGGGGTCCAACCCTGTGGAAAACTCGCCTGTTGATAACTGCCTTTTTTATCCACTGCTTTTGCGCCTGTGCGGCACAGGCAAAGCACCGTTTCCCGACAGGGTTATCAATCTCTGTACAGTACGTAAAATGTGGCCTGTAGCGATCTATCCACAGAAATTCTCGAGCTAAGATTCATAAGTTCTTCAGAAAAGCTTTAAATACCTCTCCTCTTTTTTTCTATGTTTAACCGCGATGACCCTGACGAACCTGCCCGGATCGAATCCGTGGCCGGTTCATCTCCCTATAAGGAAAAGCTGGTTGGAAATTGACCTACGGGCTTGCTTTCTCTAGAATCGCCGGTCTCTTAAAACGGGGGCCATTCCGGCCCGTAGTCACGAACCAGGTAACACGCCATGAAACGTACTTTCCAACCAAGCACCATCAAGCGCGCTCGCACTCACGGTTTCCGTGCACGTATGGCCACCAAGAACGGCCGTGCTGTTCTGTCCCGCCGTCGTGCCAAAGGCCGTAAGCGCCTGGCAGTTTGATTTTTCGGCATAGGTGGTGAGTCAGGACTTCAGTCGGGATAAACGTCTACTGACACCCCGACACTTCAAAGCGGTCTTTGACTCTCCATCAGGCAAGGTGCCCGGCAAGAGTCTCTTGCTCCTTGCCCGCGAGAACGGACTGGATCACCCCCGCCTGGGCCTGGTGATCGGCAAAAAAGCCGTGAAGCTTTCCGTTCAGCGCAATCGCCTGAAGCGTTTGATGCGCGATTCGTTCCGTCTGCACCAGGACATCCTGGTCGGCTGGGACATAGTCATCGTCGCGCGCAAAGGCCTTGGCGACGTAGAAAACCCGGAATTGCACCAGCATTTTGGCAAGATCTGGAAGCGCCTCGCTCGTACTCGGCCCTCTCCAGAGGTCAAGACCGAATCCGTAGGGGTGGACCGTCCAGATGCGTAAACTGGCCCTCGTTCCGATCCAGTTTTACCGTTACGCCATCAGCCCGTTGATGGCCAGTCATTGCCGTTTCTACCCAAGTTGCTCCTGCTATGCGTACGAAGCCATTGAAACTCATGGTCTCTTGCGTGGCGGGTGGCTGACCGTTCGTCGGCTGGGTCGTTGTCATCCCTGGAATGCAGGCGGTTTTGATCCGGTTCCGCCCATTCCTCCTTCCCGTACTTCTTCGATAGCCGAGTAATCATGGATATTAAACGCACGATCCTGATCGCCGCCCTGGCAATCGTGTCCTATGTCATGGTCCTCAAGTGGAACCAGGACTACGGCCAGGCTGCCTTGCCGAATCAGACTGCTGCCTCCAGCACCATCGCGCCGTCCCTGCCGGACAGCCCGAATGCCGGCACTTCCAACGCCGATATTCCGAGCGTCAACGCCGAAACCCCGGCCGAACTGGCGCCGGTCGCTGTCAGCAAGGACCTGATCCGGGTCAAGACCGATGTCCTCGATCTGGCTATCGACCCAACCGGTGGTGACATCGTCCAGCTGACCCTGCCGAAGTACCCGCGTCGCCAGGATCACCCGGAAATTCCATTCCAGCTGTTCGACAACGGTAGTGAGCGCGTTTATCTGGCCCAGAGCGGCCTGATCGGCGCCAACGGCCCGGACGCACGTGCCGCTGGTCGCCCGCTGTACGCCGCCGAGCAGAAAAGTTATCAACTGGCTGACGGCCAGGACCAACTGGTCGTCGACCTGAAGTTCAGCGAAGGCGGTGTCAACTACATCAAGCGCTTCACCCTGAACCGCGGCGAGTACGACCTGAAGGTCAGCTACCTGATCGACAACCAGAGCGGCCAGGCCTGGACCGGCAACATGTTCGGCCAGCTTAAGCGTGACGCCAGCTCCGATCCTTCCTCGTCGACCGCCACTGGTACCGCCACCTACCTGGGTGCTGCCCTGTGGACAAGTTCTGAGCCCTACAAGAAAGTGTCCATGAAGGACATGGACAAGGGCAATTTGAAAGAAAATGTGAACGGCGGCTGGGTCGCCTGGCTGCAGCACTACTTCGTAACGGCCTGGATCCCGGAAAGCTCGGATAACAACTTCGTTCAGACCCGCAAGGACAGCCAAGGCAACTACATCATCGGCTACAACGGCCCTGCGCTGAACGTCGCCGCGGGTGCCAAGGCCGAAACCAGCAGCACCCTGTATGCCGGTCCGAAGATCCAGAGCAAGCTGAAAGAGTTGTCCCCAGGCCTGGAACTGACCGTCGACTACGGCATCCTGTGGTTCATTGCCCAGCCGATCTTCTGGCTGCTGCAACATATCCACAGCCTGCTCGGCAACTGGGGCTGGTCGATCATCGTCCTGACCATGCTGATCAAGGGCCTGTTCTTCCCGCTGTCCGCCGCCAGCTACCGTTCGATGGCGCGCATGCGTGCCGTTGCGCCGCGCCTGGCCCAGCTGAAAGAGCAGTTCGGTGACGATCGCCAGAAGATGTCCCAGGCGATGATGGAGCTGTACAAGAAAGAGAAGATCAATCCGCTGGGTGGCTGCTTGCCGATCCTGGTGCAGATGCCGGTCTTCCTGTCGCTGTACTGGGTACTCCTGGAAAGCGTCGAGATGCGTCAGGCCCCATGGATGTTCTGGATCACCGACCTGTCGATCAAGGATCCGTTCTTCATCCTGCCGATCATCATGGGCGCGACCATGTTCATCCAGCAGCAGCTGAACCCGACTCCACCGGATCCGATGCAGGCCAAGGTGATGAAAATGATGCCGATCATCTTCACCTTCTTCTTCCTGTGGTTCCCTGCTGGTCTGGTTCTGTACTGGGTTGTGAACAACTGCCTGTCCATCGCACAGCAGTGGTACATCACCAACAGCATCGAGAAAGCGACCAAGAAGGCCGCAGCCTGACGGATTAGCCAGCTAATCTGTGGATAAACGCCCCACTCGTGGGGCGTTTTGCTATCTGACGTTTTTGTTCCGAGGCCATGACATGACTTCCCGTCGCGAAACCATCACCGCCATCGCTACCGCCCAGGGCCGCGGCGGGGTGGGTATTGTGCGTATTTCCGGACCGCTGGCGCGCCAGGCCGGGCAGGCGATCACCGGTCGCGAGCTGACGCCGCGGCACGCTCACTACGGTCCGTTCCGCAGTGACGACGGCCTGGTCCTCGACGAGGGCATTGCGCTGTTCTTCCCGGGGCCGAATTCATTCACAGGCGAAGATGTCCTGGAACTGCAGGGCCATGGCGGCCCGGTGGTGCTGGATATGCTGCTGCAGCGCTGTGTACAACTTGGCTGCCGCCTGGCGCGGCCGGGGGAATTCAGCGAGCGCGCGTTCCTCAACGATAAACTCGACCTGGCCCAGGCCGAAGCCATCGCCGACCTGATCGAGGCCAGTTCTGCACAGGCTGCGCGCAATGCCTTGCGCTCGCTGCAGGGCGAGTTCTCCCGCCGTGTGGATAACTTGACCGAGCGTTTGATCAGCCTGCGGATCTATGTGGAAGCGGCGATCGACTTCCCGGAAGAGGAAATCGACTTCCTCGCCGATGGCCATGTGCTGGGCATGCTTGACCAGGTGCGTGGCGATCTTGCCTCGGTCATGCGCGAAGCCGGGCAGGGCGCCTTGCTGCGTGACGGTATGACGGTGGTGATCGCCGGTCGTCCGAACGCTGGCAAATCCAGCCTGCTGAATATGCTGGCGGGTCGCGAGGCGGCCATCGTCACCGATATCGCCGGCACCACCCGGGACATCCTTCGCGAACATATCCACATCGACGGCATGCCGCTGCACGTTGTGGATACTGCTGGTCTGCGCGATACCGAGGACCATGTGGAAAAGATCGGCGTGGAACGCGCCCTGAAGGCGATTGGCGAGGCGGACCGGGTGCTTCTGGTGGTGGATGCCAGTGCGCCTGAGGCCAGCGATCCATTCGCCCTGTGGCCTGAGTTCCTCGATCAGCGCCCGCGGCCGGACAAGGTCACCCTGATCCGCAACAAGGCCGACCTGAGTGGCGAGGCCATTGGTCTGGAAGAAAGCGAGGATGGCCACGTCACCATCACCCTGAGCGCAAAGGCGCCGGACATGGGGCTGGATCTGCTGCGCGATCACCTGAAGGCCTGCATGGGTTATGAACAGACGGCGGAAAGTGGCTTTAGCGCTCGCCGGCGGCATCTGGATGCCTTGCGCCAGGCCAGCGCCAGCCTCGAACACGGGCGTGAGCAGCTGACGTTGGCGGGCGCTGGTGAATTGTTGGCTGAGGATCTGCGTCAGGCGCAGCAGGCGCTGGGTGAGATCACTGGGGCGTTCAGCTCCGATGATCTGCTGGGGCGGATTTTCTCCAGCTTCTGCATTGGGAAGTGAGATAGGGTTCGTTGTCATCCAGCAGGGGATGATGAGCACGAGAGGAAATGCCTTGTGAGTAGTAAACCCACCTTCATTCGCAACAGCACCGTCGAGTTTCTGATCTTTACCGGTCAAACGGCAGAACAGAGCATTGAGGCTCGCTATGAGGACGAAACCCTCTGGTTGTCACAAAAGCTCATGGCGGAATTGTTCGGGGTGGATGTGCGTACCATCAGTGAACACCTGAAGAATATCTTTGGCAGTGATGAGCTTGCCCCGGAAGCAACCATCCGGAAATTCCGGATAGTTCAGCAAGAAGGTCAGAGAGAGGTGTCCCGCATGGTGGAGTTCTACAACCTGGACGCCATTATTTCCGTTGGCTACCGAGTCAACTCCATACGTGCCACGCAGTTCCGCCAGTGGGCAACGGGTGTACTGCGCGAGTTCGCGATGACGGGTTATGTGCTCGATCGTAAGCGCATGGAAAACGGTGGTTTCCTGGGCGAGGACTACTTTGAGCGACTGTTGGCGGAGATCCGTGAGATCCGCCTCAGCGAGAGACGGTTCTACCAGAAAATCACCGATATCTACTCCACCAGCGTGGACTACAACAAGGACGCACCGACTACCAAGACCTTTTTCGCCAAGGTACAGAACAAACTCCACTATGCGATCCATGGGCACACGGCAGCAGAACTGATCTGCAAGCGGGCCGATAGCAGCAAGCCGCAAATGGGTCTGACGTCCTGGGCGAGTGCCCCTGACGGAAAGGTCCTTAAAACCGACGTTGCTGTGGCCAAGAACTACCTAAGTCAGGAAGAGCTCGCATCGTTGGGGCGTGTGGTCAATGCCTACCTGGAACTGGCTGAAGACCGTGCTCGCCGTCAAATACCCATGAGCATGGAGGATTGGTCCAAGCGATTGGACGCATTCCTGGAGTTTGATGACCGCGAAGTGCTTCAAGACAGTGGCAAGGTCTCCGCGAAGCTTGCCCAGATGCATGCAGAGAGTGAATTTGAGAAGTACAGAATCGTTCAGGACCGTCTGTTCGAGAGCGATTTCGACAGAACGTTGAAGAAGCTGGTGACCGGTAAGCGGAACACTGGCGAGGCAAATTGAGGCCGGTCACGCTCAAGCAGAACGACCTTCTGTAGCGACCTCAATCAGATGCTCTTATCCACAGTCCTGACGCGACCTGCATGGGCCGTCAATCTCCTTCAGTACTAACTCCCCTTTTCCACAGTCGAAAACCCCGGCGCGCTTCCGGCGCTTTCGCCTGCCCGCTCATTCACAATGCCCAAATAAGCCCTGTGGAAAACTCCCCTTCAGCTCCGTTGATAACTACCCCTCTAGCCTGAAGATAAATCCACCTGTGGGTAAACACCCATTTCATCCACAGGTTCAAGGCGCTTATCCATACCTCTCATGACCACTGAAGCACAGGGTTATGAATCTCTGTACAGCACGTAAATAAAGGCCTGTATAACCTTATCCACAGATAGGTACGCCCCTAAGAATAAACATAAAAACAAAGCTTTTATAAATCTTCCTTTCGTTATTTCTATTGCCGGCCATTCATCCACAGGCTGGTTAAATTTTGTGCAAAAGGTTCCTTTAGGAGGGGGTAAGTCCCTATACTTGGCAGCTATCCCTTTTACATTCCCGAAACAGGCACGAGGTGCGTGGTGGATTTCCCTTCCCGTTTTGAAGTGATCGTCATCGGCGGCGGCCATGCCGGTACCGAGGCTGCGCTTGCATCAGCACGCATGGGCGTGAAAACCCTGCTGTTGACCCATAACGTGGAAACCCTCGGGCACATGAGCTGCAACCCGGCCATCGGTGGCATCGGCAAGAGCCATCTGGTCAAGGAAATCGATGCTCTCGGCGGCGCGATGGCGCTGGCCACCGACAAGAGCGGCATCCAGTTCCGCGTGCTGAACAACCGCAAGGGCCCGGCCGTACGGGCAACCCGTGCCCAGGCCGACCGCGCTATCTACAAGGCGGTGGTGCGCGAGATCCTGGAAAACCAGCCGAACCTGTGGATATTCCAGCAGTCCTGCGATGACCTGATCGTCGAGCAGGACCAGGTGCGCGGTGTGGTCACCCAGATGGGTCTGCGTTTCTTTGCTGATTCCGTGGTGCTGACCACCGGCACCTTCCTCGCCGGACTTATCCACATCGGTCTGCAGAACTATTCCGGTGGCCGTGCCGGCGATCCGCCCGCGATTGCCCTGGCCCATCGCCTGCGTGAACTGCCTTTACGCGTCGGCCGTCTGAAAACCGGGACCCCGCCGCGTATCGACGGCCGTTCCGTGGACTTCTCGGTGATGTCCGAACAGCCAGGCGATACGCCGATTCCGGTGATGTCGTTCATGGGCTCGAAAGAGATGCACCCGCGTCAGGTCAGCTGCTGGATTACCCACACCAACGCGCGGACCCACGAGATCATCGCCTCCAACCTGGACCGCTCGCCGATGTACTCCGGGGTGATCGAGGGCATCGGCCCGCGTTATTGCCCGTCGATCGAAGACAAGATCCATCGCTTTGCCGACAAGGAAAGCCACCAGGTCTTCATCGAGCCGGAAGGCCTGAACACCCACGAGCTGTACCCGAACGGGATCTCCACCTCGCTGCCGTTCGATGTGCAGTTGCAGATCGTCCGTTCGATCCGCGGCATGGAGAACGCCCATATCGTTCGCCCGGGCTACGCCATCGAGTACGACTACTTCGATCCGCGTGACCTGAAGTACAGCCTGGAAACCAAGGTGATCGGCGGTCTGTTCTTCGCGGGCCAGATCAACGGCACCACCGGTTATGAAGAAGCCGGTGCGCAAGGCCTTCTGGCCGGGACCAACGCCGCGCTGCGCGCGCAGGGCCGCGAAAGCTGGTGCCCGCGTCGCGACGAGGCGTACATCGGGGTGCTGGTCGACGACCTGATCACCCTCGGTACCCAGGAGCCGTACCGCATGTTCACCTCGCGCGCCGAATACCGGCTGATCCTGCGCGAAGACAACGCCGACCTGCGCCTGACCGAAAAGGGCCGCGAACTGGGCCTGGTGGATGACGACCGCTGGGCCGCCTTCTGCGCCAAGCGCGAAGGCATCGAGCGTGAAGAGCAACGGCTCAAATCCACCTGGGTACGCCCGGACACCGAACAGGGCCAGGCCATCGTCGAGCGTTTCGGTACGCCGCTGAGCCACGAATACAACCTGCTCAACCTGCTGAGCCGGCCGGAAATCGACTATGCCGGCCTGGTGGCAGCGACCGGCGGCAGTGACGCGAGCGAGCAGGTCGCCGAGCAGGTCGAGATCAAGACCAAATACGCCGGTTACATCGACCGGCAACAGGAAGAAATCGCTCGCCTGCGCGCCAGCGAAGATACCCGCCTGCCAGACGACATCGAGTACAGCTCGATTTCCGGTCTGTCCAAGGAGATCCAGGGCAAGCTCGGCCAGACCCGGCCCGAGACCCTGGGCCAGGCGTCGCGTATTCCCGGTGTGACCCCGGCGGCGATTTCCCTGTTGTTGATTCACCTGAAGAAACGCGGCGCTGGCCGCGGTCTGGAGCAAAGCGCTTGAGTTCTATGGTCACCGCAAAACATGCCGAAGAGTTGTCCACAGGCGCGCGCCAGCTCGGTCTCGAACTGAGCGAGTTCCAGCAGCAGCAACTGCTGGCCTACCTGGCCCTGTTGATCAAATGGAACAAGGCCTACAACCTCACCGCCGTGCGTGATCCGGACGAGATGGTCTCGCGCCATCTGCTGGACAGCCTCAGCGTGATGGGTTTTATCCACAGCGCGAACTGGCTGGACGTCGGCAGCGGCGGTGGCATGCCCGGCATTCCATTGTCTATCCTGCATCCGGACAAGCAGGTCACGGTGCTCGACAGCAACGGCAAGAAGACCCGTTTCCTGACCCAGGTGAAACTGGAGCTGAAACTGGACAACCTCACGGTTATCCACAAGCGGGTCGAAGAGTTCCAGCCCGCGCAGCCCTTCACCGGGATCATTTCCCGTGCTTTCAGCAGCATGGAAAACTTCACTAGCTGGACGCGGCACCTGGGGGATTCCCAGACACAGTGGCTGGCAATGAAAGGACTGCATCCGGCCGATGAGCTGGTAGCATTGCCGGCAGACTTCAAAGTGGATAGCGAGCAGGCCTTGACCGTACCCGGTTGCCAAGGCCAGCGCCATCTGCTGATACTGCGCCGCACGGCATGACTGGGAACACAAGCAAGAATGGCTAAGGTATTCGCGATCGCGAACCAGAAGGGGGGTGTGGGTAAAACCACGACCTGTATCAATCTCGCGGCGTCGCTGGTAGCGACCAAGCGCCGCGTGCTGTTGATCGACCTCGATCCACAGGGCAACGCCACCATGGGCAGTGGTGTGGATAAACACGTCCTGGAACATTCGGTCTACGATCTGCTGATCGGCGAGTGCGACCTGGCCCAGGCCATGCACATCTCCGAGCACGGCGGTTATCAACTGCTGCCGGCCAACCGTGACCTGACCGCCGCCGAAGTGGTCCTGCTGGAAATGCAGATGAAGGAAAGCCGTCTGCGCAACGCGCTGGCGCCGATCCGCGAGAGTTACGACTACATCCTCATCGACTGCCCGCCGTCGCTGTCGATGCTGACGCTCAACGCGCTGGTCGCCTCCGATGGCGTGATTATCCCCATGCAGTGCGAGTACTACGCACTGGAAGGTCTCAGCGACCTTGTGGATAACATCAAGCGCATCGCCGCCCGGCTGAACCCGGAGCTGAAGATCGAAGGCCTGCTGCGGACCATGTACGACCCGCGCCTGAGCCTGAACAACGATGTCTCGGTGCAGCTCAAGGAGCACTTCGGCGAGCAGCTCTACGACACCGTGATCCCGCGCAACATCCGCCTGGCCGAGGCGCCGAGCTTCGGCATGCCGGCACTGGCCTACGACAAGCAATCCCGTGGCGCCCTGGCTTACCTGGCCCTGGCCGGCGAACTTCATCGCCGCCAGCGCCGTCAATCTCGCACTGCACAAACAACTTAAGGAATCCGCATGGCCGTCAAGAAACGGGGTCTCGGACGTGGGTTGGATGCACTGTTGAGTGGTCCGACCGTCAGCGCGCTCGAAGAGCAGGCTGTAAAGGTCGACAAGAAAGAACTGCAACACCTGCCCGTGGAGCTGATCCAGCGCGGCAAATACCAGCCGCGTCGGGACATGGACCAGCAGGCACTGGAAGAACTGGCCCAGTCGATCAAGGGCCAGGGCGTCATGCAGCCGATCGTGGTGCGCCCGATCCCGGGTGACCGCTACGAGATCATCGCCGGTGAACGCCGCTGGCGCGCCACCCAGCTGGCCGGTCTGGACACCATCCCGGCCATGGTCCGGGATGTGCCGGACGAAGCGGCGATCGCCATGGCGCTGATCGAGAACATCCAGCGCGAGGACCTCAACCCGGTCGAGGAAGCCATCGCCCTGCAGCGCCTGCAGACCGAATTCCACCTGACCCAGCAACAGGTCGCCGATGCGGTCGGCAAGTCGCGGGTGACCGTGGCCAACCTGCTGCGCCTGATTTCCCTGCCGGAAGTGATCAAGACCATGCTGTCCCATGGCGATCTGGAGATGGGCCATGCCCGTGCTCTGCTCGGATTGCCTGAAGAACAGCAGGTCGAAGGTGCGCGACACGTTGTCGCACGCGGTTTGACCGTTCGTCAGACCGAAGCCCTGGTTCGCCAGTGGTTGAGTGGCAAGCCTGAACCGGTCGAAACGGCCAAACCTGATCCGGATATCACCCGCCTGGAACAGCGTCTGGCCGAGCGTTTGGGCTCGTCTGTACAGATCCGCCACGGTAATAAGGGCAAGGGCCAATTGGTTATCCGCTACAACTCGCTAGATGAGTTGCAGGGCGTTCTTGCTCACATCCGCTGAAACAATTCCCTTTGTAGCGCGCAGTCGGAAATCACTACCCGGCAGTTGAATAGGGGTTAATCCGCCCCTATACTCTGCGCGCATTTTGTCGGCACAAATTATGCCAAGTCATAGTTGACTGGTTGGCCGACTTCGGGGGAGCAGTTTTGATGGAAACCCGCACGCCAAACCGCCTGCCTTTCCATCGCTGGGCGGTTTTCCCGGTACTGCTGGCCCAATGTGTCGTGTTTCTGTTGGCAGCTTTGGCTTTGTGGCAGTGGCGCGGGACAGTCAGCGGATATTCAGGCCTCTGCGGAGGGCTGATCGCCTGGCTACCGAACGTGTATTTCGCCTGGAAGGCCTTCAGGTTCACCGGGGCCAGGGCAGCGCAAGCCATCGTCAAGTCGTTCTACGCAGGCGAGGCGGGCAAATTGATTTTGACGGCGGTGCTGTTCGCACTGACGTTCGCAGGAGTGAAGCCATTGGCGCCATTAGCAGTATTCGGCGTCTTCTTGCTGACCCAACTGGTCAGCTGGTTCGCGCCCCTGCTGATGAAAACAAGACTTTCGAGACCTTAGGGCGTTTGAGGCAAACATGGCAGAAACAACGGCTTCGGGCTATATCCAGCACCACTTGCAGAACCTGACCTTCGGTCAACTTCCAGACGGCGGCTGGGGCTTTGCCCACACCGCAGCAGAAGCCAAGGCAATGGGCTTCTGGGCGTTCCACGTGGACACCCTGGGTTGGTCGTTCGGGCTGGGCCTGATCTTCATCCTTCTCTTCCGCGCCGCGGCGAAGAAAGCAACTGCCGGCCAGCCTGGCGGCCTGCAGAACTTCGTCGAAGTGCTGGTCGAGTTCGTCCACGGCAGCGTGAAGGACTCGTTCCACGGCCGTAGTGCGGTCATCGCCCCGCTGGCCCTGACCATTTTCGTCTGGGTGTTCCTGATGAACGCCATCGACCTGGTACCGGTCGACTGGATTCCTCAGCTGGCCATGGCGATCTCGGGTGATCCGCACATTCCGTTCCGCGCCGTTTCCACCACCGACCCGAACGCCACCCTGGCCATGGCCTTCTGCGTGTTCGCCCTGATCATCTTCTACAGCATCAAGGTCAAGGGTCTGGGCGGTTTCATCGGCGAGCTGACCCTGCATCCGTTCGGCAGCAAGAACATCTTCGTTCAGGCCCTGCTGATCCCGGTCAACTTCCTGCTCGAGTTCGTCACCCTGATCGCCAAGCCGATCTCGCTGGCACTGCGTCTGTTCGGCAACATGTACGCCGGCGAGCTGGTGTTCATCCTGATCGCGGTGATGTTCGGCGCCGGCCTGCTGTGGCTGAGCGGCCTGGGTGTCGTCCTGCAGTGGGCGTGGGCTGTGTTCCACATCCTGATCATCACGCTGCAAGCTTTCATCTTCATGATGCTTACCATCGTCTACCTGTCGATGGCTCACGAAGATAACCATTAAGACCGCCTGGCGTGTCTGATGACCCTCTTGTCGGTGTGAGAGAGGGTCGAAAACGTCCGCAAGGGCATCGTTGTACAAAACGATTTTGTTTTACCGCTTCAAACTAAAAAACCTAACCAATACGACGTAAAAGTCGGGAGGAAAGATGGAAACTGTAGTTGGTCTTACCGCTATCGCTGTTGCTCTGCTGATCGGCCTGGGTGCTCTGGGTACCGCCATTGGTTTCGGCCTGCTGGGCGGCAAGTTCCTGGAAGGCGCTGCTCGCCAGCCAGAGATGGTTCCAATGCTGCAAGTTAAAATGTTCATCGTTGCCGGTCTGCTCGACGCCGTAACCATGATCGGTGTTGGTATCGCTCTGTTCTTCACCTTCGCGAACCCCTTCGTTGGTCAAATCGCTGGCTAATCACTCGGTTTCTCGAGTGATTGGATGTGATGGACAAAGACCGAGCGAGGTGTTGGCGTGAACATTAATGCAACCCTGATTGGCCAGTCCGTTGCCTTCTTCATCTTTGTGCTGTTCTGCATGAAGTTCGTGTGGCCTCCGGTCATCGCGGCTTTGCAAGAGCGCCAGAAGAAGATCGCGGACGGACTGGACGCTGCCAACCGAGCAGCTCGCGACCTGGAGCTGGCCCAAGATAAAGTGGGTCAGCAACTGCGCGAAGCTAAGGCTCAGGCAGCTGAAATCATCGAGCAAGCCAAGAAGCGCGGTGCGCAGATCGTCGAAGAGGCCCGTGATCAGGCCCGCGTCGAAGCTGACCGTGTGAAGGCTCAGGCTCAGGCCGAGATCGAACAGGAAATTAACAGCGTCAAAGACGCGCTGCGCGCCCAAGTGGGTAGCCTGGCCGTTGGCGGTGCTGAAAAGATCCTTGGCGCCACAATCGATCAAAACGCGCATGCGGAGCTGGTTAACAAACTGGCCGCTGAAATTTAAGCGAGGGCGATCATGGCAGAACTGACCACGTTGGCCCGACCTTACGCTAAGGCTGCCTTTGAGCATGCCCAGGCCCAGCAGCAACTGGCCAATTGGTCAGCCATGCTCGGCCTGGCTGCTGCGGTGTCGCAAGACGACACCATGCAGCGCCTGCTCAAGGCCCCGCGACTGACGAGCGCACAAAAGGCCGCCACGTTTATCGACGTGTGCGGTGACAAGTTCGACGCGCAAGCACGCAATTTCATCCACATCGCTGCGGAAAACGACCGTCTCCTGCTTCTGCCGGAGATCTCGGCGCAGTTCGAGCTGTACAAGGCCGAACTGGAAAAATCCGTAGACGTGGAAGTCACCAGTGCTTTTGCGTTGAACCAAGAACAGCAAGACAAACTCGCCAAGGTTCTCAGTGCACGACTCAACCGGGAAGTGCGCCTGCATGCGACGGAAGACTCCGCCCTCATCGGTGGCGTCGTGATCCGCGCAGGCGACCTGGTTATCGATGGCTCGGTTCGCGGCAAGCTCGCGAAACTGGCCGAAGCATTGAAATCTTGAGTTTGAAGGGGCAGCAGAGCAATGCAGCAACTCAATCCTTCCGAAATTAGTGAAATCATCAAGGGCCGCATCGAGAATCTCGATGTAGCCTCCCAAGCCCGCAACGAAGGTACTGTCGTCAGCGTTTCTGACGGCATCGTGCGGATTCACGGTCTGGCCGACGCTATGTACGGCGAAATGATCGAGTTTCCAGGCGGCGTCTACGGTATGGCCCTCAACCTGGAGCAAGGCTCCGTTGGTGCGGTAGTACTGGGCGCCTACGACACCCTCGCCGAAGGCATGAGCGCCAAGTGCACTGGCCGCATCCTGGAAGTTCCGGTTGGTAAGGAACTGCTGGGTCGCGTTGTCGACGCACTGGGCAACCCGATCGACGGCAAAGGCCCACTGGGCAACACCGAGACCGACGCGGTCGAGAAAGTTGCTCCAGGCGTGATCTGGCGTAAGTCGGTAGACCAGCCTGTACAGACTGGCTACAAGTCCGTTGACGCCATGATCCCTGTCGGCCGTGGCCAGCGCGAGCTGATCATCGGTGACCGTCAGATCGGCAAGACCGCCATGGCCATCGACGCCATCATCAACCAGAAAGACTCCGGTATTTTCTGCGTTTATGTCGCTGTCGGCCAAAAGCGTTCCACCGTTGCCAACATCGTTCGCAAGCTGGAAGAAAACGGCGCCCTGGCCAACACCATCGTGGTGGTTGCCAGTGCTTCGGAATCCGCCGCACTGCAATTCCTGGCGCCATACGCCGGTTGCACCATGGGCGAGTTCTTCCGTGACCGCGGTGAAGACGCACTGATCGTTTACGATGACCTGTCCAAGCAGGCCGTTGCCTACCGTCAGATCTCCCTGCTGCTGCGCCGTCCACCAGGACGCGAAGCGTACCCAGGTGACGTGTTCTATCTTCACTCCCGTCTGCTGGAGCGTGCATCGCGCGTTTCCGAAGAGTACGTCGAGAAGTTCACCAACGGCGCTGTAACTGGCAAGACCGGTTCCCTGACCGCACTGCCGATCATCGAAACCCAGGCTGGCGACGTTTCCGCGTTCGTTCCGACCAACGTGATCTCGATCACCGACGGTCAGATCTTCCTGGAATCGGCCATGTTCAACTCGGGCATCCGCCCTGCAGTGAACGCCGGTGTTTCGGTATCCCGTGTGGGTGGTGCCGCTCAGACCAAGATCATCAAGAAGCTGTCCGGTGGCATCCGTACCGCTCTGGCTCAGTACCGTGAACTGGCGGCATTCGCCCAGTTCGCTTCTGACCTGGACGAAGCTACCCGCAAGCAACTCGAGCACGGTCAACGTGTTACCGAGCTGATGAAGCAGAAGCAATACGCTCCTATGTCGATCGCTGACATGGCGTTGTCGCTGTATGCCGCTGAGCGTGGGTTCCTGACCGACGTTGAAATCGCCAAGATCGGCAGCTTCGAACAAGCCCTGATCGCTTACTTCAACCGTGATCACGCCGACCTGATGGCGAAGATCAACGTGAAGGGTGACTTCAACGACGAAATCGACGCTGGCATCAAGGCCGGTATCGAGAAGTTCAAGGCCACCCAAACCTGGTAAGCCGCAGCGGGGGCTTTGCAGCCCCCGCTTGCTAACCTGATAGGTGTTACATGGCAGGCGCAAAAGAGATTCGCAGTAAGATTGCGAGCATCAAAAGCACGCAAAAAATTACCAGCGCCATGGAAAAAGTGGCGGTCAGCAAGATGCGCAAGGCTCAAACGCGCATGGCTGCTAGCCGTCCTTACGCGGAGCGCATCCGCCAGGTGATCGGTCATCTGGCCAACGCCAACCCGGAATACCGCCACCCATTCATGATCGAGCGCCCTGTGAAGCGTGCTGGTTATGTCGTGGTGAGCAGTGACCGTGGTCTGTGCGGTGGCTTGAACACCAACCTGTTCAAGGCCCTGGTCAAGGACATGGCGGCAAACCGCGAGCAAGGCGTCGAGATCGACCTGTGCGTGATCGGCAGCAAGGGCGCGGCGTTCTTCCGCAGCTTCGGCGGCAACGTCGTTGCAGCGATCAGCCACCTGGGCGAAGAACCATCGATCAATGATCTGATCGGTTCCGTCAAGGTCATGCTGGACGCGTACCTGGACGGTCGTATCGACCGCCTGTCCGTGGTATCGAACAAGTTCGTCAACACCATGACGCAAACGCCAACGGTCGAGCAGTTGGTTCCGTTGGTTGCAACCCCGGATCAAGAGCTCAAGCACCACTGGGACTACCTCTACGAACCTGACGCCAAAGAGCTGCTGGACGGCTTGATGGTGCGTTACGTGGAGTCGCAGGTCTACCAGGCGGTGGTCGAGAACAACGCGGCTGAACAAGCTGCCCGGATGATCGCCATGAAGAACGCCACCGACAACGCCGGCGACCTGATCAAAGAGCTGCAATTGATCTACAACAAGGCGCGTCAGGCTGCGATCACCCAAGAGATCTCGGAAATCGTCGGCGGCGCTGCCGCGGTTTAACGGTTCAAATATTCAGAGGATACTGCTATGAGTAGCGGACGTATCGTTCAAATCATCGGCGCCGTAATCGACGTGGAATTCCCACGTGATGCGGTTCCGAGCGTTTACAACGCGCTGCAGGTACAAGGCGCGGCAACCACCCTCGAAGTTCAGCAGCAGCTGGGCGACGGCGTGGTTCGTACCATTGCGATGGGCTCGACCGAAGGCCTGAAACGCGGCCTGGACGTTGTCGACAGCGGCGCAGCCATCTCGGTACCGGTCGGTAAAGCGACCCTGGGCCGTATCATGGACGTCCTCGGCAACCCGATCGACGAAGCCGGCCCGATCGGCGAAGAAGAGCGTCGCGGTATCCACCAGCCTGCGCCTTCGTTCGCTGACCAGGCAGGCGGCAACGACCTGCTGGAAACCGGCATCAAGGTTATCGACCTGGTTTGCCCGTTCGCCAAGGGTGGTAAAGTCGGTCTGTTCGGTGGTGCCGGTGTAGGCAAGACAGTAAACATGATGGAACTGATCCGTAACATCGCCATGGAACACAGCGGTTACTCCGTGTTCGCTGGTGTGGGCGAGCGTACCCGTGAGGGTAACGACTTCTACCACGAGATGAAGGACTCCAACGTTCTCGACAAGGTAGCGCTGGTCTACGGTCAGATGAACGAGCCACCAGGAAACCGTCTGCGCGTAGCGCTGACCGGCCTGACCATGGCCGAGAAGTTCCGTGACGAAGGTAACGACGTTCTGCTGTTCGTCGACAACATCTATCGTTACACCCTGGCCGGTACCGAAGTATCCGCACTGCTGGGCCGTATGCCTTCGGCGGTAGGTTACCAGCCGACCCTGGCTGAAGAGATGGGCGTGCTGCAAGAGCGCATCACTTCGACCAAGGAAGGTTCGATCACCTCGATCCAGGCCGTATACGTACCTGCGGACGACCTGACCGACCCGTCGCCAGCGACCACCTTCGCCCACTTGGACGCCACCGTCGTTCTGTCCCGTGACATCGCTTCCCTGGGTATCTACCCAGCGGTAGACCCACTGGACTCGACTTCCCGTCAGCTGGACCCGCTGGTGATCGGCAACGAGCACTACGAGACCGCTCGCGGCGTTCAGTATGTTCTGCAGCGCTACAAAGAGCTGAAGGACATCATCGCGATCCTGGGTATGGACGAACTGTCCGAGACCGACAAGCAACTCGTTGCTCGTGCTCGTAAGATCCAGCGCTTCCTGTCCCAGCCGTTCTTCGTGGCAGAAGTCTTCACCGGTTCTCCAGGCAAATACGTTTCCCTGAAAGACACCATCGCTGGCTTCAGCGGCATCCTCAAAGGTGACTACGACCACCTGCCAGAACAAGCGTTCTACATGGTCGGCAGCATCGACGAAGCGATCGAGAAAGCCAAGAAACTGTAATCCCGGCGCCCCGAAAGGGGCGCTAATCAGGTCGAGGCAAGCAAATGGCTATGACAGTCCATTGCGACATCGTCAGCGCGGAAGGGGAAATCTTCTCCGGTCTGGTCGAGATGTTGGTAGCTCACGGCAACCTGGGTGATCTTGGTATCGCTCCAGGCCACGCGCCGCTGATCACCAACCTCAAGCCGGGTCCGATCACGCTGACCAAGCAGGGTGGCGCGCAGGAGGTGTACTACATCTCCGGTGGTTTCCTTGAGGTCCAGCCGAGCATGGTCAAGGTTCTCGCCGACACCGTGCAACGTGCAGGTGACCTGGACGAAGCCCAGGCGCTGGAAGCAGTGAAAGCTGCTGAAAATGCCCTGAACAGCAAAGGCGCGGATTTCGATTATTCGGCCGCTGCTGCTCGTCTGGCCGAGGCCGCAGCCCAGCTGCGTACCGTCCAGCAAATGCGTCGTCAGAAGTAATCGGCATTCAGCCGGTCATTTCTGAAGCGATTGAGTAAAAGGGTAGCCTCGGCTACCCTTTTTCTTTTTCCGTGTTTTTTCTCCCGGTCACAGCGCTGACCACCCAGGATTGGTAGCCAGTCAATGTCTCTCGATATCGTTATTCTCGCTGCGGGCCAGGGCACGCGCATGCGTTCCGCCTTGCCCAAGGTGCTTCACCCGGTTGCCGGTGATTCCATGCTCGGCCATGTTATCCACAGCGCCCGCCAGCTCCAGCCCCAAGGTATTCACGTGGTGATTGGCCACGGTGCCGAACTCGTGCGTGAACGTCTGGCCGCGGATGATCTGAATTTCGTACTCCAGGACAAACAACTGGGCACCGGCCACGCCGTGGCCCAGGCCCTGCCGGCGCTGAGTGCCGACACTGTGCTGATCCTCTACGGCGATGTACCGCTGATCGAGGTCGAGACCCTGCAGCGCCTGCTGGCCAAGGTCAACGACCAGCAACTCGGCCTGCTCACCGTGACCCTCGACGACCCGACCGGCTATGGCCGTATCGTCCGCGACGCCGCTGGCAAGGTCACCGCCATCGTCGAGCACAAGGACGCCAGCGATGCGCAGAAAGCCATCCGCGAAGGCAACACCGGCATTCTCGCCGTCCCGGGCAAGCGTCTTGCCGATTGGCTGGGCCGCCTGTCCAACGACAACGCCCAGGGCGAGTACTACCTGACCGACGTTATCGCCATGGCCGTGGCCGATGGCCTGGTGGTCGCCACCGAGCAACCGCTGGACCCGATGGAAGTGCAGGGCGCCAACGACCGCCGGCAACTGGCCGAGCTGGAGCGTCATTACCAGTTCCGTGAAGCCCGGCGCCTGATGGCCCTCGGCGTGACCCTACGTGACCCGGCGCGTTTCGATGTGCGTGGCGAAGTCACCGTCGGCCGCGACGTGCTGATCGACATCAACGTGATTCTCGAAGGTCGGGTGATCATCGAGGACGACGTGCAGATTGGTCCGAACTGCGTGATCAGGAATACCACCCTGCGCAAGGGCGCGGTGGTCAAGGCCAACAGCCACCTGGAAGGTGCGGTGATGGGCGAGGGCAGCGATGCCGGTCCGTTCGCCCGCCTGCGTCCGGGCAGTGTGCTGGACGCCCGTGCCCATGTGGGTAACTTCGTCGAACTGAAGAACGCTCACCTCGGCGAAGGCGCCAAGGCCGGCCACCTGACCTACCTGGGCGATGCCGAAATCGGCGCCCGCACCAACATCGGTGCCGGCACCATCACCTGCAACTATGACGGTGCGAACAAGTTCAAGACCACTATGGGCGAGGACGTGTTCATCGGTTCGAACAACTCGCTGGTTGCCCCTGTGGATATCGCTTCCGGCGCCACCACCGCAGCAGGTTCGACCATCGTGCAGAATGTCGACGCCGCCCAACTGGCCGTGGGTCGTGCCCGTCAGCGCAATATCGACGGCTGGAAACGGCCGGAGAAGATCAAGAAAAGCTGAGTTGTCCACAGCGTGACAAAAGGCCGGCCTGCATTGTGCATAAGTCGGCCTTTTGCATTTATGTCGGTGCTGTGGATAAGCCAACCCGTGCAAAGAATGTTATCCACATCGCCTTTTGTCCAATTGGCGCTTGACCCAACGAAAGATTCAGGTTTTGATTGCCGTCATTAACTTTCGAACCGAAACTTAAGCGCAAATGTCGAAACGAAACACACCTCAAAGACGCCACAACATTCTTGCTCTGCTCAATGAACAGGGCGAAGTGAGCGTGGATGAGCTGGCCAAGCGTTTCGAAACTTCCGAAGTGACCATTCGAAAGGATCTCGCTGCCCTGGAAAGCAATGGCCTGCTGCTGCGCCGTTATGGCGGCGCGGTCACCATGCCCCAGGAACTGATCGCCGACCAGGCCCAGCCGGTTTCCCTATACAAGCAAGCCATCGCTCGCGCCGCCGTTGCGCGGATTCGCGAACATGCGCGGATCATCATCGACAGTGGCAGTACCACTGCCGCGATGATCCCCGAGCTCGGCTTGCAGCCTGGCCTGGTGGTGATGACCAATTCCCTGAATGTTGCCCGCGCCCTCAGCGAACTGGAACACGAACCGGTGCTGCTGATGACCGGCGGCACCTGGGACCCGCACTCCGAGTCCTTCCAGGGCCAGGTTGCCGAGCAGGTGCTGCGGTCCTACGACTTCGACCAGCTGTTCATCGGTGCCGACGGCATCGATCTGGTTCGCGGCACCACCACCTTCAACGAGTTGCTCGGCCTGAGCCGGGTCATGGCGGAGGTGGCGCGGGAAGTGATCGTGATGGTCGAGTCCGACAAGGTCGGGCGCAAGATCCCCAACCTCGAGCTGCCGTGGAGCAGCGTGAGCACCCTTATTACCGATGAAAGCCTGCCCCGTCAGGCACGCGAACAGATTGAAGCCCGCGGCATCAACGTGATTTGTGCCGCTATCAGCCAGGAGCATTGACTATGTGTGGAATCGTTGGCGCCGTCGCCGAGCGTAATATCACCGCCATTCTGATCGAAGGCCTCAAGCGTCTCGAGTACCGCGGCTATGACAGCGCCGGCCTGGCCGTCTATACCCAGCAGGGCAGCCTGGAGCGCCGTCGGCGCATCGGCAAGGTCAGCGAACTGCAGGCGGCCGTGGCGGCCGATCCGCTGGCTGGCCAGCTGGGTATCGCCCACACCCGCTGGGCCACCCACGGTGCACCGACCGAACACAACGCCCACCCGCACTTCTCCGGCAACGAGCTGGCGGTGGTGCACAACGGCATCATCGAGAACCACGAAGTCCTGCGCGAGAACCTGAAGTCCCTGGGCTACGTGTTCAGTTCGGAAACCGACACCGAAGTGATCGTGCACCTGCTGCACCACACCCTGAAGACCGTTCCCGACCTGGCCGACGCCCTCAAGGCCGTGGTCAAGCAACTGCATGGCGCCTACGGCCTGGCCGTGATCAGTGCCAAGCAGCCTGACCGCCTGGTCGCCGCCCGCAGCGGCAGCCCGCTGGTAATCGGCCTGGGCCTGGGCGAGAACTTCCTGGCTTCCGACCAACTGGCCCTGCGCCAGGTCACCGACCGCTTCATGTACCTGGAGGAGGGCGATATCGCCGAGATCCAGCGTGAGCAGGTGCGTATCTGGGACGCCAACGGTGTCGCGGTCCAGCGTGAAACCGTGCAATACCACGAAGGTGCGGAAGCGGCTGACAAGGGCGCGTACCGTCACTTCATGCTCAAGGAAATCCACGAGCAGCCCACCGTGGTCCAGCGCACCCTGGAAGGTCGCCTGGGCGCCGATCACGTGATGGTCCAGGCCTTCGGTCCGAATGCGGCCGAGCTGTTCGCCAAGGTGCGCAACGTGCAGATCGTCGCCTGTGGTACCAGCTACCACGCCGGCATGGTTGCCCGTTACTGGCTGGAAGAACTGGCCGGCATTCCTTGCCAGGTCGAAGTCGCCAGCGAATTCCGCTACCGCAAGGTGGTGGTGCAGCCGGACACCCTGTTCGTCTCCATCTCCCAGTCCGGCGAAACCGCCGACACCCTGGCCGCCCTGCGCAATGCCAAGGAACTGGGCTTCCTCGGCAGCCTGGCGATCTGCAACGTCGGCATCAGCTCGCTGGTGCGCGAATCCGACCTGACCCTGCTGACCCTGGCCGGTCCGGAAATCGGCGTCGCCTCGACCAAGGCCTTCACCACCCAGCTGGTCTCGCTGATGCTGCTGACCCTGGCCCTGGGTCAGGTGCGTGGCACCCTCGGTGCCGGCGTCGAAGCCGAGCTGGTCGAGCAACTGCGTCGCCTGCCGGTACGCCTTGGTGAAGCCCTGGCGATGGACGCCACGGTCGAGAAGATCTCCGAGCTGTTCGCCGACAAGCACCACACCCTGTTCCTCGGCCGCGGCGCGCAGTTCCCGGTGGCGATGGAAGGTGCCCTGAAGCTCAAGGAAATCTCCTATATCCACGCCGAAGCCTACCCGGCGGGCGAGCTGAAACACGGCCCGCTGGCACTGGTAGATGACGACATGCCGGTGGTCACTGTCGCGCCGAACAACGAACTGCTGGAGAAGCTCAAGTCCAACCTGCAGGAAGTGCGTGCCCGTGGTGGTCAGTTGGTGGTGTTCGCTGATGAGCAGGCGGGGATGAGCAATGGCGAAGGCACTCACGTGATCGCCATGCCGCATATCGCTGATGCGCTGGCGCCGATTCTGTACACCATTCCGCTACAGTTGCTTTCGTATTACGTGGCGGTGTTGAAGGGGACTGATGTGGATCAGCCGCGGAATCTGGCGAAGTCGGTGACTGTCGAGTAAAGGGCAGGAACTGAAGCGTTCGATGGCTTTGAATAATAAAGATTGACACAAAATAATAAAGTTTGACACAAGCTATTAAAGTTTGACACAACGCGCAAACCCCCGTATTTACGGGGGTTTCCCGTTTCTGGACCACGCCATTGGTCCGGATTAGCTGCTTCGCTTTTCAGCCGGAGTAGTCTAGGTACGACCCTCTGAGCAGCTCCTCGTGGGCGGTGTTTTCCTAGAACTATTTTTTTGAATGTGAGGTACAGCGCTTCGTTTGGTCTGAGGAGGCAGTGTTGCGCGGTCGTAGGTTTGCTTCGAAGCAGGATATTGAACGGCACATTGCCAACGGATTTGGTGCCGGAGCCGGAGCCAGTTACGTGCCCTGGTTGCGTGTACAGGACGTCCCGTCGCGGGGGCGGTCTCACAAAATCCAAGGCGTGAAAATCGATCGTATACATCACTTTTTGTCCGATCTCGAACGCGCCTTTTTCCTGGTTTGCGAATTCTCTGAAGACGTCGTGGACATCCGTGAGCAGTATCCGCTGCTCCAGGTGGAAAGCACCCAAGCAATTGCCCGGGCAATTGGTGTCCGATATCCGAGATACAAAGGAACCACCCTCCCGCTAGTCATGACGACAGACTTCCTTTTGACCGTGAAGCAGCCGAATGGGGATTTCAGGTCCGTCGCAAGGACAATCAAGTATCAGCAAGATCTCGTCGGGGAGGACTCTGTCCGGACATTGGAGAAATTGGAGATTGAGAGACGATTCTGGATGAGCCAGGACGTGGACTGGAGCATTGTCACCGAGGAGTTGTTCACACCTAATCTGATTAAGAATCTCGGGCTGTTGAGACAATATGCACGGCTACCCCGGCCTCTGATGAGTTCATCTCTGCACTCCGATTTTCTCGAAATCCTTGAGGCTAGTAAGGCTTACCCTTGGTCGACATCTGAGTCTTTGCGAAAAATCGCAACCCGTTTGTCTATACCGTATACCGAGGCGCGGGACATGTTCTTCCATCTTATCTGGAGCAAGATGATTCAGGTCGATTTGAGCAGCGCTCCGCTTCACCTCAAATCGCCGTTACCAGATCTCAAGGTAGTTTATCCCGCCGAGATGACCTCATTCATTGAGAAATTATCATGAATATTTCAGTGAATGAGGTGTTTGAACCTGTAACGGAACACTCTGTGATCTCGTCCATGGTTAGAGTTCTTCACCTCATTGAGGCTCAGGACGCCGTAATGGTGATAGCTCTGACCGAGCCGCCAGGTAAACCTTATCCTTTGGGCCTTGAGGAGCTCAGGCTGTCGTTAGAGTCTGGCGACACCAAGCCGGTAGTGACTGCCGTGCCTGAGTTTCTGCTCGTTCTGGAGGATGACCTCGATGACAGCACTAAGCGTGATCGAGATGAGAAGTGGGCAATTATCGAGCCTCTCCTAGACCCGGCTTATCCAGGACAGATTTTCGTGCAGGGCGAGATGGGCCGGCTGGTTGGGAACAGGGCCGCTGAGCTGGGTATCCAGCGAAAGACCATTTACCGCTTACTGTATCGATACTGGTTTTATGGTCAGGTAAGAAATGCGTTTCTTAAGAACTATTCGGCTGTAGGAGTGGCGAACAGAAACTACTCGCCTGGCGTACGACCAGGACGGAAACCAAAATTTCAGGGGGTACTTGTATCCCCTTGTAAATTGCTCAGTGCTATTGATAAGCGATGCATAAAAGTAGGTTATGCGCTTTATGCAAAAAATAAAACATCATCTCTTCGTATTGCTTACGACAAGATGCTTAAGAAATTTTATTCTGTAAAGGATCTTTCGAAAAACTCGGAAAATCGGGTACGACTTCTTCCGGAATCGGAAATTCCAACATTCACTCAGTTCGACTACTGGGGAAAGCAGTTTTTTGATGAAATTGAAACTGATCGTGGGCGTAAAGGGTTGACGAAGTGGCTTAAGGATTGCCGCCCAATCGCAGGCACTGTTCGCGATTGGCTTCGTGGCCCGTGCCACCAGTTTGAGATCGACGCGACGATTGCGGACATCTACCTGGTTAACAGCTACTCGCGGCGGATGACTATCGGTCGTCCGGTGGTATACGTCGTTGTGGACAGCTTCTCGGGAATGATTGTTGGTCTCTATGTCGGCCTGGAGGGGCCTAGCTGGAACGGCGCTCGGCAGGCATTGTTCAACGCCTTTACCTCCAAGGTGGAGTTCTGTGCGAAGAACGGTGTCGAGATCGCCCCCGGTGATTGGGACTGTCATCATTTGCCACATCAGATCTACGCCGACCGGGGCGAGATGCTGTCCCTTGCAGCAGAAGGGCTGGCAAGCGGCTTGGGCATCGAGATGGGTACGGCACCTCCGTACAGACCAGATTGGAAGCCCATGGTCGAAAGTCGATTCGGTATCCTCAATGATCTAACCGATATCAGGTGGCTTCCAGGCGGCGTTGCCGCACGAGATAAAGAGCGGGGCGAGCGGGACTGTCGACTCGATGCCACGCTGAACCTGAAGGAATTTACCCAGATCGTCATTGAGTCCGTTCTTCATTACAACCGTTTTCATCGGCAGCCGGATCGCCTCACACAGGCGATGATGAACGATGGCGTCGAGCCTACTCCGACGGGCATATGGACCTGGGCTTTGGAGAATGACCTGATTCACGCCAATAACCGGCCTGACGAATTGATCTATCTCCACCTGCTGCCTCGCGAACGAGCCACCGTGCAAAAGGGCGGCATGCTCTTTCGCGGAATGCACTATGTTTGCGAGCTCGCCATCAAAGAGAACTGGTTTGCCAAGGCTCGACGTAATGGTGTCTGGTCGATTGACTGTCGGTTTGATCCGAATTCCGCGGCGCATATCTGGATTCAGGGTGAGAACAAGCAGTTCGTCCGCTGTGACCTTCGAGGCTCGGACTTCAAGTACGCCGACTACCGTTCGGATGAAATCTACGATCTTTTGGAAGCGTATCGACAGTTGCCCCCATCTCATAAACGCGCGGAGCTGGAGAGCCGTGTGAGCTTGGTCGACACGGTCGAACAAATCATCAGCAATGCGCGGGCCGAGCGAAAGGATGAACCAGCTGCCAGCACCAAGGCTGAGGCGGTGGGTAATATCCGCCAAAACCGGTCCGAGGAACGGGAGCGTGAGCGCGAGAATGCGTTTGTTCCTGATGGCGTCCGTGCCGAGCCTGCAAAACCCGCTGCCGACACACCTTTAATTACGCATGATTCGTATGCGGGACCTCGCCGCGCGCAGGTGATCGATCTCCTTAAAAGAACGCGGCCGGGGAAAACTCAATGAAAGGCGCACAAATTTTTGCGAGCTATACCAAACAAGCGATCGCTGAGTACGCGGGAAACCCCTTGATCGAAGCTCTGCCGCCGATTCTTGTTGATACGGATGCTATCGATTTGATATCGAATTTCCCCGAGCCAGTTACACCCGCAGAGCTTGATCTCGACGGTGCAACACGGGTTCACTGCATCGAGCGCTTGAGGACAGTCGTTCAACCTTTCCTGCTGCATTTGGAGCTGGAGTCCATGATTTCCCTGCTGATCCGCCGGGGATACGTTGGACGCAACCCAACCTCACCTACCACGGTAAGGCATCTACATTCCCTGTCAGGGGCCCAGCGTTACCATGACTCATTCAAGTCGACCGCTGACTCGTTCAGTGTTGTAGGCTTGAGTGGAATTGGGAAGTCCACTGCTCTGCACGCCATTTTGAGCCTTTATCCACAGACGATTCGGCATGAGCGTTTTGAGGGCAAGCAGTTCGTCCAAACACAAATCACGTGGCTCAAGCTGGATTGTCCGCGAGATGGCTCGCTTGCTGGATTTTGCCGACAGTTTTTCCATGCCGTTGGTAAGGCACTGGGAGATGCGGATTATCACAAGCGACATCGGTACAGGAACATCGACGATGCGCTGCAGCAGATGGAGCAGGTCGCCAGCACGTTCTACATTGGTGCTTTGCTTATTGATGAGCTTCAGAACCTTCACTTGGCGAAGACGGGTGGGAAGGACAGCATGCTCAACTTCTTCCTCCACCTCGTAAACAATATCGGAATTCCTGTCGTGTTCATCGGTACGAATTCGATGATCAGCCTGTTCTCTGACGTTATGCGTGTTGCACGGCGCAGTTGCGGTGGCGGTATGGTCGAATTCAAGCGATTCGAGAAAGATGATGAAGAGTGGCAGTTTCTGGTTCAGAACCTCTGGAGTTATCAATGGTGCAAGCAGCAGGCTGAACTCACTCCCAAAATTTTCGACGCGCTGTACGAGCACACCCAAGGCGTAACGGACTTTTTGGTTAAGATTTTGGTACTTAGCCAGCGATATGCTATTCAGAGCGGTGTTGAGTGTCTGACTGCCGAGATAATTACCCAGGTCAGTAATGCCAAGATGCAGATTCTCAAACCGGCTATCTCGGCTTTACGCAGCCGCAACCCTGCACGTATGCGGCAGTTCGACGACTTGCTTCCTATCGAGGAGCAGCTGATAGCCATGATGGCGTTTGACGGACTCCCTCGCTCAGAGCGTATTGCATTGCTGCGTGGTGTGACGCCGCACTCTAAGCCGGAGACCCAGGCTCCCACAGCTGTAGAGAGTAAGCCTACAGCTCCTACCGCGCCCGCAGCTGTTGCTGTGGAATCATCGGAGGCAAAGGCCTTGAGTCAACAGCCTGACACCCTGGCAGCGCTGAAGTCAGCTGGTTGGATCTCTACGGACCTCTTTGAGTTTTCACCAAGCTACCGTAAATCATGATTCGAGGGTATGGAGATGGGGCTCAAATTCCATTTCTTCCCAGCAGCTTTTCTCGACGAGACACTTCACAGTGTCCTCTCTCGATACGCCCGGCTTTGTGGAGGTAGCCGTAAAGCTGCCTTCGCTGGCGAGCTCGCCGCGGCCTCGTTTACGCAGAACGTGGCGTTTCCGAGTCGGTTGGCTGATTTGGCCGAGTTACTTCCCCACGGCACTGATCTCTCCGTTGCTCGAATCATCGAGCTGCATACCGTGTTGCCTTACTACGCACCCTTCCTCACCCATGACCAAATGCAGCACGCTCAGGGCGTGATGGCGGTAGATGGTAAAGGACTGATGCTGAAATTGGGCATCAATGCCAGTCGGATCGAGGGCGCTTCGAGAGTGCGGTTTTGTCCCCTGTGTATCGACGAAGATATCGCTCGGGATGGGGCGGCCTACTGGCATCGAACCCACCAACTACCCGGTGTTTTGGTATGTCCCGACCATTGCCAGTTGCTAAAGGTAGTGGATCACGGCTGGCATAGCCGAAACTCACGACAGCTCAATCTTCCAGACGATGACGAAGTACAAGGCCATTCAGTCCAACTGGAGGTTGCCCAAGAGTACGTCCCCAGGTTGCACCAGGTCGCATTGAACTCACAGCAATTGCTCCGTTCACGTCTAGGTCCGCTAGCCGCTACTGTAGTGCAATCCTTTCTCCTGCAAGGCGCTGCAGCTCTTGATCTGGCTTGCGGTGAAGCGCATCGGTTGGATCTGTGCCGTTTGGCTGCGCATATGAACAGTTTTTTCAACGAACTCCCGGTCGCAGGGGAGTATTCGATTCTTCGTGAGGCCTCTCCAGGACTGCCTGCGACTTGGGTTACCAAGCTGCTTCGAAGGCCCAGAGGCACCCACCATCCTCTCAAGTACATCTTGCTGGCCAGCGCTTTGAAAGTTGAACTGGCAAGCATCCCACACACTGGGGAGCTGCTATTGCCCAGGGAGGGGAGAGCACTGCCAATTGAGGTCCGCTCATCACACCTGAGGGTGGCGAGTCCCAGAGTTGAAGAGCTGGATGGTCTGCCAGCGGCAGTTTGGAAGCTAGCGCTTTCCGGACACGATGCATTGAGGATCGCCGACTCGCTGAATGTGTCCGTGGTTTACGTTTATCGGGCCATCCGCGCCGTGGAAGGTGGTCCGAGCGCCTGGCGAGAAGCGAGATTTTTAAACGAGCGCCGGCAGCGGCGAACAGCCTTTGAGGAGGCTCATCGTCGGCTCCAGGCTCGCGAATGTCGTGATTATGCGTGGCTCTATCGATGCGATCGCGCATGGCTTACGGACTGCATCGCGGAGCATCGCAATGCCCACGGAGGCCGGGCGCATAGTGCCGGCGTATTCGTTGTCCTCGACGCGGAACTTGCTGAGCAGATCAGAAGTTGTGCTCAGAGGCTTCGAGCAGTATCTGGAAAACCCGTTCGAGTATCGCGTACCAGGATTGGTAGGGAGCTCAACGCACTGTCGCGGTTCGAGAAGCAACTCGCCAAACTCCCACTCTGTGCGGGAGCATTGGAGCAGGAATGCGAGTCTGCTGAGCAGTTTCATCGTCGGCGTCTGCAATGGGCTCAGGAGAAACTGTTGTCGGAGCAACGAAGCGTGACTCAATCGTCGTTGTACCGCACTGCCTGCATAAGGCCGAGGGTGTCGTCCAAGAAGGGTAAAGGCTTTTAGCCGGCAGGTACCGCGCGAGCTTCAAGCTGACGGGCTCGGCCCACCTGTCCACCTGATCCATAGTGTTACGATGTCAGCCAATCCCAAAAATGGAGTCATCAAATGTCGCGCTTGGCGGAGTTTCGTCAACTTGAACAACAGCTTGCAGCTCAGCTGGCTGAACTAGAAGCATTGAAAAACGATGAGGGCCTTAAACGCGAGATCGAGTTTGAGACAAAGCTTCGAGCCCTTCTGGCCGAACATGGCTTTGGCCTGCCGCAGGTGATTGAGTTGCTGGATCCGAAAGCCACGATCGTACGCCCTGTCAGGGAGCCCAAGATTAGAGCGGAGCGTAAGCAGCGCGCGCTGAAGGTCTACCTCAATCCTCACAGTGGTGAGGTCATCGAGACAAAAGGGGGTAACCACAAGCGCCTCCAGTACTGGAAGTCAGAACACGGCGCTGACACGGTCGAGTCGTGGCTTCAGCGATGAATGAAAGGAGACTGATCCTTGATTGGTCTCCTCCCCCCCGATTTGGGCTCTGAATCTGAACTCAAATGAACTATAAATTTTTCCTGAAAGCCACGTATTACATGGGCTAGAGAAGGAAAATCGGTATGCCTCCATCTAGATAAGGCGGCGCGAGATCTTCACAGTTGAGCCTTGATCAGTTTTCGGAGCTGCAACAGTGAAAAACCTACTTAGTTTTTTTGAGAAAGCGCTTTCCTCCAATCCAGTTAATCTTGCGTTATTTTGCTTAATGATCAGCCTTGCGCTGATGTTCTATGTTGTCTGGCTTGCATGGGGGAAGGCGTGATGGCGGCCAAGAGTGAGTGGGCGAAGCTGCCGATCAGATGGATCCACGAGGGAGCTCTTGTAGACTTCCGCGGCCGATCAACCAGGCCAAGCAGCCGATTGTTTTTGCACCTTGTGCAGCCAGAGGTCGATGCTCCTGCACTGCGCAACGAGAGCCTGGCAGCGCTCAAGCTCTTTCTGGTGCTGTGCTGCCGCGCGGACTTCTCCACAGGAATGGCCAAGGTCACCTATACGGAGTTGTGCAAGCTTGGTGTGATGTCTAGAGCGGTGGTAGCGCGGTCCCTTCTCAGACTCGAAAATGCCGGATTGATCGCTCGCGAGACGCGCGCCCTCAAGAGTGGGTCCTTGATCAAAATCGAGAAATGGAATGATGACTACGGTTGGGGGAAAATCCCGAAGCTGTGGCTATACGACGGCAACCTCGGACGTATGCTGCGTTTGAGCGAATTCAACTTTACGCAGCTGTCATTTCACGCCATGAAGATCTATCTGGCGATCTTGGCATTCCGAGATCGCCGCGGAATAGCGACCATCAGCTACGACCGTCTGGCGAGCTACACAGGGGTTCCCAGACATCACATCGCCGATACGATCACGCAGCTGTATGCCATGGAGCTGGTCTCGTTCCGCCCTGGTGAGTTTCACAACGAGCATCAATTTGACCGGACGAACCGATATTTAGTGCGAGGTTTCGATACGCGGTGGCCGGCGCTCGAAGAGGAGGACAAGCCGCCTGTCCGAAGCGCCGCTGCGCCTCAGCGCCCTTCCCAGGAGAATGTTGCCTCTGCCTTGGAATTCGTAAAGCCGAGCGAAAACTGAGTTTGTGGGTGGTGGTCAGCTCGCCATGTGATGCACACATTTTTTCAAGAAAGTGTTAAAGAATTTGAGAGTGGCACTGCCCTCAACCCCCCGAAAATCATGGCGCGCACTTGATATTTGCCGAGCAGATGCACACAGCCATATTGGCAAAAAAGTGTTGAAAGTATACTGGCTATGCGCCATCACACTTTTGTAAATTTCTAAAAGTCCTGACCCTGATACAGGGTTTGGTGTGATACAAGTGTACCGATCACGGAATGAGTGTTCTTCCCGAACCTAATTTGTAAGTCGGTAACCGATGTCTGATCTTCTATTTTTTCCCATGACTATGCCGGGCGAGATGCTGCACTCTCGTATAACTCGCTATCACTTCCTTTCAGGTAACAAAACCGTTGGGGAAACTTTTCGTGACCTTTTTGGCTCGGACGTTTTCTCCATAGGTACGCTACCCAAGCGGCTAGAGGTGCTCGCTGCCAGGCTACCTGGCGATGCAGAGGCCAACCTCGAGGAGCTGATTTCCACGAACACCACTTTCCCTTTGTACAGACCTTTTCTAGGCATCGCTCAAGAGGGGAATGATGGGGCGACAGGGCTCAGTTTTTGCCGGGTTGCGCGTGTTCCCCGTCGCGAAGGATCCGTCCACGGCAAGGCTAAACTGTGCCCCAGCTGTGTGCAGCAGGATCTACTTGAACTGGGTTATGCCTATTGGCACCGGTCCCACCATATACCGGGTGTCTCCGTCTGTTGGCGTCACGGTGACTTACTGATGCATGTTTGTCCCGAATGCACCCATCCGTTCTTCCGAAAGCTTCGGTTGCTTCCGAGTCTTACCGAGCCTTGCGCATGCGGTTGGAGTGCTCTCTCTCCAGCGGCGGCAAAGAAGGGAAGTCATCTTCAACAGAAGTTCGCGGAGTTCGCACACGAACTGCTTCAGCGAAATATACAGACGATGAGTAGTGAGGCCTTGTGTTCTTGCTATCTGCGCCAATGCAGAAAGCGCGGGTTTATACACGGTAGATTTACAGGCACTTCAAAGCTATTCGACAGTATCCAATCTAAATATGGTGATGAATCTCTATCGGAAATGGACAAAGCCTATGGAGCAGGTAAGCGTTCGCAGTGGCTTAGGTTTACTTCTCATCGAGGTCAGATGGATATGCCGCTCGCGCGTCATCTAATTATTGCGCTACATCTTTTTGGAACAGTAGATGAATTTGAGAGCGCATTGAGGCAAGAACTAATTCTTCAAAGTATTTCAGGTGCAAGATCTCGTTCGAACTTGGAAAAGCCAAAAGTCGGTAAAAAAGAACAGTGTCGGCAAAAAATCGAGACGATTCTAGCAGCACGAACAGATGTCAGTCTGGAGTATCTTTGGAGAAAGGCTTACCAAGCCACACGGTGGCTTAACGAAAACGATAACACCTGGCTGATGGCGAAGCTTAGTGGATCGAAGCCCGAATCGCTTAAGGTCGAGGACGTCAGCGATAAGCGAGACAGCGCGTTCGCCGCCATTCTGAAAGCGAAGGTTGAGGATCTTTACCTGATTTCTAAAGAACAGAAACGGGTGAACCTCGCCAATCTGCAAAAACTACTTCCTGTTCGCCTGCCTCCGAGTCCATCAGTACGTAAGAGCAGATTCCCGCTCACCGTGCAGCAGATTGAACTTCATTTGGAGTCTGTTTGGCATTTTCGACTGAGAAGGTTGATTTGTGCGATTGCGGATATGACAAGACTAAAGCTGCCACTTAACACCGGCGGTCTAAATTTGGTATCCACGGTACCTAATCCGGTCTTCTCTGTTCTTGTCAGTTTTTTTGAGTGGGATTTAGACAGCTTTTCCAGGAACGGTGTTGACCCCGAAGCACTTCTCAAATCAACCGGTGTTCTTAGGGATTGGCAGGGGCCCCCAGGATTCGACTTTTTGCTTGGGGGGAACGCGTACTATCGCAGAAAGTCATCAAGCGGGCCCTCAAGCAACGTGCTGAGCTAACAGTGGAGCAGAGTAATCGCTGCCGTCACCGCGATCATCGCGGAAGGCCAATCAAATGCCCCCACTGAAGCTCTGTGGCCAAAGCACGTGAGAGCCGAAGAACATGGCGAGGATGATGGCGTCCACCAGCACGATCAGCGGGAACGGCACGTTGAGGGCGAAGATCACCACGAACGAGGCGCCGGCCATGGCCCACAGCCAGCCATTCTTCAGGGCTCGCGAGCCGAGATTGTCTTTTCCCCAGTTCTGTCTGGCAGTCGTGATCAACGTTTTACGCAATCAGCCAGGTGAGTTATTCACTCAGAGCAATGGTCGGTACCTCGCATTTTTGGTGCTGTTCGCTGCTCTTTCTGAAGTCCCTTACCGGATGGTCAGCACCTCGGGCACCTTCAATGTCCTGGTCACGTTGGCGCTAGGGCTTCTGGTCGCTTGGAGAGTTCAGCACCGGACGCTCGAAAGCCTAGTAATGGCTGGCGGTGCAATTCTGGTGGGTTATCTGCTGAGCGAGCCGCTGATGTACTGCTTCTACGGGGTGTTCGTGCCGGCGGCTCTGGTGCTTGCCATCAAACGCCCCGAACTAATCGTCAACTCTCGTACTGGCCTATTCGAACAGGCGGCGCAGCTTGAGCCGTTCGCTGTTCTGGCGCTGCTGATCGCGGCTTTGGCTCCTTTGCTCGGTTTGGTTCTGTTCTGGGCCCGGCTGCCATTCAAGATCTTGCCAGTCACACAGTGGAGCTATTGGTTCTACCCGTCAGGGCTTCTGGGAATTCACAACCTGCTTTAGCTGCGGGCTTTGCTTTAACGCTGGCATCCCCTGGGTCAAGAACGCCAGCGCTGAAAGAGCCCACGCACTGCCTTAATGGCAGTGGCGCTCGCCCGTTTTGTGATTGGTGTGGCAACCCTTGGAGTCAGTACCACCGCTGTGTGCGAAGGCGGCTATCGAGGAGAACGAAAGGACGGCAGCAATCACGAGGGAAACGATTTTCATCAGGCTACTCCATGCTCAGCGTTGTAGTGGCAAATTGCCTTGGCGAGCATATGGCCAAGTGCCTCCCGTTAACAATCCTAATTGCCGCGAAGCCGATGAAAGGAATGACTGGTATGGGTCGTTAGCTGTCGTTCATGACGGGTATCTAACGGAGTGATCTGCTATGCGTCCTATACTCCCGTTGGCAAAACCGGAGGACGGCATGGACGATTTACGGAAAAAGATAGAGGCGGGTGAGCCACTGATGCAGCAGGCCATTGAGGCATTGCGAAGGTACCACGAAGCCAAAGCTGCGGGGCGCCCATCCGATGAGACCGAGCACCTGAGAATTCTGGCGGAGTCGTTACTTGAGGCCGTTTCGGAGTACCAACTTCAAGTATTTGGAGGCCCAACTAGTGTGGTGTTTCACAAGTAACACTCATATTTTGGTCTAGGCTTTTCAGCATCAGAAATGCCTCGGAGCAACGATATGAAAACCGGCCGACCTGCTGCCCTGATTGAGTTGAGCGACGAAGAACACCTCGAACTGCTTCGCCGCTCCCGGCAACGTAAAGGCCCCGCCGAATCCCGAATTCGGGCCGAAATCATCTTGGCGTGTGCAGGTGGAGAGTCAGGCACCTCGATCGCCCACAGGCTCGGTATTGGCGTGCACACGGTTTCACGTTGGAGGGTGCGATTCAGTCGGTTGCGGCTTGATGGTTTGAATGACGAACATCGCTCAGGTCGGCCTCGCAGCATTACCGATGAACAAGTACAGGACGTGGTTAATCAGGTACTGCAATCCAAACCCGAAGATGCCAGCCACTGGAGTACTCGCTCGATGAGTCAGGCAACCGGTATTTCTCCAGCCAGCGTCATGCGGATATGGCATGCCTTCGGACTCAAGCCTCACCTTGAGAAGACGTTCAAGCTTTCGACCGATCCTCTGTTCGTCGACAAGGTCCACGACATTGTTGGGCTCTATCTCAACCCGCCCGACAAGGCTCTGGTGCTCTGTATCGACGAGAAAAGCCAGATTCAGGCGCTGAACCGTACCCAGCCAAGCTTACCTCTTGCCCCCGGCAATCCCGTCACTCGCACACACGACTACAAACGCCATGGAACCACATCGTTGTTCGCGGCGCTGGACATTGCTACGGGTGAAGTCATCGGAAGATTGAAGCGTCGACATAGAAGCACGGAATTTCTTGCCTTCCTCAAAGAGGTGGACGCCAACGTACCAGAGGACATGCCTGTTCATCTGGTGATGGACAACTACGCGACACACAAGACCGACAAAGTGAAAGCATGGTTGGCAGCGCATCCGCGCTACCAAGTGCATTTCACACCGACATCGGCATCCTGGTTGAATCTGGTGGAGCGCTTTTTCTCGACGCTGAGCGAGAAGTGGATCAAGCGCCAGGCACACACCAGCGTGAAGGATCTGGAGGAGTCGATTGAGTACTACTTGTCCACTTACAACGCCAACCCTCGACCGTTTCGCTGGTATCGAAAGGCCGAGGACATTTTGGCGAGCGTCGGCCGGGCGGCCGAGGTATTAGGCCGAAAAATATGAATGTTACTTGTGAAACACCACACTAGGCCTCTTCATTAAAGGTTTATGTCTACAGCTTCTCTTGCCCCTCTGGACCCAAAGCTGCCTTTTATGGAGGGCTGCTGGGGTCATTAGCAGCCTTCCGCCAAGAGCAGCTTTGGGTCGTTAGCTCTCAATCGTCGATGGATACTTTCGCCGCTCAGCTATGCAAGCGACTGGTCAGATCGAACGCCAATCGATGGTCACATCGAATGCAAACAGGTGGTCACGTGGGTGCAATTACACATGGCTGTCTGGCTTGTAAACGTAATCCATATCCTCTGCGCGGATATTCCATTTTTCAGCAGTTTCCCGGGCACCTTCAGCATTGAGCAGTACCTCACGAGCGGGAGGAAACAGGCTTGAGTAGTGATGGGAAAAATGCCCGATCAGCATCAGAATTACCTGCAAGTTGGCCGACCCTAGCATGTATTGATCTGCGAGGTTTCTCGCTTGGCTACTTTGGAGGGTACCGATGAAATCGCTGTGTGCGTGGCCACTTAGAAACGGGTAGTAGGAGGTGAAATAAGTCTTGTGTAGCCCCGCATCCACCGCTAGGTCGTTCCAATGCCACCCTACGTCCCAGCTGCCTTTGCGAAGGCGGTCTTGCTGGGGAGCAGCATATTTTTGGAAGTGCGGTGAGCTTTGAATAGAGGGCCATAGTGCTGCTGCATCGGTCTCTGCCTTGTTTCGGGCTACTCTGGCGTCATCGATGGTTGCTGCTATTTTGCTTCGTTTCTTCCAGCCGCAGTATTCCCAAACGTTATGCCTAAACTCTCGCAGCGAATCATCCCCGCCGCTAAGGAGCCACGTCATTACCAGGTAATTTTCAAGCGCCGAACGGGTCAGAACTGCCATCGAAGAGTGATCAATGAAGCTGCCCGCAGGGATTGTCTCGTTCCTGAATGGAGACGGTTCGAGCAGTGTCCTCACTGAGCACATGTGCCGAAAGAGTTTCTTGGCCAAATCATGTTGACTGAACATCCACGCTGGGGTGTCGGCTGCCGGGTCGGATTGTTCTGCCTGGGCTGTGATCATTTCAGCCATCAACCCGATGAGGACCTCGAACTCTTTTTCCAGCCCGGTCTCTCGCTTGTACTGCATACACATCCTCCTTATCGCAACGTTCCAGTACGCTGAGTCTAGGCTGAGCGTGAACGCTCAGGGAGCCGTCAACGACTGCACAGGCCAACCCTGGATCTGCGAGACGGTGCAAGCCCGGAATAGCGCCTTTGCTCGCTTCGCGGAAGCATGTCGAAACCACCTATCGGATAGCGGTCGTATCTGCTCGTGGATTGGTAAATTTTGAATCAGTCTGAAGACGGGCATGAGCTGCGAGCTCATTGCGCGTACGGATTTGGTGTGGATCTGATTGCGGGGTCTGGCGAGGGGGGAGGCGATGATGGACAACGATGAGATTCGACGTAAGACGCGTCTGAGAGAGGCTCAATCCCTTGAAAGAGCTGTATCCAGGATCCTTGGCAGCGGCGATCTTCTTTGCTTTGAAGATTTAGCTAGTCGCATCCATTTTCAACCCAACCTATCCCGATCAATCCTCAGTACCTGGGAAGCCGAGAACCGTGTGTTCTCGATCATTGTGGATCATGAGGCCCTGTATCCACTCTACGCATTTTCACCCGAAGGTGAGTTGCTGCAATGCATGAACGATATCATCCTGACGTTATCCCCCCGGAAAACTGGCTTAGGAATGGCGCTCTGGTTCGGTAGTTCCAATAGCTATCTCGCGGGTAAGAAGCCACTCGAGCTCTTGCTTCTCGATCCTGCGCTCGTCTCCTCAGCGGCTCGTGCCGAGGTCTGTAGCTTCCTCCAAGGTTAGTTCAGGTCTACATTGGAGGCGCTTTTGGATAGTAGGCGCTCCCTAAACCCAACCTGATCCGAAATAGGTAGTTCGAGAAGCGATGCGATTGTCGGATGCAGTTCCAAGACAGGAGTGCTTAGCGCCGCCTGCAGCCGGCGTTCCAGCGCGCGCCTGGGGGCTCCGCCAAGCGGCTACCCTCGTGGCTAAAACTCGCAAAAAATTATTTATCGAGAAATAGGAAAGAATCCTTTTGGGATAAGCCGGGGCTAAAAACCGATCGCCAAGTCCACGGGAAAATAATATCGGCGTCGTAGTATTACCCCCGAGAAAAAGCAAACCCAACCAAGCAGGAGGTTGGTATTCGCAAGTGACAAAAGTTTACGTGAGATCTACTTAAATATGCTGGTTGCTGGAGCTTTAGCGCTTCTCCAGTACATACCCAACCCCTCTAAGTGTATGGATTAACTTGCTTTCAAAGGGGTCGTCTATTTTCGCCCTGAGCCTACGGATAGAAACCTCAACTACATTGGTGTCGCAGTCAAAGTTCATATCCCAAACTTGAGATATTATCTGCGTACGGCTAAGCACCAGTCCGGTGTTGCGCATCAAATAATGCAGAAGCGCGAACTCTTTAGTCGTCAGGTCAATTCGTTGCCCGTCCCGGAATGCTCTGTGGCGGCTCTGGTCGAGTTCCAGATCAGCTACTCGAATTGTTTCTGTAGACGATGGGTGATCGGACCTACGCATCAAGGCGCGGACGCGAGCAAGCAGCTCAGGGAACTCAAATGGCTTGATCAGGTAGTCATCTGCGCCGTTCTCAAGACCTCTGACCTTGTCGACCAAGCGGCTCCTCGCGGTGAGCATCATGATGCGCGAAGGGCAATTTTTTCGCCTTAGTAGCTCGAGAACCTGCCAACCATCCATATCTGGAAGGTTTATATCGAGAATGATCACCTCGTATTCGTGTTGTTTGGCCAGGAATAGACCATCTGGACCGGTATGTACGCAATCAACGACATAACCACACTCTGTTAGGCCTTGGCGCACATATTCCGCAGTTTTAACCTCATCCTCAATTACCAGAATTCGCATTTGATTTTGTCTCGATATCACTGAGCCATTAACCGTGCGCTTGCGCCGGTGTTACTGAACGGATGATAAATCATGACTAACGTATTAGGGCTCAAATTACATATTTGTAATTTGTAAGCAATGCGCCTGATAACCTTTCGGTATACTGTGTCGCAGTTTTCGTCACCATGATCCCTTTGACTAGAAGGTGATTTAGCCTTATGAAATATTTGGTTGTTTTCTTCTTTGTTTTGATCTCGTTTCGTTCAGATGACGGAGAGGTTCCTCACATTGAAGAGACCGAGCACTGGTGCAGTCATGAGCTACATCGACATGCGATGCATGTACTCGAACGAATATTTAAATTTTAGGTGAAAAAAAGGCGCCCAAAGGACGCCAAATATCCACCTTTTACCAAAGGAGCAATTAAGCTACTCAAGGTGAATTCTTGATGTTAAGTCTTTGGTTGATTCGGATATTTATTAATATCCGAATCAACCGGTGCGATTACAGAATCGAGAGTGGGTACTCCACGATCACACGAGTTTCATCCAGATCCGATTCAAACGCAGTGGCGCGAGTAGTGGCCTGGCGCAACCGGAAGGACAGGTCTTTGGCTGGACCTGTTTGTACGACGTATTTGACCTCGACATCACGCTCCCAACGCTTCTGATTGGTGAGTGGATCGCCGTTATTGTCAGTGCGCATGTAGAACTGGTTGGCGTTCGAGTAGTCTGCGCCTGAGCCTCTGGCGTAGCGGGTCATGAACGAAAGTCCAGGAATGCCGTAGCTAGACATGTTCAGGTCATAGCGCAGCATCCAGGAGCGTTCCTTCGGAGAGTTGAAGTCGCTGTATTGGATCGAGTTGTCGACGAAAATGGAATCCGACTGACGCAGATAATCGAAGTCGTCATCGCCGTTGTTGCGCTGGTGCGACAGTGCGAGGGTATGAGCACCATAACGTACTCCGACCTTAGCACTCCAGATGTTGTTATCGAACTCACCCAGGCGTCGCTTGCCCTCATCTACAGCCTTGTAATAATTGAAGCCACCGAGCAGCGCGAGGTTGTCGCTCAGTGGGTAAACGACGCTGGTGCCAGCGTAGTATTGATTCCAGACATCTTTCAGTTGACTGGCGTATACGCTCACGGTGACATTGTCGTTGACCTGATAGTCGCCACCACCGTAACCGATCCAAGGCGAGTTTACCGGGCCGCCATAGAAGGTAACGAAGTTATCGTTCAGGTTGCTGGAAACCGGCTGGCTCATCGCATGCAGTCGACCCCCCTGCAGGGTGAGGCCCTGGATGCTGGTGTTTTCAACCGTCACACCACGGAAACTCTCTGGCAGCAGGCGAGAGTCGCCCGATGCAACCACGGGCGTCGATGGAAAAACATCACCCACCTTCACCACGGTATCGAACAAGCGGACTTTTGCTGCGCCACCAACCTTGGTGTACTCATCGCGAGCTTCGCCCTTGTTATCAACGGGAAGCACGTCGAAGGAGCTTCGGCCGCCGTTGCGTCCGTCGCCGGTATCAAGCTTGAGGCCGATCATAGCGAAGGCATCAACACCAAATCCGACTGTACCTTGGGTAAACCCGGAGTTGAATTTGGAAATGATCGCGTGTGCCCAGGCTTCGGAATAGCCATTGGTATTGCCCTTGCCGCTATTATAGGTAGGGGCAGAACCATCGCGATTATCACGATTGAAGTAGAAGTTTCTGTTCAGGACAGTGAGGCTACTGCCTTCAATAAAGCCTTCCGGCTTTTCTTCAGCTTGTGCCGAGATAGCATAGCTTCCAGAGAGCGCAGAAACTGCGGCCAGATAAAGTGGTACCTTAATTCTCATTCGATGCTCCTTTGATTTATGGCAGCTTTTATTATGTTTTACTTGCGCGGGCGTCTTTATATGTTCTAACCCGGCAGCGCGCCTAGCGTAGCGCCGAGCTAATATTTGCAGGGCAAAGATAACGAGAGGGTGATAGATCAATTACAATTTCGTCATCTGTTCGTTATCTTTCTCGGTTTTACGCGTGCTACTCATTTGCCTGGTCTGTAATAAAATCCGTCACATGGGCCGATTTCTTCAGTGTTTACAGGTGATACCGGCATTTCTTACGAAATTGTAATTTTCTAGCCACCCCTCTGATAGCTGCCGCTGATTAGAGTGCCATCACCTAATCCAGTGGGGCTTGGCAGCTGATTCCGCGTTCTCGCCAAGCTTTATCAAAGTTTGTGCACGAGGACTATCAAAGTGCCCCGGTATAACCGCAATATTTTAACCAAGACCTCTGTCTCGCCCTGGAAGATCGCTGCGCTCTGTGTGGCTATCTCCGGATTGATGGCACCTGGTGCATTTGCTCAAAGCATCAGCTTGCCGCAAGCACTCTCCACAGCAATGGATGCCAACCCAGATCTCGCTGCAGCTAGACAGGAGATTGGGATAGCGGACGGCGCCCGCAAGCAGGCTGGGCTTATCCCCAACCCCGAAATTTCGTACGACGTTGAGGACACTCGTCGGAGCAACAGCCAAACGACCGTTACGCTTAGCCAGACGCTCGAGCTTGGTGGTAAGCGGGGTGCCCGCGTTGAAGTCGCCACCTACGGCCAAACTGTCGCGCAGTTGGAGTTAGATCGTCGTGTAAACGGACTGCGGGCTGACGTCGTTCAGGCTTTTTACGCAGCCCTGCGGGCCCAGACTGGGTTGGATTTGGCTAAACAATCTCTGGAGTTGACTGAGCGTGGCCTTCGGGTTGTCGATGGACGCGTCCGCGCAGGTAAGTCTTCCCCTGTGGAGTCCACGCGTGCCCAGGTGCAACTGGCCGAAGCCAAGCTGCAGGTTCGCCGCGCTGAAACGGAGAAAGCGAACGCCTACCAGCAGCTCAGCCAAATTACTGGTAGCTCGGTGACCGTATTTGATCGTCTGGACTCTCCGACCCTGTCTCCGGGGGTGCCTCCTCAGACGGAAGAACTGCTTTCGAAACTCGATCAGACTGCCGAGATGCGTCAGGCAGTAGTGCAGATCGACAAGAGCGACGCCTCGCTTGGTGCAGAAAGAGCACAACGTATTCCGAACCTAACGGTGAGTGTGGGTAGCCAATACGACCGCTCCGTGCGTGAGCGTATCAATTTGGTTGGACTGTCCATGCCACTACCTCTGTTTGATCGTAATCAGGGCAACATTCTTTCCGCTTCTCGACGTGCAGATCAGGCCCGAGACCAGCGTAACGCTGTGGAACTGCGACTTCGTTCGGAAACCCAGACCGCACTGAACCAGTGGACCACCGCCATGCAAGAGGTTGAGTCCTACGACAAGACCATTCTGCCGTCTGCCCAGCAGGCTGTGGAAACCGCAACCCGCGGATTCGAGATGGGCAAATTCGGCTTCATCGAGGTGCTGGATGCCCAGCGCACTTTGATCCTCGCGCGTGGCCAGTACCTCGACTCGCTGGCAGCTGCGACCAATGCGCGTGCGCAGGTGGAAAGGGTTTATGGCGACGTTGGTACGAGTGCCGGCGTTCGCTGAACAGGACACACAATTCTTGAGCACTGGTTTTGAAAAACGCGGTGCCTACGATCAGCAGGAGTAGCAATGGATAACAAACGCAAGATCGCCCTCGCGGTTGCCGCTGTGGCAGCCCTCGGATTTGGCAGCCTTGCCTGGGATAGCAGTTCCGAGTTGCAGGCAGCCGGCGCTGCCGAGCACGGCGCTAACGATGGCCATGGCGACGAAAAAAAGACCACTTCATCCGCCCAAAAGGCTGGTGATGAGGGGCATGGTGAAGAAGGCCATAGCGAAGAGGGTGGAGAGGAAGAGGGCAAGCTGACGCTCAGTGCCGAGCAGATCAAAGCAGCCGGTGTCGTCTTGGAGTCTGCAGCTCCTCGTGACCTGGGCACAATTGTGAGTTTCCCAGGCGAGATTCGCTTCGATGAAGACCGCACTGCACACGTTGTTCCTCGTGTACCGGGTGTTGTGGAAACTGTTCAGGCCAACTTGGGCGAGACGGTCAAGAAGGGCCAAGTCCTCGCTGTGATCGCTAGCCAACAGATCTCTGATCTGCGCAGTGAGCAACAAGCCGCACAGCGTCGCCTAGAACTGGCCCGCGTGACCTTCGACCGTGAGAAACAGCTGTGGCAGGACAAGATCTCTGCCGAGCAGGATTACCTCCAGGCACGCCAGGCGCTGCAGGAGGCCGAGATCTCGCTGGCCAACGCCAAGCAGAAGGTCGGCGCGATCGGTGCCTCGGTCAATTCCGTTGGCGGTAATCGCTACGAGCTTCGCGCCCCCTTTGACGCTGTGGTGGTGGAGAAGCATCTGACCATGGGTGAAGTCGTCAGCGAGGCGACCAACGCCTTCATTCTCTCCGACCTCAACCAAGTCTGGGCCACCTTCGCAGTTCCTCCTACCGACTTGGGCAAGGTCGTGACTGGCCGCGCCGTGAAGGTTTCTTCGCCTGACATGAACGTCTCGGTCGACGGCAAGGTGGGTTATGTCGGCAGCCTGTTGGGCGAGCAAAACCGTGCAGCGACCGTCCGCGTGACCCTGACCAACCCTAGCGGCGCTTGGAGACCAGGTCTGTTCGTGAACATCGCGGTCACCTCTCAGACTGATCGAGTCGCCGTTGCAGTTCCTGAAAGCGCCGTACAGACCGTGGAAGACAAACCTTCGGTATTCGTGCGTACCCCAGAGGGCTTTGACACTCGCCCGGTAAAAACCGGCCGCCGCGACAATGGGTATGTGGAAATCACCGACGGCATCGAAGCCGGCGCCCAGGTTGCAGCCAGTGGCAGCTTCACACTCAAGTCCGAGCTTGGCAAAGCATCTGCCGAGCACGGGCACTGATGCGAACTGACAGGATGATTTCTCATGTTTGAACGTATCATCAGATTTGCCATTGAGCAGCGCATCGTCGTAATGATCGCTGTTCTGATCATGGCCGGCATCGGCATTTACAGCTATCAGAAGCTGCCGATCGATGCGGTACCCGACATTACCAACGTCCAGGTGCAGATCAACGCTTCAGCGCCTGGCTATTCGCCTTTGGAAACCGAACAGCGGATCACGTTTCCTGTTGAAACGGCCATGGCCGGTCTCCCGGGCCTTCAGCAGACCCGTTCCCTGTCTCGCTCTGGCCTGTCTCAGGTCACCGTGATCTTCAAGGACGGCACGGACATCTTCTTTGCTCGCCAGTTGATCAACGAGCGATTGCAGGTTGCGAAGGAACAGCTGCCAGAGGGTGTAGAGGCCGTAATGGGTCCGGTATCCACCGGTCTTGGCGAGATCTTCCTGTGGACCGTCGAAGCCGAAGATGGCGCAGTCAAAGAGGACGGTACACCGTACACGCCCACCGACCTGCGGGTAATCCAGGACTGGATCATCAAGCCTCAACTGCGCAACGTCCCAGGTGTGGCCGAGATCAATACCATTGGTGGCTACGCCAAGCAGTTCCTGGTCGCGCCGGATCCGAAGCGCCTTGCTACCTACAAGCTAACCCTCAACGACCTGGTCGCAGCGCTGGAGAGCAACAACGCCAACGTTGGCGCCGGTTACATCGAGCGTAATGGTGAGCAGTTGCTCATCCGTGCGCCGGGTCAGCTAGGCAACATCGAAGACATCGCCAACATCGTGATCTCCAGTGTGGATGGCGCTCCTATTCGCATCAGCAACGTCGCTGATGTCAGCATCGGCAAAGAACTCCGTACAGGTGCTGCCACTGAGAACGGCCGCGAGGTCGTGCTCGGTACCGTATTTATGCTGATCGGTGAAAACAGCCGTACCGTGTCCCAAGCTGTCGCTGCCAAGCTGGCTGACATCAATCGCACCCTGCCAAAGGGCGTGGTCGCCGTAACTGTTTACGACCGTACCAACCTGGTTGAAAAAGCTATTGCGACGGTGAAGAAGAACCTGGTGGAAGGTGCGATCCTGGTAATCGCCATTCTGTTCCTGTTCCTCGGTAACATCCGTGCAGCACTGATCACCGCGATGGTGATCCCGCTGTCCATGCTGTTCACCTTCACGGGTATGTTCAACAACAAGGTCAGTGCCAACCTAATGAGTTTAGGGGCGCTCGACTTCGGCATCATCGTAGACGGTGCCGTGGTTATCGTGGAAAACGCGATCCGTCGCCTGGCTCATGCACAGCACAAGCATGGCCGCATGCTAACCAAAGCCGAGCGCTTCCATGAGGTCTTCGCTGCCGCGGGTGAAGCTCGCCGGCCACTGATCTTCGGCCAGTTGATCATCATGGTGGTTTACCTGCCGATCTTCGCCCTCACCGGCGTCGAAGGCAAAATGTTCCACCCCATGGCCTTCACCGTCGTGATGGCGCTTCTGGGTGCAATGATTCTTTCCGTCACCTTCGTACCTGCGGCCATCGCCATGTTTGTCACTGGCAAGGTCAAGGAAGAGGAAGGTGTGGTGATGCGCACTGCGCGGCGCCGTTATGAGCCGGTTCTGCAATGGGTACTTGGGCATCGGAATATTGCTTTCTCGGCCGCAGTAGTCTTGGTCGTGCTGAGCGGTGTGCTTGCAAGTCGTATGGGTAGCGAATTCATCCCTAGTCTGAGTGAGGGGGACTTTGCTATGCAGGCCTTGCGTGTGCCTGGGACGAGCTTGAGCCAGTCTGTTGAAATGCAACAGCGCCTTGAGAAGGCCGTGATTGAACAGGTGCCGGAAGTAGAGAGGATGTTTGCGCGTTCGGGCACGGCAGAAATTGCATCTGACCCGATGCCGCCCAATATCTCCGACGCCTACATCATGCTCAAACCTAAGGACCAGTGGCCCGACCCCAAGAAGCCTCGCGATGAGCTGATTGCTGAAGTGCAGAAAGCTGCTGCCAACGTTCCAGGCAGCAACTATGAGTTGTCCCAGCCCATCCAACTGCGTTTCAACGAGTTGATTTCCGGCGTTCGAAGCGACGTCGCTGTGAAAGTTTTTGGCGACGACATGGGTGTGCTCAACAGCACGGCTAACAAGATTGCCTCAGCGCTCAAGGCGGTACCGGGCTCTTCGGAGGTCAAGGTTGAACAGACCACCGGCCTGCCGGTGCTGACTATCAACATTGATCGTGAGAAAGCCGCACGCTACGGTCTGAACATTGCGGATGTTCAGAACTCGATCGCCATCGCTGTCGGTGGCCGTACGGCCGGCACGTTGTATGAAGGTGACCGTCGCTTCGACATGGTGGTGCGCCTGCCTGAGGCCGTGCGTACCGATGTAGCAGGTATGTCCAGCCTTCTGATCCCTGTGCCGGCCAATGCCTCTCAAGGCGCCAATCAGATTGGATTCATCCCGTTGTCGCAGGTCGCCAACCTGGACCTGCAACTGGGTCCGAACCAGATCAGCCGCGAGAACGGCAAGCGTCTGGTGATCGTCAGTGCCAACGTCCGGGGCCGCGACCTTGGGTCGTTCGTTGAAGAGGCCAGCGCGTCCCTGGCAACGAATGTGGAGATCCCCGCCGGCTACTGGACCAATTGGGGTGGTCAGTTCGAGCAGTTGCAGTCGGCTGCCAAACGTCTGCAGATTGTCGTTCCGGTCGCTTTGCTGCTGGTCATGACCTTGCTGTTCCTGATGTTCAATAACCTCAAAGACGGCATGCTGGTCTTTACCGGCATTCCATTCGCTCTCACTGGTGGGGTCATGGCGTTGTGGCTGCGGGACATCCCATTGTCGATCTCCGCAGGTGTTGGCTTCATTGCGCTCTCAGGTGTGGCGGTGCTTAACGGCCTGGTGATGATTGCTTTCATCCGAGGCCTGCGAGAGGAAGGACGCACGCTCAGACAAGCCGTCGATGAGGGCGCTCTGACTCGACTTCGCCCCGTTCTGATGACTGCCTTGGTTGCATCACTGGGCTTCATCCCGATGGCCTTGGCCACTGGTACCGGGGCAGAAGTTCAGCGGCCACTGGCGACGGTGGTGATCGGTGGGATCTTGTCTTCCACGGCGCTGACCTTGCTGGTACTTCCCGCCCTGTATCATTGGGCGCACCGCAAGGATGAAGACGGCGATGAGGTCGAAGTCGTCAACTGATACTCGTTAAGAAAAAGCCCACAATATGCATTGTGGGCTTTTTTCTATCTGAACTAGTTTAGCCAACCTTACAAAATTGTAAGTCTCTCGTCATGCCGGTGATGTCTGTAGGTTGCTAGAGTTACATCCGAGAAAGTCTTACATTGAGAGGATGTATGAAGAAAATTATTGTTGCTGCTGCACTTGTTATTTTTTCAATAGCTTCGCAAGCCAGCACTTTTTCGGAGAAAAGACAGCTGCAATATATCCAGGAGCATCAGACTGCTGTTGCAAAGTACGCGGAGAAAAATGGCAAACCTATGCCGGAGATACAGGACTATAAATACGGTATGAAAATTGATGTAGCAAAATTTGTTCGTCAATCTCAAGACCCCCGTACCTGCAAGGTTTACTCGCGGTTGATGACCTTCGAAGACTCCCAGGGTACGCTAAAGACAGTCCGTTATTCTCTGTATTCGCAGTGCGTAAATGATAAGTAGTGTTCGTTTTTCTTCGAAAAATAATCGATTTTATAAATGCCAAGCAATGCTTGGCATTTTTTATTTTCTCTGCAGCTATTTGGTAACGGCTGGTCTTGTTTTTCGGCGCCTGCGAGTACGTAGTGGAATAAATATCAGGTCACCAGACACGATGCCCAATAACTGCCCCCAAAGGTAGTAGCCTCAGAAAGGACGAGTTATGAAAGTTTTGCTTGAACACCCAGACGAAAAAGTAGGGTCTGGAAGCCATAGTCATGAGCATGGTGGCATATTTGGTATGAACACCGAACTGGTCTTCGCGCTAATCTGTGGCACTCTCCTGGGAGCCGGAGCTCTCGCAGGGAAACTCGGCCTGATTGATAGACTGCCGCTGATACTCTACGTATCTGCTTATGTCTTCGGTGGTTGGTTCACAACCAAGGAAGCTATCACCAACCTTCGCCAAAAACGTTTCGAGATCGATACGCTAATGCTTTTTGCGGCCGTAGGGGCTGCAAGCATGGGGGCTTGGGCAGAGGGGGCTCTGCTACTGTTCCTCTTCAGTCTGGGGCATTCCCTTGAAAGCTATGCGATGGGCCGGGCGAAAAAAGCTATTGAGGCGCTGGCCAAACTCGCACCTGCAACCGCCATCGTACGACGCTCCGATGGTACGCAGGAAATGCCAGTGGATCTTGTGGTGCCCGGTGACGTTGTCATCGTACGCCCAAATGATCGCCTGCCAGCCGATGGTTTTGTGGTCGTAGGGTTCTCGAGCATCAACCAGGCTCCTGTGACCGGTGAGAGCGTCCCAGTGGACAAAAAACCAGTCGCTAGCGCAGCTCTCGCGCGCAGTAAGCCGGATGCTGTAGATGCTGCATCCAAGGTTTTCGCGGGCACCATCAACGGCGAAAATCTGATCGAGATCGAGGTGACACGGCGCTCCACGGAAAGCACCCTGGCGCGAGTCATCAAAATGGTCAGTGAAGCAGAGGTCCGGAAGTCGCCGACCCAGCGATTCACGGATCGCTTCCAGCGGATTTTCGTCCCTTTGATCCTGCTCTTGGTGGCAGGCCTGGTATTTGCCGGCATTTTTCTCGACGAGCCTTTCCGAGATTCGTTCTATCGCGCCATGGCCGTTCTGGTAGCCGCAAGTCCCTGTGCGCTTGCGATAGCAACACCCAGCGCCATTCTTTCAGGTATCGCCAGAGCTGCTCGGGGTGGGGTGTTGATCAAGGGTGGTGCACCGCTTGAAGAGCTTGGCTCATTGAGCGCCATGGCATTCGACAAGACTGGTACCTTAACCGAAGGACGCCCTCGTATTACCGATGTAGTACCCGTGGGCGGTACCAAGATCGAAGACCTTCTGACTGTTGCAATCTCCGTAGAGTCGATGAGCGACCACCCGCTCGCTGTAGCCATTGTGCGCGACGGTGAAGAGATGATTGGAACCAGAAGTAAACCCCAAGCAACGAATGTGAGGAACCTGGTTGGTCGGGGTGTCCAGGCTGAGCTAGATGGTCAGCAAGTTTGGATCGGCAAAGTTGAGATGTTTGGTGCTGATGGTATTCCCTCCCTCACCGAACCTGCTCTGGAAGCTGTGGAGCGACTGCGTCAATCAGGTCGCACAACGATGATTGTGCGCCGTGGTGATCGTGATCTGGGAGCGATTGGATTGTTGGATACGCCCAGGGAAGGAGTGAAGGAGGCGCTTCAGGAGCTCAAGCAAATGGGCATTGAACGCATGATCATGATCTCAGGCGATCACCGTCGCGTTGCAGAAGCTGTCGCCAAACAGGTGGGCTTGGATGAGGCGTGGGGGGATCTAATGCCGGATGACAAGGTTCAGGCTATCAAGAACCTGCGCATCACCTCCAAAGTAGCGATGGTAGGGGATGGTGTGAATGACGCCCCGGCCATGGCCAATTCTAGCGTGGGGTGTTGCCGCTGACCGAAAACTGACCCAGTAGAGGCTGTTCTGCCGACTGAAAACTGACCCAGGTGTTCAACTGCTTCTGCTCAATTTTTGAGCAGGAGAACACAGGGTGATCAGTATGGAAATGATG
>NZ_MKZO01000029.1 GCF_001941965.1 Pseudomonas putida | reverse complement strand
CGCTCTCGGCGGGTTTGCTTGCGCTTGCCGGCGTACTCAAAGTCGGAAAAGCTCATCTGGCTCATGGGCGGCTCGGATCAGGTGTTGCGGGGATTCTCGCATAACTGAAGGCTTGTTCGGAGATTCCCTAGCGCCTAAAGAAATGTTGGCACTAGCTTTCCTATGTCCGCTTAGTAGGCTCTCACAATGGCCATTTTAGACATTCTCGGGTATTAAATTATAGCTTGGGCTTTCCAAAGCTTTGGAGCGAAGAGTGTTTAACACTGTTGTGGCTTCTGCATTGGAAATTAAAGCATCCATTTGAGCTTGCCCGATCATGCCGGATTCAAAGCAGTTTCGCAGGAAGCCTATCAAGCCGTCGTAATAGTTTGCACAGTTCAACAAGCCTACCGGTTTGCTGTGGTAGCCAATTTGCTGCCATGCCCACATCTCAAACAGCTCCTCGAAAGTTCCGATGCCTCCTGGCATCGCCAAGAATGCATCAGCTCTTTCAGACATCATGGATTTGCGCTCATGCATTGTATTCACGACGTGTAGTTCGTCGCAGAATTGATAAGCCGACTCACTATCCACAAGTGCCTGCGGAATGATGCCAATGATGCGTCCGCCCGCTTCACGGGTGGCATCAGCTACAGCACCCATCAGCCCAGTGGAACCTCCACCGTACACAAGCTGAGCACCTTGTGCTCCGATCCACTTACCCACGGCTATAGCACCTTCTGTGAATTCTGGATTGAGACCTGCTCGTGATCCGCAATAGATGCATACGGAAAACGACTTTGTAGTATTCATATTTTATATCCTTGTTCTATGCCCGCACGGCATTGTTATTTGGGCGTTTGAATCGTATTTTAAGGGTATAGCCTTTTAATTTAAGTGCTTGGTGGTTGGCGTTTTTTTAAAAATTTACTCAGCTTCTTTGGCTCTGCAGTGTGTTGGGTATCGGGAAGAGTCGATCATATGCAATATTGAATGCAAAGGCGTAAACCAAATAAAATGTAACGATCGCAATGTCAAGGATCAGGGCGTCAATTAAGTTGATCTGGAGATACCAAGCAATCATGGGGATTAGTACGAGTATTAATCCGAGCTCAAAAAGCAGTGTGTGTGTTACTCTGGTGTAGATATTTTTGTGAGTTGTACCTTTTAGTCTCAGCAGAGCTCGATCAAATCCATAGTTGTAGATAAAATTCCATATCGTTGCGGCGGTTGCTGATATGATGCCAATGACGCCCATGTCAGTAAGTGGCTTTCCAAAGAGAAGTGATGAGCCTGGTATGAAAATTGCCAATCCTACAATCTCAAATAATAAGGCATGCCGAATTCGATCTGATGGAGTACGCAAAATACCTCCTTGCATAGTGACTATTTAAATAGCTTGGCGTGGTGACCCAACTGGTCTCGCAGAGCTCCGGTCAGCAGCGAGCTGGGTTGCAGTGAAGACTTACTTAGGCCCGCAAGCCCACGCTCGCTCCTGAAGCTTTTGCTGATGACCTTTCCCTCTGCTGGGAATAATTACATACTATGCAGGGTTTCAAATATGAAGTATAGATGCATAAATCTTTCATGGTGATTCAGAAATGAAACGCATCAATTGGGACGACCTCTGGGCTCTGGCTGTGGTAGCGCGAGCCGGTACTCTCCGTCGAGCCTCCGTTCAGACGGGCGTCAGTGCGCCTACGCTGTCGAGAAAAATAGATGAAGTCGAGCACTCTCTAGGAGAGAAGCTTCTTGAAAGGACTCAAGTCGGATGTTTTCCCACGCCTGCAGGGCTTAGGGTGCTTGCATGGGCAAATCAAATGGAGGAGGCATCCCTTGAAATCGAGCGCACCCGAGAACATCTCGGGGCAAAATTCGCTGAAGGTATAGTAAGAATCAACACCGATGAGTGGATGTCTTATTTTCTGACGACGCGATTTGCCGATTTCCATAACTCATATCCTAACGTTGAGGTGGAAATTATTACGTCACATAGGCCTTACAGTTTAGTAAGGCGAGAAGCCGACTTGTCGATTAGGCCATTCCGCCCGGAGCAGGCCGGGTTGATTACGCGAAAAATGGGAAAATTAACTTTTGGCCTCTACTGTAATAGCGCCTATAGGGAAAAAAATATTACTGATATCGCTCACCAAAACTGGTCAAATCTTTCCTTTGTAGGTTTCGACGAGCAGCGCTCAGAGTTTGAAGCAGATCGCTGGCTGAGGAAATTTATTGGTTCAGCAACACCATGGATGCGGTGCAGCTATGCATTAGGAATTTATGATGGTGTGACTACCGGTGCTGGACTTGGAGTTCTTGCTAATTTCATAACAAGAAATGTTCCCACATTAGAGGCTATAGTTGATCATATCGTCGATCTCGATCAAGATATTTGGTTGTCGATGCATGCTGGACTTCGCAATAGCGCTAGGGTACGAGCCGTGGCTGATTACATCGCCCAGCTCTTCTCAGATGAAGAGCCGAAGTAGAGATCCTTAAGGCTCGATAACTGATTGTCTGGTTTTTTTAAACAGTCTTCGGGCTCGCTTAAAGATCTACAACTCGACTCTGTTTTTAGTCTTTACAGTCGCACAGCTTGAGATGCATGGCTCAAGCTTGCATTCATCAATGCGTAGTCTGGAAGTTACACAGCTCCTCTCGGCGATCCAGCATGCCAGAGATGAGAGCCAGTACCAGAGCTCCTGCCGAGAGCAGCGCACCGGCCCAGTTCGGAGCCGCATAGCCCAGTCCTGCAGCAATCACCAGCCCGCCGACCCAAGCACCAATCGCGTTCCCCAAGTTAAACAGACCAATGTTCACTGCGGACGCCAACGTTGGCGCGCCTGCAGCACGTGCCTTGTCCATGACCAGCTTCTGGATAGGTGAAACGGTAGCGAAGCCAAATCCAGCCATCAGCAAAATACAGGCAATCGACATGATCTGGCTGTGAGTGGTCACGCTGAAGAGGAACATGACGACACTCTGCATGCCCAGGGTCAGGTACAGCAACGGCATCAGCGCTTTGTCTGCGTAGCGTCCACCCAGCAAGTTACCCAGGAAGAGGCCAAGACCGAAGACGACCATCAGCCAAGTGATGCTAGCTGGGTCGAATTTTGCCAGCTCAACCATCATTGGGGAGATGTAGGTGATCGAAGTGAAGAAGGCTGCCGGGCCGAGCACGGTGATGCCCATGGCGAGCAGTACGCGCGAGTTGGTGAAAGCAGCGAACTCTTTGCGGATGTTGCCATGCTCATGATTCGCCATTTTGGGCACCATCATCATGACGCCCAAGAAGCCCAATACGCCTACGACAGTGATGGCGTAGAAGGTATCGCGCCAAGACATGTACTGGCTGAGCCATGTGCCGACGGGGACGCCGACCAGGTTTGCGACCGTGAGGCCGGAAAACATGAATGCAATTGCGCTCACTCGCTTATTGGGGGCGACCAGGTCTGCTGCCAGGATCGAGCCGATGCCGAAGAACGCACCGTGAGTCAGCGAGGTAACCACCCGGCCAACCAGTGCAATGTCAAAACTGCTCGCGGTGGCGGTGATGAAATTGCCAGCAACGAAGAAGCCCATGAGGAGCATGAGCATGCCTTTTCTTGGGATTCGTGCGCCAAGGATGATCAGCAAAGGTGCGCCTACGAAAACGCCAAGAGCGTAGACGGTAGCGAGGTTGCCGGCTTCGGGGATGGTGATGTTGAAGTCAGTGGCGACTTGGGTCAGCAGTCCAGCGATTACGAATTCTGTCGTGCCGATACCGAAGGCACCGAGGGCCAGCGCCCAGATAGCAAGAGGCATAGTCTTGATCCTTAAGATCGTGAGTATGGTTAGATTTAGCGCCGGCTGTAGCGCGGCTTATGGATGACGGCGATGCGGTTCGCCGTTTTATTTTTGCGGCTGTAAATAGCCGTGAGAGGTGTTACAAGCAGGCCACTACTTTGCCAGTTGCTTAAGAGTCGATAAAGGCACGATTGGTACCCATTGTGTAGAGTAAAGTTCCTCTTTGGATGTGTTAGACCTGCTTTCCGTGGAGCGACTGCGGTGCGTCATTCAGCCAAATCAGATCTGAATCGACGGGAGCCCCGCAGACGGGCTCCCTGCTGGCCGTAGCTAATTGCGACCTGGCAGCATGCCTTTGAGGACGGTGTCTCGTTCTATGAAATGGTGCTTGAAAGCGATAAGGGCATGGCCCGCTATCAAGATGCCGCATGCCCATGCTGTGTACGTATGGATCCCCTTGGCTAAGTCATACAGACTTTGGTCGGGATCCCGAAGGGGCAACAGTTCGAAGAGGCCCGCGACCATGATCGGTTTGCCGGCGACCGAACTCCAATACCAGCCAGAGATGGGCAGTGCTATTAGCGCCACCGCGTAAAGTGCGAGGTGGCCTACATTTGCCAAGCGCTTCATTGCCGATGACATCGTGTCCGGGAACGTAGGCGCGGGATGAGTCAAGCGCCAAGCAATTCTGAGTACCACCAGAAATAGTAGGGTGCTCGCCAAGGCTTTGTGCAGGAATGTTAGGCCGTGACTTGGGTTGAACTCATCGCGCCAATGCGTAGCCAGTATTCCGATTGCCCAGGCGATGATCCAAATGGCGGCCATGCCCCAATGAAGCCATTTTGCTGTGGCCGTATAGCCAGTGTCCTTTTTCATCGGCTCTCCCAGATGAGTCGAAAAGCGTTTGTGACAAGGTTCTGCGCGGCGCTGTGCGTATCAGTTGGTGAGCTGATCCGCGATGGATTCTGCGGCGAGTTGATACGACCGGCGCCGTGCTTTGGGGTCGTAAATCCGTGCATCGACCATGAGTTCATCGGCGCCGGTCATGTCCAGGAACTCCAACAGATACTTGCGGACATCCTGTGGGGTACCAATTGCGGTGTAGGCGAGCTCTTGTTCTAGGCCGCGTCGTAGTGGCGTTGGGATCGACTCCATGTAGCCCTCGACAGGTTCGGGAAGAAGCGTTGGAGCACCACTATGCAGATTGCCAACCCATTTACGGTGCGAGCTTGCAATAAACTCCGCCTCTGCTCGGGTGTCCGCAGCGAACACGTTGATACCCGCCATCACGTAAGGCTTATCCAGGTGGCGAGACGGCCGGAAATGGGAACGGTAAACGGCGATCGCCTCGTTCAGCAATCTAGGCGCAAAATGCGAAGCAAAGGCGTACGGCAGCCCTAGCTCTGCAGCCAGCCGGGCGCCGAAGGTGCTTGAGCCTAATACCCATACCGGTATTGCTTGCCCTGCGCCTGGAACCGCGCGAACGGGTTGTTGACCGTCGTCAGCGAAGTAGCCCAGCAATTCGACGACGTCATTCGGGAACTGATCGGCAGTGGGTAACTCGGAGCGCCTCAGGGCTCTCATTGTTGCGCTATCAGCTCCAGGTGCTCTACCCACACCGAGATCGATGCGCCCTGGGAAGAGGGTGTCGAGTGTGCCGAACTGTTCGGCTACGATCAGAGGGGAGTGGTTCGGCAGCATGATGCCTCCAGAACCGATGCGGATCGATTTTGTATTAGCCGCCAAGTGGCCCATCAGCAGCGTTGTCGAGGATGAACCGATCCCCGTCATGTTGTGGTGTTCAGCGAGCCAGTACCGCTTGTACCCATGCTGCTCCGCGTGCTGAGCGAGCCTGAGGGAGTTTTGATAGGTTTCGGCCAGGGTGCTTCCGGAGTTGATAGGTACGAGATCCAGTACCGAGAGAGCAGTCATAAAGTCTCCATGCTGAAATAAAACGCAAGCGTCGTATCCTCAAGTCTCTCAATAGCTGAAATGGAGATAAACAGGCTAAAGATCCCCTTAGTGTAGAGATCAGCTCTACCGTTAAACGAACTGCTGTGGTTGTCAGCGCAGTTTTTGGTATACCATTGGTGTCCTAAGTGCGTTTTTTTCAGGGTAAGTAGAAAGGGATTCCACAATGGCTCAAATCGATCAATCACTGAGCGGAGTCACGATCTTCGTCACGGCGGCACGCGCCGGTAGCTTCACGATCGCCGCCGATCGGCTTGGAATCACTAAATCAGCGGTGGGGAAGAGCATCGCCAAACTTGAAGATCGCTTGGGGTGCAAGCTGTTTCATCGCACAACCCGGCGCCTGGGTTTAACGGTGGATGGCGAAGCCTATTTCGCCAGCTGTGCGAATGCAGTGGATGAAATCATGGAGGCAGAGGCGGCACTCAGTAGTAGGCAGAAGACGCCCAGCGGTCGCCTGCGGATCGATCTGCCAGCTGCATATGGGCGAAGTATTGTGCTGCCAGTGCTCTTGGATATCGTTAAAAAGAATCCGGAGTTGCACCTCACGATGTCTTTCACTGACTACTTGATCGATCCGATTGAGGAAGGTATCGACCTGCTGATTCGGTTCGGTGAGTTGAAAGACTCGAGTGGGTTGGTGGCTAGGCGATTGACGACTCAACGACAAGTCATCTGTGCTTCCCCAAGCTATATCCAGCGTTATGGGGAGCCTAAAACCCTGGAGAGACTGTATGAGCACTGTTGCATCGTGGGGTTTAGGCGCGGCCAGCCACTTGGCTGGGTCGGCATCGATGAAGACGGTCAGTTAATCAGGATTGCACCGCCGGCGACCCATGAGGTGGGTGATGGAGATGCCATTGTCGCCATGGCTCTTGCGGGTATGGGGTTCTGCCAAATGCCTGAATCATTAGTGATCGACCACCTGAAGAGTGGTCGACTAGTCTCAGTTCTCGAGTCGTTTAGCGCCAAGCCTGTTGAGATCAACGTTGTTTGGCCAAAGACTAGGCACTTGCTACCCAAGGTACGGCACGTTGTTGACGAGCTGGTCGTTCGAGCTGAGCGAGGGGAGATGGGGTGAATCGCTGTTGGAAAAAAAGGTCGACGGGGACGTCGACCTAAATGCACTTACGCTGGGCTAGCCCACGAGCCCAGCAATTTACGTCACAAGAGCTGGCCAACGGAAGGGAAGGCGCATCCAAACCCTCCATGCTCTGTGGCGTGATCTACTGCAGTCGACTGCCCGACTGCAGTAGATAAGGGGTAGGCGATCAGTCCGCCTGGAACTGAGCCATTGTGGTTTCAAACGAGCGACGAGCCATCTCTTCCAGTGGAAGCTTGCGGTAGGTTTTGGAAAGAATTTCCACGCCGTATGGCCCTTTGTAGCCAACATCTTGGACGGCTTTGATGAAGGCTGCCGGGTTCAGGGCACCCTCACCGCAGAGTTTGCGGTTGTAAATGGTGTCTTCCCACAGCGAGCCCTCAATCTCTGCGGCTGCATCGTCGAGTTCAATGGACTTGATGAAGTGGCTCGGGATCTTGGCGATCTCGGAGTAATCCATGCCACCACGAGCGATGTGCCAGGTGTCCAGCAGCAGGCCGCCGTTCGGCTGATCAGCCGATTGCACGATCGCAAGACCGGTGTCGATGGTGGCTACGTTGCTGAATGGCATGATTTCGATGACGATGTTCACGCCACGCTTGGCGGCATCGGCGCAAACGCCGGCAAAGGCTTCAGCCATGCGAGGAATGTCTGCTGGTGTGGTGTCATGCAGACCAGGAGCGATTTTTACGCTGCGGCAGCCAATCGCTTCGGCAGCGTCCAGGATCTCTTCGCGGAACTTATCAGAGGCTTTGCGGCGATCACCGTCAAGGTACCAGTCCACCAAGAACTCCAACTCCAAGTGTTTCATGCCGTTGTCTTGCATGATTTTCTTGATCGTTGGATAGCCGATTTTATCAGCGGTAGCCAGCAGATCTTGATGGATCAGCCCGAGGCCCTTGAAACCGGCCTTGGCGGCCGCTTCTGCACGCTGTTGCAGAGTGAATGGGCTGATCTCCGTTGGGCCGAATGGATAGACATCACCCGCCAGGGTGAAGTAGGAGGCCAACAGTTCGATGTTTTGCTTGCTCATTACAGACTCCAGTGGTGCGATTTGTTTTTGTGGCACGTAGTAGCGATGGGCAAATAGTAAGAATGCTGGGGCGGGAGATGGAAGCCCAATTCTAGAAAACACTTTTCCCTGATTGGAAAAAAGATCGTTTTAAAGATTCTTTCGTCGGCGGAATTCAGTTTTCCGCTACCTGTATGTATTGGAGGTATCGATACGGATAGGCTGAATGGAGCTAGAGCGTTGCTAATTTGGTTAGCAAATATAGCGCGATTCGAAGATCTGAAAAGAGACTACTTATGACTAATGAGCGTGACATCGAAGGAGTGATTCGTTCTCTGGAGGACGAGCGGTACGCCGCTATTGTTGCATCTGACTTCAAGGTGTTCGAAAGGATTTCACATCCAGAGCTGTCCTATGCCCACTCGAATGGTGTTGTTGATACCCTGGATTCGTATTTGAAGAAATGCTACGACGGGTACTACACCTACCATAAAGTGGAGCATCCCATTGAGTCTATTCGCGTTTTGGGTGATACGGTTCTGGTTATCGGTGAGATGAATGCAGAAATCACTGCTGGTGGTGTGCGGAAGAATCTGCGTAACAAATGTCTCGCTGTCTGGGTGCGCTCCGGTGAGCAATGGAAGTTGTACGCCTACCAGCCTACGCCAATTGCCTGATACGTTTTTAAGCAGGAGTTCATTGTGAGTATTAAAGACTTCACCTACGTCTCTCAGCCTGGTCGAGTAGTTTTTGGCCAGGGTTCGATTCAACAACTCGAAGCTGAAATCGATAAGCTGGGCGCTCGGCGGGCGTTGATTCTCTCGACGCCGGATCAGCGTGATCAGGCCCAACGCATTGCAGACCTGCTGGGCGCGCGAGCGGCAGGTATCTTCGACAAGGCCGTCATGCACGTGCCTATCGAAACGGCCCGGGAAGCTCGTGAGGTGGCTCGTCAACTGGACGCTGACTGCGCTATCGCAATCGGTGGCGGTTCTACAACTGGTCTTGGTAAGGCAATTGCGTTGGACTCTGGGCTGCCGATCTTGGCTATCCCTACGACCTATGCCGGCTCTGAGATGACGCCTGTCTATGGTATTACTGAGGCAGGGCTCAAAACCACTGGCAAGGATCCCCGTGTTCTGCCACGTACCGTCATTTACGATCCGGATCTCACCGTATCTCTGCCGGTGGGGATGTCGGTGACGAGCGGTATCAATGCGATCGCGCATGCGGCTGAAGGCTTGTATGCGAAAGACGGCAATCCTGTCATGTCGCTACTCGCTGAAGAGGGTATTCGTGCACTCGCTGACGGTCTGCGTAGCGTTGTGGAAGACCCCAAGGACATTGGTGCCCGCAGTGACTGCCTTTATGGCGCTTGGCTGTGCGGAACTGTTCTTGGCAACGTAGGCATGGCTTTGCATCACAAGCTCTGCCATACCCTGGGCGGAAGCTTCAATCTTCCTCACGCTCAAACCCACACTGTCGTTCTGCCGCACGCCATCGCTTACAACGCTGAAGCGGCGCCTGAGGCTGCTATGCGCATCAGTCGCGCCTTGGGTGATGAATCCAAATCAGCCGGCGCCGCACTGTTCGACCTTGCCGAATCGTTGGGCGCGCCGCTGACCTTGCGCGAGCTGGGGTTGACTGAGGCTGACTTGGACAAGGCCACGGACATTGCGCTGTCTAATCCTTACTGGAACCCTCGCCCAATCGAGCGTGTGGCTATTCGCGAACTGCTGCAAAATGCATTCGAGGGTAATCGCCCGAGCTAAGGTCTCAGCGAGTCCAGTAATGTTGGTATTGCTGCTGTTCAAACTCTTCCACTAGGAAGTCAATGAATAGCCTGGTTCTAGCGGGCATGTAACGCTTGTCCTGAAACGCAATATTGATTGTGAGCTTCGGAAGGTGCCAGTCATCTAGGACTGGCACTAGCCGCCCTGAAATCAAATCGTCGTAGATAATGTACATGGGCTGTACAAGTATGCCGGTACCAGCCAGAGCTGCAGCTCGCACGATTTGTCCATCGTTCGTTTCGAGGATGGGGTCAATGGAGATAGATGCGGTTTCTTCCCCGCGCTGGAAATTAAGTTGTCGGGGTTGATTGGCATGGCTATAGAGCAACATGTCATGGCGAGCCAGATCTTCTACGGTTTTCGGTGTGCCTCTTTGATGAAGGTAACCAGGAGAAGCTGCCAGAACACGTCGAGTTTCAGCTAGTCGCCGTATGCTCAGATTTGAGTCAGGCTCGAATTCACGCGTGCGGATAGCGAGATCCACCTCTGAATCCATAATGTCATAGTATCGATTTGCGCCCAGTAGTTTGATCTTGATCATCGGGTACCGCTTGCGGAACTTAGGGATAAGCGGCGCAAGGTTGAGCATTGCGAAGGAAATCGATGCGGTGATGGTTAAGGTGCCGCTTGGGTCGGCAGAGGCTACTGTGAGGGATGATTCCGCTTCCTTGAGATCTGATAGCAGTGTTTTGCAGCGGTGATAGAACTCATGGCCAGACGGCGTCAGCGACAATCTACGTGTGTTTCGATCAATCAGGCGAACATTCAGGCGCTCTTCGAGGGCGGCCAGGTGTCGACTTGACGAAGCGTTGGAAATATTGAGGAGTTCGGCGGCCTTGCTAAGGGTTCCGAGTTCGGCAGTGTGGACAAATAGCTCTAACTCAGTGAGCCGATCCATTATGTATCCTCTCGATTAAACTATTTTTCTTATAGTTTCGCCTTTGACAGCGAGGGCAGTGAGCTCAGTCTGTCAGGCCGTGAGAGGTTGATAAATAGCTGCCCGCTCCGCTCAGAGTAGAGCAGAGGTTGACAAAGGGTGAGGCTGAATCTTTTCTTGATGACAGTGTACTAGCTTTATTGAGATTGAGTTTTCCATTTCAGGAAAATTCTATTTCACTTTTGTTGTTCTCATTAATGTACGGTCTCGATAATTTAAAGGTATCGAGATGCGGTCTGCTTGGCCGTGATAATCAATTAAATAAGAAAATATAAGGTGAGGGATTTATGCGCAACCTTGACGAAAAAACGGTGACCCAGGCTGTGATTGCGCGGAATGCAGATACGCCCAATCCACGGCTACACCAGGTCATGACCTCGCTGGTACAGCATCTCCATTCATTCGCTCGAGAGGTTCAGCTGACTGAAGAGGAGTGGGACTACGGCATCGACTTCCTCACTCGCGTTGGTCAGATGTGTAGCCCAACCAGGCAAGAATTCATCCTGCTCTCGGATACGCTCGGGTTGTCTACCTTGGTGACAGCTCAGAACCATCGCAAACCGATGGGCTGCACCGAAGCGACAGTATTTGGGCCGTTCCATGTCCAGGACGCCCCTCGTTACGATCTTGGTGCTGACATCAGCAACGGTCTGTCCGGCTCGCCATGGTTCGTATCGGGTACGGTGAAGAGCATTGATGGTGCTGAAATTCCTCATGCCATTCTCGAAGTCTGGCAGGCGGATGACGAGGGCTTCTACGATGTGCAGAACCCTGAAATGGCAGAGCACCAGGGGCGTGCGGTGCTGCAGGCCGACGACCACGGTGCGTTCAACTTCAAGACTATCGTTCCCCAGGCTTACCCAATCCCGCACGACGGCCCAGTCGGTCAAATGCTGCAGGCATTGAACCGCCATCCATGGAGGCCGGCGCACCTTCATTTCATGATTACTGCTGAAGGATACGAGAGGCTCGTAACTCATGTGTTCAAAGAGGGCTGTCAGTACCTCGATTCTGATGCGGTGTTCGGTGTGCGCTCATCGCTGGTCGCTGAGTGGGTGCGTCATGAGGCTGGTATTGCGCCGGATGGTAACCTCTATGAAACCGCCTTCTATACTCTGGAATTTGATTTTATCCTCAACCCTGTGCGCGCAGCGTAAGACACTTACCGATTCCAATCGGTACCTATGGGCTGCCGTGTTTATGTAAATGCTGCTTTCGAATGTCGTGAGATGGCTCAGAGAACTCTCTGACTATCCGCAGGCGTCTGAGAGCAGCATTTTTTCATTCCGGGAAGCGAGTTTTCCATATGCAGCCATAAAGCAAGGAAGTTGCTTAGCTAGGCAACTATTTCACCCTTGTTTTAGCGTGGGTTGGCCATGTGGGCGCCGATTTTATTGTCGATTTCGTAGAGCTGGGCATCGAAGCCCTTCGTCACTTTTTCAGCCAGTGAAAATAAGATTGCCAGTTTCCCCAGTTTATCTCTGGGAGAGACTGGGTAATGATGGTTCAGAGCTTCAGATTCACAGATGAGCCTAGGAAGGCGCTGGCATGCTAGTGAAATAGTTAGCCGTAGTGGGAGTGGCAGGAGCCAAGGAGCTCCGGAATAAAGTCGCGCTTGTAGCGAAAGAAATCCGTTTCGATAGTTTAATAAAAGAAACAATAAGGCTCATCGAGGAGACGCGAAATGAAATCCTATTTGGCTGTGGCCGTAGGTGTGTGTATTTCTGCCGGAACCATCTGCAGTGCCGTTGCCGAAGAGGCGCAGAGGGTTGGATACAGTGCTGGCTTCCTTACCGATCCTTTCCAAGCGGTTTTGGTCAAAAAGGCGCTCGCCGAAGCGAAAGGGGCAGGCCTGGAGACTATGCCGGCTACCAATGCGAACGGTGATGCGGGCAAGCAAATTTCCGACATGCAGAACCTTATTGCCAGCGGCGCGAACGGCATCCTGGTTAACCCCACTGATAGCCGGGCGATCATTCCAGCATTGAAGGCTGCGGAATCGTCGGAAATCCCTGTTGTCGCCATCGACATGGCTCCTGCCGGCGGTAAGGTGGCCATGATTGTGCGCGCTGACAACGTGATGATGGGGCGCATGGCATGCGAGCAACTGGGGGCGGCCATTGGAGGGAAGGGCAAGGTGCTCTCGCTCTTGGGTGACCAGGCTACAACCAATGGTCGTGAACGAACCAAAGGTTTTAGCGACTGCATGGCACAGAAGTTTCCCTCAGTGGAAATCATCGAGCAGCCTACGAACTGGCGAGCAGACAAGACCGCTACCGCCACTCAAACAGTTCTCGGTTCGACCCCGGATCTTGCAGCGATCTATCTGCAAAGCGACTCCGTCATGCTCAACAGTGTGCTGAACGCACTCAAGGCCGTGGGCAAGCTCAAGCCGCGCGGACAGGATGGCCATGTGGTTGCGGTGAGTATTGACGGCACTCCTTATGCCCTACAGCAGATGCGTGCTGGCTACCTAGATGCGATTGTGGCCCAGCCTCTCAACGGCTATGCCACACACGGGGTCGAGTACCTGAAGCGCGCAATCGCGAAGGAAACCTTTTCTCCAGGGCCGACTAATCACAACAGCACAATCGTGATGCAGGACGGAAACCCAGTCGATTTCCTGTCGGCGCCCTTGGTGACTCCAGATAATGTCGATGACAAGGCGCTCTGGGGCAACGCGGCACAGTAACTCAAGTCCACCGGTGGTGGGGCGTTACCCACCTCCGGCCATAACAAAAACAAAAGGAGGGCTGCAGATGACTTCTGCCGCTGTAGTCGCTTCGGCGACATCCGAACGTGCATCCGACAATATTATTGTCGCCACCCATGATCTTCGAAAAAGCTTCGGCTCCGTGGAGATTCTCCATGGCATCAACATGCAGATTAATGCCGGTGAAAGCCGCGCGTTGGTAGGTAGGAACGGTGCAGGTAAGTCGACGCTGATCGGTTGTTTGACCGGCATTCACGCGCCGTCAAGCGGGTCAGTTTCGTTCCAGGGACAGCCCGCCCCGCGTACCAGTGACCGTCGTGCCTGGCAGAAACACGTCGCTTGTGTTTATCAGCGTTGGACGGTGATTCCTCAGCTTACTGTTGCTGAGAATCTGTTTCTGAACTCGCATCCGCGTAATGGCTTTGGCTTGATCGACTGGAAAGGGATGCGTGAGCAAGCTGCCACGATCCTTGAGCAATGGGGTCTGAATCTGTCCCCAGACAAACTCGCCTCTGACGTGACTGTGGAGGAGCGTCAGATCATGGAGATCGCTCGAGCGCTGGCCCAGGGCAGCCGCTTCATCATCCTCGACGAGCCGACCGCAGAGTTGGAGCGCCGTGAGGTAAGCCGACTGTTCGATAGCATCAATGCCTTACGTGATGACGGTGTGACCTTCTGCTACATCTCGCACCATCTCGAAGAAATCTATGAGATTTGCGATAGCGTGACGGTGCTTCGAGACGGCAAAAAAGTTGCTGACTGCGCGTTGTCAGAGCTGCCCCGTCCTGCTTTGGTAGAGGCAATGGTGGGCGCTGCGGTCTCGTCTCGCCGTTGTAACACGAGCGAGGTGACCTTTGAAGATACTCCGGGCCAGGGGCTGGAAATCAAAGGGCTGTCCATCGAAGGCGAACTGAAGGGCATCGATCTCTGCATCCGTAAAGGCGAGTGCGTCGGTATCGCTGGTCTTGCCGGTTCAGGCAAGGAAAAGATCGCTGAAATTCTCGCTGGATTGAGAGTGCCTGATAGCGGGACGGTGCTTCTTGATGGCCAGGATTTGCCAGTAGGCAACGTAAGACGCATGCGTAAAGCAGGTGTTGGATACGTTCCTCGTGATCGGCATGAGGAAGGAATACTGCCGCAGCTCTCCATTGCCGAGAACATCACTATTGCAATCAATGATCGGCTCGGCCCGGCAGGTTTCGTGCTGCCTAGTCGCCAGGCAGAGGCTGCCGCAGAGCAGATTCGCGATTTTGCAATCGTTTCTGCAGGCCAGCTTCAGCCAATCGGAGAGCTGAGCGGCGGCAATCAGCAGAAGGGCATTATGGCGCGTGCGCTCATTGACAAGCCAAAGCTGCTCGTCGTGGTTTCGCCAACTCAAGGCGTGGATATTGCGTCGAAGAATGCGCTCTTCGATGTAATTGCTCGGGCCCAAAAGGATGGGCTGGCCGTACTCGTTTGTTCGGACGAGCTGGACGAACTTTCAATCTGCGACCGTGTGGAGGTCATCTTCCACGGTGCCATTACTACAAGTATCAAGCGGGGCTGGAACGATCATCAAATGGTCGCAGCCATCGAAGGTTTGGGAGGTGAGAAATGAAAGCAGCAAATATGAACATGGTGGCAGCCAAGCCTGAGGGCAATCAGGGTGGTGGTTGCGTGCGACGTTTGGGCTTGCGCGAGCTTGCCTTGGTTCCTGTGATCATTCTCCTTTGCATCGTCGGTGCGTCCGTCAGTGATGCCTTCCTTCGGCCTAGCAACCTGATCAACATTCTTCAACAGTCTTCTGAGTTGTCGATCATTGTCATCGCCCAGGCGCTCATTCTGATCGCAGGCAGGTTCGACCTGTCCATGGAATCGACTGTCGGTATTGCGCCCATGGTTGCAGCTTGGCTGATGCTGAGCGACACGACCATCGGTGGTTCCGGACTGGGTATTCCAGGCTGGGCTGGGATTCTGGTGGTGTTCTCCATTGGTGCGTTGGTCGGCTTGATCAACGGCTTCTTGATCGTGCGTCTTGGCCTAAACGCGTTCATCACCACCCTGGCAATGCTGATCCTGCTCCGTGGTATGACCGTTGGCATGACCAATGGCCAAACTCTCTACGGCCTGCCGGATGAATTCCTTTACCTGGGTAACAGCAAGTGGTTCGGTCTGCCCGTCTCGATCTGGATTGCAGGCCTGCTCTACATCGCGTTTGGTCTGTTCCTTCGCTATCACCGCATCGGTCGTAACTTCTACGCTATCGGCGGTAACCCTCAGGCAGCTCGGGTAGCTGGTATCCCGGTTGATCGTATGGTGTGGGCGGCTTTCATCATCGGTGGGCTTCTGGCCGCTCTGGCTGGCTTGATGCTGACTGGCCGTATCGCCTCGGTCGTCGCTAGCCAAGGTCAGAACATGATCTTCTACGTGTTCGCTGCAGCGGTAATCGGTGGCATTAGCCTGAACGGTGGCCAAGGACGTTTGATTGGTGCACTGACCGGCGTTCTGATGCTCGGCATCCTGCAGAATGTTCTGACTCTCGCCCAGATCGCGGCATTCTGGATTGATGCTTGCTTCGGCGCGATCATCCTTATAGCTCTCATCATTGCACGCATCAGTGGCGGCACTCCGCGCAGCTAATAACCAACAATAAAAGGGTAATAGAGATGTCGAATACACTTCCTGATCGCCTGCGTCTCGATGGTAAGGTGGCACTGGTAACTGGCGGCGCCGGTGGCATGGGTGAAGCCATTGCACTGAGCCTGGCTCAAATGGGAGCGAAGGTGGTGCTGACCGACGTCAGCCACCACGTAGCTGAGGTAGCTGCATCGATCGGTGCGAGCGTCGACTGGATCGTCGCTGATGTGACTGACAGCGCTGCTGTCGACTCTGTCGTGGCTGAGACTGTCAGTCGTCACGGCAAGCTCGATATCCTGGTCGCCAACGCTGGGATTTCCTACCAGTCCACCACTGTTGATCATGATGATGCTACCTGGCGCAGAGTGATGGCCATCAACCTAGATGGTACGTTCTACGCGATGCGTGCCGCCGGGCGCCAAATGCTGAAGCAGGGCAGCGGTAACATCATTGGCATTACGTCCATCTGTGCCGTTACCGCCGTTCGACCAGAAATTCACATCGGATATGACGTATCCAAGGCTGCGGTATCTCGGATGTGCCGCAATTTGGCAATCGAATGGGCAAGAACCGGAGTGCGGGTAAATGCCGTTGCGCCGGCTTACACCAAGACCAAAATGCTCCACGCTTCAGGCGATAGTCAGCCTGGTTTCATGGCGCAGTGGCTGGATGACATGCCCGTCGGGCGTCTGATGGAAACCCACGAAATTGCGGACACCGTGGCATTCCTTGCATCGGATGCTGCAAGCGGTATTACAGGCGTAGAGCTTATGGTCGACGGCGGCTATTCCGCAGGTTGATGTCCACACTGGACTGATCCCGAAGGGCAGCTTACGTGAGTGATGTTCCTTCGGGCAGTTGACTTGCCAGTTTGCTGTAACGCTTTAAAAGGTCGTCTGGTCTGAAAAAGAGAGAGTAGGCCGCCTTTTTATACGTGCCGCAAAACTGAAAAAGAGTTTCCCAGAATCAACGTTTCGCTCCGCGAATTGTGCGCTTACGATGAGTGCGCTCGCGAAAGGGAGGAGCAAAATGATTAAACACATTGTGATGTGGAACGTTCAAGGCGAGAACGAGCATGAGCGTTCGGAAGCGGCGCAGCTCGTCAAGCGTAAATTCGAATCGCTGGTGGGTCAGATTCCTGGATTAGTTGAACTAGAAGTTGGGATTGATGAAAGCCGGATTAGCTACGCCTGTGATGTCGTACTCTATTCAGTTTTCCATTCTGTCGAAGCGCTGAACGCATACGCCGAACATCCTCGTCACCTGGATATACGGCGTGACCTAGAAGGAATGCGCATCGCTCGTCATCAAGTAGATTACCGAGTGCACGCTAACTGAAAGCACGCGGCTAGGCTTCTCCCTAGCATTTAACTTTTAGCGAGACGAACAATTGTGTGTCATAGCCTTATAAAGGCTCTGCGGCTTTGAATGCGGCATGGACACTGGGAACTCTTAATCGATCTGAAATGCGGATCAAGTTGTATCACAATCCGAAACGGAGAGAACTATGACAAATATCATCGCAAGCTACTGGACTATCGCCGGCGATCGCTTCCCAGGTTGTGGGGCTGAGGCGTCCTCGCGTAGCTTCAAGGAACGTTACGAGATGGCCGGCAAGCTCGGCTATGCGGGCGCAGGCCTTGTTCTCGATGATTTGGTTGCTGCGCGTGACACCATTGGTTATGCCGAGCTAAGCCGAATCCTGAAAGGTAACGGCATCGTAGATCTTGAGGTCGAGATCCTGACTGACTGGTTCGCAACAGGCGAGCGTCGAGTTGAGTCGGATCGTCAGCGGGCCATCCTTCTGGAGGCAGGTGAAGCGCTAGGCGCCCATCACTTGAAAGTCTCTGGCGATTTCCAGTCCAAGGAACTGAATATCGAGCAGATGGCTGAAAGTTTCGCAGGCCTCTGTGCCGATGCTGAAAAGCGCGGCTTGCCAGTAGGTATCGAGGTAATGCCGTTCACTAACCTGGCTACCGTTAAGGAAAGCCGCGCAGTGGTAGAGGCTGCAGGTGTCAAAAAAGGCGGCCTGCTCCTGGATATCTGGCACATGGAGCGTAACAACATTCCTCATGCCGACATCGCCGCACTTCCAGGTGAGATGATCGTGTCGATCGAGATCAACGACGCTGCTGCAGAAGTAGAGCGCGATATCTGGTTCGACACCTTGAACCGCCGTATCCTGCCAGGCCAAGGCTCCTTCGACATCGATGGTTTCCTCGCGGCCATCTACAAAACGGGCTTCAACGGCCCGGTCGGGATTGAAATTATCTCGGAAGCGCAGCGTCAGAAGGCTCTTGAAAAAGGTCTGCGTGACGCCATGGACGCAGGTCGGCCTTACATCGAACGTGCTGTTAAAAAAGCTATCGCCTGATAGCTCGATCAGCTCTTGTTCTAGACATTCGATCCTCTACGCCAGTAGAGGGTCGAATGTCTAATCTCAGCATCCGGCCCGGCCATGCTGATTGTCTCCCGCCTATTTCGTATCCAGTCGCTGATCACCGTCCTTCAGAGTCCCTGGTTCTGTCTGAAATTGAGCGAAACCGAACTTCAGTGCCGCGAACGCTGAGATTTTTTAAGGTTTTCAGCCATCTATGGAAAGGAATCCTGTGATGGCTAAGCGCTACGAACTTTGGGAAGAAGCATGGAACCTGGTCGCAGATCTGTTCACCTCAACCCACACAAGAGGCAGGCCGCGATCAAGTGATCGCCTGATGCTCGATGGCGTGCTGTGGTTGCTGCGCTCCGGTGCTCCCTGGCGCGACATGCCCGAGTGCTTTGGGCCCTGGCGAACGGTTTATCACCGCTTCCGGCTTTGGCGAAACAGGGGAACCTTCGAGCAGATGCTCAAGCGACTGCATCTGAAGCTCAATGATCAAGGGCTCCTCGACCTGCAGACCTGAAATGATCGATTCAACTGCTGTTCACTGCTTTCTGGCGGTCAAGCTAGTGATATCAGCTACGCAGAGCCATTGCCGGACGATGTCTGCATCCCGACGAGCAACGCGGCCGACCTCGAAAACGCTGCCGCTGGTTTATGCCCGACAAGGGTTACGATGCTGATGCACTACGCCGATACTGTGACCTGTATCGCATGAAACCGTTTATTTCTTGCGTCTTGCGCAGGGGGCCGCAGAGCAGGGGATGGAGTGCACTCCGCTGTTCAATATGCCGAGACTTTACGACTGGCCTTGGCAAAACGCTCATTGATGGATGCCGAGTCCTCCGTCCGGAATAGCTCACGCGCAAACGTGCTCACAGCTTCTTTCGAGCTGTAGCGATCCAGCACCCTGGCTGCAAAGTCGCCTTTGCTGTCAGAACGTGACGCTTTTATCAGGCCGGCCATAAGCCCTCCAATGCTTCTCGCTAGTGCATGCCGCGCTCGTTTCGAGCACGGCAGACGCTGGTGCATTTGGCAGTTGCGAACCTCTCAAACCTCACTCATCTCACCCACCCGCCGCTCCACCGGCGCCACAGGCCGCCCAGCCAACCCCGCCCGCAAATCACTCCCACTAGGCTGCTGATACAACGCCAACCCAAACTCCGGCAACACCGCGAGCAGATAATCGAAAATATCCCCCTGAATCCGCTCGTACTCCGCCCACACCGTGGTCCGCGTAAAGCAGTAGATCTCCAGCGGCACACCTTCGGCGGTGGTCTGCATCTGCCGGACCATGCAGGTCATGCCCTGCTGCACGTCGGGGTGGTTCTTCAGGTAGGCGAGGGCGAAGGCGCGGAAGGTGCCGATGTTGGTCAGCTTGCGGCGGTTGGCCGAGAGCTCGGCGACCTGGCCCTGGGATTCGTTCCAGGTGTGCAGTTCGTTGCGCTTTTGCGCGAGGTAGTCCTTGAGCAGGCGCACATCGCTGAGGCGGTGCTGTTCTTCGGCGGTGAGGAAGCGTACGCCGCCGGCATCGATGAACAGGCTGCGCTTGATCCGCCGTCCGCCGGATTGCTGCATGCCGCGCCAGTTGCGGAAGGATTCGCTCATCAGGCGCCAGGTGGGGATGGAGACGATGGTCTTGTCGAAGTTCTGCACCTTGACCGTGTGCAGGGTGATATCCACCACATCGCCATCAGCCCCGACCTGGGGCATCTCGATCCAGTCGCCGACCCGCAGCATGTCGTTGCTGGTCAGCTGTACGCTGGCGACGAAGGACAGCAGGGTGTCCTTGTAGACCAACAGGATCACCGCCGACATGGCACCCAGACCGGACAGCAGCAACAGCGGCGAGCGGTCGATCAGGGTGGCGACGATGATGATCGCGCCGAATACGTACAACACCATCTTCGCCAGTTGCACATAACCCTTGATCGAGCGGGTCCGCGCGTGTTCGGTGCGTGCATAGATGTCCAGCAGGGCATCGAGTAGCGCGGCGACGGCGAACAGCAGGAACAGGATGGTGAAGGCCAGCGCCAGGTTGCCGAGGAAATGCTGGCTGGTGACGCTCAGTTCCGGCACCAGCTTGAGGCCGAACTGCACCACCAGCGACGGGGTGATCTGCGCCAGGCGGTGGAACACCTTGTTTTGCAGCAGGTCCTTGAGCCAGTGCAATGCCGGCTGTCGGCTGAGCAGCTTGACCGCGTGGAGGATGACGAAGCGCGCCACCCGGCCCATCAGCAGGGCGACGAGCAACAGCACGACCAGGCCGATACCGGCGTGCAGCAAGGGGTGCTGGTCGAGGGTGCCCCAGAGGTCGAGGGCGTCTTGCCAGAACTGTTGAATAGCCATGAGGGATGGAAAATCTCGTGAAAGGGGGAAAACAGGCGGTCCATTAGAGCCTTGCGAGCACCCTGCGGGCAAAAAGAAATTCGGCTCCGGCGGCGGAAAACGTTACCCTATGTGGCTGAATTTCTGCACATGCCCGAGGTTACATCCGTGTTCTCCCAATTCGCCCTGCACGAACGCCTGCTCAAAGCCGTCGCCGAACTCAACTTTGTCGAGCCGACGCCGGTGCAGGCCGCGGCCATTCCCCTGGCCCTGCAAGGGCGTGACCTGCGGGTGACGGCGAAAACCGGTAGCGGCAAGACCGCGGCCTTCGTCCTGCCGCTGCTCAACCGCCTGGTCGACCTGAACCAGAAACGCGTCGAGATCCGCGCCCTGGTCCTGCTGCCGACCCGCGAACTGGCGCAGCAGACCCTCAAGGAGATCCAGCGTTTCTCCCAGTTCACCTTCATCAAGTCGGGCATGATCACCGGCGGTGAAGACTTCAAGGAACAGGCCGCCATGCTGCGCAAGGTGCCGGACATCCTCGTCGGCACCCCGGGGCGCATGCTCGAGCAACTGAACGCCGGCAACCTGGAACTGGAACATGTGCAGGTGGTGGTGCTGGACGAAGCCGACCGCATGCTGGACATGGGCTTCGCCGAAGACGTCGAGCGCCTGTGCGGTGAATGCCCGAACCGCCAGCAGACCATGCTGTTCTCCGCCACCACCGGCGGTGCCGGCCTGCGCGAGATGATCGACAAGGTCCTCAAGGACCCCGAGCACCTGATGCTCAACGCCGTCAGCCAGCTCAACGAAACCACCCGCCAGCAGATCATCACCGCTGACCACAACCAGCACAAAGAGCAGATCGCCCAGTGGCTGCTGGCCAACGAGACCTACGAAAAGGCCATTATCTTCACCAACACCCGGGTCATGGCCGACCGTATCTACGGTCACCTGGTGGCCAAGGACATGAAGGCCTTCGTTCTGCACGGCGACAAGGACCAGAAGGACCGCAAGCTGGCCATCGAACGCTTCAAGACCGGCGGCGCGAAAGTGCTGGTGGCCACCGACGTGGCGGCCCGTGGCCTGGACGTGGACGGCCTGGACCTGGTGATCAACTTCGACATGCCGCGCAGTGGTGACGAGTATGTGCACCGTATCGGCCGTACCGGCCGTGCCGGCGCCGATGGCCTGGCGGTGTCGCTGATCTGCCACGGCGACTGGAACCTGATGTCGAGCATCGAGCGCTACCTGAAGCAGAGTTTCGAGCGCCGGGTGATCAAGGAAGTGAAGGGCACCTACAGCGGGCCGAAGAAGGTCAAGGCTTCGGGCAAGGCGGCTGGGGCGAAGAAGAAAAAGACCGACAAGAAGGGCGACAAGAAGGCTGTGGCCAAGCGCAAGCCGACTGCCAAGCCGCGTCCTAATGCGCCGCTGGCAAGCTCTGATGGTCTGGCGCCGTTGAAGAAGCGGGCTCCGGCAGCCGAGTAATCTGTCGCCCTTGAGGGCCCTATCGCTGGCAAGCCAGCTCCCACAGGTTCAGCGGTGCACGCGATCCTTGTGGGAGCTGACTTGCCAGCGATGAGGCCCTTAAATCCACTGCAAGATCAGGTCTTCTTCTCGGCCTCCCGCAACTCCTGCAACCGCTTGTCGATCAACTGGCACTTGTCCGGCAGATCCTTCGACTCGGTCCCCAGCTTCATCCCGCGCAATTCCTCATTGATCTCCTTGGCCTTCTGCGGATTCTGCTCCGTCAGCCGGGTCACTTCCTTGGCCAGTTCCTCACGTTTCTCAGTCGCTTCTTCCAGCGTGCAGGCCCAGCTTGGCAGGGCGAACAGCAGGCTGGCGGTGGCGGTCAGCATCATCAGGGTCTTCATGGTCGAGCCTCCTTGTCCAGGTTTCCGGTTGAGGACGGCACCGCCGGGAAAGTTCAGTCGAACCGCGGCGAACCGGGCCGGTCACAACCTTGACTGTCACCACGCGAGGCCTTTGCCATGAGCACTGTGTATGACTGGGACCTGATCGAACGCCTGCTCCACGAAGTGCAGAACAGCGCCGACCAGCACTTCACCCCGCGCCCCTACGCCGAACAGCACGCCGCGCAACTGGCGGCCGCCGGCGAGCCGGTACCGGACGTCGACCACCTGAAAACCCGCGCCTGCGACTACGAACGCGTGCTCCTTGAGCGCGGCTATATCGCCGATCGCCCGGAAGAAGAAGGCGGCAACGGCGAGAACTACGTGCTGACCGAACGCGGCTCGCGCCTGCTGAGCCTGATCGATAGCAGCATCCCGGGCAACGATCACCCGCGCCAGGTCCTCAACGACCAGGCCGACGCCCTGGATGAAGCCACCTTCGAGGAGGTCGCCTCGAAAGCGCAGATTGCCTGAAAATGGTGCAAGACATATCTGGTAATACCTGACCACCGTCATCAATAATTGGCGCCAATTCCTAGCTGCCAAGAGGTAGTCATGCCGTTGCCAGAGTTCGGGGGTGCGCGATGAGCGCTACCCGTCGCAATCCCGATGCCTTCGCCTTCCAGGTCATGCTGGGCCTGTGCCTGATCTGGGGTGTCCAGCAGGTCATGGTGAAGTGGGCCGCCGCCGACATCGCCCCGGTGATGCAGGCGGCGACCCGTTCCGGCATCTCTGCGCTGCTGGTCGGCCTGCTGATGTGCTGGCGCGGCGGCTGGGAGCAGGTCGGGACGACCTGGCGCGCGGGCTTGCTGGCCGGTGCGTTGTTCGGCCTGGAGTTCCTGTTTATCGCCGAGGGCCTGCTGCGCACTTCGGCGGCGCATATGTCTGTGTTCCTCTACACCGCCCCGGTCTTCACGGCCCTCGGCCTGCATTTCAGCCTGCCCAGCGAGCGCCTGCGGCCGTTGCAGTGGCTGGGCATCCTTCTGTCGTTCTGCGGGATCGCCGTGGCCTTCGCCGGCGGCGTGTCGCTGGATGATCTCAATGGCCCGATGCTGCTGGGCGATGCCTTCGGCGTGCTGGCCGGCGCGGCCTGGGGCGCGACCACCGTGGTGGTGCGCTGCTCGCGGCTGTCCGAGGCGCCGGCGACCTTGACCCTGTTCTACCAGTTGGCGGTGGGCTTCGTCGGCCTGCTGCTGATCGCGGCGTTCAGCGGCAAGATCACCCACGTCTCCCTGACCCCTATCGCCATCGGCAGCGTGCTGTTCCAGGCCTTGGTGGTGTCGTTCTTCAGTTACCTGACCTGGTTCTGGCTGCTGCGCAAATACCTGGCCTCGAACCTGGCGGTGTTCTCCTTCGTCACGCCGATCTTCGGCGTGACCTTCGGTGTGCTGCTGCTGGATGAGCCCCTGAGCCTGAACTTCATCCTCGGCGCGGTTTGCGTGCTGCTGGGGATCGTCCTGGTCAGCGCCGAGCAGTGGGTGCGCAGGCGGTTGCGCACAATGCTGGGACAGCGTTAGGCCGCAGGGTCAGCAGGCCGGCCAGGAGCAAGCCGCTGCCGGCCACCATCAGCGCCGGTTGCAGGCTGCCGGCGAACTGATTGCTCAGTGCGGCCAGCAACGGGCCGCACAGTTGGCCGACGGCGAAGCAGGCGGTGAGCAGGCCGGCATTGCGTTGCGTCGAGTGGGGCGCCAGTTCCCGCGAGCGCTGCATCACCAGTTGCATGCAGGCCAGGAACGGCGTGCCGCAGAGGATTACGCCCAAGGCCAGGCCGAGGCCGTCGCCCATCAGGCAGGCGAACACACCCGCCGCTTGCAGCCACAGGGTCAGCATCAGCCAGCGCGGTGTGCTGTTCGTCGTCGGCCGACGCAGGCTCAGCAGCATCACGCCAATCGCCGCCGCCAGCCCGAAACCGGGCCAGAACAGGTCGGCCATCCACTGTCCCTGGAAGCGCGCATTCGCCATCTGCGACATGAAGGTGGCCGGAATGATGTAGCCGATACCGTACAGGCCATAGATCAGGCCGAGGCGGGCGACGCCCCGGGTCGGATGGGTGGTCAGGCCGCTGGCGGGTTGCAGCGGGCTTTCTTCAGGTTGCGGGAGCAGCGGGCGCACGGCCAGCAGCATGATCAGCGCCGTGGCGGCATAGATCAGCCACAGCGGCGCCGAGCCCAGGCCGAAGAGGTTGGACACCAGGGCCAGCAGGCCGGTCAGCATGATCCCCAGGCCTGGGCCAGCGAATACCAGTGCGCCGAGTCGCGGCAGATTGCTGCGCGCCGCCAGTGGCTGGCTGAGGCTGGTGATCATCACCATCACCCAGGCGCTGGCGACACCGGTGCCGAAGCGCAGCAGGGCATGGCTGATAAGTCCGTCGGCGCTGTACGACACCAGGGTGAGCAGCACGCACAGCCACAGGCCGAGGTTCAGGCGCAGGCGCACCTGCTGCGGGCGGCGGGCGAACATCGCATCCAGCGCACCGAGCAGATAGCCGAGGTAGTTGGCGGCGGCCACCAGGCCGGCGGCGGTGAGGCTCAACTGGCCTTCGCCGACCAGGTGCGGCAGTTGCGGGGTGAGGGCGAAGCGGCCAATGCCCATGGCCATCATCAGGGCCACGAAGCTGGCGAGTAAGCGCAGGGTGGGCGACATGTCCGGTACTCCTGTCAGAAGGATGCGTTCGATGCTGTCAGACTACCGGTGGTTGTCATTCATAAAAATTGAATAATAATGAGCGACTTGTTCGATTTTGGAGAACGGTTATGGAGCTGAGCCAACTGCGCATTTTCCAGGCCGTGGCCGAGACCGGCTCGGTGACCCGCGCTGCCGAACAGTTGCACCGCGTGCCGTCCAACCTCTCGACCCGTCTGCGCCAGCTTGAGGATCAGCTGGGTGTCGAGCTGTTCCATCGCGAGCGCCAGCGCCTGCAATTGTCGCCGGCCGGCAAGGTGTTGCTGGACTACGCCGGGCGCATGCTGGCGCTGCATGACGAGGCTTTCGCGGCCGTGCAGGGCGGGCAGCCGGCTGGCGAATTCGTTCTCGGCAGCATGTACAGCACGGCGGCGATTCATCTGCCGGGTTTGCTCGCCCGGTACCACAAGGCTTATCCGGCGGTGAACCTGCAGGTGCAGACCGCGCCCAGTGGCGAATTGCTTGAAGGTTTATTGGCCGGACGCCTCGACGCCGCGTTGCTGGACGGCCCGCTGTCGCTGGCGGGCCTGGATGGTGTGCCGCTGTGCGAGGAAACCCTGGTCCTGCTCACCGAGCCTGACCATCCTCCGGTGCGCAGTGCGAGGGATGTGGCGGGGCGGGCGGTGTTCACCTTCCGCAAGGGCTGTTCCTACCGCATGCGCCTGGAAGCCTGGTACGCACATGACCATGCGGCCATGGGCCGGGCCATGGAGATCGAGTCCTACCCGAGCATGCTGGCCTGCGTGGTGGCGGGCTCCGGGGTGGCGCTGATGTCGCAGTCGATGCTCGACAGCTTGCCGGGTCGGGAGAATGTCGCGGTGCATCGCTTGCAGACGCCGTTCGACCAGGCGACCACCTGGCTGGTCTGGCGCCGTGGCATGCGTGGGGCGAATCTGGATGCCTGGGTGAGCTTGCAGGAGGAGGGGCGGGAAGCACCGTCCGTCGGCCAGGCGCTCAGCGCTTGATCCGGATCAGAAAGCTGTTGAATTCTACAAGCGGCATGTAGGATTTCGTCCTATGATGACTGGGAAACATCGTTGCTATTGGATTGCCACGATGACCCTCAAGGGGGACCTTATGAAAAACCTGATGATGAACTGGCTCCACGACCTGGCGGTGGCCCTGGGCCTGATCCCGCCGATGCAACCGGTACCGATTCCTGCCGATGAAGAGAAGCGCAGGCGTCAGCCGCGGCGCTGAGGGAGTCGAGCTGCAAGCGGTAAGCCCTAAGCTGCAAGAAAAAGCATTCGTGCCACTGGCCGGCTTTTTCTTACAGCTTGAAGCTTAAAGCTTGCAGCTTCCCATCAAGCCAGCTTGGCCGCATTCACCGCCGGCCGCGACAGCAAACTCACCACCACGAAACTGACCAGCCCGATCGCCAGGCTGTAGTAGATCGGCGTGTTCGCATCCATCCCGTCCTTGATCATGAACGCCAGCGCGGTCACGAAGCCCAGGCTCATGCTGACGATGGCGCCGCGAGTGGTTGCGCGCTTCCAGTAGATCGCGCCGATCAGCGGCACCAGCATGCCACCCACCAGCAGGTTGTAGGCCAGGGTCAGGGCGCTGATCACGTCTTCCACCACCAGGGCAATGCCCAGCACGGCGATACCGGTCAGCAGGGTGAACAGGCGGTTGATCGCCAGGCTCGACTGCTTGCCGCCACGCAGCTTCGGCAGCAGGTCTTCGGTCAATACGGTGGACGCCGCCAGCAAGCCAGCACTGGCAGTGGACATCATCGCAGCCAGGGCCGCAGCGATCACCAGGCCACGGATGCCGTCCGGCAGTGCGGTTTTGACGATCGCGGCGAAGGCGTTGTTGGCATTGCCCAGGTCCGGCAGCAGCACATGGGCGGCCATGCCGATCACCGCGCAGACCAGGCCGTAGATCACGCAGTAGATACCTGCGGTGGTGCCGGCGTACTTGGCGACGTTCTCGTCACGGGCGGTGAACACCCGCTGCCAGATGTCCTGGCCGATCAGGATGCCGAAGAAGTAGATCAGGAAGTAGGTGATGATGGTGTCCCAGCCGATGGTGGTCAGGCTGAAGCTGGCTTCCGGCAGCTTGGCCACCAGTTGGTCCCAGCCGCCGACGCGGTACAGGCAGATCGGCAGCAGGACGAACATCAGGCCCACGGTCTTGATCACGAACTGGACGATATCGGTCAGGGTCAGCGACCACATGCCGCCGATGGTCGAGTACACCACCACCACGCCGCCACCGAGCAGGATCGCCGCCCAGAACGGCAGTTCGAACAGCACTTGCAGCACGGTGCCGATGGCCAGGGTCGAGGTCACGCCGATCATCAGCGCGTAGGCGAGCATGATCACCGCACTGGCCTGGCGCGCCATCGGGTTGTAGCGGCGCTCCAGCACCTGGGTCACGGTGAAGATGCGCAGGCGCAGCAGGGGTTTGGCGAGGAACAGGTTGAGGGCGATGATGCCCAGGCCCAGCGCGGCGCACAGCCAGAAACCGGAGATGCCGTGGACATAGCCCAGCTTGACGGTGCCGACGGTGGAAGCCCCGCCCAGCACGGTGGCGGCCATGGTACCCATGTACAGGGTCGGGCCCAGATTGCGTCCTGCCACCAGGTATTCCTCGTGGGTCTTGGCGCGGCGCATGCCGTACCAGCCCAGCAACAGCATGCCGGCGGCGTATATCAGTACAACGAATATGTCCAAGGCCATGGGTGTCTCCAATTATCTTTTTTATGTGAGATCGATCCCGGGCGCGGCAAGGCGCCACGGGTCTTTTCTTCGTAGTAGCGCGACCCGTGCTCAACGGGTCGCCGTCATGGCTCCTGCCGCATGACGCTCCTTGCCATGGCGGTTAGCGACGGGCTACGCCGGGCAGCACGCAGAGCATTTCGTAGAGCAGGTTGGCACCCAGCAACGAGGTGTTGCCGGTGGTGTCGTAGGGTGGGGAGACTTCCACCAGGTCGCAGCCGATCAGGTCGAGGTCCTGGCAACCACGGATGATTTCAATGGCCTGGATGGTGGTCAGGCCGCCGATTTCCGGGGTACCGGTACCCGGCGCCCAGGCCGGGTCGATGCCGTCGATATCGAAGGACAGGTACACCGGGCCGCCGCCGACCTTCTCGCGGACTTCCGCCATCAGCGGCTCCAGCGACTTGTGCCAGCACTCTTCGGCCTGGACCACGCGGAAGCCCTGCTTGCGGCTCCAGTTGAAGTCCTCGGCGGTGTAGCCCTGGGCACGCAGGCCGATCTGCACCACGCGATCGCAATCCAGCAGGCCTTCTTCCACGGCGCGGCGGAAGGTGGTGCCGTGGGCGATCTTCTCGCCGAACATATGGTCGTTGACGTCGGCGTGGGCATCGATATGCACCAGGCCGATCTTGCCGTGCTTCTTGTGCAGGGCGCGCAGGATCGGCAGGGTGATGGTGTGGTCGCCGCCGAGGGTCAGGGGGATCACGTTGTGCGCGACGATCTCGTCGTAGGCTTCTTCGATGATGCGCACGGCGTCGAGCAGGTTGAAGGTGTTGATTGCCACGTCACCGATATCGGCGACCGACAGCGAGTCGAACGGCGCAGCGCCGGTGGCCATGTTGTACGGGCGGATCATCACCGATTCGGCGCGGATCTGCCGCGGGCCGAAGCGGGTGCCGGAGCGCAGGGAGGTACCGATGTCCAGCGGCACGCCGATAAAGGCAGCGTCCAGGCCGGCCGGGCTTTGCAGGTGAGGAAGGCGGAGCATGGTAGCGATGCCGCCGAAGCGCGGCATTTCGTTGCCGCCCAGTGGTTGGTGCAGAATCTTGTCCACGGTTTCGGGCCTCATCGATTCGATTGTTCTAGTTGTTGATATCTGTTCTCGACACCGGCCAGCCAGCCGAAAGTGTCCTGGAACAGTTGCTGTGCGGCGCAGTCTGCAAAAGGTAGTGCCCGGGAAGAATCGCTACCGGCAAATACTTAGTTCAGGTTTTTCTAAACTATTAGCCCGAGCGCGTTTAGACTGTGGCGATTTCCGACCTGCGGACGCCCCTGCCATGGCCTCGAACCTGCCCGACCTGAAGTTGCTGCGCATCTTTGCCAGCGTGGTGCGCCACCAGGGTTTCGCCAATGCCCAGCGTGACCTCAACCTGTCCACGTCGGCCATCAGTACCTACATGAGCCAGTTGGAAGGGGCGCTGGGGATCGTCCTTTGCCATCGCGGCCGTGGCGGATTCAGCCTGACCAGCAAGGGCGAGCTGTTCCACCAGGAGACCCTGCGCCTGCTCGCCGAACTGGATGGCTTCGAGCAATATGCGGCGGCGCTCAAGGGCGAGTTGCGCGGCACCCTCAACCTGGGCGTGATCGACTCCACCGTCGGCGACCGCGCCTTGCCCCTGGCCGAGGCCATCGGCGCCTACAGCCAGGAACACCCGGCGGTGCACCTGCACCTGTCGGTGTCGAGTCCCTACGAATTGCAGCTGGGCGTGCAGGATAATCGCCTGGACCTGGCCATCGGTGCGTTCTCCACGCGAATGAGTGGCCTGGTCTACCAGCCGCTGTACCGCGAGCAGCACTGGCTGTATTGCAGCAACCGCCACCCGCTGTACCACGAGCGGCGCATTCCCGAGCAGGTGATCACCCAGCAGCGCATGGTCGGGCGCGGTTACTGGAGCCAGGCGGAACTGGCCCGGCATGGCTTCAAGCACAGTGCGGCGACCGTGGAAAGCATGGAGGCGCAACTGATCCTGGTGCTGTCTGGCGCCTACATCGGCTACCTGCCCGAACACTACGCCCAGGCCTGGGCCGACAAGGGTGACCTGCGGGTGCTGTCGCCAGCGACCTTCGGTTACCAGGCGCCATTTTCCATGATCATCCGCCGGGGCCGTAGCCGCGAGCCACTGATCCAGACCTTCCGCGACCTGTTGCGCGCGCAATTGACCCCCAGCGGGTAAAGGCAAATGGCCAGCAATACTTTGTGCTTATGGTAAAAATACTGGCTCATTGCCTACACCCGGATGAATGCTCTGCTAGACCTTTTCTTGCTGTGATGAAATTTCCCACACTCTCATCAGCAGGGATCGCAAGATGCGTAACAACTTGCCCGTCACCGAGCAGGAAAGAACCTTCCCCCAGGAACAGCGACTGATCTCCACCACCGACCTGAACAGTCGAATCACCTACTGCAACGATGCCTTCGTCGCCATCAGCGGTTTCACCCGCGAAGAACTGATCGGCCAGCCCCACAACATCGTGCGCCATCCGGATATGCCGCCGGCGGTGTTCGGCCATATGTGGGAGACGATCAAGGAAGGCCGGCCGTGGATGGGCGTGGTCAAGAACCGCGCGAAGAATGGCGATTACTACTGGGTCAGCGCCTATGTCACGGCGATCTACGAAAACGGCCGGATCAGTGGTTATGAGTCGGTGCGCTCGTTGCCGACCCGCGAGCAGGTCGGCCGGGCCTCGGCCTTGTACGCCCGATTACGTGCCGGACGCTCGCCGACACCGCTGGCTGCCAGGGCCATGGATGTACTGGAACATGGCTGGCCGTTGCTGCTGGCCGGGCTGGTCTCGGTGATCGGCTACCTGACCTTGCCCCAGTACGCCGCCCTCGGCTTGCTCATGGCCAGTTTGCTGGGCGCCTGGTTTCTTCTGGAGAACCGCCAGAACCGGATTATCCGCCGTACCCTGGCAGAACATCCGAAAGCCTTCACCAGCCCCTTGGTGGCCCTGACCTACAGCCGAAATCTCGGACCGCAAGGTCAGCTCGATCTGGCGATGATCAGCGAGGAAGCGCGCCTGCAGACGGCGCTGACACGCCTGGTGGACGCCGGTGTCAGCGTGAAAACCCGGGCTTCGCAGTCCTCGGAACTGTCTGACTCCCAGGCGCAGATGCTCGACCGCCAGCGCAGCGAGACGGATCAGTCGGCCACCGCCGTGGCGCAGATGGCGGCGACCATCCAGGAAGTGACGCACAACGTGCAGAGCACGGCCCACGCCGCGTCTGACGCCGACGAGCTTACCCGCCAGGGCAGTGATCTTGCCCAGCAGAGCCTCAAGGCCATGGGCAGCATGACCGAGGCGGTCCACGAGATCGGCCAGGCGGTCAATGCCCTGGCCGAGCAGACCCAGTCCATCGGCAGCGTGGTGGATGTGATCACCTCGATTGCCGAGCAGACCAACCTGCTGGCCCTCAATGCCGCCATCGAGGCGGCCCGGGCAGGGGAGCAGGGCCGGGGCTTCGCCGTGGTGGCCGATGAAGTGCGCTCGCTGGCCCAGCGTACCCGGGCGTCTACCGAGGAAATTCACCAGATCATCGCCTCCTTGCGCGCCGGTGCCGACCGGGCGGTGAGCAGCGCCAGCAAGGGCGAGCAGATCTCCCGCGACAGCGTGCATAGCGTTGAGGCGGTGCAGCAGGCGCTGGGCGGGATTCGCGAGGCGGTGAGCCGGATTACCGGCATGAGCCAGCAGATCGCCACGGCGTCCGAGCAGCAGAGCCATGTGGTGGAAGACATCAACCAGCAGATCGTGCGCATCGCCCAGCTCTGCGACCGCAGCGCCGGGCAGGCCCGCGAAGGCGCGGAAATCAGCCAGGAACTGGAGCGCATGGCCGGCTACCTGCACGACCTCGCCGAACGCTTTAATCGTTAGCTTCCCTTCACCGGCCCACAAGGATGTGGGTGCTTTCCGGGACTGCTGTGGCAAAATCCGTCGCCCCAGGAGAACCCGATGTCCAGAATCCAGTGCGAACGCTGCCTGCGTCCACAAAGCCATTGCCTTTGCCCCTCGATCCCGTCCCTTGATAGCCGGACCCGGGTGGTGCTGTTGCAGCATCCCGATGAAGTGCGCCATGCGCTGAATACGGCGCGGCTGGCGGCGTTGGGGTTGCGCAATGCCGAACTGCGGGTGGGGGAGGTGTTCGAGGATCTTTCCGGGTTGATCGCCACGCCGGGGTATCGGGTGGGGCTGCTGTTTCCGGGAGACGAGGCGCAGGCGTTGACGGCCTATTCCGGTTCGGCGGATGAGCGGCCGTGGCTGCTGATCGTGCCGGACGGAACCTGGCGCAAGGCGCGCAAGCTGCTGTACCTCAATCCGCTGCTGGAAGGGTTGCCGCGGGTGACCCTGGCCCAGGTGCAGTCTTCCCGCTACCGGCTGCGCAAGGCGCCGGAGGAAGGGGCGCTGTCGACGGTGGAAGCGGTGACCCAGGCGCTGAACGTGCTGGAGGGGGCGGGGCGCTTCGATGCGTTGCTGCGGCCGTTCGAGGTGTTGATCGAGGGGCAGATTGCGGCGATGGGGAGGGAGACGTTCGAGCGCAATCATCTGCGCTGATGCTGATGGCCTCATCGCTGGCAAGCCAGCTCCCACAGGTACAGCAGTGCTCTTGCAGACACCGGTGAACCTGTGGGAGCTGGCTTGCCAGCGATAGGGCCATCAGCAGCACCGGAGATTCCCGGAAATTACCTCTCCCTCAAGGCCTCGGTCCGCGCCTTCAACACCGGCTTCAGCAGATAATCCAGCACACTCTTCTCCCCGGTGATGATGTCCACCGTCGCCACCATCCCCGGGATGATCAGCAGCGGCTTGTTGTCCCCGCCCAGGTGATTCTTGTCCGTGCGCACCTGGATCATGTAGAAGGCATTGCCCTTGTCATCGGTGATGGTGTCCGCCCCGATCAGTTCCAGCTTGGCCTTCAGCCCGCCATAGATGGAGTAGTCATAGGCACTGAACTTGACCATCGCACTCTGCCCCGGATGCAGGAAGGCCACATCCTGCGGCCGTACCCGGGCCTCGATCAGCAGGTTGTCCTCCACCGGGACGATTTCCACCATGTCGCTGCCCGGCTGGACCACGCCGCCGATGGTGTTGACCTTGAGCTGCTTGATAATGCCATGCACCGGCGAAACCACCGTGGTGCGCTTGACCCGGTCGTCGATGGCGACGCTGGTGGCGGTGATCTTCGACAGGTCGGTGCGTTTTTCATTGAGCTCCTTGGCCGCTTCGGAGCGGAAGCTGGCGTCGGTTTCCTCGATCTTGCTCTTGATCTCGGCGATCGCCGCCTCGGCCCGGGGGATCGCCAGGCTGGTGGCGTTCAGCGAGCCACGGGCTTCCACGGCATTGCGCCTGAGGCGAAGGATTTCCACCGGCGAGATGGCCCCGGTCTTGACCAATGGTGTGGACATGTCCAGCTCCTGCTGGAGCAAGGCCAGCCCGGAGCGGTACTGCTCGACCTTGGAACGGAACTCGGCCAGTTCCTGGGTCTTTTGCCGCAGTTGTTCATTGAGGGTCTGTTTCTCACTGGCCAGCCGGCGCTGGCGCGACTGGTACAGGGCCATCTCGTCCTCGGCCACCTGCGGCGCCTTGCTGCGCACCTCCGCGGAGACCTGGAACGGCCTGCCTTCGGCTTCTGCAGCGAGGCGGTCGACCTGGGCGGTGAGGGCGTAGCGGTCGGCTTCGCTTTCACCCTTGTTCGACTGGAAACGGGTGTCGTCGAGGCGCAGCAGGGTATCGCCCTTGTTCACCATCTGGCCTTCGCGGACGAAGATCTCAGTGACGATGCCGCCCTCGAGGTTCTGGATCACCTGGACCTTGCTCGACGGGATGGCCTTGCCTTCGCCGACGGTCACTTCATCGAGCACGGCGAACCTGGCCCAGACCAGTGCCACCAGCAGCAATGCCGCCGCCAGCCATACGGTGAGCCGCGAGCGGCGTGGCGAGTCCTGCAGGGTGGCCCTGGACAGGTCCGGCAGGTAGTCGTGCTCGGCGGTCTTGTTGAAGCTGTGGAAGTAGCTGCGGAGCGAGGACATGGGGTGCGCCTCTCATCGGAACAACGGTCAGCGCGGAACCTGTGGGAGCTGGCTTGCCAGCGATAGCGAGGGTGAATTCACTATTGCAATCGCTGGCAAGCCAGCTCCCACAGGGTTCGCGGTGTGCTTTGGTTTTTACAGGGCCTGCCCGATCCGGCCCTTGCGCAGCGCATCGATCACCGCATCCTTGGCCCCGTCCGCCACGATCTTGCCGTTGTCCAGCACCACCAGCCGGTCTACCAGGCTGAGCATCGAGGTGCGGTGGGTCACCAGCAGCAGGGTCTTGCCCTCGACCCAGCCGTGGAGGCGCTGGCGCAGTTGCTCTTCGCTGCTGTTGTCCATATGGCTGGTGGGTTCGTCCAGGACCATGATCGGCGGTTCCAGCAGCATCGCCCGGGCCAGCAGCACGGCCTGGCGCTGGCCGCCGGAGAGTAACTGGCCACGCTCGCCCAGGGGCCGGTCGAAGCCCCGCGGATGCTGCTTGGCCAGTTCGCTCACACCGGTCAGCTCGGCCACTTCGAGCATCCGCGCATCGCTGACATAGCGCGCACCAAGGGTCAGGTTGTCGCGCAGGCTGCCGGCCAGCAGCGGCAGGTCATGGGCGACATAGCCCAGTTGCTGGCGCAGGTCGGCGATGTCCAGTTGGCGCAGGTCGAGGTTGTCGAACAGGACCTGGCCGTCATCCGGTTCGTAGAAGCCCATCACCAGCCGCGCCAGGGTGCTCTTGCCCGATCCGCTGCGGCCGATGATCCCTACGCGTTCGCCTGGCTTGACGCTGAAGCCGACGCCGTTCAGTGCCGGGTTGGCCTGGCCGGGGTAACGGAAGGTCACCCGGTTGAGCTCCAGCGCCCCTTGCAGGCGGGTATGCTCCAGCGGCTGCTGGTCGGCGCGGCGCTCCTGGGGCAGAGCCATCAGCGCATCGGTGCTGCGCATGGTCAGTTGCGCCTGCTGGTAGCGGGTGATCAGCCCGGCGATCTGCCCCAGCGGCGCCAGGGTCCGGCTGCCGAGCATGTAGCAGGCGACCAGGGCACCGACGCTGAGGTTGTCGGCGATGATGCTGTAGACCCCGGCGACGATGGTGGCCATGCCGCAGAACTGCTGGACGAACAGCGTGCCGTTGGTGGCCAGGGCGGACAGTTGGCGGGCGTGGGCATCGAGCTGGGTCAGGGCGCCGTGGGTGCTTTCCCACTGGTACTGGCGCTCGCTTTCGGCGCCGCAGGCCTTGAGGGTTTCCAGGCCGCCGAGGGTTTCGATCAGCAGGGCCTGGCGCACCGAGCCGAGGGCCAGGCTTTTCTGCACGGTGTCGCGCAGGCGCACCTGGATCAGCAGGGCGAAGATGATGGTCAGGGGAAAGGCAATCAGCGGGATCAGCACCAGCCAGCCGCCGAGCAGGCCGATCACGGCAAGCATCAGGACCACGAAGGGCAGGTCGATGACGCTGGTCAGGGTCACCGCGGTGAGAAATTCGCGCAGGCCCTGGAAGTCATGGATGCTCTGGGCGAAGCCGCCGATGGTGGCCGGGCGGGCCTTCATCGACATCCCGGTGATGCGCTCGAACAGGGTCGCCGAGAGGATCAGGTCGGTCTTCTTCCCGGCCTGGTCCAGCAGGTGCGCGCGGACCACCCGCAGCACCAGTTCGAACAGCGTGCCGATCAGCAGGCCGATGACCAACACCCACAGGGTCGAGGTGGCCTGGTTGGGCACCACGCGGTCGTAGGTCTGCATCACGAACAACGGCACCATCAGGCCGAGCAGGTTGATCAGCAGGCTGGCCAGCAGGGCGTCGCTGTACAGCCAGCGGGACTGGCGCAGGGTATCGCGGAACCAGGCGTGGACCCGCGGCACCAGCGGGTCGCGCTGGTGTTCCAGTTCATGCCGGGGGCGGGCGAAGAGGGCGTGGCCGGCGTAGGACTCGGCCAATTCCTGTCGGCTGACCCACTGTTCGCCGCCGTCGGCTTCGCAGGGCAGGATCAGCGCCTGGTCGTCATCCTTCCAGCGCCGCAGCACGGCGCAGCGGCCGTCCTTGAACAGCAGCAGCACCGGCAGGTTGAGGGCGGAAATCGCTTCCAGCTCGCGCCGCAGCACCCGCGCCTGCAAACCGGCACGGGCGGCTGCCCGGGGCAGCAGGTCGAGGTCCAGACGCTGCTGCGGCAGGGGCAGGCCGCTACTCAGGCTGGCGCGGCTGGCCGTGCAACCGTGGAGCTTGCAGAGAATCAACAGCCCATCGAGTAACGGATCATCGAAACTCTGGCGCTGGTCCGCCGAGCTCGCCGGTTGCATGCTGGTCACAATGGCCTACCTCTCCGCCGAGGTGGCGGAACACGGTCAACGCATATCGGGTAACTGCACGTTGGTACGCACTTCGCTCTGGGCGATGGCTTCAGGTGGCAGGGAGATTCTTTGCCGGGTCAGCAGGTCGCCCATGTTGGCCAGCAGGCGGTAGCCGGAGAACTCTTCGATATAGCGCACTTCGACATAGCGCCGGTTGGCGTTATACAGCTCGTTCTCGCTGTCCAGCAGGTCGAGCAGGGTACGTTGGCCAAGGCCGAACTGGTCCTGGTAGGCGGCGCGCACGCGGGTGGTGGTTTCCGCGTATTGCCTGGCCGAGGGTGTCTGCTTGACCGCGTTCTGCTGCGCGTTCCAGGCCAGGGACAAGTCTTCGGTGAGCTGGCGCAGTGCGTTGTTGCGGATGTCCATGGCCTGGTTGATCTTGTACGCATCCGACTGCAAGCGTGCCTTGTCGGTGCCGCCGCGGAACAGGTTGTAGTTCATCTCCACGCCGACGCTCCAGTCGGTGTTGCTATGGCCCGGTTCGCCACCGATGTTGTTGTTGGCGCTGGTGGACACCACGGCATCGAAGCGTGGATAGAACGGCGACTTGGCCACTTCATATTGCTTCTCCGCCGCGTCGATATCGGCCTGGGCCGATTTCAGGTAGGGGTTGTCCTGCAGCATGGCGGTACGGGCATCCTGCAGATTGGCGGGCAGCGAGCCCTTGATCGACGCCGGGCTTTCCAGTTCATCCGGCATACGGCCGACCACGCTGTAGAAGTTGGCCTCGGCGTCCTGAAGATCCACTTCGGCGGTATTCAGGTTGTTTTCCGCCAGGGCACGGCGGGCGGTGGACTGGTCGAGGTCGGCGGTGCTGCCGACGCCGCGTTCGCTGCGCAGCCCGATCTGGTCGTTGACCCGCAGGTGCGCCTGGAGGTTGTTCTTCGCCAGGCTCAGCAACTCGCGACGCTTGAGCACTTCCAGGTAGACCTCGATGGTCCGCAGCGCGACGGTCTGCGCGGTTGCCTGGGTGTAATAGGCGCGGGACGTGGCTGTGGATTGCAGGCGATCCACTTCGTTGGCGGTGTTGAAACCGTCGAACAGCATTTGCCGCAGCCGCAGCTCCGACTGGGTGTAGTTCAGTGTTTCCTTGTTGTGGTTACGCGTGCCGTCGAGGTTGAGACCCCGTGTATTGAGGTTGTCCGAGCGTTGCCGGCCATAGCCTGCGACCAGGTCGACAGTCGGGTAGTAACCACCACGGGCCATTTTCACGTCCTCATCGGCGGACAGCCGGCCACTGCTTGCCGCCTTGATTTCCGGGTGGTAATCCACGGCGCTTTGCACGGCTTCCTGCAAGGACATGGCCTGTGCATTGGCGCAGGCGACGGCCAATAAAACTGCACTGGTGAGGGGGGTCAAAACGCGCATGGGTTACTTCTCCCTGATTCCATTTTTTGGTCTTGCATCGTCAATAAACTGACGAAAAATTGAGTTCAAACCGTTTCAGGCTTGTAACAACAGAGCTAAGAACATTTGCGGGCAAAGCTAAGAAGAAATGTTCATAAGAGTTATGCGAAAAAAAACTTATGCGGTCTAAGGAAACCGGCACATTGTTTAACCCGCAGACCCTGTAATTCGGCGCTCAGGCGCTTTTTTACTGGCGTCAGAAATTTTTCAGGTCGTTTTTCGGCATAGGGCAAGAAAGGAGTGGAGGCGCGCAGGGCAACGCAAATTATGGCGACAAAAAAATGGCATTAAGTCAGTCGCCACTAACCGTTGTCAGGCCGCCGCAGCGATAGACGCCAGGCACCCGGGTCTTGCTGGAAAACCCGCAGTCTTGACGGTCGCCGCGACTTCGAGCGGGACACCTTCCCGGGTGTTCGCCCACGAGATACCACAGGCTTTCCTGCAATGAGAACGTCGCCAGTGGAGAGGAGTGGCTAGATGGCTAAGTCAATCGGTGTGGTCAGCAAGGTGATCGGTCAGGTATTTGCGGTCGAGGCTGACGGAACCCGGCGGTTGTTGGTCGAGGGAGACCGTGTGTTTGTCGGCGAGCAACTGGAAACCGGTGCCACAGGTGCAGTGGCGGTGCACCTGGCCAATGGCGGCGAGCTGACCCTGGGGCGTGACAGCAGCCTCACCCTCTCCAATGCTCTGCTGGCCCACCAAGCGCCCCATGTGCAGACGCCGGAGATCATCACCCCGAGCGAAGCGCAGCTCACCGAAGTGGAAAAACTTCAGCAAGCCATCGCCGCCGGTGGTGACCCGACCCAGGATGCCGAGGCCACGGCGGCCGGGCCCACGAACGGTGCGCCAGGCGCCTTGGGTGGTGGACACAGCTTCGTGCTGCTGACCGAGGTGGGCGGGCATGTCGATCCGGTGATAGGTTTTCCTACGGTCGGACTACCCTTTGCCTTTGAACTGCCTGACCAGGATATCGGACTTATCGACCACAACGAGCCGATCCCGGCGGTCAATAACCCGATCACGCTTCTCGGACTGGCGGTGGAAGGCGGCGAACTCACCGTCAACGAAGCCAACCTGCCTTTGGGTTCGGCCAGCAACCCCGGCGCGCTGACCCAGACCGGCACCTTCAGCGTGGTGGCCCCGGACGGGGTGTTCAACCTGAATGTCGGCGGCATCAATGTCCTGACCAATGGTACGGTTACCGGTGTAGGGCAGTCCTTCAGCACCGGCCTCGGAAATGTCCTGACCATCACCGGCTATGATCCGGCCAGCGGTGTGGTCAGCTACAGCTACACCCTCACCACCGCCGGCAGCGCCCTGGGCGAAAGCATCCCGGTGTCGGCCAGCGACAGCAATGGTGATGTCACCAGCGGCAGTCTGGATATCGCCATCCTCGACGACGTGCCGCGGGCAGTGGACGACAGCAACCCGTCGGTGGCAACCGAAGTATCGACGGTGCTGACCGGCAATGTGCTGCCCAACGATATCCAGGGCGCCGACCGCGTGGCCAACCCGATCATTCCCGGGACCTTCGTCGGGACCTACGGGACCCTGGTCCTGGCTTCGGACGGCTCCTACACCTACACCCTGAATCCGTCGGATCCGGACTTCGTCAATCTTCATGGCGGCGGCAAAGGGACCGAGACCTTCACCTACACCCTGACCGATGCGGATGGCGATACCAGCACCGCCAACCTGGTGCTGAACATCACCAACCTCGATGACGGGGTGAACATCGGTGGGGTAGGCGCCAATGGCGGGCTGATCACGGTCTTCGAGAAAAACCTTGCCGCCGGCAGCAGTCCGGACGCGACGGCACTGACCCAGAGTGGCAGTTTCACCGTCAGTGCGGCGGACGGCCTGCAGAGCCTGAGCGTCGGCGGGATCAATGTGGTCAGTGGCGGGGTGGCCAACACCGGCATGCAGTCGGTGGTCACGCCGCTGGGCAATACCTTCACCGTGACCGGCTACGATCCGGCGACCGGGGTGGTGACCTACAGCTACACCCTGAATGGCAATGACGCCCATCCGGCGGGCGGCGGTGCCAACAGCCTGGGCGAGTCGTTCGCCGTGGTGGCGACCGATACCGACGGCAGCACCGGCAGCGTCAACCTGAATGTGGTGATCGTCGATGATGTGCCGACGGCCGTCGCCGATACCAATGCTTCTGTGGCGACGGAAGCGGCGACGGTGCTGACCGGGAATGTGCTGACCAACGATGTGCAGGGGGCCGACCGGGTTGCCGGACCGATCGTGGCCGGGACCTTTGTCGGTACCTACGGCACCTTGGTGCTGGCGGCGGACGGTTCCTACACCTACACCCTGAATCCGTCAGATCCGGATTTCTTCAATCTGCACGGTGGCGGGACGGGTACCGAGACCTTTGCCTACACCCTGACCGATGCGGATGGCGACACCAGCACGGCCAACCTGGTGCTGGATATCAAGAACCTCAACGATCCGGTGACCCTCGGCGGCCTCGATAACGCCGGAGGTGAGCTGACGGTCTTCGAGAGCAATCTCGCCGATGGCAGCAGTCCGGACGCGGCTGCCCTGACGCAGTCCGGCACCTTCACGGTGACTGCGCCGGATGGTCTGCAGACCCTGAGCGTGGGCGGTATCAACGTAATCAGCGGTGGCGTGGCGGCGACCTTCCCGCAAACCGTCACCACTGCTTTGGGCAATACTCTGACGGTCACTGGCTACAACGCCAGCACTGGTGTCGTGTCCTACAGCTATACCCTGGTGGATAACGATGCTCACCCAACGGGCGCAGGCGCCAACAGCCTGACCGAGAGCTTTACGGTTACGGCCACCGATACGGATGGCAGTACCAGCAGTGGCAGCCTGGACGTGAATATCGTCGACGATGTGCCTACCGCTGTGGCTGATACCAATGCTTCGGTCGCCACTGAAGCCGCGACCGTGCTGACCGGTAATGTGCTGACCAACGACGTGCAAGGGGCTGACCGGGTTGCCGGACCGATCACTGCCGGGACCTTTGTCGGTACCTACGGCACCCTGGTGCTCGCCGCGGACGGTTCCTACACCTACACCCTGAATCCGTCGGATCCGGACTTCTTGAATCTGCACGGCGGCGGGACGGGTACCGAGACCTTTGCCTACACCCTGACCGATGCGGACGGGGACACCAGCACGGCTAACCTGGTGCTGGATATCAAGAACCTCAACGATCCGGTGACCCTCGGCGGCCTTGATAACGCCGGCGGTGAACTGACGGTCTTCGAGAAGAACCTTGCCGATGGCAGCAGTCCGGACGCGGCTGCCCTGACGCAGTCCGGCACCTTCACGGTGACCGCACCGGACGGACTGCAGGCCCTGAGTGTGGGTGGTATCAACGTGATCAGTGGCGGTGTGACGGCCACCTTCCCGCAAACCGTCACGACTGCTTTGGGCAATACGCTGACCGTCACGGGATACAACGCTAGTACGGGTGTCGTTTCCTACAGCTATACGTTGGTGGATAACGATGCTCACCCAACGGGCGCAGGCGCCAACAGCCTGACCGAGAGCTTTACGGTTACGGCCACCGATACGGATGGCAGTACCAGCAGTGGCAGCCTGGACGTGAATATCGTCGACGACGTGCCGACGGCAGTGGCCGACACCAATGCCTCGGTGGCCACTGAAGTCGCGACCGTGCTGACCGGTAATGTGCTGACCAACGATGTCCAGGGGGCTGACCGGGTTGTCGGACCGATCACTGCGGGGACCTTTGTCGGTACCTACGGCACCTTGGTGCTGGCGGCGGACGGTTCCTACACCTATACGCTGAATCCGTCGGATCCGGACTTCTTCAACCTGCACGGTGGCGGGACGGGTACCGAGACCTTTGCCTACACCCTGACCGATGCGGACGGGGACACCAGCACGGCCAACCTGGTGCTGGATATCAAGAACCTGAACGATCCGGTCACGTTGACCGGGCTCGACACCGCAGGTGGGGAGCTGTCGGTCTATGAGAGAAACCTGAGCGACGGTAGTAGCCCGAATGCCTCGGCCCTGACCCAGTCCGGCACCTTCACCGTGACTGCACCGGATGGTCTGCAGGCCCTGAGCGTGGGTGGTATCAACGTAATCAGCGGTGGCGTGGCGGCTACGTTCCCGCAAACCGTCACGACGGCCTTGGGTAATACGCTGACGGTGACCGGCTACAACACCAGCACGGGTGTTGTGTCCTACAGCTATACCCTGCTGGATAACGAGTCTCACCCAACCGGCGCTGGCACCAACAGCCTGACCGAAAGCTTCACCGTCACCGCCACCGATACGGATGGCAGCACCAGCAGCGGCAGCCTGGACGTGAACATCGTTGACGATGTGCCGACGGCAGTGGCCGACACCAATGCCTCGGTGGCTACCGAGGCTGCAACCGTACTGACCGGGAATGTGCTGACCAACGATGTCCAGGGGGCCGACCGGGTTACCGGACCGATCACTGCCGGGACCTTCGTGGGTACCTACGGCACTCTGGTGCTGGCTGCGGACGGTTCCTACACCTACACCCTGAATCCGTCGGATCCGGACTTCTTCAATCTGCACGGCGGCGGGACGGGTACCGAGACCTTTGCTTATACCCTGACCGATGCGGACGGAGACACCAGCACGGCCAACCTGGTGCTGGATATCAAGAACCTCAACGATCCGGTCACGTTGACCGGACTCGACACCGCTGGCGGCGAGCTGTCGGTTTATGAGCGCAACCTGGGTGACGGCAGCAGCCCGAACGCAGCAGCCCTGACCCAGTCCGGCACCTTTACCGTGACTGCGCCGGATGGTCTGCAAACCCTGAGCGTGGGTGGTATCAACGTGATCAGCGGCGGTGTGGCGGCCACCTTCCCGCAAACCGTCACTACTGCATTGGGTAATACGCTGACCGTCACGGGCTACAACGCCAGTACGGGCGTCGTGTCTTACAGCTATACCCTGCTGGATAACGAGGCCCATCCTACAGGCGCTGGCACCAACAGCCTGACCGAAAGCTTCACGGTCACCGCTACCGATACGGATGGCAGCACCAGCAGCGGCAGCCTGGACGTGAATATCGTTGACGATGTGCCGACGGCGGTCGCTGATACCAATGCTTCTGTGGCGACGGAAGCGGCAACGGTGCTGACCGGCAACGTGCTGACCAACGATGTGCAGGGCGCTGACCGGGTTACCGGACCGATCACTGCCGGAACCTTCGTCGGAACCTACGGCACCCTGGTCCTGGCTGCGGATGGTTCCTACACCTACACCCTGAATCCATCGGATCCGGACTTCTTTAACCTGCACGGTGGCGGTACAGGTACCGAGACCTTCACTTACACGCTGAGCGACGCGGATGGTGACACCAGTACGGCCAACCTGGTGCTGAACATCAAGAACCTCAACGACCCGATCACCCTCAATGGCCTCGATACTGCAGGCGGTGAGCTGTCGGTCTACGAGAAGAACCTCAGCGACGGTAGCAACCCGAACGCAGCAGCCCTGACCCAGTCCGGTACCTTTACCGTGACGGCACCGGACGGCCTGCAGACCCTGAGTGTGGGCGGTATCAACGTGATCAGCGGTGGCGTGGCAGCGACATTCCCGCAAAGCACCACGACATTGCTGGGTAATACCCTGACGGTCACTGGCTACAACGCCAGCACCGGTGTCGTCTCCTACAGCTACACCCTGCTGGACAACGAAGCCCATCCAAGCGGCGGCGGCATCAACAACCTGACCGAGAGCTTTAGCGTTATCGCCACCGATACGGACGGCAGCAGCACCAGCGGCAGCCTGGACGTGAATATCGTCGATGATGTTCCGACAGCCGTAGCGGACACCAATGCGTCCGTGGCGACGGAGGCGGCGACGGTGCTGACCGGGAATGTCCTGACCAACGACACCCAAGGCGCCGACCGCATCACCGGACCGATCACCGCAGGCACCTTCACCGGCACCTACGGCACCCTGGTCCTGGCCGCAGACGGTTCCTACACCTACACCCTGAACCCAGCAGACCCGGACTTCTACAACCTGCACGGCGGTGGCACGGGCACCGAGACCTTCACCTACACGCTGAGCGACGCGGATGGTGACACCAGCACCGCCAACCTGGTGCTGAATATCAAGAACCTCAACGACCCGGTCACCCTCAACGGCCTCGATGCGAGCGGCGGTGAACTGTCGGTTTATGAAAAAAATCTGAGTGACGGCAGCAGCCCGAACGCAGGTGCCCTGACCCAGTCCGGCACTTTCACCGTGACAGCGCCGGACGGTCTGCAAACCCTGAGTGTGGGCGGTATCAACGTGATCAGCGGCGGTACTGCCGCCACCTTCCCGCAAACTGTCACGACCCCGTTGGGCAATACACTGACAGTCACTGGCTACAACCCGGCCACTGGCGTGGTTTCCTATAGCTACACCCTGCTGGACAACGAAGCCCATCCAACGGGCAGCGGGATCAACAGCCTGACCGAAAGCTTCACGGTCACCGCAACGGACACTGACGGCAGCACCAACAGCGGCAGCCTGGACGTCAACATCGTCGATGATGTGCCTACCGCCGTGGCCGATACCAATCCAGGCGTGGCGACAGAAGCCGCAACGGTGCTGACCGGCAACGTCCTGACCAACGACACCCAAGGCGCCGACCGTATCACCGGACCGATCACCGCAGGTACCTTCACCGGCACCTACGGCACCCTGGTCCTGGCCGCAGACGGTTCCTACACCTATACCCTGAATCCTGCAGATCCGGACTTCTACAACCTGCACGGCGGTGGCACGGGTACCGAGACCTTCACCTACACCCTGAAGGACGCCGACGGCGACACCAGCACTGCCAACCTGGTGCTGAACATCAAGAACCTCAACGACCCGGTCACCCTCAACGGCCTGAATGTCGCGGGCGGCGAGCTGTCGGTCTACGAGAAAAACCTCAGCGACGGCAGCAGCCCGAATGCCTCGGCCCTGACCCAGTCCGGCACCTTCACCGTGACCGCACCGGACGGCCTGCAAACCCTGAGCGTGGGTGGTATCAACGTGATCAGTGGTGGCACCGCAGCCACCTTCCCGCAAACCGTTACCACCCCGTTGGGCAATACACTGACGGTCACCGGCTATAACGCGAGCACGGGTGTCGTGTCCTACAGCTACACCTTGCTGGATAACGAAACCCATCCAAACGGCGCCGGCACCAACAACCTGACCGAGAGCTTCACAGTCACCGCAACCGACACCGATGGCAGCACCAGCAGTGGCAGCCTGGACGTGAATATCGTCGACGACGTGCCGACGGCGCGGCCGGACTCGAACTCGGTGGTCGAGGGCGGCACCGTCAGCGGCAACGTGCTGATCAACGACACCAAGGGCGCCGACGATCCGGGCAGCAACGTGGTGGTGGGGGTACGCGCCGGCTCCAATACTTCCACCTCGGCCATCGGCTCGCTGAACACCAATGTCGCCGGCACCTACGGCACCCTGACCCTGGATGCCGCCGGCAATGCGGTGTATCACGCCAACCCCAACTCGGTGGCGCCGGCCGGGGCCCAGGATGTGTTCACCTACACCATCCGCGATGCCGATGGCGATGAAAGCACCACGACCCTGACGATCAACGTGCAGGATTGCGGCCTGGTCGCCGGCAAGGATCAGGACATCACGGTGTACGAAAAGGCCTTGGACCTGACGAAAGACGGTCAGGACCTCGCCGCAGGGACGGTGATCGGCAGCGATCCGACCAATAGCGGAGAAACCGGCAGTGGGACCCTGGTGGGTTCGGTGTCAGGTGGTTCCGGCGCTATCACCTACAGCCTGGTGAGCAGTCCGACCGGTTCCTACGGCCAGATCCAGCTGCTGGCGAACGGCTCCTACACCTACACCCTGACCTCGGCACCCAAGACGCCCGGCGGTGCCAACGATGGCGCCAACGTGATGAGCGAGTCGTTCACCTACAAGGCGACCGATGCGCTCGGCAATTTCACCACCAGCACCCTCCAGATCAATATCGTCGATGACGTGCCCCAGGCCGTGGGCGCGACCCGGTCGGTCACTCCGGGGCAACTGGACTCCAACCTGCTGCTGGTGATCGACGTGTCCGGCAGCATGAACGACGCTTCCGGGGTGCCGGGGCTGACCCGTATCCAGCTGGCCAAGCAGGCGATCGCGCAGTTGCTGGACAAGTACGACGACCTCGGCGATGTGAAGGTGCAGATCGTCACCTTCTCCAGCGGCGCGTCCCAGCCGTCTTCGGTGTGGGTCTCGGTGGTGGATGCCAAGACCATCGTCAATGGCCTCAGCGCGGGCGGCAACACCTACTATGACTCGGCCACCACCCTGGCCCAGTCAGCCTTCGCCACGGCAGGCAAGATCACAGGTGCGCAGAACATCACCTACTTCTTCTCGGACGGTGAGCCTACGTCCGGCCATGCCATTTCCGGCACCCGGGAAACCACCTGGACCAACTTCCTCGATACCAACGGGATCAAATCCTACGCCATCGGCCTGGGCAGCGGCGTCAACACCAGCAACCTCAACCCGCTGGCCTACGACGGCAGCACCCATACCGACACCAACTCCACCGTGGTCACCGACCTCAACCAGCTCAACTCGGTGCTCTCCGACACCGTACAGGGCGCGCCGGTCACCGGCAGCCTGATGACGGGGGGCTATTTCGGTGCCGACGGCGGTTTCATCAAGTCCCTGGTGATTGATGGCACCACCTACACCTACGATCCGAAGGGCAATTCCAACCAGGGCTCCTATGTAGCCACGGGGGGCACCGATCGCGGCATGTTCGATACCCTGAGCAACAGCATCACGGTGAAAACGCTGCTCGGCGGTTCGATCGTGGTCGACATGGACACTGGGGAATTCACCTACACGCCGCCGAAGGACAATGGCAGCAGCCAGGTTGAGAACATCGGCTTCGTGGTCAGTGACAACGATGGCGACCTGAGCAACGCCACCCTGGTCGTCAATGTCTACACCAACGCCGCACCTGTGGCCGGCGCGGACCATGTGATCACCAATATCCTCTCCGGCACCATCACCGTGCCTTCCGAGGCGCTGGTGGCCAATGACACCGATGCCAACAACGACCGGCTGAGTGCCACGCCGATTACCTTCAATACCGGCTGGACGGCCCGCGGAGCGGACTTCACCGTGGGCAACACAACGCCAACGGTGGTGTTCAACGGCGTCGGCAACAGCACGGCGAACCAGCTCAAGGACATCGCCCGCAGCGCCTTCACCGGAGCGGCCAACAGCATGACGGCGGCGGTGCTGGTCACTGGCTACCTGGGCGCGGTTACCAACGCCAATGCCAACGACGAAGACACCATCACCGTGACCCTGAAGCAGGGCGAGTCCCTCAACCTGAACCATGACCGGCCTGCCGGCAACGTGCTGATGGAGTGGAAGGACGCGACCGGCAGCTACCAGACCATCGCCGATGGCGGCACCTTCGTCGCCAGCCACGACGGGGTCTACAGCATCCATGTGGTCAACCTCACCAACAGCGGTGGCGGGAGCAGCGCCAATAACGCGGAAAACTACCAACTGACCATGACCATCGATTACTCCGGCGCCGCCAACAACACGCCGCAGTACAACGGCAGCTACACGGTCAGCGACGGCCATAGCGGCACGGCGACCGGGTCGGTGGATATCAACTACCAGGACAGCTCGATCCTGACCGGGACGGTGAATGCCGACGTCCTGCTCGGTGGCAATGGCAACGACACCCTCAATGGCGGTGACGGCAATGATGTGCTGATTGGTGGGGGTGGCAACAACTCGTTGTATGGCGGCAACGGCAATGACCTGCTGATCGGTGGCCCGGGCAACGACCTGCTGGATGGCGGCGCCGGCATCGATACCGCCAGCTATGCCAGCGCCACGGCCGGGGTCACGGTCAACCTGTCCCTCGCCGGGCAGCAGAACACCGTCGGTGCCGGGCTGGATACCCTGGTGTCGATCGAGAACCTGATCGGCTCGGACTACAACGACACCCTCACCGGTGATAGCAATGCCAACGTGTTGAACGGCGGGTTGGGCAACGATGTGCTCAATGGTGGGGGCGGGGATGATGTGCTGATAGGCGGGCGCGGGGATGACACCCTGACCGGTGGCCCGGGAGCCGATACCTTCCTGTGGCAGCTTGGCGATACCGGGCATGACGTGGTGACCGACTTTACCCCGGGCACCGACCGGCTGGACTTGTCGCAACTGTTGCAGGGCGAGAACGCTACCAGTGCGTCGCTGGATGACTACCTGCACTTCAAGGTGACCGGCAGCGGGGCCAGCGTGGTCTCGACCATCGAGGTCAGTTCGGTAGCCGGGGCGGCGCCGAGCCAGACCATCGACCTGGCGGGGGTGGACCTGGCCCAGCACTACGGGGTGACGGCAGGGTCGGGCGGGGTGATAGCGGCGGGGGCGGATACGGCGACCATCATCAACGGGATGCTCAATGATCATTCGTTGAAGGTGGATACTGTGTAAGGCTTCAGGGCCCTATCGCTGGCAAGCCAGCTCCCACAGGGTTCGCGGCGCTGCCGAACCCTGTGGGAGCTGGCTTGCCAGCGATGAGGCCCTGAAGACAACAACCTAGTCCGGTCGTTGCAGGGTCTTCTGCCTGAGGATATAGATCGAAACCAGCACCGCACTGGTCAGCATGAACCCCCGGGCCCAGGGCGACGGCACCAGGTAGCAGGAAAAGCCGATACTCGCCCACATCAGGCCGATGGCGTAGACCTTGCCCTTGAGGGGAATGCCTTCGCCACTGAGATAATCACGAATCCACGGCCCGAGCCGCGGGTGGTTCACCAGCCAGTCATGGAAGCGGGGAGAGCTGCGGGCAAAACAGGCGGCCGCGAGCAATAGAAAAGGGGTGGTTGGCAGTACCGGAAGGAAAATGCCAATCACCCCCAACGCGACGCTGAGCCAGCCGACGGCCAGCAGCAGGTAGCGCACCACCACGCAATCAGTGGTGGCGCGGCTTGAGCAGTGCCGGCTTTTCGTCTGGCGCGTGGCACAGCAGGTACAGGGCGGTCAGCGCTTCCGGAATCTGCACGATCATGTCGTCCATCAGGTTGGCATCACTGGCGATATCGGCGAATTCAGGCTGCTCGTCGAACAGGCCGGAACCGACCATGATCGGCAGGAGCATCTCGCTGACTTCTTCCTCGGCGCTTTCGAACCAGGCTTCCTCGCGCAGGAACACGCCTTCCATGAAACCGATGCACCAGCCGCGCAGGTCGGAGTCGTCCGGCTCTTCGCCGAGGTCGAGGTCGCATGGCAGCTCGAATTCCTCGTCGCTGGCCAGTTGGCGGGCAATATGGCCCTTGAGCTGGACCAGGGTGGCTTCGATCTCGGCACGCTGGGCGTCGCTGGCGTAGTGCGGCTCCTCGGAGAACAGGGCGTCGATCCACTCGCGCTCCGGTACTTCTTCGGCGCAGATCGACAGCGCGGTCAGGTAACCGCAGGCGGCCACGTAGTCCAGCGCCTCTTCATGCAGCTCGTCGGCGTCGAGGAAGGCTTGCAGGCGGGTCAATTGCTCGGCGAAGGACATTTAGGGGCTACCTTGGAAGTGGTTCAATATTGAATTCTAGCATTGTGGGGGCCCTGCAAGGCAAAGGATGACGCTCTATCTCGCGGTCGCCCTGCGCGGGTGGGCGCTCGGGTATACTCTCGGCTTTTTTCCGCCGGGTGCGGGTTTTCCCCCGGTAAAAGCTGCTTGCGTTTTTTTACGTGAGTCGCGAGGGATTTTCATCCAGCCTGTATGGCCAGGATGGGTTCACGATTTTGGAGTGGTTATGCTCGAACAGGCTCAGCGCGTCCTCCGCGATATCTTCGGCTACGACAGCTTCCGCGGTCGCCAGGGGGCGATCATCGAACGCGTGGCCAAGGGCGGCGATGCGCTGGTGCTGATGCCGACCGGCGGTGGCAAGTCCTTGTGCTTCCAGGTCCCGGCGCTGCTGCGTGACGGCCTGGCGGTGGTGGTGTCGCCACTGATCGCGCTGATGGAAGACCAGGTCGCGACCCTCGATGAACTGGGTGTCGCCGCGGCTTCGCTGAACTCGACCATGAGCGCCGAGCAGCAGCGCGAACTGGCCGGACGCATCCGCCGTGGCGAGCTGAAGATGCTCTATCTCGCACCGGAGCGCCTGGTGCAGCCGCGCATGCTGGATTTCCTGCGCGAGCTGGACATCGCCCTGTTCGCCATCGACGAGGCCCACTGCGTTTCGCAATGGGGCCACGACTTCCGTCCGGAATACCTGCAACTGGGCCAACTGGCCGAGCTCTTCCCCCATGTCCCGCGCATCGCCCTGACCGCCACGGCGGACATGCGCACCCGCGAAGAGATCGTCACCCGCCTGCACCTGCAGGAGGCCGAGCGCTTCCTCTCCAGCTTCGACCGCCCGAACATCTTCTACCGCATCGTGCCCAAGGAGCAGCCGCGCAAGCAGTTGCTGGCGTTCCTCGGCGAACGTCGCGGCAACGCCGGCATCGTCTACTGCCTGTCGCGCAAGAAGGTCGACGAGGTGGCCGCGTTCCTCTGCGGCGAAGGCTTCCCGGCCCTGCCGTATCACGCCGGCCTGCCCGCCGAGACCCGTGCCGCCAACCAGCGCCGCTTCCTCAACGAGGAAGGGCTGATCATGGTCGCGACCATTGCCTTCGGCATGGGCATCGACAAGCCCAACGTGCGTTTCGTCGCCCACCTCGACCTGCCCAAGTCGCTGGAAGCCTACTATCAGGAAACCGGTCGCGCCGGCCGTGACGGCCTGCCCGCCGATGCCTGGATGGCCTACGGCCTGCAGGACATGGTGATGCTCAAGCAGATGCTGCAGAACTCCGAAGGCGACGAGCGGCACAAACGCGTCGAGCAGCACAAGCTCGACGCCATGCTCGCCCTCTGCGAAGAAACCCGCTGCCGCCGCCAGGCCCTGCTGCGCTACTTCGACGAAGAACTGCCCAACCCCTGCGGTCACTGCGACAACTGCGTCGACGGCGTGCAGACCTGGGACGCCACCGAGCCGGCCCGCCAGGCCCTGTCGGCGATCTACCGTACCGGCCAGCGCTACGGCGTCGGCCACCTGGTGGATGTGCTGCTGGGCAAGGACAACGAGAAGATCCGCAATTTCGGTCACGAGAAGCTTTCCGTCTATGGCGTCGGCAAGGGCCGCGCCGAGGGCGAATGGCGCTCGCTGTTCCGCCAGATGGTCGCCCGCGGCCTGGTGGATGTGGACCTGGATGGCTACGGCGGCCTGCGCCTGTCCGATACCTGCCGGCCCTTGCTGCGCGGCGAAGTGACCCTGGAACTGCGCCGCGATCTCAAGCCGCAGACCACCAGCAAGGGCAGCAGCAGTGGCGGCAGCCCGGCCAGCCAGCTGGTGCGCGGCGACGAGCGCGAGCAGTGGGAAGCCCTGCGCACCCTGCGGCGCAAGCTGGCCGAAGAGCATGGCGTGCCGCCCTACGTCATCTTCCCCGACTCGACCCTGCTGGAAATGCTCCGCAGCCAGCCCACCAGCCTGGCCGAGATGGCCCGGGTCAGCGGTGTCGGCGCGCGCAAGCTGGAGCGCTATGGCGAGGCCTTCCTCGAAGTGCTGGGCGGCGAGGCCGAGGCGCCGCCGGTGGTCACCGATCTGCGCCACGAACTGGTCAGCCTGGCCCGTGCCGGCATGACTCCGGCGCAGATCGCCGGGCAGTTGAAATGCAGCGAAAAGAACGTCTACAGCCTGCTGGCCGAGGCCATTGGTCGCCAGGAACTGTCGCTGGAGCAGGCCCTGGACCTGCCGGAAGACCTGATGATGGAAGTGCAGGACGCCTTCCTCGACGGCGAAGGCGAACTGCCTCCGGTCTCGGAAATCCTCCCGCTGTTCGCCTCGCGGGTGCCGGAAGGGGTGCTCTATTGCGTGCGTGCGGCCCTGGCCGCTGAGTTCGAGATGTAATGGGGTTGTCACTATTTCTTACGTTTGGTCAAGATCGTCGCCCAGATGAACCTTGCCTAAGCGCAATGGGCATGGTTAGCTGACTAATAATTAGTTCTGACCATGAGTTTTCCATGCCTTTGACCGATCAACACCGCTTCGGGATGCAACTTGCCCATATGTCCCGAGGCTGGCGCGCCGAGCTGGACCGTCGCCTGGCGGGCCTCAACCTGTCCCAGGCGCGCTGGCTGGTGCTGCTGCACCTTGCCCGTTTCGACGAAGCCCCGACCCAGCGTGAACTGGCCCAGAGCGTGGGCGTGGAAGGCCCGACCCTGGCCCGCTTGCTGGACAGTCTCGAATCCCAGGGGCTGGTCAAGCGCCATGCGGTGCTGGAAGACCGTCGGGCCAAGAAGATCGTCCTGTGCCCTTCGGCCACGCCGTTGATCGAGCAGATCGAAACCATCGCCAATGCCCTGCGGGTAGAGCTGTTCACCGGGGTAGATGAAGAGGAACTGGCGGTGTGCATGCGGGTGCATACGCGGATTCTGGCGAATCTGGACAAGTCCAAGGTTTGATTGTGCTCTTGAGGGCCTCATCGCTGGCAAGCCAGCTCCCACAGGTTCGGCGGTGCACGCGGACCCTGTGGGAGCTGGCTTGCCAGCGATGAGGCCCTAGAATGTTTGCCCCAGATTCAGATACACCGCCTTCTGATCCTCGGTGTTGAACCCATAGCTGAAGCTCAACGGCCCCAGCGGCGTATCGAAGCCGACGAAGATGCTCGCCGCATTGATATAGCCACTGTCGAACTCGTTGTCGTTGTTCCACACCCGCCCGCGTTCCAGCGAGCCGCCCAGGTACAGCGGGAAGTCCAGCGGCAGGTAGGCCCGCGGGGTCAGGCGGCGGTAGTACACCATCCGCGCCAGGCTCAGGTTCTGCCCCGATAGCGAGTTCTGCCGGAAGCCCGATAGCTGCCGTGCTCCGCCCATCACCATCGCCGACACCACCGCATCCGCGTCATCCAGCGTGCGTCCATAGCGCCCGCCCAGCACCCAGGTGTTCGGGCCGCTGCTCAGCGCCTTGTCCAGTTTCATTTCCCACTGCTGATAACGCTGGTCCGAACCCAGGGCCGGCTCGAACTGGCGCAAGGTCAGGCGGAAATCCTCGCCGCTGTGAGGGAAGTAGACGTTGTCGAGGCTGTCGAAGGAGTACTTCAGGTCGTAATAACCTTCGGTGAGGCTGACGTCCGGCAGGTCCTGGTCGCCGATCCTGACCCGTGCCCGGCCCCACGCCTGGCCCACACCCAGGCGTACCTCACCGCTGGTGCCGATCTGCCGGCCGACGTTCAGGCCAAAGCCATAGCGCTCCAGGCGGTACTCCGCGACCGGATCCTCATCCAGCGCCACGTCGATGTTCTGCGAGCCCAGTTCCAGATAGGGCGCGACGAAGTAGCGCGATCCCGCATCCAGCGGCTGGTAGAACTCGCTGTACAGCTCCTGCACATCGCCGATCTGCGCCCGGGTCAGCCATTCCGCGCCCAGCTTGTTGATGCCGTTGACCCGGTAGCTGGCGCCGAGGTTGAAGGCGCTGTCGCCGCGCATGTCGTCGGAGAGGTTGAGCCCCAGGCGCAGGTAGTCGGTGCCCCCGCGGCGCCCACGGGCGTTGATCACCAGGGTGTGGTCCTGGCCCTTGTGCACCACGCGGTACTGCACCCGGTCGAAGTAGTCCAGGCCGTACAGGGTGCCCATGTCGGTCTGCAGGCGGTCCAGGTCCAGCGGCTGGCCGATGTTCTGGCGGATGTAGTAACGGATCACGTCGTCGCTGACCTTGGAGTCGTTCTCCACCTTGATCGCGGTGATGACCGGCGTGCGCTGGTCCGGCGAGCGCGCCACCGCCAGTTCGATGTCGCTGCCTGCGGGCGGACGCAGGGCGGCCAGGCGGCTGTCGAGGATGCGCGTGGCGCGGTAGCCGGCGTCCATCATTTCCTCGGCGCGGCCGAAGTCGGTGGCGCTGATGCTGGCCAGCGGTGGCTGGATCAGGATGTCGTCGCGGTGCAGGGCCGCCAGTTGTTCCTCGGAATTGCGCCGGGTCATCAGGGTGATGGACTGGTTGAGCACATCCACCACCGTGCCCAGTTGCTTGCGGTTGCGCAGCGGGGTGCCGATATCGACGACGATCGCCACGTCGACCCCCATCTGCCGCACGATATCCAGGGGAATGTTGTCGACCATGCCGCCGTCCACCAGCAGCCGGCCATCCAGCTCCACCGGGGCGAACACCGCCGGGATCGACATGCTGGCGCGGATCACCTGGGGCAGGTGGCCGCGGCTGAACACCACTTTCTCGCCGCTGGCGATATCGGTGGCCACCGCGCGGAAGGGTATTGGCAGCTTGTCGAAGTCGCGGGTATCGCTGGTATGGGCCAGCAGGCTTTCCAGCAACAGGGCGAGGTTCTGGCCCTGGATCACCCCCAACGGCAGGCCGAGGCTGCCGTCGTCGCGGAAGCTGATCTTCTGTTTCACCAGGAAGTCGCGGTCGTCCTGCTTGCGCCGGAAGGGCACGTCCTTGCGCGGCGGGGCATCGGACAGCGCCTGCTGCCAGTCGATGCTGCGCGCCAGCTTTTCCAGTTCCTCGACCTTGTAGCCCGAGGCATACAGCCCGCCGATCACCGCGCCCATGCTGGTACCCGCGATGGCATCGATCTTCACCCCCTGTTCCTCCAGGGCCTTGAGCACGCCGATATGCGCCAGGCCACGGGCGGCGCCGCCGGACAGCACCAGGCCGACCTTGGGCCGGGTGGCCTCGGCGGCGAACAGTTGCAGGGACGGGAGCAGGAAGAGCAAACACAGCAGCAGGCGGCGCATCGCGATTCTCGAAGCCAGGGGCAAACCGCTAGTATAAGCGCCACTTATTTTGTTTGAGGTCGTTACCGTGAGTGCGTCGAAGCCGGAAATCGTCATCACCTACTGCACCCAGTGCCAATGGCTGCTGCGCGCCGCCTGGCTGGCCCAGGAACTGCTCAGCACCTTCAGTGACGAGCTCGCCCGGGTGGCCCTGGAGCCGGCCACCGGCGGCACCTTCCGCATCACCTGCGACGGCGTGCAGATCTGGGAGCGCAAGGCCGATGGTGGCTTCCCGGAGGCCAAGGTGCTGAAGCAGCGGGTACGCGACCAGATCGATCCGCAGCGCGACCTGGGGCACAACGACCGCTAATGTTCCGCCGCTGTCTTGCGTGACGCGTTGCTGGCCGCCAGGCGGCTGGAAATGACGATGGCGAAGATGATCAGCACGCCGCCCAGCAGCATGCGTGGTGTCGGGGTTTCGGCGAACAGCATCCAGGCCACGGCGATGCCATAGATCGGCTCCATGGCGAAGACCACGGCGGCGGTGCGCGCCTTGATCACATTGAGCGCCGCGACGAACAGGCTGTGGGCGACGCCGGTGCAGAACACCCCGAGCAGGCCGATCCACAGCCAGTCCAGCGCCGGCACTTGGCTCAGGCCTGGCGCGGCGAAGGGCAGCAGGCACAGGGCGACCACCAGGTTCTGGCACATCGCCGCCTGCACCGCCGGAACCCGTCCCGAACCAGCGCGGTTGGTCAGCGACAGCAGCGAGAACAGCAGGCCGGACAGCAAGGACCAGAGCAGACCGCCAGTGGCCTCGCTGGCCAGGTTGAATTCCGGGGTGACCAGGATCAGGCCGACACTGACCAATCCCACCAGGACCAGCTCGTTGCCGCGAATCCGCTCGCGGAACAGCAGGCCTTCGAGGATCACGGTGAAGGCCGGGAAACTGGCGAAGCCGAGGGTGGCGATGGCCACGCCGCCGACCTTCACCGAAATGAAGAAACTCACCCAGTGCCCGGCCAGCAGCACGCCGCCCAGGCCGAGGCGGCGCCAGTCCTGGGCTTGCAGGGCTTTCCAGCCCGGCCCGGCGAGGCGGGCGAACAGGGCCAGGGCGAGCACCGCGAAGGCGGCGCGACCGAAGACGATGATCGAGGGCGAGGCGCTGGCCAGCTTGCCGAAGACGCCGGTCAGGCCGAAGAACAGCGCGCCGATATGCAGGGCGCCGAGGGCGGTGCGGTGGTTCATGGAAGTCCTTGCAGGGTCGGGGAGCGACGCGGCCAGTCTACGGCGCCCGGGCCCCGGCGTCTGTCGCCGGACTCGCGTCAGTTGTCGCCGGACTCGCGGCGCAGCGCACCGGGGCTGCGTCCGAAAGCCTTGAGCATGGCGGCGGCGAAGGCGCTCTGGGAACTGTAGCCGACCCGGCTGGCGATCTCGCCGATGGGCAGGCGGCTGCCTTGCAGCAACTGGCGGCCGCGCAGCAGGCGGTGCTGGCGGATGTAGTCCATCGGCGTGATCCCGCGCTCGGCCATGAAGCGCGCATGCAGCCGCGCGCTGGACAGGCCGGCCAGGCGGGCGAGGTCGGCGACTTGCAAGGGATAAGCGGCGTATTGCTCGATATGCGCGTCGAAGGACGCATAGGGCAGTTCCCGCGACGGCGGCAGCGGGCTGTTGCCCGGATTCAGGCTGGCCAGCAACAGGACCGCGCCCTGGCGGGTGATCAGGGCATCGTCCATCGGGCTGTGCGCCAGCCAGTCCACCAACTGTTGCTGGCGGCTGTCCAGCAGCAGCGGGCCGGGGCGCTCCAGCAGGCGCAGGCAGTCGCTGCTGCGCTCGCCGAGACTCTGCGCCAGCCAATTTTCCGCCGGCACATCCAGCACCAGGCAGTGGCTGCCGACAGGGCTGCCGCAGGTGTGATGGGCGCCAGCGGGAATCACCATCAGGTCCTGGCGTTCGACCCGTCCGCCACGGCCGTCCACCTCGAAATCCAGGCGCCCGCCGAGACCGAACACCAGTTGCGGGTGGTCGTGGGCATGGGCGATCAGGTCGTCGCGGTAATGGCGCAGGGAAAGAATCGGGCCGTTGCTCATCTGGCGTGCTGTCCGGCTGGGCGAAGGGGGCCATTGTACGCCTCGGCGGCTGTCATGGGACTGCCGCAGGGCTGTCATGTCGGATTAACCGCTGGCTGGCAAGGTCGAGCAAATTCACTGGAGCCTCGCCCATGAACAGTGCCGCGTTTCTCAAGCCCACGCGCAAGCGGCGTGTCCGCACCCTGTGGATTTCCGACGTGCACCTGGGCACCCGGGATTGCCAGGCCGAGCATCTCTCGCAGTTTCTCAAGCGCTACCACGCCGACCGCATCTACCTGGTGGGCGACATCATCGACGGCTGGAAACTGCGCGGCGGCATGTACTGGCCGCAGGCCCATACCAACGTGATCCGCCGCCTGCTGACCATGAGCAAGCGCGGCACCGAGGTGATCTACGTCACCGGCAACCATGACGAATTCCTGCGTCGCTATTCCAAGTTGATCCTCGGCAATATCCACCTGGTGGACCAGGCCGAGCACCTCACCGCCGATGGTCGCCGGTTGCTGGTGATCCATGGCGACCAGTTCGACGTGATCACCCGCTACCACCGCTGGCTGGCCTTCCTCGGCGACTCGGCCTACGAATTCACCCTGACCCTCAATCGCTGGCTCAACCACTGGCGGGCGCGTTATGGCTATGGCTACTGGTCGCTGTCGGCGTACCTGAAGCACAAGGTCAAGACGGCGGTGAACTTCATCAGTGATTTCGAGGAAGCCATTGCCCACGAGTGCGTGAAGCAGGGCTATCACGGGGTGGTCTGCGGGCATATCCACCATGCCGAGATCCGCAAGGTGGGGGAGGTGGATTACCTCAACTGCGGGGATTGGGTGGAATCGTGCACGGCGTTGATCGAGCATTGGGATGGCAGTATCGAGCTGTACAGGCTGGCCGAGGATCAGGCGCGGATGGCGGAGGAAGAGGCCGCCAGGGTGGCCGAGTCCGTGCAAGGCTGACGGGCCTCATCGCTGGCAAGCCAGCTCCCACAGGTACAGCACAGGCCTCAAGATTTGTGCTGACCCTGTGGGAGCTGGCTTGCCAGCGATAGGGCCCTGAAGAGCAAAGCAAATTCCTGAACCTGCCTCAGAAGCTTACTTTCCCGCGCAACATGTCGCGATACATCACGAAATCCCCCAGCAAGCTATAGAACGGATGCTGAAAGGTCGCCGGCCGGTTCTTCTCGAAGAAGAAATGCCCGATCCAGGCAAAGCCGTACCCGGCGAACGGCACGGCCAGCAGCAGCAACCATTTGCCGCTACCGATCGTGTAGGCAAGCAGGGCGATGACCAGGGTGGTACCCACGAAGTGCAGGCGACGGCAGGCGGGGTTGGCGTGTTCGTTCAGGTAGTAGGGGTAGAACTGCGCAAAACTGCTGAATCGTCGAGAGCTTTCCACGGGGCTTGGGCCTCCTTGTTCTTGTCGATCGTCAACGGATACGGCGTGGAGCCTGAACCCAGTCTAGAGTCATTAGCTGTATCAGCAAGTGACAATAAGCGCCACTTTAGTATCCTTGCGCCTTATCCCATTTCAGAGCCCGCCCATGAACGAGAGAACCACGTCAGCAAGCTGGGCCTCGGGCATTGTCAAGGCGCTTGAACTCGAAGGGCTGGACTGCGCGGCCCTGTTCCACAAGCTTGGCCTGGACTTCGCCGCGCTGAGCGACCCCGATGCACGTTTCACCCAGGATTCCATGACCCGCCTCTGGCAACTCGCCGAGGAGCTGTCGGGCAACCGCGCCATCGGCCTGAACATGGCCCGGGTGGTGCGCCCGGCGTCCTTTCACGTGGTCGGCTATGCGCTGATGTCCAGCCGCACCCTGGCCGAGGGTTTCGGGCGCCTGGTGCGCTACCAGCGGATCATCGCCGAGAGTTCGGACCTGAGCCTGGAGCTCGGCCCGGAAGGCCATGCGCTGATCCTCACCGTGCACGGCGACCATCTGCCGCCGACCCGGCACAGCTCGGAGGCCTCGCTGGCCTGCGCGCTGTCCCTGTGCAGCTGGCTCAGCGGGCGGACCATCCAGCCGCGTCGGGTACTGATCCAGGGGCCGCAGCCCGAGGATATCGAGCCCTACCGCATCGCCTTCCATTCGCCGCTGGTGTTCAACGCACCCTATGATGCGCTGATCTTCGAACCCTCCGACCTGCAAAGCCCGCTGCCCACCGCCAACGAGGCGATGGCGGTGCTGCACGACCGGTTTGCCGGAGAATACCTGGCGCGCTTTTCGGAAAGCCGGGTGACCCACCAGGCCCGTCAGGTGCTGTGCCGCGTGCTGCCCCAGGGCGAGCCCAAGCGCGAACTGGTGGCCCAGGCCTTGCACCTGTCCCAGCGCACCCTGCAGCGCCGCTTGCAGGAGGAGGGCACCAGCTTCCAGGCGCTGCTCGACGATACCCGCCGCGAGCTGGCCGAGCAGTATCTGTCGCAACCGGGCATGACCCTGCTGGAAACCGCCTATCTGTTGGGCTTCGCCGACCCGAGCAACTTCTTCCGCGCGTTCCGCCGCTGGTTCGACCTCACCCCCGGCGAATACCGCGCCCGCCGCCACGGCCTGAAGACCGAGGCCGAGACAGACGCCGTCAGTGCCGCCAGAACGCCGGCATACACAGAACAAATACGGTAATGATCTCCAGGCGGCCGAGCAGCATGCCGCCTGCCAGGATCCATTTGGCCGCATCCGGCAGGGTGGCGAAGTTGCCCGCCGGGCCGATGGTCTCGCCCAGGCCCGGGCCGACACCGGACACGGTACTGGCGGCACCGGTCAACGCGGTCATCCAGTCGACGCCAAGCAGCGACAGCAGCAGGGCGATCACGCAGATGGTGATGGCGAAGAAGAACGAGAACGTCAGGATCGAGCGCACGATTTCTTCGTCGAGGCGGTGACCGTTGTACTTCTGCTTGATCACCGCGCGCGGGTGGATCAATTGGTTCAACGAGGCCTTGAGCAGGATGTAGGCGACCTGGAAGCGGAAGATCTTGATCCCGCCGGCGGTGGAGCCGGAGCAGCCGCCGATGAAACCCAGGTAGAAGAACAGCATCAGCGAGAAGTTGCCCCACAGGCTGTAGTCGCCGAGGGCGAAGCCGGTGGTGGTGACCACCGAGGTGACGTTCAGCGCCACATGGCGGAAGGCGTCCAGCCAGTGCAGCTTGGTGGTCGCCCAGTACCAGGTGCCGAGCACCACCCAGGTCGCCACCAGCAGGAACAGCAGGCCCTGCACCTGCTGGTCGCGGATCAGCGCCCTGCGGTTGCCGCGCAGGGTTGCGACATACAGGGTGAAGGGCACGCTGCCGGCGATCATCACTACCACCGCGACCCAATGCACCGCCGGCGCGTCCCATTTCGCAAGGGACAGGTCAGAGGTTGAGAACCCCCCGGTGGAAATCGCCGACATGGCGTGGTTGATCGCATCGAACGGGCTCATCCCCGCCCACCAGAACGCCAGGCTGCCGAGGATGGTGATGCCGACGTATACCAGCACGATGTACTTGGCCACCATGTGCGAGCGGGGCATGACCTTTTCCGAGCGGTCCGAGGATTCGGTCTGGAACAGGCGCATGCCACCGATGCGCAGCAGCGGCAGGATCGCCACCGCCATGCCGATGAAGCCGATGCCGCCGAGCCAGTGCAGCAGCGAGCGCCACATGAGGATGCCCGGCGACATGCTGTCCAGGCCGCTGAGCACGGTGGAGCCGGTGGCAGTGATCCCCGACATGCTCTCGAAGAAGGCATCGGTGTAGCTGATGTGCTGGGTCAGCAGGAACGGCAGGGCGGCGAAGATGCACACCACCAGCCAGCTGCTCACCGTCAGCAGGTACATGTCCCGCGGGCGCAGGTGCACGTGCGCGGGGCGCCCGGGCAGGACCAGGGCCAGGCCGGCGACGAAGGTGATCAGGCTCGACCAGAGGAACGACGGCATGTCGCCGGTGCGCTCGAAGATGATCAGCGTGGCCATGGGGACCGTCATGCTGATCGCCAGGGTGATCAGGAAGATGCCGATAATGAAACCGATGATCCTGAGGGTCGGCAACGCCACCATGTACTGAGTCCTGACTCGAAACGGAAGGGCGCCATTCTACCTGCGACCCTTTTTAAGTAAACGGCGCTGTTAAGTAAACGGCGCTGTGCGCTTTGCCGAAGAGCACCCTAGAATGGTCGTTCATTTTTCCACTGGAGGGTAGCCGATGGAGGCTCTCGACGCTTTGCTCAACCGTGTATCCGTTCCGCGCCTGACCGAGCCTGCGCCCAATGCCGCGCAGCGCGAGGGCCTGTTCCAGGCGGCCTTGCGCGCGCCGGATCATGGGCAACTGCGGCCATGGCGCTTCATCACCGTCGAAGGTGAAGGGCGCAGCCGGCTGGGTGATCTGTTCGCCGAAGTGGTGGCACAGAAGGGCGATGCTGACCAGGCTGCGCTGGACAAGGCCCGGGCCATGCCGTTGCGTGCGCCGCTGCTGGTGCTGGTGATTGCCCGGACCCGTGAGCACTTCAAGGTGCCGGTGTCGGAGCAGGTGCTGGCGGCGGGTTGTGCGGCCCACGGGATTTTGCTGGCGGCGCATGCCCAGGGGATTGGTGCGGTGTGGCGTACTGGCGAGATGGCCTATTCGGCCCATGTGGCCAAGGGGCTGGGGCTGGAAGAAGGTGAGGAGCTGATCGGCTTCCTGTACCTGGGCACGCCGATGGGAGAGCCGCGTACGGCGCCGGTGCTGAAGACCGAGGATTTTGTCAGCGCCTGGGGCTGAAATCTTCAGTGGGGCTGATGGCCCTATCGCTGGCAAGCCAGCTCCCACAGGTACAGCACAGGCCTCGAGACTTGTGCTGACCCTGTGGGAGCTGGCTTGCCAGCGATGAGGCCATCAGCCTCCCAGTATTAACCACTGACACTCCCCTGGACCGGTAGCACCAGGGTAGCCACAAACCCACCCTGCGGATGATTGTCCAACTGCAACACCCCGCCATGCCGCTCCGCCGCCTTGCGCGCGATCGCCAATCCCAGCCCATGCCCTGCCGCCGTCTGCCCCGGCGCGCGGAAGAACGGCTCGCCCAACTGCTCCAGATGCTCCGGTGCCACGCCCGGCCCGTGGTCACGCACGCTGAGCACGATCCGTTCGCCATCCCGCTGCGCCACTACCTCGATCGGTTCACCCTCGGGATTGAAACGCAGCGCATTGCGCAGCAGGTTGTCCACCGCTCGCTCCACCAGGGTCGGCCAGCCCTGCAGGCTCAGCCCCGGCATTTCCTCCAGCTTGATCAACTGCTCCGGCGCACTCAGTTGTGCGTCCTTGCACACCCCGTTGACCACCGCATTCACATCCACGGGCTCGGCATGCGCCTGCTCGGCATCGACCCGGGCCAGCACGAGGATCTCGCTGATCAGCGCTTCCAGGCGGTCGCATTCGCGGGTCAGGCGTGGCCAGTAGGTATCGCGCTGCTCCGGTTCGGCGCGCTCGGCCAGAGCGAGGGCGATACGCAGGCGGGCCAAAGGAGAGCGCAGTTCGTGGGAGACGTCACGCAGCAACTGGCGCTGGCTACCGATCAGGCTCTGCAGGCGCGAGCCCATACGGTTGAAATCATTGGCCAGCACACCGAATTCATCCCGGCGCGCGGCCAGGCGGGCCAGGCTGTTCTGTTGGTAGCTGGCCTGGCCAAGGTCATGCACCGCGCCGCGCAGGCGACTGAGCGGGCGGGTGATGGACAGGGTCACCAGCAGGCTGAACAGGGTCAGCACCACCAGGGCGATCCCCAGGGCGCTGAGCGGCCAGATCAGGCTGTCGCGGTGCCAGGCGTCCAGCTCCGGGTGCGGGATGCGATAGATCAGCAGGTAGGTTTCGCCGCTGGTGGGGCTGGTGTATTCCTCGGTCAGGCGGCGCCAGGGCAGCGGCCGGTGATCGTTGCCCTGACGGGCTTCGAAGTCCGCCGCACGGCGCGGGAAGGTCCCGGGCACCACGGAGTCACCGGCTTCGTTGAGCACCTGGGTATCGATGTGGTAACGCCGCTTGCGCTGTTCCAGGTACTTTTGCGCCGCTTGCGGACCGAGGGTCTCGTAGCGCTCGGTCCAGTTCTTCGCCAGGGTGTTGAGGCCCGGATGGCGGCTGAGGATCCAGTTGTCCTGGTTGAGCATGTGCCCAAGCAGGATCGACAGGCCGGCGACCAAGGCGATGGCCAGCCAGAAGCTGGCCAGGATACGCCAGAACAGTGAGCGCAAGGGCAGTCCCTCAAACAGGAAAAGCCCGGCCTGCGTGCGCAGGCCGGGCGGGGGTCATGGATTATTGGGCCTTTTTGCCATGTTCGGCTTTCCAGGCCTGGAACTCTTGCCATTCGGCACGGCGTTCCTCGCGTTTTTTCTTCATTTCGTCGAACTGCTTCTGCTGTTCAGGCTTGAGCAGGGCGCGGATATCGGCCTGGTTCTTGTCCTGCTTGGCTTTCAGCTCGTCTTTCATCGCCTTCTGCTCAGCGGCAGGCAGCTTGTCCAGGTATTTGCGGGTGACCTCGCGGCGGTCTTTCATTTCCTGGCCCATCAGCTTGCCGATCTGCTGGCGCTGTTCGCGGCTCAGGTCCAGCTTGCCCAGCGGGTCGCCACCGCGGTGGTGCTCGCTGAAGCGTGGGCCGTGGTCAGGACCCGGGCCCGGGCCGGCGTCCGGCATGGCCATGGCGACGGTCGGCAGGGCGGCAGCGAACATCAGGGCGATAAGGGTCTTGCGCATGGTGTATCTCCTTTCTGAAGGCCGGTCGTTACCGGATGTGGCCAGTTTAGGGAGATCAAGGTCAGCGGCGGTCAGCCATCGGTAAAGCTTGGGTAAAGAGGGTCGGTGACCGTGCTGACATAGCGCCTACAGGCTGTAGTAGTAGCCGCGGCTACGCAGGGCGACGATGCGCGGACGGCCGTCGGCATGGGGGCCGATCTTCTTGCGCAGGTTGCTGACATGCATGTCCAGGCTGCGGTCGTACAGGGTCAACTTGCGGCCCAGGGCGATCTGCGCCAGCTCCTGCTTGTCCAGCGGCTCGCCGGGCTGGCGCAGCAGGGCTTCGAGGATGCGGCTTTCGGACAGGGTCAGGGTCAGCTCGCGCTCGTCGATCTCGACCACGCCGCGGGCCGGGCTGAAGCTGAGGTCGCCCAGCTCCACCTGGGTCGGTGCCGCCGGGGCGTGGCTGCGGCGCAGCACGGCGCGCAGGCGGGCGGTGAGCTCGCGGGGGTCGCAGGGCTTGGCCAGGTAGTCGTCGGCGCCCAGTTCCAGGCCGAGGATGCGGTCCAGCGGCTCGCCGCGGGCGGACAGCATCAATACCGGCAACTCGGCGTGGTCGTTGCGCAACTGCTTGAGCAGCTCCAGGCCGCTGCCGTCGGGCAGCATCACGTCCAGCACCACGGCGGCGGGGGCCTGCTCGGCCAGGGCCTTGCGGGCGCTCAGGCCGTCGTGGCAGGCACGGACCTGGAACCCCTCCTGGCCCAGCCAGTGGGCAAGCAGTTCGCAGAGTTCCTGGTCATCGTCAATCAGTAGCAGTTCGCTCATTTCTTACTCAGTTCAACCATTGCTTGCGCCGTCTGTGGCTGCCACTGGCAAAGATACCGCAAAGCACGGCGATCAGGGCGACTCCGCCGCCGGTGACGAACCATTGCTGCTGATCGCTCAGCAGGCGTGGGCTGACACTGGCCTGGGCTTCCTTGAGCGCCAGCTTCAGGCGCTGGTTTTCCTGGCGCAGGCGGCCCAGTTGTGCGCTTTCGCGTTCGTTGTCGGCGTTCTGCAGTTGCTGGGCCAGGGCTTCGCGCTGGCGTTCGCTTTCCTGCAGGCGCTGCTGCAATTCGGTGATCTGGCTGCCGGCGCTCAGCGACAGCGGGGTGGATTCTTCGGCCTTGGCCATGGGGCTCAGCAACAACAGGCACAGCAGCAGGGACAACGGACCTTGACGCATTTTAACTCCTGTAATTCAAGACGAATGTTCAGGACGTTGTCGGCAGGGCGATGAGAATAATGAGCAACGGGAGGGATTTAAAGCCTGGATGGCGCGCCGCCGCCGGGCGGCGCGCCAATGCATTACGGCAGGACTTGCTTGAACGGTTTGACGATGACGTTGGCGTAGACGCCGGCGGCAATGTACGGGTCGGCATCGGCCCAGGCCTTGGCGGCCTCCAGCGAGTCGAACTCGGCGACGATCAGGCTGCCGCTGAAACCGGCGGCGCCCGGGTCGTTGCTGTCGATGGCCGGGTGCGGGCCGGCGAGGACGATGCGGCCTTCGGCCTTCATTTGCTGCAGGCGCTCCAGGTGCGCCGGGCGGGCAGCCAGGCGGGCATCCAGGGAGTTGGCGACATCGGTGGCGATGATGGCGTAGAGCATGTCATTCCTCGGGTTTGGGAGTGGTGGGATCACTGTCGTGCAGGTGCCGGGACAGGTAGACGCCCTGGGCGACCAGGAACAGCACGGTCATGCCCAGGCTGCCGAACACCTTGAAGTCGACCCAGTAGTCCTGGAAGGTGAACGCGACGAACAGGTTGGCCGCGCCGCAGAACAGGAAAAACGCGATCCAGGCCACGTTCAGGCGGCTCCAGACAGTGTCCGGCAGAGTCAGGGCATGGCCCATGATGCGCTTGATCAGCACCTTGTCGCCGATGAAGTGGCTGCCGAGGAAGGCCAGGGCGAACAGCCAGTTGACCACCGGCGCCTTCCACTTGAGGAAGGTTTCACTGTGGAAGGCCAGGGTCAGGCCGCCAAACACCAGGCAGGCCACCAGGGTCAGCAACTGGCCTTTTTCCAGGCGGCGCTGGCGGATGAACAGCGCACCGTAGACCACCAGCGAGCTGATGATCAGCACCGCGGTGGCACTGTAGATGCCGCCCAGGTTGAAGCTCTGGCCAGCGACCTCGACCAGGCGCGGTTCGATCTTGTAGACGATGAAAAACAGCAACAGCGGGATGAAATCGATGAATTGTTTCACGGTAGCAGCCAGGAGCGGGATGTCCCGGCATAATAACAAACCTCAATGAGAGGAAAAGCTTCACCCCATGAATGTTGATCTGCACTGCCACAGCACCGCGTCGGACGGCTCGCTGACCCCCACCGAACTGGTCGCCCGCGCCTATGAGCAGGGCGTACGGGTGATGGCGCTCACCGACCACGACACCCTCGAAGGCCAGCTCGAGGCCCGCCAGGCCATGCGTGAGCGGGGCATGCAGTGGGTCAGCGGCATCGAACTGTCGTGCACCTGGTCGGGCGCCACCATTCATGTGCTGGGCTATGGCTTCCCGCTGGATGCGCCGCCCTTGCTGGAAGCGGTGGAGTCCCTGCACCGCGGCCGCTGGCTGCGGGCCGAGGAAATCTCCCGACGCCTGGCGGCCAAGGGCATGCCGGGCGCGCTGGAAGGCGCGCGGGCGATCCAGCAGGCCCTGGGCGACAGCGGCAATGCGCCGGCCCGTCCGCATTTCGCCGATTTCCTGATCCAGGCCGGCCACGTCAAGGATCGCGCCGAAGCCTTCCGCAAGTGGCTCGGTGCCGGCAAGCTGGGCGACGTCAAGCTGCACTGGCCGACCCTCGACGACACCGTAGAGACCCTGCGCAAGTCCGGCGCCTGGGTCAGCCTGGCCCATCCGATGCATTACGAACTCACCCGCAGCAAGCGCCGTCGCCTGATTGCCGACTATATTCAAGCGGGGGGCCAGGCTCTGGAGGTGGTCAACGGTATGCAGCCGGCGGAACAGGTCGGCACCTTGTCCATCCTGACCCGCGAGTTCGGTCTGCTGGCCAGTGCCGGCAGCGACTTCCATGGCCCGGGCACCTGGTCGGAAATCGGTGTCTACCGGCCTTTGCCGGAGGATCTGCCACCTCTGTGGCGTCGATTCAAACATGAGCAGCCATCCGCGGACGCCTGAACAGGAAGACAACGTGAGTCAATTTTTCCAGATACACCCGGAGAATCCACAGCTGCGCCTGATCAAGCAGGCGGTGGAGATCATCCGCAAGGGCGGGGTGGTGGTGTTTCCCACCGACTCGTCCTACGCCATGGGTTGCCAGATCGGCGACAAGGGCGCCATCGAGCGGGTACGCCGCCTGCGCCAACTGGACAAGAACCATAACTTCACCCTGATCTGCTGCGATATGTCGCAACTGGGGCTGTTCGCCAAGACCGACACCGGCATTTTCCGCCTGCTCAAGGCCCATGTGCCGGGGCCCTACACCTTCATTCTCAATGCCACCCGCGAAGTGCCGCGCCTGCTGATGCACGAAAAGCGCCGCACCATCGGCCTGCGCGTCCCGGATCACCCGATCACCCTGGCCCTGCTCGAAGAACTGGGCGAGCCGCTGATGAGCGTGAGCCTGATCCTGCCTGGCGACGAAGAGCCGATGACCGATCCCTACGAAATGCGCCAGGCCCTGGAGCATCACGTCGACCTGATCATCGATGGCGGTTTCGGCGGCCTGAAGGCCTCCACCGTGATCAACCTGGCCGACGGCGAGCCGGAAGTGGTGCGGGTCGGCTGCGGTGACCCGACCCCGTTCATGGTCGAAGCGTGAGCGCGGTCGAAACCGTCGAGGCGCCCGTCGATCCCCAGGCTGGCGCCCAGCAGGAACTGCCGCTGGTGATGGTCTATGGCCAGGCCCTGACCGAAATGCCGGTGGACCTGTACATCCCGCCGGACGCCCTGGAAGTCTTCCTCGAAGCCTTCGAAGGCCCGCTGGACCTGCTGCTCTACCTGATCCGCAAGCAGAACGTCGATATCCTCGATATCCCGGTGGCGGAAATCACCCGCCAGTACATGGGCTATGTCGAGCTGATGAAGACCGTGCGCCTGGAGCTGGCCGCCGAATACCTGGTGATGGCCGCCATGCTCGCCGAGATCAAGTCGCGCATGCTCCTGCCCCGGGCCGAGACCGCCGAGGAAGAAGAGGACGACCCGCGCGCCGAGCTGATCCGCCGCCTGCAGGAATACGAGCGCTTCAAGGCCGCCGCCGAGGATATCGACCAGCTCAGCCGGGTCGGTCGCGACGTTATCGTGCCGCGCCTGGAGGCCCCGCAGGCCAAGGCGCGCAAGCTGCTGCCGGAGGTGATCATCGAGGAAGTGCTGATGTCCATGGCCGAAGTGCTGCGGCGCAGCGACCTGTTCGAGAGCCACCAGGTCAGCCGCGAGGCGCTGTCCACCCGCGAGCGCATGAGCGAAGTGCTGGAGCGCCTGCGCGGCGCCGGCTTCGTGGCCTTCGGCGAGCTGTTCAAGGCCGAGGAGGGCAAGCTCGGCGTGGTGGTGACCTTCATGGCGATTCTCGAGCTGGTCAAGGAACAACTGGTCGAACTGGTGCAGAATGAGCCCTTTGCGCCGATCCATGTCCGGGCCCGGGCAGAGTAATCCACGAGCACCCCAATGAACCTGACTGACCCCCACGACCTGGCGCCGCTGCTGGAAGCCTTCCTGCTGGCCTCTGGCAAAGCGCAATCCCTGGAGCGCCTGTTCGAGCTGTTCGAAGAAGCCGAGCGCCCTGAGCCGGAGGTGTTCAAGGAAGCCCTGGAACTGCTCCGCGAGTCTTGCGAGGGCCGGGCCTTCGAACTCAAGGAAGTGGCCTCCGGCTATCGCCTGCAGATCCGCGAGGACTACGCCCCCTGGGTCGGCCGCCTGTGGGAAGAACGCCCGCAGCGCTATTCCCGCGCCTTGCTGGAAACCCTGGCGCTGATCGCCTACCGCCAGCCCATCACCCGTGGCGAGATCGAGGATGTGCGCGGCGTGGCGGTCAACAGCAACATCGTCAAGACCCTGCTCGAGCGCGAGTGGGTGCGGATCGTCGGCTACCGCGAGGTACCCGGGCGCCCGGCGATGTTCGCCACCACCAAGGCGTTCCTCGACCACTTCAACCTGAAAAGCCTCGACGAGTTGCCGCCGTTGGCCGAACTGCGCGAAATGGAGCCCTCGCCGCTGCCGCCGGTGGACCTCGACGACCTGCCGGTCCCGGCCCATCTGCAAGCCATGGCCGACGCCAGCGCCGATCCGGACGAGCAGCCGCCGGCCGAGGAAACCAGTTTCCGCACCCTGCTGACGGAGCTGGATGCGATGGAGGAAGGGTTGAAGACCGATTTCGACGACCTGCTGCGGGACCTGCCTGAAGCTGGCGACGAGGCCGAGCCGGTCGAGGCGGACCCGGAACAACCCAAGGATTGACTCACCGCCGGGCGCAAAGCCCGGCGTGCAACACGATATCGGTCTACTCTCTGGTGCGTTTGCGCCGCGATCAGCGTATGATTCGCGGCCTTTTTGGTGCCCGCTGCACCAGGAACCCAGATTCGACTTTTTACACCGGGAGGTGCCCAGATGAGTGAACAAGACCTGCAAGACAGCCCGCCACGTCCGGCCGGGGAAAAACTGCAAAAAGTACTCGCGCGCATTGGCGTTGGCTCGCGCCGCGACGTCGAGGCCTGGATCGGCGAAGGCCGCATCAAGGTCAACGGCGTGGCCGCGACCCTTGGCCAGCGTGTCGACCTGCACGACGCGATTTCCGTCGACGGTCGCCTGATCAAGCGTGAAGAAAGCGCCGAGTCCGTGCGCCGCGTGATCATGTACAACAAGCCCGACGGCGAGATCTGCACCCGTGACGACCCGGAAGGCCGTCCGACCGTGTTCGACCGCCTGCCGCGTCCGAAAGAGGGGCGCTGGATCAACGTCGGCCGCCTCGACATCAACACCACCGGCCTGCTGCTGTTCACCACCGACGGTGAACTGGCCAACCGCCTGATGCACCCGTCCTTCGAGATGGACCGTGAATACGCGGTACGTGTGCGCGGTGAGGTCGATGACGACATGATCGCCCGCCTGAAAGAAGGCGTGGTGCTGGAAGACGGTCCGGCGCGTTTCACCGATATCCAGGTAGCGCCGGGCGGTGTGGGCTTCAACCACTGGTACCACTGCGTGGTGATGGAAGGCCGCAACCGTGAGGTGCGCCGCCTGTGGGAATCCCAGGGCCTGGTGGTCAGCCGCCTGAAGCGCGTGCGTTTCGGCCCGGTGTTCCTCAACTCCGACCTGCCGATGGGCCGCTGGCGCGAAATGAGCCAGGGCGAGATCGACATCCTGGCGGCGGAAGTGGGCCTGACCCCGGTAGCGATGCCGGCGATGAACGCCAAGACCAAGGACAAGCTGGAGCGCATGCAGCGTAAATCCAGCAAGCCGGTGGGTCGTGGCGAGCGCGTGCGGACCTTGCGTCCGGCTGCGGAGGGTGCAACCTCCGAGCGTCCGGCACGCAAGCCGCGTGAAGAGGCTCCGCGCAAAGGCCGCACCACCGTGGCCGAGCGTCCGAGCGATGTGCGGCGCAAGCCGGCGGGGGCGCCGAAGCGTTCCGGGCCGGGTACTGGTCGTGGCAAGCCTCGGTCCGAGTAAGGGGCTGATGTGAAGAAAGCCAACCTTAGGGTTGGCTTTTTTGTGCCTGGAGGTTTTGTGGTGGCTGTGAGGGCCCTATCGCTGGCAAGCCAGCTCCCACAGGTTCACCTGTGTCCGCAAGAGCACCGCTGTACCTGTGGGAGCTGGCTTGCCAGCGATGAGGCCCTCACAGGCACTGCATCAGCCAGTGCCTGGAAATATTTTGAACCACCTTGTAAAAAAATCCTTACGCCAACCACCCCTTTCCCCAACCAATCCAGCCCCCGCCGGAACCTGTAAACATTCCTTGCCGAAATCCCTCCAGAATTCCCCTTTACGCTTACGTCAACACCTTGCCCAAACCCCCGCAAACCGGGCTTGATGTCGCCGACAGCCAAGTGCCTGACCCGCCGCAGAGCGGGACAGAAAACAGAACAAAAACGGAGGGCGCGATGTACGCCATTCACTCCCCCAGGCTTCATTTCTTCCGCGGGAACGCTGCGTGCCGTTATCAAAACGTTACGCGGTGTGTTGACCCCTGCGTCAATGCAAGGGTATACAGTGCGCCGCGTTTTACCTGTGACCCTTCTGCGTACCGCGCATTCTGGCTGACGCCAGGCTGATCTTCCGGGCTTGTCCGCGGAAACCGCCGCGTCCGGCCCAAGGTAACCACCTTGCCCATTCCGCCGCGCCACGAGCGAGGCGGGTCCGATCCCGTCACAGATAAAAACAACAGGTGACTTCGTTCATGAGTGGAACAACTCCGCATTCAGGTGAGCTCAAGCGCGGCCTGAAGAATCGCCATATCCAGCTGATCGCCCTCGGTGGCGCCATCGGTACCGGCCTGTTCCTCGGCTCGGCCGGGGTGATGAAATCGGCCGGTCCGTCGATGATCCTCGGCTACGCCATCTGCGGCTTCATCGCCTTCATGATCATGCGCCAGCTCGGCGAGATGATCGTCGAAGAGCCGGTGGCCGGCTCTTTCAGCCATTTCGCGCACAAGTACTGGGGCGGTTTCGCCGGCTTCCTGTCGGGCTGGAACTGCTGGATGCTGTACATCCTGGTGGGCATGTCGGAGCTGACCGCAGTCGGCAAGTACATCCACTACTGGTGGCCGGAGATCCCGACCTGGGCCTCGGCGGCGGCGTTCTTCATCCTGATCAACGCGATCAACCTGGCCAACGTCAAGGTGTTCGGCGAGGCCGAGTTCTGGTTCGCGATCATCAAGGTCCTGGCCATCGTCGGCATGATCGGCCTCGGCAGCTACCTGCTGGTCAGTGGCAGCGGTGGTCCGGAAGCCTCGATCGGCAACCTGTGGGAACACGGCGGCTTCTTCCCCAATGGCGTGAGCGGCCTGGTGATGGCCCTGGCGATCATCATGTTCTCCTTCGGCGGCCTGGAAATGCTCGGTTTCACCGCAGCCGAAGCGGACAAGCCGAAGACCGTGATCCCGAAAGCGATCAACCAGGTCATCTACCGCATCCTGATTTTCTATATCGGTGCCCTGGTGGTCCTGCTCTCGCTGACCCCATGGAACAGCCTGGTGGCCAATATCGACGCGGCCGGCGGCTCCTATAGCGGCAGCCCGTTCGTCCATGTGTTCTCGATGCTGGGCAGTGATGTTGCGGCGCATATCCTCAACTTCGTGGTCCTGACCGCGGCGCTGTCGGTGTACAACAGCGGCACTTACTGCAACGCCCGCATGCTCTACGGCATGGCCGAGCAGGGCGATGCCCCGGCCAGCCTGGCGAAGATCGACAAGCGCGGCGTGCCGGTGCGGTCGATCCTGGTCTCGGCGGCGGTGACTCTCGTGGCGGTATTGCTCAACTACTTCATGCCGCAGAATGCCCTGGAGCTGCTGATGTCGCTGGTGGTCGCGACCCTGGTGATCAACTGGGCGATGATCAGCTACTCGCACCTGAAATTCCGCCAGCATCTGGACCGTACCGGGCAGAAGCCGCTGTTCAAGGCATTGTGGTACCCGTTCGGCAACTACTTCTGCCTGGCCTGGGTGGTGTTCATCCTCGGCATCATGCTGATGATCCCGGGGATCCAGGTGTCGGTGTATGCCATGCCGGTCTGGCTCGGGGTGATGTGGGTCTGCTACCAGCTCAAGAGCAAGCGGGTGGCGGCTGGGGCTGCTTTGGCCAAGTAAACATCCGGGACCGCTTTGCGGTCCTTCGCGGGCAAGCCACGCTCCTACAGACGACCGCATCCATCTGTAGGAGCGTGGCTTGCCCGCGAAGGGCCGCAAAGCGGCCCCAATCCAGACAACACCGGGTATCCTGACTGCCTCTTTATCCCGGTCCCCTCCGAATGCTCCAACTCTCCAACACCGTCCACATCCCCGACGAAGAAATCGAATTGAACGCCATCCGCGCCCAGGGCGCCGGTGGGCAGAACGTCAACAAGGTTTCCAGTGCCGTGCACCTGCGCTTCGACAGCCAGGCTTCTTCCCTGCCGCCGTTCTACAAGGAGCGCCTGCTCCAGTTCAGCGACAGCCGCATCACCCGCGACGGCGTGGTCATCATCAAGGCCCAGCAATACCGCACCCAGGAACAGAACCGCACGGACGCTCTCGAGCGCCTGCGCGAACTGATCCTGTCAGCCGTGAAAGTGGAAAAGAAACGCCGTCCGACCAAGCCGACCCTGGGCTCGAAAACCCGCCGCCTGGAAGGCAAGAGCAAGCGCGGCGTGATCAAGGCCGGGCGCGGAAAGGTGGATTACTGAAGGGGGTGAAGCGAGGAGGGGGCTTGAGTGTGTGAAAACCGGTTGGACAACCAAGGTTTCCACACTCCCTGTAGTGCGCGGTTATTCCTGGTCGGCGCTTGGCGATTCATCGCCTTGTTGATCCGCCGACTGGGCGGGCTCAGCGTTGATGGGGGCCGGCTTCTGCTCGACATGATTCAGGCTTGGGAAGGGAAGATTCGGGATTTCGTGCATCTCGTCGTTCCTCGCAAGGTGGTCGTAGGTGGGAAGTTCACGCCAAAAGCGCGTATGGCTCCGGTGAAGCCGGGGGCAGGATACAGCAGTCTGGATGACAGATTGAGTTTTTCCTGCTGATTGGTAGGAAATTTACAACATTAGCGGGTCTTGAGGGCCTCATCGCCGGCAACGCCGGCTCCCACAGGTTTCGCGTACGCCGCCGATAATTGGACTGCCCCCAAGAAGTTGGAGACTAATCCAACCCTTGGGGGAGTTATGAAGTACACCGAACAGTTCAAGCTGGCAGCCATCACTGCCTATCTAGAGGGCAGTGATGGTTTTCGAAAGGTAGCCCAGCATTTCAACATCGATT
>NZ_MKZO01000028.1 GCF_001941965.1 Pseudomonas putida | reverse complement strand
TCACCGCCAGCCCAGCTAGACCGCCTGATTGAGCGGCAGAGGCCTGGTCATCGCCCGACGGCCATGGCGGCTGGCTGCTTCGGGGGGCTTGCCTTGGGCAGGGCTGCAGCTTAGGTTGATGACATTGCGGCCTGACCCTGGCCTTCACCGGCGCCTGCGCTGTACTGGGCAGCCTGCTGGGCTTTGCCGTCAGCATGCTGCGCCAGCTGAAAACCCCGCTGGTGCGCTTGCCGCTGACCCTTTATGTGGAGTTCTTCCGCGGCACACCGCTGCTGATCCAGCTGTTCTGGGTGTTCTTCTGCTTCCCGGTGGTGTTCGGCCTGGATATCCCGCCCTATGTGTCGGTGCTGATCGCCCTGACCCTGTTCATGGGCGCGATCACCAGCGAGACCTTCCGCGGCGCGCTCAAGTCCATCGCCAGCGAGCAGCACGACGCCTGTACCGCCCTGGGCCTCGGCTCGAAGGTCAAGGTGCTTTACGTGATCTTCCCGCAAGCCCTGCTGCGGGCGGTCCCGCCGCTGCTGTCGAACATCGTCAGCCTGTTCAAGGAGAGCGCGCTGATCTCCTCGGTGGGCGTCGCCGACCTGATGTTCGTCGGCCAGAACATCTCCAACAGCACCGCGCGCCCGGTCGAGTTCCTCTCGGCCGTGGCCGTCATCTATTTCCTCGTGGCCTTCCCGCTGACCCGTCTGGTCGGCGTGGTCGAAGGGCGCCTGCTGCGCCGCTACGCCTACTGACACAACCCTAACCAACCCGGAGAATCACCGATGAAACTGAAAGGTATCCTGCCTGCCCTGGTCACCCCGTTCGACGCCGCTGGCAAAGTCGACCACGACACCCTGGCCTCGGTCATCGAGCACCAACTGGCCGCTGGTGTCAGCGGTTTCGTACCCCTGGGCTCGACCGGCGAGTACTACGCCCTGGCCAATGACGAGCGTCGTCAGATCCTCGCCACCGTCAAGGAAGTGGTCGGCGACCGCGGCCTGCTGATTGCCGGCGCCAACGGCTCCTGCACCCGTGAAGTGCTGGAACAGATCAAACAGACCGTCGACGCTGGCTACACCAACCTGCTGATCGCCCCGCCGTACTACGCGCTGCCGTCCCAGGAAGAACTGCTGGCCCACTACAACACCATTCTCGACACCTTCCCCGAGATCAACGTGGTGCTCTACAACTATCCGGTGCGTACCAACGTCGAAGTCGGCCTGGACGTGATCGCCGCGCTGCACCAGCACCCGCGCGTAATCGGCATCAAGGAAAGCAGCGGCAACCTGCTGCGCGCCATCGAGATCGGCGAGAAGTACAAGGGCATCCAGCTGTCCTGCGGTTCCGACGACCAGGCCCTGGACTTCTACCTGTGGGGCGCCGACAGCTGGATCTGCGGTCCGGCCAACATCTTCCCGGAGAAGGTCGTGGCCTTCCACAAGGCCTTCACCGCCGGCGACATTCGTGGCGCCCAGGAAGTCATGCGCAGCCTGTTCCCGGCCATGGCCAACCTGGAAAGCGGCAAGTTCGTGCAGAAGGTCAAGTACGGCGCCGAGCTGGCCGGCTTCAAGGTCGGCCCGGCCCGCGCGCCGCTGCTGCCGCTGACCGATGAAGAGAAGGCCGAGTTCCGCAAGGTGTTCGAGGCGTCGCAGGCTTGATTAATATCGCAGATCGGACGATCTCCTTGATATAGCACGGACCTGTGGGAGCGGGTTTACCCGCGATTACGATAGTGGACTCACTGCAGCAATCGCGGGTAAACCCGCTCCCACAGGGTCCGCGTCAAACTGGAGAGCCCTTTCTCCCTTCACTACTTTCAATCCGGCCTCCTTATTTTCCGAGCATTGCACCCATGAACAACCCGCAAACGTTATCGCAACACGCAGTGGTCATCGGTGGCGGTATCGTCGGCGTGTGCTGCGCCTTGTACCTGCAGCGCGATGGCCACCGGGTCACCCTGATCGACCCGGCCGCCCCGGGCGACAGCACCGCCAAATGGAGCTGTGGCCAGATGGCGGTGAGCGAAGTCATCCCGCTGTCCAAGCCCGGCATCCTGATGAAGATCCCCGGCTGGCTGCTGGACCAGAAAGGCCCCCTCGCCCTGCGCCCGAGCGCATTGCCGGGGATCCTGCCGTGGTTCATGCGCTTCCTGGCCTGTGCCCGTCCCTCGAAGATCAACGAGATCGCCCAGGACATGGCGCGCCTGACCCAGCATGTCTACGAAGACTATGCCCCGCTGCTCGACGCTTGCCCCGACAAGACCCTGCTTGGCGAACGCCCGGTGCTCGAAGTGTTCGACACACTGGCCGGCCTGGCACACGAACGCCCGCACCTGGAACTGCGCAAGCAACTGGGCTTCCGCTCCCAGGAACTCAATGGGGCAGAGATTTCCGATCTGGAGCCGGCACTGGCCGGTAAATTCCAGCACGGCCTGATGTTCCCGGACTGGCGCGCCGTGAACGACACCGAAGGGTTTATCGCCGCCCTGACCGAGAGTTTCATCGCCCAGGGTGGCATCCGTGTCCGCCAGCGCGTGACGAAGATCGACGAGCAGCACGACAAGGCCACCGGCGTTACCCTGGAAGACGGCGCCCGCGTACCGGCCGACCTGCTGGTGGTCGCGGCCGGCACCGGCGCCCGTCCGTTCTTCGACAGCCTGGGGGTGAACATTCCCCTGGCCGGCATCGCTGGCTACCAGGCGGTGCTGCCGCAACCTGAAGTGGAGATCCGCCACTCGGTGATCTACGCCGACGGCGGCTTCTGCTTCGCCCCGATGACCCGTGGCCTGCAGATCGGCGGCACCATCGAGTTCGCCGGCCCGAATGCCGAGCCCAATTTCAAGCGTGCCGAAATCATCATGGAAAAGGCCCGCCGCGTCCTGCCGCAACTGAACACCCAAGGCATGGAGTTCGGCGTTGGTTATCGCCCGTTCCTGCCTGACACCAAACCGGTGATCGACCGCTCGCCGCGCCTGAAGAACGCCATCCTGGCCTTCGGCCACGGCCAGCTCGGTCTCACCCTCGGTGCTACCACCGGCCGCCTGGTCTGCGACCTCGCTGCCGGGCGCGCGCCAAACCAGAACCTTTCCGCATTCAGTGCCCGACGCTTCGCCGTCCTTGGAGGAAACGCATGAACCGCTACGACCAGTTCTACATCAATGGCCAGTGGGTCAGCCCGATCAACGGTGGCAGCTTCAATTCCTATGACCCCAGCGACGAAAGCCTGATCGCCACCGTCGCCTCCGGCTGCGCCGCCGACGTGGACGTGGCGGTCAAGGCCGCTCGCGCCGCCTTCGACGAGGGTCCGTGGCCGCGCCTGAGCGGTGCCGAGCGGGGCGAATACCTGCGCAAGATCGCCGATGGCATTCGCGCCCGCCAGGAAGAACTGGCAACGATCGAGGTCCGCGATAACGGCAAGCCCTTCCCCGAAGCCATGTGGGACATCGGTGACACCGCCGGCTGCTTCGACTTCTATGCCAACCTGGCCGAAGAACTCGATCGCAACCGCGAAAAAGACGTGAGCCTGTCCGACGACCGCTTCAGCGCGATCGCCCGCAAGGAGCCTATCGGCGTGGCCGGCGCCATCGTGCCGTGGAACTTCCCGATGCTGATGGCCTCGTGGAAGATCGCCCCGGCCCTGGCCGCCGGTTGCTGCATCATCCTCAAGCCCGCCGAACAGACCTCGCTGACCGCCCTGGAACTGGCGCGCATCGCCGACGACGCCGGCCTGCCGCCAGGCGTGCTGAACATCGTCTCCGGCCCGGGCTCCACCGTCGGTGCCGCGCTGACCGCGCACCCGGGCGTGGACAAGCTGGCGTTCACCGGCAGCGTGCCGGTGGGCAGCCGGATCATGCAGGCCGCCGCCCAGGACATCAAGAACGTCACCCTGGAGCTGGGCGGCAAGTCGCCGTTCGTGATCTTCGCCGACAGCGATATCGAGCAAGCGATCGAGTGGATCATGTTCGGCATCTTCTGGAACAAGGGCGAAGTCTGCTCCGCCACCTCCCGCGTGCTGGTCGAACGCGCCGCCTACGAGCCGCTGCTGGCCCGGCTGGCCGAAGAGACCCGCAAGATCAAGATCGGCAACGGCCTGGAAGAAGGCGTGCTGCTCGGCCCGCTGGTCAACCGCAACCAGTACGACGGCACCCTCAAGGCCATCGCCAGCGGCCTGGAAGCCGGTGCCCGCCTGGTCTGCGGCGGCGAGCGTCCGGCGCACCTGGACAAGGGTTTCTACCTGCAACCGACCGTCTTCGCTGACGTGCCGGAAGACAGCTGGATCTGGAACGAAGAGATCTTCGGCCCGGTGGTGTGCATCCGTCCGTTCGACACCGAGGAAGAAGCGGTAAAATCCGCCAACAACTCGCGCTTCGGCCTCGGCGCCGCGGTGATGTCGAAGGACCTGGAGCGCTGCGAGCGGGTCGCCCGCAAGTTCCGCGCCGGCATCGTCTGGATCAACTGCTCCCAGCCGACCTTCACCGAAGCGCCGTGGGGCGGCTACAAGCAGAGCGGCATCGGCCGCGAGCTGGGTGAATGGGGCCTGAACAACTACCTCGAAACCAAGCAGATCACCTCTTACAACACCGACCAGCCGTGGGGCTGGTACATCAAGTGAGGTAATACCCATGCGTTGGAAACAGACGCTTCAGCTCGCTGAGGTGCACTGCGAAGGCGAGATCGGCAAGGTCATCACCGGCGGCGTCCTGGGTATCCCGGGCGCCACCATGCTGGACAAGATGAACCACATCAACGAGGTCGACGACAGCCTGCGTCGCCTGGTGACCCTGGAACCGCGCGGCTGCCTGCAGATGTCGGTCAACCTGCTGCTGCCGCCGACCCGTCCCGAGGCCCACGCCGGCTTCATCGTGCTGCAGGCGGACAAGGCGCACCCGATGTCGGGGAGCAACTGCATCTGCGTGGTCACCGCCCTGCTGGAACTGGGCATGGTGCCCATGCAGGAGCCCGAGACCACGGTGGTGCTGGACACCCCCGCCGGCCTCGTTACCGCCCGCGCCCTGTGCGCGGATGGGCGCTGCCTCAGCGTCTCGCTGGACATGGTGCCGGCGTTCGTCGAACACCTGGACCTGGCCATCGAGACCGAAGCCTTCGGCACGCTCAAGGTCGATGTGGCCTTCGGTGGCGTGTACTACGCACTGATCGATGTCGAGCAGATCGGTCTCTCCATTGCCCCGGAGCATGCCCGGGCCCTGGCCGATACCGGCGTGGCCTTGAAGGAGGTGATCAACCGCCAGTTGAGCATCCAGCATCCGTTGCTGCCGTCGGTCAACGAGGTGGCCTACGTGATGTTCCGCAATCGCTTGGACGAGCGCACCTACCAGACCTGTACTACCCTGCCCCCGGGCCGGGTCGACCGCTCGCCCTGCGGTACCGGCAGCTCGGCCAACCTCGCCACCCTGGCCGCCCGCGGCCTGGTGCAGGCAGGCGACCAACTGGTGTCGCGCTCGACCATCGGCGGTCAGTTCCAGGTGACGCTGCTCGGGCACACCGAGGTTGGCGGCAAGCCGGCGGTGCTGCCGCGGGTCACCGGCCGCGCCTGGCTCTACGGCCTGCAACAGCTGGGTGTGGACCCGGACGATCCGCTGGCGGCAGGCTTCATGCTCAGTGATACCTGGGGCGTCGGCCCCAGCCAGTAGTGACGACAATGGCCGGGCCTGTATGATGCCGGCCAGACCAACCGGGACCTGATGATGGCAAAAGATAACGACACCGAGAGCGGCCCACGCCGCCATAGCGGGCGCTACATCTACGAGGAACTGCGCAAGCAGATCCTCACCCTCAAGCTCAAGCCGGGCGTGCAGCTCGACGAAGTGTCCCTGGCCGCGCAGTTCGGGCTGTCCCGCTCTCCGGTCCGGGATGCCCTGGCCCGCCTGATCACCGAGGGCCTGGTGATCATCCTGCCGAACCGCACCACCCTGGTGACGCCGTTCGAGATCGAGGAGTTTCCCAACTACATCTCCGCGCTGGACCTGATCCAGCGTGCGGTCACCCGCCTGGCTGCCACCCAGCACCGCGCGGAAGACCTCGAGGCGATCCGCAAGGCCGATGCCGACTATCTCGCGGCCGTGACCAGCGGCGACTTCCAGGCCATGTCCGAGCTGAACAAGGCTTTCCACATGGCCATTGCCCAGGCCGGGCGCAACCCGTACTTCATCAATTACTACGAGCGCTTGCTCGGTGAAGGGCAGCGCCTGCTGCACCTGCATTTCGATCATGTGGTCAGTTCCGCGAGCACCCATCGCCTGGGCCGGGACCACGACGAGATGATCGAGGCCATCGCCTCGCGGGATGCCGATGCGGCCGAAGCGGCAGCGCATGAACACACCATGCTGTTCCAGCGCCGGTTCCTCGACTACATGCAGCAGAACCTGACGGCGCGCATGTCGATCGCCTGAACCGAAGCAGCTTTCCGACCTTTACGCGGCCCCTGTGGGAGCTGGCTTGCCAGCGATAGCGATGGTGAATTCACCGACGCAATCGCTGGCAAGCCAGCTCCCACAGGGGCCGTGTCGTTCTTACGTTCATTGGCCATCTTGACAGCCTGATGCCCTCCGGATAGCTTGCATGCAGCTCTGCACACAACAAATCCAAAGGGAGTCGACGATGCACAGATTCGAAAACAAGGTAGCGATCGTGACCGGCGCCGCCGGCGGTATCGGTTCGGCCATTGCCGCCCGTCTCGCCCGTGAAGGCGCGACGGTGGTAGTCAGTGACGTCAATCTGGAAGCGGCCCAGGGCGTTGTCGAGGTGATCCGCAGCGAAGGCGGCAAAGCCGTGGCGATCGCTGCGGATATCGCCCAGGGCGATGCCTGCCGTGCGCTGGTGCAGCGGACCGTCGAGCAACTCGGTGCCATCGACATCCTGGTGAACAACGCCGGGATCAACCGCCGCGGCAACCTGCTTGCCCTGAGCGAAGACGACTGGCACACCAGCTTCACCGTCAACCTCGACTCGATGTTCCACCTGTGCCGCGCCGTCCTGCCGCTGATGATCGAGGCCGGTGGCGGCGCCATCGTCAACACCGCCTCGCAGTGGGGCCTGTACCCGGCGCCAGGGCATATCGCCTACAACGTCACCAAGGCCGCCGTGGCCTCCTTCACCCAGAACCTGGCGCGGGACTATGCGCCGCACAAGGTGCGGGTGAACGGGGTGTGCCCGGGCGAGATCCACACGCCGATGCTGGAAGCCGGGGTCACGCGCTCGGGCCGCACCATCGCCGACCTGGACAGGATGGTGCCGTTCGGACGCATCGGCAAACCCGAGGAAGTGGCGGCACTGGTGGCGTTCCTGGCGTCGGAGGAAGCGGCGTTCATGTGTGGGTCGCTGGTAGAGATCACCGGGGCGCAGGCGGTGGCGTGACGCTGTCCCCAAGGCGGCCACTGTAGAGATCGAACGATCTCTACAGTGGCCTGTTCCGGACAACCTTCAGAAATCGAAAGTCAGCCCGGCATACAGTGCACGACCATCTCCAGGCGAGTGCAGCGAGGCGTCCGCTCCATCCGGATCAAACCAGACGTACTCGTAGTAACGATTGGTCAGGTTTTTCAGTTGCAGATCCACGCTCATCGACTCGCTGAGCCTGTAGGTCGCCCCGAGGTTCATCAGCACGTAGCCACCATAGGCGCCTTGAGTGTTTTCGCGCTCGATGTAGTAGTCGGTCTGCCCGTTGGCCCAAGCGGTCAGTTGCAATGCCGGGGTGGCCTGGTAACTGATACCGGTAGTCCACAGATGATGCGGCACATGGTCGATTTCCTTGCCCTTGCTACCCGGCAGTGCGCTGCTGGGCTCCAGGATTTTCGAGTACTGCCAGGAATAGGACATCCACACCTCGGTACGCTCATCCGGGTGCAGGTTGACCTGCAGGTCATAGCCCCAGCGGCGGGTTTCGCCGACGTTATCGGACTCGCCGCTCGGGTCGTTGAGGCGACGGCTGACCTCGCCCGTGGCGTCCTGGCGCCAGTAGGCCACGCGGCCGTCGACCCACTCGGCCGGGGTGAACTTGACGCCGGTTTCCCAGCCTTCGTTGATCGACGGCTCCAGGTCCTCGTTGCGTGGCGGCACCTTGTACGACGCCGCACCGGTCCCCACCTGGAACGTCCGGCCCCAGTTGGCGTAGACACTGGCGAACGTCCAGGGCGAGTAAACGATGCTGAGCTTGGGCTGCTTGATCAGCCCGTAGTCGTTGATGTCCGAGTCCAGCCCGGTCAGCTTGTTGGTGAAGTCGCCATTGATCTTGTCTACCCGATAGGCCGGGACGATTTTCAGCGACTCGACCGGCTCGATTTCAGCCTGCACATAGGCGCCGACCGTATTGAAGTCGAAGTCCTGGTTGCGGGTCTGCGCCTGGCGCACCCGTTGCAGGGTGCGATAGCGCTCGCTGCGGTTTTCCTGTTTCTGCACATCGCTGCCGCCTTCCAGCGCGAAGGCGTGCAGCCAGTCGACCTGTGGGCGCCAGGTCAGGGAGGTGATGGCGCCGTACTGGTCCTCGTAGGTATCGCGTTCCTGCTGGGAACTGGTGCGCCAGTACTGGGTCCAGCGACGATCATCGAAGGTATTGAGGTAAGTCTTCGCTGACCAGGACAAGGTGTCCGCCAGGTCGGTGTCGAAATGCAGGCTGACCTGGTTCATGCGCCGCGTACCCTTGTCCGTGGCGTTGTAGTCGTTGCTCATGCGCGGGTGGTGGCGAGCATCCTCTTCGGTCAGGTAGCCGGCCTCCTGCGCCTGCGACTCATAGTGCCGGGCAATCAGACCCAGGCGGAAGCTGCCGTCGTCAGGTGTATAGAACCACTTGCCGCCGAAGCTGTAGCGCTCGGTTTCGCCGTGGTCGCGATAGCCCTCGACCTGCTGGCGGGCAAAGAAGTAGTTCTGCGTCCAGTTGCCGGTTTCGATGCCTTTGCCCAGTTGCACCTCGCGGGTGTTGAAGCTGCCGTAGCGCAGGCGGGCCTTGTTGTAGTTGCCGCCCGTGCGGGTGTTGATGTTGACGTTGCCGGCGATGTTGTTGAGGCCATAGCGCGGGTCGCTGGTACCGCGCACGACTTCGATGCTGTCGATGTCCATCGGGAACACCGAATCGATGAAGGGCATGTTGCCGTCGTTGGTGTTGCTCGGGATGCCATCGACCAGCAGCTTGACCGCGTTGACTTCGCCTTCACCGTTGAAGCCCCGGAACGAGAGCTTGCCCGAGGTGGTGCCCTGGTTGAATTCGGTCAACATGACACCAGGAGCACGGCTGAACAGCTCCCAGCTGTAGGCCACAGGCATCTTCTCGACGATATCTGCGCCGAGGATGTCCACCGAGCTCAGCACGCTGCTGGTGGCCAATGGACCGGTCATACTGCCGCTGACCGTGACAGCGCCAAGGGTGAGGGTGGAGTTATCGCTGGACAGCGTTTCAGCCACGGCTTGGGAAAGTGGGCTCAGGCTGGATACACAGGTGATCGTTAACACGGGCAAGACAGCGCGTGCGGTGCTACGGAACGCAGGCATGGACAAAGCTTCCTGGCAAAAAAGTCGGGCACGGTCATCACGCGCGTTGTGCGCGGGACCGGTGGATGGTCGACAGATCAGGCCAGGGGAGAGGCGCGCGGATTGAGCTTGGGCCACTGTTCGCGTGGCAGAGGCAAGGTGGGAGCGTGACCCAGCAGCAGGTCATCGGGCCAGAAACGCGGGAAGAGGTGTTTGAAGTAGTCGCCCGGCAGCACGGCCTGGCCGGCGTGACCGCAGCAGCAATCACCGGATCGCAGCTTGCTGTCGGCGCTGCCCGAGCGTTCGGACTGGTCGAGCTTGAGTTGCGCGAGCAGCGACTTGGGCAGGCTCTGCACCCCATGCAGGCTGCAGAAACTGCCGAGAAGCAGCGACTGGTCCACAGCAGGTTCGCGCAAGGAACGGTCGAGCGGCATCACCAGCAGGTTGAACAACACTGCGAAGCATGCGAGCAACCAGAGGTGAGTGCGAACGCGTGACAGCATGGACCGCTCCATGGGTAAGCTGCGCATTAAGCCCCACCCGTGGCGGTCTGTAAAAGTTCCATTCAGCGCCATTTTGTCGCAGGCAGGCTGCTTCAGGCCTGTTTGCTCCAGGCACAGACGCGTCTCCGTAGCCGAGCAATCGACGAAGCGCTATGCCAACATGTGCTTCCCTGCCCCGTACCACAGGTTCATCCATGCTCTACGTTGTCATGCTGGGAGGAAAACATCCTCGGGCCAGCATCGAAGTCCACGACGTGGTCTTCGCCCACGGCGATACACTCGCCCAGACATACCCGCAGTTGCGCAGCGCCTGGTTCGGCAGCCCCAAGGGCCTGCATATCGATTCCTGGCTGGAGGTCCACGGCGTGGATGGCTATCGCGTCGAACTCGGCCACGCGGCACCACAGCCCGGCGCCATGCGCTTGTTTTTCCTGAACCTGGGTGGCTACGCGCCCGGCGAGTTTGGCGAGGATCACCGCTACTTGCTGGTAACGGCTACCGATGCGGCCGCTGCGAGGAAGGTGGGCAAGCAACGCATGGCCGCAGGCTGGCTGAAGCCGCATACCGACGCGGTAGTGGACGTCGATGACTGCCTGCCAGTGGATCTGATCGAGGGTCGCTATGTACACCTGGTCGAGGGCGAACATCGAGGCATGGTGCAGCGCAGCGATTACATCGTGATCTGAATGGTGCTTTGAGGTGAGAAGGCCCGTCAGTAGATCGCATCAGGGCTGACAGGTGCTTGTCGTGACTTTTCTGGCGCCCTTTAGATCGAGCGCCGCGCGGGCGGCGCTCGATCTTGAGGGCGCTGAAAATCTACCGGCATGCACCTGGTGGCCATAACCCGGTTCTCTGACAGGCACCTCGCAGCCACCACTATTCAGTGCAAACCAATAGTTAACCTCAGAGTAACAATCCACTCCCAACCTTGATTGATGCCCTCCCCGCCCAACCGTACCTTGACCCCCACGAAAGCGGACCCGTGGAGTCACATAATGACAACCAGACCCTCCCCCCCACCGCAGTGGTCGCGCCGGCGCACCGAGAAGCAGCGCCGGCTCGACCAGCTACGTCATCTCGCGGATGGCGCGGTGATCCCCAGTGAACGTATCGTCGAAGCCCTCGAGCTGTTGATCGCCGCCGGGGATCGCGTGGTGCTCGAGGGCAACAACCAGAAGCAGGCGGATTTCCTCTCGCGCTCCCTGGCCAAGGCCGACCCCGGCAAGCTGCATGACCTGCACATGATCATGCCCAGCGTCAGCCGCGCCGAACACCTCGACCTGTTCGAACAGGGCATCGCCCGCAAGCTCGACTTTTCCTTCGCCGGCCCGCAAAGCCTGCGCATCGGCCAGTTGCTGGAAGACGGCCGCCTGGAAGTCGGCGCCATCCACACCTACATCGAGCTGTATTCGCGCCTGCTGGTCGACCTGATTCCCAACGTGGCCTTGGTCGCCGGCTTCATGGCCGACCGCGAGGGCAACATCTATACCGGCCCGAGCACCGAGGACACCCCGGCCCTGGTCGAACCGACCGCCTTCAGCGACGGCATCGTGATCGTCCAGGTCAACCAGTTGGTCGACGATGTGCGCGATCTGCCACGGGTCGATATCCCGGCCTCCTGGGTGGATTTCGTGGTGGTCGCCGACCGGCCGTTCTACATCGAACCGCTGTTCACCCGCGACCCGCGCCATATCAAGCCGGTGCATGTGCTGATGGCGATGATGGCGATCCGCGGGATCTACGAGAAACACAACGTCCAGTCCCTCAACCACGGCATCGGTTTCAATACCGCCGCGATCGAGCTGATCCTGCCGACCTACGGCGAATCCCTCGGGCTCAAGGGCAAGATCTGCCGCAACTGGACGCTCAACCCACACCCCACGCTGATTCCGGCCATCGAGTCCGGCTGGGTCGAGAGCGTGCACTGCTTCGGCACCGAGCTGGGCATGGAGGACTACATCGCCCAGCGCCCGGACGTGTTCTTCACCGGGCGCGATGGCTCGATGCGCTCCAACCGGATGATGTGCCAGTTGGCCGGCCAGTACGCCGTGGATCTGTTCATCGGCGCCACCCTGCAGGTGGATGGCGACGGCCATTCCTCCACCGTGACCCGCGGCCGCCTGGCCGGCTTCGGCGGTGCGCCGAACATGGGTCACGACCCGCGCGGCCGCCGCCATGCGACCCCGGCCTGGCTCGACATGACCGAGCCGGTGACCCTGCTGGAGCGGGGGCGCAAGCTGGTGGTGCAGATGGTCGAGACCTTCCAGGAAGGCGGCAAGCCGACCTTCGTCGAGACCCTGGATGCCGTGGACGTGGCCCGCAAAGCCGGCATGCCCCTGGCGCCGGTGATGATCTACGGCGACGACGTCACCCACCTGCTCACCGAGGAAGGCATCGCCTACCTGTACAAGGCGCGCAGCCTCGAGGAGCGCCAGGCGATGATCGCTGCGGTCGCCGGCGTTACCGCCATCGGCCTGCGCCACGATCCGAAGGACACCCAGCGCATGCGCCGCGAAGGCCTGATCGCCCTGCCCGAGGACCTGGGCATCCAGCGTACCCAGGCCAGCCGTTCCCTGCTGGCGGCCAAGAGCATCGCCGAACTGGTCGACTGGTCCGGCGGCCTGTACAACCCGCCCGCACGTTTCAGGAGCTGGTAATGAGCGCATCCACACTGATTCATGTCCCGCTGCCGCTTGCCCAGTTGCTCGCCGACCTGGCGGTGGACGCCCTGATCGACGAGGCCGATCTGTCGCCCAAACCAGCGCTGGTGGACCGGCGCGGCGCGGGTGCCCACCAGGATCTGCACCTGGGCCTGATGCATGCGTCGGCGCTGTCGCTGTGGCCCTGCTTCAAGGAAATGGCCGAGGCGGCGCTGGCCTTCGGTGAAGTCGGCCAGCCGTTGCGCGAAGCGCTCGGGCAGATTGGCCGCGAAGGTGAAAACGCGATGCTGGCGACCACGGGCGGCGTCAACACCCACCGTGGTGCGATCTGGGCCCTGGGCCTGCTGGTCGCCGCCCGTGCGCTGGGCGAGCCAGACGAGGATGCCGGCGCAGTCGCCGCCCGCGCTGGGCGCATCGCCCTGATCGACGACCGTTTCGCCCCAAGGCAGCAGGACAGCCACGGCCTTCAGGTGCAACGCCGCTACGGTGCACGCGGCGCCCGGGAAGAAGCGCAATCGGGCTTCCCGACGGTGCTCGGGCATGGCCTTCCACAACTCGCTGCCAGTCGCAGCCGCGGCGCAGGCGAGCAAAACGCGCGCCTAGACGCCCTGCTGGCGATCATGGCCACCCTGGACGACACCTGCGTGCTCTGGCGCGCCGGGCCGCAGGGCTTGCAGACCATGCAGCAAGGCGCCCGTGGCGTCCTCGAGGCCGGCGGCAGCGCCAGCCTTGCCGGGCGCCGGCGACTGCGCGAACTGGATGCCAGCCTGCTGGCCCTCAACGCTTCGCCAGGCGGCGCCGCAGACCTGCTGGCGGCGTGCCTGTTCCTCGATAACGCCGGGAGTCTCTGAGCATGGAAACCCTGTCTTTCACCTTCCCCGCCGGCGAGCCCGGCGCAGGCCGCGCCCTGGTCGGCTGCGTCGGCTCCGGCGACCTTGAAGTGCTGCTCGAACCCGGCGCGCACGGCGTGCTGGCAATCAACGTGGTGACCTCGGTCAACGGCAGCGCGCCGCGCTGGCAACAGCTGTTCCAGCGCCTGTTCGCCGAGCAGTTGCCGCCGGCCATGAACATCGATATCCACGACTTCGGCGCCACGCCCGGCGTGGTGCGCCTGCGCCTGGAACAAGGTTTCGAGGAGATTGCCCATGACTGATGTCGCCCGCTTGCTCAACAGCCGCAGCTTCGTGGAACTCGGTGCCCGCGAGCGGGCCCGGGCCCTGCTCGATGCCGGCAGCTTCCGAGAACTGCTCGGCCCCTTCGACCGCCTGATGTCGCCCTGGCTGCCCGGCCAGGGCATCGTGCCCCAGGCCGACGATGGGGTGGTCATCGCCAAGGGCACCCTGAACGGCCAGCCGCTGCTGGTGGCCGCCATCGAAGGGGCGTTCCAGGGCGGCAGCATGGGCGAGGTCGGCGGCGCCAAGATCGCCGGGGCCCTGGAACTGGCGGTCGAGGACAACCGCAACGGCATTCCCACCGCCGCCGTGCTGCTGCTGGAAACCGGCGGCGTGCGCCTGCAAGAAGCCAACCTGGGGCTGGCGGCCATTGCCGAGATCCAGGCCGCGATCGTCGAGCTGCGTCAATTCCGACCCGTGGTCGGCCTGATCGCCGGCTCGGTCGGTTGCTTTGGCGGCATGTCCATCGCCGCCGGGCTGTGCAGTCATCTGATCGTGACCCGCGAGGCGCGCCTGGGCCTCAATGGCCCGCAGGTGATCGAGCAGGAAGCGGGGATCGACGAATACGACTCCCGCGACCGGCCCTTCATCTGGAGCCTGACCGGTGGCGAGCAACGTCATGCCTGCGGACTGGCGGACAGCTACATCGCGGACGATGTCGAGCAGCTGCGCGCAGCCTTGGTGACCGCCCTCGCGGCTGGCGAACCCGCCCTGCCCCGCAGCCGGCGCTACGCCGACTTCCTCGCACTGCTGAACAAGCTCGGGGCGGACTGCGAACAACTGGACGCGCGCCGCGTGCGCGCCATCTACCAGGGAGAACTGCAATGAGCCGAGGAATCGAGTGGCTGCGCGCATTGGCCGCCGGCCCTGAACTGCCGGGCCTGCCTGCATCGGTAAAAGTCATCGACGGTGAACTGGGCAACCGCCCGGCGCGCTATCTGGCGGTAGTGCCGGATGCGCACAACCCCTTCCCCCGTGCACGCCAGGGTGAAGTCGGCCTGCTGGAAGGCTGGGGACTGGCCAAGGCCATCGACGAGGCCATCGAGGCGGACGCCGGTGCTACGCCGCGCATCCTGGTGGCGGTGGTCGATGTGCCGAGCCAGGCCTACGGCCGGCGCGAGGAAGCGCTGGGGATCCACCAGGCGCTGGCCGGCGCGGTGGACGCCTACGCCCGGGCCCGGCTTGCCGGTCACCCGGTGATTGCCCTGCTGGTGGGCAAGGCGATGTCGGGCGCCTTTCTCGCCCATGGTTACCAGGCCCAGCGGATCATCGCCCTGGACGACGACGGCGTGATGGTCCACGCCATGGGCAAGGCCGCGGCCGCGCGCATTACCCTGCGCAGCGTCGAGGAGCTCGAAGCCCTGGCCGCGACCGTCCCGCCGATGGCCTACGACATCGCCAGCTATGCCTCGCTGGGGCTGTTGTGGGAGCGGGTCAAGGTCGAGGGCATCGAGCAGCCCGGTGCGGCGGATGTCGCAAAGGTCAACGAGGTACTGGTCCGCGCGGTTGTGGACATTGGCACGAGTACCGATCTGCGTGGCCGCCTCGGTGCGCCTAACCGAGCGATGTCGTCGCTGGTGCGGGAGCGCTTGCGGGCGCAGTGGTAGTGTTGATGAACAGCACTTTCCACGCCCACGATCTGCTCTGGGGCATGCCCTCCGCGCAACTGCCCGAAGACGCCCCGGACTGGGCGCGTCAGGTGCTGGATGCCGGCCTGCCCGTGGTAGTGCGGCGGGCCAGCGGCGAGGCCGGCTTGGTGCCGGTCGGTGTGCGTGGCGATCAACGCGCACGACGACTTGGGGCCTGGATGACGGCTACGCAGGTGAGCTGCCGACTCCGTCCTGAAGATCTGCGCCTGCAAGATCCGGCGGATCTGCCGGCACTCGTTGCCCTGCAACAGGTGACGCCGATCCTCGACGACCTCGGCCTCGCCTGGGGCCCCACGGGTGGCGTCGGCTACCAGTTGGCGACCGGGCTGACTGTGCTGCATGCCGGCAGCGATCTCGACCTGCTGCTGCGTACACCGACGCGTTTCAGCCGCGCCGAGGCCCGTAGCCTGAGCCACAGACTCAAGGGCCTGGCCTGCCGGATCGACCTGCAACTGGAAACCCCCAATGGCGCCGTGGCCCTGGCCGAATGGGCCACGGACAGTGCACGTGTCCTGCTCAAGCATCGTGACGGCGCCCGTCTGGTCGCCGATCCCTGGCACCTCGCGGAGCAGCCGGCATGAGCAGCCTGTTCGCGTTTCCCGGCCAGGGCGCGCAACGCCCCGGCATGCTTCAGGGCCTGGTCGAGGATGCCTCGGGCCGGGCCTGTCTTGAAGAAGCCAGCGATGTGCTCGGCGAGTCTCTGTTGGGTCTCGACAGCCGCGAGGCGCTGGCGTCCACCCGCGCCGTGCAGCTGTGCCTGCTGGTGGCCGGCGTGGCTGCCGCGCGTGGATTGCTGCAACGCAATGCCCCGCCGGATTATGTCGCCGGCCTGTCCATCGGCGCCTACCCGGCGGCGGTGATCGCCGGTGCGCTGGACTACGCCGATGCCGTGCGCCTGGTTGCCTTACGTGGTGAGCTGATGCAACGCGCCTATCCCGGTGGCTATGGGATGACGGCCTTGATCGGATTGGACCAGGGCAGCGTCGAACGGCTTATCGAGAGCGAGCCGGTCTTTCTGGCCAATATCAATGCCGAACAACAGTTCGTGATCGCCGGCAGCGATGCCGCCATGGAGCGGGTTGCCCAACGGGCGCTCGCCATGGGAGCACGCGCCGCCAAGCGTCTGGCGATGAGCGTACCGTCCCATTGCCCCCTGCTGGACGCGCCAGCCAAGGAATTGGCCCAGGCGTTCGCCCCGATCACCCTGCGCCGGCCCGCCATCAGGTTCCTGAGCAGCAACAGCGCCAGGCCGCTGCACAACGCCGAGGCCCTGCGCGACGACCTGGCCTTTAACATGTGCCGCCGCGTCGACTGGGCGGCGACCGTGCGCACCGCCTGGGAGCGCGGTGTACGCCTGCTAATCGAACTGCCACCCGGCGCCGTGCTCGGTGGTCTGGCCCGGTCTGTGTTCAACCCAGGAACGGTGATCGCTTGCCAGGATGCCCGCGCTGACACGCTGGATGTGTTGCTGCGCAGGGAGGCAGCCGATTCCTCCCCATGACCGCAGAAGCTGGTTCTGCGCAGAACCCGTAGGAGCGTGGCTTGCCCGCGAAGGACCGCGCAGCGGTCCCAAAATCTCGCTGACACCACCATTTTTGGGACTGCTTTGCAGTCCTTCGCGGGCAAGCCACGCTCCTACCTGATCCGCGATATCCATGCCACCCCGTTTTTTCAGTCTTCCCGCCCCCGACTATACATCCGGCACTCAGCAACCAACGCCAGCAAATTCGGATCCCGCTCACGACTCTTCAGGAACACCACGCCAATATGCTGCTGCAGCCGATAACGCGGCTGCAGCGGGATCAGCTTGACGCGGTTCTCATACACCGCCGAAATCCGCCCCGGCAACAACGCATACCCCACCCCCGAACTGACCATGCTGAGCAAGGTGAAGATGTCATTCACCTGCATCGCCACATTCGGCTTGAACCCGGCCTGGTCGAACACCCGCGTACCGTCGCGGTGAGTGGCGAAGCCTTGGGTCAGGGTGATGAAGGTCGAGTCGGCGAGGTCGGCAAGGTCGACCTGCGCTTCCACGGCAAAGGGCGAGTCGGTGGGGACGGCGAGGAAGATATCGTCGGAGAACAGCGGCAACTGTTCGCAGGCGGGGTCGCTGGTGCTCTCGTCCAGGGACACCAGGATCGCATCGAGTTCGAAATTCTTCAGCCGGTAAAGCAGGTCGACGTTGGAACCCAGGATCAGGTCGATATTCAACTCGCTGCGGCGCAGCTTCAGGCCCATGACCAGTTGCGGCACAGTCTTCACCGTCAGCGAGTACAGCGCACCCAGCTTGAAGCGCTCGGAAGAAAACCCGGCGGCCTCGCGGGTCAGGCGCACCATTTCACCGGCGTCCTTGATCAGCGTGCGGGCCTTTTCCTCCAGCACATAGGCACTTTCCAGCGGTGTCAGCTTGCGCCCTTCATGCTTGAACAGCGGGCAACGCAGGGCATTTTCCAGCGAGTGGATGGCCCTGTGCACGCTGACACTGCTGGTCTCCAGCTCGCTGGCGGCACGGGCAAGATTGCCGTTGTGCATGAACGAGAGAAAGATTTCCAGCTTCTTCAGGGTCAGTTCTTCATCGATTTGCATACTCGGGTCCAGGCAGCAAGGAGCTGCCGGTGAGCATATAGGAACGCCGCAAGGACGGGTGACTGCGCGCGCCGTCACCCTCCAGTGTGCTTACATCCAGCCCGGCACCACGAACAGCAGCCAGGCCAGCAGCGGACCGAAGGCCACCACCAGGCCGCTGTAGACCAGGAAGCGACGGAACAACGCTTCGCGCTCTTCCTTCGCCGCCGACGCCACCACCAAGGCGCCGTTGGTGGAGAACGGGCTGACGTCCACCACGGTCGAGGACACCGCCAGCGCACAGATAACCCCGGCCGCGCCGAGATGCCCCTGCATCAGGAACGGTACCGCCAGCGGGATGGTCGCGCCCAGTACCGCCGCCGAGGAAGCGAACGCGGAGACGATGCCACCGACATAGCAGACCAGCAGCGCCCCCAGCAGCGGGATGCCGATGGCACTGACGCCATGGCCGACAAAGTCGACCGCCCCGGCTTTCTGCAGCACGGCGACATAGGTCACCACGCCGCTGATCAGCAGCACTGTGGACCAACTGATGCCGTCCACCGCGCCCTTCTGCGCCGACGGCGAGACGATCGCGATCGCCACGGCGACGGTGATCGCCACCAGGCCGACGTTGAGGTCATAGGCCAGCGCGGCGATGCCCAGGCCCAGCAGGCCGACCAGGGTGATCAAGTGATCGCGGTTGATCTGCAGCTCGCTCAGCGCCTGCGGATCATTGGACAGGGTGCCGCCACCGGCGCTGAGCAGCGCGCCGTGGCCCTCGATGGCGAACTGTCGCGACGACGCCTGTGCACCGGCCAGCAAAGGCTCACTGACCACCACACGACTGCGGGCCAATAGTGCGAGGCCGCCAAAGGCGAAGAAGCAGATGAACGCCATCAGCACGTTGAAGCCAAGGCTGGTGAGAAACACGGCCATTTCCGTGACGTCCAGCCCGGCCTTCTGCACCACCTGGTTGGTGATGCCGCCATACACGCTGATCGGCGAGAACCCGCCCGCCTGCGCGCCGTGGATCACCAGCAGGCCCATCATCAACGGATTGATCTCGTACTGCTTGGCAAAGCGCAGCGCGACCGGACCGATGATCGCCACCGCCGCCGGACCCAGTGCGCCAAAGGCGGTGAGCACGGCCGTGACGATGAACATCACCCAGGGAATGGCCACGATGTGGCCCCTGACCGCCTTCACCGCCCAATGCACCAGCAGATCGATGGTGCCGTTCTTCTGGGCGATGGCGAACAGATAGGTGATGCCGACCAGGGTCAGGAACAGGTCGGCAGGGAAGCCCGCAAGCACCTCTTTAGCCCCCACGCCGACCCACAGGCCGCCAACGATGAACGCCAAGGCAAACCCGACCGCGCCCATGTTGATGGGCAGGGCCGTGGCCACGACGAACATGACCACCAGACCGATGATCGTTGCGATTTCCGGACTCATACGGCCTCCCGGGATATCTGCTGCGATTCATTCGATGGCAATCCGTTGTCCAGCGTGATGAAACCGACCCGGGTACAGGTGGCAGGCAGGGCTACACCGTAGATCATCATTGTTCTTATCCTCGTGACATCGAAGTTATTGTTCTTGTGCTTCGGTAATCAGTGTCGCTATCGGCTGCGGTTCACCTCTTTCCGCGTTCGTGGATGCACATTAGAAGTGCAGGCCATGGACCATCAATCAAGCGAAGAGGTATTCCATTACGCTCAGGTTAACGATCATGTTCGGCACCTTGTCATCCTGCGCATGAAGTCGGTGCGAAGTTTCGTGTCGAGCGGATCAGCGGGCGCTGTCGATGATAGAGCCACCATCGGGGGTGAGGCTCGATCCGGTAATGAACTGACTGTCCTTGCTGGCCAGGAACAACACGACCGGGGCAACGTCGTCTTCGGGCGAGCCATAGCGGCCCAATGGATTGGTCGGCGCGGGCGGGTTGATGTCCGCTCCCCAGGTTTCAGCGACCGGCAGCACGTTGTTCACGGTGATCTTGTCTGCTCCCCACTCACGGGCAGCGGTTCGGGTCAATGCCCGCACGGCCTCTTTCGCCATGTTGTACGGGCCATAGCCGACCAGTCCGATGACCCCCGCCATCGAGCCGAAGTTGATGACACGCCCTTCGCCGCTCTTTCTCAGGTATGGGTAGGCCGCTTGCATGGCGCGAAGGTAGGCGATGGGGCCTAGGTCGAAATTGCGCTGCAATTGCTCCGCCGACAGGTCGAGGATGGACGAGAACGGTACATTGGGGTCGAAGGCGTTGTTCACCAGAATGTCGATGCCGCCATAGGTGGCCGCCACCTTGTCGACTGCCGCCTTGAGTTGGTCGGCATTGCCGATATCGCAGGGGATACCGATGGCCGTACCGCCAGCGCCGGTAATCTCGGCAACCACGGCCTCGACGTTCGCGGGTGTGAGCGAGAGCACGGCAACCTTGGCCCCCTCGGCCGCGAACAGCTTGGCGGTGGCTCGGCCGATGCCACGCCCGGCGCCCGTGACGATGGCTACTTTTCCGTTGAGTCGGGACATGTTTTTCTCCTTGGTAGTCAAGACGTGTGTTGTTGCGCAGACGCGATCACACCATACGGCGAAGGCGTGTCGCGGGCAGCGTTCTGGGTAGTGAACGAGACGGCCAGCAGCACCAAGCCGAGGATGACCGCAAACGCCCCCTTGGGCTTGCGCACGCCCAGGTGGGCCGAGCCGGACAGCAGCAGGTGAAAGAAGATGCCGGCGTAGGCCAGATCGCTCAAAGGCACGCTGATGCGCGACAAGATGGCAAGAGGCCCGAGCACCTTCACCACGACCATGAGCGGCACAAGATAGGGAGCGGGATACTTCAGTTCCGAGAGTGTCTGGCGTACCCAATCCGTCCTGACGACATAGAGAGTCGCAGATGACAGGTAGAGCAGTGCCAGCAATGCAGTGCAGATCCAGTAGGCGTAGTGCGTAGCCATGAGCAGGCTCCTGACGTTGATTCGAAATCGACATGCACAAAGAATGTCGACTAACATGAGTCATCGCAAGTAGGATGAAAAAGTGGAACATAGTATGGAAAACCAGACTAATGACGGTGTCGAGATCAACATGCACGACGAAATGCGCCGCGCATTCGCGCTGCTTTCGGGCAAGTGGAAGCTGGAGATCATGTGGCTGCTCAACCAGCGGATCTACCGCTTCGGTGAGTTGCGCAAGGCGATTCCAGGAGTGACCCAACACATGCTGACGGCTCAACTGCGCGAGCTGGAGAGAGACGGCCTGGTGTCGCGCACGGTGTTTGCAGAGGTCCCTCCCCGTGTCGAATACGAAATCACCGACAAGGCACGCGGCCTGGGACCAACGATGGAAGCGCTGACGGCCTGGTGGAAGGAATATGGAGCAAGTCTGCCGGGCAAACCCGTTTCACGAGGTCGCAAAGGGAAAAGCAGCTAGCTGACTTAGCCAGGCTGCATTCCCCCTCCCGGACCCACCTTTACCAGTTATAACTGAGCGAACCCACCACGCTGCGCTCATCACCGTAGCGACATGAGTTGGCGCAATACAGGTAGCGCTCGTTGGCCAGGTTCTGGGCGCGGGCACTCACCTGCCATTGCTCATTCACCCGGTAAGTGACCCGTGCATCGAACAGGGTATAAGCCGGGATCTTCCGATCACTCACGCTCGGGACGGTATGCGTGGTGCCGTTGTAGCGAGCGCCGGTGCCGACGCTGATATCCGGCAGCCCGAATACGCTCAGGCGATAGTCCAGCCACAAGGCAGCGCTGTGGTAAGGCGTGCCTTCGATACGCGAGCCTTCGAGCGTTTTGTCGTTATCGGCAATGATGTGCGCATCGGTGTAGGCATAGGTGGCGTTCAGCGCCAGATCGGGCGTCAGTTGCGCCTTGGCTTCCAGTTCGAAACCGGTACTGCGCTCCTTGCCGGTCTGCTCGTCGAAATCGGAACCGGCGATCGAGGTCAGCACATTGCGCTGGGTCAGTTGGTACAGCGCAGCGCTGACCAGCAGCTCGCGCCCGTCGGGCTGGTAGCGCACACCAATTTCGTATTGCTCGCCTTCGGTGGGCTCGAAGGATTCGCCGTTGCTGTCGGTGCCCGCAGACGGCAGGAACGACTGGCTATAGCTGACATAGGGCGCCCAGCCGTTCTCGGCGAGGTACACCAGGCCCACCCGGCCGGTGGTCTTGCGGTCGGTGACGGTGCTGCGCGAACCGTCGCGGTAGTTGCGGGTGTTGTTTTCGGCCCAGTCCTGGCGCATGCCCAGGACCACCACCCAGCGCTCGTCGAACTTGGCCTGGTCTTGCAGGTAGAGGCCCATCTGCGTGCTGTGCAGGTCCGAACCGCTGTCCACCGCGGTATTCACCCGCGGCAGGTTGCCGTAGACCGGGTTGGCCAGGTCCAGGGTCGGCGCGGCGCCGCTGTGGCGGTGGCTGTCGTAGGTCTTGCGGTAGTAATCGACGCCACCGAGCAGGGTGTGCTGCCAGTTGCCATGGTCAAGCTGCAGGGTCAGGTTGCTGTCGCTGGTCCAGCCGCTGGAAATGTCTTCGCGCACGTTGTAGCTGCGGGTCAGGTTGTTCAGCCTGGCCCCGGTGACCCGGCTGCTGTTCAGGGTGATGTAGTCATAGTCGGTGCGCGACTCGAAATAGCGGGTGGCATGACGCACTTGCAGGCTATCGCCCACGCGGCTTTCCAGCAGGTAGCCGAAGGTCTCCAGGGTGCCGTCGTAATGGTCGAAGCCCGGCTCGCCGGGGAACAGGTCATACGGCACCTTGTAGCCCGGCGTGTTGCTGAAGGTGGTCAGGTCGTAGCGGATCGGCGGCGTCAGCGTCGTTTGGGTCCGCTGATGGCTGGCCAGCAGCGTCAGCCGGGTGTCGTCGTCCATTTGCCAGGTCAGGGCGGGGGCAATGTACTGTTTGTCGTCATCGATCTCGTCGAACTGGGTACCGCTGTCGCGCACCAGCGCGGTCAGCCGGTAGCTGAAGCGCCCCTGCTCATCCAGTGCACCACTGTGGTCGGTGGAGAGCTGCCGACGCTGGTGGTTGCCGTATTCAAGATTGAGTTCGTGCAGCGGCGCCAGGGTCGGCCGCTTGCTGACGGTGTTGACCAGGCCTCCCGGCGCCAGCTGCCCATAGAGCACCGACGACGCGCCCTTGAGCACCTCGACACGCTCCAGGCCATAGGGCTCCTGGCCGCCTTCGAACTGGGTGCTCTGCATCTTCATGCCATCGCGCAGCACGCTTCCGGTACGCGGGCCGATATCGAAGCCGCGCAGCCGATAGTCATCGGCCACCCGGCTGTAGCCGTTGGGTTGCGTCACCAGGCCGGCGGTGTAGCCGAGCACGTCGGCCAGGCTGTCGTGCTGGCGCGAGACCATCTCCTCGCGGGTAATGACCGAGATCGACTGGGGTATCTCCCTCAGCGGAGTGTCGGTCTTGCTCATCGTCGCGCTGCGCTGGGCGACCTTGCTGTAGGCCGGCCCCCAGGCATCCTGCTCGACCGCCATCCCGGACACGTCGATGGCGGAGAGATGCAGGACATCGTCCATCCGAGGCCCGATGCTCAGGGCGCCGCTGGGTGTGACGTTCAGTTGCAGCGACGTGCCGCGCAGCGCCTCGTGCAGGGCCTGCTCGGTGCTGAACCGGCCACGCAGTGCAGGTACGGTAAGGCCGCGGGCCAGCGCTGCGTCATAGGAAATGCTGCGCCCGCTCTGCCGGGCGATGGCGGTCAGGGTGGCATCCAGCGCGCCGGCTGGCAGGTCGAAGCCGTGAACCTGCTGTCGGGCATCGGCTTCGCTCGCCGTCACGGCAGGCAGGTGCAGTGCGCTCAAGGTCAGGACGAAGGCCAGCGGTTGCAGTCTGAAACGGTGTATCCGGTACATGGGCAGCGGTCCCGATAGGTAGTCGATGCCACCTATGTGACGCGAGGGGCCGGGTTATTAAGGGGCGGATGAAAAAATAGTCAGCGCAGGCTCACCTGCGTCCACCAGGCGAATCGCTGTTCGACCCGCACGGGCAAGGTTTCCTGCAGCGTGCGCAGTACCTGCGCGCTGTCGTCCAGCGGGAACACTCCGGAAACCCGCACCCCGGCAGCGTCGGGGCTGATGCGCAGCACGCCCGGCCGATAGGGGCGCAAGGCATCGATCACCGCGCCCAAAGGCTGGTCGTGCACTTCCAGATAACCGTCGTCCCAGCGGCCCTCGCCGGCACGGCCAGGATCCAGCGCACGAATGGCGTTGGCGGACAGTTCCGCGCCCTCACCCGCGCCCAGGTCCAGGCGATCACCATTGGGAGCCTGCAAGCGCACCCGCGACTCCTGCACCCAGACATCGGCTGAGCGCTCATGCAGGCTGACGGTAAAGCGCGTCCCCAAGGCACGCACCTGGCCAAACTCAGTGACGACCATCAGCGGCCGCTGCGGGTCGGCGGCCACCTGAATGTTCAGCGCGCCCTCACGCAGGAAGAGCGTGCGCGACTGTTCGGCGAAGGCAAGGTCCACCCGGCTCCGGGCGTTGAGCACGACCCGGCTGCCGTCCTCCAGGGTGAACGCCTTGCGCTCGGCCAGGCCGGTGGACAGATCGCTCCCGGCAAACGGCAGCAGGCCCAGGCGCTGCAACCACCAGCCACCCACACCGACGCCGGCCAGCGCCAATGCACCGCGCAACAGCCGACGACGGCTGCTCGACTCGCTGCTGAGCACCTGGCGGGCCAACGGCGGCACCTCGGCAAACGCCTGGCCGAGCCGTTGTTCAAGTCGCTGCCAGGCCAGCAGGTGATCCGGGCTGAGGCTCAACCAGTGCTGGAAGCGCTGGCGATCGGCGTCGGTCATGCTTCCCGAGCGGTGCAGCGCCAGCCATTCGATGGCTTCGGCTACCCCCGGCGGCAGTTGGCTTTGCGGCATCGTCACTCCAGCGCCAGATAGCACAGAGTCAGGGCCTTCGCCACGTACTGATGTACGCGAGGCGCCGAGATCCCCAGGCGTGCGCCGATTTCGGCGTAGGTGAGGTTTTCCAGCTGGCTGTAGAGAAAGGCACTGCGTCCCAGCGGCGACAGGCCGTCGAGCATGCGGTCGATGCTGCCCAGGGTTTCCAGGGCCTGCACCTGTTCCTGCGCCGACGGCTCGTAGCCCGGCGCTTGCTGGGCCAGTGCTTCCAGGTAAGCGCGCTCCAGATCCCTGCGCCGCCAGCTGGCGAACACCAGTCGCTTGGCGATGGTGGTCAGCAGGGCACGGGGTTCGTGTATGGACTGCGGATCCGGCAGTTTCACCACCTGGACGAAGGTTTCGGAGGCCATGTCGGCAGCGTCATGGCAGCAGCCCAGACGCGCGCGCAGGCGCTGGAACAGCCAGTCATGGTGATCCCCGAACATCTGCTGCAAAACACGGTTGCGAATGGCAAGACGCTGGGGATCGGAAAGAGCGGAAGTCATGGGCTTGTTTGCTAATGGTAACTATTAGCAAATGATGCCTTGAGCCTGGCGTTCCCGCAACTGCCGCCCCGTGCTGACGATCAGAAGTAGTACCTGACCGAAGCCCCCAGGGTAGTCGAAGGCTGAGGCACAATCACCAGACCACTGTTCGTGCCATAGGCCACTTCCGTCCCGTAACGGTGCGGCTGGAACGTGCCATACACGCTGAACTGATACGCCTGGTAGTCGTAGCTTGCCCGCAGGTCATACCGGGTATAGGGCGGCATTTCATGTTTTTCGGTGCCGATATAGTACGGAATGCCATCCAGGTGGTAGACGTCGGCGTTGAGGGTCAGCTGGCCATCCATGAAATCGTTCCGGTACTGCACGCCCGCCTTGTAGGTGTGCTCGGGCACCACCAGTTGGGCACCTGTTCCGGGCGGCGGATTGTTGATGACGGCATCGATGATCCGCCCATAGCTCATGTAGGTGCTGACGGTGGACGTCAGCTGATAATTGAAGCTCGTTTCCGCTCCCCGACGTGTGGTATCGCCGACCTGCTCATACACACCAGGCGAGGTCTGGACCGTCTCGCTGTCGTTCTCGATGTAGTAGAACTCGGTGGTATTGGAAAAGCGTTCCGTAGGCCTCAGCGTGAAGCCGATATCATAGGACTTGACCTTGCTGGGCCGTACGCTGCTGTTGACCTGGCCACCCGTCTGGCTCGGTGGCAGCGCGCTGCCGCTACCGGAGCTGATGTATTCGGCTGCCGGCGAACGGAACCCCTGCGCCAGGTTGCTGAACAGTTCAAGCTGCTCGATCGGTGTCCAGACCAGTCCGAATTTCGGGGTGGTGACTGCATCGTGATAGCCGGTATCGGCGTTGTGGAATTTCAGGTTTTCGATGTCGTAATCGAAGCGGTCGTAGCGGACGCCAGCCAACAGCTTCAGCGATTCGATCGGCTTGTACTGACCCTGGGCGAACACCCCGTAAGTGATCAGATCCATGTCGAAGTCGTAGTAGAAATTCGGTGTCGGCTCGAAATTCCGATACTGCTGCCGGTAGGCATCGCCTTTGTCACGGCGTACGTCAGCCCCGACCATCAGGGACGCGGTGTCCTGATACACGAAGTTGTAGGCCAACCGACCGCCATAGATGTCACGGTCATCTTCGCCATAGTTGTGGGTGACCGTGCCATTGGAGATGGCGCGCACGCGCCTGAAGTTTTCGTAGTAGGCGGTGTAGTACAGGCCCGCTTCGTCATAGGCCGGCGCACGGTTGAACACGATCGTATTACGGTTGGCGTTGCCGAAGCCGTAGAGATTGTCGGTGTCCCGGCGGCTGATAGTCCCCGCCCGCAGCGCCGGCAGATTCAGATAGCCGTCGTTCCTGAAGTCCGACTCGTAATGGCTGAAGCGGGCCGAATATTTGGCATCATCAAAGACCTTGGACAACTTCCAGAAATAGTTGTCGCGGTTGGTCTCGGCAGCCTTGCGGTAGCCGTTGGTCTTGTACACATCAGCGACGAACAGCGACTCGAAACCCTCATGTTCGCCCGCGAGCACCAGGTTGGCGCGACGACCGTCATAGCTCGCAATGTCCAGGCCGATACTCGAGGCCACATCGCCGCCATCAAGGGTTTCGATGTTCACCGCGCCGGCCCGGTTCTGATCACCGAACAGTGCTGAAACAGGGCCCTTGATCACGTCGACGCGCTTGATCATCTGCGGCGTGAGCCACTCCAGGAAGACCGGGCCATGGCCCGCACCGCCCTGGCTCGAGGGGATATTCTGCGGGACGCCGTCCACGTACACCGCGACGTCGACGCCATGGGTGCCATTGGTTGCGAACCCGCGCATGCGGAAACCATTCCCGGTGTCGCCCTGGTCGATATTGTTCGCCACGACGCCAGGCACGCGGCGATAGATGTTGGAGATGTCGCGATCCACATTCAGTGTGCGAATGTCTTCATCGGTGATGGTGGATACCGCAGCGGGCAGGCTTGCGGGCTTGTTGCTGACCTCACCACGCAGCAACGGCTCGATGCGACTGCTACCTCTCCCCTCACCGACCACCTCGATGGCTCCCAGCTCCGTCGCCGCCCTGGCCTCTTCTTCCGCAGCCAGGGCCATGTCGAATCCCCCCAGCCCCGCAGTCAGTGCCGCTCCCGTAAAAATCCAAACCCTGCTGCGTTGTGCCGAATCCTGCATGAGACAATCCCGATTGTTATGTTATAACCTAATATCAGATCACCATACAGGATCGAATCGTCATAAGCCATGGACCCTGGCTTTTCGCGCCAGTCCAGGCGATGCGATTCCCATGACTCACGGGCGGCGCGCTGCAGTTGGTGATTGCCCCGCCACAACCAAAGGACTACTTATGAAATTGGCAGCAACCCTGGCAGCCGCGATCAGCGCGTTGATGATTCAGTCGGCAAGTGCCCATGGCATCTGGACCGAGCAGCGCTACGGTCATCTGGAGGTCGTCTATGGGCATGGAGCAGAGGATGGGGCTTACGCGCCCGAGAAGATCAAAGGCGCATGGGCCTATGATGAACATGGCGGACAGGTGCCGGTGACTGTCGAGCGGCTGGGTGATCACGCTCGATTGACGCCCGTCGCGGCACCTGCGGTGGTCGCGGTGGCACTCGACAATGGTGTGTGGAGCACCGACAAGTCAGGCAAGTGGGTGAACGCACCGATGGCCGAGGTACCAGGGGCCGTGAATGCCATTCACAGCTACAAGTACAGCCTGGCCATCCTGAAGCCTCACGCCCACCTGCCCGAGCGCCTGAAGATTGCCATGGTCATACGCCCCCTGCAGGATCCGACCGAGGTGGGCGTTGGCAAGATGCTGCCGGTGGAGGTGCTCATCGATGGCAAGCCAGCGGCCAATATCCCGCTGTTCGATGACTATCGGGGCCTCCCCGATGCGCAGAGCGTCAAGACTGATGCGCAGGGGCGCGCGAGCATCGCTGTTCGTAATGCCGGACTGAACATCATCGCGGCGCAGGCCAAGGTGCCCGTGACGGGTGGCGGGGTATCGGAGAGGAGTCTGTTTACCTCGTTGAGTTTTGTTGGTGAAGGGCACCAGCACTGATTGAGGTGGTCTGACTCAAAATTGCACCGATCGAGTGAGACCACCGTCTACCAGCAGGTTCGTACCCGTTGTGAAGCTGGCAGCGGGACTGGCCAGAAACACGACTGCCTTGGCAACCTCTTGTGGCGCAGCCATGCGCCCCAGTGGATTTTCGGCCAGGCATTTGGCGAAGGTTTCCGGTTGTTCACGCTCGATGTCGCCCCACACACCCTCCGCGAAGTAAACGTTACCGGGGGATACGGAATTTACCCGGATGCCTTCGCTGGCGTGCCGTGCGGACAGGGTTTTGCTGTAGTGCAGCAAGGCAGCTTTCAAGATGCCGTAGGGCTCCGCGAACCTGTCGACCTCGCGGCCTGAGACGCTGGAAATCAGCACGACCGAGGCTGCGTCTGACTGGCGCAGGGCCGGCAGTGAGGCTTTTACCATCGCAGCGCTGCCTAGCAGGTCAGTCTCGAAAGCACGACGCCAAGTGTCGAGATCCTCACCGCCGGCCAACGCGCTCACGTTCGGTACCACGATGTCCAGCCCGCCCATCTGCTCCGCAGCGGAGCTGACCCAGGCTGCCACTCCCTCGGGCTGGGTAATATCCACGACCGCACCGAATGCACGGCTACCGAATTCAGCAGCAGCGCGTTCAACGCCTGCAGCGCCACGCGCACAGAATGCAACCTGCGCGCCTTCCTGAAGAAAGAGCTCGACGATCGCTCGTCCGATGCCTCGCGAGGCACCGCTGACCAGTACACGTTTGTCCTTCAAACCCAGATCCATTGTCTATCTCCTTGAACAGTCATTGCCGCGGCGGGGCATCGTGCTCGCCGCCGCGTGTATTACTTGCGCAGCTTGTACGCAATAACTTCATCGCTGGTCCCGGTTTCCATGAACGCATGGCCCGAGGCCGAGACGAGCACGTACTGTTCGCCGTTGACCTCGTAGGAGATCGGATTGGCCTGCGCGCCTACATTGAGCACGTCTTCCCACAGCACCTTGCCGCTGGCTGTATCGATCGCACGGAACAAATTGTCGGTGGCTGCGCCGACGAAGGTCAGTCCACCTGCGGTCACCACCGTGCCGCCGTTGTTAGGCAAGCCGATACTGAGGGGCAGGTGCGAAGGAATACCGAACGGACCGTTACGGCGCGCAGTGCCGAGCGGCTCATCCCATACAGTCTTTCCGGTGTCCAGGCTGACCGCGCGAATACCTCCATATGGCGGTGCCGAGCACGGCACGCCGGTACCCCAGTTCCGCCACCCGGCGTTCACGCTGATGGCGTAAGGTGCATTGACCTGCGGATAGACGGAGGCACCGCCTTCACCTTTGCCTGACTTGCTACCAGCCTTGCTCAGCGCGGTTTCATCTACCTTCGGCGCATAGATGGGCTTCAGGCCCATCTTTTCAGCCTGCTCCCTCGGGATCAGCTGATTGAGGTTGGGGATGTCGTTGTAGTTCGCGATGAGCAAACGACGCACGGGGTCAATCGCGACTGAGCCCCAATCCGAACCGCCGTTGTAGCCGGGATACTGGATCCATGGACGGTCAACCGAAGGCGGTGTCAGGTATCCCTCGTAGTTCGCCTGACGAAACTGGATCCGGCACATCAGCTGATCCAGTGGCGAGAAACCCCACATGTCAGCTTCGGTCTTTGGTGCCTTGCGCAGGGTGTGCCACTCGGAGGTCGGCTGGGTGTCGGCCAGGAACCCAGGCTCGACAGATCCACCCTTCGGCGCCTTGACTTCACCGATAGGGATCAATGGTTCGCCCGTGGCGCGGTCCAGGATGTAGATATCGCCCTGCTTGGTCGGCAGCAGCACTGCGGGTACCGGCTTGCCATCCTTGCCCGGGAAATCGAGCATGGTCGGCTGGCTGCCCAGATCGTAGTCCCAGACATCACGGCGGATGGTCTGGAAATGCCAGACATCCCTGCCGGTCTTCACATCGACCGCTACCAGTGAAGTCGAATACTTGTTCTCGGCCTCGCTGCGGTTGGAGCCGTAGTAGTCGATCGAGGAGTTGCTGATCGGTAGGTACACATAGCCGAGCTGCTCGTCACCCACTGCCGCTGTCCACATGTTAGGGGTACCACGGGTGTAAGTACTGCCTTCGGCAGGGCCGTGCACGTTGTCCGGGTTACCCAAATCCCAGGCCCAAGCCATTTTGCCCGTGACCGCGTCGTAGCCGCGAATCACGCCAGAAGGGGCATCTTCGTCCTGGCCGTCGCGGATCTGCGCGCCGGTCACTACTACGCCATTGACGATTGCGGGTGGCGCCGTGACGGCGTACCAGCCAGGTACTTTTTTTCCCAAGCCTTCCCAGAGGTCAACCGAGCCGTTTTGACCGAAGTCCGCGCACGGTTCGCCGGTGTGCAGGTCAACTGCAATCAACCGGGCGTCCAACGTGGCTTCCACCACTCGGCTGCGGCACTGAGCGGTTTCAGGCAGCTGTGCAGCGGTATGGACGGCAACCCCGCGACAGGCGGCTGCATGGGGTATGGCCTGGTCCGGTACACCCGGATCGTATCGCCAGTTTTCTTTGCCGGTGGCGGCATCGATCGAGATCAGAATGTTCTTGGCCGAGCACATCAACAGATCGTTGCCGACCTTGACCGGCGTGGTTTCCGGAGAATACCGACTGCCCGGGTTTGGCAGGTCCCGTGTGTGATAGACGAATGCGCGCTCCAGGCGCCCGACATTCTCCGGGGTGATCTGCTTGAGCGGGCTGAAGCGCTGAGCATTGTTGTCGCCGCCGTAGAATGGCCAGTCGATACCCACTTGAGGCAGGTCCTGGGCCTGAGCGGACTGCACCTGCAGGGCGCAAGAAATGGCAAGGGCAAGAGCGCCCTCGCGTTTGACGGAAGTAAACATGACTAACCTCGTTACGCAGTAGCGCGGCGCAGCGCCGGCGACAGAATCAGTATCAACAACAGGATCACGGTCATGGCGACCAGCCTTGGCACCAGGCCCCACCAGTCAAGTCCGACCTCCCACAGGGCCCAGATCACTGTCAGCCCCCAAATCACTGCGAACAGGTACAAGGCACTGCGTTGCTGCCGCCACAGCAAGGCGGTGGTCAGCAGGCAACCAGCACCTGCCAGGCCGTAGTACCAGCTTCCACCTAGGGCCATCAGCCATACCCCGCCTCCGAAGAGGGCTATGCCAAACAGGCCAAGTGTTGAAGCCAGCACCAGAGTTGCCAGCCGCCATTTCCCGCTCGGGCCGGACCGAATCTGATCATTGTTGCGAGACACATCACCACTTTGATTCATGACGCTACAGCTTCCTTAATCACAAGTAACTCAAGCCACTGCCTGGTTGACAGGAGCGGCACTCCCGATCGGGCGGCGAGTACAGAACATCGAGAGAATTGCACCGACGACCAACAAGGCGCCGACAACCATGAAGGCCAAAGCAAAGCTGCCAGAGCCGGCAACTACATAACCGGTCACGATGGGCGCCAAAAGGCCGAACAGGTTGCCGACAGCGGTGATAAAGCCTGCGGCTGTACCTACGTCGTCTTCGGAGCGCACCAGGTCGTTAACCAGCGAGAGGTTCAGCGAAATCGCCGAGGCGCATGTAGCCAGGGAGAGGGTGATCACGAAGAGAATTGCCCAGGTGCTGTCGATCGCCGGTACGAGGAAGATCACCGAGGACGCCAGCAGCACGCTGGCAACGACCATGCGGCGCTGGCCGGTTTCTGCTGCCCCGGGGCGCATTGCCTTGTCGCTCAGGCGACCGATGACGATGGCGAGAACAGCCGCGCCCAGATACGGGATGGCGGTATAGAAACCGCTCGACATCACGGTCAGGCCTTTCTCGGCCTGCAGGTAGCTTGGCAGCCAGGTAAGGAAAAAGTAGGTGGCATAGACCGCGCAGCCATGCGACAGCGCAATCGCCCACATGCTGCTGGAACGGGCCAGACCCTTGAGGCCGAGGGAAACAGGCTGCGCCGCACCGTTGCTGGAGCTGATATGACCCTGCGCGATCTCTGCACGCTCGGCATCGTCTAGCCAGGGTGCCTTCGAGGGGTGGCTATACCACTTCAACCAGGCTGCCAACCAGATAAAGCCGAGAGCACCGGCCACGACAAACGCGATACGCCAGCCGAACGCGCTGATCAGCCAGCCAAAACCAATTGCACCGATGGCAGGACCGACGAGACTCCCGCTGTGGAAGACGGCGGTGGCCATTCCGCGCTCTTTGAGCGGCATCCACTCACGGATGACCCGTGCACCGGCCGGGTAAGTGGTGGCTTCGCCCATGCCCATGATGAGCCTGCAACTGAGCAACGAGATGAAACCGGTCGACAAGGCTGTGCAGGCGGTAGCCACCGACCAGACACCGATCCCGTAACCGTTGACCTTTTTCGGGCCGAAGCGGCCCACCAGGTAGCCCATTGGAATGAGGGCCAGGAAGTAGAGCCAGACGAACGATGAGAATAGGTAGCCCATCGCGACCGGTGAGATATCGAACTCTTCCTTGAGCACTTTGGACGCTACCGAGAGCGATACCCGGTCGACGTAGTTGATCAATGTCAGTGTGAAGAGAAACGCGTAGATCCAGACACGCTTTTTCTTCAGGAGACTGATGTCATTTTGCATCGCCATCACCTTGTAGTTATTGGGACGATCCAGGGACTAGAGATTGGACTGCCGGCGCGACGGCGTGCCTGCGTAACCCGGGCAGCGGGCTTTCAACGCAGGCAGCCGTTGCATCACTCAGAAAGTTTGCTTAACCCAGCCACTGCTGAATGTTCGTAACCATGACCGCTTTGGAAATGCCATAGCGGTCGTGGAGCGTCGGAAGTGCGCCTGCATCCAGGAACTGGTCCGGTAGCGCCACGTGACGTATTTCGGGCTGAACGCGGGCTCGCAGTAGTGCCATGGCGATCGCTTCACCCAAGCCGCCAATCTGGGTGTGGTTCTCAGCGATGATCACCAGTCGGCCTTCGCGTCGGCACTGCTCGACGATGGTCTGAACATCGAGCGGCTTGATCGTCGGTACATGAAGCACGGCCGTATCGATCGTGCTCTTGACCAGCTCATCAGCCACCTCCAGGGCACGCATGGTCATGAGGCCGGAGGCAATGATCAGAACGTCCTTGCCATCACGCAGCAGCCTGGCTTTGCCCAGCTCGAACTTGTAGCCGTACTCATCCAGGATCAGCGGTACCCGTCCGCGCGGCAGGCGCATGTAAACCGGGCCGTTGTGCTCCGCGATCGCCGCCACACACTGCTCGGTCTCCAGTGCATCGCACGGATCGATGACCATCATCTGGGGGATCGCTCGCATCATTGCGAGGTCTTCGGTGGCCTGGTGACTTGGGCCGTAGCCCGTAGTCAGGCCTGGCAGCGCCGCGCAGATCTTCACGTTGAGGTTTTCCTCAGCGATAACCTGGTGGATGAAGTCATAGGCGCGCCGCGTGGCGAATACCGCATAAGTCGTGGCGAACGGCACGAACCCTTCCTTCGCCATGCCACCGGCCGCCGCCATGAGCAATTGTTCAGCCATGCCCATTTGCAGGAACCGCTCCGGGTAGCGCTCAGCGAAAATATGCAGATCGGTGTACTTGGCCAAGTCAGCAGTCATGCCGACAATGCGTGGGTTCTTCTGGCCGGCCTTCACCAGGGCGTGGCCAAACGGTGCCGACGTGGTGCGCTGCCCCTCACTCGCAATGGACGCCATCATGGACGAGGTGGTGAGCTTCGGTTTTACTGGAGAAGCGGCCGTCATTGTTGGCTCCTTGGCGCGTGAATCTCATCGAGGTCTGCAAGTGCTTGCTGCCATTCCTGCGGCTCGACCCGGATAAAGTGATTCTTGTCACGGAGTTCAAGGAATGGGACACCCTTGCCCATCAGCGTGTCGAAGAGGATCACCCTCGGTTTGTCACCAGGTGCCGCTCGCGCAGCGTCGAAAGCCTCGATCACTGCTTGCAGATCGTTGCCGTCGACACGCTGTACGTGCCAACCAAACGCTGACCATTTATCGACCAGAGGCTCGAACTGCAGGATGTCGTGGGAGGGGCCATCGGCCTGCTGGCGGTTTATGTCCACAAGGTTGATGAGATTGCCCAGCTTGTGGTGCGCGGCCGACATGGCCGCTTCCCACACTGCCCCTTCGTCCAACTCGCCATCGGACATCGAGTTGTAGACGAACGCCGGGTTGCCCTTCATGCGCAAACCCAGTGCTTGGCCCACGGCGATCGCCAGTCCTTGGCCAAGCGAGCCGCCTGAAATTTCCATGCCTGGGGTGTAGGTCGCCATGCCGGACATGGGCAGGCGACTGTCATCTGAGCCGTAGGTTTCCAGCTCCTCTTCCGGCAGGACACCTGCCTCCAAAAGTGCGGCGTACAGCGCGATAGCGTAGTGTCCATGGGACAGCAGAAAACGATCACGACCTTCCCACTCGGGCTGATCGGGACGAAGGTTCATTGCGTGGCAGTAGGCAACAGCCAGTACATCGGCCCAGCCCAGTGCCTGGCCGACGTAGCCTTGGCCCTGAACTTCACCCATGCGTAATGCGAAGCGCCGTATACGCCAGGCATGCATCGACATTCGGGCGATCTGTTCATCGCGACTCTCGGTCATATTGTTCTCCATTGGTGACCAGTGCTTCGGAGCCAACTGATGCAACGGATTCATCAGAAAGCCCCAAATTTGAGTGACCTTATGATGTTCATGTAAAAATACGGCGCCGACAAAAGGTTTAAATTCGCCAACCAATGAATTGGATTCATCAATGAAGGTATTGAAACGGCTGCCTCTGCCAGCGCTCAGGGTTTTCGAAGCGGCAGGCCGCACCTGCTCGTTCGTGGAGGCAGCGAAAGAGCTCGATCTGTCGCCCAGCGCAGTGAGTCATGCCATTCGCAAACTGGAGGCAGCCGCCCAAGTCTCGTTGTTCGTTCGCAACACACGGCACACGGCGCTAACGACAGAAGGCGCGATGCTGCTGGATCACGTACAACGCGGCTTCGAAGAGATGAGTCGCGGCCTGGCCATCGCCACCCATGAGCAAGCGCCACCTTTACGGCTGCACACCGCACCGAGCTTTGCCAGCCAGTGGTTGGTCCCGCGTCTGGCGGGTTTCTTGAAGGACCATCCCGGTATCGACCTGCGAATTTCCGCCAGTACGGACTACGCGCAGTTCGACAATGACGACTTCGACCTTGATGTCGTCTACGGCGAGCCCAGGTCGTCGTCGCACGAAAAAACGCCCCTGCGTATCGAGGAGCTGACGCCATTGTGCAGTCCGGAAGTCGCCCAGCGGTTGCGATCACCGCAGGATCTGTACTCACATTTGCTGATCCAGAGCGATGGGCAGTCGGTGCAATGGAAAGGCTGGTTTGCGGCCAACGGGATGGAGCCGCCGCAATCCTACGGCCTGGCGTTCGATCGAAGCTCCATGGGGATCTCCGCAGCTGCCGGCGGTTTGGGAGTGGTACTCGAATCGGATCTGCTGGCTGAGCAAGAATTGGCCAGCGGTCGTCTGGTCAGGCCGCTTCGTGATAGCAGCCACAGCGTGCGCTATGTGGGCCATTACCTCGTACATCCACGTCGGCCCACACAGCCTCATGCAGTCACTCAATTCAAGCAGTGGCTGTTCAAGGAACTGGCTGTGCGATGACTGCTTGGTAACGGCACCGCCATGTTTCTGAAAGAGGTATATCAAGCTCCTGGGTTGGGCCAGGAAGCAGATGCTGTGTCACGCGAGCCAAGGTTCTCGACTTTCGATATTTTTTAACACACAACGAAAAAAGGCCCCGAAGGGCCTTTTTTCTTTCACTCCAGAACAACCAAAAATCACTCTGAAGCGCCATATTTGGAGCGGGAAACGAGACTCGAACTCGCGACCCCGACCTTGGCAAGGTCGTGCTCTACCAACTGAGCTATTCCCGCGTCGTCTTGATGGTGGGCATTCTATAGAAATGAAATATTTCGTCAACCCCTTGATTCAAAAAACCTTTTATTTTGTTTCCGAGCCTTCGCGCAGGTGCGGCCAGGCGGCGCGCAGGTAGTGCACCATCGACCACAGGGTCAGGCCCGCCGCGATCAGCAGCAAGGCGTAGCCCAGCACCACCCAGGCCGTCAGCGCCGGCGGGTTGGCGAGGAGGATGACCAGCGCCAGCATCTGCGCCGCGGTCTTCCATTTGCCCAGGTTCGATACCGCGACATGCGCCCTCGCCCCCATCTCGGCCATCCATTCACGCAGCGCCGAAACCACGATCTCGCGGCCGATGATCACCGCCGCCGGCAAGGTCAGCCACAGGTTGGCGTGGACCTGCACCAGCAGGACCAGGGCCACCGCGACCATCAACTTGTCCGCCACCGGGTCGAGGAAGGCACCGAACGGCGTGCTCTGCTGCAGGCGCCGGGCCAGGTAGCCGTCGAGCCAGTCGGTGGCGGCGGCAATGGCGAACACGCTGCTGGCTGCTACGTAGCTCCAGTGATACGGGAGGTAGAACAGCAGAATGAAGATCGGGATGAGCAGGACACGAAGGACTGTAAGCAGATTCGGGATATTCATCAGGACAACTGGCTGCGAGGTGAGCGAAGGATTCTACTCGCTATGCAGGCTGTCATAAATCGACTCGGCGAGCTTTTTGCTGATTCCCGGTGCCTTGGCGATTTCTTCGGCACTGGCACGGGACAATTCCTGCAAGCCGCCGAAATGTTTCAGCAGGTCGCGGCGACGTTTCGGCCCGACTCCGGCGACATCTTCCAGGGTCGAGGTACGCCGCGCCTTGCCACGCCGGGCGCGGTGGCCGGTGATGGCGAAACGGTGGGCCTCGTCGCGGATCTGCTGGATCAGGTGCAGCGCCGGGGAGTCGCCACGCAGGGTGAATTCGTGGTGCACGTCGTTGAGGTACAGGGTTTCGAAGCCGGCCTTGCGGGTCACGCCCTTGGCTACGCCGAGCAGGGTCAGGTCAGGGACCTGCAGGGCCTCCATCACTTCCCGGGCCATGTTCAACTGGCCTTTGCCGCCGTCCACCAGGAGCACGTCGGGCAGCTTGCCCTCGCCGTCCTTGATCCGTCCGTAGCGCCGGGTCAGGGCCTGTTGCATGGCAGCATAGTCGTCGCCAGCGGTGACGCCTTCGATATTGAAGCGGCGATAGTCGGATTTGATCGGGCCTTCCGGGCCGAACACCACGCAGGAGGCCACGGTGGCTTCGCCGCTGGAGTGACTGATGTCGTAGCATTCCAGGCGCTGCGGGACTTCCGGCAGGCCAAGCACTTCGGCCAGGGCCTCGAAGCGCGCCGCCATATGCTGGCGGTTGGCGAGGCGGGCCATCAGCGCCTGCTCGGCATTGGTCACCGCCAGTTGCTGCCAGCGGGCACGGGTGCCGCGGACCCGGTGGCTGATGGTCAGCTCGCGGCCGCGCAGGGTTTCCACGGCGCTGCACAGGGCCTCGAAGTCCTCGTGCACGACGTTGACGATCAGCTCCGCCGGCAGTTCCCGTTCGGAGTTGCCCAGATAGTACTGGGAGAGGAAGGCCGACATGACCTCGGCCACCTCCTCCTCGATGCCCACTTGGGGGAAGAAGTTCTTGCTGCCCAGCACCCGCCCGCCGCGCACGCTGATCAGGTGCACGCAGGCGCCGCCCGGGTTGACGAAGGCCGCGACCACGTCGACGTCGCCGCTGCCGCCTTCCATGCTCTGCTGGTCCTGGACCCGGCGCAGCAGGGCGATCTGGTCACGCAGCTCGGCGGCCTTCTCGAACTCCAGGGACATGGCGGCTTTCTCCATGTCGGCATTCAGTTCGTTGGTCAGCTGATGGCTGCGGCCTTCGAGGAACATCACCGAGTGGCGCACATCCACGCCGTATTCCTGAGGCTCGACCAGGCCGACGCACGGCGCCTTGCAGCGCTTGATCTGGTACTGCAGGCACGGCCGGGTGCGGTTGGCGTAGTAGCTGTCCTCGCACTGGCGGACGTGGAAGGTCTTCTGCAACAGGCTCAGGCTTTCGCGGATCGCCCCGGCGCTGGGGTACGGCCCGAAATACTTGCCCTTCTGCTTCTTGGCCCCACGATGAATACCCAGCCGCGGGAATTCGCCGTCGGACAGGAATACGTAGGGGTAGGATTTATCGTCGCGCAGCAGGATGTTGTAGGGCGGGCGCCATTCCTTGATCAGGGTCTGCTCGAGCAGCAGCGCCTCGGTCTCGCTGGAGACGATGGTGGTCTCGACACTGGCGATATGCCCGACCAATGCGGCGGTCTTGGGCGCCAGGCCGGTCTTGCGGAAGTAGCTGGCCAGGCGCTTCTTGAGGTTCTTGGCCTTGCCTACATAAAGAAGGCGACCGCCCGCATCGAACATCCGGTAGACACCCGGACGGCCGCTGCAGGTTGCCAGAAAAGCACTTGGATCAAACGCGGGGGTCATGTTCAGAGGTTGGCATCAACCATACCGTGGCGGACGGCCAGCAAAGTGAGTTCCACATCGCTGGTGACCGAGAGTTTTTCGAAGATGCGGTAACGGTACGTGTTCACGGTTTTCGGCGACAAGCACAGTTTGTCGGAAATGATCTGCACCTTCTGGCAACCGACGATCATCAGGGCGATCTGGATTTCCCGCTCCGACAGGCTGTCGAACGGCGAAGCGTTCTTCGGCTCGAAGGATTTCAGCGCCAGTTGCTGGGCGATCTGCGGGCTGATGTAGCGCTGCCCGGCGAACACCAGGCGGACCGCCTGGACCATTTCCTCGAGCCCGGCGCCCTTGGTCAGGTAACCGGCGGCGCCCGCCTGAAGCAGGCGCGTGGGAAACGGATCGTCCTCGCAGACGGTGACCGCGACCACCTTGATGTCGGGATGACTGCGCAACAGCTTGCGGGTGGCTTCGAGACCGCCGATTCCAGGCATTTTCACGTCCATCAGGACGACGTCCGGCTTCAGTTCGCGGGTCTTCTTCAGCGCTTCTTCGCCCGAATCAGCCTCGCCCACCACCTGCAGACCGTCGATGTCGGCCAGCATGCGGGTTATACCGGTACGTACCAGATCGTGATCGTCGACCACCAGAACCCTAATCAAGCAGACACCTCGCCTTACGGTCTGAATTGGATCCGGCCACCTTATCAAAAAATTGCAGGGTGGACCTAACAGAATGCGTCACAAATATGACGTCAGATTTCATTTTTTCGACATTTCTGGTGCGCTTTGTCCGATCAGGCCACTGCCACTTTACCTACAGGCGAAACGGCATTACCCGCCAGGCTCTCCAGAAGATGTCTTACAGCCTGCTGATCCGCCACTTGCAGGCGCCGGTAGCAGTCGAGCAGGTGGTTCTCGCCGGGACGCAAATCGTCCAGGGTCGCCGGAGTCGGCACACCACTCAGGACGTACAAGGCATCCACGCCATTCGCCGCCACCGCCGCGAGGTAATCGGCACGCGGCGTACGCTCGCCACTCTCATATTTGCCCTGGGCGTTGGGTTCGACCCCGCCAATATCGCCAAATGCCCGTTGAGTCAGCCCAAGGCGCTCGCGTTCTTCCCTGAGACGTAGTCCAATACCCTTCATACGAATACATAATCCTTTGCAAAACACCCATTAACGGGTAGGAAACCCGGTACATCCACTGCACCGTCAACAATCTTGAACTATGCCTGCGCGGCGAAGTTCTGCACAAGCCGTCCTACGCCTTTCGAAGGGGGTCAGCGAACGTTTCGCTGCATGCGGATAAAGCATTCCTCCTCGCCCTCTTCGCGGAATCCTTCACGCAGATAAAGTTGACGGGCCGGATTGGTTTTGAATACGGTCAGGCGCATCCATGGCAGGCGACGCTGCCCCGCCCAGGTGTTCAGTTCGCGCAACACCCAGGTGCCGACGCCCTGCCCCTGAAACTCTTCGGATATATGCAATTCGCGGATATACAGCGCGCGCATGTCCTGGCTGAGGCTGCAGAAACCCACGCGTCGATCGTCGTCCATCACCCGCCATTGCTCGCGCCAGCCCCAGCCCTGATCGAAGGCCTCGTCCTGCCACAGCAGGTCGAAGTCGCAGTAGTAGCGGAGCATGCCCTTGCGGGTCAGATCGCGGGCGTAGGGCAGGTCGAGGTCGCTGGCCCTGAGTAATTGCAGACTCACGATGGGTCCTTCTGCTGGTCGGCGTAGCACACCGGTGAACTGCCCGGCCCCTGGCGTTCCAGTTCGTCTTCCAGCCACTCGGCGAGCACCTGGGCATTGTTGTGCTCGGTATCCTTCGCGGCGTAGACCAGGGTCAGGTCGCCCTGGCGGGCCAGGTCCAGCAGCGGCCACCAGTGTTCCGGACGGGCGGTCAGTTCCTCCCGGTAACGCTCGGCAAAGGCCCTGGCATCGACCTCTCCGGCGTGAAAGGCCTTGCGCAGTTCGTTGGACGGCGCCAGCTCCGGCAGCCATTGCACGACATCGAGCTGGTCCTTGCGCCGGTTGCGCGGCCACAGCCGGTCGACCAGCACACGCTGGCCATCCTCTTCAGCCGGGGCTTCATAGGCCCTTTTGCAGCGGATCATGACGCGCCCTCCTTGCCTGAACATCACTGAAATCAATGGAGCTTACACCCGGATTCGTTGACTGGCGTCAGCCCGATCACTGCCTATGCTAGTACGCTGCTCGGTACCAGGCAGGAGCCTGAAAATGTCACCCCCGGACCCGTACATGACTACCCAGACCAGCGCCGCCCCTTCCCCGGCCGCGCTTGCAACGCCCTCCTCCGGCTCGCGCGCGAGCCGTACCCCCACCGTGGTGTTCTGCAGCCTGTTGATCGGCGCCCTGCTCTACACCGCCTGGAGCCTGTTCCGCGATATCGATGCCAGCGGCACGGTCATCACCACCTGGACGCCCTTCCTGTTGCTCGGCCTGGCGCTGTTGATCGCCCTGGGCTTCGAGTTCGTCAATGGCTTCCACGACACCGCCAATGCGGTGGCCACGGTGATCTACACCAACTCCCTGCCGGCGCGCTTCGCCGTGGTCTGGTCGGGGGTGTGGAATTTCCTTGGTGTGCTGTTCTCCAGCGGCGCGGTGGCCTTCGGGATCATTGCCCTGCTGCCGGTGGAGCTGATCCTCCAGGTCGGTTCCTCGGCCGGTTTCGCCATGGTCTTCGCCCTGTTGCTGGCGGCGATCATCTGGAACCTCGGCACCTGGTGGCTGGGCCTGCCCGCCTCGTCGTCGCACACCCTGATCGGCTCGATCATCGGCGTCGGCGTGGCCAATGCATTGATGCACGGGCGCGACGGTACTTCGGGGGTCGACTGGGCCCAGGCCGGCAAGGTCGGCTATGCCCTGCTGTTCTCGCCGATCCTCGGTTTTGCCTGCGCCGCCGTGTTGCTGCTGGGCCTGCGCAAGCTGGTGAAGAGCCGCGAGCTGTATGAAGCGCCGAAGGGCGACCAGCCACCACCGCTGTGGATCCGCAGCCTGCTGATCGTCACCTGTACCGGAGTGTCCTTCGCCCACGGTTCCAACGACGGGCAGAAAGGCATGGGCCTGATCATGCTGATCCTGGTTGGCACCTTGCCCATGGCCTATGCGCTGAACCGGACCATGCCGGAGGAACAGTCGCAGCAGTTCGTGGTGGTTGCCCAGGACACCCGTCAGGCACTGACGAACTACGCCACGGTGCCGTTGCTGAACGCCCAGCCCCGTGACGTCCTGACCCAGTTCATCCGCGCCCCCGAAGCCAGCCCGCTGCTGATCCCGGCCCTCGCTGCACTGGCCGGGGATATCGGCCAGCAGGTCGACAGCTACGGCCTCGCCGGCATCCCCGCCGAAGCCGTGAGCAACGTGCGCAACGACATGTACCTGACCAGCGAAGCGATCCGCCTGATGGACAAGCACAAGCTGCTGGATATGGACGCCGCAACCCGGCAGACCGTGCAGCAGTTCAAAGCGCAGATCGACGACGCCACGCGCTTTATCCCGCTGTGGGTCAAGGTCGCCGTGGCCCTCGCCCTTGGCCTGGGCACCATGGTCGGCTGGAAGCGCATCGTGGTGACGGTCGGCGAGAAGATCGGCAAGACCCACCTGACCTACGCCCAGGGCGCCTCGGCCGAGCTGGTCGCCATGTGCACCATCGGCGCGGCGGACCATTTCGGCCTGCCGGTCTCGACCACCCACGTACTCTCGTCGGGGGTGGCCGGGACCATGGTCGCCAACGGTTCCGGGGTGCAGGGCCGGACCATCCGCAACCTGGCGATGGCCTGGATCCTCACCCTGCCGATGTCGATCCTGCTGTCTGGCGCGCTGTACTGGCTGCTGACGCGGTTTATCTGATCAGGCGCTGCTGCTGCGCAGCTCGCCGATCTTCTCCAGGCGGGCGCGGACGATATTGCGGCTGATGTTGAGCAGCCGCCCGGTCTGCAGCTGGTTGCCGTGGCAGAAGCGGTAGGCGGTGCGGAACACGGTCTCCTCGATATGCTCGTAGAGGTCGGGGATATTCTGCTCGAACAAGGCGGTCAGCGCCGCTTCCAGGTCCGGCGGGGCCGCCGGCAGGCGTTGCGGCAGCGCGTGCTCCTCATGCCTTACCCCCATCGGACGCATATCCACCAGGTGCAGGTCCCCCGGCTGCACGCGCTGCTGGCGGCAGACCAACAAGGCGTGATGGATGGCGTTCTCCAACTCGCGGATGTTGCCGGGCCAGCTATGGGACAGCAGCTTGCGCTCGCTTTCCGGGCTCAGGCTGGCACGGTTGTAGCCCAGGCGCTGGCAGTGTTCCTCAAGGAAGAATTCGGCCAGCGGCAGGATATCCCCCGGCCGCTCGCGCAGCGGTGGCAGGCGGATGGTCGCCACGTGCAGGCGGTAGAACAGGTCCTCGCGGAAATTCCCCGCCACCACCGCATCGGCCAGGTTGACGTTGGTCGCCGCCACCAGGCGCACATTGATCGGCACCGGCGTACGTGAGCCAAGGCGCACCACCTCGCGCTCCTGCAATACCCGCAGCAATTTCACCTGCATGTTCAGCGGCAGATCGCCGATCTCGTCGAGAAACAGCGTGCCGCCATTGGCCGCTTCGAACCAGCCGGCCTTGGCATTGGTCGCTCCGGTGAAGGCGCCCTTCTCGTGGCCGAACAGTTCGCTCTCCACCAGGGTCTCGGCGAAGGCGCCGCAGTTCACTGCCACGAACGGCTCGCGGCCGCGGCGGCTGAGTTGATGGATATGCCGCGCCACCAGCTCCTTGCCGGTCCCGGTCTCGCCGATGATCAGCGTATTGGCTTCGCTGGGCGCCAGGCGCTCGATACGGCTGAGCAGTTCCTGGGAGCGCGGGTCCTTGAACACCAGGACAGTGGCGCGGACGGACTTGGTCAGTTCGCGGGCGTTGGGATGGGTAATCAGCGACATAAAGGCATTCCTGGCATGGGTGGCGCGCCTTCATAGTGCACGAAACAAATTAGAACAAATAATTATTAATTTGCATTTGTATATTCCAAAAAGAAGCATGCGGTTTGATTGCTGCTCCAGCAGCAGCGGGCAAGCAACGGGGTGCCCGGAGATCAGCACAGCGGCCTCTGCAGACCTCGGCATGCTCGACTGAAAGCCACGCCCTGCAAGGGCTGCAGCGATATCCCGGATAACTGGCATGGCTTTCGCTCAAGGGCTTCCCGACCGTCGTTTCGTTCAAGGACCCTTCATGAAACTGCCCCACGCGCTTACCCTTGGCCTCAGCCTGCTGACCCTGTCCCTCACCGCCCTCGCCGCCGAGACCTACGCGCCGAAACCCGACCCGCTGCAAGGCGATGGCCGGGTCTCCGCGTTCTACACCTTCGACAAGGCGATCCCCGCCACCCCGGGGAAACTGCTGCGCAGCGAACCGCTGGAGCAGACCCTGAGCCTGCCCGGCGCCGCCTCGCAGTTGCGCATCCTCTACAGCTCCACCGACGGCATCGACGGCAAGACCCCGATCGCCGTGTCCGGGGCGCTGTTCATTCCGCACGGCAAGGCGCCGGAAGGTGGCTGGCCGGTGGTGACCTGGGGCCATGGCACCGTGGGCGTGGCGGATATCTGCGCGCCGTCCTGGTCGGGGCGTTCGTACCGTGACGTGCAGTACCTGGCACGCTGGCTGAACGAGGGCTATGCCATCGTCGCCACCGACTACCAGGGCCTCGGCGTGCCCGGCGGCCATCCCCTGCTGAACAACCGCATGGCCGCCTACGGCATTCTGGATGCGGCCAAGGCGGTGATCGCCGGCGTACCGGGCCTGGCCAACAAGGTGCTGGTGCTCGGCCAGTCCCAGGGCGGTGCCGGTGCCTTCGCCGCAGCCGCCTATGCGCCGACCTACGCGCCGGACCTTGGCCTCAAGGGCAGCGTCGGCACCGGGGTGATCTACACAGTCGGCAGCAAGAACGTCGGCGAGCAGGACCCGAACAAGGTCGATGCCGCCCTCGCCTACGGCTTCTACACCCTGCTCGCGGCGCAGCAGTACAACCCGAAGATCGATCCGCGTGACTACTACACCGAGAAAGCCCTGCCGCTGTTCGAACAGGCCCGCACCAGTTGCCTGGCGCAGTTGACCGCCGACGTGATCGGCACCGGCCTGACCCCGGCCAACACGCGCAAGGCCAATGACGGCGAGCAGCTCAAGGCCTGGCAGGCCCAGGTCAGCTACCCGACCCTGAAACTGGCGCAGCCGATCTTCATCGGCACCGGTGCCGAGGACAAGACACCCGCCGCCTCGACCCAGGTTGCGCTGATGCAGGACGCCTGCAAGGCCGGTTCGGTGGTCGAAGGCCATCTGTACAAGGGCCTCGGTCATAGCGAGACGGTCAATGCCTCGCTCAAGGACTCCCTGCCGTTCGCCCGCAAGGTGTTCAACGGCGAAACCGTCGCCCCCGTCTGCAACCCCAGCGTGCAATAAGGACAGCGCCCATGAGCATCGAATTCTTCACCCGCCTGCCCTTGCACGGCGAAACCCAGTTCCTTCCGGGCGACCCACGCAACCGTGGCGACTGGCACCCTGGCGGCGATAGCACCGGTGCCGTATCGGGCTTCCGCGTCGGCGATCACTTCACCTATATCGACTACCTCGGACAGATCGCCAGGGCGGCCGAGATCAATGGATTCGGCGGCGTGCTGATGGTCAATGCGCCCTATGGCGAAGAGCCGTGGACCGTGTGCTCGCTGCTGGCCCGGGAGACCCGCACGCTGAACTACGTGGCGGCCTTCCAGCCGTATCACTACACGCCGTGGGTCGCAGTGCAGCAGGCCGCCACCTACCAGCGTGCGACGGGCAACCGGCTGATCTGGAACATCATCAACGGTGGCTCGGATGCGGTGCAGCGCCAGGTCGGGGACTTCTTCGAGCATGACGAGCGCTACGAGCGCGCCACCGAGTTCATGGATGTGGTGCGTGGCTACTGGGGGTCGGAGAACTTCCATTACGACGGACGTTTCTTTAAGGCCGAGGGTGGTGGCTTGCGCGGGCCGCAGAAGAAGGCCGAACTGCCGCTGATCTGCACCGCCGGGTCATCGATTCCGGCACGGGAGTTCGCGGCCAGGCATGCGGACTTCTATCTGATGCGGGCGGAGCACCCGGACAAGATCCGCGAACTGATCGCCGATATCCGCGAGCGGGCATTGAAGTATGGGCGCAGCGATATCCGCTTCGGGCTGTCCATCGATGTAATCACTCGCGAGACCGAGGAACTGGCCCATGCCGAGGCCAAGCGTTTCTTCGATGAAGGTGTGGCGAAAAACACCATCAAGGCTGCTGCGGCCCATGCCGGACTGCGCACGGCGCGCAAGCTCAGCTATGAGGAGGAATACGGCGAGCGCGAGGAGAGCAAGCGTTTCGATGAGTTCTTCATCTACCCGAATGTCTGGGCCGGGTTTGGTTACATCGGGATTCCGCCGGGGCTGGCGCTGGTGGGCAGCTATGAGAACGTGGTGGCGCGGATTCGTGAGTACAACGAGTTGGGGATCGATGTGTTCTTCCTGGCGGGGTATCCGCATCTGGAAGAGGCTTATCGGTTGGGGGAGCATATCCTTCCGCATTTTCGCGGGGAGCGGGAGGCTTTGAAGCGGGTGGCTTTGCCTGGACTTAAAGTGGCGGGCTGATATCTCTTCATTGCTCTTTCGGGCCTCATCGCTGGCAAGCCAGCTCCCACAGGTTCAGTGGTGCTCTCAAGAGCAGCGGTGAGCCTGTGGGAGCAACTGGCTTGCCCAATTTCTGAGAGCTGGCGCGGACCCTGTGGGAGCTGGCTTGCCAGCGATAGGGCCCGAGAGAACACCCTAGCGCAACCCGCCCTGGCGCAACCGATACTCCCCCGGCGTCACCTGCGCATACCTCAGAAAGAACCGGCTGAAATACGCCGGATCCTTGAACCCCAGGCTATAGCAGATCTCGTTCGCCGAACTCCCGGTGAACAGCAGCAGCCGCTTGGCCTCCTGCATCACCCTTTCCAGCACCAGGCGCTTGGACGGCAAATCGGCGATGCGCCGGCAGACATCGTTCAAACGCGCCTCGGTCACCCCGATCCCCTCGGCATAGCGCGACAACGGCCAGTGCTCCAGGTAATGCGCTTCGATCAGCTCATTGAAGCGATGGAAGATCTGCAAGTCCTCATGCCGCGTGGTCCGCGCCGGCAGTGAGCGGGCACACAAACGCAACAGGCTGATCATCAGCAGCCGGGTCAGGCTGTGCAGCGCCGCTTCCCTGCCCGCCTCCGCTCCTTCCACTTCCCCGCGCAACAGTTCGAAGAGCATCTCCAGCCGCTGCGCCTCGACCAGCCCGCCCAGGGCCACGCATGCCGGTGCCACCTGCGCGCCCGGCGCCAGGCCAGGATCGGCTTCCAGCAACTGCCACACCAGTTGTTGCCTGACCGTCAGCACATGCCCGTCGGCATCCGCCTCGGTGACGAAGGAATGGGGAATGGTCGGCGGAGTCAGGAAAAACATCGGCCCGGACTCCACGTACTGCTGGTCATCCAGGTAGACCCGCACCGTCCCCGACTTGACGTAGTGCACCTGGAAAAACCGGTCATGCCGGTGCACCGGCATGTTGCGCCCGAAGAACCCGGCGAGGTTGCCGAGCTTGTCGTAGTGCACTTCCGAGTCGCTGTAGCGCTGGTCGTAGACCTGGCCGATGTTGATGTTGGGGATCGGCGTGCGATCACTCATGACTGCTTCTGCCTCGTACCACTTCTTGTTCTGCCCGCCAGCTTACCGCGCCGTCCGGCGATCGGCAGCTTGCATTTCGTTAACATCTTAATTATAACGTTAACACATTAACAATTACCCTCGTGGGGCACCCCGTGTCGTCCCGCCCACTGTCAGGAGAAGAGCATGAGCCGTGCCCTGCATGACGCTGCCACCGGCACCCTGTTCGGCGTTGCGCTGAACTACAAGGGGCTGCTGGAACAGCGTCTCGCCGAATTCGAACAGGCGCCGTACCAGAAGCCACCGGTCAAGCCGGTGCTGTTCATCAAGACCCCCAACACCCGCAATGGCCATGGCCAGCCCGTGGTCTACCCGAACGGCGTCGAGCGCCTGCAGGCCGGCCCGGCCCTGGGTGTGGTGATCGGCAAGCGCGCCAGCCGGGTCAGCGCCGAACAGGCCCTGGAGCATGTCGCCGGCTTCACCATCGTCAACGAATTCAGCCTGCCGGAAGAGAGCTACTACCGCCCGGCGGTCAAGGCCAAGTGCCGTGACGGCTTCTGCGTGATCGGCCCGGAGCTGGTGCCGGTGGCACAGATCGCCGACCCGCATGCCCTGGACATCCGCCTGTTCATCAACGGCGAAGTCCGCCAGCAGAACAGCACCGCCAACCTGGTGCGCGGCATCCCGCAACTGATCGCGGAAATCACCGAGTTCATGACCCTGCATGAAGGCGACGTACTGATCACCGGCACCCCGGAAGGCCGTGTCGACGTGCAGCCGGGCGACCAGGTCGAAATCGAAATCACCGGGCTGGGCCGTCTGGCCAACCCCATCGTCGCCGAGCAGGAGGCCCACTGATGAAACACGCTCGTATCCGTTTCCAGGGTGAAGTCCACGCGGTGACCGTGGAAGCCGACAACGCCGTGCGCCTGGCCGATGGCCGCCTGATCGGCGAAGACCAGGTCGAGTGGCTGCCACCGGCCAACGGCAGCATGTTCGCCCTCGGCCTGAACTACGCCGACCACGCCGCCGAACTGGCCTTCGCGCCACCCACCGAGCCGCTGGCCTTCGTCAAGTCGCCAGGCACCTACACCGGCCACAACCAGATCACCTGGCGCCCGGACAACATCAAGTACATGCACTACGAGTGCGAGCTGGTGGCCGTGATCGGCAAGCCGGCACGCAACGTCAAGCGCGAGGACGCCCTGGAGTACCTGGCGGGCTACACGGTCTGCAACGACTACGCCATCCGCGACTACCTGGAGAACTACTACCGGCCGAACCTGCGGGTGAAGAACCGCGACTGCACCACCCCGGTCGGCCCGTGGATCGTCGACGTGGCCGACGTGCCGGACCCGTCCAACCTGACCCTGCGCACCTGGATCAACGGTGAGCTGAAACAGGAAGGCAGCACCCGCGACATGATCTTCGACATCCCCTACCTGATCGAATACCTGTCCAGCTTCATGACCCTGCAACCGGGCGACATGATCGCCACCGGCACCCCGGAAGGCCTGGCCGACGTGGTCCCGGGCGATGAAGTGGTGGTGGAAGTGGAAGGTGTCGGCCGCCTGGTCAACCGCATCGTCAGCGAAGCCGAGTTCTTCGCCCAATACAATAAAGAGGCATGAGCATGATCAAGCACTGGATCAACGGCCGCGAGGTCGAGAGCAAGGACACCTTCGTCAACTACAACCCGGCCACCGGCGAAGCCATCGGCGAAGTCGCCAGCGGCGGTGCCGAGGAAGTCGCCCAGGCCGTTGCCGCGGCCAAGGAAGCCTTCCCGAAGTGGGCCAACACTCCGGCCAAGGAACGTGCCCGCCTGATGCGCAAGCTGGGTGAGCTGATCGACCAGAACGTCCCGCAACTGGCCGAACTGGAAACCCTGGACACCGGCCTGCCGATCCACCAGACCAGGAACGTGCTGATCCCGCGTGCCTCGCACAACTTCGATTTCTTCGCCGAAGTCTGCACGCGCATGGACGGCCACACCTACCCGGTCGACGACCAGATGCTCAACTACACCCTGTACCAGCCGGTGGGTGTATGCGGCCTGGTCTCGCCGTGGAACGTGCCGTTCATGACCGCCACCTGGAAGACCGCACCGTGCCTGGCCTTGGGCAACACCGCAGTCCTGAAGATGAGCGAACTGTCGCCGCTGACCGCCAACGAGCTGGGTCGCCTGGCGGTCGAAGCCGGTATCCCGAATGGCGTGCTCAACGTGATCCAGGGTTACGGCGCCACCGCTGGCGACGCCCTGGTCCGTCACCCGGACGTGCGTGCGATCTCCTTCACCGGCGGCACCGCCACCGGCAGGAAAATCATGCAGACCGCCGGCCTGAAGAAGTACTCCATGGAGCTGGGCGGCAAGTCGCCGGTGCTGATCTTCGAAGATGCCGACCTGGAACGTGCGCTGGACGCCGCGCTGTTCACCATCTTCTCGCTCAACGGCGAGCGCTGCACCGCCGGTAGCCGGATCTTCATCCAGGAAAGCGTGTACCCGCAGTTCGTCGCCGAGTTCGCCGCGCGTGCCAAACGCTTGATCGTGGGCGACCCGACCGACCCGAAAACCCAGGTCGGCTCGATGATCACCCAGGCGCACTACGACAAGGTCACCGGCTACATCCGCATCGGCATCGAGGAAGGCGCCACCCTGCTCGCCGGTGGCCTGGAGCGTCCGGCCAACCTGCCGGCGCACCTCGCCAAGGGCCAGTTCATCCAGCCGACGGTGTTCGCTGACGTGAACAACAAGATGCGCATCGCCCAGGAAGAGATCTTCGGCCCGGTGGTCTGCCTGATCCCGTTCAAGGACGAAGCCGAAGCGCTGCAACTGGCCAACGACACCGAATACGGCCTGGCCTCGTACATCTGGACCCAGGACATCGGCAAGGCGCATCGCCTGGCCCGCGGCATCGAGGCCGGCATGGTGTTCATCAACAGCCAGAACGTGCGCGACCTGCGCCAGCCGTTCGGCGGCGTGAAGGGCTCGGGTACCGGTCGCGAAGGCGGCCAGTACAGCTTCGAGGTGTTCGCCGAGATCAAGAACGTGTGCATCTCGATGGGCAGCCACCACATTCCGCGTTGGGGTGTGTGACCGGTAGATGAGGTTGCCTCGAAACCCGAGGCCACCCCAATCCCTGTGGGAGCTGGCTTGCCAGCGATAGGGCCATCAGCAACACCGCAGGGTGTCAGTCAGGGCCTCATCGCTGGCAAGCCAGCTCCCACAGGGACCGTGCAACCAACAAGAAACCAGGAGTTCCATCATGGGCGAAGTCGTCCTGGCAGCCAAAGTCTGCCACGTCCCCTCGATGTACCTGTCCGAGCTGCCCGGCAAGCATCACGGCTGCCGTGAAGCGGCCATCGCCGGGCACAAGGAAATCGGCCGCCGCGCCCGCGAGCTGGGCGCCGACACCGCCGTGGTGTTCGATGTGCACTGGCTGGTCAACAGCGCCTACCACATCAACTGTGGCGAGCATTTCGAAGGCATCTACACCAGCAACGAACTGCCCCATTTCATCAAGGACATGGCCTACGAATACCCGGGCTGCCCCGAACTGGGCGAGCTGATCGCCGCCGAAGCCAACGCCGCCGGCGTGCGCACCCAGGCCCACAACATCCCGAGCCTGGAACTGGAATACGGCACCCTCGTACCGATGCGCTACATGCACATGGACGTGCCGGCCACCGAGCGCCTCAAGGTCATTTCCATCGCCGCCTGGTGCGCCTGGCATCGCCTGGAAGACAGCCTGGCCTTCGGCGCCGCCGTGCGCCGGGCCATCGAGAAGAGTGACCGCAAGGTCCTGGTGCTGGCCTCCGGTTCCCTCTCCCACCGCTTCTCCGACGACCGCAACGCCGAAGCCAACATCCACAACTGGACCCGTGAATTCGACAAGCAGGTCGACATGCGCGTGGTGGAGCTGTGGAAGCAGGGTCGCTTCAAGGAGTTCTGCGCGATGCTCCCCGACTACGCCACCGCCTGCTACGGCGAAGGCGGCATGCACGACACCGCGATGCTCCTCGGCCTGCTCGGCGGCGCCGACTACGACAAGCCGGTGGAAGTCCTGACCGAAGCCTTCGGCAGCTCCGGCACCGGCCAGATCAACGCGATCTTCCCGGTTTGAACAGCTGCAAGCCACAAGCTTCAAGCCATAAGAAAAAGCGGTTCGCCGCGACCTTGAAATCAACGCAAAGCCTCTTGCCGCTTAGAGCTTGAAGCTTGCAGCCAAGGAACCCCGAAATGCCTCACTTCATCGCAGAAGTAACAGACAACATCGAAGCCCAGGCCGACCTGCCCGGCCTGTTCGAGAAGGTCCACGCCACCCTCGGCGCCAGCGGCGTGTTTCCCCTCGGCGGCATCCGCAGCCGTGCCGTGCGCCTGGACACCTGGCGCATGGCCGACGGCAAGCACGACTACGCCTTCGTCCATATGACCCTGAAGGTCGGCCACGGCCGCGACCTGGAAACCCGCAGCAAGGTGGCCGAGGAACTGTTCGCCGTCATCACCGAGCACTTCGCCGCCCTGCAGGCCGAGCGCCTGCTGGCCCTGTCGTTCGAGATGACCGAACTGCACCCGCAACTCAACTTCAAACAGAACAACGTCCACGCGTTCCTGAGCAACCAGGCGGGCTGACCTCCCCGCCTGAAATACCCACGGCCACTCTGACAAAAAAAGTACAAGATCATGAGCACAGCCAATACCGCAGATAGCGTCACCCTTGCCCGTCAGGATTCAACCCATTCCACCGTGACCTGGCGGCTGATGCCGCTGTTGCTGGTGTGTTACCTGTTCGCCCACCTCGACCGCATCAACATCGGCTTCGCCAAGATGCAGATGAGCACCGACCTGCACTTCAGCGACACCGTGTATGGCTTCGGCGCCGGGCTGTTCTTCATTGCCTATGCGCTGTTCGGCGTGCCGAGCAAAATTGCCCTGGACCGCTTCGGCCCGCGGCGCTGGATCGCCGCGCTGATGGTGGTCTGGGGCGCGCTGTCCACCAGCATGCTGCTGGTGGAAACGCCGACCGGCTTCTACGTGCTGCGCTTCCTCCTGGGCGTGGCCGAGGCCGGCTTCTTCCCGGGCATCCTGGTCTACCTCAACCGCTGGTACCCGGCGCGCCGGCGTGCCGGCATCACCGCGCTGTTCGCCATCGCCGTGCCCATGGCCGGGGTGATCGGCGGACCGCTGTCCGGCGGCATCCTCGAACTCTTCCATGACGCCGCCGGCCTGCGGGGCTGGCAGTGGATGTTTCTTATTGAGGGGGCTCCCGTCATCTTGCTCGGCCTGGTGGTACTCAAGTGCCTGCCGGACGGCTTCGCCAGCGTGAGCTGGCTGAGCGACGAGCAGAAACAGGGCCTGCGCGACGAGCTGAACAAGGAAGAACAGCGCAAGTCGATCACCTCCTTCGGCGGCATCCTCGGCGATGCCCGGGTCTGGCTGCTGGTGGCGGTGTACTGCGCGGTGATGCTGGCGGTGAACACCCTGGCCTTCTGGATGCCAACCCTGATCCACGCGGCCGGGATCGGCAGCGACGGCCGCGTCGGCCTGCTCAGCGCCGTGCCGTACTTGGCCGGCTGCTTCTTCATGATCGCCTGCGGACGCTCCTCGGACCGCCGTCGCGAACGCCGCTGGCACCTCTGCGTGCCGCTGCTGATGTCCGCCGTCGGCATCGCCGTGGCCGGTATCGCGCCGGAAAACCCGACCCTGGTCATGGGCGGCCTGATCGTCGCCGGCATGGGCGCCAGCGCGGCCCTGCCGATGTTCTGGCAACTGCCGCCGGCCTTCCTGTCCAACGCCACCCAGGCGGCCGGCATCGCCCTGATCAGCTCGTTCGGCAGCATCGCTTCGTTCGCCGCACCGTACCTGATCGGCTGGATGCGCGACACCACCCACAGCGCCAGCCTGGCCCTGTACGTGCTGGCCTTCTTCATCACTCTCGGCGGCCTGCTGGTGCTGCGCACCCACGCCGCCACCGTCAACCCTCAGTAAGAGACTCGATCATGCTCGACCACAGCCAGATCCTCAGCGCCGCGGCCCAACTGGACCGGGCCGAACGCAACCGCGAACAGGTGCGCCAGTTCTCCCTGGAGCACCCCGGCATCACCATCGAGGACGCCTACGCCATCCAGCGCGCCTGGGTGGCGCAGAAGATCAAGGACGGGCGCAAGCTGGTCGGCCACAAGATCGGCCTGACCTCCCGCGCCATGCAGGTCTCCTCCAACATCACCGAGCCGGACTACGGCGCGCTGCTGGACGACATGCTGTTCGAGGAAGGCAGCGACATCCCGTTCGAGCGCTTCATCGTGCCGCGGGTCGAAGTGGAGCTGGCGTTCATCCTCGGCAAGCCGCTGAAAGGCCCGAACATCACGGTGTTCGACGTGCTCGACGCCACCGAGTGGGTGATCCCGGCCCTGGAGATCATCGACGCGCGCATCCAGCAGGTCGACCCGCAGACCCAGGTCACCCGCAAGGTCTTCGACACCATCTCCGACAACGCCGCCAATGCCGGCGTGGTCATGGGCGGGCGGCCGGTGCGGCCGACCGAAATCGACCTGCGCAAGGTCCCGGCGGTGCTCTACCGCAATGGCGTGATCGAGGAATCCGGCGTCTCCGCCGCCGTGCTCAACCACCCGGCCAAGGGCGTGGCGTGGCTGGCCAACAAACTGGCGCCGTACGACGTCACCCTGGAAGCCGGGCAGATCATCCTCGGTGGCTCCTTCACCCGTCCGGTGGCGGCACGGCCGGGCGATACCTTCCATGTCGACTACGACATGCTCGGCTCCATCGCCTGCCGTTTCGTCTGATCAGGAGGTTTCCATGGACATGCCCATCAACCGCTTCAAGCAACGCCTGCAGCAGGACCAGGCGCAGATCGGCCTGTGGCTCGGCCTGGCCGATGCCTATTGCGCGGAACTGGCGGCCAACGCCGGGTTCGACTGGCTGCTGATCGATGGCGAACACGCTCCGAATGACCTGCGCGGGATGCTCGCGCAACTGCAGGCCGTGGCGCCTTATGCCAGCGAAGCGATCATTCGTCCGGTGATCGGCGAGACCGCGCTGATCAAGCAGGTGCTCGATATCGGCGCGCAGACCCTGCTGGTGCCGATGGTCGACACGGCCGAGCAGGCGCGGCAGCTGGTGCGTGCCGTGCACTATCCGCCGAAGGGCGTGCGCGGCGTGGGTAGTGCACTGGCGCGGGCTTCGCGCTGGAACAGCATCCCGGGGTACCTGGATCACGCCGATGCGCAGATGTGCCTGCTGGTGCAGATCGAGAACCTGGAGGCGCTGGCGAATCTGGACGAGATCGTGGCGGTGGACGGCGTCGATGGCGTGTTCATCGGGCCGGCGGACCTGAGCGCGTCCATGGGCCATCGCGGCAATCCGGGGCATCCTGAGGTGCAAGCGGCGATCGAGGACGCGATCCTGCGGATCAACAAGGCCGGCAAGGCGGCGGGGATCCTCAGTGCCGACGAGAAACTGGCCCGGCGCTATATCGAGCTGGGGGCGAAGTTCGTCGCGGTGGGGGTGGATACCACGGTGCTGATGCGCGGGTTGCAGGGGTTGGCGGCGAAGTTCAAGGAAGGCCAGGTGGTACAGCCAACCTCCGGCGGCGTCTACTAAGTAGCTATCGCTGGCAAGCCAGCTCCCACAGGGACCGCATGCGCCGCGAACCCTGTGGGAGCTGGCTTGCCAGCGATGAGGCCAGTACAGTCACCGCCGAACCTGTTTCAGTTCATCCAATAAACCAAGCAACTGCTTCAGCTTCTCCTCCCCGAACTGCCCCTGCAGCGCCTGGTAATTGGCCTCCATGCACTGGCTCATCGAGGCAAAGCACTGCTCGCCCTTCTCCGCCAGTTCCACCAGCACCCTGCGCTGGTCGGTCTCGGCCTTGCGTCGCTTCACCAGCCCCGCCGCCTCCATGCGCACCAGCACCCCGGTCATGCTCGGCTTGAGAATGCAGGCCTGGTCGGCCAGTCGATAGATCTCCATCTCGCCCTGCTGGCGCAGGATGCGGATCACCCGCCACTGCTGCTCGGTCAGGCCGTGTTCGTTGAGGGAAGGTCGGAAAAAGCGCATCGCGGCTTCGCGGGCTTGCAACAGGGTAAGGGTCAGGGACTGACGAGGACGGCTGGACATGAAGAAATACGGTGCTCAGGTTATTTTGTTAATACTTTAACAAAAAGCCCTGCCGGCAACAGTGCCTGGCATCGGCAATCAAATGCCCCGGCACGGAGGGGCAAGACAGGGTTCGACGCAACAGCGTTAATGACCACCTTTCTTCCCTGTTTCAAAGGAACCCTGCCATGCCTCTCCACGCTGCCCAACACAATATCCAGCTCAGCGAACTCGACGCCTGGGGCACCGTTGCCGACCTCGGCTCGGAGATCCTCGAAGGTGAAGTGCGCGCCTTCGGCAAAATGACCTTCGGTGCGCCGACCGACGCGGTCAGCAGCGCGTATTTCGGCACGACCCAGGGCAAGTTCCGCATGGTCTACCCGTTCAACGAACAGGCCGTGGTGGTCACTGGCGCAGTGCGCCTGACCGATGAAAGCACCGGCCAGGTGACCGAGTACAAGGTGGGTGACAGCTGGTTCGTGACCAAGGGCACGCCGGTGCTATGGGAGATTCTGAGCGAGAGCTTCGTGAAGCATTACTTCGCGGTGGCCTGAGTTTCTTCATAGGTCTTAAGGGCCTCATCGCTGGCAAGCCAGCTCCCACAAGTCCTGTGGGAGCTGGCTTGCCAGCGATGAGGCCCTCAAGATCTACACAGCAGCCCGAAGCGAAGCCGCAAAGATCGTCCACATCGCCCGCAACCGCCGCTCATACGCCGCCTGCCCCGCATAGATCAGCTCGACGATCAGACTGTCGATGACCCCGAGATAGGCATCCACGAACAACTCACGCTTCTCCCCGTCCAGCGTCGGAAACTGCTGCTCCAGCGCCTTGCCGAACACCTCGCCCATCCGCGCCAGGTAACCCTCGAACCCCGAGGACACCAGCGGCCGCAGATCCGCCGGCGGAAAGAACGCCGCCCGCAGCAGGAAGCGCAAATGCGCCGACTCCAGGAAACGCTCGGACAACTGCTGTGCATACAGCGCCCCCGGCAGCCCGCCATCGCCAGCGAAGCAACCTTCGACATACAGGCGCTCGGCCTCGATGGCCCGCTCGAACACCGCCTCGAACAGGTCCACCTTGCCGCTGAAATGCGCATACAGCGACGGCTTGCGCATGCCCACCGCCACGGCTATGTCGTTGAGCGAGGCGGCGTCGTAGCCGGATTCGGCGAACTGCTCGACCGCTACCAGACAAATCTTCTCCGCCGAAGGCGACAGGACTCTCATTGCATAACTTCCTTGATCAAACAGGCGAATATCAATGACCGGCCAGGCTGTTCAGTTCCACCGGTACATTACGGGTGCTGGCATACACCAGCGCTGCCACCAGCAAGGCCGCCACTGCCAGCAACAGCGCCCAGTGCGCCGCGCCCAGGGGCGCCATGATGCCTGACAGTGGCGTTGCCGACGACGAAATGATCAACTGCATGGCGCCCAGCAGCGCCGCCGTGGAACCCAGGGCGCGGCTTTGCGAAGACATGACCAGCGACATCAGGGTCGCCTCGGCCACCCCCAGGCCGAACATCGCCACGGCCATGCCGGCGACAATGCCCCACAGGCCGGCGCCCAGCTGCGTGCCGAGCAAGGCGATCAGCGCCCCCAGCAGCATCGAGCCTGCACCCCACTGCGCCAGGCGCACCAGGCCCTTGCGCGCGACCAGGCGGCCGGCCGTGATGGCACCGAGCAGGATCGCCACGCCGGTGGCACCGAACAGCGCGCCGAAGGCTTCCACCGACAGGCCGAAGTGGGTCTGGTAGACGAACGCCGCGCCACCGATGTAGGCGAACAGGAAGAAGAACACCGCCGACAGCGCCAGTGCCGGGCGCAGGAAGGCGCCGTCCCGGGCGATACGGGCGTAGGTGCGCAGGAAGTCACTGGGGCGCCAGGCCATGCGCTTGTCCACCGGCAGGGTCTCCTTGAGCACCCAGGCCGAATTCAGCAGCACCAGCACACCCAAACCAGCCAGGGTCAGCATGATCGCCCGCCAGCCGAAGTGCGCGCCGATAAAGCCGCCCAGGGCCGGCGCAAGTACCGGCGCGAGGCCTTCGATGGTCATCAGCAGGGCGAAGATCTGCGCCGCCCGCGCGCCTTCGGCGACGTCGCGGACCATGCTCATGATCACCACCAGGGTCAGGGCGCTGCCCAGGCCCTGGACGAAACGCGCCAGCAGCAGCGCATCCAGACTGCCGGCCTGGGCGGCGGCGAGGGAACTGGCGACGAACACCGCCAGCCCCACCAGCAACGGCCGGCGCCGCCCGAGAGTATCCACCACCGGCCCGAACAGCAGCTGTCCGGCGCCCATGGCAAGGAGGAAAACGGTCAGGGTCAGTTGCACCCTGGCATAGGACGCCCCGTACTCCTCGGCAATACCCGGCAGGCTGGCCAGGTACATGTCCACCGCCGACGGACCCAGGGCACCAATCAGGGCCAGGGCCACGGCGAAGCGGACGTGAGGGGTCGGGGCTGATTCCGGGATTTGCATTTGAAGCTCTTCCAAGTGTGGGATGAAACGGATGCCGGTCGTTAGGTAATAATTTAACCTAACGACCGGTAGGTAGACAACTTGGGCGAGCCTAAAGGCAACCCGGTCAAGGGTCAAGTCAGCGTTTCACGGAATATCTCTCAGCTCAGGACCAGACCCGCAAGGCTGCTGCTGCGGAAGTCCTTGGGCGACTGCTCGTACTGCTTCTTGAACGAACGGCTGAAGTGCGCCGAATCGGTGAAGCCCCACTTGTAGGCGATGGTGGTGATGGATTCGGTCTTGTGGATCGGGTTGGCCAGGTCGTCGGCGCTGCGCTGCAGGCGGGCGCGCTGGATGTAGCGGCAGACGCTCTCGCCCTGCTCCTCGAACAGGCGATACAGGTGGCGCACCGAAATGTTCAGGCGGCTGGCCAGGCTGACCGGGGTCAGGCCGGGTTGGCCGAGGGACTCGTCGATGACCTTCTGCACGTAGCTGCGCAGGTCGGCGCCTTGCAGCGAGGCTGGCAGGCGGCTGTCCTGGTCGCTGCCTTCGAGGGCCGAGCCGAGCAGCGAGAGGAAGGCACTGTGCAGCGCGTCGCCTTCGGCCTGCTCGCCATCCTGGGCACTGCTTTCCTTGCACAGTTGGTCCATCAGCAAGTGGAGCATGCGCCCGCAGGCCTTGCTCTGGGAGATCTTGCCGAAGATCCGTTGTTCGCCGCCCAGTTGTCGGCATACCTGGTCCCGGGACAGGCCGAGGGAAGCATGTTCGATCAGGCCGAAGGGTGTGATTTCGCAGGCGCCCACCGAGTCCATCAGCAGCATTTCGCCGGGGGCCAGTTGCAGGCTGGTGCCATTCTGGGTGATCTGGGAAAAACCGGTGCGCTGGCTGACCAGGAAGCAATGCTGGTCATTGTCGCGATCGGCCTTGAGGCCATTGCGCCGGATCACCCCGGCGTTGGTGCGCAGGTGGGCCATGCCCAGCCCACCCCGCGACCAGGTGGAAATCTCGCCGATGAACAGCGAGCGGTTGAACGCAAGTTCGGTTTCGAAATACCCGCACGTTGCCTGCATCGCCGCGTTCCAGCGATCCAGGGCCGAGCCGGTAGCCTGATGGATACTCATGACGTACCTCCACAGTGGCATCTTGTTTTTGTCGGGCAATAGTTAACATGTTATCTATATGCGCGCAACAATTCTGTAAGCCTGTGTGTGAAAGCATATTGAGTGCCAACCTTTCGTTAGGTCGGTTTACGCGGACCCTGTGGGAGCTGGCTTGCCAGCGATTTGGCCGGATCTGACAACATCTTCGCCCAGGCCGGCCTCATCGCTGGCAAGCCAGCTCCCACAGGGTTTTGCAGCGGTTTCGGATCAGTGGTTTTCCAGCAGTCTCTTGAAGCCGATCAACGCGCTCAGCAACAACTCCCTCTGCTGCGAATCAACGCGGATATACCGCCGAAACGCCGGCATCCGGTTAACAACTTCACTACCGCCCATATGCTCCAGGACCAGCGTCCACTGCCCTTCGGCACGCTCCAGGCGCAGGCGCTTGAAGTCCAGCGGCATCAGCGCCTGGTACAGGCACTGGTCCTGCTCCAGGCGCTGGCGCAGGCGGTCCATCAAACCCGCCTCACCGCCCTTCTGCTTCCAGCCCAGGCCGCTGCGGCGAATCGCGCCAGTGTGGTGCACTTCCAGGGTCGCAGCGCCCTCGGAAGCGGCACTGCACTGCAGGCGAAACTCGCAGACCACGATGTGCATCAGCAACTGCGACTCGGTGCGCTCGCGCACCTCGAACTCCACCCCGCCGGCCAGGCTGAAGCGCGCCCGGCCGGGTTCCAGCACCTGGCACCCGGCAAGGCCAAGGTTGCGCCGCAGGTGCTCCAGGGTCACCCCCGGGCGGTAGCCCGAGGGTGCGCGATCAAACAGTTTTTGCCAGAGGTTCGGCGTAGTGGCTGCCATGATGGACTCCAGGTTCGTTGGCAAACTCCTTCGCCAAAACTTCTTCGACGACCGCTGGCTTGAACGGGTTGACCCGCTGTACCACCAAGGTCCAGAACAGCGCGTAGACCGCCGTACCACCGAGCATCCAGGCAAACGGCACATAGACGTCCGCAGGGTCCATGCCCGGCGGGGTGATGAACCACATGCCCAGCAGGATGCCGACGCTGGAGACGATCTGCGGCAGCGGGAACAACGGCGAGCGGTAGGCTCGCGGCAGGTCCGGGCGGCGGATGCGCAGGATCACCACCGACAGGGTCACCAGCAGGTACGCGGTGCTCCAGGCGCAGACTGCAGCCAGCACCAGGTGCATGATGTTGTCGGTGTTGCCGCCCAGGTACAGGGCGTGCAGGCACGGGATCAGCATGGCCACGAGGATGCACAGCAGCGGGGTCTTGTAGCGCGGGTGCAGGTAGGTGAAGACCTTCGGCAGCGCGCCGTCCACGGCCATCCCGTAGAGGATGCGCGGCACACCGGCCATCAGGGTGTTGATGGTCGCGGCGCCGGCGAACAGGAAGCCGACGCCCAGCCACAGCGGGCCGATATCGCCCATCACCTGCTCGGCGAATTTCGGGATGGCCATCGGCGTGTCCAGCAGGTGCACGCCGGAAGCGGCGTCCAGCACCACGTTCTCGACCTGGCGCTTCATCGCCGCGCCGTAGATGAACATGCAGCTGGCCACGCCCAGCAGGCCGAGGGCCATGGCCCGTGGCATGGTCCGCGCCGAGCGGCGCAGGTCCGGGGCCAGCGGGGTGACGAACTCGCAGCCGACGAACATGAACATGGCCATGCCCACCAGGGACAGCACGGTGATCAGGTCGGTGCCGACCATCGACTCGCCGAACCAGCCGTCCAGTTGCACCGCCGGCGCGGCGATCAGGCCGAGTACGCCGAACACCATCAGGGTGGTCCACATGCCGAAGGTGAGGATGATTTCCGCCTTGCCGAAGGCGCTGACGCCGAAGGCATTGAGGATCGCGAACACCACCACGAAGCCCACGCCCAGCAGCCAGGAGCCGCCGGCGGATTCAGCCAGGGTGTTGAGGTGCTCGAAGTTCACCAGGGCCATGACCCCGGCGAGGATGGTCTCGGCGGTACCGGCGAAGACGTGGACGATCAGGTAGGCCGAGAGCGTACCGGTGATCGCGAAGAAGCGGCCCATGCCGCAGTTGATGTAGTCGTAGACCGAGCCTGTGGTCGGCAGGATGGCCGCGGCTTCGGCGAAGGTGGTGGATTGCGCCAGCATCAACAGCACCGCGATCAGCATCGCCATGGCGAAGGCGCTGCCGCCGATGCCGAAGCCCATGGTCGCGGTCAGGATGACGGGGCTGGCCATGATCAGGCCGATGGTACTGGCAAGGGCGGTGGGGAACCCGATCGTGCCCCGGTTAAGGTGCGCGCTGAGCGTGTCGTTGAGCGACATGGTGAAGACCTCAAGTGCCGTTGTTATGGTTGTGCGTCACTGTGCGCCGCACTCCATTGCCACGTCTTGCCCCAGGCTGCCGGGGGTTTTGTTGCTGGCTGCCAGGCCTTGAGAGGGAGGTTGCCTGTACCGGCCTCATCGCTGGCAAGCCAGCTCCCACAAGGTCCGCATGCGCCGCAAACCCTGTGGGAGCTGGCTTGCCAGCGATGAGGCCCTCAAGCTCTAAACATCAACCTTGCCCATGCGCCTTCTGCTTCAACCGCTCCGTATCCACCTGCACGAACACCGAATCCGCCATCACCGTGAGCACATCCCCCGCCCACACCTCGCAGATCACCCGGGTCTTGCGCCCGAGTTCACCTTCCACCCGCGCCTTCAGGGTCAGTTCCACGCCCATCGGCGTCGGCTTGAGGTAGGTCAGCCCCAGATGTCCGGTCACGCAATCGATCCGTGGCAACGACCCCGGCTCGCGCCCCTGGGCCCGGTAGTGATACGCCATCACCGTCCAGTTGGAATGACAATCGACCAGCATCGCCAGCAAGCCGCCATAGACCAGGCCGGGCCAGCCGCAGAAGGTGCTGTCGGGAGAATGGGTGCAGACCACATGGACGCCGTCGTCGGCCCAGTGGCTCTTGAGGTGCAGGCCGCTCGGGTGCGCCGAGCCGCAGCCGTAGCAGACGCCATCCGGCGCCGCCAGGTCCTGAAGGGAGAGAACTTGAGAAGTCATTTGTTTCCAGATTTGTTTTTGTAGGAAAGTTCAGATGTTAACGCTCTCTCCTTTCTGATTCAAAGTGGGGCATTGTCTGCGTCATTAGGTCTCATATGGCTTCCGGCCATGCCGGGAAGGAGTAAGCTACAACCCCAGCAAGGCCCCACATCAGAACAAGGACTGCTGCGATGATGCTTCAAGATGCCGGCTGGCATTATGCCGATGATGGTTCCCCACGCCACGCGCCCTACACCGGGCTGTTCCTCGCCTGGAGCGCGACCCGCGACCTGCTCAGCCGCGACTTCAAGGCCGACTACGACGCCGAGATCCAGGCCCTCGCCGAGCGCCTGCTGACCCCCGCCCGCTTCTTCCAGTTGTGCTGCGACAACCTGCTGGTGGACGAAGACCTCAACCGCCAGGGCAACGCTTTCGCCGCCCACTACCTCGGCCGCCAGGCCCCGTCCCTGCCCGACGACCTGACCCAGTTGCTGGGCATGGTCAGCATCGATGAGCCCGGTGCCAGCTGGGAACACTACGACCTGCTGGAAGCGCGCCTCGACCAACGGTTCGCCCAATGGCGGGCCGGTCAGTGAACCTGACGCGATAAAAATGGTCTTTTCGCGGTGGCTTGTCGCGGCACTCCCTGACTGACAGGCCCCGGGGACGTCCAACGGTTATCCCCTTTTTTCGTTGCGCTGGCGGCAGGCATGCCGGTCGGCGGTTTTCATTTTTTTCTTCTCGGGGAAGATAACCATGCGCCTGCTTCGCCCTCTCCGCGCACGCTCCGCCGTGCTGCCCGCGCTGTTCGCCGGCCTCCTGCTGAACACCGTCGCCCACGCCGAAGAACCCGCCAGCGATGATCGCTGGGTCAGCGACAGCCTCAGCACCTACGTGCGCAGCGGCCCCACCGACGGCCATCGCCTGGTCGGCACCCTGAAATCCGGGCAGAAGGTCAAGCTGCTCGGCACCCAAGGCAGCTACAGCCAGGTCCGTGGCGAATCCGGCGACACCGTGTGGATCTCCAGCAACGACCTGCAAGACGTGCCCGGCCAGGCCGAGCGCCTGCCGCAACTGACCGAGCGCGTGACCCAGCTCGAACAGGAACTGAAGACCATCGACGACAGCTGGAAAAACCGCGTCCAGGGCCTGCAGGAAACCTCCGACTCGCGCAAGAACCTGGTGGACGAACTGCAGGCCCGCAACCAGTCCCTCAGCGAGGAACTGGCCCAGGCCCAGTCGCAGTTGCGTGACACCCAGGCCCGCCTCGGCGACGAGAACAAGCAGGTGATGATGCGCTACATGGTCTACGGCGGTGGCATCGCCGGGGCCGGTCTGCTTGCCGGCCTGATCCTGCCGATGCTCACCCGCGGGCGCAAACGCAGCAGCGGCTGGGCTTAATCTTCCCGGGTCAGCGCATAGGGCCCGCTGGCGAGCTGTTCCCGCAGGAACGCCACGCAGGCCCGCACCTTGGCCGAACTGGACGAGCGCACCGCCGTCACCGCCCAGATATCTGCCGGCTGATGCCAGGCCGGCAGCACCTGGACCAGCGCGCCACTCTCCAGGCTGCCGGCGATATCCCAACGCGAGGCCATGATGATGCCGTGGCCGTCATGGGCCCACTGGCGCACGATATCGCTATGGTTGGAGGCCATCGGCCCGGTGACCTTGACCGTCTCGGCGCCATTGGGGCCCACAAGACGCCACACCCCGAAACGATCATCGCGGCTGCGGAACAGCAGGCAGTCATGCTGGGCCAGGTCCGCCGCCACCTTGGGCGCGCCGCGCTTGGCCAGGTAATCCGGCGCCGCCGCCAGCACCCGGGTGCTTTCGGCGATGCGGTGGGCGATCAGGTGTTTCTCCTGCACCTCGCCGACGCGGATATCGATATCGAAGTTGTCGGCGATCAGGTCGACGCGCCGGTCCAGCAGCTCAAGCCATACCTCCAGCGCCGGGTACTGGCGACGCAGCAGCGAGAGGATCGGCGCGATATGTTCGCGGCCCAGGCGCAGGCTGGTGCAGAGGCGCAGCGTGCCTTGCGGCTCGCGCTGCCCGCCGGACAGCGCATCGACCATCGCCCCGACGTCCTCGAGGATCTTCTGTGCCCAGACAAAGGCCGCCTCGCCGTCGCTGGTGATATTCACCCGCCGGGTGGTGCGGTTGAACAGCTTGACCCCGAGTTGCTCCTCCAGGGTGGCGATGCGCTTGCTGACATGCGCCGGCGACAGCCCGGTCTCGCTGGCGGCCGCGATAAAGCTGGAGCGCCGGGCCACTTCGCAGAACAGCTGGAGGTCGCGCAGCAGCGGCTCATTATTCGCTGTGAGCACATTCTGATTCTTCATTACGCCCGATTATCTCCTGGGACTTTTTATTTAGCCTCTCACACAACCTGCCTTGCCTTGAAGCAGGACCTCAAAAGAACAAGAGAGACCTATGAAGAAGATCCGCATTGCCGTGGCCGGTGCCGGGCTGATCGGCCGCCGCCATATCGAACTGATCCAGGCCAGCCAGGACTGCGAGCTGGCCGCCATCGTCGACCCGTTGCCGGCAACCGCCGCCTTCGCTGAAAGCCTCGGCGTGCCGCTGTTCAGCGACCTCGACAGCCTGCTCGCTAGGCAGCGCCCCGATGGCGTGATCCTCGCCACCCCCAATCAACTGCATGTCGAAGGCGCCCTCGCCTGCGTCGCCCATGGCGTGCCGGCACTGATCGAAAAGCCGGTCGCCCACACCCTGGAAGAAGGCAAGCGCCTGCTGGAGATTGCCGAACAGGCCGGGGCGAAGCTGCTGGTCGGTCATCACCGCGCCCACAGTGCGATCCTGGAAAAGGCCCGGGAGGTGATCGCCGAGGGCGTGCTGGGCAACCTGGTGGCGGTGATGGGCAGCGCGCTGTTCTACAAGCCCGACGACTATTTCGATGCCGCCCCGTGGCGCCGCGAGGCCGGGGGCGGGCCGGTGCTGATCAACATGATCCACGAGATCGGCAACCTGAGGTCGCTGTGCGGCGAGATCGTCGCCGTGCAGGCCCAGGCATCCAGTGCCACCCGGGGCTTCGTGGTGGAAGACACGGTGTCCATCAGCCTGCGCTTCGCCAGTGGCGCGCTGGGCACCTTCATGCTCTCCGACACCGCCGCCTGTGCCCGCAGTTGGGAGCAGACCGCGCGGGAAAACCATGACTACCCGAGCTACGACGACGAGGACTGCTATGTGCTCGCCGGTACCCAGGGCTCGCTGTCGATCCCGACCATGCGCCTGAAGTACTACGGTAAACGCGAGGATCGCTCTTGGTGGAAGCCGTTCGAAACGGCAGTGGCGGGGTTGCAGGAAGCCGATCCGCTGGCGCGGCAACTGGCGCATTTCTGCCAGGTGATTCGCGGTGAGGCCGAGCCGCTGGTGAGTGTGCGGGACGGGTTGCGCAACCTGCAGATCGTCGATGCGATCAGCGAGGCGGCGCGGACCGGGCAAATCGTTTCAACCCAAGCGTTGTAGAGACCTTTCGGGCCCTATCGCTGGCAAGCCAGCTCCCACAGGTATCGCATGCACCGCTGGACCCTGTGGGAGCTGGCTTGCCAGCGATGAGGCCCTCAAGACCACCATAAAAACAACAAGAGTGAACACCATGGCCACACACGACAATACCCGGCAAACCCGCAAGGCCACCGCCAGCGGCTGGGTCGGCTCCGCCCTCGAGTACTACGATTTCTTCATCTACGCCCAGGCCGCCGCGTTGATCTTCCCGCAGATCTTCTTCCCCGCCGGCGACCCGAAACTGGCGATCATCGCCTCCCTCGCCACCTACGGCGTCGGCTACCTGGCGCGCCCGGTCGGGGCCTTCGTGCTCGGCCACTGGGGCGATACCCGCGGGCGCAAGAACGTCCTGCTGCTGTGCATGTTCCTGATGGGCATCGCCACCTTCGCCGTCGGCCTGCTGCCGACCTTCAGCCAGATCGGCTACTGGGCCCCGGCCCTGCTGGTGATCCTGCGCCTGATCCAGGGCTTCGCCGTGGCCGGCGAGATCGCCGGGGCCAGCTCGATGATCCTCGAACACGCACCACCGGGCCGCCGCGGTTTCTTCGCCAGCTTCACACTGCAAGGCGTGCAGGCCGGCCAGGTGCTGGCGGCGGCGATCTTCCTGCCGCTGGCCTACTTCATGCCCGAGGAAGCCTTCAACAGCTGGGGCTGGCGCATCCCGTTCCTGCTCAGCGCCGCCGTGCTGATCGCCGCCTTCATCATCCGCCGCGAGGTCAAGGAGCCCGAAGCCTTCGTGCAGAAGGTCGAGAAGGTCACCCGCACCCGCTCGCCGATCCGCGAAGCCTTCAAGTACAGCTGGCACGGCATGCTGGTGGTGTTCGGCGTGTCGCTGATGAACGTGATCCCGGTGGTGACCACCATCTTCGGCGCCGCCTACGCGGTGCAACCGGCCTACGGCATCGGCTTCGACAAGAGCGTGTACCTGTGGATCCCGGTGGTCGGCAATATCGTCGCGGTGCTGGTGATTCCCTTCGTCGGCAACCTCTCCGACCGCATCGGCCGGCGCCCGCTGATCATCGGTGCGGCCATCGGTTGCGGGCTGATGTCGTTCCTCTACCTGTACGCCATCAGCATCCACAGCGTGCCGCTGGCCTTCGCCGCCTCGCTGCTGATGTGGGGCACGATCTACCAGGGCTACAACGCGATCTTCCCGAGCTTCTTCCCCGAGCAGTTCCAGACCCACTACCGGGTCTCGGCCATGGCCGTGGCGCAGAACATCGGCTACATGATCACCGCCCTGCTCCCGGCCCTGTTCACCGCCGTGGCCCCGCCGGGCTCGGACAACGTGCCGCTGATGATCGGCGCCATCACCTGCGTGGTCACCGCGATCTCGGCGATCGCCGCCTGGAGCGCCCCGGAAACCTACCGCACCCCGCTGGACCAGCTCGGCAAGCCCGATGCCGTGGCCCTCGACAAGACCACCTACGACGCGCAACGGGCCCAGGCCCTGCGTACTCACTCCTGAACTGCATCCCTGAACCGGAAGTGTTTTAAGCCATGAAAACCGTACTCGTCCTCAACGGCCCCAACCTCAACATGCTCGGCCTCCGCCAGCCCGAGGTGTATGGCCGCGAGACCCTCGCCGATGTCGAAAGCCTGTGCCGCGCCGCCGGCAGCCGGCACGAGCTGGCCATCGAGTTCCAGCAGACCAACCACGAAGGCCAGATGATCGACTGGATCCACCAGGCCCGCGGCCGCGTGGCCGGCATCGTCATCAACCCGGGCGCCTGGACCCACACCTCGGTGGCCATCCATGACGCGCTGATCGCCGCCGAAGTGCCGGTGATCGAGGTGCACATCTCCAACGTGCATCGCCGTGAAGCCTTCCGGCACCACTCCTACGTGTCCCTGGTGGCGCAGTCGGTGCTGGCCGGTTTCGGCACTCACGGCTATGTCCTGGCCATCGAGCATTTCGCCAAGCAACTGCAAGGAGGCAACGCGTGAAAACCCTCTCCAATCCTGGCCAACGCCTGCGCCTGGGCTTCGTCGGCGGCGGCCTGGAGTCGTCCATCGGCTCCACCCACCGCTATGCCGCGCACCTGGACGGTCATTTCGAACTGGTGGCCGGCGTGTTCGCCCGTGATCCGGCGCGCAACCGCGCGGCGGCCGAGGCCTACGGCGTGGCCCCGGACCGGGTCTACCCGGACTACCCGACCATGGCCAAGGCCGAGGCCGCCCGTGAGGACGGCATCCACGCCACCGCGATCATGGCGCCGAACGCCGTGCACGTGCCGGCCAGCCTGGCGTTTCTCGAACAGGGTATCGACGTCATCAGCGACAAGCCGCTGGCGGTCAATATCGAGGAAGCCAACGTGCTGCTGGAGCGGGTCCGTCGCGGCCCTGCCCTGCACCTGCTGACCCACAACTACAGCGGCTATCCGCTGATTCGCGAAGCCCGCGAACTGATTGCCAAGGGTGTCATCGGCGACGTGCGCCTGGTCCAGGTCGAGCACGCCACCGGCTTCGGCACCCACCCGCTGGAACAGCAAGGCGCCAAGGCGCTGATGTGGCGCACCGACCCAGCGCAGTCCGGGCAGTCGTCGGTGCTGGCGGATGTCGGCGTGCATGCTCACCAGTTGCTGCGCTTCGTCACTGGCCAGGAAGTCAGCGAAGTCTCGGCCGAGCTCAGCACCCTGGTGCCGGGCCGCGCCAGCGACGACAACGCCCACGTCAAGCTGCGCCTGGACAGCGGCGCGCGGGGCATGCTCTGGGCCAGCTTCGTCGCGGCCGGGCACCGGCATGGCCTGCAGTTGCGGGTGTTCGGGTCGAAGGGCTCGCTGTATTGGCACCAGGAGGATCCGGAGCGTCTGGAGGTTCGTTATCAGGACCAGCCGCACCAGATCCTGCGCCGTGGCGAGGCCTGGCTGAGCGAGTCGGCGCGGTTGTCGACGCGGATCAAGGCGGGGCAGCCGGAAGGTTTGCTGGAGGCGTTCGCCAATATCTACAGCGAGGCGGCGGAGCGGATTCGTGCAAGGCGTGAGCAACGGGCGCCGAGTGCCCAGGGGATGCTGTGCCCGACGGCGGAGGATGGGTTGAAGGGGATGAGCTTTATCGATGCTTGTGTTCGATCGGATCGGGCTGAGGGGCGCTGGACTGAAGTCGCCTGATCCGATGCGGTCGGTGTGGGAACGAATTCACGAGCGAACGGGGGCGAAGCGGCCGCCAAACCTGAGTACGCAATCTTCCTGACACGCTTGCGCTTGGGCTGCTGCTCTTTAGTGCCACTAAGCCCAGACATTTCACTCGTTCTCTTCGGATTTTTCCTATATATCGACCTCTGGATGGCATGCAGGATCGCTCGGGAATTCTTTCCATGGCGATCCCGCATGTCTGCCCAATCCGATCTGCGCTTCACCTTCACCGCCGGTTCCGACACATTCGAAGTCGTCGAATTCCATCTCGTCGAAGGCCTCAGTGAAACCTTCCGTCTCGACGTCCAGCTGAGCAGCACCAACCCCGCCGTCGACTTCGGAGAAGTCCTCGACCGCCCCGCCTTGTTCACCATCTGGCAAGGCGAGAAGCCTGTGCGCTACGTGCACGGCTCGATCAGTACCTTCCAGCAAGGCGAAACCGGCTTTCGCCGCACACGCTACCGAGCCATCGTCGAGCCGCGCCTGGCCCGCCTGAAGCTGTGCTCCGACTGGCGCATCTTCCAGACCCTCAGCGTCACCGACGTCGTCACAACGATGCTTGAGAAGCACGCCCTCACACTCGACTACGAGCAACGAGTCACCCATCCCCATGCCACCCGGGAATATTGTGTCCAGGCGGGGGACACCGACTACGACTTTGTGGAACGCCTCGCCCGCGAAGAGGGTTTCTTCTACGGCTTCCTGCACAGCACCGAGGGCCACCGACTGGTCCACTGCGACCGCCTGTTTATCTTCGGCAAGCAGCAGGGCAATCCGGTGGAGTACAACCCGACTCCCGGAGGCGACCGCCCGGGCCCGGCGCTGCACCGCTTCACCTACGTCGAGAACGTGCGCAGCGCCCGCCAGGTGCAACGGGACTACAGCTTCAAGCACCCGCAGTACAACCATCAGACCCGGATCGAGGCCTCGGACCTCAAGCACCAGGCTCGAAGCTACGAACGCTACGACTACCCCGGACGCTACAAGGAGGATGATGCGGGCAAGGCCTTCACTCGCGACCGCCTGCGCGGGCTGCGTGGCGATGCCTGCCAGGTCATCGCCGAGGGCGACGATGCGCGGCTGGTGCCGGGTATCTACTTCGACCTCATCGGCCACCCGCGCGAGGACCTGAACCGCGGTTGGCGCCCGATCCACCTGGAGCATCGCGGCAAACAGCACGTCAGCCAGGGCGAGGACAGCGCCGGCGCCGAAACAGGCACCCACTACAACAACATCGCCACCCTGGTACCCGACGACACCGAATGGCGCCCCGAGCCGCTGCCCAAACCCTGTATCGACGGCCCGCAAGCGGCCCGTGTCGTGGGTCCGCCAGGCGAGGAAATCTACTGCGACGAGTATGGCCGGGTGAAGGTGCAGTTCCCTTGGGACCGTGAAGACAACGACAACGAGCACAGCTCCTGCTGGATCCGCGTTTCGCAGGACATCGCCGGGGCGCTGTGGGGGCATATGGCGATCCCGCGTATTGGTCAGCAAGTGTTCGTCTCCTACGTCGATGGCGACGCGGACCAGCCGATCGTGACGGGCCGCGCCTACAACGCGCTGCAGCGGCCGCCCTACGAGCTGCCCAGGCACAAGACGAAAATGACGATAAAGAGCGAGACCCACAAAGGGAACGGATTCAACGAGCTGTGCTTCGAGGACGAGGCAGGGCTTGAAGAGGTGTTCATCCATGCCCAGCGGGACCGCAACAACATCGTCAGGAACGACGAGACCACCTTCGTCGGGCATGACAGAAGCGAGCAGGTGGACAACGACGAAACCCTGACCGTCGGCCACGACCGCAAGGACACCGTGGGCAATGACGAGCACGTACTGATTGGACGTAATCGGCGGCATGAGATCGGTCAGAAAGACGAGTTGATCATCGGGCGTCACCACACCATCACCACGACCCGGGACCGTACCGAAGAGGTCGGCGGAAACCGCCGGGACACCATGGCTGCCAATCACCGGGTGGAGATCGGCGGACATCTGCAGCAACGGGTACAAGGGGCCGTCAGCCTGCAAGCAGGGCAGCGCATCGTCCAGCACACCAAGGTCTTCGAAATCCATTGCGCCGACGTGCTGGACATCAAGGGGCCAGGGGGCTCACTGCGTATCGACGCTGCGGGCATCACTCTGGATGGCATCACGCTCCAGCAGCAAGGGCCACTGAGGGCCTACCCACGAGGAAACAGCAACAGTATCGTCATGTCCGGCGTTGCGGACGTGAGCGAACCGGTGTGCGTGGGATGTCTGCTCAAAGCTATCGCCGAGGGGAGCAACCTGATCCCGATGGAAGGAGCACCTGCCGCATGACGACAACCTTCGCACGTGGACTGGTGGAGCAACTCCGGCCGCTACCAGACCATCGCCTGACAGCCATCGTGGAAATGGCTCGCCTGTCGCCTTCCGAGCGGCAGCAGGTTTTCGATACGTTCGGCAACGCCGGCTATCCGATCCTGCATCAGCAAGACTTTGCCAATCTTCGGGACATCGGCCCCTGGTTGTTCTGCTCCGGGGAGCACACCAGCCTGCAACGCCAGTCCGACTTCCATCATGACCTGAGCCAAGTGGCAGGCGATGCACCGACCAGTTGGCTGATAAGCGCCCTGGAACCCTCCAGGCTCGCTTTCCATCTCGGTGAGGCCGCCATTGCCCGAGGCCCGGACGGACGCACCCACCTGCTGCGCTTCTACAGCGAGAAAGCCTTTCCCGTGCTGTATTCCCGCCAGGACCTGCCCGGCATAGCGCACCTGCTTGCCCCCATCCACTCATGGTGGCTCAGGGAGCCCGAGTCTGACGTCGGTGATGGAGAAAAAGTCTGGCGACGCTATGCGGGCAAGGACCGGGCGGACTACTGCGGCGTTCCGCCGATCCACCTTGACCAGCTCTGTTGGGATGACCTGACGGGTGACAGCCTCAGCTACCAGTTGGTCGACCTGATCGACAAGCTGCAGGTAACCCCGGCCAGCGGGATCTGCCGCGGCAAGCGTCTGGCACAAGTCCGCAGGCTGCTGGCCGAAGCGCGCCGGGTGGGTTTGAGGCAGCAAGCGGACCAGAGCGACTACGCCCTCCTCCTGGCCCTGCATGACCGGGCCTTGCGCGGCGGCCTTCCATTGATAGACGCCCTGAAAGACGCCCTTGAAAGCAAGCAGCCCCTCGCCCAGACGCTGAAACGGCACATCACCCAGAAAATGCTGACGAGTCCCCAAAATGTCTGACATGGAAAAAACCTTCGAACTCTGCGAGCAGATGCGTACGTGGCTGCAAAGCCAGGGACCAGGCTCGGCCACGACCTGCACCCGCACCCTCTCTTTTCTCCCGCTGCGCCATAGCGCAGTGGGCGGCAACGCGAACCAGAGGGGACAACTGCCCTTCCTGCCACCACACCTGAGCCGCCCCACAAAGGTCGGTCGGCTCAGCGAGTCCGGCTATGCCTTGCGCCCCCTTCGTGAGGGTTTCCTCTATGTCCTCATCAAGCGCAAGGAGGCAGCCTACGCCTGGCATAGCCAGTACCGCGTCTCGGATATCGGCACACTCGACTTCATCGAGGCCGACCAACCCTGGGCCCCATCGGCTCCGGCCTTTGGTCCGGGCGGAGTGAAGGGCCTGACCTGGATGCTGCGGCTACACGACATGGACGACATCGATGACCTGCGCTTTCTCTACAGTCCCGCGCCCCTCACCCAGACAGTGCGTGACAGGTTCCGCCAGCTTGGCAAGTACCGCGACACCATGACCTCGGTGGATATCGCCGGACTGCTCTCGGCAGAGCCACCCGTCATGCCCAACGTACTCACCCCCGATGCCCTCGACCTGATCGCGGACTTCGCGGCGGACAGCAAGCCCGCGCTCAAGGAGCACCTCAAGACCCAAGCCTTCCAGCCTTTCCCGCCGCCCCGGCAGGCCGTGTCCGCAGAAATGCGGCCTGCTGCCGGACGCAACATCCCAGGCGGAATCGCCATCGTCCTGGACGATACCCTCGGCATGGTGCAGGAGCTCAATGCCTGGCGTAACGCGAGCAGCGACTCGTTCGACGCCTTCATGGCCGAAGAGGATGAAGAAAAAGTCGACAACCAGCGCAAGTTCACCATCGCCTTCGCCATCGACAACATCAGGAAGCTGGTGGAAGACGAGGCCGAGGCCAGCTATCGCGATCATCAGAAAAATCTCGGAGTGCGCTACACCGACCCGGAATACCAGGCAGGCAACAGGTATGCAGTGGTGCAGTCCTCCGGCAACTACCAGAGTTTCCGCAATCCGACGCACCAACGGCAGGTGCAGGAAGCCGCGGTCGAAGCTGCACGCGCCGGCAGTTGGAACAAGTACGAACCCTATATCGACGAGCAACGGCGCCAGGACTTCCTCAAGCGCTATCAAGCGGAGGCTGCCAAGGCCGATGCGGCTCGCGATGCGCGCACGGCGGATCACCTGCTCTGGCTGCAGAGCGAACAACTGCTCGATGCGCTCAAATTGTTCGACCGTGACGACACGGAACAGGCACTGTTGTTCGAAGACCAGATGGGCAAGGCCATCGCCGGAATGAATGCCACCGAAGCTGGCCAGGCGTTGCTGGAGCGCTGGCGTGAAGCGGAGGTCTCGCGGGAAAACCTGTATTGGCGGTCACTGGCACAGAATCAGCAGGATGCCGAAGAAGAAGTGGCTGCGTTGTACGAGGCCCGCAGCACGCTGGAGGACATCGACCCTGGTGCCCTGCAGGACCGGCTGAAGAAGCTGGCCTTCCTCTACGACCGTGCGCATGCCTTCATGGACGCGCTGGCCGAGGGCACGGGCGGACCACCGTCCAGCTACCTGGCGGGCGGGGCCATGTTGATCAATACCCTTGGCAACTCCCTGCTCCAGAACAAGCCCGCGACCCTTCTGGACAAGGCCGCCAACAAGGTTGCGGCAGCGGTGCTGCAGGCGCAACTGGGGAGCTACGCACAGAGCATCCAGCTCGAAATGCGTGGCGGGAAACCCCTCAGTCGCGGCGCGGCAGCGCGCATCGATCGGGCTGCGCAGCGCAGCTTCGAAGAGGCGCTTCAGGGGGGGAGCCGGGGGCCGATGGTAGAGATGCGGCTTGGCGGGGTCCTGGCGGTGCTGGATGTCTGGAATCTGCTCAACAAGCTGGCGGTCGAGGACAAAGGCAGCAGGCAATATGCCGAGTTGATAGCCGCGATACTGGCGGTGACGGCTGCTGGGGTCGAGATCGGCGCGGCGGCGGTGGCGTTTAGTGCGCGGAGTGGGAATGCTGCTGTTCAGCAGGGGGCCAAGGTGTTCGGCGGGGGCTTGAGG
>NZ_MKZO01000027.1 GCF_001941965.1 Pseudomonas putida | reverse complement strand
AGTTTGAGGTCCATAGGTTTTAGCTCTCGCCAAGGCATAGTCAGATCCTCGAAAACCGACCCTGCCAGTTAAAAACTGTTACCTATGTGAGTGAACTGATTTGTAACCCATGTGGGTGAGTCATACCCCAGGAGGCCTTTTGCTTCCTTTTGGGCCTTTCCAAAAGGGAGTCGCCGTAAGGGCGAAAAGGTGACTAAATGTCACCATCATGAATGGATATGCTCGCAAAATCAGGACCTGAGCACGAAGCGACGGGTGCAGAAATCGGGGGCATATCCATTACACGCAGCGCCCCCGAATCACCCTTCCGCCCTTACGGCGGCTTACTTTTGGAAAAGGCCCAAAAGTAAGCAAAAGGCCTCTGCTCCTGCATCCGGCCCTTCGCTTCGCTACGGGTTCCTTCCTTCCGCACTGCTTCCGGGGGCCGCGCCATACGGGCTCCTGCCCTATGGCGCTTTCCGGGCCATCCATGGCCCTCCACCCCCTACATCAGCGCTCCACTCAGCCTCCTGAAGCCGCGGTAGATCAAAAGCCAGATCAAAAGCAGATCACAAGCAAGAGCAAGAGCAAGAGCAAGAGCAAGAGCAAGAGCAAGAGCAAGAGCAAGAGCAAGAGCAAGAGCAAGAGCGCTCAGCATGGGGCTGAAAGTTGTGTAGATACCTAAGCCGCGAAGGGCCGCGCAGCGGCCCCGAAACCTGCCATTCCAGAGCATCTGGAGTACAGAAATCAAGTAGGCACTGAATCCGGAAGGGCGCTCCCCAACTAGCTCGTGCTGGATGGTTTTGGAGCCGCTTTGCGGCCCTTCGCGGCGGTTCGGCGGCCCGACAAGCCACGCTCCTAGAGATCCTGCGTGCCCCCCGGGGCTTCAGAAAATGTGCTTCCACTGCCCGAGAAACAGCCAGTCCACCCAGATGGCCTGGTGGATCAGCACGATCATCCAGAACACCAACTGGTAGGAAACCTTGCGCGTCTTGTGCCGCCAGAGCTGTTGCCCCACCAGCGCCCCCGGCCAGCCACCCAGCAGCTCGACCAGGTGCAGCAGCTTTTCCGGGATCCGCTGCCCCTGCACCTGTGCCTGGCGCTTGTCATGCCAATAGAGCCCGGCACACACCAGGCTCATCAGCAGGTAGACCAGCGCCGGCAGCCAGGACTGCCCCGCCAGCCCGACCTTCAGCACGGCGCCTGCAGGCAGCAGGCACAGTACCACGAAGGCCGCCAGCTTCAGGCGCGGGTAACGCATCAACCCTGCGCCACCGACCAGTCGACCCAGCCAAACACCCAGGTCGCGAGGATCAGCAGGCCGAAGCCGATGCGGTACCAGGCGAACACCGCGTAGCTATGGCTGGCGATGAACTTGAGCAGGCCGCGCACGGCGATCATGGCGAAGATGAACGAGACCACGAAGCCGATGGCGAAGACCATGAAGTCATCCGGCTGGAACAGGTCCCGGTATTTGTAGCCCGAGTAGACGGCGGCACCGACCATGGTCGGCATGGCGAGGAAGAAGGAGAACTCGGTGGCCGCCTTGCGCGACAGCCCGAACAGCAGGCCGCCGATAATGGTCGAGCCGGAACGGGACGTCCCCGGAATCATCGCCAGGCACTGGGCACAGCCGATCTTCAGGGCGTCGGTCCAGCGCATGTCGTCCACTTCCTGGACGCGGATCACATGCTCGCGGCGCTCGGCCCAGAGCATGATCACCCCGCCCACCACCAGCGCCACGGCCACGGTGATCGGGTTGAACAGGTAATGATGGATCAGGTCGGCGAAGGCCACGCCGAGGATGACCGCCGGGAAGAAGGCGATCAGCAGGTTGACGGTAAAGCGCTGGGCCTGGCGCTGCCTGGGCAAGCCCACCACCACGTCGAGGATCTTGCGCCGGAACTCCCACACCACCGCCAGGATCGCGCCGAGCTGGATGATGATATTGAAGGCCATTGCCCGCTCACCGCCGAAGTTGATCAGGTCGGCCACGACGATCTGGTGGCCGGTACTGGAGATCGGCAAAAACTCTGTCAGACCCTCGACGATACCGAGAATCACTGCCTGCATGGCGGTCCAAAAATCCATCATTCCCCCGTGAAGCGATGCTCGCGGCATGCCCCTTTTTAATGTTCATTACTTGGTTTCGAGATCCAGACATGTCGCTGCAGCGCAAATAAAGCCGGCGCGCCCTTCAGGTTTGGCTCAGGAAGGCCGAAATCCTATCAGACCCGTCGGTGAAACGCTGCCCGGTCGTACGCAACGGAGCCTGCCGAATCAACCACTTATCCATTGGTCGAGTAGGTAGAAGCGGCAAAGCGTGCTTGGATGCTCGTGACAATAACAAGAACTCGAGGCCACCTTTATGAAGACTTTACGCGGTATGTCGATCAGTCGGCGCCTGTGGCTCATCCTTGTGCTCGCCGTGGCGATGCTGGTGACCCTCGGACTGCTCATGCTCAACCAGATCCACACCGACCTGTACAAGGCCAAGGCCGAGAAGACCCGCCATGTGGTCGAGACTGCCGCCGGGGTCCTGGCCTATTACCAGGGCCTTGAAAGCGCCGGCAGCCTGAGCCGCGAGGCCGCTCAGCAGCAGGCCCTGAGCGCGGTGCGCGGGCTGCGCTATGACAACAACGATTACTTCTGGATCAACGACCTGGGTCCGAAGATGATCATGCACCCGACCAATCCCAAGCTCGAAGGCCAGGACCTGTCCGCCATCCGCGACCCGGACGGTTTTGCCCTGTTCAACGAAATGGTGCTGCTGGCCAAGGCCAAGGGCGCCGGCAGCATCGACTACCGCTGGCCCAAGCCCGGCGCCAGCGAGCCGGTGGAAAAGACCTCGTATATCCAGCTGTTCCAGCCCTGGGGCTGGGTGATTGGCTCGGGCATCTATATCGATGACATGCAGGCCGAGTTCGCTCGCCAGTTGCGCGATGCCTCGCTGGTCGGCGCCAGCATTGCGCTGGTCCTCGCCCTGCTGGTGATCATGATCGCCCGCAGCATCGTGCGCCCCTTGCGCGAAGCCGAAGACGCCATGGCCACCATCGCCAGCGGCGAGGCCGACCTGACCCGCCGCCTCGACACCCACGGCAACGACGAGATCACCCGCCTCGGCCAGCACTTCAACAGCTTTACCGGGCAGTTGCAGCAGGTGGTCAGCCGCCTGCGCGCCGCCGCCCACGAGCTGGACGGTTCCGCCAGTACGGTCGGCAGCACGGCCGAGCAGACCCGCCAGTGCAGCGAACAGCAATCGCAACAGATGGAACAGGTGGCCACGGCGATCAATGAAGTCAGCTACGCGGTGCAGGACGTGGCCAAGCATGCCGAGCAGGCGTCCAGCGAGACCAGCGCCGCCCAGGGCTGCGCGCGCCAGGGCCAGCAAAGTATTCATGGCAGCCTGCGCAAGATCGACCAACTCTCGAGCACGATCGACGAGGCGGTCCAGGTGATCCAGGCCCTGGCCAGCCAGAGCACGCGGATCGGCAGCGTGCTGGAGGTGATCCGCTCCATCGCCGAGCAGACCAACCTGCTGGCCCTCAACGCCGCTATCGAGGCGGCCCGGGCCGGAGAACAGGGACGCGGCTTTGCCGTGGTCGCCGACGAAGTGCGCCTGCTGGCCCAGCGCACCCAGCAGTCCACCGCCGAGATCCAGGCGATGATCGAGCACCTGCAAGGCCAGTCGGAAGCGGCGGTCAAGGCCATCGACGCCAGCAGCCAGGCTTCGCGGGAGACCGTCGAGCAGGCCAGCGAAGCCGGCGCCAGCCTGGATGCCATCAGCCACGCGCTGCACAACCTCACCGCGCTCAATGCGTCGATCGCCAGCGCCACCTTGCAGCAGTCCCATGTGGTGGAAGAGATCAACCGCAATGTCACCGAAACCGCCGGCCTGTCCCGCGAGACCGCCCTCGCCGCCCAGCATTCCAGCGAGTCGGGGCGTGCGCTGAATCGGCTGAGTGCGCATCTGGAGCAGGTATTGGGGCAATTCAGGGTGTGAAAAAAAGCCGCCGATATCCGGGGGATATCGGCGGCACGAGGGTTTCAGATCACTTGAAGTTGCACTGTGCGGCCTCGGCCTGCGCCGCACTGACACCGTTCGGCCGGATCGATTCGATATTCCAGGTGGGCTTGTCCCTGTGCAGCTTGATCAGGCAAGCCGTCTGGCGCCGCATCGAATCATCCTTGGCCCCCCAGTACTCCGCGCCACGCTTGTCCGCTGCCAGGGCTTTCTTCTTGATTTCCGCCATCATCCTGTCGGTCTGGTCGGGGCCAATCTTGCGACCGCAGTCAGTCGGCGTCACTTCCAGCGACATGATCGTCTTGTCACCGTATTCGGCAAACTTGCGCGGTACCCATTTGACCGAGCTGACATATTGCGTGCACTGCGGCGAACCTTCTGGCCCCCAGCCACCGATTTTGCCGTCGTCCGTGAGTGGCGGGTTACAGCCATCCGCCAGGGACTGGTCATGGGAGACTTCGGAACGGACTGGCTCGAGGTTGTATTCGCGTTTGTACCGGACGGGCAGGCCATTTTCCACCAGAGCAATATGACAAACGAACTGGCGTCGTAGCGTACCGTCACGTTGATTCCATTTGCTCGCGCCACCCGGCAAGGCGGTTGCCTTCTGCTTCAGTTCGGCGAACGCCTTGTCAGTCTGGTCCGGGCCTATTTCCCGACCGCAATCGGTCGGAATGACCGAGACCGAATCGACATGGCGACCAAGATAGTAATCCCAGCGATTGATCCAGGTGACTTCCTGGATATAGCTGGCGCATTGCTTCGGATCGTCGCCGGTGCCCCAGCCACCGGCAGCCACCTCGGCGGGACTGGTAGACGGTGACGGTACCGGTGCCGGTCCGGGGGCAGGTTTGGCATCGCAGGAGAAGGTCATCTTGTCGCCCTTGTTTTGCGGGAACCCGACCTGCACGATCGGTACATCCTTGCCGGTGACCTGCTTGTATTCCTGCTGGTTTTTCAACGCAGACTCACGACCCGCAGCATCGGTATAGAAGAACGCCTTGACTGCCGCATTACCACTTTTCGGATTGGTGATCCGAACTTCCGGATAGGTGTTGAAAGCGGTGTTCGAACTCGGATCATCCTGCATGGCCCTGCGTGCCCTGAGGAATTGGAGAAACGCGTCGCTACTCTTCTGGTTGTCCAGTGTCCTCATGTCGAAAGCGCAGGACTTCCCGCCGATGTACTGCGTTTCGCCATTCTTGTAGGGATCGTAGTATTTACCCTTCCAGGTATTGCCATCGATGCCCTGGGCAGCACAGGACGGCCCTTCGTCTTCCGCCGTCTTCGTATTGTCGCCGCAGCCTTGGTCAGAGCGATCGTACGCCCACATGTCGGATGGGGCAGCGCAGGCAGGGAACGACTTGTCCTCGTCGTTGGCAACATCCCAGGCCGACTCCAGAATGTAGCCATCATTGAAGTTCGTCCATTCGTCGCCCATCACAGTGAAGTCCTTGAACCCTATGTCGGCGCGGACATAGGTGGCTGCGGTGGTACCGACAGCCTGGGCGTTGGGGCTGGTTTGCCAGGGGTAGAACGACCCTGCTGGCTGTCCGAAATGCTCGGGGCGCTTGGTACCCCGCATAACCCAGCCGGAGCAGAACAGGGCTGCTTGCGGTTCGCCATTGGCGCCCGGACACGTGTCCACTACCTTGTTGTAGCTCTGCTCGATCTCCTGCACCGTCTGGTCACAGGTCTCCGCCCCGGCAAGCGTCGTTTGCGCCAACAACGGCAAGGCCATGAGCAGTGTCCAACCTTCGATACGCCTTTTCATCATCCCGTCTCCAGGAACTGCAGAAGCAGTTCATCAATGAGTGATCCGACGCAACAACGACTGGACAGCCACAACAAGACGCCGCACACACAATCTGCCTTCAATTCCTGCGGGGCGAAACTGGCAAAAATGTCAGTTCCGCCCCACAGGCTGCCCCCCTCAGTAAGGAACGTTGCAGCGGTGCTTCAGGGACTCTTCATGGGTGACCCAGGAACGAATCGGCTCCAGGTTGAACTCGTGCTTGTTCCTGCCTATGTACTCGCCATCGACGTAGGACAGGTGGCACACCAGTTGGCGACGCATGGTCGAGGTGCGGTCGCCCCAGTAGCTGGCGCCGTTCGGCTGGGCCTTGGCCTTGCTTTCCATTTCGGCAAGCATCCTGTCGGTCTGGTCTTCGCCGATCTGCCGGCCGCAATCGGTGGGCACCACCGAGGCGGACCAGATGTCCTTCTTGAAGCCGGGGTCGTAGCGCTTGATCCAGGTGACCGACTGGATGTATTGGGAGCACTGCCGGGAACCACCGGGGCCCCAGCCACCTGCCGCACCGCCCGCGCCCCCTCCCGCAGGGCCGCCCGGCCCGCTGTCGGAGGCCGAGTCACAGCTGAAACTGGCCTGCTGGCGGGGCTGGTCCGGGAACTGGATGCGGATGACCGGTATGTGCTTGCCGGTGGCCTTGAAGAAATCGGCCTGGTTCTTCAAGGCGTCCTCGCGGCTGCTGTCCTTGGTGTAGAAGAACGCCAGGATGGGCAGCTTGCGCGGGTCCTTGGGGTTGTAGTAGCGAACTTCGGTCTGGGTGTTGAACGCGGTCCGGCTGCCCTCGATGGACCTGCGCGCCGCCATGAAGTCCTTGAATGCCTGGGTCCGATCCGAATTGCGCATATCGAAGGTGCACAGCTGGCGGTTTCGCCTTTTGGCGGCTTCCAGCTCGTTCTCATTGAACGGGTCGTACTGCGTCTGCTTCCAGTTGGTCCCGTTGACCCGCGCCTCCTGGCAGGAGGTCTCGACCCTGTCGGCGGTGAAGCTGGAGTCGCCGCAACCCCGGGTGGCGCGCCAGTCGCTCCAGAAATCCAGGGGGCTGGAGCAGGCCAGGTGGAGTTTTTCTTCATCCCCACCCACCTCGTCGATGGGCTTGAGCAGGTAGCCGTTGTCGTGATTGACCCCTGGGTCGGCGTAGTTGATATCCTCGCGCATCCAGGAAGCCGCGGAGGTTCCCAGTTCCTGGGCTTTCGGGCTGGCCTCCCAGACGTTGTAGGCACCCGCTGGCAGCGGCGGCTTTGACTTTTCGGGGCGGGTCGTACCCCTGACGAGCAGCCCGGAACAGTCCGACGCCGGGTCGCCGTTACACTCCTCGACCTTGTTCTGATAGAGCCGCTGGACCACTTTCAGGGTGTCTGCGCAGGACTCCGCCAGTGCCAGCCCGCCGGGCAGCATCAATGGCAACACCAGCAACGGGATGAATCTATCGCTACGCCGCGTCATCGTCGTGTCTCCTCGACCAGTCAATGGATTGCGTCGACGTAACATCGGCCTGACAGTCACTACTCACCGTCGCACGGCTAATCTGCCTGCAATTGATCTACGGCGAAACTGACAGAAATACCAGGTCTGGGGCGTTCAAACGCGGGCTGCCTGCCGGTCGCAAGACCCCGGCAGGCAGCCGCGGCGCCTGCCTACCGGCCTGCGTCCGATGGCAATGAGTTGCAGGCATAGGGCAGCGTGGTCGCTGCGGAGAGGGAAAGGTTCACCCGTTTTGGCTCCAGGTTCCATTGCGGCTTGTCGCGCACGGTGATGGCATGGCAGACCAGCTGGGTGTACATGGTGCCGGCCGTGCCACTCTCGTCCCAGCGCGGATCGTTGCCGTATTTCCTGACCAGCTCGCTGTACATTGCCGCGTTGTCGTCTGCGCGGATCTGCCGGCCGCACGCGGTCGGAGTGACGCTCAGGGACCAGATCCTGCCGTAGCCCACTTCGTCCCTTTGCACCCAGGTCGCGCTTTCTATGTACTGGGTGCAGCGCTGCGGGCTGGGGACGGGCACATTGCCGGTGCCGGGCACCTGGCCTTGCTGGACCACGCCTGCGGCCTGCAGCGCCTGGGCTGACTGGTCTTGAGCCGCAGGGCTGGCGGGCGTGCCAACCGGCGCTCCGAAGCCGGGGGTGGGCGCCTTGCCCGCCTTGCAGAAGCCTGGCGAGCGGCTCGAGCCGCGGAAGGCCATCTGCTGATCGTCACAGAAGAACTGCGCCTTCGCGCCTTGGGTACGCGGCAACTGGACCCGCACCACCGGGCGGTATTCACCGGTCCTGGCGAGGTAGTCCGCCTGGTTCTTCAGGGCATCGACACGTCCGGAGGCATCGCTGTAGAAAAACGCCAGGATATTCGGGTCGACGTTGTTGGAGACCATCAGCTCGTTGGGTATCTGGAACTCGCTGGCATTGCTCAGGCGACGGGCGTCGAGAAAGTCCTTGAAGGCCTCCGCCCGCCCCGCCTGGCCGCGGCCCCTGGACATATCGAAGCCGCACTGGGTCCGCAGTTGGTTGCCAGCCGCCTTCGCACGGCCACGGAAATCGCTGATCCAGGCCGCTCCGGTCGTGATCCCGAGGTTCTGGCAATGGTCCTCGCGCCCGACGGTTGCCTTATTGTCGCCACAGCCCCGGTCGCCACGCTCCCAGGTCCAGCCATCCTGGGGGAAGGCACATTGGACATAGGACGGCTGCTGGCCCTGGCACAGGTTCTCGGTGGGGGCAATGATGAAGCCGTTGGTGGTCTGGACGGCAAGCGCAGGGAAGTTGATGTCCGCACGCAGGTAGGAATACGACGATGCGCCCTTGGCCACCGTCTGCGGGTTGGGCTTCCATATGTCCCAGCTCTGCCCCAGGGCCGGGTTGGCGCGTTGGGTGCCCCTTAACATGATGCCCGAGCAGCTGGAGGCCGGTTCGCCGCTGGGGCAGACATCGACGGTACGGTTGTAGAGTTCCTGGAGGAACTGCACGGTTTGCCCGCAGGTTTCCGCGCGGGCGGCGGACCAGGGCACCAGGAGCACGGCCAGTGAAAACAGCAAGGTCAATGGCGACAGGGCTTTATCGGTAGAAGTTCGCATGGCAGGGGTCTCCGTGACCTGCGGGGTGGGCTTCACCGGCAACAGGAGAACCGCGAACCACTAACCAGCGCCTCGCCCGAAAGCCTGACAGAAAGCCCGGCAGCCGGTAACTGACAAAAATGCCAGGTCGCGACGGTCACCAGCGCTGCAAGAAAACCGCCACACAGGTACAATCCGCCCCCTCTCTCCCGCCTGTATCAAGGAGCGCCGATGTCCGGCCTCGAATGGCTCGCTGTGGCCTTCAGCGCTTTCTCCGTGTGGCTGACCGTCAAACAGAACCTCTGGTGCTGGCCGGTGGGCCTGATCGGCGTGGTGCTGTTCGGCTGGCTGCTGCGTGATAACCATCTGTATTCGCAGATGGCCCTGCAGGGCGTGTACGCCGTGCTGCAAGTCTATGGCTGGTGGCAATGGACCCGTCCGGACAGCGTGCGCGAGGCGCGCAAGGTCACCCTGCTGGCACCGGCGCAGATCCGCCTTGGCCTGCTGGTGGGCCTGCTGGTGAGTGCCGCCCTCGGTGCCGCCATGAGCACTTGGACCGATGGCGAGCAACCCTGGATCGACGCCACCATCACCGGTTTCAGCCTGGTGGCGCAGTGGTGGATGGCGCAGAAGCGCGTGCAGTGCTGGGCGTTGTGGATAGTGGTCGATCTGGTCAGCCTGTGCCTGTTCCTCTGGCAGGGCCTGTACCTCGCCGCTGGCCTCTACGCCCTGTTCACCCTGCTGGCGATCCAGGGCCTGCGCGAATGGCGGCGTGACCCGGCCTTGGTGGCGGCAGTATGAAGGTCCTGGTACTGGCCGGCCCGGAATCCAGCGGCAAGAGCTGGCTGGGCGCAGAAATCCAGGCGCATTTCGGTGGCGAACTGGTGGGCGAGTATGTCCGCCACTTCATCGATGAACAGCAGCGCGACACCTGCTACGCCGACGTCGCCACCATCGCTGCCGGGCAACTGGCCTGGGAAGACGCTGCCCGGCGCCGCCAACCGCCGCTGCTGATCCTCGACACCCATCTGCTGAGCAACATGCTGTGGAGCCAGGTGCTGTTCCACGACTGCCCGGACTGGATCGAGCCGGCCCTGCTCGCCCGCCGCTACGACCTGCACCTGCTGCTCAGCCCCGATGGCGTGCCGTGGATCGCCGACGGCCAGCGCAGCCAGCCGGCACTGGACGATCGCCGGGTGTTCTTCGACGACAGCCGTCAATGGCTGGAGCAGCACCGGCAACCGCTGCAGATCATCGAGGGCGACTGGTCCAGCCGCCGTGCCACGGTGCTGGCGGCCGTGCAACGCCTGCTCGATGACAAACCGGCAGACTGCGCCACCGAGTGTTAAGCCACTGAAACAACCCGGGGCAGGCCATCCCGCGAAACAGAGCCCGCCCCGCCCTTTCCTCCGCGACTGTTACACCACTGATACATCACCGTCCGATAGGCCCACGGCAGGCCTTCGCGGCTGTTTGCGCGGTGCTCGCCGCTTGCCTGTATCAGCGGCTTAACACCGATCGCGACAGAATGTCGTCACATTCAGCCAAGTCCTTGATTCTCGTGAGCAAATAAAAATTGGCACAGCCCCTGCTATCTCTCTCGCAACGCTGAACAGGGCCAGCGACCAGAAGAAGGGATAGCCGTCATGGGGAATCACAATAAAAGCCTGCTTCACCTCGTGCTAGCCGGATGCGCACTCGGTGCCTCCTTGCTCGCCGCCCAGGCCCAGGCCGAAGGTAACGGCGTCGTGGTGCTGACCCGTGATGTAAAGGCCCGGCCGGCCATACGCCAGGAACGTCCCGACCCCAACCCCACCACCGTGAACACCAACGCCTCGGCCCGCATCGTCGGCCAGACCAGCAACGAACTGAGCGATGGTGATTTCGCCAGCGTAGCAAGCGGTTCGACGGTCAATCGGGTACTGCTGCCGGACGCCGGTGGCGTACGCGGCCTGAACGCCATGCCCAACACACTGCCGGGCGTCGGCGGTGTCAACGGCCTCGGTGGCAGCGCCGGTGGTGCCGGCGCAGGCGCCGGTGCCGGCATCTCCAACCGGGTAGGCGGGGCCATCAGCACCGGACTCGCTCCCCTGCAGATGCTCACCGGGAGTAAATAGGATGAAGGCCAGCCTGCTCTACCTCGCCCTGTTCTGCTCCACCGGAGCCCTTGCCGCCTCGCCAGTCCAGGACAACGCCAGCATCGACAGCAGCGCACAGGGCTACAAGGGCAACCTGTCGATCAACCAGGCAGCCGGCGACCAGCAGCAACAGACCAACAGCCGAGCCATCGCCATCGGCCATGAAGCCCAGGCGACCACCCATATCATCCAGCGCATCGACACGCCAGCCAGCCGCGCGGTCGATGCCAACGCCAGTATCAGTGGCAACGCTTTCAGCAACGGCAACGGCGTATTGGGCATAAACCAGTCCGCAGGCGCCGGCACACAACAAGCCAACGCGGTGCGCATCAGCATCAGCGCCGTACCGCAAAGCATCGATGACAGCGTCCTGCTCCAGCAGAACGTGGCGCTGTCCAACAGCTCCGATCCAACGGGCCCCGCCCCCGGCAGCCGCCAGGTCAGTACCAGTGACCAGGCCTTCAGCGGCAGCCGTGGCGTCGTCCAGTTGAATCAGAGCGCAGGGGTGGGAAACCGAATGGCCAACACCCTTAGCGTACGGGTCGCCGACTGACCCGAAACCGGCAACACAACACTTAACAATCCTATAAAGATAATGCGGAGAAACACCATGAAACCACAAATGGCACTCAAGCCTCTGGTATTCGCACTCGCAGCGGTCATGGCAGTTGCTGCACAAGCGGGCGGACGCGGAAATGACAACCACCACGGCGGTCACGGTGGTCACGACAATGACAACACCAGCTACCTGCTGAGCCTGTTGGTCAACGCCGGCGCCGCAGCCACCGTCATCGACACCCAAAGCAACAGCGGCAACTGGGTGAAAAACGAGGCGACCCGCAACGACGCCAAGATGGACAACTCGGCCAACGGCTCGCAGGGCAACCTGGGCGCCAACACCGCCGCCGGTGACGGCAACCAGCAAGACAACGTCGCCGCCATCGCCACCGCCGACGAGAACTTCATCTTCGGCAGCGCCATGGCTGTCTCCAGTGCTACCCAGAACAACGTGGGCAACACTGTGAAGAACTACTCCACCCGCAACAACGCGACCCTCAACAGCTCGGCCAACGGCAGCTCGGGCAACATCGGCGTCAACGTCACCGCCGGCGACTTCAACCAACAGAAAAACAACCTCGCCATCGCCGTGTCCGGCGGCCGGGTGGCCGTGGCCAGTGCCGCAGCCAACCAGTCCACTACCGGCCTGAAAGTGACCAACGAGGCTGACCGCACCTACGACACCAAAACCCTCCATTCCAGCTTCGCTGCCTACGGCAAGTACGAAGGCAACGGCTGGGGCTATGTGGAAGACGAAAGCAGCAACGGTGGCGGTCATGGTGGCGGTCATGGCAATGACAATGATCGTGGCGGCGGCCGTACTGACAAGGATCCGCTGAAGTTCCACGAGGAAGGCGACTTCGCGCTGTTCGGCGTAGCCTCCTACCAAGTGCTGACCCCAAGCGGCTGGGTCAACCCTGTAACCAACAATGCTTCGCTGACCAACTCGCTGAACGGGGTATCGGGCAACGTCGGTGCCAACGTCTCGGCCGGTTCGGGCAACCAGCAGAGCAACTCGCTGTCCATCGCCGCAGGCTGCCGCGCCTGCACCGGCCTGTAAGGGCCGATTCGATCGGGGCCCTTCGGGGCCCCTTTCCTTGCATTCGAGGGGCCTTCAAGGGGTGGGAAAGATCATGCGCGCGTCCTTGCTGCCACTGTTGCCGCTGCTGATGGTCCTGGGGTTGCACGCTGGCCAGGCCAGTGCCGTACAGCGCATGGCGGTCGCCGCCCTGCCGGGTGGCACGGTGATCTACAAGCCGGTGCAAAGTATCCGCGAGCGTCGCTTCGCCAACATCGTGCAACAGAAGACCGACTTCAGTTGCGGCGCTGCCGCCCTCGCCACCATCCTCAAGCAGGCCTATTGGCTGGATGTAGATGAAGCCCACATCATCGAAGGAATGCTCGACCACTCCGACCAGGACCAGGTCCGTGTCCAGGGCTTTTCCATGCTCGACATGAAGCGCTATGTCGAAAGCCTGGGTATGCGTGCCCGCGGCTACCGGATTCCTCCGGAGAGTCTGCAAAGCGTGAGCATCCCGGTGGTAGTGCTGATGGATATCCGCGGTTACAAGCACTTCGTGGTGCTGCAGCGCACGGAAAAGGACTGGGTCTACGTCGGCGACCCGGTACTGGGCAACAAGCGCTACAAGTTCGACGACTTCGTCAAAGGCTGGAACGGCATCATTTTCGCCGTCATCGGCCCCGGCTACGACAAGGCCAATGCCCTCCTCGCCCCACCGGAGCCATTGACCGCCAAACGCCGCCTCGACAATTTCCAACCCATCGACGATGCCCAGTTGATGGAGTTCGGTTTCATACAGAGCGACTTCTTCTAATCAAAGAACAGCGAGCATGGAGCTCCAAGGAGCACGCGATGAAGACTTCAAGCTGGCTGGTGGCCCTTTGCGTGGTGGCCAGTCTTCCTCTGCCTGTCTACGCGCAGTTCAAGCCCATCGAGGTCAAGGACCAGGAGCTTGCGCAACTGCGCGGTCGCTATGTGATGCCGGGAAGGATCATCAGTTTCGGCGTGGTCATGAGCAGCACCTGGCAGAACGCCAATGGCGACCGCATCGGAGCCACTGCCTCCCTGCAGGTCCAGCAATCATCCTTCAAGCCGCAGTTCTACGTCTCCACTACCAGCGAAGCCGGTAGCGGCGCCTCCACCGCCCAGGGTTACGGAACCGTCAGCGGCGGCGCCGGCCTTGCCAATGGCCAGGGCGTCACCCAGGTAACCCGCGCGGCAGGGGACTACAACGCCTCCTACAACGATGTGCAGATCAACGTCAAGGAAGCCACCCAGGCGCCAGCCATGGACCCTGTACAGGGCCAGGCCCTCCCCGGCGCAGGCGTCATAACCGCCAGCAACAACGCCGGACTGGTAAGCGTTTCATCAGCAGCCGGCGGTATCCAGATGGGCATCCAGGCCGCCAACGGCCAGGGCGCCAGCCTGCAGCGCATTGCCGACGGCGGCGTGCTGCAGTCCACTACCCTGCTGGGCGGCAGGAATGCCGTGAGCAATGTGACCCAACTCAATGTCGTGCTGCGCAGCAATATGCCGACCACAGGCCAATTGAACTGCAATCTGGACCAGCTCAAGGGACTTCGTATTTCCGGATATTGATCTACGCTCTGTTTCAACTTATTGCGCAGTTGGAAAGGATGGCTGACCTATGCACCGCTCGTTGTCATTCAATGCCGTTGTTTGTCTGAGCACTTTAGTCCCCTCGTCGCTGCTTTATGCAGCTCAGGATCCCCAGGTAGAGGCACTGAAACAGGAGTTGCAGGCCCTCAAGCAGCGCTACGAACAGCAGCAGCAGGCACTGATGGTGCTCGAGCAGCGCGTACGCCAGGTCGAAGACCAGCCTGCGGCTCCCCAGCCCAAACGCCTGGTGCGTTCGCCGGCGGCCAGGCCGGCGCAACCCCAGGCCGCTGCAGGCGGGCAGGCCGTTGCGGCGGCTGGCAGTTCCTACGGCGAATCGCTGAAGGACGACTCGGAACCGGCGCAAAGCGTCTCCAACCTGTACGACGAAGCCAGCGGCTTCTTCGGTGGCGGCAAGTTCAGCTTCGAGACCGGCCTGACCTACGCCCGCTACGACACCAAGCAACTGACCCTCAATGGCTTCCTCGCGCTGGACTCGATCTTCCTGGGCGATATCAACCTGGACCGGATCAAATCCGATACCTGGACCCTGGACCTTACCGGGCGCTACAACTTCGACCAGCGTTGGCAGGTTGATGTCAACGTACCCGTGGTTTACCGCGAAACCACCTACCAGTCCGGGGGCGCTGGCGGCACACCAGACCCGTCGGGCGGCCCGGCGGGAGGGTCGGCCAGTACCCTGTCGGACAAGACCGTGACCCGCGACCCGACCATCGGTGATATGAGCGTCGGCCTGGCGTACAAGTTCATGGACGAGTCGGAATACGCCCCGGACGCCGTGCTCACCCTGCGGGTCAAGGCGCCTACCGGCAAGGACCCGTTCGGCATCAAACTGCGCCGCGACCCGGTCAACAGCAGCCTGGTCTACCCCGAGAGCCTGCCGACCGGCAATGGCGTATGGTCGATCAGCCCGGGGATTTCGCTGGTGAAAACCTTCGATCCGGCCGTGTTGTTCGGCAGCCTGAGCTACACCTACAACATGGAGGAATCCTTCAGCGACATCAGCTCCGCCGAAGGCCAGAAAGTGGCCGGCAAGGTCAAGCTGGGTGACAGCTTCCAGATAGGCGCGGGTGTGGCTTTCGCCCTCAACGAGAAGATGAGCATGTCGTTCTCGCTCTCCGACCTTATCGTCCGGCGCTCGAAGACCAAGGCCGACGGCGAAGACTGGAGTACCGTGGTCGGCAGCGACGCCAACGCCGCCTACTTCAACGTCGGCATGACCCTGGCCGCCAGCGACAAGCTGACCATCGTGCCGAACCTGTCGATCGGCCTCACCGACGATGCGCCGGACTTTACCTTCAGCCTGAAATTCCCGTACTACTTCTAAAACGCTTGCATAAAGCACTGCGGCCTCTGTGGGAGCGGGTTTATCGGCGATTGCGGTGGTGAGGTCACCACCGCTATCGCTGGCAAGCCAGCTCCCACAGGTTTCTGCAGCGACTCGCAATGAGCTGGCCCGCGATGAGACCCTGAAGGTCAGAGCAGATCCAGGATCAGAACGCCGCCTTGAACACCGCCTCGATCTCCGCCTGGCTGGCTGGCCGCGGATTGGTCAGACCGCAGGCATCCTTCAGCGCATTGCTCGCCAGGATCGGCACATCCTCGACCTTGACCCCAAGCACCGCCAGCCCCGGTGGAATCTCGATATCCCGACTCAACTGTTCGATCGCCGCAATGGCCGCGGCCGCACCCTGCTCCGCCCCCGACTCACGCACATCGACACCCAGCGCCCCCGCCACATCCCGCAAACGAGCGGCGCTGACCTTGGCGTTGAAGCGCTGCACATGGGGCAACAGCACCGCATTGCACACCCCGTGCGGCAGGTCATAGAAGCCGCCCAACTGGTGCGCCATGGCATGCACGTAACCCAGCGAGGCGTTGTTGAAAGCCATCCCCGCGAGGAACTGGGCATAAGCCATGGCCTCCCGCGCCGGCATGTCCTGGCCGTTGGCAACAGCCTGGCGCAGATTACTGCTGATCAGCTCGATGGCCTTCAACGCGCAGGCATCGGTGATGGGCGTCGCCGCCGTCGACACATAGGCTTCCACCGCATGGGTCAGGGCATCCATGCCCGTGGCCGCGGTCAGCGACTTGGGCATGCCGACCATCAGCGCCGGGTCGTTGACCGAGAGGATCGGTGTGACGTTACGGTCGACGATGGCCATTTTCACGTGCCGCGCCTCGTCAGTGATGATGCAGAAACGGGTCATTTCGCTGGCCGTACCGGCCGTGGTGTTGATCGCCACCAGCGGCAACTGCGGCCTGGACGACCGATCGACGCCTTCATAGTCGGCGATCCTGCCGCCATTGGTGGCACACAGGGCGATGCCCTTGGCGCAGTCATGGGGCGAACCACCACCGAGGGAGATGACGAAGTCGCACTTCTCCCGCTGCAACAGCGCCAGGCCCTGCTCCACGTTGGCGATGCTCGGGTTGGGTTTGGCCCCGTCGAATATCCGCGAATCGATATCGCGCACGGCCAGTTGCTCGGCGATCCGCTGTGCGACGCCAGCTTTGGCCAGCCCGACGTCGGTCACGATCAGCGCCTTGCGCAAGCCGTAACCGACAATCGCGGTCATGGCCTCGTCGAGGCAGCCGATGCCCATGATGTTCACCGCCGGAATGAAAAACGTGCTGCTCATGGCTAATCCCTCAATGGCTCTATCTCGGTGCTTTCAGCATCCGCCCGCCATGGGCCGCACGTGTTGATCCAGGACAACCTCAGCCAAGGAACAGGCGATAAGCCGGATTATCGGTCTCGTCCCAGTAGCGATACCCCATCGCATCCAGCAGGCCCGGCAGGTCGGCGCGTTCGTCTGCCGGCACTTCCAGGGCGGCGAACACCCGGGCATCGGCGGCGCCGTGGTTGCGGTAGTGGAACAGGCTGATATTCCAGCGCTTGCCCAGGCTCTCCAGGAAGCCCAGCAGCGCCCCCGGCCGCTCGGGGAACTCGAAACGCAGCACGCGCTCCTCCGCGCCCGGCCCGGCATGCCCGCCGACGGTGTGGCGGATATGCAGCTTGGCCAGTTCGTTGTCAGTCAGGTCGAGCACTTCGTAGCCCTGCTCACGCAGGCTGGCGATCAAGGCCTCGCGCGGGTCGGTCACGGCGTGGGTCTGCACGCCGACGAACAGCCTTGCTTCCTTGCCTGGGTAGTAGCGGTAGTTGAACTCAGTGATCTGCCGCCGTCCCAGGGCCTGACAGAACGCGCGGAAGCTGCCCGGACGCTCGGGGATGGTCACTGCGATCACCGCCTCGCGCTGCTCCCCCAGTTCGGCACGTTCGGCGACATGGCGCAGGCGATCGAAGTTGACGTTGGCGCCGGAGTCGATGGCCACCAGGGTCTGGCCCTTCACCCCGTGCGCGGCCACGTACTTCTTGATCCCGGCAACGGCAAGCGCCCCCGAAGGCTCGGTGATGGAACGGGTGTCGTCGTAGATGTCCTTGATCGCCGCGCAGAGTTCGTCGCTGCTGACGGTGATCACTTCATCCACGTAATGCCGGCAGATATCGAAGCAATGGGCGCCGATCTGCGCCACCGCCACGCCGTCGGCGAAGGTCCCGACCTGAGGCAACACCACGCGCTCGCCGGCGGCCAGCGCGGCTTGCAGGCAGTTGGAATCCTGCGGTTCGACGCCGATCACCTTGACCTCGGGACGCAGGTATTTGACGTAGGCGGCGATCCCCGAGATCAACCCGCCACCGCCCACCGGGACGAAGATCGCGTCCAGCGCACCGGGTTGCTGGCGCAGGATCTCCATGGCCACGGTGCCCTGCCCGGCGATCACATCCGGGTCGTCGAACGGCGGAACGAAGGTCGCACTGTCGCGCTGGGCCATTTGCAGGGCATGGGCCAGGGCGCGGGGGAAGGCGTCGCCATGCAGCACCACATTGCCGCCACGGGAGCGCACGCCTTCGACCTTAAGCGCCGGGGTGGTCTCGGGCATGACGATGGTCGCCACGATCCCCAGCTCGCGGGCAGCCAGTGCCACGCCCTGGGCATGGTTGCCGGCGGACGCGGTGATCACCCCGCGAGCGCGCTGCTCGGGGCTCAGGCGGCTGAGGCGGTTGTAGGCGCCGCGGATCTTGAAGGAGAAGGTCGGTTGCAGGTCCTCGCGCTTGAGCAGCACCTGGTTGTCCAGTTGTGCGGACAGGGCGCGGGCGGGTTGCAGCGGGGTCTCGATGGCCAGGTCGTACACCGGCGCGGACAGGATGCGGCGCACGTAGTCCGACAGCAGGTTCGGGGCGCCGAGGCTGGTATGAGGGCTAACGGTGAGGCTGGTCATCGATGACTCCTGGCTTTTTTGCAAAGGGCCCAGGAGTCGAGAAAGAAAAAACCCGCCTCCAGGGCGGGTTAGGTGCAGCTGCCAGCTAGCCCGCCAATCTGATAATGGCGGTAATAATGCTGTGGGCTGGCAAGTGCAGGAATGTGTTCATGCCAGCGAAACTAGCGAAACGATTCTGGCAAGTCAACGATTGATTCGAAAGATTGCCAGCAGCCTTGCAGATCCCCCGCCCCGAATTGGACAACCCTCCACTCCCCTGCTTGTATCAAGGTCCTGCACCCATGCACGCCCCTGTATGACTCAACCCTCTGAGGGATCGGACCATGAGCCAAGGAATGCCCTACAAAGTCATGATGGTATTCGGCACCCGCCCGGAAGCGATCAAGATGGCGCCACTGGCCCGGGTCCTGCGTGAATGGCCGGATATCGACCTGAGCATCTGCTCCACCGGCCAGCACCGCGAGATGCTCCAGCAGGTGCTCGACGACTTCGGCCTGCACGTCGACGAAGACCTGCAGGTGATGACCCGGAACCAGACCCTCAACAGCCTGTCCCAGCAACTGCTGGCCCACATCGATGCCGCCTACGAACGGATCAGGCCACGCATCGTGCTGGTCCATGGCGACACCACCACCAGCTTCATCGCCGCCCTCGCCGCCTTCAACCGGCAGATTCCCATCGCCCATGTCGAGGCCGGCCTGCGCACCGGCAACCTGCGCCAGCCCTGGCCGGAAGAAGCCAACCGGCGCCTCACCGGGGTGATCGCCGACCTGCATTTCCCACCGACCAAGGATTCCCGTGACAACCTGTTGCGCGAGGGCGTACCCCTGGAACACCTGGAGGTCACCGGCAATACGGTGATCGACGCCCTGCTGTGGATGCGCGACCACCTCAAGCACAGCCAGTGGCACCCCGCCCCCGACTCGCCGCTGACGACACTGCGCGACGACCAGCGCCTGATCCTGATTACCGGCCACCGCCGCGAGAACTTCGGCCCCGGCTTCGAGCGCATCTGCCTGGCCCTGGCCGAACTGGCCCTGCGCTACCCGGACGTGCAGTTCGTCTACCCGGTGCACCTCAACCCGCAGGTGCAGCAGGCCGTGTACTCGGTACTGTCCAACCAGCCCAACATCCACCTGATCGCCCCGCAGGACTACCAGCACTTCGTCTGGCTGATGGACCGCGCCTATCTGATCCTCACCGACTCCGGCGGCGTCCAGGAGGAAGCCCCGGCCCTGGGCAAACCGGTCCTGGTACTGCGCAAGGTCACCGAGCGCCCGGCCGTGCTGGAAGGCGGCACGGTGATCCTGGTCGGTACCCAGACCGAACGCATCGTCAAGGAAACCGCGCAGTTGCTCGACGACCCGGCCACCTACCAGCGCATGAGCAAGGTGTTCTTCCCGGTGGGTGACGGCCATGCCAGCGAGCGCATCGCCGAACGACTGAGCCGCTGGCTCGAGGAAAACGCCAACGGGCGCGACGACTCATGAGCCTGTTCTGGGTCGACGTCCTCACCTACGTCCTCTATGGCCTGAAGTGGCTGGCGATCATCCTCGCCACCCTGATGTTCATCCTCGGCCTGGATGACCTGTTCATCGATATCGTCTACTGGGTGCGCAAGCTGGTGCGCAGCTTCCGGGTCTATGCCAAGCACGAGCATGCCGACGAGAAGCGCCTGTTCGAGGTGCCCGAGAAACCCCTGGCGATCATGGTCCCGGCCTGGAACGAGGTCGGCGTGGTCGGCGAGATGGCGCGCCTGGCCGCCTCGACCCTCGACTACGAGAACTACCAGATCTTCGTCGGCACCTACCCCAACGATCCGCAGACCCAGGCCGACGTCGATGCCGTGTGCCTGCACTATCCCAACGTGCACAAGGTGGTCTGCGCCCGCCCCGGCCCGACCAGCAAGGCCGACTGCCTGAACAACGTGATCGACGCCATCCTGCGTTTCGAGCGCGACGCGCGCATCGAGTTCGCCGGTTTCATCCTGCATGACGCCGAAGACGTCATCTCGCCCATGGAACTGCGCCTGTTCAACTACCTGTTGCCGGCCAAGGACATGATCCAGATCCCGGTCTATCCCTTCGCCCCGGAGTGGCGCGGCTTCACCGCCGGGCACTATGTCGACGAGTTCGCCGAAAACCACGGCAAGGACGTGATCGTGCGCGAAGCCCTGACCGGCCAGGTGCCCAGCGCCGGGGTTGGCACTTGCTTCAGCCGCCGCGCCATTGGCGCCCTGCTGGAAGACGGCGACGGCATCGCCTTCGACGTGCAGAGCCTGACCGAGGACTACGACATCGGCTTCCGCCTCAAGCAGAAAGGCATGAAGTGCATCTTCGCCCGCTACTCCATCAGCGATCCGGAACTGGCCCTGGAGCGGATCTGGGCGCCCGGCATGAGCAAGGCCTTCGCCCAGGTGATCTGCGTGCGCGAGCACTTCCCGCGGGACTGGCAGCACGCGATCCGGCAGAAGTCGCGGTGGATCGTCGGCATCGTCTTCCAGGGCACCAGCAACCTCGGCTGGAGCCGCAAGGGCGCGCTCAACTACTTCCTCTGGCGCGACCGCCGCGGCCTGTTCGCCTACCTGCTGAGCTTCCTGGTCAACCTGCTGTTGCTGGTGCTGCTGACCATGTGGCTGATCACCTGGTTCTTCCCCGAGGCCTGGCGCTTCCCGTCGATTCTCGAAGGCAGCCAGTTGCTCAGCACACTGCTCTGGCTCAACGGTTTCCTCCTGCTCAACCGCCTGTTCCAGCGTGGCTGGTTCGTCACCCGCTACTACGGGATCTTCGAAGGGCTGCTCTCGGCGCCGCGGATGATGTGGAGCAACTTCGTCAACTTCTTCGCCAATATCCGTGCCCTGCGCCAGGTCCTGGAAATGGGCGACTCACGGCGGGTGGCCTGGGACAAGACCACCCATGAATTCCCGGCCCTCGCTGCGCCGGCACGGACCCCGCTGGGCCGGCGCCTGATCGAGAAAGGCCTGATCAGCGAAGAGCAACTGCAAGCCGCGATCACCGCCCCGGAGCGCCGCCGCCTTGGCCGCGAACTGCTGGTGCACGGCCTGATCAGCAGCGAGCAACTGGCGGAAACCCTCGCCGAACAGTTGGACCTGCCCTGGGCGCACCTGGACCCGTTCCGCATCGACCCGCACCTGATCGCCCAGTTGCCGCGCAAGATTGCCATGCACTACGGCGTACTGCCGGTGGAAGAACACGGCCAGACCCTGATCCTGGCCAGCGAGAGCCCGGTCAGCCAGGTTTCCCTCGGCGCCATCGCCCGTCAGCTGAAGCGCCCGGTCAGTTGCCGCCTGGCGCCCCAGGGGCGGGTCACCCTCGGCCTGCGCTACCACTACCCCAGCCCGTGGCAGAAGGAGGAAACCCGGCAGATGCTGGAAATCCTGGAACGGCACAAGGACGATGCCGAGCTGATCGAACGGGTCAGCCATCACCAGGTGCTGCTCGGCACCCTCCTGCAAACCCGCGGCATGGTGCCGGCCACCCTGTTCAACCAGGTGATGATTGACTTCGACCCGGAACAGGCCAGCCTCGGCGACTACCTGATCGAACGCGGGATCATCAGCGAGCAGATCCTCAAGGAAGCCCTGGCCGAACAGGCGAGCGAACAGCAAGCGGCCTTCAACATCGTCCGGGAGGTGGCATGAAGCAGCCCGTTCCATTGCTCCTGACCTGCCTGCTGGCCTGCAGCGCCAGTGTCGCCGCGCCGATGAGCGATTTCGAGCGTTTCCGCAGTTTCCCCTACATGGACCGCAGCTACCGCGAAGCGAAGAACGACAACTGGCCCGAGGTGGAGCGCCTGACCCGCTACCTGCTGGACAAGGTGCCGAACAACGACGAGGCGCGCAGCCTGCTGATCCAGGCCCTGGCCCACCAGAAGCGCTATGACGAGGCCGAACGGATGGCCGCCGCCCAGGGCAAGGACAGCGACCAGTTACTGGAACTGCGCCTGATCCGCATCGAGGAAAACCCGCCCGAGGCTGCGGTGGTCGAAGGCTGGATGAACGACAGCCAGATCAATCAGCGCATCCGCCTGCGCCAGGCCTACAGCCTGAGCCTGGGCAAGCACTATGGCCCGCAGAAGGCCCTGGACTGGCTGAACCAGCTGCGTCCGGCCGGCGACGACAATATCCTCCGTCAATCCCGGGCCAACTGGGCCGAGCAGGTCGGCGACTGGGACGAAACCGTGCAACAACTCGCCCCGATGGCGGCCAGGGGGCAACTCGAGGCCGATGACTGGCAGCGCCTGGCCAACGCCTATGTGCAGCGGCTCGACGAGGCGCCCCTGGAACAACTGCTGCAACAAGCGCCTTCGCCGCAGGCCGCGCACAAGACCCGCCTGGCCATGGTCGATCGCGCCTTCGCCGAGGGTCACGAGCAACAGGCCCGACGCTGGCTGCAAAGCCTGCCGGAGGCCGACCGCAGCCTGCCGCAGTATCGCCAGCAACTGCTCGAACTGGCCCGGCAAGGCGACGACGGTGCGCTGGTGCGCGAACTCAGCAACGACCTGAACAAACCCTGCCTGGAAACCGCCGAATGGCTGTCGCGCAACGATCCGCCCCATGCCCTGGAACAGTTGCGCCAGTGCCGTGCCGAGGACGACCCGAAAACCTGGCTGATCCTCGCCCAGCGCCTGCACGCCGATGACCTGTTGCAAAACCAGCGCCTGCCCCAGCCCTGGGACAGCCAGCGCCAGCAGCGCCTGCTGGAGGTCTGGCGCGAGCAAGGCAAGACGAAACAGGTCATGGACTGGCTCGCCGCCCAGCCGCAGACCCCGGCGATTCTCCAGCAACGCGCCGAGTTGCTCGGCAAGGGGCGTGATGCCAGCGCCGCCTGGGAAAGCCTCTATCGCCAGACCGGCAGCCTGGATGCGCTGAACCAGGCCACCTACCTGATGCTCAACGCCGGGCGCAAGCGCGAAGCGCTGGGCCTGCTGGAACAGGCTTATGAGCGCCATCAAGGCCGTCTTTCCACCCCGCTGCTGCAACGCCTGGCCGGGCTCTACAGCCAGGCCGATACACCACTGGACAGCCGCCGCGCCGTCGCCCTGATTCCCCGGGTCGATGCCGCCAGCCGTGGCCTGCTGCTGGGGCGCCTGGCCGAGAGCGGCCAGTGCGACGCCGTGCGTGCGGCGATTCCCGGCGAACCGAAGGAGCCGGGCCAACTGCGTGCCCTGGGCCGCTGCGCCATGCCCGATCATCCCGGCGAAGCAGTGGTCTACTACCAGGCCGCCGAGCGCCTTGGCGACCGCGGCAGCCGCCTGCCCCTGGCCTATGCCCTCGAAGCCGGCGGTGATGCCGCCGGCGCCCAGCGGATCTTCGACAGCCTGACGCCTGCCGAATGGACCGACAACGCCCGGCTGACCGCCGCGCAAAGCGCCCTGAACGCCGGCAACCCCGAACGTGCCGAACAGCACTGGAGCCGTGCCGCCCACCCCGCCGCCGATGACTGGGCACTGGGTGCGACCATCGCCGAACGCCGCGGCAACCTGGCGCAATCCCTCGAGCGGCGCCGCCAGGCCCTGCAGCACCAGCCCCGCGCCGAACACTACTACGACGCCTCGATCACCGCGCAGAAAGCCGGCGACATGGCCCAAAGCACCGCCTGGCTGGCCGAAGCCGTGCGCCTGGCCCCGGACCATCCGCGCTACCGCGCCGACTACGGCATGCGCCTGGCCGGCAGCGACGACAAGGCCGTGCGCCGCCAGTCCATCCCCTACCTGGAGCAGGCCACCCGCAGCTTCCCCGAGGACTATCGCCTCGGCGAGACCCTGGCCTGGCGCTACGACGAAGTGGAAAACAGCGCCGCCGCCCGCAAGGAGCTGCGCCGGGTGCTGGATGTGGAGCAGGACCTGGTAGACGGCGACGACGAATACGGCAGCCTGGAAGCGCGCAAATTCCGCCAGCGCCGCGCCCATGAGACCCTGTCGCGGCGCGACACCGTGACCCTGACCAGTACCTGGTCACCGGCCGGCGTCTCGACCAACGACAACTTCCGCAGCGGCGACACGGCACAGCGCCGGGCGCAATCGCAAAACGTGCAAATGGCCATGTGGGACCATGCCCTTGGCGACGAACCGAGCCGCAACGGCAGCACCTTCTCGGTCTACGGCCGCGTGCTGTTCGGCGGCACCGGGCGCAGCGACTACGCGCAGAGCATGGGCACCGGCGTCGGCCTGCGCTGGAAGCCGCTGGGCGACGCCAACCTCAACCTGTACAGCGAGCTGTATCACCAGCGCCAGATCGACGACAGCCACTACGACGGCCTCAGCCTCGGCCAGCTGTTCAGCCCGTCCAAGGTCGGGCGCAACTGGCGCGACCTGCGCAGCCACGCCGACAGCAGCAACGACCTGCTGCTGCGGGCCACCGCCTCGTTCTTCGACCAGGGCGACTACCGCGCCGATTGGCGGGTCGACGAGGACGACTGGAACGAACGCTTCCTCTACCTTGACGCCGCCTGGTGGACCCGCGCCGGCGATCACCAGTGGCTGTCGCGCTACCAGCAGGGCCACACCTGGAAGCTCGACACCCGTTCGCCGCAGACCGTCATGCCCTACGGCTTCCTCGAGTTCGGCAGCCAGGACCCGGGCAACGACTGGCGCCAGGACCTGCGCGCCGGTATCGGCCTGCGCTGGCAATGGTGGTTCGATGACGACAAGTACAACGCCTACCGTGGTTCGCTGAAAGTACGTACCGAGTACCAGCAGGGCCTGGGCGGCAACCTGTATGAACGCGCCAATGGCGTGTTGCTGGGCGTGGAGCTGACCTTCTGATGCGCCGGATCCTGATCCTCCTCCTGCTGGTGTGCCTGCCGGTCGTCGCCGACCAGCGGGTGATCTATCAACCCCAGAGCCGCGATGCCGTGCTCGGTGTCGGGCAATGGCGCCAGCTGTGGCAAGACACTGTGCGCAATGGCGGCAAGACGTTGATCGTGCAATGGACCCGCTATGGCGACGAACGCTTCGGCGGGGCCGAGGGCTGGCTCGCAGCCAGCCTGAAGGAGGCCCATGCCCAAGGGCTGGAGCTGGTGGTCGGCCTGTACCTGGACAGTGCCTATTACACCCGGATCAGCGAACTGGATGCTGGCGGGCTGGCGGCCTACTGGAAATCACAGCTGGGTGACTCCCTGGCCCAGCAGCGCGAAGTGCGCCGCTGGGGCCTGCCGGTGGCGGGCTGGTACCTGCCGATGGAGCTGGATGACCTGCATTTCCAGACGGCGGAGCGGCGTGATGCGCTGTTTGTCCAGTTGCAGGAATTCAATCGCAAGCTGGATGCGCCGTTGCACCTGAGTGCGTTCAGCACCGGCAAGCTGGCCCCCGGCGTGCAGGCTGCCTGGTTCGCGGGGCTGGCGGGACTGAATCTCAAGCTGTGGTGGCAGGACGGCAACGGCACCGGGCGTTTGCCGGCGCTGGTGCGCGACAGTTATGCCAAGGCCCTGCCCTGCCAAGTGGGGATCATTCGCGAGGCGTTTCGCCAGGTCAGTGCCGAGGGGCAGCCGTTTCGTGCGGTGCCGCAGCAGCCGTTGATGCAGGACGGCTGTCATGAGCAAGCGGTGTTTGCCTTGAATTACCGGCCTTGGGCCAAGATCCTGCCCAGTGCACCTTGATTTCCTTGTTGCTCTTGAGGGCCCTATCGCTGGCAAGCCTGCTCCCACAGATGCTGCGGTGCACGCGATCCCTGTGGGAGCTGGCTTGCCAGCGATAGGGCCCTGACGACCACCACAAAAAGCCAGGCCATGTACAAAACCATCGAAAACCAGATCCGCCACCACCCGCCGCCGCAATCGGTACGCGCCGAATTCCGCCAGCACGACTTCGAGCGCCTGCGGCATTTCTGCATCCTGGTGTTCTGGCTCAGCATCGGCATCTGGATCCTCTTCGACGTGCTGGTCAGCTTCATCGGCCACCAGGGTTTCTCCTGGCGCTCGGTGGCGCTGATCTGCGCCATGGGCATCCTCGCCGTGGTCCTGCTGTTCGTGCGCAAGGCCGAGCATTTCAGCTGGCTCAACCTGCTGTTCGTCAGCCTGATGGCCTTCGCCGTGCGCCTGGTGGTCGACGGCACGCCGGAGGACCATCAGCCGGCCTGGCTGATCATGGCGGCCTCGAGCACCCTTTACTCCGTGTCGATCCTGCCGGTGCGGCGCTGGTCGTTCTTTGCCTCGGCACTGATCACCTGGCTGCTGCTCAACCCCTTCCAGGCCGAGGGCACCGAACTCTTCGACCTGCGCGGCTGCATGATCATCAGCTACGCCGCCTTCATCACCGGCCTGACCTTCTACAGCTACATCGTCCTGCGCCAGGCCAAGCTGCAGAACTTCCATATGTCGCGGCTACTGCTGGACCAGGCCTACATCGATGTGCTCACCGAAATCCCCAACCGGCGCTCCTTCGTTGCCCAGGCCGAGCGGCACATGGACAAGGAGGCAGCGGATCAAGGCCGCTACCTGGCGATGATCGACGTGGACAATTTCAAGAAGGTCAACGACCAGTACGGGCATGACAGCGGCGACGTGGTGCTCAAGCGCATCGCTGCCAATATCCGCGCGAGCATGGGTGAGTTCGTGTATGCGCGGCTGGGTGGCGAGGAGTTCGTGATCTACCTGTGGGGCCTGGACCAGGCGGCGACCGAGGCGCGGGTGGCGGCGCTGTGCACGCTGGTGCGGGAGACGCCAGGAGAGCACCCGGTGACCGTGAGCATCGGCCTGACCCACATGGACGCCGGGGACAGCCTGGGCAATGCCCTGGGGCGGGCGGATGCGGCGCTGTACGAGGCCAAGCGGACGGGGAAGGATCGGTATGTGCTTTGGCAGCCGACACAGTCCGTGTAGCGGCGTGGCAACTTAACCCAGGCCACCGAACCGCTTGTAGAACCCCTCGCTGACCGCCGGCAACGGCCCGTCCGCCGTTTCCATCGCCGCCTCCAGCCATTGCTCTGCCGGCCCCTGGATGAGTCGGTAGATATTGCGGCACAACTGCCGCGCCGCGCGACCTTCCCAATCCCCTGGCAGCAATTCGTCCGGCAGTTGCGGGTCACGCAGCAGCAGCTTGCGGTATTCGTGGATCAACAGCACCCGCGCCAGGAAGCAGGCCTTGGGGTCCAGTTGCTCCTGCTCCTTGAGGTTCTGCCATAACGGCCGGAACAGCTGGATGAACTCGCTGTAGTGAGCCGCCAGCTCATCGATCTTCCAGCTTTCGCGCACCTGCATGCGCAGGGCCTTGGAAGCCAGCACGTCCTGGGCGGTGGTTTCGAAGAGGATGGTTTCCTCCAGGGCACCCAGGTCCTGCAGGGTGGCGTTGATATCGGCCCGGTCGCAGCGCGGACAACCGAGCACGCCAGGGGAGATGGCGCCGAAGCCCTGCCATTCCAGCTCTTCACGCACCTGCTTGCGCTTGTCCTGGGGCAACTGGGTCAGCACCGCCAGGCACCAGGAACCGTCCCAGGCCGGTGGGTTGGCCGCATAGACACGCTTGAACGCCTTCTCGAAACGCCGCCGGCCGGTGCCGGTCAGGCTGTAGTAGCTGCGCCGCCCGACCTTTTCCGCGGTCAGCCAGTTTTCCTTGGTCAGGCGGAAGATCGAGGTGCGGATCAGTCGCTCGTTGATGCCCATGGGCTCCAGCAACTGGATCAGGCTGCCAAGCCAGACGGTACCGCCCCGGGGTTCGATGGCGTCGCCGTAGAGGGTGATGATCAGGGAGCTGGCGCGGATCGGGGTCTGCTGCTGGAAACGCTCGATCAGGTGGTCCAGGGGAGTGAGGGACGACATAGGCGATCCGCTTGAAAAAGAAAGGAATATACCCGCGCGCCCGCAGCATGACCATGCTCCGGGCGCGCCCACAGGCTCAGGCGCCGCCGGGCAGTTTCGGGCGGACGGCATCGTCACGATAACGGCCACGACCGGCTTCGATCTCGGTCAATGGCTGGCACTCGTGCATGGTTTCCAGGCAGCGCCGGGTCAGTTGCTGGTAGGCACGGGTGCCGGTCTGCTTCCAGGAAACCTCGTCATCGCTCAGGCGCCGGGTGACTTTCGCCGGCGAGCCGAGCACCAGGGACTGTGCCTCGCACTGGAAGCCGGCCTTGACCAGGGCCCCGGCCGACACGATACAGCGCGGCGCGATCCGCGCATTGTCGAGAATCACCGCATTCATGCCGATCAGCGCATCCTCGCCGACCACGCAGCCATGCAGCACCGCACCGTGGCCGACATGGCCGTTGCGCTCGACCACCGTGTCGCTGGCGGGAAAGCCGTGCATCACGCAGGTGTCCTGCAGGTTGGCGCCCTCCTCCAGGACGATCCGCCCGAAATCACCGCGCAAGGCGGCCAAAGGCCCGACATAGCAGTGCGGGCCGATGATCACGTCGCCGATCAGAACCGCCGAGGGATGCACATAGGCGGTCGGATCAATCACCGGGGTCAGGCCATCGATACTGTAACAAGTCATGACGATTTTCCTCGAAAACGATACGCATCAGGCAAGCAGGAAGAATTCCGTATCACTGGTAAAACCCAGTAAACACGGTGCACCGGCACAAAAACACCGATTTATTAGACACATTTATTATTCGACAGTGTTGTTTTTCTGTATCGCATTATGCCTATACTTTGGCGAAAGGGCCAACGAGCCCGTCCAATAAAAAACGCCGGCCCCCGAGGCCAGGCGAGCTTTGCGAGGATCGACGTCATGCCGCACACCCTTGAGGTGCAGGCGCATCAGGCGGTAACCCTGATCACCCTGCATCGTCCGCAAGCACTGAATGCCCTGACCACCGAGCTGCTGGGCGAGCTGGCGGCAGAATTGCAGCGCTGCGCTGCGGATTCGGCCGTGCGCGCCGTGGTCATCACCGGCAGCCGCAAGGCCTTCGCCGCAGGCGCCGACCTCAACGAGATGGCCGAGCGCGACCTGGTCGGCATGCTCGACGACCCGCGCCAGCAGCACTGGCAGCGGATCACCCGCTTCCCCAAACCACTGATTGCCGCCGTCAACGGCTATGCCCTGGGCGGCGGCTGCGAACTGGCGATGCATGCCGACATCCTGATCGCCGGCAACGACGCCCAGTTCGGCCAGCCGGAAATCAACCTCGGGATCATGCCCGGCGCCGGCGGTACCCAGCGCCTGCTGCATGCCGTGGGCAAGTCGCTGGCGATGCAGATGGTCCTGGCCGGCGAAGCCATCAGCGCCCGCCGCGCCCTCGAGGCCGGGCTGGTCAGCGAAATCACCCAACCGGAATTCACCGTCGAGCGCGCTTTGCAGATTGCCCAACGCATCGCCGACAAGGCGCCGCTGGCGGTGCGCCTGGCCAAGGAAGCCGTGCTCAAGGCCCAGGACCTCGACCTTGCCAGCGGCCTGCGCTTCGAACGTCACGCTTTCACCCTGCTGGCCGGCACCGCCGACCGCAACGAAGGCATCCGCGCCTTCCAGGAAAAACGCCGCGCCGACTTCCACGGCCGCTAAGCCCTTTCGCCACCGAGGACAGCCCCATGAGCTTCCAGCACATCCTGTTTTCCATCGAGGCCGGGGTCGCCACCCTGTGCCTGAACCGTCCCGAGCAACTGAACAGCTTCAACACCCTGATGCACCAAGAGGTGCGCGAGGCGCTGAAGATCGTGCAGAACGATGCCGGTGTCCGCGTCCTGCTGCTGACCGGCGAAGGCCGCGGCTTCTGCGCCGGCCAGGACCTCAGCGACCGCAACGTCGCCCCCGGCGCCGAGAGGCCCGACCTGGGCCTGTCCATCGAGCGCTTCTACAACCCGCTGATCCGCACCCTGCGCGAGCTGCCGATCCCGGTAATCTGCGCGGTGAATGGCGTGGCCGCCGGGGCCGGAGCGAATATCCCGCTGGCCTGCGACCTGGTCCTCGCCGCCCGCTCCGCCAGCTTTATCCAGGCCTTCTGCAAGATCGGCCTGATCCCCGATTCCGCCGGCACCTGGGCATTGCCACGCCTGGTCGGCATGGCCCGGGCCAAGGCCCTGACCCTGCTGGGCGAGCGCCTGAGCGCCGAGCAGGCGCTGGAATGGGGCCTGATCTACAAGGTGGTGGACGACGCCGAACTGCGCGACCAGGCCATCGCCCTCGCCCGCCAGCTGGCGACCCAGCCCACCTATGGCCTGGGCCTGATCAAGCGCAGCCTGCACGCCAGCCTGGACAACAGCTTCGAGGAGCAACTGACCCTGGAGCGCGACCTGCAACGCCTGGCCGGGCGCAGCGAGGATTACCGCGAGGGCGTCGCCGCCTTCATGGAAAAACGCACGCCGGCGTTCAAGGGGTACTGAGGCGATGAGCGCATTGAACAAGAACATCACCGTGGCAGTGATCGGCGCCGGGGCCATGGGCGCCGGAATCGCCCAGGTCGCGGCGAGTGCCGGGCACCGGGTCTGGCTGCATGACAACCGTCCGGGCGCCGCCGCCCAGGCCATCGAAGGCATCGGCAGGCAACTGGGCAAGCGCGTCGCCAACGGCAAGCTCAGCGCCGAGGCCCGGGAGGCCTGCCTGTCCGCCCTGCTGCCGGCCGACAGCCTGGAACAACTGGCGGACGCCGGACTGGTGATCGAAGCCATCGTCGAGAACCTGGAGATCAAGCAGGCGCTGCTGACCCGGCTGGAAGCCCTGTGCGCTCCGGACTGCATTCTCGCCAGCAACACCTCGTCGCTCTCCATCACCCGCCTCGGCGCAGGGATGCAGCGACCTGAGCGGCTGGTCGGCATGCACTTCTTCAACCCGGCACCGGTGATGCAACTGGTGGAAGTGATCCAGGGCCTGGCCAGTGACGCCAATGTGGTCGCCACGGTGCTCGCCACCGCCCAGGCCTGGGGCAAGCAGCCAGTGCTGGCGCGCTCGACGCCCGGTTTCATCGTCAATCGCGTGGCCCGGCCTTTCTATGCCGAAAGCCTGCGCCTGCTGCAGGAAGGCGCCGCCGATTGCGCCAGCCTCGACGCCCTGCTGCGCGAGGCCGGCGGTTTCGCCATGGGCGCCTTCGAGCTGACCGACCTGATCGGCCATGACGTCAACTACGCGGTGACCTGCTCGGTGTTCGACGCCTATTACCAGGACATGCGCTTCCAGCCCTCGCAGATCCAGAAGGAGCTGGTGGATGCCGGGCACTTCGGGCGCAAGAGCGGGCGCGGCTTCTATGACTACCGCGAAGGCGCGCAGCGGCCGCAGCCGGTGAGCCTGGGCAGCACGTCAACTGTGCCGGAGGTGATCGTCGAAGGCGATGCCGGGTTGTTGCAGCCATTGCTGGAGCGTTTGGCCGAACACCAGGTGAAGATCCATCGGCGTGCCGGTCGTGGCCTGCTGCGCATCGGCGAGGCCACGGTGGCCTTGAGCGACGGTCGCCTGGCCAGCCAGCGCAGTGCCGACGAAGGACTGGGCCAACTGGTGCTGCTGGACCTGGCGCTGGACTATCGCACCTGCAGTCGGCTCGCCATTAGCTGGTCGGCCGGCACCTCACGCGAGGCGGTGAGCCCGATCGTCGCGCTGCTGAACAAAGCCGGCATCGCCGTCACCCCGCTGCGCGACAGCCCGGCCCTGTGCGTGCTGCGCACCGTGGCCATGCTCGCCAACGAAGCCGCCGATGCCCTGCTGCAAGGCGTGGCCTCGGCGGCGGATATCGACCTGGCGATGCGCGCCGGGGTCAATTACCCGCTGGGGCCGCTGGCCTGGGCCGACCAGCTGGGCGCCGCCACCCTGGTGCGGGTCCTCGACCACCTGCAAGCCGCCTATGGCGAAGAACGCTACCGCCCTTCCCTGCAACTGCGTCGGCAACTGGCCGAAGGAGTGCCTTTTCATGAATGACCGTCTGGATCTGGCCAGCCGCTGCGCCCAGGCCCTGTATGACCGTGACGCCGCCAGCCAGGGCCTGGGCATGCGCCTGCTGGCCAGCGGGCCGGGCAGCGCCACGGTGGGCATGAGCGTGCGCGCCGATATGCTCCAGGGCCACGCCACCTGCCACGGCGGCTTCCTGTTCGCCCTGGCCGATTCGGCCTTCGCCTTCGCCTGCAACAGCCATAACGACGCCACCGTCGCCCAGGGCTGCAGCATCGACTACCTCGCCCCGGCCTTTGCCGGCGACACCCTGACCGCCACCTGCAACGAACTGAGCCGGGGCAAGCGCACCGGGGTCTACGACGTGCGCATCGAAAACCAGCACGGCAAGCTGATCGCCGTGTTTCGCGGCAAGTCCTACCAGATACGCGGCAGCGTGCTGCCCGAGGAAACCCTGAAATGAAAGATGCCCTGATCATCGATGCCGTGCGCACGCCCATTGGCCGTTATGCCGGCGCCCTGAGCGGCGTGCGTGCCGACGACCTCGGCGCCATCCCCCTGCGCGCCTTGATGGAGCGCCATCCGCAGGTGGACTGGAGCCAGATCGACGAAGTGGTCTACGGCTGCGCCAACCAGGCCGGCGAGGACAACCGCAACGTGGCGCGCATGTCCTCGCTGCTGGCCGGGCTGCCGGTCAGCGTGCCCGGCGTCACCCTCAACCGTCTCTGCGCGTCCGGGCTGGAAGCGGTGGGTGCGGCGGCGCGGGCGATCCGTTGCGGCGAGGCCGGGCTGGTGCTGGCCGGCGGCGTCGAATCCATGTCCCGGGCGCCGCTGGTCATGGGCAAGGCCGAGACTGCGTTTTCCCGTCAGGCCGAGCTGTTCGACACCACCATCGGCTGGCGCTTCGTCAATCCGCTGATGCAGCGCGCATACGGCATCGACAGCATGCCGGAGACCGCCGAGAACGTCGCCGAGCAGTTCAACATCAGCCGCGCCGACCAGGACACCTTTGCCCTGCGCAGCCAGCAGCGTGCCGGCGCAGCCCAGGCCAATGGGCGTCTGGCCGAGGAAATCGTTGCGGTGCGGATTGCCCAGCGCAAGGGGCCGGACAAGGTGGTCGAGCAGGACGAGCACCCGCGTGGCGATACCACCCTGGAACAGTTGCAACGCCTGGGCACGCCGTTCCGTGAGGGCGGCAGCATCACCGCCGGCAATGCCTCGGGCGTCAACGACGGCGCCTGCGCCCTGCTCCTGGCCAGCCCGGAAGCCGCCAAGCGCTACGGTCTGAAAGCCCGTGGTCGGGTCGTGGGCATGGCCAGCGCCGGGGTCGAGCCGCGGATCATGGGCATCGGCCCGGTGCCGGCGACGCGCAAGGTCCTGGAACTGACCGGCCTGGCCCTGGCCGACATGGACGTGATCGAACTCAACGAAGCCTTCGCCGCCCAGGGCCTGGCCGTGCTGCGGGAACTGGGGCTGGCCGACGACGATGCGCGGGTCAACCCCAATGGCGGCGCCATCGCCCTCGGCCACCCGCTGGGCATGAGCGGCGCGCGCCTGGTCACCACCGCGCTGCACGAACTGGAACGGCGCCAGGGGCGTTACGCCCTGTGCACCCTGTGCATCGGGGTCGGCCAGGGCCTGGCGCTGATCATCGAACGACTCGACCACTGAATACAGAACGCTCAGCGGCGCCGGGTTATGCTTGGCGCCATGCACTCACAAGAACAACATGCAGAGTGAACCCATGAACATGCAGCTTGCCCCCGCCTCCGTGCTCGACCCGATGGAAACCGCTAGCATCGACCAACTCCGCGCCCATCAGCTGGAGCGTCTGCGCTGGAGCCTGGACCATGCCTATCAGAACGTGCCGATGTACCGCCAGCGCTTCGACGAGCTGGGCGTACATCCGTCCGACCTGAAGGATTTCGCCGACCTGGCGAAATTCCCCTTCACCGTGAAGAACGACCTGCGCGACAACTACCCCTTCGGCCTGTTCGCCGTGCCCCAGCACGACATCGTGCGCCTGCATGCCTCCAGCGGCACCACCGGCAAACCTACGGTGGTCGGCTACACGCAGAAGGACATCGACACCTGGGCCGACCTGGTGGCCCGCTCGATCCGCGCGGCCGGCGGGCGCAAGGGCGACAAGGTGCATGTGTCCTATGGCTACGGCCTGTTCACCGGCGGGCTGGGTGCGCACTACGGTGCCGAGCGCCTGGGCTGCACGGTGATCCCCATGTCCGGCGGGCAGACCGAGAAGCAGGTGCAACTGATCCGTGATTTCCAGCCGGACATCATCATGGTCACGCCGTCGTACATGCTCAACCTGGCCGACGAGATCGAGCGCCAGGGCATCGACCCGCACAAACTGGCCCTGCGCCTGGGCATCTTCGGTGCCGAGCCCTGGACCCCGGAGCTGCGCGCCTCCATTGAAGCCCGCATGGGCATCACCGCCCTGGACATCTATGGGCTCTCGGAGATCATGGGGCCGGGCGTGGCCATGGAGTGCGCGGAAAGCCGCGACGGGCCGACGGTGTGGGAAGACCATTTCTTCCCGGAAATCATCGATCCGGTGACGGGTGAAGTGCTGCCGGATGGCGAGCTGGGCGAACTGGTGTTCACCACCCTCAGCAAGGAAGCGCTGCCGATGGTGCGCTACCGCACCCGCGACCTGACCCGCCTGCTGCCGGGCACGGCGCGGCCGATGCGGCGCATCGACAAGATCACCGGGCGCAGCGACGACATGCTGATCATCCGCGGGGTCAACGTGTTCCCGACCCAGGTCGAGGAGCAGGTGCTCAAGGTCAAGCAGCTCGCTGAATGCTACGAGATCCACCTGTACCGCAATGGCAACCTGGACAGCATCGATATCCATGTCGAGCTACGCGGCGAGCACCAGCAGTTGGGAGAGGCGCAGCAGAAAGAGGTGTGCTCGGAGCTGAGCCGGCATATCAAGACCCATATCGGCATCAGCTCGCGGATCGTGTTGCAGCCGGCGTATTCGATCAAACGGTCGGAGGGGAAGGCTTGTCATGTGTATGACAAGAGAAAGCAGGCTGTTTGAAGACTGAGGCCTGTCTTTCGGGCCTCATCGCTGGCAAGCCAGCTCCCACAGGTACAGCGGTGTTCTCAAGAACAGTGGTGAACCTGTGGGAGCTGGCTTGCCAGCGATTGGCCCTCACTGGCGATGAAACTCTCAGCTCCTGCTCACCAGACTCACAATCACCTCGAACAACTCCCCCCGCGCCTGCTCATCCCCGATCTCCCCGGCCACCGCCGCGCCGGACAGGGCATCGGCGGCCCCGAGCATCCCCCATAACCCCGCCGTCGACAGCGCCCCGGCAAAAGGCCCGAGCACCACCCGGCATTTGCCCAGGAACTCCAGCTGGCACTCGCGCTTCAACCGCGCCAGCTCCGGCGAGCCCTCCAGCGCTGCCAGCACGCCGGGAATCTCCCGCCCCTCAGCCAACACACAATCCACATAACTCTCGGCAATCGCCCGCGCCTTGCCCTTCAGCGTGGCCTCGCCCGCCGCCATCGCGCCGTCGATCAACAGGTTCTGCCGCACCTCGAAATCCCGGTACAACGCCGTCAGTAACCCTTCCCGGGTGCCGAAATGGTCATACACCGTCGGCTTGGTGATCCCCGCCGCTTCCGCCAGGCGCCCGAGGCTCAGGGCATCGGTGCCCTCTTCGGCAATCACTCGCCGGGCCACCTCCAGCAACTGCGCCAGGCGCTGCTCGCGGGTCAGCCGCTTGCGGGTATCACTCATGCCTCAGGTCCTCTTGTCGAACAGCTCGCGACCCAGGCGCCGTGCCGTCTCGATATGCCCCTGGGGGAAATCCTCGTCGGCCTGGGTCAAAAGCACCGAGGATGCCACCCGCGCGCCGCAATAGCCAAAGATCCCGTGCTCGATCTGGGTCTGCATGGCCACCGAGTAGCCGTGCTTGTCGTAGGTGCGCGGGCCGGCGCCGGCAATTGCCACGAGGTGGACCGGCAAGCGCTGCAGCAGTCCTTGCTCGGCCTGGTCATAGGCCCAGCCGCCACTGAAGACCCGGTCGATCCAGCCCTTGAGCAGACCGGGGAACGACCACCAGTACACCGGAAACACCAGCACCAGCGCGTCGGCGCGGTCGATGCGCGCCTGCTCGGCAAGCACGTCTGCCGGGACCGGGGACTGATCGCGGAACAGCGCCAGGTCATCCGGATTGAAGCGCGGATCGAACCCTTCGGCGTGCAGATCGGCGATCTCGAAGCTATGGGGCTGGCTGATATTCGCCGCCAGTTCGGCGGCGACACGCTGGGTAAGGGACTGCGGGTCAGGGTGGGAAACCACGATCAAGGCATGCATGGATCGAACTCCTGCGAGGGCTGAATTGATGTACCAAAGGTATATACGATTGGTACATCTGACAATCCCCCACCCCTCATCGTGCAATGCGATACAAAAACCAATTACGACACGTATTTTTGTGTTTGATATTTGGTTTTGTATCACTTATAACTGTGTCCACGCCCCAAAGCCCCCACGACAAAAAGGCGGGAGACACACATGTACGCACAATTGGTCGAAACCGGCGTCAAGCGCCTGAAGACCCTGGACGAGATGTCCGAACAGGAACGCGCCTTCCAGGAACGCATCGATGCCGAGATCAAGATCGAGGCCAGGAACTGGATGCCGGAAGCCTATCGGCAAACGCTGATCCGGCAGATTTCCCAGCACGCCCACTCCGAGATCGTCGGCATGCTGCCGGAAGGCAACTGGGTCGCCCGCGCCCCGTCGCTCAAGCGCAAGCTGCAACTGATGGCGAAGATCCAGGACGAAGCTGGGCACGGTCTGTACCTGTACAGCGCCATGGAAACCCTGGGCGCTGATCGTGATACAGAAATAAACAAACTCCACAGCGGAAAAGCAAAATATTCCAGCATCTTCAACTACCCGACCCTGAGCTGGGCCGATGTCGGCGCGGTGGGCTGGCTGGTGGATGGTGCGGCAATCGTCAACCAGGTGGTGCTCCAGCGCACCAGCTACGGCCCGTACTCGCGGGCGATGATCCGCATCTGCAAGGAAGAAAGTTTTCACCAGCGCCAGGGCTACGAAATCCTCCTGACCATGATGCGCGAGGGCAACCAGGCGCAGAAGGACATGGTCCAGGACGCGATCAACCGCCTGTGGTGGCCGTCGCTGATGATGTTCGGCCCGAGCGACGAGCACTCGCCCAACAGCGCCCAGTCCATGGCCTGGAAGATCAAGCGCCAGAGCAACGACGAACTGCGCCAGCGCTTCATCGACCAGACCGTGCCGCAACTGGAACTGCTCGGCTGCACCGCCCCGGACCCTGAGCTGAAGTGGAACGCCGAGCGCGGCCACTACGACTTCGGCCAGATCCAGTGGGACGAGTTCTACGAAGTGCTCAAGGGCAATGGCCCGTGCAACCAGGAGCGCGTCGCGACTCGCCGCCAGGCCATCGAGGACGGTGCCTGGGTGCGCGCGGCCGCGGTCGCCCACGCCAAGAAAAAAGCCAATAAAAACGCCGCCTGAGCGCCGCCCGAGGAGATATCGCCATGTCCGAATGGACCCTGTTCGAAGTGTTCGTGCGCAGCAAGCACGGGCTCAACCACAAGCATGTCGGCAGCGTGCATGCCGCCGACGCCGCCATGGCCATCGAGAATGCCCGCGAGCTGTACACCCGGCGCAACGAGGGCGTGAGCCTGTGGGTGGTGCCCTCGGCGCTGATCACCGCCTCTTCGCCCGACGAGAAGGACCCGCTGTTCGCCCCGTCGGAAGACAAGATCTACCGCCACGCCAGCTTCTACGAGCTGCCGGCTGAAGTGGGGCACATGTGATGAATGCGGATCTGATCCAGTACCTGCTGCGCCTGGGCGACAGCGCCATGGTCCAGGCCCAGCGCCTGTGCCAGTGGTGCGGCCGTGCCCCGGCGCTGGAAGAAGAGCTGGCGCTGATGAACGTCGGCCTCGACCTGGTCGGCCAGGCACGCAACTGGCTGGAATACGCCGCCGAGCTGGCCGATGACGGCCGCGACGCCGATCACCTGGCCTTCCGCCGTGACGAACGCGCCTACCGCAACCTGCTGCTGGTGGAGCAACCCAACGGCGACTACGCGGTGACCATCCTCAAGCAGTTCTTCTACGACGCCTGGCATTTCGCCGTGCTGCAAGGCCTGGTCCGTTCCAGCGACGCGCGTATCCAGGGCATCGCGGCCAAGGCGCTGAAGGAAGTCACCTATCACCTGCGCCGTTCCGGCGAGTGGGTCGAGCGCCTGGGCGACGGCACCGAGGAAAGCCGCCAGCGCATGATCGCCGCCCTGCCCCTGGTCTGGCGCTACACCGTCGAGCTGGTGGATGCCGATGCCGTCGAGCAGCGCCTGTTCCAGGCCGGGGTGATCGGCAATCTGCAGCAGATCGCGCTGGACTGGCAGGCGCAGGTCGAAGCCACCTTCGAGCGCGCCACCCTGCCGGTACCGCAAGCGGCCAGCCACTTCTACCTCAGCGGACGCCAGGGCGTGCACAGCGAACACCTGGGCCTGCTGCTGGCGGAGATGCAATCCCTGCCGCGAGCCTATCCCGATGCGACCTGGTGAGCTGATCGCCAGCGACCGCGGCGCCCGCGCTTCGCGGCCCGATGACCTGCGCCAGGCCTGGACGGTGCTGGAACAGGTCATGGACCCGGAGGTGCCGGTGGTCAGCGTGGTCGACCTGGGCATCGTCCGCGGGCTGGACTGGGCCGACGGGCACCTGCAGGTGACGGTGACCCCGACCTACTCCGGCTGCCCGGCCACCGAGGTGATCGAGCAGGACATCCGCGCCGCCCTGGAGCAAGCCGGTTTCCCGGCACCGGCGCTGAACCGCCAGCTCAGCCCGGCCTGGACCACCGACTGGATCAGCGCCACCGGCCGCGAACGCCTGCGCGCCTATGGCATCGCCGCGCCGCTGGGCAGCACGAACAAGCGCAGCCTGCTGGGCGAGTCCGACGTGATCGCCTGCCCGCAATGCGGCAGCACCCACACCGAAGTGCTCAGCGAGTTCGGCTCCACTGCGTGCAAGGCCCTGTACCGCTGCTGCGACTGCCGCGAGCCCTTCGATTATTTCAAGTGCATCTGAGCGCTTGCTGGAGATTTCCCATGAGCCAGTTCCATAGCCTGACCGTCAAGCAAGTGCGCAATGAAACCCGTGATGCGGTGTCGATCCTCTTCGATGTGCCGCGGGAGCTGGGCGAGACCTTCCGTTTCACCCAGGGCCAGTACCTGGTGCTGCGCACCCATCTGGATGATGAAGAAGTGCGCCGCTCCTACTCGATCTGCACCGGGGTCAACGACGGTGAACTGCGGGTAGCGGTGAAGAAAGTCCTCGGCGGGCGTTTTTCCGCGTTCGCCAACGAGGTGCTGGCGGCCGGTGACGTGATCGACGTGATGCCGCCGTCCGGCAGCTTCCATACCGCGCTGGACCCGGCGCGTCACGCTCACTACCTGGCGGTGGCGGCCGGCAGCGGCATCACGCCGATCCTGTCCATCGTCAAGACCACCCTGGAAGCCGAGCCGAACAGCCGCTTCACCCTCCTCTACGGCAACCGCGCCAGTGGTTCGGCGCTGTTCCGCGAGCAACTGGAAGACCTGAAGAACCGCTACCTGCAGCGTCTCAACCTGATCTTCGTGTTCAGCCGCGAGCAGCAGGACATCGACCTCTACAACGGGCGCATCGATGCCGGCAAATGCGAACAGCTGTTCAGCCGCTGGCTGGAGGTGCCGCAACTGGAGGCGGCGTTTATCTGCGGGCCGCAGGCAATGACGGAGACCGTGCGCGATGCCCTGAAGGCCCGCGGGATGGCGGCGGAAAAGATCCACTTCGAACTGTTTGCCGCCGCCGGCAGCGACGAGCGCCGCCAGGCCCGGGAAGCGGCGCGCCAGGTGGATTCGGCGACCAGCCAGATCACCGTGATCAGCGATGGCCGGGCGCTGTCCTTCGAGCTGCCGCGCAATACCCGGAGCGTGCTGGATGCCGGCAATGCCATCGGCGCCGAACTGCCCTACTCGTGCAAGGCCGGGGTCTGCTCGACCTGCAAGTGCAAGGTGATCGAGGGCGAGGTGGAAATGGACAGCAATCATGCCCTGGAGGACTACGAGGTGGCGGCCGGGTATGTGCTGTCGTGCCAGAGCTATCCGCTGAGTGAGCGGGTGGTGCTCGACTTCGATCAGCTCTAAGGAATTTTTCGCCTGTACCGGCCCTATCGCTGGCAAGCCAGCTCCCACAGGGTCGGCGTCGATCAGTGGATCCAGGTTTGACACAAAAACCTGTGGGAGCTGGCTTGCCAGCGATAGGGCCCTGAATGACACCCACAGGCCCGGCGGTACACGCGATCCCTGTGGGAGCTGGCTTGCCAGCGATGAGGCCCGAAAGAACACAGCAATACCCCCAAGCGTGAACGACACAACAACTACAACAAGATCAAGAGAGCGCCCACCCATGACCCCCAGTCATATCGAATCCATCAGCAACCACCCCGACTTCCAGCAACTGGTGCGGCGCAAGCGCCGTCTCAACGGCAGCCTCACCGCCGCGATGCTGGTGATCTACTACGGCTTCGTCCTGCTCGTGGCCTTTTCCCCCAGCAACCTCGGCCAGTCCCTCAGTGGCGGGGTGACCAGCGTCGGCATGCTGGTGGGTGTGCTGATCGTGCTGCTGTCCTTCGCCCTCACCGGCATCTACGTGTACCGCGCCAACAATGTCCTCGATCCGCTCAACGACAAGGTCAAGCAGGAGTGCGCACAATGAACTGGACCGCCATCGGCATGTTCCTGCTGTTCGTCGTCTTCACCCTCGGGGTCACCCGCTGGGCCGCCCTGCGCACCCGCTCGGCCAGCGATTTCTATACCGCCGGCGGCGGCCTGACCGGGATGCAGAATGGCCTGGCGATCGCCGGCGACATGATCAGCGCCGCGTCCTTCCTCGGCATCTCGGCGATGATGTTCCTCAACGGCTACGACGGCCTGCTCTACGCCCTGGGCGTCCTGGCCGGCTGGCCGATCATCCTGTTCCTGATCGCCGAGCGCCTGCGCAACCTGGGCAAGTACACCTTCGCCGACGTGGTCTCCTACCGCCTGGCACAAACCCCGGTGCGCCTGACCTCGGCCTTCGGCACCCTGACCGTGGCCCTGCTCTACCTGGTGGCGCAGATGGTCGGCGCCGGCAAGCTGATCGAGCTGCTGTTCGGCATCAGCTACCTGTACGCAGTAATGCTGGTGGGCGTGCTGATGGTGTTCTACGTGACCTTCGGCGGCATGCTGGCCACCACCTGGGTGCAGATCATCAAGGCAGTGATGCTGCTGTCGGGCACCACCTTCATGGCCTTCATGGTGCTCAAGCACTTCGGCTTCAGCACCGAGGCGATGTTCGCCAGCGCGGCCGCCGTGCACGCCAAGGGCACGGCGATCATGGCCCCGGGCGGCCTGCTGTCGAACCCGGTGGATGCGATTTCCCTAGGCCTGGGCATGATGTTCGGCACCGCCGGCCTGCCCCATATCCTGATGCGCTTCTTCACCGTCAGCGATGCCAAGGAAGCGCGTAAATCGGTGTTCTACGCCACCGGCTTCATCGGCTACTTCTACCTGCTGCTGATCGTCATCGGCTTCGGCGCCATCGTCATGGTCGGCACCGAGCCCGCGTACCGCGATGCAAGCGGCGCGATCATCGGCGGCGGCAACATGATCGCCGTGCACCTGGCCCAGGCCGTGGGCGGCAACCTGTTCCTCGGCTTCATCTCGGCCGTGGCCTTCGCCACCATCCTTGCAGTGGTTGCCGGCCTGGCCCTGTCCGGCGCCTCGGCGGTGTCCCATGACATCTATGCCTGCGTGGTGCGCAAGGGCAAGGCGAGCGAGCAGGAGGAGATCCGCGTATCCCGCGTCGCCACCCTGGTGATCGGCGTGCTGGCGATCATCCTCGGCCTGATGTTCGAGTCGCAGAACATCGCCTTCCTCTCAGGCCTGGTGCTGGCCATCGCCGCCTCGGTCAACTTCCCGGTGCTGTTCCTTTCCATGTTCTGGAAGGGCCTGACCACTCGCGGCGCCGTGGCCGGCAGCCTGGCCGGCCTGGCCTCGGCGGTGATCCTGCTGGTGCTGAGCCCGGTGGTGTGGGTCAACGTGCTGCATCACGACAAGGCGCTGTTCCCCTACTCCAACCCGGCGCTGTTCTCCATGAGCGCGGCCTTCCTGGCGGCCTGGGCGTTCTCGGTCACCGACCGCTCGGCCCAGGCCAGCGAGGAGCGCGGCCGCTACCTGGCCCAGTTCATCCGCTCCATGACCGGAATCGGCGCTGCCGGCGCCAGCAAACACTAATCACGCAAACGACGACTCGGGAATAACAACAATGAACCCCATTCGCCTTCTGGCCGGACTCACCCTGCCCCTCGCCTGCACCCCGGCCCTGGCCGGCTTCATCGAGGACAGCCACGCCAAGATCGAACTGCGCAACCACTACATCAACCGCGATTTCCGCCAGGACAACGCGCCGCAATCCAAGGCCGAGGAATGGGCCCAGGGCTTCACCGCCAAGCTGGAGTCCGGCTTTACCGACGGCACCCTGGGCTTCGGCGTCGATGCCATGGGCCAGCTGGGCATCAAGCTGGACTCCAGCCGCGACCGCCGCAACACCGGCCTGCTGCCCTATGGCCGCAACAGCCTGGAGCCGGCGGACGACTACAGCGAACTGGGCGTGACCGCCAAGGTACGCCTGTCGAAAAGCGTGCTGCGCCTCGGCACCCTGCAACCGCTGCTGCCGGTGGTCACCTACAACGACACTCGCCTGTTGGCGTCCACCTTCAAGGGCGGCCTTCTGACCAGCCAGGACATCGACGGCCTGACCGTGAACGGCGGGCGCCTGACCAAGGCCAACCTGCGCGACTCGTCGAGCAACGACGATATCGGCTACGGCGCGGCCACCAGCGACCACTTCGATTTCGGCGGCGGCACCTACGCCTTCAACCCGCAACTGGCGGTGAGTTACTACTACGCCAAGCTCGAAGACATCTATCGCCAGCAATACGTCGGCCTGGTCCACACCCTGCCGCTGGCCGAGGGCATGAGCCTGCGCAGCGACCTGCGCTGGTTCGACAGCCGTGGCGACGGTGCCGAGCGCGCCGGACGCATCGACAACCGCAACTTCAACGGCATGTTCACCCTGGCAGTGGGCGCGCACAAGTTCAGCGGCACCTTCCAGCAGATGTCCGGCGACAGCGCCTTCCCCTTCCTCAACGGCGGCGACCCGTACACCGTCAACCTGGTCACCTACAACACCTTCACCCGCGCCGGGCTGGATTCCTGGCAGGCGCGCTACGACTACGACTTCGCCGCCCTGGGCATCCCCGGCCTGAGCTTCATGACCCGCTACACCGACGGTCGCCACGCCAAGGCGGCGGGCATCGACAACGGCCGCGAGCGTGAACGCGACACCGATATCGCCTACGTGATCCAGAGCGGCCCACTGAAAAACGTCAGCCTGCGCTGGCGCAACGTCACCTTCCGTTCCGGCAATGGCCTGACCAATGCCCTGGACGAGAACCGCCTGATCGTCGGCTACACCCTGGCGCTGTGGTAACAGCGCCTCTTACAAGAATTGGAGGACACACCGATGTCTGCTGCCCCTACCTTGCAAAGCTTTATCGCCGGTCGCTGGATCGGCCAGCACGGCGCCCAGTCCCTGCGCAGCGCCATCGACGGCCATGTGCTCGCCTACAGCCATGAAGAGCGCCCGGACTTCGCCGAGGCCCTGGCCTGGGGTCGCCAGCAGGGCCGCGCCGGCCTGATGGCCCTGGACTTCCAGCAGCGCGCCGCGCGGCTCAAGGCCCTGGCCCTGTACCTCGCCGAGCGCAAGGAGCAGCTCTATGCCCTGTCCCACCACAGCGGCGCGACCCGGGCCGACAGCTGGATCGATATCGAGGGGGGCAATGCCACGCTGTTCTCCTACGCCGGCATCGGCGCCCGGGAATTGCCCTCGGGCAACCTGGTGCACGAAGGCCCGGCGATCCCGCTGGGCAAGCAGGGCCGTTTTGCCGGCAGCCATATCCTCGTGCCCCGGGCCGGGGTCGCGGTGCATATCAACGCCTTCAACTTCCCGATCTGGGGGATGCTGGAGAAATTCGCCCCGACCTTCCTCGCCGGCATGCCGTGCATCGTCAAGCCGGCTACCGCCACCAGCTACCTGACCGAAGCCGTGGTACGCCTGATCGATGAATCCGGCCTGCTGCCGCCGGGTGCCCTGCAACTGGTGATCGGCGGTACTGGCGACCTGCTGGAGCGCCTGGATGGCCAGGACCTGGTGACCTTCACCGGCTCGGCGGACACCGCCGCGAAACTGCGGGTTACGCCGAACCTGATCCGCAACTCGGTGCCCTTCACCGCCGAGGCCGACTCGTTGAACTGCTCGATCCTCGGCCCGGACGTCAGCCCGGACAGCGAGGAGTTCGAGTTGTATATCAAGGAAGTCGCCCGGGAAATGACCACCAAGGCCGGGCAGAAATGCACGGCGATTCGCCGGGCCATCGTGCCGGCCAAGCATCTGGATGCGGTGGCAACCCGGCTGCGGGATCGCCTGAACAAGGTGGTGGTGGGTGATCCCTCGGTGGAAGGCGTGCGCATGGGCGCGTTGGCGTCCCATGCGCAGCAGGCGGATGTCGGCGAGCGGGTCGAGCAACTGCTGCAAAGCTGCGACCTGCTGTTCGGCGCCCGTGACGGTTTCGAGCCGCGTGGCGAAGGCGTTGCCAACGGTGCCTTCTTCGCCCCGACCCTGCTGCTGGCCCGGGATGCCCATGCCGAAGGCGGCGCCCACGATATCGAGGCGTTCGGGCCGGTCAGCACCTTGATGACCTATGAAGACCTGGATGAAGCGCTCGACCTGGCCGCGCGCGGCAAGGGCAGCCTGGTGGCGAGCCTGATCACCGCTGACCGCGCCGTTGCGGCCAAGGCCGTGCCGGTCGCGGCGGCCTGGCATGGCCGGCTGCTGGTGCTGGATGCTGAAGCGGCGGCCGAATCCACCGGGCATGGTTCGCCATTGCCTCAGCTCAAGCACGGCGGCCCGGGTCGGGCTGGCGGTGGCGAGGAGCTGGGTGGGCTGCGTGCCGTGAAGCACTACCTGCAACGTGCTGCGGTGCAGGGCTCGCCCAGCATGCTGATGGCGGTGACCGGCGAGTACGTGCGCGGCGCCGAGGTGATCGAAACCGAAGTGCACCCGTTCCGCCGGCATTTCGAAGAGCTGCGCATTGGCGAGTCGTTGCTGACTCATCGGCGCACGGTGACCGAAGCGGACCTGGTGAACTTCGGCTGTCTTTCCGGGGATCACTTCTATATGCACTTCGACGAGATCGCCGCGCGGGACTCGCAGTTCGGCAAGCGGATTGCCCACGGGTATTTCGTGCTGTCGGCGGCGGCGGGGTTGTTCGTCAGCCCGGCACCGGGGCCGGTGTTGGCCAACTACGGGCTGGATAATCTGCGCTTTATCAATCCGGTGGGAATTGGTGACACCATCCAGGCGCGGCTGACCTGCAAACGCAAGATCGACCAGGGCAAGAAGAGCCCGCAGGGGATTGCGCAAGGGGTGGTGGCCTGGGATGTGGAGGTGACCAACCAGCTTGGGGAGTTGGTGGCGAGTTATGACATCCTGACCCTGGTGGTCAAAAAAGAGGGCTGACGCCTTCATTGCGCTTGCCGGCCTCATCGCCGGCAACGCCGCTGACTGCTTGGCCGCCGCTCACTTGTCACGCCCCTCCAGCGCCAGCCAGCGCACCCCATACAGGTAGCCCCCGACAATCAGCGGCAGTGCCAGCACACGGTTCCAGTACCACGGCGACTCCGGTTGCATGTCCCCGCTCCAGAACAGCATCACCAGGCCGAAACCCGTGGCGAGGCACAGCAGCACTAGAAGCACCCAGCGAACCGTGCTGAGGAGCTCCGGCGAACCACGCTCAACCTGGGTGTCCGCTGCAGGCCGACCGTCGACTTTTCTCATGGTTGTTGTCCCGACGAAAATTTCCAGGCCCGCACAGTAAAACATCCGACTTGTGAAATTCGAGTCTCAAACCCACGAAAGGAAGTTTCCCCACAACTTTGCGAAACTTCCGAGCCCAAAGGTTATGCCTTGGTTAGCCGGAAGCCTCGCCACTGCTGCCTGCGCAACCATTGCTGCTGTAGCAACAGGGATTCACCAGCCCCCTGCTGCCTGCCTAGCACAGCCGCCCTGTGAAATCCGCTTTTCCAAGCAAAATCAACCACTTGAAAACATGGCACAAACCCTGCTCTAGCCCTGTATCTGCAACGCTCGGGGAGAAGCAGCATGTTCCAGATCAATCCAATCACCAGGGGCATCGGCCTCAGTCTTCTATTGGCCGGCCAGTATCAGTTGGCTCACGCCGATGACGACACCAGCACCACGCCCGCCCTGAAAACCGTGACCGTCACCGCCCAGCACCGGGAAGAAACCCTGCAAGAGGTTCCGGTGGCCGTTTCGGCGGTTCAGGGCACCAGCCTGACTGCCGACGGCGTGCGCGCCATGGGCGATATCACCACCTTCATTCCCAACGCCTCGGCGAAGAACCCGGACGGCGACGGCCGCCCGCGCTGGTATATCCGCGGCCTGGGTACCGGGGATACCGGCGCGGCTACCGTGTACCCGGTGGGCATCTATGCCGACGACGTTTACCTCAACGCCCCGGTGGCCGGCGGCGGGCCGCTGTTCGACCTGGAGCGCATCGAGATCCTGCGAGGCCCGCAAGGCACCCTGTACGGCAAGAACACCACCGCCGGCGCGGTCAACGTGATCTCGAAGAAGCCGACCTTCGATACCGACGGCTACGGCACCATCGGCTTCGGCAGCAAGAACGAACGCATCCTCAACGGCGCCATCGGAGGCTCCCTGGTGGACGATCGCCTGGCCGGCCGGGTTTCGCTATATTCCGAGGAGCGCGACGGTTTCACCCATAACCTGAGCAACGACCAGACCTACGGCGACGTGAACAAGAAGGCCGTGCGTGTGCAGTTCCTGGCCAAAATCAATGAAGACCTGGAAGCCCTGCTGAAGATCCACGGCCGCGAGTTCAAGGGCGATGGCAGCAGCGGCTCGCTGACCCTGGGACGTTATTACAACGTTGGCTACCAGCGTCCGGCCGGTCGCAAGATCGAGCTCAATACCGACGAGGACTACAAGCTGGACCACAGCGGCACCTCGCTGACCCTGAACTGGAACCTCGGCGACTACACCCTGACTTCGATCACCGCCTACGACCATATCCGCAACCAGTCGCTGACCGACGCCGACTACACGCCCTACGAGGTCAACGGCGCCAGCGACAACGACAGCCTCTACGACCAGTACTCCCAGGAGTTCCGCCTGGCCTCCTCGCCCCAGGAAACCCTGCGCTGGATGCTCGGCACCCATTACTTCCACGAGACCCTGGACAACAGCACGGTACGCAGCATCATCCCGGGCCCGACGCCCAATGGCACCGGCTCCAACCAGACCGGTGGCGCCGTGGATTATCGCAACCTCGACTACACCCACCGCACTGATAGCTACGCGCTGTTCGGCAACCTGGCCTATGACTTCACCGATAACCTGACGGTCACCGGCGGCCTGCGCTGGACCACCGAGAAGAAGGATATCGACCTCGACCTGACCCAACTGACCCGCGCCACCGCCAACGGCCCGCTGATCCCGCTGGCCGCCGCCGGCAGCAACGGCAACCGCGAGGAAAGCAAGCGCTGGGAGGCCTGGACCTACGACCTGACACCGGAATACCGGATCAACGACAACCTGCGGGTGTTCTTCCGCTATGCCCACGGCTTCCGTTCCGGCGGCTTCAACACCGGGTTGTCCACCAGCCTGGCGCAGTTGACCACGGTGGATCCGGAAGAACTGGATGCCTATGAGCTGGGCCTGAAGTCGGAGTGGTTCGACCATCGCCTGACGGTCAACGCCAACGTCTTCTACTACGACTACCAGGACATCCAGGTGAACCTGCTGACGGTCAACAGCGGTATCCTCACCACCGCCCTGACCAATGGCGCCAAGGGCAAGGTCAAGGGTGCGGAACTGGAGATCGAGGGCCAGCCCACCGATCGCCTGCACCTGCGCGGCGCGCTGTCGTTCCTCGATACCGAATACACCGACTTCAAGAACACCAACCCCAACACCGGTGCGGTCACCGCCGACTACAGCGGCAACAGCTTCGTGCGTTCGCCGCGCTACGTGGTGTCCCTCGGCGCCGACTACACCTTGCCGCTGGATATCCCCGGCAAGCTGGTGGCCGGTGGCGATGTCAGCTTCCGCGACAAGGAATATTTCCTCGCCGACCGCCAAAGCAGCGCCGACGCGCCGCTCAACCAGCCCCACTACACCCTGGCCAACAGCCGCCTGACCTGGTTCAGCGCCGACGAAAAGCTCAGCGTCACCGGCTTCGTCAACAACCTCACCGATCGCCGCTACCAGGTCCACGGCCGCCCCAACGGCACCGCCGGGCAGTACGTGATCACCTATGGCGACCCACGCACCGTCGGCCTGAGCGTTACCAGCCGGTTCTGACCCCCGTTTTCCGGCGATCCAGCGGGTCGCCGGCCCCTCTTGCGTGTTACAGGAGTAGTCCCCCATGTTCCGTCCCGATCCCTTGGCCGGCGCCATCGCGCTGGTCATCGGCAGCCTTGCCGTGCCCGTCGTCCAGGCCCAGGAGCCCGCCAGTGGCGCCGCTGCGAAGAACGACAAACTCGATACCGTGGTCGTGGTCGGCACCCGCCGCAGCGATGTCACCGCCCTGGAAAGCGCCGCGCCGGTCGATGTGCTCAGCGCCGAGAAGCTTGAGGAAACCGGAGCCAAGGACCTGTCTGGTGCCCTCACCGCCCTGTCGCCATCGTTCAGCTTCCCGCAGTCGCCCCAGGGCGCCTTCGCCGGTTCCATTGCCCAGGGCGCTTCATTGCGCGGCCTGGCATCGGACCAGGTGCTGGTGCTGGTCAATGGCAAGCGCCGCCACAGCAGCGCCAACGTCACCCGCCAGAGCCTGGCCAATGGCCGTGGCGCAGCGGCAGTGGACCTGAGCCTGATTCCGCTGAGCGCGGTGTCGCGGGTGGAAATCCTGCGTGACGGCGCCGCCGCCCAGTACGGCTCGGATGCGATTGCCGGGGTGATCAATATCGTCCTCAAGGAAAACGACGACGGCGGCAGCATCGGCTACCGCTTCGGCGGCTACGACAAGGGCGACGGCCTGCAGCGCAAGCTCAGTGGCTGGAAGGGCTTTGCCCTGCCCAACGACGGCTTCCTGACCCTGTCCTTCGATGCCGGCAACCAGGACCCGGCCAGCGATACCCGCCCGGACAACCGCATCTTCTATCCTGGCGACACCAGCGTGAACACGCCCCGCGAGCAGAACAACCGCTACCGCACCTGGCGCTGGGGCTCGGGCGGGGTCAGCGACCAATACAACCTGGTGGCCAACAGCGAGATCGGCATCGGCGAGGGCCTGACCGCCTACGGTTTCGCCACCTACTCGCACAAGAACACCGATGCCGAAGGTTTCTTCGATCCGCCCACCACCCTGCGCAGCAACTACGGCAGCGTGGCCCTGTCGCGCTACCCGGACGGACGCCTGCCGATCACCCGCTATGCCCTGGAGGACTACGCGGTTACCGGCGGCGTGCGTTACGAAGACGAGCAACTGGGCAAGTTCGACCTGGCGGCCAACTACGGCAATGACACGCTGAAATCCACCGATCGCGACGCGATCAACCCGAGTTGGGGCGTAAACAGCCCGTACAACATCTACACAGGCGAAAGGGAGAACGAGCAGACCAACCTGACCCTGGACTGGGTCCGCGACTTCCCCACCGACCTGCTGGCCAAGCCGCTGACCGTTTCGGCAGGCCTGGCCTGGCGCAAGGAAAACTACACCCTGACCGCTGGCGAAGCGGCGGGCTGGCAGAACGGTGCGCTGTTCAACACCCTTGATCCGCTCACCGGGCGTCGTCTGCCCGGCTATTACTCGGGGATCACCAACGTCGACGCCGCCTCGCTGGAGCGCAAGGTATTCGGCGCCTACCTGGACCTCGAAGGGCAGATCACCGACAAGTTCCAGGCCGGCCTGGCAGTGCGTTCCGAGCACTATTCGGACTTTGGCGACACCACCAACGGCAAACTCTCGCTGCGTTATGACTTCACCCCGCAGATCGCTGCGCGAGGCAGTATCAGCAGTGGCTACCGGGCGCCGTCGCTGGTGCAGAGCGGCTTGTCGTCGTTCAGCGTGCAGGTGGTCGAGCAACCCTCGGGCAGCGGCAACTGGGTCGAGGTGCAGCAGCGCACCCTGCGTGCCGACAGCCCGGAAGCGGCGCTGCTGGGCGGCCGGGCGCTGAAACCGGAAGAGTCGACCAACTACTCCCTGGGCCTGGTCTGGCGGCCATTGACCAATGCCTCGCTGAGCATCGACGCCTACCGCATCGATATCGACAACCGCATCACCCTCTCCGACCAGTTGCCGTCCAGCGTGGTCGGGCCGATCTTCGCCGGCACGCCCTACGCCACTATCCAGAGCGCGGCGTTCTACACCAATATCGCCGACACCCGCACCGATGGCATCGAGCTGAGCGGCCAGTATCAACTGGACCTGGCGGCCTATGGCCGGCTGGACCTGAATGCCGGTTTCGCCAAGACCCGCACGCGGATCACCGACCTGCGGGATGTCGGCGGGATCAGTGGCGAGCAGATCGTCGGGCGCGCGACCCAGGGCCTGATCGAGCACGGCACGCCGGACAACAAGCTGACCTTCAGCGCCAACTGGCTGTATGAGAACTGGGGGCTGACCGTGACCCAACGCCGCTATGGCGAATGGAAAAGCCTGAACGCCAGCAACCCGGCGCTGGACCAGACCTTCAGCCCGCAATGGGTCACCGATCTGGACCTGAGCTATCGTTTCGACCTGGGGCTGAAGCTGTCGGTGGGCGCGATCAACCTGTTCGACAGCCATCCGGACAGGCTGAAAGGCGCGCAGTTGTATGGGGTGCCGAAGTATTCGATCACTTCGCCGGAGGGGGCGCAGGGGGCGTTTTATTACACCAGTGTGAGTTACGACTTTTAAACGAGGATGATCGAGAGCCGCGCTTGCGGCTCTTCTTGGCTGTCTCTGTCACATCTGCCTCAATCCTGGGGGCTGTGGCATAAGTCGCCATGCCTCTCGAGCCAAGCAGGACATCCATGGTCACTCGCAGAACCATCATTCCCGACCCGGTCGAGAACTCCATCGAAGAGCTGCAGCCTAGGCAACTGGACGCACTACGTGCCAGCACCTTGATCGGTGTCATGCAACTCGATGCTGGGGAGTTTGATGAAGTCGACCTTGAAGACCTGGAGCACTACCTGAGAGGGCTGTGAAATCATGTATTGATGTGGCGCACCAGTTGTCACACCAATAGCATAAACGACGCGGACCCTGTGGGAGCTGGCTTGCCAGCGATGAGCATGGGTATCTACACATCTCTCAGTCTCCATGCTGAGTGCTGTTGCTCTGGCTCTGGCTCTGGCTCTGGCTCTGGCTCTGGCTCTGGCTCTGGCTCTGGCTCTGGCTCTTGATCTTGATCTTGATCTTGATCTTGATTGTCCCGGCCTTCAGGAGGCTGAGTGGAGCGCTGATGGAGGGGGTGGAGGGCCATGGATGGCCCGGAAAGCGCCATAGGGCAGGAGCCCGTATGGCGCGGCCCCCGGAATCAGTGCGGAAGGAAGGGACCCGGAGCGAAGCGTAGGGCCGGATGCGGGCCGGGAGGCCTTTTGCTTCCTTTTGGGCCTTTCCAAAAGGGAGTCGCCGTAAGGGCGAAAAGGTGACTAAATGTCACCATCATGAATGGATATGCTCGCAAAATCAGGACCTGAGCACGAAGCGACGGGTGCGGAAATCGGGGGCATATCCATTACATGCAGCGCCCCAGAATCACCCTTCCGCCGTTACGGCGGCTTACAAAAGGCCCAAAAGTAAGCAAAAGGCCTCCGCTCCTGCATCCGGCCCTACGCTTCGCTCCGGGTTCCTTCCCTCCGCACTGCTTCCTGAAGTCGCGGTAGATCAAAAGCCAGATCAAAAGCAACAGCCAGAGCCAGAGCCAGAGCCAGAGCCAGAGCCAGAGCCAGAGCGCCCAGCATGGGTCTGAGAGATGTGTAGATACCTATGCAGCGATAAGGCCAGACCTGACAACATCGTTGTCAATGCCGACCAAATCGCTGGCAAGCCAGCTCCCACAGAGTTCGCGTCGTTCTCTCGCCTGCCTGGTGACTGCCAGGGGCGTAGGGGCCATTAACCAATAAGGGGCCGCTCAGTTACGCCGTCCCGGCACAGGCCTGGCCCCTGCCCTCGAGCGCCCCGGGGCCGGGGCTGGCTCAGGTTCGCCGTATTCAGCTTCGTGGGCCCACTTGTCTTTGGGCGCGACGAACAACATATGCAACGTCGCCACCAGGTTCTTCGCGCCATAGCAACGCAAGGTGAACTCGCCATGGACATGGCGCACGACGACGATGCCGGTGAACCAGCCGAAGCGGTACTCGACCGAGACGATATCGGCCGTCGGGATATGCACTTCGCTGACATCCCCCACCGCTACCCGGTTGATCATGTTGGCGCCGAACCAGAGCAGGTCCTCGGTGACTTCAAGTGTGCCACCGACCCACTGCGCCGTGCCCATGGGCACGATGCCGTTGACCGGGCCGCCGAACGTGGAGGCGCTGTAGAGGTAGCCGTTGGCGAATTTGCGGATGCGAAGTGGCTGCATGTCGTCCCTGATAGTGCTTGAATGCGGAGATCGACATCATATTGCCATACCGCAAAAAACAAAACGACGCGGACCTTGTGGGAGCGGGTTCACCCGCGATTACGATAGTGAATGCACCATCGCAATCGCGGGTGAACCCGATCCCACAGGGTCCGCGTCGCTGCTTACACCGACTTAGTAGTAGGCGTTTTCTTTCTGGGTGTGGTCGGTCACGTCACGCACGCCCTTCAGCTCCGGGATACGCTCGAGCAAGGTGCGCTCGATACCGTCCTTCAGGGTCACGTCGGCCTGGCCGCAGCCCTGGCAGCCGCCGCCGAACTGCAGCACGGCGATGCCGTCCTCGACCACGTCGATCAGGCTGACCTGGCCGCCGTGGCTGGCGAGGCCCGGGTTGATCTCGGTTTGCAGGTAGTAGTTGATGCGCTCGTTGATCGGGCTGTCATCGTTGACCATCGGCACCTTGGCGTTCGGCGCCTTGATGGTCAGCTGGCCGCCCATGCGGTCGGTGGCGTAGTCGACGACGGCGTCATCGAGAAAGGGTTCGCTCACGGCATCGATGTAGGCGGTAAAGCTTTTCAGACCCAGCGCGGTATCTTCCGGCTTTTCTTCACCTGGCTTGCAGTAGGCAATGCAGGTCTCGGCATATTGGGTGCCGGGTTGGGTGATGAAAACGCGAATACCGATACCCGGGGTGTTCTGCTTGGAGAGCAGATCGGCCAGGTAATCGTGCGCGGCGTCGGTAATGGTTATGGCGCTCATGGAATTTCCTCACAGACTTGTCCGCAGTCTACGCCATGCGCGGCGGCGAACAAAGTCCTAGCAATTAGGTCGGGATAGAAAAGCCACAAGCTTCAAGCTTTAAGCGGCAAGAGAAAGCAGTCTGCGGCGGCCCCGCCCTTTCTTGCAGCTTGAAGCTTATGGCTTGCGGCTCTAAAGGTTCTCGTAGCGGTTCATATCCAGCACCCCAGCCTCCACCGGCTCGGTCTCCTTGATGTAGCTGTTCAGGTCATGGAAGTACTGCCAGAACTGCGGATGACTGCGCCGCACGCCCCAGCGCATGACGATGCGCTCGAAGCGCGCCTTGTCGTCCCGCGCCGCTTCCATGTCCTCGACGAACTCCGGCACATCGCTGGCCGGAACGTTGAACATGAAGTTCGGATAGCTGCTCATCACCCCCGGATAAAGGGTCAGGGTGTCCAGCCCCGGCTGGTAGCGGTACGCCTCGCCGAGCATGAAGGCGACGTTACTGTGCGCGCGGTTGCGCAGCATGCTGTAGACCTGCCGTTTGCCATCCTGCCCTTCGATGCGCAGCATGGTCGCCTCGGGCAACTGGCCGATCACCTTGAGCCCCGCCGCCGGCCGCGACGCCAGGCGGCTCAGCGACTGCTCGACATCGCGGAACTCTTCGTTCATCTGCGGCCGCGAGCAGTAGGCGCCCGTGCAGCGGTTGATCGGGTCGGGTGCTGCATTCAGGCTGCCGCTGCGCTCGATCAGCTTGAGGCCGAAATCCCGCACCGAATGATGCGGATCGAGCTTGAGCGCGCTCGGTGTGTCGGTGTCGATGTCCTCGTAGTCCATCCACATCTTCACCTTGCCGCTGTTCTGGTACCAGTTGCTGAGGATCGCGCCACGCTTGTCCGCCGGCAGCAGGCGCAGGAAGTTGACCTCGGCGCCGTTGCGGATCAGGTCGAAGTACAGGCGGGTCTGGGCCTGGTGCGAGACGTTGCCATACACGTCGAAATTGACCGCCAACTGGTAATAGGTGCGCTCCAGCAGCGGGTAGTCGAACAGCCACATGGTCAGCGGCACGTCGCCGATCAGCCCCTTGGTCACCGAGGCGCTGTCGAAGTGCCGGAAGATACTCAGCAGCGCGTTGTCATTGCCGGCCCAGAGGGTCGACCAGCTCGGCGGCGGCATTTCGGCGTAGGTGTCGCGGCGCAGGCTTTCATAATCGTTGCGCTTGTCGCGGTAGGCATGCCAGAGGCTGAGGATGCTGCCGACGTCGTCGATCTGCCCGGGCATGGCCAGCAGCGGCGTGGCTTCGGCGCGGTATTTGGCATCGGTGATATAGCGGTCGTGGGCCGGCTCCTGGAACAGCGCCCAGAAGTTGTCGCGGATCACGTCGGTGGCGATCTGGCCACGGCACACCGGGCCGCGGATAAAGGTGCGGACGAAGTATTCGGCGTTATCCAGCATGAACTGGTAGCGCGCCACCGCCGGGATCGCTTCGAAGGTCTCGAACGGGTTGGAACGGTGACGCGGACCGTAGCCCGGCAGCGAAGTGGCGTGCCAGTCACCGCTGTAGAACAGCTGCTTGACCCGCTTGAGCTTGTTGGGCCCCAACGGGTAGGTGATGTGGGTCTTGTGCACGATCACGCCCTGCACCGGCATCAGGCGGTAATAGAAGTCGGTGCCGGGCGGATCATTGGGGCGGCGGGTGGCGATCAGGTCGATCGGCTGGCCGCTTGGCGTGCGCGAACGCACCCACTGGAAGAAATGCCCCGGCTCGCCGCCGACGAAATGCACATGGGCGAGGAACAGGTGCTCGTACAGCCAGCGCCCCACCAGCGCCTCGCTGGAACCGGGACGGTTGAGCAGCGCTTCCCAGTCGGCGATCTGCGCCGCTTCGTTGGCGCTCGGCCTGATCGGGTTCTGCTCCACCGGCGCGCCCTGGGCCAGCCAGCGTTGCAGGGTCCGGTACTGGGCATCGGTCAGCCCGGTGACCGCCAGCGGCATGCCTTCCTGCGGATGGGCCTTGGCATAGGCATCGAATTCGCCGGGCAGCGGGCACATGTTCTCGCGGTTCAGACCCAGAACGATGTTGTCCGGGATCTTTTCATTGGGCACCAACGGCTTGGCGTGGCCCAGTTCCAGCATGCGCGCCATGAGCGCGGCCTGGCTGCCACGGCTGTCCAGCACCGAGCTGAAGCCCAGCTTGTTCCACGCGGCAGGGCCGCTGGCGTCATAGAACAACCGGGTCGGGGCCACCGCCTGGCTGCGGTCGCCCTGGTAGACGGGGATTTTCGAGGCGCCGCGGCTGGCGCCCTCGGCGCTGCCGAGGTTGAGCTGGCAGGCGGCGTCGTTGCAGGCGTGGCAGGCCACGCATTTCTCGGTGAAGATCGGCTGGATGTCCCGGGTATAGGAGATCGCTGCAGTGTTCTGGGGTCCCTGCCCCAACGCCGCGCCACTGGTGAACAGTGCGAAGGCGGCGGCAATCAAGCGATGCACCATGTGCCGTATATCCTGGTTTCAAAAGGCTTTTCACGATTCTACCGGTGGGCCGCGGTGCCAACATGAATGAAATTCATGCAAATGTGCCACGCATCAAAAAACCGCGCAGCTTTGTTATCATCCCGCAACTTTCGTCTTTGTCTGACCCAGGTAGTTCCAATGTCTGACCGCAGCGCTCGTTTACAAGCACTTCAGCAAGCACTCAAAGAGCGCATCCTGATTCTAGATGGCGGCATGGGTACTATGATCCAAAGCTACCGTCTGGAGGAAGGCGACTATCGTGGCACGCGCTTCGCCGACTGGCCGAGCGACGTCAAGGGCAACAACGACCTGCTCCTGCTCAGCCGTCCGGACGTGATCGCGGCCATCGAAAAGGCCTACCTGGACGCCGGCGCCGACATTCTCGAAACCAACACCTTCAACGCCACACAGATTTCCCAGGCCGACTACGGCATGGAAGAACTGGTCTACGAGCTGAACGTCGAAGGCGCACGCATCGCCCGCCAGGTGGCCGACGCCAAGACCCTGGAAACCCCGGTCAAGCCGCGCTTCGTCGCCGGCGTGCTCGGCCCTACGAGTCGGACCTGCTCGATCTCCCCGGACGTCAACGATCCCGGCTACCGCAACGTCACCTTCGACGAACTGGTGGAAAACTACATCGAGGCGACCCGCGGCCTGATCGAAGGCGGCGCCGACCTGATCCTGATCGAGACCATCTTCGACACCCTCAACGCCAAGGCGGCGATCTTCGCCGTACAGCAGGTGTTCGAGGACGACGGCATTGAACTGCCGATCATGATCTCCGGGACCATCACCGACGCCTCTGGCCGTACCCTGTCGGGCCAGACCACCGAAGCCTTCTGGAACTCGGTGCGCCACGCCAACCCGATCTCCGTCGGCCTGAACTGCGCCCTGGGTGCCAAGGACCTGCGTCCGTACCTGGAAGAGCTGTCGAACAAGGCCGGCACCCACGTGTCCGCCCACCCCAACGCCGGCCTGCCCAACGCCTTCGGCGAATACGACGAGACCCCGGCGGAAATGGCCGTGGTGGTCGAGGAGTTCGCCGCCAGCGGCTTCCTCAACATCATCGGCGGCTGCTGCGGTACCACCCCGGGGCACATCCAGGCGATCGCCGAGGCGGTGGCCAAGTACAAGCCGCGGGCGATTCCGGACATTCCGAAAGCCTGCCGCCTGTCCGGCCTCGAGCCGTTCACCATCGATCGCCAGTCGCTGTTCGTCAACGTCGGCGAGCGCACCAACATCACCGGCTCGGCCAAGTTCGCCCGGCTGATCCGCGAAGAGAACTACACCGAAGCCCTGGAAGTCGCCCTGCAGCAGGTCGAGGCCGGCGCCCAGGTGATCGACATCAACATGGACGAAGGGATGCTCGACTCCCAGGCGGCCATGGTTCGCTTCCTCAACCTGATCGCCGGTGAGCCGGACATTTCCCGGGTGCCGATCATGATCGACTCCTCCAAATGGGAAGTGATCGAGGCCGGCCTGAAGTGCATCCAGGGCAAGGGCATCGTCAACTCGATCTCGATGAAGGAAGGCGTCGAGGCCTTCAAGCATCACGCCAAGCTGTGCAAGCGCTATGGCGCCGCCGTGGTGGTGATGGCCTTCGACGAGGTCGGTCAGGCCGATACCGCCGCGCGCAAACGCGAAATCTGCCAGCGCAGCTACGACATCCTGGTCAATGAAGTGGGCTTCCCGCCGGAAGACATCATCTTCGACCCGAACATCTTCGCCGTCGCCACCGGTATCGAAGAGCACAACAACTATGCCGTGGACTTCATCGAAGCCTGCGCCTATATCCGCGACCACCTGCCCTATGCCCTGTCGAGCGGCGGCGTGTCCAACGTGTCGTTTTCCTTCCGTGGCAACAACCCGGTGCGCGAGGCGATCCACTCGGTCTTCCTTTATCACGCGATCCAGAACGGCCTGACCATGGGTATCGTCAACGCCGGCCAGCTGGAGATCTATGACGAGATCCCGGCCGCGCTGCGCGAGAAGGTCGAGGACGTGGTGCTCAACCGCACCCCGGAAGGCACCGACGCCCTCCTCGCCATCGCCGACGACTACAAGGGTGGCGGCGCGACCAAGGAAGTGGAAAACGAAGAATGGCGCTCGCTGCCGGTGGAAAAACGCCTGGAGCATGCGCTGGTCAAGGGCATCACCGCCTATATCGTCGAGGACACCGAGCTGTGCCGCCAGCAATGCGCGCGGCCGATCGAAGTCATCGAAGGCCCGCTGATGAGCGGCATGAACGTGGTCGGCGACCTGTTCGGCGCGGGCAAGATGTTCCTGCCGCAAGTGGTCAAGTCGGCCCGGGTGATGAAGCAGGCCGTGGCCCACCTGATTCCGTTCATCGAGGAAGAGAAAGGCGACAAGCCGGAAGCCAAGGGCAAGATCCTCATGGCCACGGTCAAGGGCGACGTGCACGACATCGGCAAGAACATCGTCGGCGTGGTCCTGGGCTGTAACGGCTATGACATCGTCGACCTCGGCGTGATGGTCCCGGCGGAGAAGATCCTCCAGGTCGCCCGCGACGAGAAATGCGACATCATCGGCCTGTCCGGGCTGATCACCCCGTCGCTGGATGAGATGGTCCATGTTGCGCGCGAGATGCAGCGCCAGGACTTCCACCTGCCACTGATGATCGGCGGCGCAACCACCTCCAAGGCGCACACGGCGGTGAAGATCGAGCCGCGCTACAGCAACGATGCGGTGGTCTACGTGACCGACGCCTCCCGGGCGGTGGGCGTGGCCACGCAATTGCTGTCGAAGGAGCTGAAGCCCGGCTTCGTCGAGAAGACCCGTGCCGACTACGTCGAAGTGCGTGAGCGCACTGCCAACCGCAGTGCCCGCACCGAGCGCCTGAGCTATGCCCAGGCCATCACCGCCAAGCCGCAGTACGACTGGGCGAACTATCAGGCTGCGGTACCGAGCTTCACCGGCGTGAAAGTGCTGGAGAACATCGACCTCAAGGTGCTGGCCGAGTACATCGACTGGACGCCGTTTTTCATTTCCTGGGACCTGGCCGGCAAGTTCCCGCGCATCCTCAGCGACGAAGTCGTGGGTGAAGCGGCGACCGCGCTGTACCAGGACGCCCAGGAAATGCTCGCCAAACTGATCGACGAGAAGCTGATCAGCGCCCGCGCGGTGTTCGGCTTCTGGCCGGCCAACCAGGTGGCGGACGACGATATCGAGGTCTACGGTGACGACGGTAAGCCGCTGGCGCGCCTGCATCACCTGCGCCAGCAGACCATCAAGCCGGACAACAAGCCGAACTTCTCCCTGGCCGACTTCGTCGCGCCGAAGGACAGCGGCGTCACCGACTATGTCGGCGGCTTCATCACCACCGCCGGCATCGGCGCCGAGGAAGTGGCCAAGGCCTACCAGGACAAGGGCGACGACTACAGCTCGATCATGGTCAAGGCCCTGGCCGACCGTCTGGCCGAGGCCTGTGCCGAATGGCTGCATGAGCAGGTGCGTAAAGAGCACTGGGGCTATGCCAAGGACGAGCACCTGGACAACGAGGCGCTGATCAAGGAGCAGTACGCGGGTATCCGCCCTGCCCCGGGCTATCCGGCGTGCCCGGACCACACCGAGAAGGCCACGCTGTTCCGCCTGCTCGATGGCACCGCGATCGGCGAGACCGGTCGCAGCGGCGTGTTCCTCACCGAGCACTTCGCCATGTTCCCGGCGGCGGCGGTCAGCGGCTGGTACTTCGCCCATCCGCAGGCGCAGTACTTTGCCGTGGGCAAGGTGGAGAAGGACCAGATCCAGAGCTACAGCGCGCGTAAAGAGCAGGATGTGGCGGTGAGCGAGCGGTGGTTGGCGCCTAACCTCGGGTACGAAAACTGAGATCGGCTTAGCGGCTGAAGGCCTCATCGCTGGCAAGCCAGCTCCCACAGGTACTGCACATGCCTCAAGATATGCAGTGACCCTGTGGGAGCTGGCTTGCCAGCGATAAGGCCAGTACAAGCAACCTCATAACCACAGGCTAGACTCTGGGCAAACCACCCCGGAGAGCCCAGCCCATGGAAGACCCTCAAGGCAAGCCCCCGACCTTCTGGCAGCTCCTGCACAGCGTCCTCGCCGCCGCCTTCGGCGTGCAGTCCGGGAAGAACCGCGCCCGCGACTTCACCCACGGCAAGCCCTCGCATTTCATTGCCATGGGCACCGCCTTCACCCTGGTGTTCATCCTGATCCTCTACGGACTGGTGCAACTGGCCATGCACCTCACCGCGCGCTGAAAACAAAACCGCCCGCGGGGTCCATGCCGCGGGCGGTTTCGTTGATTGCTGATCACGGTATTTTCAGCCACTGCGCTCCGTCACTGATGGCTGACCCAGTACACGGCGGTTACGACCACGAGCACGATCAGGCAGAGGATTGCCCACGCGTCGACACTGCTGTCGGTCTTGCCGGTTTTGGTCGGGTTTCCCATTGCATCGCCTCTTTTGTAGTGGTTATGGGAATGCACACCTCCAGCAGTTAAGTCGAGCAATGCCCATTGCTCAAGCAGGGACTTTTACCGCCCGGCGGATGGTCAAATCCGCTTACAAACGACAGCCAGTCTCACTTAGTCCGTTTCGTTCTTTTCATATGCAAAAACATCACTTTTTCACATAAATACAACCTGCTATCTTTCCCCGGCTCCGCATCCGGAGTGCGCGGCCGTGCGCGCGATTAGCTGCAAGCAGCTTGAGAACAGGACCCCTATGTACGTATACGACGAGTACGATCAGCGGATCATCGAGGACCGCGTCAAGCAGTTCCGGGATCAGACCCGCCGCTACCTGGCCGGCGAGCTGAGCGAAGAAGAATTCCGCCCTCTGCGCCTGCAGAACGGCCTCTATATCCAACGTTTTGCCCCGATGCTGCGTGTCGCCGTGCCCTATGGCCAGCTGACCTCGCGCCAGACCCGCATGCTGGCCAAGATCGCGCGCGACTACGACAAGGGCTACGCGCACATCAGCACCCGGCAGAACGTGCAGTACAACTGGCCGGCCCTGGAAGACATCCCGGAGATCCTCGCTGAACTGGCCACCGTGCAGATGCACGCGATCCAGACCAGCGGCAACTGCCTGCGCAACGTGACCACCGACCAGTTCGCCGGCGTCGCCGCCGATGAGCTGATCGATCCGCGCCCATGGTGCGAGATCGTCCGCCAGTGGACCACCTTCCACCCGGAATTCGCCTACCTGCCGCGCAAGTTCAAGATCGCCATCAACGGCTCGAAGAGCGACCGTGCGGCCATCGAAGTGCACGATATCGGCCTGGAGCCGGTGCACAACGAAGCCGGCGAACTGGGCTTCCGCGTCCTGGTCGGTGGCGGCCTGGGCCGCACCCCGGTGGTCGGCGCCTTCATCAACGAGTTCCTGCCCTGGCAGGACCTGCTCAGCTACCTGGACGCCATCCTGCGCGTGTACAACCGTTACGGTCGCCGTGACAACAAGTACAAGGCGCGGATCAAGATCCTGGTCAAGGCCCTGACCCCTGAAGTCTTCGCCGAGAAGGTCGAGGCCGAGATGGTCCACCTGCGCGGCGGCCAGACCACCCTGACCGACGCCGAAGTGCAGCGCGTTGCCAAGCACTTCGTCGACCCGGACTACAAGGCCCTGGACAACCTCGACGGGCAACTGGCCGAGCTCGACCAGCAGCACCCGGGCTTCGCCCGCTGGCGCGTGCGCAACACCCTGGCGCACAAGAAGCCGGGCTACGTCGCCGTGACCCTGTCGCTCAAGCCCACCGGCGTCGCCCCGGGCGACCTGACCGACAAGCAACTGGACAAGGTCGCCGACCTCGCCGAGCGCTACAGCTTCGGCCAACTGCGCACCTCCCACGAGCAGAACATCATCCTCGCCGACGTCGAGCAGAGCGAGCTACACGCGCTCTGGCTGGAACTGCGCGAGCATGGCTTCGCCACCCCGAACATCGGCCTGCTGACCGACATCATCTGCTGCCCTGGCGGTGATTTCTGCTCCCTGGCCAACGCCAAGTCGATCCCGATCGCCGAATCCATCCAGCGCCGTTTCGACGACCTGGACTACCTGTTCGACATCGGCGAACTGGACCTGAACATCTCGGGTTGCATGAACGCCTGCGGTCACCACCACGTCGGCCACATCGGCATTCTCGGCGTGGACAAGAAGGGTGAAGAGTTCTACCAGGTCTCCCTGGGTGGCAGCGCCAGCCGCGACGCCAGCCTCGGCAAGATCCTCGGCCCGTCCTTCGCCCAGGACGCCATGCCGGACGTGATCGAGAAGCTGATCTCCGTGTACGTGGAAAAGCGTACCGAAGACGAGCGTTTCATCGACACCTACCAGCGTATCGGCATCGACCCCTTCAAGGAGCGCGTCTATGCAGCGAATCATTAAGAACAACCAGATCGTTGACGAAACCTGGCACCTGCTGCCCAAGGAAGTCACCCTCGACGAGCTGACCAACTGCGACGACTACATCGTGCCGCTGCAACTCTGGCGCGAACACGCCCATGCCCTGAAAGCCCGTGATGGCGGCCTGGGCGTGTGGCTGGACAGCGACGAGGAAGCCGAGGAAATCGGTGAAGACGTCGCGCATTTCCAAGTCATCGCCCTGAACTTCCCGGCCTTCACCGACGGGCGCAACTACTCCAATGCGCGCCTGCTGCGTGACCGCTACAAGTTCACCGGCGAGCTGCGTGCCATTGGCGACGTGCTGCGCGACCAGCTGTTCTACATGGCCCGTTGCGGTTTCGACGCCTTCGCCATCCGTGCCGACAAGAGCCCGGAAGACGCGCTGGAAAGCCTGAAGGACTTCTCGGTGACGTACCAGGCGGCGACTGACGAGCCGCTGCCGTTGTTCCGTCGGCGTTGATCGTTCGACCGCTGACATGAAAAAGCCCCGTCAATCTGACGGGGCTTTTTCGTTCTTGAGGGCCCTATCGCTGGCAAGCCAGCTCCCACAGGGTTAGCGGTGCACGCGGACCTTGTGGGAGCTGGCTTGCCAGCGATGAGGCCCGATAGGTCACCGCCAACGACTGATCCTGCTCCAGATCCCCAGCACGGTATTCTCCACCGCCCCGCTGGCCGCCAGCCCCACCCGCTCCTGCAAACTCTTGCGCTCGGCAAAGTGCAGGTGGTACAGGTTCGACTCCCGGGCCCGCTCGCTCAAGTATTCATCACTGGTCTTCAGCTCATCCACCAGTTGCTTGTTCAACGCGGCCACACCCAGCCACACCTCGCCAGTCGCCACGTCATCGATATGCAATTGCGGCCGATAGCGCGAGACGAAGTCCTTGAACAGCTGGTGGGTCACATCCAGGTCTTCCTGGAACTTCTCCCGGCCCTTCTCGGTGTTTTCGCCGAACACCGTCAGGGTGCGCTTGTACTCACCGGCGGTCAGCACCTCGAAATCGATGTCGTGCTTCTTCAGCAGCCGGTTGACGTTGGGCAACTGCGCTACCACACCAATCGAACCCAGAATGGCGAACGGCGCACTGACGATGCGCTCGCCGATGCAGGCCATCATGTAGCCGCCGCTGGCCGCGACCTTGTCGATGCACACGGTCAGCGGCACACCGGCCTGGCGAATGCGCGCCAGTTGCGAGGCGGCCAGGCCATAGCTGTGGACCATGCCGCCGCCGCTTTCCAGACGCAGTACCACTTCGTCCCGCGGGGTCGCCAGGGTCAGCAGCGCAGTGATCTCGTTACGCAGGCTCTCGGTGGCAGAAGCCTTGATATCGCCGTCGAAATCCAGAACGAAGACCCGCGGCTTTTCATCGGCGGTCGCCTTCTTCAGCTTCTTCTGCTCCTTGGCCTGCTGCTTGCGCAAGGCCTTGAGCTGGTGCTTCTCCAACAGCCCGGATTCCAGGCGCTCACGCAGGTCCTTGTAGAACTCGTTGAGCCGGGTGACCTGCAACTGCCCCCCGGCCTTGCGCCGGCCCTTGCCGCGCATGCCGGCAATCGCCGACAGCACGACCAGCACGGCGATCACCAGGGTGGCGGTTTTGGCGAGAAAGCTTGCGTACTCTGCAAGAAACTCCACGATTGCTCCTTGTTGAACTGCGCATCAGGGCGCTAAAAAACGATAGTGAAGCATACCGGCGTCAATCCGCTGTCGCCAGCGTAGGAAATGTCTGGCACCACAGTTCAAACGCCCTTTTCAAACGCTTGTATGTTTTTTCGTTGACACCGAAAGAATGGCAACCTAACCTCGCCAGATCCAATTTCCCGGGCAGACGACGTGGGCAGCATCTACCTGATACGACATGGCCAGGCCTCTTTCGGTTGCGACGACTACGACGTACTTTCGTCGGTCGGCATGCGCCAGAGCGAAGCCCTCGGCGCCCACCTGGTCCAGCTCGGGCTCAAGCTCGACCGTTGCGTCGCCGGCGACCTGCGCCGCCAGCAGGACACGGCTTTCCTGACCCTCGGCGCCATGCAGGCCAGTGGCGTGAAGGTCCCGGATGTGGAAACCGACGCCGCCTTCAATGAATTCGACGCCGACGCCGTCATCCGCGCCCTGCTCCCCGCGCTGCTCCCGGAAGAACCCGAAGCCCTGAACGTGCTGCGCAATGCCCGCGAACACCGTGCCGAATTCCAGCGCCTGTTCGCCCTGCTGGTCGAGCGCTGGCACGGCGGCCAGCACGATCGCGACGGCATCGAGAGCTGGGCGGCCTTTGTCCAGCGTACCGGCGAAGGCCTGCAGCGCGTCCTGGAGCAAGCCGCCGGCGGCGACAATATCGCCATCTTCACCTCGGGCGGAACCATCGCCGCCCTGCTCCACCGCATCACCGGCGTCAGCCCCAGCCAGGCCTTCGAGCTGAACTGGCAGATCATCAACACCTCGCTCAGCCAGCTGAAATTCCGCGGCAGCGAGGTGACCCTGGCCTCCTTCAACAGCCAAGCCCATGTGCGGCTGCTGAGGGTGCCGGAACTCGTCACCTGGCGATGAATCCGGCGCATAACGACCCTGCGTAACCGAAACCACTCAATAAGGAAAACACCATGAGCGAAGTCGCCAAAGCCGTTGAAGCCATGAAAGCCAAATTCAACCCAAGCGCCGCCGCCGGCCTGGACCTGATCTTCGGTTTCAACATCACCGACGAAAACAAGCACTACGCGCTGATCGTCAAGGATGGCACCTGCGACCTGCAGGAAGGTGAAAACGCCGACGCCAACTGCACCCTGGTGATGGACAGCGAAACCCTGAAAGGCATCGTCAGCGGCGAGACCGACGGCATGCAGGCCTTCATGGGCGGCAAGCTGCGCGTCGAAGGCGACATGATGCTGTCGATGAAGCTCAGCGAGCTGTTCCCGGCGTAATTTCCGCGCCCGTGACGAAGAAACCGAAGCGTTTGTCCGCTTCGGTTTTTTTTCGCCCGCAGCCGGCATCAGGAGCGCTTATCGACCCGCAACACCCGCGCCAATAAGGCATGGCAGTGCTTGGCAGGTCTGCATGCGATCATTAGATTAGCCAATGTTCCATGGCTACCAAAATAAGGAAAAGGCATGTCGCTCACCGATCAGTCCACCCAGGTCCGCCCCGGCGAGGAGCTCGACTCCGCCCTGATCGACCCGTACCTCAAGGCGCATATCGCCGGCCTCGAGGGCACGCCGGTGATCAGCCAGTTCCCGGGCGGCGCCTCGAACCTGACCTACCTGGTCAGCTACCCGCAGCGCGAGTTCGTCCTGCGTCGCCCGCCCTTCGGCAGCAAGGCCAGGTCCGCCCATGACATGGGCCGCGAGTTCCGCATCCTCAACCAGCTGAATGCCGGCTTCCCCTACTGCCCCAAGGCCTACGTGCATTGCACCGACGAGTCGCTGATCGGCGGCGAGTTCTACGTGATGGAGCGGGTCAAGGGCATCATCCTGCGCTCCGACCTGCCACCGGAGCTGGGCTTCGACGCGGCGCGCACCGAGGCCCTGTGCAAGAGCTTCATCGACCGCCTGGTGGAACTGCACCAGGTCGACTACCACGCCGTCGGCCTGGCCGACCTGGGCAAGCCGGACGGCTACGTGCAGCGGCAGATCGAAGGCTGGGCCGGGCGCTACGAGAAAGCCCTGACCCCGGACGCGCCGCGCTGGGAAGCGGTGATCGCCTGGCTGCGCGAGAAGATGCCGGCGGACCACCCACGCCCGGGCATCATCCATAACGACTACCGCTTCGACAACGTGATCCTCGATGCGGAAAACCCGATGCGCATCATCGGCGTGCTGGACTGGGAAATGACCACCATCGGCGACCCGCTGATGGACCTGGGTAACACCCTCGCCTACTGGATCGAGGCGGCCGACCCGGCGCCGGTGCAACTGATGCGCCGGCAGCCGTCCAACGCCCCGGGCATGCTTACCCGCCGCCAGTTCGTCGACTACTACGCCGAGCGCTCCGGGATCGAGATCGCCAATTTCGACTTCTACTACACCTACGGCCTGTTCCGCCTGGCCGGGATCGTCCAGCAGATCTACTACCGCTTCTACCACGGCCAGACCCAGGACAAGCGCTTCGCCCAGTTCATCCACATGAACACGCTGCTGGAGCGCATGAGCCTCAAGGTCATCGACGCGTCCAGTCTCTGAAACTACAAAAGGAACCTGCCATGTCCAAGACCCAACTGTTCGACCTCGACGGCAAGATCGCCTTCGTTTCCGGGGCCAGCCGCGGTATCGGCGAGGCCATCGCCCACCTGCTGGCCCAGCAGGGTGCCCATGTGATCGTCTCCAGCCGCAAGCTGGACGGCTGCCAGCAGGTCGCCGACGCCATTGTCGCGGCCGGCGGCAAGGCCACGGCAGTTGCCTGCCATATTGGCGAGATGGAGCAGATCACTGCGGTCTTCGCGCGCATCCGCGAAGAGTTCGGGCGTCTGGACATCCTGGTCAACAACGCCGCGACCAACCCGCAGTTCTGCAATGTGCTGGATACCGATCTGGGCGCCTTCCAGAAGACCGTAGACGTGAATATCCGCGGCTACTTCTTCATGTCGGTGGAAGCCGGCAAGCTGATGCGCGAGCACGGTGGCGGCAGCATCATCAACGTGGCGTCGATCAACGGGGTCTCGCCGGGCGTGTTCCAAGGCATCTACTCGGTGACCAAGGCGGCGGTGATCAACATGACCAAGGTCTTCGCCAAGGAATGCGCGGCGTTCGGCATTCGCTGCAACGCGCTGTTGCCGGGGCTGACCGACACCAAGTTCGCCTCGGCGCTGGTGAAGAACGATGCGATCCTGAACACCGCCCTGCAGCAGATCCCGCTGAAGCGGGTGGCCGATCCGAAGGAAATGGCGGGGGCCGTGCTGTACCTGGCCAGTGATGCGTCCAGCTATACCACCGGGGTGGCGCTGAATGTGGACGGGGGGTTCCTGTCCTGATTCTCCGGTGAACTTGAGGGCCTCATCGCTGGCAAGCCAGCTCCCACAGGTCCGGCGGTGCACGCGATCACTGTGGGAGCTGGCTTGCCAGCGATGAGGCCCTCAAGAAACACACAAATCCCGACGACAGGCGTACCATACCCCGCTTCCGGCGAGCCCTTCTCGCCAGCCCCTGTCGCACAAGAAATCCCCCATGCCTTTCGAACTCAGCGTTGACCTCACCACCCTCGCCATTCTCGCCGCCGTGGCCTTCGTCGCCGGTTTCATCGATGCCATCGCCGGTGGCGGCGGCCTGCTGACCACCCCGGCCCTGCTCACCGCCGGGATGCCGCCCCACCTGGTCCTGGGCACCAACAAACTCAGCTCCACCTTCGGCTCGGCCACCGCCGGCTTCACCTACTACCGGCGCAAGCTGTTCCACCCGGCGCAATGGAAACACGCGCTGGTCGGCACCCTGGTCGGCGCCCTGATCGGCGCCGTCATCGCCCATTACCTGCCTGCCGAATGGCTGAACAAGATGCTCCCGGTGATCGTCTTCGCCTGCGGCGTCTACCTGCTGTTTGGCGGCACGCCCAAGGCGCCGCTGGACGCCGACGTCCCGATCAAGAAGAAATGGCAGTTCCCGCAAGGCTTCACCCTGGGCTTCTACGATGGCGTGGCCGGCCCGGGCACCGGCGCCTTCTGGACCGTCAGCACCCTGCTGATCTACCCCATCGACCTGGTCAAGGCCAGCGGCGTGGCACGCAGCATGAACTTCGTCAGCAACGCCGCAGCGCTGACGGTGTTCATCTTCTCGGGTCAGGTGGATTGGCTGGTCGGCCTGTCGATGGGTTCGGCATTGATGGTCGGCGCTTTCTTCGGCGCCCGAACCGCCATCAGCGGCGGTTCGAAGTTCATTCGCCCGGTGTTCATCACCGTGGTCCTGGCGCTGACCGTGCGCCTAGCGTGGCAGCACTGGTTCGGCCAGGCCTAAACGGCGCGCTACGTACAGGTCGATCAGGTAGCGGGCAATGGAGCGCCCGGCGGGCAGCGGTGGCAAGGCGTCGACGCGGAACCACTGGGCATCCTCGATCTCGTCCGGCTGCATGACGATCTCCCCACCCGCGTACTCGGCATGGAAGCCGAGCATCATCGAATGCGGGAACGGCCAGCACTGGCTGCCGACGTACTGGATGTTCTGCACCTCCAGGGCCACCTCCTCGCGCACCTCCCGGACCAGGCAATCCTCCGCCGACTCCCCCGGCTCGGCAAAGCCCGCCAGGGTGCTGTAGACGCCGGTGACGAAGCGCGGTGAACGGGCCAGGAGGATCTCGTCGCCACGGGTGATCAGCACGATCATGCTCGGCGAGATGCGCGGGTAGCTGCGCAGGTCGCAGGGCTGGCAGTACATCGCCCGCTCCCGCGGCACCTGGGTCATCGCCTGGCCGCAACTGCCGCAGAAACGGTGCTCGCGGGCCCAGGTGGCGATCTGCGCGGCATAGCCGAGGATCTTGTAGGTGTCGTAATCCCCTTCCAGCATGAACTGGCGCAGCCCGCGCCAGCTGCAGCCCGGCAGCGCCTGGGCGCCGTGCAGCTCGATCAGGTAGACCGGCTGCCCGTCGTAGTGACCGATGCCGTGCTCGAAGCGGATATCCGGCTCCTGGCGCTTGAACCAGTCGCGAGGGAACAGCGCGCCATTGGCGTCCACCATGAATCCTTCGGCGCTGCGCACGACCACCAGGCCGCCGCTGACATTCGTATCCAGTACCGCAGTGGTCCAACGCGCTGACATGTCCCTTTCCTTAGCGGAGCTTCGTGACGCTCAGTCGGCGAACTCCGGCTTCTGTTTGCTCATATGGGCGGCCACAGCCACCCGCAGATCGGTGGATTGCAGCATGGCGGCGTTCCAGGTGGCGATGTACTCGAGCCCGTCGTCGATCCGGTGATCGCGCATGTAGCTGAGCATCTCCTTGGTGCCGGCCACGGCAATCGGGGATTTTCCCGCAATTTCGGCTGCGATGGCAAAGACTCCGTCGAGCAGCGCGCCGTGGTCGTCGTAGCTACGGTTGACCAGGCCGATACGCTGCGCCTCTTCGGCACCGATGGTGCGCCCGGTATAGGCCAGTTCGCGCAGCACGCCGTCGCCGATGATACGCGGCAGACGTTGCAATGTGCCGACGTCGGCGGCCATGCCCATGTCGATTTCCTTGATCGAGAACTGTGCGTCGCTGGCCGCGTAGCGCATGTCACAGGCGGCGATCAGGTCGATGGCGCCGCCGATGCAGTAGCCCTGGATCGCCGCCAGTACCGGCTTGCGGCAGTTGTCCACGGCATTGAACGAGGCTTGCATCTCGAGGATCTTGCGCCGCAGCAGGCGCGCATTGCGCCCGACGTCCTTGCCCAGTTCGTTGGCCAGCGACGCCAGCATCATCAGGTCGATGCCCGAGGAGAAATGCTTGCCGGCACCGCTGATCACCACCACCCGCGCTTCGTCGGTCTCGTCGATCCACTGGAAGATCTCGACGATCTCGCGCCAGAACGCAGCGTTCATGGCGTTGATCTTTTCCGGGCGGTTGATCTGCACGTGGGCGATATGGTTCGACAGCTCGACCTTGAACGCGGTGTAGTCGGTCACGGCGACACTCCTTGAGCGGCGGATGTAGGAAGCTTCGGACTATATCCCACCCGGTACACCGTGCTTGTGCCAAAAGCGGGACTGGCGCTGTTGATCTTATGGGGCACTTGCGGCACCGTGCGCAGGCCCTTGAATCATTAGGAAACATTTCATGCCCCGCTCCCTGCCCGGCGCCCTGATTCACAACTTCCTTGGCCAGTCCCCACGCTGGTACAAGGCCACAGTCGGCCTGTTCCTTGTCCTCAACCCACTCCTCCTGGCAACCCTTGGCCCGGTGGTCACCGGCTGGGTGCTGGTGGTGCAGTTCATCTTCTTCCTCGGCATGGCCCTCAAGTGCTATCCGTTGATGCCCGGCGGCCTGCTGCTGGTCGAGGCCCTGCTGCTGGGGCTGACCACACCTCAAGCGCTTTATGAAGAACTGCAGCACAACTTCCCGGTGATCCTGCTGCTGATGTTCATGGTGGCGGGGATCTACTTCATGAAGGACCTGCTGCTGTTTTCATTCTCACGTATTTTGCTAGGAATACGCTCTAAGGCACTGTTATCGCTTGCTTTTTGCTTTCTCTCCGCATTCCTCTCGGCGTTTCTCGATGCCCTTACCGTCACTGCGGTGATCATCAGTGCGGCAGTAGGATTCTATGGTGTCTATCACCGCGTCGCCTCCGGCAGCGACCCGCGCAGCGAGACACAGATCGACACCGACCACCAGCTTCCCGACCTGGCGCGGGAAGACCTGAACCAGTTCCGCGCCTTCCTGCGCAGCCTGCTGATGCATGGCGCCGTGGGCACCGCCCTGGGCGGCGTCTGCACCCTGGTGGGCGAGCCGCAGAACCTGCTGATCGGCCATGAGATGGGCTGGCACTTCCAGGACTTCTTCCTCAAGGTCGCCCCGGTGTCGCTGCCGGTGCTGGTAGCCGGCCTGGTCACCTGCGTATTGCTGGAGAAGCTGCGCTGGTTCGGCTACGGCACCCTGCTGCCGGACAACGTGCGCCGGGTGCTGGCCGCCTACAGCGCCGAGGACGACGCCCAGCGCACTGCGCAGCAGCGTGCAGCGCTAATGGTGCAGGGCATCGCCGCGCTGATCCTGATCGTCTGCCTGGGGCTGCATGTAGCCGAGGTGGGGCTGATCGGGCTGATGGTGATCGTGCTGATCACCTCGTTCACCGGGATCACCGACGAGCACCGCCTGGGCCGGGCGTTCCAGGACGCCATGCCGTTTACCTCACTGCTGGTGGTGTTCTTCGCCGTGGTCGCGGTGATTCACCAGCAGCAGCTGTTCACCCCGCTGATCCAGTGGGTGCTGGCCCTGCCGGCGGAGCAACAGCCGGGGATGCTGTTCATCGCCAACGGGCTGCTGTCGGCGATCAGCGACAACGTGTTCGTCGCCACCATCTACATCACCGAGGTGAAGCAGGCGTTTCTCAACGGCGGAATGAGCCGCGAGCATTTCGAGACGCTGGCGGTGGCGATCAATACCGGGACCAATCTGCCGAGCGTGGCGACGCCCAATGGGCAGGCGGCGTTCCTGTTCCTGCTGACCTCGGCGATTGCGCCGTTGGTGCGGTTGTCCTATGGGCGGATGGTGTGGATGGCTTTGCCTTACACCGTGGTCATGGGTGGATTGGGGTGGTGGGCAGTGACCTACTGGCTGTGAAACCCTGATGGCCTCATCGCTGGCAAGCCAGCTCCCACAGGTCCGGCGGTGCACGCGGTCACTGTGGGAGCTGGCTTGCCAGCGATAGGGCCCTCACTGCCCCCGCAAATCCTCGAAGAACGCCTTCTTCCCATCCACCTGCACCGAAGCCCTAGGCTGCCCCGCCTGCTCCGCCCCCGGCTTCTCCACATGCCAGTAGCAGTACCGCACCGCCCGGGTGATCGCCACATAGGCCAACCGCAGGATCTCCTCCTTCTGCGCCGTATCGAACGCTTCCGGATCCCCGCTCTTGCCCAGCCCGGCCAGGCGATACACCTGGTTCTTGTACGGCGAACGGGTCACGTACTGGCAATCCCCAAGCATGAACACCGCGTCCGCCTGCAGCCCCTTGGCACTGTGATAGGTCAGTTGCTTCAGCCGCCGCTGCCCGTAAGGCAAGCTAGAATCCACATTAACAACAGACTTAATATGCTTTGAAATCAGTGACTTATCGACACTTCTTCGAAACAGAATCATGACCGAATCACCCCGGTTGTAATGCTCGATCACTTGCTGAGCCAATGCCGCCTCATCCCGCTCCTGCACCTGCACCGGCCAGCGCTCCTCGGCTACCGGCCCTATCGCCTTGGCCTTCTTCCCGGCAATCGACGGCGCCGAGCGGACGATATGCTCCGCCGCATCGATGATGTGCTGGTGGCTGCGGTAGTTGTCGGTGAGCATCACCCGGGTGGTCGACGGCGCGACGAAGGCCTTGGCGAACTCCATGAAGTACTTCGGCGAACTGCCCCGCCAGCCATAGATCGACTGCCAGTCATCGCCCACGCAGAGCAGCGAGGAATGCTGCGCCGCCCGGCCGACATGCATGTCCGATCCGCGACGGCGGATCTCCCGCAGGCTGGCGCGGATCCACGAGACGATCTGCGGCGAGACATCCTGGAACTCGTCGATCATCAGGTGCGCCATGGGCCGCAGCAGCGGGTCCGGAAGCAGGCGCAGGTTCTCCGGGTTGTTCTCGCCGAACAGGGCGAACATGCGGTTGTAGGTCATCACCGGCGGCGACTGGTCCAGCAGGTGCTCTTCCAGGGCCTTCCAGTACAGGCTCAGGGCCTCGAAGAACAGCGCGTCGGTATCGCCCTGCGGGAAGCTCATGCCCTTCACCGCGACGCTGACATCCAGCCCGAGGTTCTCGATAAAGCCCGCCGCACCGACAAAGGCATCCAGCAACGGCACTGCCGCCAGCTCGCCCTTGACCTTGTAGTCGAAGCCCGGGCCGGCCACCGCGTCGCCAGCCAGGGAAGCGGTGAGACGTCTTGCCTCTGCATAATTTCCCAGCCAGATCACAGGTTTATCGCAGAAAGCTTGAAACAGGGTGCGCTTGATCACCCACTCCGCCCACACCGGCAGCTTGGCCCCGGGGCGCTTGTAGTTCTGGTTCTCGCCCGGGTCGAAGCCAAGCACCACCCAGGCATCCAGCTCGGCGATATGGCCGTGGAAATGGAATTGGCTGCCATTGATCTCGACGGTCTCGCGGCTCGGCTCGATGCCCTTGATCGGCCAGGCGCCGGCCCTGAACCACAGGTCCTCGATGGTATCGCAGAGCTCTTCGTCCCTCGTGGCGGAGAGCTGGGTCACGACGACACGCTTCTGCACGTCGGGGTGATCCTTCTCCAGTGCCTTGAGCTGCACCGCCTCGCGGCGCAGGCCGCCGATCAGCTCGGCGAAGCGCGGACTGGCGCGCAGCAGGTCGCGGTAGCAGAGGTTGAGCTGCTGGCGCTGGGCGTCGTTGATGCGCAGGTCGAAGGGGTTGCTCTCGGCATCGGCCTCCGCCCCCGCCGGCAACTCGCTGCCCAGGGTCTCGAAGGCCCGTACCTGGCTGAAGCCCGGCAGGCTGCGCACCAGCGGCAGGATCCGCGAGTGGAAGGTGCGTACCAGATCCCGCGCCTGCACCGGGGTCAGCGGCACCTGCCACTGGCTGAACACCTGCAACAGCCGATTGATGAAGTCCTTGCGCGACTCACGGGTGAAGGTCACCACGGTCATGGCGTCCAGCTCGTAGCCCAGGTACTGGCGCAGCAGGAGGATGCGCAGCACCAGCGAGGTCGACTTGCCCGCCCCTGCACCGGCGATCACGCAGGTGGACGGGGTCTCGCTGAAGATCATCTTCCACTGTGCCGCGCTTGGCTGGGCGTGGGCCGGCAGGCGCTGGGCGACATCGGCCTTGAAGCGTTTCTTCAGCTCTGCGGTCAAGGGCAGGCGCCAATCGTCGAACAGGGCGTCGTCGAGGCCCGGTACACCGTGCTCCTCGGCACGGGTATCGCGGATCACCAGGACCTGGCGGCCAGCCTCGTAACCCAGCGCATGGCCCTCATCGAAGCCTTCGCGCAGGCCCTCGGCATGGCCGGTACGCTGGCCGGTGGCGTGGCCGAGGAACCACGAATCGCGATGCTGCGCCCGCAGGCGGTTCAGGCCACGACCGAGCAGGCGCGCGGTCAGGCGCCTGAGCCACGGAAGCTGGGCTGGGGGGGTAAGGTCCTGGGGTTGCGGGGGAAGCTTGTCTGACACACCGACTCCGGCTGAACGAACACACAAGCCGGAAGTTGTACCCCATTCGAGCCTGATGGGACAGGGCTGATTGTCTGTTGAATCAGAGGATTAGCGCACACAGCGGAGAAACCCCGACAGATCAGGCGCGGCCCTTGAGCAAGCCGTGGTTGACCAGCAGGGTACGCACGGCATTGCGCGTGATACCGAGCAGTTCGGCGGTGCGCAGCTGGTTGAAGCCACAGTGGGCAAAGGCCTCGCGCACGATCAGGTCTTCGATATCGTTGAGCAGCGAATCGCCAGGCGTTTCGAACAGCCTCAACAGCTGTTCGCGGATCACTTCCTGCGGCAGTTTGTTCACGCTGCCTGATGCAGCGGACAAGGCGCTGAGCCCCGCCGAGAACTTCAGGTGCTCGGGGCGGATCGGCTTGTCACCGGCCACCAGCAAGGCCAGGTGCACGACGTTTTCCAGCTCGCGGATGTTCCCCGGCCACGGATAGTCCAGCAGCGCCTGGGCCGCAGACTCCGAGAGCATCGGTTCGGCGATCTTCAGGCGTGCGCTATACAGGGCGCGGAAGTGCTCCACCAGCGGCAGGATGTCCAGTGGCCGCTCACGCAGCGGCAGCACCGCGACCTGGGCGACATTGATGCGGTAGAACAGGTCAAGGCGGAAATTCCCTGCCTCCACCGCCTGCTCCAGGTTGACGTTGGTGGCCGTGACCAGGCGGATATCGATCTTCACCGGCTTGCGCGAGCCGACCCGGACCACCTCCTGCTCCTGAAGCACTCGCAGCAGCTTGACCTGCAACGGCAAGGGCAGGTCGCCGATCTCGTCGAGGAACAGGGTGCCGCCGTCCGCCTCCTCGAACCAGCCAGCGCGGCGGCCCGTGGCACCGGAGAAGGACCCGGACTCGTGACCGAAGAATTCGCTTTCGGCAAGGGTTTCGCTGATGGCCCCGCAATTCACCGCGACGAAGGCGCCGCTGCGCCCGCTGGCAGCATGGATGTAGCGTGCGACCAGTTCCTTGCCGGTACCCGTCTCGCCATTGATCAACACCGGCGCCTCGCTCGGGCCGACCCGCTGCAGGTACTCCAGCAACTGGCGCGAGCGCGGGTCAGCGAAGACCAGCGCCTTGGCGCGGATCGACAGCGGGTCCTTGGCGCCATTGGGCAAGGTCAGAATCGGGTTCGGCTGTCCCTGAAAACCACTCATGGCAAATACGTCCCGGTGTCGGCAGTGAGAAAGCCATCACTCTACCGTTCGCTCGCTTATAGCCAGAAATATTAAAAAAGCATTAGAAAATAACCGTTTATCCAGAATGCTGGTTCTGCAACAACCTGCTCGGGCCACTGCTGGATATCCACCGCAACACAGGTGCAGCGCGCGCCAGCTGTCACGAAAGCGTAATAAATCCGGGCGTTTCGAGTGATGGCACAACGCTTGCTATCGCCCTGCCTGCTTACTCTTCACAGAGCGGCCCTTATTCGCATTTTCCAAGGGACACCCGCCATGCGCACAACACTTCGCAACAGCCTTCCATTCGGTCGTCACGCCTTGTTCGCCAGCGCCTCGTTGCTGGCCAGCGCCGTCGCCCAGGCCGCCGAACAACCCACCACGGCCCTGGCCTCGGTCACCGTCACCGCCCAGCGCCACGAGGAATCGGCCCAGGACATCGGTCTCGCCGTCACCGCACTCAGCGGTGAAGCCCTGCAGGAAAAAGGCGTGACCAACGTCAACCAGTTGCAGAACTACGTCCCCAACCTGGATATCGCGCCGCAGTACGGCAGCGGCAACCCGCTGTTCCGCATCCGCGGTGTGGGCCTCAAGGACTACGGCAGCAACAACACCTCCACCGTCGGCGTGTACCTCGACCAGGTGGCGCTGCCCTACCCGATCCAGACCCAGGGCCAGCTCTTCGACCTGGAGCGGGTCGAGGTGCTGCGCGGTCCGCAGGGCACCCTGTACGGGCGCAACAGCACCGCCGGAGCGATAAATTTCATCACCAACAAGCCGACCCGCGAGCTGCATGGCGGCATCACCACCAACTACGGTTCCTATGACGCCGGCAGCGTCGAAGGCTTCATCTCCGGCCCCTTCAGCGACACCCTGCGCGGGCGCCTGGCCTTCATCACCGAACAAGGCGGCGCCTGGCAGGACAACCGCGACACCGGGCAAAGCCTCGGCGACAAGGACACCACCTCGCTGCGCGGCCAGCTGGACTGGGACGCCAGCGACGCGATCAACTTCAACCTCAGCGTACATGGCGGCAAGGATCAGTCCGACAGCCGCGGCTCGTACCTGTACCAGGGCCTCAAGCCCAACGCCACCTATGGCTCGCGCTACAGCACCATCGCCCCGGAGAGCAACGGCAAGAACACCGGCTGGGGCCTGACCCAGGGCTTCGCCAACCTCACCGGCCTTTCGCTCAAGGACAAGCCGCACCGCGACAACGACAACACCGGCTTCGCCCTCACCGGCACCTTCGACCTGGATGATCACCTGAGCATCACCAGCATCACCTCATCGGACCACTTCCGCCGCCGCGAATACATCGACTGGGACGCCTCGGTGATCCCGCAATCCGACGAGTATTTCGACTCCCAGGTCGAGGTGTTCTCCCAGGAACTGCGACTGGCTTCCCACGACAACGAGCGTTTCAACTGGCAGACCGGCCTGTACTTCGCCAAGGACCGGCTCGACGAGGAGTTCTATTCCGACTTCAGTGCCAACCTCGGCTACGGCACCTACACCTCCTACCAGCAGCGTTCGCAGACCTGGGGTGTGTTCGCCCAGGGCGACTATCGCCTGACCGACGACCTCAAGCTGATCGTCGGCCTGCGCCAGGAAAAGGAAAAGCGCGAGCTGGATGACTTCAGCACCCGGCGCATCCTGGTCAACAACGGCGCCTACAGCCTTGGCGCCAGCACCTTCCCCGCTGCCGACAGCGACCTGGACAGCAATTCCACCTCCTGGAAACTGGGCCTCGAGTACCAGTTGACCCCGTCGACCCTGCTCTACTCGACGGTCAGCCGCGGTATCAAGTCAGGTGGCTTCACCGCCTACAACTCCAGCTACGTCGAGCAGATCGCCCCGGTCAAGCCGGAGAAACTGCTGGCCTACGAAGTGGGCCTCAAGAGCGACCTGAGCGACACCTTGCGCCTCAACGCGGCGGCCTTCTACTACGACTACCGCGACCAGCAGTACCAGTCCCAGGTATGGATCAGCCAGCAGGTAGGCAACGTGGGGCGCCTGGTCAACATTCCCAAATCCAAGATCTACGGTTATGAGCTGGAACTGCAATGGCAGCCGCTTGCCGGCCTGACCATCGGCCAGTACTTCGGCACCAAGAAAGGCAAGTACATCGACTACCAGGGCCTGAACAGCACCGCCACCCGCGCCGTGGGCTTCGCCTATCCGGTGTACACCGACTTTTCCGGTTCCAGCCTGACCAACTTCCCCGAGACCAGCTACGGCGGCCAGGTCGAATATGCCTGGGAGATTCCCGGCTTCGTCCTCAGTGCGCAGAGCGACTACTCCTACCACGACAGCATCGCCGGCAGTAACGGCACCACCACCGAAGCCTACTGGCTGGCCAACGCCCGTCTCGGCCTGACCCCGGTGAATGGCAACTGGTCGGTGGCGCTGTGGGCACGCAACCTGTTCGACAAGAAATACGACCTGTACCACGGCTCGTTCCTCTCCAACGCCCAGATGGCTACGCCCGGCGACCCGCGTACCGTGGGCGTCCAGGCCAGCTACAAGTTCTGAGGAGCGCCCATGACCTCCGACTTCAACCGCCGCCAGGCACTGCGCCTGCTGGCGGGTGTAGCCGCAGCGCCGCTGCTGCTGCGCTACGGCCGCGCCCTGGGCGCAATCGCCACGCCCTTCCTGCTCGGGGTCGCCAGCGGTGACCCCTGGCCGGACGGTTTCGTTATCTGGACCCGGCTCAGTGCCGGCCTGCCTTACCCGGGCAATGAGCTGGAACTGCCAGCCAGCGTGCCGGTGGACTGGGAAGTCGGCCTCGACCCGGGCTTTCGGCGTATCGCCCAGCGCGGCCGCACCCAGGCCCTGGCCGCCAATGGCCATGCCGTGCACGTGGAACTGCGGGGCCTGGCCCCCGGCCGTGAGTACTGGTACCGCTTCATCGCCCTGGGCGAGCGCAGCGAAGCCGGACGCAGCCTGACCCTGCCGGCGCTCGACGCCCGCCCGGAGCGCCTGCGCCTCGGCGTGGCGTCCTGCGCCCACTACGAGCGCGGCCTGTTCAGCGCCTACCGGCATATGGCGGACGAGCATCCGGACCTGGTGCTGTTTCTTGGCGACTACATCTACGAATACAGCAATGCCCCGGACACCCCGGGGCTGGCCCAATGTCATCAACCTAAGCTGCAGCCCTGCCCAAGGCAAGCCCCCCGAAGCAGCCAGCCGCCATGGCCGTCGGGCGATGACCAGGCCTCTGCCGCTCAATCAGGCGGTCTAGCTGGGCTGGCGGTGA
>NZ_MKZO01000026.1 GCF_001941965.1 Pseudomonas putida | reverse complement strand
GGGATTATGGGCGCGGGGGATGCACGGTATTGGGGCGTTGTGCGCGTTGGCGGGGCGTCAGCTTGCGACAGGGAGAAGGGTATGGGCGAGGAAGGTGGCTGCGGGGGCGATCAGGGCGGTGAGGCTGGTTTCGGAACTGACCAGGGCGCCGCCGGAGAGTGCGGCTGCGATGAGGGAGATGGCGGTCCAGAGACGGTGCTTGGGGGTGAGGCCGGCTTGTAGGTTCTTCAATCGCTTGACCATTTGGGCTCTACTTTTTCCGAAAACTAATGAGGAATGAAATCTACCAGCCATTCGGGGATATCCCTTGCGCTATGTAAAACGCGCCAGACATCGACGTGGTCACTGCGCTCAACATAGAACACCAGGTATGGGTAACCCTTTAGCGGCCAGTGAAGCAACCCTGGTAAATCCAGTTCGTGCCCATAACGAGGCACTCCAGATGCCGGATGACGACCAATGTGGTCATAACCAGTTTTCAGAGCGTCAATGAAGCCGAGTGCAGCTTGCTCAGCCTGCTGCTCCAGGTAGTAATCGACAGCGGACTCTGCATCCTGGATGGCAGCCGACCGAGGGATAACGGGCTTTGCCTTCATCCACGCCCCTTGCGAACCCTGGCGCGCAGGGACTCGAAGTAGTCGTCGGTCACGGGGACCGTCGGGGCCGACTCTGCCCCGGCCAGAAGCAAGCCGCGTAAGTGCTGACGGTCCTGATCCTTGCGGATCAGTTCTCGCACATACTCGCTGCTGGTGCTGTAGCCGCGCTGGCTGACCTGCTCATCGACGAACGACTTGAGAGCGTCTGGCAAAGAAATGTTCATGGTGCTCATGGTTTTGCCTATTTTTGACAAAATTTGCCAAATTATACACCTGCCACCGCGTGCCGCCAGTGCTTATGCCACACGCCTCTACCAATCGGGTATCGCTCAGCGCGGGATGTGTAGACCACGCGACTCATCGGACACGAGAACAATTACTGCGAAATGCTACAAAAGATAATGTCTCCACTACCGATGATCTACCGTTGCGTCATTCAACGCAGAGCTGCCAGGTAGGGAATCGAAACGTGTTTGACTATCCAGTAACCACCCACGCTGACGAACACCCAGGCGTCGCACTCACCTGCGACGACCTGCCGGAGTTCAACAGCGCCGGAGATGACATCGAAGATGCACTGTGCGAAGCGGTGGATGGCATCGAAAGCGCGTTGTCGATCTATGTTGATCAGCGTCGCGTGATTCCTGCCGCATCCGCCCCGACGCAAGGGCAGCGTATCGTCCACCTGCCTGCCGTCACCGTGGCCAAGATCGTGCTTTGGAATGAAATGATGAGCCGGGACATGCGCAAGGCTGATCTGTGCCGTTTGCTTGGTGTTTCGCAGACACAGGGTGACCGGCTGGTGGACTTTCTCCACACGTCAAAAATGGAGGCTGTGGAGAAGGCGCTGGCTGCCCTGGGGAAGAGACTGAGTATCTCGGTGCTGGAAGCAGCCTAGGGAATGTGGCCGCTTGCTAGACACGAAAAAGCCCGCCGAAGCGGGCTTTTTCATTACAGCACCTGGATCAGTCGTCCGAGCTCATGATGCCGAACAGTTGCAGCAGGCTGACGAACAGATTGTAGATCGATACATACAGGCTGATGGTCGCCATGATGTAGTTGCGCTCGCCGCCGTGGATGATCTGGCTGGTCTGGAAGAGGATGCAGACCGACGAGAACAGTACGAAGCCGGCGCTGATCGCCAGTTGCAGGCCGCTGATCTGGAAGAAGAAGCTCGCGACCACCGCGCCCAGCAGGACGAAGAAGCCAGCGGTGATGAAGCCGCTGAGGAAGCTCATGTCCTTGCGGGTGATCAGCACGTAGGCCGACAGGCCACCGAAGACCAGCGCGGTCATGGCGAAGGCCGAGCTGATGACCTCGGCGCCACCGGCCATGCCCAAGTAGCGGTTGAGGATCGGGCCAAGCAGGAAGCCCATGAAGCCGGTCAGGGCGAAGGTGGAGACCAGGCCCCAGACCGAATCACGCAGCTTGGCGGTGAGGAAGAACAGACCGTAGAAACCGATCAGCACGACGAAGATGTTCGGGTAGCCGACGCGCATCTGCTGCGCGACATAGGCCATGACGGCGCTGAACGCCAGGGTCAGGGCCAGCAGGCCGTAGGTGTTGCGCAGGACCTTGCTGACTTCCTGCTGATCGGCCTGCAGGCCGTGATGGACGGCATAATCCTGTTCGCGCATGGCGACACTCCTGTGGGGTTTGAAACGTTGAGTTGCAAAGATCATATCAGACCCTCGGAAACAGGCCACGCAGAGAGTTTGACAGCTTGTTTCATTTCGGTATGATGGCGCCCGCATGACAAAGTGGAAGCGTGGCCGAGTGGTTTAAGGCAACGGTCTTGAAAACCGTCGATGGGCAACTATCCTAGGGTTCGAATCCCTACGCTTCCGCCATCATAAAGCCCCGAATTTTCGGGGCTTTCGCATTTCTGGGGCGTGCACATTTTCCGCTTTACACATGGGCTTCTGCTGCCGAGTTCCGGAATAGTTTCGGAACAGTTCCGAAACCCGTGGGCGAAGCGCGGGCAGCGTCACACAAACCAAGGCTGAGCCTAACACGGCGTCATGCCGATATCGCATACCCTCCTCCGGCGTTCTGCCGAACAAATTCCCCCTCCCAAGCAACACCTCGTCGGACCGTACTGGCCGAAGTCGCCGGCAAGAAATACTGTATGCACATACAGTAATACAGACCGGCGCACATGAACGACTACGACATTGACACGACCGGGTTCGACATCGACTCGCCCACCTACATCGATACGCTCAAGCACCAGAGCGGCATGCTCTGCGCTGAGATTCACAGACTCCAGTTGGAGCTGGCCCATACAAAGGAGATCGTCAGGGCCCTGGTCGAGATCAATCAAGGGCTGAACGACAGGATCACCGCCGAGTACAAGCGGGCGAATGCCGCATACGTGGACTACGTAAACCTCTACAACTACGCCAGATGCAGCTACGGGATCGACTTGGCCCGGGACGACGAGGAGCGCGAGCGCGCTCGACGCCTGAATGAGCGATTGAAGGACAAGGTCCGGGCGCCGATTGACGAGCCGATGCGACGGCCATCACTGCCGAGACCTCATGGACTGATGCCGGACAGCTAAGCTGAAGGATCTGCCGGAGGAATTGATGATGTGCGGAAGACTCACGCAGTACCGCGGCGTGCACGACTTTGTTGCGGCACTGAGCATGCCTGGTGCCCTGGTCAACAATGTTGGCGACCAGCAGCTGCAGCGCTACAACGTCGCGCCAACAACGCCAGTTGCCGTGCTGCGCTTGGACGATTCAGGCCTGCGGGCCGACCTGGTGCGCTGGGGATGGCGACCGCACTGGGCAAATGATCGTGCAGCGCCGATCAACGCCAGGGTCGAGAAGGTGGCACACGGAGCGTTCTTCCGCGCGATCTGGCCGCATCGAGCGGTGACACCGATCGATGGGTGGTATGAATGGGTTGACGAAGGCGGCCCGAAGAAGCAGCCGTACTACATCCGCCGACGGGACGGGCAGCCTTCTCTGTGCGCCAGCATCGGCCAGTTCGCCGGCAGCGAGCATGATGGCTTCGTCATCATCACAGCTGATGCCTTGGGAGGAATGATCGATGTGCACGACCGCCGGCCTGTTGTGCTGTCGCCTGAGCTTGCTCGAGAATGGATGGCCCCGGACACGCCGAAGGAACAGGCTGAGCAATTGGCGCTCAACCTCGGCGAAGGCCCGGATGCTTTTGAGTGGTACAAGGTCGGGACGGCTGTTGGGAATGTCCGCAACCAAGGAGAGGAGCTGGTCACTCCAATTTGAGTTCCGGCTCACGGCTAGGCGGCCGCTGTCCGGTCATGCTCAGGATCACTTCATTCCAGGCCTCATGCCTCTTCAGCGCAGAATCCAAACAACCATCGACGTCCGCGGCGCTCCTAGAGCCGCATTCCAATACCTCGTTGCGCGCCTCCATGGCTTTGAAAGTGGCCATGATAGGCCCTACCAAAAAGGCCAGCGGCGCAAGGGTCAGAACCAAAAATACCATCAACCTCAAGACCATGACGTCTACTCCTGTGTGGAGTGCAAACGATAACGCATGAGCCCGCGCATGTTGATTCAAAACACGCTAGCGCATGTTAACGGCTGCTGCCATCTACTTGGTCGCTTCAGGTACTAGGCGCAAAGCATCAGAAGCTTTCTGGCTTCGCTTTCCGGTGACGTACGCGCCGCCCGATAACATCTTCCCTCAGCACTGAGTACGGAACCGGGCTGTCGTATGGAGAGCGAAATATGCTTTCCATCAGACCAAGGCCCCACAGCACCAACATCAACGACCTTGCGTTCACAGATGGATCGCCCTGTTCAATCCGGCGCACAAATTTCTCTGGCACACCGAAGCGGGTCGCTACGTCCAGCTGCCGTAGACCCTGCTTGAGACGCGCGGTTTTGACCATCAGCCCTATCCGCTGAAGTGTGGCCTCACAATCGACGGGAAAATACTCATTCATAAGCGGCGATTTTAGTCGCTTTAGCTGGGATAAGCAGCCCCCTCAGCCCGCTTACAGCTGTCCGCTCTGCCTATCCCCGCTACATTGCATATATCATATGATATACGTATACTCACTCCACGCCCAAGGAGAACACCCATGATCGAGCTCTTCCATACCAGCCCAGCCGAGATCACCTGCATCGATGAGGATGGTCGCTTCGGAGAGTTCCTGTTTTCTCTAGCAAGGTCTACGTCATGACCGCTGGCAAATACATCACGTACACCATCGATGTGCCTGGTAAAGAGATCATCCGCGCCGGTGGCTTGTTCTTCCATGAGGACGCTGCGCTTCTGGATGATTTGGTCGCGAACTTTTGTGATCGCTTCAATGTTGACCCTGATACAGCCCAAGAGGTCATAAGCGAGCGCCAGCAACTAGAGGGGATCGATTCCGATGATGCCTTGGATATCCAGCTATACACCGCTCGCGCAGCAAAACTGCTTGGATTCCGGGGTGTCGAGGTATCTGACGAACAAGGAGCCGCTTACATGATCGACATGCTGAGGCGCGAAGCTGAGCTGGTGAGACTATGAGTGACTCGCAGAGAGCCGCCTCGGCAAAATACCGGGCGAAACAGATCCAGGTCCAAGCCCTAATAAATCCAGATACAGAGAAGGACCTCGCTGCTGCGTGGGAATATCTCAAGCGGCAGTTCGGTGGAAGCGGCAAGAAGGCTTTAGCCTGGGCGGTATCGCATGCCAAAAACAGCATGGACCTTTTCTACGTGTGGAGGGACGGCGAGGAAGACTCGGGACTCAGAATCAAGGCTGTGACCATGGCGGGCGCATTGGACGAAGCCGCTTTCCAGTTAGGCTTTATCGACTATGCAGACATGGCTCAAGAGCATGATTGGGAGAATGGTGAAGGCCTAAACGTGAAGAAAATCAACACTTAATGGTGAGACTATGCGCCTAGAGTTTGCAGCAGGTATTCCGTGGCACGAACAGCTTCTGACGGTTTCCCGCTATCGAAAGCCGGGGCGGAAACATCGGAAAACTCCGCCGAACCGGTGCGTTCAAAAGAAGAACAACACTGTTCACAAAAAAAATATTGCGCTCAATCAGAAAGCTCATTACCACAACAAGCAAGTTGCTGATTTCTGGGCCGGGCTGCTGGAAGAATACCCATACTGATAACCACATCTACCGTCATTCAACTGCCGAACAGGCAGCCGAAAACAACGGAGATTTCAGATGCTGTGTCACCATTGCTGTTCTGTGCTTCCATCATCGCTGCTGACCCTTGGAGAATGGGGAGCAGAGTTCGGGCAGTTGATCGCAACCAGGTCTTTGAAGGCAAACACCCTCACGGGGCGCGTCCGGCAGATCTCCAAACTCGTTGAGATCCTCGGTGGACCAGAACGCAAAATTGCAACCATCCGCCCTGTAGATGTCGCAACAGCAATCCGAGCCGTGTTCGACTCAGGGTGTGAACATCTGGCCTTGCGCCTGCATATCGAAGCGGACGACCTGTTTAATGAAGCCATCATGGCCGGGCATGTCGGGCTCAATCCTGTAACCCATCTCAAGCGCCCTCGCCCGCTGGTGCGCCGCTCCAGGCTCACGCTCGAGCAACTCCAGCAGATCCGCAGGCAGTCGATCAGGCATGGCCGGTATTGGCTGGTCGACGCTATGGACATCGCCCTGGTAACCGGCCTGCGAATCGGCGATGTCGTGAAGCTCAGGGCATCTCATGTTGTTGAAGATCATTTGCTGATTACCCAACAGAAGACCGGAGTGCGCCAGGCTATCCCGCTTGAGCTTCGACTCGACGTCGCGCGCATCACACTCCGAAAGCTGGTTGAGCGCTGCATAGCAGGAAAGACAGAGCATGAACCGCTGATCTCGAAAAAAAGTGGAAGGGCATACCACAAAAACTACCTAACCTCCGCATTCTCCTCGGAGCGCGACCTGGCATTGCCCAGATCAACTTGGGACGATGGGAAAAGGCCTGCGACATTCCATGAGATTCGCTCCCTGGCCGAACGCCTGTATCGAGACCAGGGGCAAGACACGAAGGCACTGCTTGGACACAAACGGCAGAGCACTACAGACCTTTACAATGACGACAGGGGTGTCGAAGGCGAGGTGTTTAGAGTTGTCCCGACGCCTAGGCGCCGGAGCTCTAAAACGTACATCCGAGCTACGACCCCGACTTGACCAGCGACTGATATGACGCCTCGCATGCCAGGCCGACTATTCGGGCGCGATCATAAGCTGCCGCCAGATCTCCCGCTCGCGCATCAGCCCTGCTGAGCAAGTCGGAGAGCACCAGCGCGGCGCGGGTGGCTGCCTTGCCTCGCTCGACAACGGCGGGATCCGTGCCGGGGCAACCGACGGAACCAGCGAGCTTGCTGGCTTCGTTGCGCAGCCGCTGGCCAGCAGCGCCAGCGCCAGCAGCATCGATATCCGCAGCGCTTTGTTCTTTCTGTGCATGGGCTCTCGCCTCCTGTTGCGCCGCCTGGCGGCGTTGTTCTTCTTCCCGGGCATCAGCCTCGGCTTGCGCCCGTGCGGCGCTGTCTGTCGCATCGCGCGCGGCCCAGGCCTTTTCCCAGTCAGCACGCTCGACCGAGCGGCCATGCTGATAGGCGCCCCAGTACGACGCGAGAACCAGCAGCAGGGTTGCAGCGGCACCGGCGGTGCGGACGGAGATCATGCCGCACCCAGGAAGAGGTCGCGCTCAGCGGCGCGGCGACGCACCAGGCCCGGGAGCACCTTGCCACCGGCCTTGTTCCAGCGCGGGAACTGGTCGGCGGCCCCGGCATAGTCCCCAGCGTTCAGCAGGCGCCGGAGTGTCGAAGACTCCAGGTTTGCCGCACCCAGGTTGTAGGTGAAGCAGACCAGGGCATCCCACTGATCCTGGTTCAGCTTTGCGGTGACCAGCCGCTGCACTTCGGGCTCGAAGCGCTGCACATCGTTCAGGAGCATCCGCTCGGCCTGGTCCTTGGTGATCGTCATGCCGGGCTTCACGCCCCGGGTCGCGCCGTAGCCGATCGTCCAGACGCCGACCGAGTCTTGGTACGCCTGCAGGCGCAGGCCCTCGAACGACTTGATCAAGTTCAAGCCGCGTTGCGATGTACGCATGGGTTTTCTCCAGGCAAAAAAATACCGCCAGGCGGCGGTCGGTGGATTCGGAGCAGATCAGGCCGGCGGCGCGGGCCAGTCGATGCTGTTCGGGTATCCCGGCTGTTCCGGCAAGCGGTTGAGCGCAACGCGGTAGCGCTTCCACTCTTTCAGTAGCGCAGCTTCTGCCTCGGTGGCTTCGTCGAGATCAACAGCATCCTGGAGCGGAGCGATCGCGCTGTCTGCCGCCGCGCGGCGCGATGCGGTGTCGGCGACTACGGCGGCAAGGTGGCGTGCAGCATCTGCTTCGGCCTTCATCTCGGCGGTTATCATCCGAGACCAGTCGATGACACCTGGTACCGAAGATGCATACACCTGAGCCGTGGTGCCGGGCAGCAGGATCGCGCCGTCGGCCGGATTGACGATGTCGCGCGGGAAGCGAGCAGATTCGGGGGCGTCCGCGGCATGCGGAAGGAGAATCGTCACCTGCACGCCCTCAGCAGTTTTTTCGATGTCGCCGAAGATCCAGGGGCAGTCGGCGGCGCGCGCGGGCAGCGTTGCACCGAGCGGCAGATTACCGAAGTCGAACTTCACTCCGTTGACGGTCAGTGCGTCGCCGGCTCGGGCCACGCTCAACTGATCATCGCGGCGCTGGGGACTGAACTTGATGCGCATTATTTCCACCTCCCTTGGGCCATATAGCAAATATCGATTGTCGCTGCCGTAGACCTCGCGATCTGGCTTGCGATGTAGACGCCTGGCCAGCTTGACTGATTTGAGAGGCCCGCAGGCACAGTAAAACACTCGAACTCACCGGTTGCAGTGATACTGATTGTGGGTATTGCCGAGAACGGCGCTGGGTAAGGGAGCGCTGCTTCGATAGCACTGAAGAACAGCGAGCCGGACGCGGCGTTCATGGTCTTCGGTACACGCCGCGTGCTCCAGCACGTCAGCGAGCCGTCGAGATACTTCGTGTAGCTGCCGCTGGAGTTTTCTCCGCGCTCGATAATCGCGCCGGCGGCGACTGTACCGATAACATCAGCCACGGCAGCGCTCTTGAGGCCGAGACCTGCCCGGCCTGCTGCTGCCGTTGCTCCGCCTGTGCCGCCCATGGCAACCGGGACGATGTCCTGGCTTGCAACATCTCCCAGGCCGGCAAGCGTCGAGCCCCACTGCTGGAGAATCGCGCCGGCCTTGTCCGCCAGCATCTTGTCGTAGCCCTGCATCGGGCCGACCGCGTATGCGTCGGTGCTGCCGTACGCCGGATAGATCGACAGCGCTGTATCGGATGCGATGTTCGTGATTTCGTGCACGGCACCGTTCGGCGCGAGGAATGCATCACCGACACGACAGTTCGCGACGAACGCGGTATTAACGCCGATGACCGTGGTTGACCCAGGCGTCATCGTCACGCTTCCTGCTCTGTACCAAGACATGGAGCTGCTCCTATAGAGGTTTCATTGGCCGCGATGCAAAAAGAGTTCGGCCGTTGGATGTGAGAGGGTCGACACCACTGGTTGCGTTATCGCAATACATCTGCAAGATCGAGCGATTGCCCGGCAGAAAGCCGCCGAAGTTCGCCCGAAAGGGTTGCGTTGTCTGCCCGATGTTCGTGCATGAGAAAAGCGCGTTGGCGAGGACGTAGTCTGCCGTCGAGCCGGTCCAGGGCATCTGCGCGCTGGGCGCGTAGTAGTTCGGCCTGGTGATCGGCGTGCCGGTCAGCACGAACTTGTCGGCAGCAGGCTGGCTGTTCAGAAGCGCGAGGTTTGCGGTCGTGACAAACGTCCTGTTGTTGGCAGCATCCCTCACTGAAGCGCCGTAGGCGCCGGCCGGCGAAGTCGGAGCCAGGTAGCTCGCGCAGTACCAGTTGATCCACATGGGGTACAGCGCGGTCGGCCCATGAAAGGTTTGGTTGTTCCAGGCCCTGAGCCTGAACCCTGTCCAGTTACCTGGCCCTCCTTTAATCGAAAAATTTCCCACCATCATGTAGTCCGCAGCGTTCAAGAACACCAGCGGGCGCTCATATGTCGTGATCGGCGCCGGGAATGTAACGTCCCCCCAGTCGATCTGCGTTCCGCTATTAGGCCCCTGGAAGCCGATGTTGAAGACACCGTTGTATCGCACGGACAACACCCTGTTCACCGCGTCGATCTGGGTCAGCGTGTTGTTGTTATATGTGCGAATGCCGTAAGCCCCTCCGGCGGCCGGGACATCGCTGCCGAGCGAGAGAATCATGAGCTGCCACGTCATTGTCCTGGGCTGCCGCAAGTGAAGCTGCCCAGGGCTGTACCACGCTTGCGGCGAAAACGTGAATTCGTTCCGATCCTCAAGTGTGTCGACAACAACAAATGATCCGGCGTTGATCTCTGGCACTGAGATGTACTGATCAAATGCCCCATTTCCGGTGACAGTCATCATCTTGAGGGAGCGGATAGGCGTGACGGTCGTATCGAGCGTCACAGCCGCGGCAGCATCCCGCGTCCGGAGCCCGTATTGAATGGCCATCAGGTCAGCCTCCCTACCGCAGTCCGCTCTACGCCGTTGGCGTCGTAGACGTACAGCCCTCCATTGTTCAGCAGCGTCGAGCCGTTCGCATCCTGGCCCCGCAGCACGAATGTGCCGGCGGCGAAGTTGATCTCCAGGAGCGGAAGGCCTTGCGCGTTCTTCGCAGCAGACACGATCGTCATTCCGGCGACGATCTGCTGGATAAACGCCGTGCTGATGATCGCGGTGTTGATGAGGACCTGGCCGCCTTGGACAACGAACGGCAACGTCAACTGCCCCGTGGATTCATCGACAATCGCGAAGCGCTGGGCGAACGCGAGGATCTCCGACGTCTCCCCATCACTCCCGAGCGCCAGCCCAGCCATGACCTTCCTGCCGCCGACAGCGGTCTGCGCCTTGATAGTCACCTGCGAAGACACTTTTCCATCCAGGTCCACGACGGCCTGGCTGACCTGCTGCACGCTCGCGCCGGTCTCGCCGATGGCAGCGTCCAGTTGCTCTGACTTCTCAGCAAGCGCGCGCGTCTCTGATGCCTGCAGCTTGATCTCCGATGCATACTTGGCGCTCGACTCCCACCCTTCGATGACATTTGCCAACGCTCCAGAGCCACTGCTGTCGCGCTGAGCATTGAACGTCGCTGAGGCGAATGTGCTGAGCGATGCAACGGCATGATCAGTGTCTGCCAGCGCCTCGTTTGCCGACTGGATCGCGGCAGTGTTGCCAGAGACCCCGGCCTGTAGCTGGTCGAGCCGCGTAGCGGTCGCCTGGCGATCTGTCGCCACAACGCTCTCAAGGGTGCTAAGCCCTGCGGTGTTGCCGTCGACGCGTGCATTCATGTCAAGGAACCGTTCGGCGGTCGCCCGCTTCTCAGTCGCTGTCGCTTTCCGCTGCTCGGCAATACCGGATTGCGCCGACCACCCACTGATTACATCTGCGAGGTCACCGCTGGCATCCTGTGGGCGGGCCGCCGCACGCAGCGACTGGATGCTGGTGGCCTGGGCGGTCACAACCCCATCCAGCTCCTCGATCGCTGCGCCCTGCTGTTCGACCTGCATTGCCAGGGCGTCGACGGTCTGCGCAATGGTCCCGACATCCATCCAGTAGGCAGGGTCCGGCGGGGCGGCGCCAGCAGGTACCGCCGCACGGGCCTGGAACAGCCGCTGCCCTACCCGCACAACGTCGCCGATGGCGTAGGCCTTGCCCTCGTCGTAGGCGAGCGCATCGGTCAGCTCGTCGATCCGTTCGTACAGTTCCTGCTTTGCGTCTTCGATGCGGCCATTGACCGAGTCCGGACCATCACCAGAGATCTTCTCGATCTCCTCGCGCAGTTCCTGGTAGAGAGCGCTCGCGCCGATCTGCCCCCGGAAATATTCCTCGTACTCAGCCTGGTTGCTGCTGGACTGGCCATTGACGCCGACGCCGGCCGGATACCACGGGCCGATGTTGCCGGACCGGTCGATGAGGCGCGCCCAATAGAAAAACGACGCGCCTGGCACTAGGCCGTGCAGCTCATGCTCGGCTTGCGGATATGCGTAGTCGCCCAGCTTGATCGCGTCATCACGGCTCGTAGTCTGGCTCTGCCAGATCTCGGTGCGCTGCGTGTCTTCGGCGCCGGCGGGGAAGCCCCACTTCAACCGTGTGCCGTAGACCAGCGGGGTGGTTTGCAGGAACGCCACTGCGGGGGGCAGGCCTTCCTTGCCCTTGAGATCGGTCAGCGCGGAGCTGCGCCAGGTCGAAGTGATGTCGAAGCCGCTCACAGAACGTACGCGGGCCAGGTATGCGCCAGCATAGATCCCGGTGACATCAACGCTGGTGGTTCCGGTGCGCTGCAGGCGGACCCAGTTCCCGTTGTCCTTGCGCCACTCAACGTCGTACGCGACGGCGCCCTCGACCGCAGGCCAGGCGATCGTCATGGTGCTGACAGCGATACCCTGGTCAACCGCGTAGCCGGACGACAGGCTCACGCTCGCCGGTGGTGGCACAGTGGTCACTGGAATCACGCTGATTGGGCGCTCGTCCAGCTTGGCGCCGGTATCGATAGCCGCGAACTTGCTTGGGTTGAACTCCAGGGCAGTGAACTCGTACTCGCCCTCGGTTGTGCGGGTACGCTTCAGCACTCGGAACATCTGGACGGCCAGGTCCTCGTAGTCGATTGCCCACTGAAGCTGCGGCTCGGGCTGAAGCGCATAGGCGACAGTCACCGTCACGGCACGGCCCGCAACAGACTCAACGGTGCGACCCTGGGCCGTGCCATTGGGAAGGTTCACGATCAGGCGGTCGCCGGGCTTGATCGGGGTGTCGCGGTCTAACGTCACGGTGCGCCCAGCAACAGCGGAGATTCGGCCGCCGTTCGGCCTGCCGGCGACGAGCTCATCGGCAACCGGAATGACGTACCCCGGCAGCACGTTCGCGCCTTCCATCCCGGTCTTGAAGGTGACGGTGCGGTCCTGGTTGTTGCTCAGCAGCGCCCACTTCCCGCGGCGCTGGGCCTCGCTGGCCCGGGTGCAGCCGATGGCGGATAGCTCGATAGGCCGATCCCGGTACCGGCGCTGCAGCGCCAGGTCAGTGACCGGAATGACGTCGGTGTCATAGTTGTTCGCCGGATTGTCGTAGCTGACCAGGGCACGACTGTAGTGGGTGCCGCGCTCGGCCCCGCCGTACACAAAGTCACCGTCGATGACGTTCGCACGCGTGAAGACATAGTCGATGTCCTGCGCCCGGGGCATGTCAGCCTGCATGAACAGTGCGCCCTGGGCCCAGTACACCATGCCGCGGTAGATCGCGGACAGATCGCGCAACAGCGTCCAAGCCTCGGCCCTGCCCTGCAGGTTCACATCGCAGAGATAGCGAGGTTCCATGCCGCCGACTCCGTCAGGCACCAGTTGGTCGCAGTACTGGGCGATGCGGTACATCTCCCACTTGTCCACCATCCAGCTCTGGATGCGCTTGCCCAGGCCGAAACGATCTTCGACGCAGATCCCGTAGGTCGCCCACACCGGATTGTTGGTCCAGGCCTGCTTGAACGTACCGTCCCAGATCCCGCTGTAGGTTCGGGTTTCAGGATCGTAGTTGCTCGGCACTGGCCAGCGGCGGGCTTTGCAATCGACGGTTACGGACGGGGTGTTCTGGAACTGCTGGGCATCGAACTCAATGTAGAGCAGCGCGGTGTTCGGGTAGCGCAGCTTCTGGTCGATGATCTCGGTGAAGCCGGCGACGGTCATGGTGTCGGCGATGGTGCCGCTGTTGGCGTTAGGTGTGATCCGGCGGACGCGGAACATCCAGCCGGATATAGCCGTCGGCAGGTCGACACGCACGGAGCGCTGGTAGCCGGTGGTGGTCTTGCCGTCTACGGCGCCGCGGTGAGCCTCGGTGTAGGCGCCGCCATCAGTGGCCACGTCGATGGCGTACTCAATGCGGTAGCCGTTAGTGTTGCCGCTGCTGTCCTGCTGTGCCAGGCGCGGCCATGAGAAACGGACGCGCACGGCCGAGAGCTGGGTGTTGCTCAGCGAGCGCACGAACGGGTTGTCGCTGCGCAGCTCGACGTTGGTGGTGGTCTCGCTTTCGATCGCGGGAATACCCTGGATGTAGTCCTGCTCAACAGAGCCGCGGCGCCACTCCCACTTCACCCCGGGGAAATTGACGTTGCCGCTGGCATCCATGATCGGAGTGTTGTCAAGGTAGATATCCCGATCCGTGGGCGCACCCTCGAACTCACCCTCGCCGACCGCAATCAGTATCTTGGTGATGTTGGTGGACCGGAGGCTGTCGGGTGCCTCTACCGCGGTTTTCGGCTTGCTCTCGCCGCCCTTGGCGCCGGCGACGTCGAGCTGAAGTGCTGCGCTCATGTTTCCTCCAGGCAATAAAAAACCGCCCGGAGGCGGCTGGTTCGTAGCGTTCGAGTCAGGTTTTGTCTTCGGCGTAGATCGAAGCCGAAATGATTGCCCCGCCCCACCGGCGCTTGCCGATGCAGATCGGTACCGGGTTGCCGCTGGCCGTGGTGTTCTTGGCTGAGCCGAAGGCGTAGCTCGGCAGGTTCTCCGGGGCGGCGCTTTGGGACAGTCCCTTGGCCTGGGGGCTGAGCAGCTGGATTACCCCACCAGCGACCAGCGCCACGCCCCCCTGAACAGCCCAGGCCTGCCCGCTATAAGTTCCCACAACGATCATTACCGCGCCGATGATGGTCTGAAGAATCCCCCCTCGCTTGCTACCTGCAATCACCGGCGCGATCCGAATCTCACGAGTGCCGCCCAGCTCGAAACTCTCGAGACCAACGTTCTTCCGATTACGGAACACGGCGAAGCGCAAACCAAGTCCATCGAGGCGCCTGATCTCCGCTTCGAAGCCCTGAATCGTGGCTTTCAGCGCCCTGAAAACCTCCCAGGCCTGACCACTATCGATCTGCCTCCGGTGTGTTCGGCCAAACTTCTGCGCCAACGACCCAGAGAGCTTGATGATGGTCATCGGAGAGTAGTGAGCAACAGTTGCCACCATGCTTCCTCCAGGTAAGAAAAAGCCGCCCGGAGGCGGCTTGTGTTAATAGGCTGTCGGCGACAAGTCGAGACTCATCGCTGAATCGATTGATATCCTGAATCGCTTCGTACCTCCTGACTGGATGGTGGTCTCACGTTCTTTCAAGCCGCTTCCGCAGGAGGAGGCGGAGAGCATCCGCTCGCCGGGGGACACATAGAATTTTGCTGTCTCACCTGGACCAATCTCTGCTGCGCGACGACCGTCAATGCTGACCTTGGTGTTGCAGCCGCCTCCTGTAAAACCAGTGTCTCTCGTAACCACGATGACTGCCTGATCTTTTGACGAGGACTGGAAGGCGAACAACCGGGAGCTCGGCACCGGGTCCGCTTGCTCCGCCGGAATGGGTGAAGTTGCACACCCCGCCAACATCGCCATCCCTACGGCGCAAATCAAAAATCGCATGTGAACCCTCCTTGAGAAAGGTATGAATCTAGCATTTTAGCGCCTTAACAACGAAACCCCGTGGGGCACCGGGGTTTGGCTTCAACTGCTTGGAGAATTAATAGGTCGCGACCAGAGCTCCAGTATTTCCTTCGCTAGACCTCAGACAGGTTGATAATCACCTGTCTGCCGCTGTGGCCTCGATCGACTGAACCCAGCTACCTGCAACATCCCCAGGCAGCAAGATCACTGGTGACGACGGAGGTGCCACCGGGGCCGCCGGCTTAACTGCACCTGCACCCGGAGCCCCTGGTGCTGCGGGAGCAGCTGGTTTAGCTGCCGCACCATCAAGAACAAATCCTACCTGGGCCGCTGCCACGGCGTACCCCACCGAGTCCTTAGGCAACACTAGAACATTCTTGAACTTCACTGTCACCGTATTGGATCGCGAAGATGAGCGCTCCCCTGATAGCTCGCCACCTACACCGACACCATCACTGACGGCAGGGGCGGAAAGATCAACCTTTAGTTTTCCCCCGTTCTTTGCATCAGCAGCAATTCTAAATGTCACCTCAGCAGATTCAGCAATCAGCCCTGTTTTGACGTCCCCCTGGGCTTGTCGCATAGCGCTGAGGCCTTGACCCACTTGAGTCATTGCATCAACCAAGGTTATATCGCTTGGCTGCGCAATCTGCTGAAAGCATCCCGTCAACGGCGTTAGGCAAAACGCTAGAATTAAGTATCTCATGCTACGCTCCTTGTCATGAGTGGCTTATAGCCACCATGAGAGCGTAGCTGCGATTTCAATCCGCCAGAGCAGAGGTCATCGTTTTTCATTAGCGTTAGAAATCAGCATTTATATCTAGGGCATCCATATCCTGTCTTACACCGTAAACGTGCTTTCTACGCTGCAACGAGGAGTGCTTGGCATGCAAAGCTGACCAAAAAATCTATGAAGCCTTAGGGCCCTCATGCTTTGATGAGCGTACGCGTCCTTCTCATTGACCGATTCCGCGGGATGCCAACCCTATCCGAGTACAAGATCGTTGATGAACCGCCTCCAGTTGGGATGCCCATCCACTCCCGATCTCGCCATATAGTCCTCGACATGCTCTCACATTACGACGATGTCCTAAGTTCAATAACCAAACACCAAGAGCTATTCGACCACTGTGTGCTTGCCGCTAGGTGAAAAACCAAACTCAGAAAGCCCGGCGCTTAGCTGGACTATTCATCTCTCGGCGGCACGATTGCTCGGAATTGAAGAGAAACATCGCAATCAGAATCTCGCGAAACTTCCCATGACGGTTCAGTGAAACCTCCGATCTTTGTATCCAGAAATGCAAACCATCTACGCCCAAGGTCATCTACAAATCGATGAAAATCATCTGGGGCGCGCTCACTATAATACGGCATCCAAAGCAGTCTTGGCACATCAGAATCATTCACCTGCACATAACGATTCACAGTTGCGTATATAAAGCAGTCAATTGAGGAATATGAAGTCATTAACAGACTCCTTGCAAGATCTCTTACAAAATGAGGCTCAAGTGCAGTAAAACCGTCATTAACAAGAACCAGAATCCCAGTTGAATCAGAAGCACCAAAGTGCAACTTTGTCTGCTTTATCTGACCATTCGCCTTCTTAAGAATCCGAGAGATGGGAGGTCGAAATAATCGAATTACTTCATCTGAAAACCAAGCAGGACATGGATAATCATCGTCAGCATTGAAGGGCAACCAGCCTGGCTGCTCCTCAGCAGCCCTCTTAAGGAGTGGCACCATACCTTTTTGAAAGGATGCTGACTTCTCAAACTCCGTCACAATCTCTTTTAACTCTACCACTGTCGGTATTTTAGGAAAAAAGAAATCAGCATTTTGAAAGTTTCTTGGCTCAGGAACTAAATCCTCTACAACATACCCATCAGCCAAGCGCACAAACTCTCGCCAAGCATGCTCAACATTTATGGGATCATGGGGCCCGATATCCCAAAAACCGCCTTCTCCACTCACTGAATCCATGCTCCAAAACCTGAGTAACGAACTATATCAGGTGCGGCCAAAATAGTTTAAAGCCAATCTAGCATCAGAGTCGTAGCACAGCATAGTCCATAAATCATTGGCTCCCCCGTCCACAGGTGGTTTGCTCGCAATAGCGTATCTCAATGCGAGCGTCGATGACGCAGGGCAAACCGTGTACGTTCGAGCCAAGGCCCGCCGAAAACTATGATCTCCGAGGGTCTGCCGTACAGGTGGTGCAGAAGGAATGGGCCAGGGCCGAACACCTCGGTCTGCTCGCCTGGCAGAGCCGGATCTGCACCGAGGTAGATACCAGCATGATTCGGGTGCGCAGTGCGCCCCACGGCCATGACGATCATGTCGCCGCGCTGTGGCTGGCTGACCTGCTGAAATCCGGCAGCCTCGTAGGCCTGCTCATAGAGGCTCGGGCCTTCCGCTCTCTCCCACCACCCCTCTTCCCGCGCGTAGGCTGGGAACTCAAGCCCCCACTCCCGTGCATACCAGTCTGCGCAGATCTGCCAACAGTCCCATGCGCCGTGCACGAATGGCCTGCCGAGCAGCGGCGTGTCGCCGGTCGGGGTGATGGTGCGCAGATCGCCCTCCGGCCAGGACAGGATGTGCCAGGGCAATCCCGTGGCCTCGCACATAGCCAGGTCGCGCGGCGAGGGCCTGCTGGCGGCATCCGGGTGCGAGTGCACGATGCCGATCACCTGGCCCCGGTCTTCCGCCTCGGAGTACTGCTCCGGGGCAATCCGGAACTCCTCGGTCGGCTCGGTAGCCGTATTAGTGCACGGGAAGTAGACCTGCTTGCGCCCGACCGCCAGCAGCAATCCACAGCACTCGCGCGGGTACTCTGCCGCGGCGTGCTGCTGCATGGCGGCAAGGATGTGCTTCAGCATCATCAGCTCCTGGCGATCAGGGAAACGGCGGGGAAGCCGCCGAAGGGGATAGGGTTACCAGCGCCATGGCGGACGATACAGCCGCTGTCGAGACAGCCGTTGCACTGGTCCTTCGCGGGGTCATCAGTCGGGTTGCCGTCCATGTCGTAGTAGGGCCCGGTGTAACCACAGTCAGGGCCGCGGTATCCGTTGGTCATTGCCCAGTGGCAAAGCTGCGTCATCTGCCGGCCAATGGTTTCTCCGCCCACATCCCCGGGGCTGGCCAGCTCCCAGCTCACTTGCTCACCGTTTTCCGACACCTTCTGGTCGATGAACCAGATCTCGATGCTTTCCTGGGTAGGGTCGGCATCGACGTTGCCGCCCGGGAAATTCTCAGCATCCAGGAACTGCCCCAGCGTATGGCGAATGGTCAGCTTGAACTCCAGCAGGTCGTCGAAGGCAAGGCACAAGGCAGTTATCCGGCCTGTGACATTACCCACCGACACCCGGGGCCGGACGGCTGTACCGTCCGAATTCGCCTCGATCCCCTCGATCTGGATGGGCCAGGCGCCGTATTCCTCGCCCTGCCACCAGATCGACTTGGCCGGAAGCTGATCGGCATCGGTACCGGCGGCGCGAAGCTCGTCGGCGGTGTGCGGGATCGAGTGCCCGTGGAAGCGCAGGATATCCGCGCCGAAGTCGCTGCCGTCCAGCTCGAACAGCATGATCTCCGAGCCAGGCTCCAGCTTTTGAATCTGCGCGACAAAGCTCATGGGTGATAGGCCCTTTCGAAGCTGAGTGAAAGAGTGACGATCCCTCCCGGCCTGCGCTGCCGCCGGAACGTCGGGCATTGGTACATGCCGAGGTCATCGCCCGGTGGCGTCCAAAGGAAAGACCGATAGCCGCCATGCCGGCGGACAAAGTCCAGGATCGGCGCCACCTCCTCCTCGGTACCGCCAAACGTGAGCGACCAGGGATCCTCCTCGCTGTTGAGTCCGTCGCCACTGGTCTGTACATAGCCGTCGCCGAACTTGGATTTGCGGACCCGGAAGGTCCCGTCCGAGGTCGCCTCGTCGTCGGGTTCCCAGGTGAACGTCTCGATTGCCATCAACTCCTCCCGTTCACATTTCGGTGGCTGGTTCCTCCGGGCCGCCAGGAATCAGCAATCGCCTTGTCAGCAACCGAGCGCATCCCCCTCTCCATGTTCTGCTGCAGCGCGGCTGCATCAAGTTCCATACCGTCCGAACTGCGGTCCTCGACTGTAATCGCCACGGGCGCATTGATCTGCACGGTGGTGCCACCAGTCGCGCCGCCCACCATTCGCACTCCCAGCGACCCGTCCGAGCCCCTGGCCAGCGGCATGATGGCCTCAGGACCGGCCTCTCCCATCAGCCCTGACTGACCTCCGCTCATGCCAAACGCTGTCGGGGTGTTGACGATGGAGTTGGTGAAAGCGCCGCCCTTGGCGAACTTCTGCACACCGCCGTACCAGGCGCCGCCCTTGGCTTGGGTTGCTGCCCAGGCGTCGATGATTTCAGGGCTGTAGCCCGCCTGGGTTGAGCCGGCGGAAGTCGCTCCACCGCCGAAGTAGGAGCCAGCAGCCGAAATCCCCATGCCCACCAGGCCGCTCAGCAGAGAACTGGCGGCCTGTTGACTGGCGATCCTGGCCATGTCCGCAATGACGCTGCTCGCGAAGTCCTTGAAACTAGCCTTGCCGGTACGAGCGAATTCAGCGATGGAGTCGCGCGCTGTGTTGAAGCCGGTGGTGAGCATGTCATCGGAAGCCCCGGCGACATCGGCGGCATCGGCCTGAATGTTCTGCCAGGCGCGGCGAGCGCCATTCCGGTAGTTGCCCTGGGCGGCCAGGCGCGCGTCGTACCCATCGACCTCCATCTGCATCTCGCGGGCCTGATACTCGGCCAGGTCAGCCAAACGCTGCTGGTATGCCGTCTGCCCAAGGCGCCGCGAGGCATCTTCCTGCTGTTCCTCAAGAGCCCGCCGAGCCTCGGCGTACTTGACTCGCACAGCGTTCAGCCGGTCGGCCTGCTCACGCTCGTTGTCGCCAAGACCGACCCCGGTGACATCGGCATCGATAGCGTCCTGCCGCGCCTGGAGCACGACCTCCATGGACTTGCGGTATGCCTCTGCGCTGCTCCGGCGAATCTCCGCCAGCTTCTGCTCCTCCTGCACCCGCTTCTGGATGGTGTCTTCGCCGTAGGCCTGGTTCAGGTTCTTGATGCCGAGCTCCATCTCGGCGGCGGTGACCTTGCCTTCTGCGTGCGCCTTGCGCAGTCCCTTCACCCCTTCGGCCAAATCCTCCAGGCGCTTTTTCTCCGGCAGCGCGCGGTCGATGATGGCATCAAGGGCTTTCAGCTCATCCTTGAGCGACTTGGTGCGGTCCTTGCTGGCGTCCTGCGCATCCTTGTTCGCCTTCTTCTGGGATTCGATGGCATTGGCCGCCGAGAGAATCGCCTGACGATCCGTCTCGGTAAGCTCGGCGTTCTCGGCGATGTGCCGGTTTGCAGCCTTCACGGCATCGCCATTGTCTTGCAGCCCGGCGAGTTGCTTTTGCAGCGTGTCCAGGTAGGTCTGGCCGGCGCTGGACATGCCCGCCTTAGCGGCGTTGTTGGCACCGGTCGCGACAGTGTTCTCTTCCGTGACGCCGGTCAGGACCCGCAGGGTTTCCGCGATCAGCCGGGAGCGCTGGTCCGCATCGCTGACGGCCCCGGCCTGGGTGACCCATTGCTGCACTGTCGCCGGCGCGATCTTCAGGCGATCACCGACCTCCTGAAGAATCGGAGATAGATCACCGCCAGCCTTGCGGGCCTCGCCGAGCTTGGCGACCACCTCCTGGAAGTCGCTCAACTGCTGACTGTATCGCCCGCCAGAGTCACGCGCCGGGGCCGTCACGACCGCCGAACGGATGGCCTGGGCCAGGTCGCCATAGGCATCCTTGACCTGGTCGGCAGCAGTAATCTGCTCCTGCTTCCACTTCACCAGCGAGGCTTCGCGCTGGTCACGATTGAGCTTGCCGAACTCCTCGCGCAGCTGCGCGACCGGCTTCTGCATGTCCTCCATGCTGACGCTGGCCTTATCGGCATTTCCACCCAGCAGAAGGAAGCTGGCCGCCGCGGTGCCGGCGAGGATCGCCAGCCCCATCGGGCCACCAAGCGCGGCAAGAAGGCCGCCTGTCGTCACGCGAGTGAGATTGGCCTGGGCAATGGCCAGCGCATCGGTTGAGGCCTTCAGCACCGCCTGCTTCGGAATCAACTGCGCCTGTACGAGCGAAAGACGCTGCATGCCGGTTGCTGCTGCGAGTGATGCTTGGGCCTGCTGAATCTGCGCCTGGGCATAGATGCGCTGGGCGTCGGCGGCGCGCAAGGCGGATTGGGCCGCCTGAATATCGGCAGCACGCTGGGCAAGAGCAGCCTTCAAGGCAAGACCGGCCTTGGCGACGTATAGGGTGATCGCCGCAGCACCAGCGCCACCCATCACGGCGGCCACAGTGCCGATGTTGTCAGCCACAGTAACCAGAACAGCCGCCAGGCCGCCCACTACGCCGGTGCTTTCCTCTGTTTTGCCAAGAAAGACACTGATGGCATTGCCGATATTCACCATTGCGTCTTGGACGCTGGTCGACATCTCCGCCGCAGCTTTGCGGTTGGTATCGACGGTATTCAGCAGGCCGGCGTTCAGCGTTTCAATTGAGAGCTTGCCCTCCACGCCGAGCTTGCGAACCTCTTCCGCGCTCTTGCCGGTTGCACTGGCGATGGCCTGCACGACGGTCGGCATGGCCTGCTGGATCGAAACCCAGTCATCAGCCTCAAGCTTTCCGGTCTGGAGGGCCTTGGAGTAGGAGTCCAGGGCAGAACCGGCCTTGTCAGCGGAAGCGGCATTGGTCACCAGAAGGAAGCTGAAGGAATCGGTGATATCGAGCGTCTGCTGGGTGTTGAAGCCCAGGCTTCGCATGACGTCTGCCGTACGGATGTAAAGCTCTTGCGCCTCGGCCAGCGGGCGGTAGGTTTCGTTGGCGGTCTGGAGCAGGTGCTCTTGCACCACCTGGTACTCGCCCGCGCCGCCAGCGGCAGCCTTCATCCGGTCGGCCATCTGGCCGTATGCATCCACCTGCCGGATGATACCGCCCACCAGGCCGGCACCGGCCACTGCTGCGAATGCGCCCCGGATCAACGCGCCGGCCTGCTGGGCTGCGCTTCCAGTGCTATCGAAGGCCGAATCAACCTTGGCCAGGTTACGATCCATGGACTGCGTAGTGCGGGCGACAACCCGATCGCCCTCGGCGAGCTCTCGGCGCAGCTGGGCGGTGGTGGCCTCGATCTGGACCAGCATGCCCTGAATTTGTTGGTCGGCCATTTCTCTATCCGGCAATTGACGCTATTGACTACTGCCCTCGCCCCCGCAGGAAGGCCTTAAGGCGATCGGACACGCTGGCCCTCTTCTGGGTGGCTGGCTGCTGTTGCGCATGGCCGCGCCCCATCCAATCCAGGCGCGCGTCCAGGGCGATCATGATTTGGGGGATCGGCGTCTTCCAGGCAGTTTCCGGCGGCCAGCCGAGCCAGCCGGTAGCCACGCCGAACAGATAATCGACGTAGCTCCCGTTTCTCACTGCGCTGTGCTGACCGCCTCGGCCTTTCCCCGCTCGGCCACGCTCGGCGGGACCGGATTCAGGAGGAGGGTGATGTACTCGGTCAGCTTGCCGGCCACCGAGGCTACGCCAGAGCGGAAGATCTCGGAGGCAACGACAGCGTGCTGGTCTCGCCCCAGGCCGGCGCCGGCAAGGACGACCTCAGCACTGGAGCCGATGCTCAGCATCCGCATCGACTCCAGCGCACCGCGCAGGCCGCCGAAGTGGCTTTCAATGCGCAGCGCCGCTTCGAGCGTGGGCTGCAAGGTGTAGGTTCGGGCGCCAATCACCAGAGTGACGGTGCCGTGCAAAGCTTCGCTCATGGGCTGCCTCGGTGGTTATGGGGTTACGGCTGCTGGCAGCAGCTCCAGGATCTCGGAGTTGATACCGATGGTCACGTTGCGGCGAACAACGTTGTCGGCCGCACCCGGGGCGACAGTGTTGTTCATCACCTTTCCGCGCAGGTAGAAGGTGGTCGGCGCGATCACCGGTGTAGCATCCGGATCACCATCGTTGAGGGTGATCTTGATGTTGTAGTCACCCTTGCTACGATCCTTGTGAGCAGTCTTCACGGCGTTCTGACCGGCATCGCCGTTGTCCAGACCGACGGTGACCGTGAGGTCGCCTGCGTCAGCGGTGCCCTTGTACTTGCGCACACGGCCATCCTCCAGCGAGGTGAAAGTCACGCTGCTGAAGGTGTCACCGAATTCACCCAAGTCTTCGATCTCGCCAACGCGAACGTAGGTGTCGGCCTCGTACTCGGCCTTGGTTTCAGCGCCGGTCTTGCCGCCAATGAAAAGACGGCAGCCGGCGGCTGTGTTGAGGTTGTCATCGGCCATAGGGGTTCCTCCAAAGGCACATTGGATTGAGCCGCGGCGCGGCCATTAGGTGATTCAGTGGGTGGTGATGACGCGGACTGTGATCGAGCCCTGGTAAGTGATGCCGTCGGCATCGCGCTGGGCGCCGACCTGCTCAACCCGGACCGATACGGCACGGCCAACTTCGAGCGGCAGCCGGCGCTCATCCAGCGCGGCGGCGACCTCGCCGTTGATGCGCTTGACCTCAGCCTGGCCTACCGCATCAGACCAGACGGACAGATACAGCAGGCGCTGCTGCCGCTTGCGGCCGGCGATGGGGCTGATGTTCGTCGAGATCTCGCGGTCGATGGACACGTAGGGCTTCGGGGTGTTGATGTCCGCGCCATCGTAGATCGGACAGCTCACCTCGGCGCGCAGCCTGGCGAATAGAGCTTTCTGCAGCGCTACAGATGGATCAGCCATTTTCGAATCCTCGGGCAGCCTTCCGCAGGGTCAGGCGGACCGCCGCCTCAATGTCAGCCAGCACGAACTCCCTGTTCACATCGATCGAGGGTCGTATCCATGGGTGGGCTGGCCGGGCCGGAACATCGGGGTACTTGCCGAAGAAGCTCGTCCCATCGGATTTGTTCTTAGTTCCGCGCGGCTGCCGCAGTTTCGATTTGTCGCGGTTGGTGGTATGAGCTCCGCCAACCGCACTGGCATCAGCCCGCCGGTACATCGACCCGGAATAGCCCTTGGTGCCGAACTCTAGGAAGCGCAGGTAGAAGAACCGACGATTGTCACGCTTACCTCGAATACCGACCTGAGCATCCAGGCCGCTGGGCGAGACATAGACCCTCAGCGCAGCAGCTGCCGCCCCAGTGTCCTTGGGGATCAGTTGCCTCTGGGTGGCGAGTATCCGATCCGCTGACCGCTCAACCGCCGGCCTGAGCTCGTTGTCCATGGTCTTGTGGATGGCCCGAAGGGTCCGGCGCAACCGGATGTCGCCTCGGATACTCGAGCGCCTGGCCATGACCTACTCCTTGGCGCTTTCGGGTTTTGCCGGGCGGGCCGGCTTGTCGGCGGCTGCCTCGACAACTTCTTCGGCATAACCGCGGGTGACCAAGCCCTCCCCGTACTCCTTGTCGACGACAAACTCCTCGCCCTTCGCGCGATCTCCGGAAGCACCGGTAAGCACGCCCAATGCACGAATCTTCATGGTTCACCTCATGGATTGGGGACACTGGAGCACAGAAGGCGCAGCATGTCCCGATCGTTGTTGGGCAGCACTGCCTCGACCTTGTAGGTAACGCCGCTGCGTTTCTCGGTAAGCCGCCAGCCGGCGGCGATATCTGAACGAGGCCTGATGCGGATCTCGGCGCTGACCACAGCCTGGAGCTGCTCAGCTACTGGAGATACGCGACCGGTAGGCAGGGTAACTTCCGCCCAGATTTCGCCGGCCTCGACCCAGACCTGGTCGTAGCCGCCCGTATCATTCTGGACTCGCTCACTCCTGGTAAGTCGGCAGCGATTCCTGAGCGGTCCGGCCCTCATACCCCCCACCCGATACGATGGGGAGTCAGCAGCGCTTCAGACCCTCTAGGCATCGCGGTAGCGATAGTGCCGGTCACAACATCTTCACGGTTTGCGTAGAGATGACCCAGGATCAGGAGGCAGGCAGCCTTGATCTGCTTATTGCTGAGCATCGGAAAGTCTCCGGCCTCGCCTGCGGCGATCGCCGCATCCAACGATTGCTGATCGGCGTAAAAGCGGCGGTTCAAATAGTCCATTGCCTGACCTTCGGCCGCCTCTACCAGAAGCTCAAGATACTCGTCATCGTCTTCGGGATCCCGAAGATGGTGCCGAGCAATTTGCATACTGATAACCGGCATCGCTCAATCCTCAAGCGGCTCGAAAGATGCCAGCTTCCTTTGCACCAGATCCTCGGCGTGTCGCCGAGGCGCCGTATAAGCAGCCCCTCCCCGCCGACGCAGCTCGCCTGCATCCATGTAAGAGCGCAGCGGATAGATCTGCACGGCCAGAGGGTTGGCGTTGGCCGGCGACTCCACGCCGGTATCGACACTGGCATCCTCGTCAGCGTCAGCGTCAGCGTCAGCGTGAACACTGTCCGGATCAATGCCACCTGTGTCGGCTGCATCAACATCGGTGGACTCGCCTGCCGTTGAGCCGCCAGTTTCAGGGAAACCTTTGTTAAGCGGGGTCTCGGAACCAGCTGCCGCGGCCCCGGCGACTACCTGACCAGCCGCCGCATCTTCGACTGGCACGGTCAGATCAGTGACGCCGGCACCATCGGCGCCACTGGCCACGGTTTCGATTTTGGTTTCACCTGCCGAGCCGAGCGGCAAGCTCAGCTCGGCAGCAGAGGGCTCCGGACTGCCAGGTTGAGCATCAGCGGACTTCGAAGCTTGCGCCGTGGAGGCTTCCGACTGGCCGGCTGACTGTGTGGTGATCTTGCGTGCCATGAATATTCTCCTGTTAGGCGCCATTGCTGACGCCTCGCTACGGATTGTTTAAGGCGTTCCGGTGAGAGGCCCAGTGACGAAGGCCTCTTCGCGGTAGATGGCAAACGCCAGGCGCTCCTCGGCTCGGATGGACGCCATATTGTTTTCGAAGTCCTTGTCGTTCTCAGTCGAGATCAACACTTCGATTTCCATGCGGTCGTAGATCTGTGCGCCGAGCTTGAACGCGCCCACCAGGAAGTCGTCCTGCGTCATAGCCTGGGTCGACACCACCGGACGGTTCCAGAGCTTGGCACTGGTGCCTTCTTGCGGCTGGCCGATGATGTAGCGACCCTCACCATCCTTGGTCAGCTCGATTGCTGCCCAGTCGATAGGGTTCAGCACGATCCCGTCCGAGGGGAACTCGGCCAGTTCGGCCTGGAGCAGCGCCAGACGCAGCCTGTCGATACGCTGCTCGCCGACGACGGTTACGCCACTAGGCGCGGCATACAGCTGGGCGACGGTCATCAGGCCCTGCAGGTTGGCACCGGTACCGTTGCCGTAGAGCAGCTGCGCCTCCTCGGCCATCAGTAGACCGTAACGGGCTCGGGCGTCGATGTAGCTCTGCAAGGCCTTTGCATCGTCCAGCATCTGCCGGCTCGCCTTGAACAGGTGGGCAATGGTGCGGACGTTCGCGGTAGCCAGAGCAAAGGTGATATCGGAATATGGCTTCGCGGTACCCTCTGCCACCGTCCGCGCGTTGTTGGTGTAGCCTGTCTCGCGGATGTACTCGATGGAGTTCGATTCCGTGGTGCCCGGCGCCACCAGGTCGCGGATGGTCAGCCGGCGTTGAGGCGGCGCGACGACACCCGCAAGGCGTTGCGGGGCGACCAAGTCACCGCCGGTCGCGGTAGTGATGGCTGCACGCGGCACCGACACGCGGCGCGAACCACGGAAGGACGAGTTCATATCCTTCATTTCGTCGCTCTCGATCACCAGAGCGCCAACCGACTTCTGGGGCTCCTCCTGGTGATTGCGATCCCGGCTTGCATTTACAAGCTTCTGCTCAGCCTCGCCCAGACGCGCCTGAAGCTCACCCTGCTTGACCAGCAGTTCGTCGACCTTCGCCTTCGTTTCAGCGCTCATCTCGCCAGAAGCTTTGAGCTGCTTTTCGGTCGCCTCGGCCTGGTTTTTGATCTGGTCGCCAATGCCCTTGAGGCTGGCGTTGAGTTCTTTGACTTGGGCTTCAAAGTCCATTGTCACTTTCCTTTCAGAGAATTGAGGAGATTGGTTGCCGCGCTCAGTGAGGCGGAGAGGTCTGGCGCGACAGCGCGGGGCTTATCGGTCGGGGCAGCGTTATGCGTACCCCCGCCGGTAGCGCGAGGCATACCGGACTTGAAATTGGCGAAAAGCTCGCGGCGCTCTGAGCGGGTCATGCCCGCCTTGGCCAGTGCCACGTCCATGGCTTTAAGCGCATTTGCTTGAGTGGACTCCGTCGTCTCCCGCTCCGCGATCTCGCTCGACGAAAGCAGGCCGGTGGCCAATCCAAGCTCCACCGCCCGCTTGCCGCGGATGTAGGTTTCGTCGTCCATCAGCTCTGCCATATCGGCGGCAGACTGGCCGCTGGTTTCGGCATAGAGGTCGGCCATTGCAGCATCGAACTCCTGCATATCGTCCGCTACGGCGCGCAGGTAATGGCGATTACCGGCTAACCAGGTCCAGCAGTTGTGGATCATCAGAAATGCGCTGCTGGCTACCTGCCGGTCCGAGCCAGCCAGGTAGATGATCGAGGCGGCACTGGCGGCCATGCCGAGAACCTTGGTGGTGACCCTGTGCTTGTGCTCAAGCAGACGGTTGTAGATGGCGATGCCCTCGAACATGTCGCCACCTGGCGAGTTGATGTAAACCGTCACATCCTTGTCGCCGATGGCACGCAGAGCACTATCGATCCGACTCAAGGTCACACCCTCGCCGTACCAATCCTCGCCAATGACGCCGTAGATTGTGATGGTGTCCGAGGTGCTCTCTACGGCAGCCTGGATCGCAGGATTCCATTTTTCGAGCGCGCGCGGGCTTATCTCGCTGCGCAGGCCGCGAGACTGAATTTTGTGTTTCATGGGTTACTCCCGAGGGTTGCTGCCGCCTTCCTGCAGCCATGCTTTCAGGGCGTCACGAGCCGCGTGCCCGTCGTTTTGCTTGCCAAGTTGATCAAGCGGTACCAGGTTGGATTGAACAGTGAGCACGTCCCCGCCGGGCATGCTCGGAAGATTCTCCTTGCGCCGGCCCTCATTGCGGGTCATGTAGCCGTTTTGTCCCATGGTGCTGAGATAGGATGCCCGCCCGGAGCTGTCTGCACGCAGGAACGCCTCCAGCGAGAACTCCGAGTAGAAGGTGATCCGGTCCACTGCTGTCATGCACCACTTGTTCACACACTGCTCAATCGGAGCGGTGTAGGACATGATGCAGTAGGTCAGAAAAGCAATCTGCTGCTGCTCCAGACCAGTCCCCCAATTACTGCCCTTGTCGGTTTTCATCACCATCCAGGGTGGTACGCCGAACCACCGGCAGATTTCCTCGATGCTATGCCCTCTCGATTCGAGCAGCTGCGCATCCGCAGGGTTGATGCCAATCATTTCAGGCTTCACCCCTTGCTCAAGAACTGGGCTTTTGCCGGCATTCAAAGCCCCGGAGATCGTCTTGACGTACTCGCGAAACTCAACACGCTGTGCGGGGTTCAGCGTCTTGTCTACCGAAAAAGCCACCGTAGGCATCATGCCGTTACGGAAGGTGCTATTTGCGGCGTCATCTGCTGACATCGCCGCGCCGAACACGTCCGCCCCGTAGCGAATGGCGGAAAGACCAACCCTGCCATCCAGGCTAAAAGCCGGGATGTGCAACATATTCTGTCGCTCGATCTCCCGTCGCGCCCCCTTCCGCGGCCTGAAGTAGTACCTCAGTCGGCCATCGTCATCGAACTCTAGCTCGACCCGCGAGGGCATCAGAAAGTCCAACGCGATGACACGACCGGCAGAGCGATGTATCTCGCAATAAGCGTTTCCCCAAAGCAGCATCGAGGCAACTACCGCCTGCCAAAAATGGAAAGCAGCCATATCCTCGTTCGGGCTGGTATGCACCACGTCGTACAGTGGAAAGTCCCGCGCACTCTCACGACTCCCATCCGGCATCCGCTTGTAGATACTGAGCGGCAAGCCAGCGACGGAGGTCGAGATAATACGAACACAGGCCCACACCGTGGAAAGGCGCAGCGCCTTGTCCACGCTGACCGACTTCCCACTGCTGGAAGACGCGCCGAGGAAAGCACCCCAGAATCCGCCATCCGATAGCTTGACGGTCTTGCCAAACCATTCGCTCATACTGGCTGAGGGCTTAACCGCAGCAGCCCCCAACGCTTGGGATAGGCTTTTAATCACTGATCAGCCCTCGACGAAGGAAGCCGGCGACGCAGAAGAAGCTCGCCGATCCAGCCAGCAAGGCCCAGCCAGTGCCAGCCAGGACCCAGACCCCGGCGCATGCAAGACAGAAGGCCGCCACGGCGCAAGCGTAAAAAAAGTACAGTGCGTTCATGCGATCAGTGGGTCCCGAATGCCTGCCATAAAGTTGTCCATTCCCCCGCGGCCTTCAGGATTGAGGCTGATCAGAGAAACAGCGTTGAATGTAGCCATCAGCGGGTCGATCTTGGCTGTGCCGGAAGCTTGCTTGGTGATCAAGAAAGCGTTGGCTGAGGGCACCCCTTTGGCGTTGCCACATGACCAGGCCATCAATGGTTGCCCGCAGTGCAGAAGCGTGCCCTCTGCAAGCTTGCGCTCCGTTGTCTTGATCGCACCCGTCAGTTTCCAACCTTGGGAAATGCCAACGATCTTGTCTTCCTCGACACCCGCATCAGCCAGTGCATCGAGCACCGAGCCAATTCCCGCAGGATCGAGGCCGACCTTATCCAGCAACCCGGTCTCGTTGATGCGCTTGACGATGGCGGCGAATTGCTCAACGTCGTCCCCAATGCGCTTGACGATTGTCAAGTCGCCAACCGCCTCTAGGTCCTTGAGCCGTGGAGCTTCCGACTTGCGCCGCTCCAGCACCGATGGATGCGCCCAGGCGTGTGCCCAGTGAAACCATCTGCGCGTTCCGGCCTCCCGCCCAATGACCGCAAGGCCGAGCAAGTCGTCCAGGCCGCCCCCGTCTCCCCCGACATCGACGACTTCGCATCGATCAAGAAGTACATCCAGAGTGAGCCATGTCGCCGTCTGGGGCTCCCAGAATTCAGCGCCGACCCAGGCGTCCGACATGAGCGCCAAGCCGATTTCAATATTGAGGTGCTTGGCCAGGAAGCCGCGCAGCTCCGCCTCTCCGTCGATCTCCGCTTGCATGAACAAACGTTCAAGCGTTGGACGATCAACGGAGAACCCCATGTTAGGGTTCACCAGGTGGAAGTTCTCGGGCTTGCGGGCCTCACCGCTATGGATCATCTCTTTCGAGAATTCGTAGATGATTGGGAGGAAGCGATTGTCGTCGATGCGACCATCACGGACCCCGCGCGCGTAGCTTAACTTCGACTTGAACACGCCCGCAGGCGGTTCATTCGACTGGGTCGTCAACCAGATGATGAAGCCTTCCGGCCTCGACAGCAGTCCGCCTGTTGCTTCGCGGATCATGTCCGCCGCCTTTGGGTTTTTGCCGAACAACCAGGCCTCGTCGATCAGCACGCCGACCGCTTTCTTGCCACCGACTACATCGCTATCAGCAGCAACCACCTTCAACGTCGCGCCGGTTTCCCGGTGGGTAATCAACCGAAGATGGGGCTGCACATGCAGTAAATCCTTCAGCTCGTCATCGTTGCTGACCATGTCCTTGGCCGGCACGAACGAATTGTCGGCAATTTCTTTCGTCGGCGCGAGAATGATGAACTCGGCAGACTTCCGCCAATTTCGAATCAAGGCCGTCAGCATGATTGCGGCAGCGATAGTCGATTTACTGTTCTTCTTCGGGATGCAGAGCATCACCTCCCGAATCAAGCGCTCACCAGTTTCGCTGTTGTAACTGCCGAACACCGCTCCAGCAAATGCAAGCACCCATGGCGCGCAGGCACTCGCTATTGTCGGGCTGCCAGGTGCATCGACAATACGAAGCCCTTTGAAAACCTCAAGGCAATCTTCAGCCTCCTGCGGAAACAGTGGCTCCGGAATGATCGACTCGCCCGCAGCCAGGCGACGCCACCAATCGGGGCAGGCAGTGGTCCAAAGCATGCGTCACCCCCTGACGACCGTGAGGGGTGGCTTGCTTTGGGAATACTTGCCCTTCCCCGCCTCTTTCGCGGCTTCCGCCTTTTGCTCCTTCTTTCCAGCGTCAGCCTTCTTTCCGTGGACATAGGGCACGGCGGTCTGCGCAGCATTGCGCCGATCAAAGACCTTTGCCCTGGGCTCGTTCATAAGCGCGAGCAACCACACGAGAGGATCATTGGTTGACGGCAGGCAGGTGAGGAATTCGCCATCCGCCTCAGCAATCCCGGCCGGGTCTTCAGCGATCTCCTCGGCCTTCGCCTTGCCGCGTCGCTTCTTCGGCTCAGGGTTAACACTGAGCTCGGCTCGGCGGGCCAGAATTGCGGCAGCAATCTTTGGATCATTGGCCCATCGCGAACCGGCCGCGGCAGCCGTTGAAGGCTTGCTGCCGGCGGCTTCGGCCGCTTCTTTGTTGGACGCTCCCCGAGCCTTAGCGTCAACAAACTGTCGTTGTTTGTCTGTTAACACCATTAACAAAAACCTTTAGGGGGGAGAAAAATGTGTACGTGGGGTCGGAGGCGGTCTAGTCAGATGAGAATCGCTATACTTTAAACCGCCCTACCCCTTGTAGCACGCCATTGACGTGCAAGCGAGGTGCCTCAACCTGCGTCGCGCCATTCCGCTGACGGTCAGCCGGCCTGGCCTGCGGCCTCCTCGGCCTGCTTGACCGAGTCGTGGCAAAGCTTGCACAGCGACTGCCAGTTGCCCTCATCCCAGAAAAGCTCCTTGTCGCCGCGGTGAGAAATGATGTGGTCTACGACGCTTGCTGCGGCGGTCCGGCCGTTACGTTCGCAATAGACACACAACGGGTGGTCGCGCAGGTAACGCTCGCGGGCCTTCTGCCATCGGTAGTCGTAGCCACGCTGCGAGCTGGTCATTCCGCTTCGCCAACTGCCAGGTGTTACCACCTGGACGCGCGACCCACTGACTTCCTTGATGCGGGAGCCAAGGGTCCTGAGCCTGTTCATCGGGTCCAGCCCACGGTTACGTGACCGGCAACCCAGAGCACGCCCTCGACGCACGCCCAACCAATTATCCCGAGTAGCGCCAAGGCGCCAACGAAAAGCAGCGCATTCGTCTCTGGTAGCTGGTTCATTGCTTCGCCTCGCGGATCTGCCGGACCACATCGTCGGCCCGCTGCTTCACCTCCAGCACTTGGCCGTCGAACGTGCGAACGATGGCGCAGATGCCGTGCCACTTGCTGCTGGCACCGGCCTCGTCGACGCGCGCGATCGCTTCCGCCGCCAGGTGAGTCTTCAGGCCGTTGCTATTGGTTAGCGTAATCACGGGTTCGTCTCCAGCTGGGCCCTGGTAAGGGCTTCGTCAGCTTTGTCAGCAGCTTGGGTTGCAGTGGTCGCCGCATTTGAAGCGCTGGTGGCGGCGCTCTCGGCCTTCTGGGTCAGCTCATCCAGGCGTTTGTCACGCTCAACCATTGCGGCGTCGTAGGCATGGCGTATCTCATCCACCTGGTGGGCCTGGGTGCTGGCCATCGACCAGTAGGCAGACTGCCAGCCAAGCACAGCGCCGCCTACGATAAGCACGGCGGCAATCAGCCAGACCTCTACCCGACGCCACCAGCGGCGGGCGATGAACTCCAATGCACATCTGTCCATCAGGACGCACCTCCAAGCTTGCCACGCAGGCGGGCGATCTCCTCGCTCTGCGCGGTGACGCGGTCAGTCAGCTGGCCGACCTGGCTGGTCAAGGCCTCGATCTTGCCTTCGAGCCGTCCGACGGTTGCGGCCAGCTCATTGCGCTCTTTCGCAAACTGGTCAGCGCGAGCCTCTGCCAGCTTTCGAGCTTCACGCTCGGAGTCGAGCAGCTCATTCAGCCGGCGGACTGTGCCGATATCGGCGTTATCCATGGCGCGGTCCGCAGCGTCCTTCGATAGGAACTTGCGAAGCCAAAGGAATCCGCCAAGCAGGACTGTGCCCGTACCGCCCAACCAAGTGGCCGTTCCAGGCCCAAGATCCGTCGGGTCCATTGAGACTCCAGAACAAAAAAGGCCCACCGAGACGGCGGGCCTTTGAGATTAATGCAACGTCCGGAAGCCTGGCTTACCGTCGATGCGCAGATACATCTATCGTTCCACTTAAGCACCAACCAAAGGGTGCTTCCGCGATCACAAGCAGACCTGGTTCCAAGCCTTGGCGAACTCAGCAGGGCTTAAGCCAGAGTCCCTTTCAAAGACAACCAAGTCCCTGCTTGCTGCGATAAACCTCTGAAAGCCGGTATAGCCTCCAAATGAATTCTTCGAGTTCACTTCCCCGCAGAATTCGTTCTGGTTCCTGAATTCTGCACTGCCTGGATCCTTTAACGCCCCAGTGGCGAATTCGCGCGCCATCCGCTCAATTTTGATTTTTGTCATTGCTGCCTCGCTGGCAGCCTTTTGTTCAGGCGTCTTCTCGCCGCAACCAGAAAGGATAAGCACCGCAACCGACAAAGCCACAGTCCATCGAATCATTAGCTTTCTTCCCTGCTCGTGGATAAAGCCAGAGATAGTATCAATACGAGACGCTACTGCGCCCCTTCAAAAAGCCCAGCACGGTGGCTGGGCTCGGGAGTGCGACGGGAATCAGTTCTTGATGAGGATACTGGAAGGGTCCAGCCTGGCCACAAGCCGATCAACGATCAGCATATATACAGGGTCAAAAACTCCCGCTTTCACTGCCTCAATAGCGAGAGAGACACCGTGGCCTTGCACTTCGAATAGATAGCCGTCTTCACAAAATTGGACGCCCATACTGAATATATAGGTAGTCCGACTATCGCGATCCTCTGACACCAAGGTAATGGCGATGGAAAAATCAACCTTACCCTTTGAGCTGCTTAATTCTATCCAGCGCTTTTCTTGGAAAGAGTCTACCGACCCCTCGCCCAATCTAACGTAGCGCTCGCCAACCTTACCATCAGGGTGATTCCACCTTTCTCCAGGCAGGCCGAGGTACTTCCCAAACCCGGCGGCAAGGTCGCCAGCGGCTTTGGAGAGGAGATGCAACTGAGTGTGAAGCGCAGTTTCGTGACTCTCGTAGCGCTTCTGCAGGTCAGCGTAAATGGACATAATCAACTCCCTATGATCGAGCATGGCAAGATGCCACATATGGAATTGATGAGCCACAAAAAAGCCCAGCGCATTGGCTAGGCTTTTTATTGTCGCTCCTCTGCAACGCGCAGGAATGACAGGATGGAGAAATAATCGGCCATGCGGCCATCCGATGTCAAGCGGCACTTTTTATGGCAAGGCCCTCATTCACCAAAATGATCTCGGCTGCGTCCAGCGCCTCCTCCTCCATGCCCTCCAGGACATCGTCGATGGCCTTCCTCCAACGCCTCCGGGTGCGCTCCGGCCTGGCTTCGGGATCCCAACGATTGATGTCGTAGAACTCGACAGGCAGAACGATCATATCGCTGGAGCGCTTGCCGTCTGCACCTTTGAGCTTGGGGATAGCCCAGGCCGTCACCGCGTTGATGATGAACAGGCGGGGCGCGTGCGAAGCGATCAGAGGATGCAGCCTGCCGATGGACTGAACCTTCCGCGCCTTGTGGGTACTGTACTTCGCCACCAGCACATCCCAGTGCCGCGGCTTCAGCTGGCTGTGCAGGCGGGCAAAGACCCAGCAATCAGCATCCCGCCGAGTGATGCGACCCTCCTCAATCGACCGCCCCAATGTGGCCAAGTCACGCCCATCGGCCCTGCCTGGCTCGTAAAGCTTCTGCCAGGCCTGCTTGCTTGTGTTGTCGATGGCCTCGGCAGCCAGGGCCGAGACGACCGCTGCGAGCACGCTTCCGTAGATCATGGTCAATCCCCTGTGTAGTTGGCGCCGCCCGCACCAAACCGGTTGCTCTCTTGGCGCCGCGGGTTTCGCAATTCGTTGAGCTGCCGCTGTACGGCCTGCAGCTTGAAGTTGAGCTGGATGACCAGCTCGTCCAGTGGCAGGGCATTGCCGGTCAGGGCCTCGACCCAACCTGAGCCGTTACACTGGCCGCACGCAATTTCGTGAAACAGCGGCTTGGTGACTCCTTTTCCTCGACAGGCCCTGCACTGGGCCAGGTCGATCAGCTCCTTCCTGAGCGAAGGTCCGTGGCTCTTCTTCATCATTGCCCCGTCTTCACCCAGCGGCGGATTCGAAGCTCGCAACCACTGATGAGGGTGACGCCGTTCGCGCACCCGTAATGAGTAGCTCGACGCTTGCAGCCGCAGTGGCACCGAGGTCTCGCCCTGGCCGGCTTCGGCTCCATGTACCGGACATGGCTGCTGCTGCCGACCTGGCCCCATCCATCGACACCACCGCGCATGGCGGCAGATCGAGCTGCGGGGGAAAGCCTGTTCAAATCGGTCATTTGGAATCCTCGCTTTTTACGGATTCGCCAATTGCCCCGGAGCCCTCGCCAGCCGTGGCGTTGGGAGCAATATGCGAAATTTCATTTCCGGTCTCTGTCGAGCCGTGAATAGCGGCGAAGCCCTTGCTGTCTAACCAGGCATGCCACTTCTCCAGGGCTTCCCGCTTCAGCTGCTCCGCCGAGGTATGGATGTAGGTCTGCACGTTGCGGGTCAGGGTGTGGTTCACCAGCATTTCGCCAATGAGGTAGTCCACACCGAGATCGGTCCAGCCGGTGCGGGCGACTTTCCGGAGGTCATGGCTCGTCCATTCGCCTTGCCCGAGCCGGGTGAAGGCTGCACAGGCCTGGCTCTCGGTGATAGGTCGGCCACTCTTGCCTGGGAACATGAACGCGCCCTGATAGCCCCTGCCCTGCTGCCACGACCGGTACCGCTCCAGCAGAGCAAGCACCTGGCGGGTCAGTGGTAGGCGATGCTCGCACCGGGTCTTGGTGTTCTCCGCCGGGATGAACCACTCGCCTTGCTCTCCTTGCGTCAGGTGCGCCCAGCGGGCCTGGCGGGTCTCGCCGACCCGAGTGCCTTGGCACAGCATCAGCAGAGCCAGCGTGCAGTCCACTGGCGCTTCATCGAACCCGTCATGGAGTTGCTGCAGCACAGCTTCCAGCTGGACGCCGCGTAGGCGGGCCGCCTTTGGCACGATCCTGGCCGTCGTGAAGTCGGTGAACTTGAAGCCGGCGATCGGGTTGGTGGTGATGAGCTTCAGCTTGGCTGCCTGGCGGAACGCGACCACCAGAACACCCCACATCAGGCGGACATAGGAGAGTGACAACTCGGCCTGCGCTGGCCACATGAGCAGCTTGTCCAGGGCAGATCGAGACACTTCTGAAATCGCCAAGTCATTGAGTCGAGGCTTCAGGTGGCAGCCGATGGCAGAAGCCGCGGTGGCCTTGCGCTTGGATGAAAGGCTGCGGTCGCGAGAATGGCGGTCGCCAAACCAGTCGAGCAGCTGACCTACCGTGTGCAGTGTGCCGGCAGCCGCTGAAGCCTCAGGATCAACGGCGAGACGCTCGCGGATCCCGGGCAGCGCGCTGATAAGGTTCTTAACCGGTAGCTCAGGATACCCGGCGATTTTTTTCCACTTGTGACCGGAGACCAGGTACCAGGTGCCGCGATCGCGCCGCTGGCCGAACCGCAGGTAGATCCCGGGGAAACGAGCATCGCGAAGGTCGCGGGCAGTACCTGACGCCGCCTGACGCTTGATCTCTGCATCCGAGAAGGTGACCAATTGAGTAGCGCTCATGCTGCGACCTCCGTTTTCGGTAGCAGCAGGTAAGCTCGAATCATCTCAATCGCCTCGATGGAGCCGCGACAGACGATAGCCAGATAACCCTGGCTGGTGAGTCGTTGAAGGAAGGCATCCTGGCTGGCCGACACCGGCGCATCGAACGGTGGCTTGGCCTTGAACTCGATGTAAAGCCCGAAATACCCGCCGCGCGCCATCGGCAGGACCAGGTCAGGCACCCCGGCTTTGACCCCCTGCCCTTTAAGCTTGGCAGCGACAGCCTTCAACCGGTGGCCACCATTCGGGACGTGGTAGATCAGGCTGTAGGCTTGCGGGAAGCGCAACTGCAGCTCGGCCATCAGCGCGGCCTGCTCCTGCCCTTCCCGATCAACAGGTTTGGTGCGGGCTTGCTTGGCGCGATAGGCGCGCATTGGCGCCGTCATGCCTTCACCAACCCTTCCCGGACCAGTTGGTCCTGGGTTCGCATCACGCCCTCGGCGTGCAGGCGGCGGGCCTCATCGCGGCTTATTGCCTGGCGGCGACCATCGATCACGTCGTGACAGGAACTGCAGGCCCAGGCGCCCTGTAGGTCGCTCGGCTTCGAGCCGACGCCGCAGGTCCCGGCGAGCCGATAGTGGGCCAGCACGACGGTTTCAGGGTTGCCATTGCAGACGCCCGGGATACGCACCTGGCACTCCCGGCCGCGCGCGGCCTTGGTCAGTTTCGATTGCCGCATGGGCTCTCCTCGCCGTGAAGGTCAATGACTTGGTAGGCGCTCGGCCACATCTGCCGGCCATGGGCATTCGCCAGGTCCTCGTCGTGGTAGAGCGCGATTGGTTTCTGCGCCTTGCCGGCCAGGCCGAACAGGTCGGACCTGCAGTACAGGGCGTAGCGGTATTCGGCGAGGTCAGGCTTGAGCATCGTGCGGCCTCCCGCGGTATCTCGTTGACAGCGGGGTGACCTTTTCAGGCTTGGGCACAACAGTAGGCATCCAGCCAGCAGCCAGATCCTCGAAACGGTTGTACTGCCCGAGGAACGCAGCGCGAACAGTGCCCACCTCGACATCCCGGCCCTTCCCGATGATGATCTCGGCGATACCCTTGGCTTCGGAGTGCTCGTTGTAGACCTCGTCGCGGTACACGAACATGATCACGTCGGCGTCCTGCTCGATGGCCCCGGACTCACGCAAATCGGAGGGAATCGGGCGCTTGTTCGGGCGCTCCTCGCACTTGCGCGAAAGCTGGCTCAGCAGCACCACCGGAATCCCCAGCTCCCCTGCAAGCAACTTGCATCCGCGACTGATACTGCTGACTTCCTCGGTGCGGTTCCCGCCGTCGCCCTCGACGAGCTGGAGGTAATCGATCATCAGGATGTCCAGGCCATAGCGAAGCTTGTGCCGGCGGGCCAGGGAGCGGATCCGACCTATCGAAGAGCCCGCTTTGTCGGCGATGTAGAGCGGTGCAAACTGGATGAGCCTGGAGGCGGCTGCCAGCTCGGTACCATAGTCTTGGCAGGCGGTGCCGTTCTTGATCAGATTCAGCGGAATACGCCCCTCGGCGGCGGTCATCCGATCAATCAACTGCCCCTTGTTCATCTCGAGACTGATCACCAGCGCCGACTTGCCCTGGCGAATGGCGGCGTTGGTTATAAACCCCATGGCAAGGGTCGTCTTGCCCATCGCTGGGCGCCCTGCAACCACATAGAGCAGGTCAGGCTGTAGCCCGCCGGTCTTCTCATCCAAATCAGTCAGGCCGGTTGAAAGCCCGATCAGGGTTTCACCACGAACATATCGGTCATGCCGCTCCTGCCACACTTCAATCTGCTCGCCCATCACGTCGCCGGCCTTAACGATCTCGTCGTCACTGGTGGCGCTATCGATGGCCATTGCCGCAGCCTGGACAGCAGCGATCTTGGACTGGATGCTCTCGCTGCCCTGGGCCACCTCGATGGCGTGCTCGCCCAGGCTGTACAGAGCGCGCTCGATGGCCCGCTCCCGAACGATGCTTGCGTAGGTCTTGGCACTGGCGACGCTGGGAGTGTTGTTCACGATCTCGGCGCAGTAGGCCAGTGCCCTGTCACCGTTCGCCAAGAAACCAATCCGATCAGCAACCGTGAGGAAGTCCACGGCGCCGCCGGCGGATCGCACTGCGAGGATGCCTCGGAAGACCTCGGCGTTCTCGGCGAAGTAGAACGATTCCGGGGACAGGTCCTGGCTCAGGGTGTCGATCAGTTCGGGGCGAATCATCATCGCGCCCAGCAGGCCGTGCTCGGCCTCGGCGTTGTACGGGTCACGCATGGTAATTGCCCTCCACCACCTTCACGAAATTGGTCGGTGCAATCAACCAGTCGAAGGTGCAGCGGAACGAGCTGCCAGCCTGCCCCTTGATCTTGCCCATCAGGAAGTCGCTGGTCTGGACCTGGGCGAAGAAGTCACGCCAGAAGTCCAGGTCCTGATGCACCTCACTCTCTGCCCAGCGCGCCTTGATCTTCGCCTTGCGATCCTTGTTGATCAGGACGACTCGGGGCAGCTCCGGCAATAGCTCGTTGAACAGGTCCACGATTTCTTCGACCGGGACGGACTTTGCGGGCGCGCCGGTAGCTACTGACGGTTCCCTTACGGTTCTATTACGGTTCTGGGGGCAGGAAATGCCGGGGTGTCCGGCATCTGGTGCCGGGGGGCACGAAATGCCGGGGTTATACGAAGAAGGGCTGACGACGTACCAGGTTGAGCGCCCTGCCCGCTGGTTTGCGACAAGGATTTGGGACTCCTCCAACCAGCGCAGAGCGTTGCGAACAGCTCGTTCGGAAAGACATGTGCGCTCAGCGATGCGAGCCACCGAGGGCCAGCAGACGCCGTCGTCGTTCGCGTTGTCAGCAAGCGAAACGAGCACGGATTTCTGTGCAGGGCTCATGCCCTGGAGCGGCCAGCAGGCCGTCATGACGATCGTGCTCATGGCTCGCCCGCCTGACACGACAGGTTCGGTGCATCACGGAAACCTGACGCGACAGCGGTATTGCTTGCGTCGTAGTTGATGTGCATAATCGACCTCGAAATGTTGTTGAAGAGACCGCCCTGCCAGGCGGTTTTTTTATGCCTGGGGTTCAGGCGTTACACCGAAGGCCTTGGAGGCCAGCATGAAACGGTTGAAGGATTTGCTCGCTCGCTTGAAGGCCAAGCACTGGGATGAGGAGCTGCGAATCCACGACAGCGAACACTTCTCGATGATCGGGTTCGACCGGCCTCCCCTTCGCCGCGCCTGGGACCAGCACAAGGCGGTCATCAAGCAGGTCGGCGCCTGGTTGCTTGCCCTAATCGCTGGAGCTCTCATCCTTAAGCTGCTGGGCCTGGCTTAAGCGCCCGGACCTCACGGCATCTGCCGCTCGCGCCAGAAACCGAAGGCGCGCCTCGTCCGGCAAAAGCGGATCAAAGCTGACGTGGGTTTCCGGGAACGAAACGCTGCCGCGCCTGTTGGAATCGCCAGCAACCATGCCTGCCAAGAAGCACACCGCTGCCGCCCCGAACCCGGCGCCAGCAGCCAGCACGAAATCAACCACCATCGCCCCTCTCCTACTGTTCAAATCCACAGGTATGTTGTGCATCTACTGGCGCAAGGCCAGCGGATGGATAATTTGGCTGTCGGCTAAGCCGCCCTACCGCCTTGGTCGGCACGGAGCTTCCCGCCGGTGATCCGCTCGATCTGATACTGGCGCAGCTCGGGCACAGCCTCCCACTGACGGACCGCCTCGTAGGTGACCCCCAGCGCTTTCGCGAGCGCGGAAATCGACCCGAAATGTTGAATTGCTTGGCTTTTGGTCATTGCGACCTCCTTTGCTCATACACACATTCAAGCATGCTTGCATATTCAAAACAAGCATGCTTGACAAGCACTCTTGTAGATTGCGCTCATGAAAACGACAGACCGAATCACCAAACTCGTCCTAGCCCGCCGCCCGGAGATAGGTGTCCGCAATGTGAAGCGCGATATCGCGAATACCTGCGGCATTAGCTATGAGGCGGTTCGTCAGTGGTTTGCCGGCGATACCGAGAACATAAAGAACGAGAATCTGGTGGCCCTCGCCGACGGGTACGACACGACTGTCGATTGGCTTCTGTCCGGAAAGGGTGAGCCTCCTCGCAAGGTCGAGAGCAAGCCGCAGGCAGCCAAAAGCGATGCATCCAGCGGCTCATCGGCAGAGGTTGTTCGCAAGATGCTTGAGAAGCACGGCAAGGGACTCACGCCAGAAGCCCGCCAAAGCATCATTCAGGCGGTCGAGTCGGACCCCAGCGGCGAAAGTGACAGCGGTTATCTCCTGGAGGCGTCGTCGCATGAGGCTGGCGAGATCCGTATCCCTCAATACGACATACGCGCAGCCATGGGCCACGGCCAGGTTCCGTCTGAGTACAGCGAGGTCGTCCGGAATGTAGTGATTCGCGAGGAGTTGCTGCGCGAGAAGGGAGTAACCTACACGTCAGCACAGGCCCTGGGCGTGATCACGGGCTGGGGGCAGAGCATGGAGGGCACGATCAACGACAAGGATCCGGTCATCGTTGATCGCGGCGTGAACAGCTATGAGGGCGAGGGTGTTTATGTGCTCACCTGGCACGGCGATCTGCTGATCAAGCGACTACAGCGCAAGGATGAAGATCACGTATGGCTCATCTCCGACAACCGAAACTACGAGAAGCAGTCGGCCCGGATTGATGACGTCGTCATCCATGCGAAGGTATTGCTGGTATGGAACGCTAAAAAGGTTTGAGCTGGAGAGCGCAGGTATGAACGATAGCGAGATCATTAAGCTGAACGTTGCGGTAACGAGGCTCGCAAGACTGGCGGTCCTCCAAAGCTCAGCCATCATGCAGCTCAGCGCTGCAGTGCTCAGTACGGGCGAGCTCGATAATGCTACCCGGAGCGAGATTTACGAGATGTTCACTGGCCTGCAAGAGCACATTGATATACTTAATGAGCTTAAGGATCTGGGGCTGACAGATGGCGAATGACACCGTTGATATACGCTTACTCCAGGCGCAATATGATCGCGTGAGCCGCGACCTTGATCACGAGCGTAGAAAAAATGGCGGACACGAACCTCCAGGAGGAGATGGCGTGGACACTAGAATCATCAACCTTGAGCGCGACATGACCGACGCCAAGATTGCATTGGCGAAGGTCGAGACTCGTCTTGAGCATATAGAGAAAACCATGCTCACAAAGGGTCAGACTGCGAGCTATGCATTGCTCGCTGGCATTGCTATTTTCGGAGCCGGTTGGTGGGTCGTACAGCAGTATCTGGCGCCAATAGTGGCAAGTCTAGGCAAATGAAAAGCCCGCTTCGGCGGGCTTTTTTATGCCCCTCAGAACGGTGCGTCTTCCTGGAGGAAGATCAAATCCCCTTCCCTGTCGACCGTCCGGTCATCAGCGGTCGGCTTGTCCCACTGCAGTATCACTGAGCCATCATCGCAGAAAGTCATGTCCAGAGCGTCGGTATCGGCCAGCAATTCCATGATCGCATCCCAGTCCTGATCACTGTCTGTATCTAGGCGGTGAATCAGTACCCTCCTCCCCAGTTGTGCCAGCGGCGAGTTGATCATCTCTGAAACCCTCAGCCCTAAGCGCTCCAGGCTGCTCAGCTCATGGGGTTGACCAGCTTTTTCCTGTGCAAACATCCGACACCTCCTACATGCTGTATGCATGTACAGTATTCGAATTTAATGCAAGCGTGCTTGCACTTTCATCGCAAGCATGCTTTTATAAATGCAAGTTCGCTTGTGTTTGAGCGAACCGGCAGCTACGGCAGCCACCGCTCTTTACACAATCAGACGTGACCACCGCGACGCACCCAGGCCATTACCTGGGTCGGGAGAAGCTAAGCCGCCGCCCATGCAGCCTCTGGATAGCTGCCGTACTCCCCCATGAGAGTACGCCAAACCATGCGAGCCACCTGATGCGTAGCCAGTAGCTGCAGCAGGCAGAGGTGGGGAAACCCGGCGACGAGCATGGCGCGGACCAAACAACCTTCGGAGGAACGCCATCATGAAGTAGGAAACGAAACGCCTCACCCTGCCAAGGGGATTGGCAGCCTTGCTGGGCGCTACAGACCCAGGCGCTTTGACCGACGACAGAATATCGGTCACGGAGTGCACCGGTTTGCCGCCGGACCCGATAGCGGTCAGAGACCAAGCGGACTGTCGATGGCATCGACGCCGGATCAGTAACCGGCCCGATTCACCTGGTCCCCCATCACCAGGCTGCATCGGAGTGGGATCTGATGAGCTGCAAGCAAACAGCGGGGTGGCCACCTCGACGCGGATTACCGGTCGATTGCCCAGCCTTCACGATCCCACTCCAATGCAGCCCCCAACGGAAGTTAATTGCATGGCCAAATCATTCAAACAAATGATCAAGGATGGCGAGGTGCGGCGTGCCGACGCCATGAAGGTGCAGCTCGAAGACCTTCATGAAGAGCCGGGCTTCAACCTGCGTATCGAGGGCGAAGCGCTCGAGGCCAGCATCGACGCATTGGCTGAGTTCATCGCCAATGGCGGCCAGATCCCAGCCCTTGAAGTTCGCCCGCGGGCAGAAGGTGGCGTGTGGATCGTTGATGGCCACCGTCGGCCGCGCGCCCTTATCAAGCTCGACAACGCAGGTCGCCTACCCCGCACGCCGAACAAGGACGATCCGAGCATCCTTGAGGCTTGGGTCGCTGTGACAGCGTTCGAAGGCAGCGATGCCGATCGGGTCGCTCGGATCATCAGCAGCCAGGAGAACGAAAAGCTCTCCCCGCTTGAGCTGGCCGAGGGTTACAAGCGCCTCAGGGCGTTCGGCTGGACCGTAGTCCAGATCGCCAAGAAGGTCGGCAAGACCCGGCAGCATGTCGAGCAGGTCGTGACCGTCGGCAATGCGAACACCGATGTGCAGAACTTGGTCGCCGCCGGACAGGTGTCTGCCACAACGGCCGCCCAGGTCGTTCGGGCTCACGGCGACGACGCCGGCAAGGTGCTTGGCGCCGAGTTGCAGAAGGCGCAGGCCAAAGGCAAGACGAAGGTCACTGCCGGAACGATCAAAGGCCCATCGGTTCCGAAGCCGCGCCTCGAGGCCGTGCACACCGCCTCGCGCAATCTGATTGCATCGCTCGACGAGATCGACGAAGACAGCAAATCCCTCACCCTATCGACCGCGCTTGTCCTTGAGCTGCGCAAAGCCCTGGAAGCCGCCCAACCGAGATAGATCATGGAATCGATCACCGCCGGCTCCTGGATGGGCCATCTTGGGCGCGGCCTCGCGCCGCGTGAACTAGAAGCCCTGCTGTGCATTGCCCAGGGCATGACAACGAAAGAGGTCGCTCGCTTCATGGGTATCGCACCCGGGACCGCAGCGAATCGCATCGAGAGTGTTCTGTTCAAACTCGGTGTAGCGCGACGTACCGCAGCCTTGGCCGAAGCCATGCGCCGCGGAGTGATCAGCCCGCTCTGCATCCTGCTGGCCGTGTTCATCGCAATGCACGCCATGCTCGATGACGGCGATCCGATGCGGCGCGACCGCCGGGTGCCCGAACGGCGCACTGCCCAAGTCCGCGTCATCCGCAAAGCCGAAGCCTTCGAACACCACGCCTGACCCCTTCCGAGGTATTCCCATGCAATCAGCAATGCACCCTGCGTTCGCGCAGAAGCTTGCTGTGCTCGCGGCATTGCTCGAGCGCAGCAAATACGTCCGGGCCGAAGCTCGCGCCAAGGCCTATCCCCGCTTCCAGGCAGCGAGCAATGGCAAGACCTGGGATGTGGTCGAGATCGCTACGGGGGCCGTGCACGGTTTTGCCTTCACCTACCAGGCTGCGATGAACTTCGTGAATGCGATGGAGACTGGAGCGGCCAGCAAGACGAGGGCCGACCAATGAAAATCGGCACCACTACCCCTAAGTGTAGATTTCCAGAAGAGGACCTCAATACACCCGGACTGTTTATTTAGGGCGCTCTCAATTTTACAATGGCCCTGCTACACCCCGCCAAACAATTTCACAATATCGACCCCGGTCTTTGCCAGGTCGAAAAGATTCCTGGAGAGTTTGGCAACATCCTCAGCCCCTGACATCAGAGAAGCAAGCTTGGACTTCTTGGTGACTGTATCGATTTCTTCGAAAGAAGAGGTGTCTGCAGCTTTTAGGTCTTCAATCAACTCCCGAAAAGCAGCAGGGCAAGTTCTCGCAGGTAAGCCAATTGCTTGAATTAGTTGCTGGTTATACAAATCGACGCCGATTCCTAGATTCCTGAAAGAGCTTCCCTCGACCAAAACATCCGCATCCGCTGGAGCCCGGATACCTGTTCCGGCGCCCGCCCCCTTGAAAGTGCAGCCTGTAATTTTGACTGTCATCAGCTCATCCCCAGAAGTTGAAAGAAGCAACCACAATCTAAACCCCTCCAAGTCAAATTGCCACCATGCCGCATCCGACCACGGAGGGCGGCGCATGCATGGAGAAAGCCATGAGCCAGTTCTACCTACAGGACAGCCGCAGCAATACCGGTGACGGCCTCATGTTCTGGGCCTTGGGCGGCGGCTACACCACCGACCTGGACAAGGCTGAGTTGTTCACCCAAGAGCAGGCCTGTGTCCACCGGGAAACAGACATTCCCTGGCCAAAAGAGTACGTCGATGCTCGCTCGCACCTCGGTGTCGATCACCAGTACATCAGCCTGGACGAAGCCCGCGATCAGCTGAGCCCGGGATGCACTGTTGTTCTGCAGATCCCTGGTCACTGGAACGGGAACGACATTGCACTGGCCAGGTGGCCTATAGGTCACACGTACCGATTCGAGAAGGCGCACCACCTCACACTGGAGGAGGCCGAAGCGATCGGCAACAAGCCTGATGAGGCAGTGATCTGGCCAGTGGCTTACCTCGAGGCCAAGGCCCGGCGCCTGGTGCACAAGCGGGATGTTGATATCAAAGAAGCCCTGACGGGCACCGGCATTGTGCTGGCAAAGGCAAAGCGACGGGCGCCGGCAAGCATCCAGAACTGTGGAGGCTGCGGTCGATTTGTGTCTTCGCCATCCTACGAAGACTGCCGCCACTGCGATCACGACAACCGCCCCTGACCCTCCGGCGCTGCCCACCAGCGCCTTCCCCTCTCAAACGATAACGAATCACGCCGCCCAGGCGAGGACCGCCCATGTCTGCATTTCAGAAAAAGAATCCGTTCGACTTCAAGACCCAGTATGGTCTCGGCCTGGATCCACAGGATGACGAGATCGTCGTTGACTTCTTCTGTGGTGGCGGCGGTGCCGGTACCGGCCTTGAGATGGGCCTGGGCCGCCCCGTGGACGTGGCGAAGAACCACAGCCCGGCGGCGATCAGCATGCACACCGCCAACCACCCGCACGCCCGCCACTTCACCACCGACGTGTTCGAGGGTGATCCGGACGAAGAATGCCAGGGGCGCCGCGTCGGCTGGTTCCACATGAGTCCCGACTGCACGCATCACAGCCAAGCCGCCGGCGGGCAGCCGCGCAAGCGTGAGATCCGGAACCTGTCATGGATTGGTTTGAAGTGGGCCGGGAAGAAGCAGCCCCGGGTGATCAGCCTGGAGAACGTGAAGCAGATCCTGCAGTGGGGCCCACTGATCGCAAAGCGCGACAAGGCCACCGGCCGGGTGATGAAGCTTGACGGCACTGTGGCGGACATCGGCGAGCGCGTGCCGGTACATCAGCAGTTCCTGGTGCCAAACCCTAAGCGTCGCGGGATCACCTGGCGCCGCTTCGTGCAGTTGCTCGAAGGCATGGGCTACCAGGTGGAATGGCGGATTATCAAGGCATGTGACTTCGGAGCCCCGACCAGCCGCGAGCGCCTGTTCATGATCGCCCGCTGCGACGGTCAGCCAATCGTGTGGCCGGAGCCGACCCACGCCAAGAACCCAGCCAAGGGGCAGCAGAAGTGGCGCACCGCCGCCGACTGCATCGACTGGAGCTTGCCGAGCAAGAGCATCTTCGGCCGCAAGAAAGAGCTGGCAGCCGCAACGCTGCGCCGGGTGGCCAAGGGAATGAAGAAGTTCGTTCTGGACAACCCGCAGCCCTTCATCGTGCCGATCGCGAACTGGTCGGGTGAGCTGGCCCAGTCAGCCCATGAGCCTCTGCGCACGGTAACCTCGTGGCCACGCGGAGGATCATTCGCCGTAGCCAGTCCGACCCTGGTGCAGACCGGATATGGCGAACGCGCCGGCCAGCAGCCGCGTGTGCCAGGTCTGGATCAACCACTGGGCACCGTCGTCGCCGGCGGTGTGAAGCATGCGCTGTCCAGCGCGGTGATTCTTCCAGCTACCCATCAGGGCACGGTGCGAGTGAACGACCCGAGCGAACCGCTGCCAACGGTAACCGCCGCCAACCGCGGGGAGCTGATGATGGCAAGCCCAGTAATGGTTGGGGCCGGCGGCCCGGTGTACGCCGGCAAGCCTGTACCAGCTGACCAACCCATGGGCACCCTGATGGCCCAAAGCCACCGCGCCCTTGCATCGGCGCACTTGGTCAAGTTCCGGTTCAACAGCGATGGCTCGGCCATCACGGAACCGGTGCCAACCATCACCAGCGGCGGCAACTACAAGCGCCCGGCGGGCGCAGCGCATGCGATGGGAATTTGTACTGCTTTCATTGAGCAGGCCAACGGCGGGTTCAACACGACCCCAGCCCGTGACATGGACGAGCCGATGAGCACCGTCACCAACACGGGCAGCCAGCAGCGCCTGGTAACAGCCAGCTTGGCCACGCTCAGGCGTAATTGCGTAGGCCGAGCCGTTGATGAGCCCGTACCAACCATGACCGCCGGAGCCGAGCACCACGCCCTGGTCGAGTACAAGCTGTCACCGGAGCATGAGCAAGGCGCCCTACGCGTCGCGGCGTTCCTGATCAGCTACTACGGCACGGAGAACATCAGCGCAGCAGACGCGCCAGCGCCGACTGTCACCACCAAGGACCGGCTGGGCCTGGTCACGGTGTTCGTGAAGGGCACGCCCTATGTGATCGTCGACATCTGCCTGCGCATGCTGCAGCCGCACGAGCTCTACCGCGCACAGGGCTTCCCAACTAGCTACATCATCGACAAGGGCGCCGACGGCAAGCCGTTCACGAAAACCGAGCAGGTGCACATGTGCGGCAACAGCGTCAGCCCGCCGCCCATGGCCGCGCTGGCCCGCGCCAACGACCCATGGCGCACTTCCGACAGGCTTGCTTCAGCTGCATAGTGGCGTTTTCACCAACTCCCAAGCCCAGGCCATCGCATCCAAGATGCCCTAGGCTATCAGCTGAACGATTACCTCTTCTATCACTCGCTTCATCATGTCGGTACAGCTCCTCTGTAGATGAGGAAATTGTGCTGTCACGACCAATTCGAATCCTCTTGGGTTTTTTCCAAAAACCCTTCATCAGCGATCACTGCCGATCACGACTGCTCACACAGCAACTACCGTTTGTCGGCAATCGAGGTATCCCCATGCCCACAGAAAACCGATCCAGCAATACCGAAACGACCAGCGAACTGCTGCCGTGCCCCTTCTGCGGCCAGCAGGACTTTCTAATCGAGCGCCTAGACCTCGACGCTTCAGTTGTGATCTGTCAAGGCCTGACCGGGCCGAATGAGGCCTGCCTGGCACGTGGCCCGGTGGGAGTGGTGCAGGATGAAGGTGAGGATCAGCCAGGCCGCGATAAGGCAGTCGAGCTGTGGAACGCCAGAGCCGAGCAGCTCCAGGGCGAGCCGGTGGCGCTGCCTGAACGCAAGCGCGAGACTCTGAACGGAGGCGCTGGTTATCGAGGATTGGGCAATGCAGAAGGCTGGAATGCCTGCCTCGACGAAATCGCCAAGCTGGGGCCGCTCTATACCCACGCAGATGCTGGGGAGGTTGAGCGGCTGCGCTTCGATCTGGCCGAAATGACCAAATCGTATGAAGCCTTGGGCGAGCTATATGCCGGGACCCAGAAGGGCTTCGAGCGACTGCAGGCCAAACTGGCCGAGCGGGATGCGCATCCGATGCATGCACTTGGTCAAGAAGCCTACTCAACACTGGTGGGCATGGTCGAACACTGCCTGAACCAGCGTTTTTGCATGGGTATGGATGAAGGCTTCAAGTCCTTTGACCCAGAAGACGAACACGACTTCGTGAAGGAGCTGCACGCGTTTGTTGCCCTATCCGCCAGCGCAGAGCCGAGCGCGCCGAAGTGCGAGACCTGCCAGGACCATGGCGTGATCGGCTGGCAGACCGGACAAACCCCTGAGACGTTTGACCAGGGCGATGCACCTTGCCCGGACTGCGCGCCGGTTGAGCGCGATGAGCGGGCCGCATATGACGCTTGGCGCCATTCCCAATCTGGCTATGTGCGCCACTTCAACAGGCATGAGTGGTCGGCTTGGCAAGCCCGCGCCGCTCTGGAGCGCAAGCCTTCCTAACGCCGGAGCACATCCGTACTCCTACCTACTTTAACCCCTCTCCCCTCTATTCAACTGCCGCGATCGCGGCGAAGGAGAAGTTATGTCCAAGGAAATCAAACTGATCCAGCCTACCGCCGTTGCCCGCGATGCGAATGGCTGGTGGCTTCACCCCGAACTGCCAGCATTCGACGGCTGCTGGACCGTGCTTGCGCACTGGCTGAGCCAGCAGGGCCTGGAACTCAAGCGCTGGACGATGGAGGCCGATATCAGCGACCACCATCCCTACGACGACGGCGCGGCACACTGCATTGGATGGGAGCCTGCCTCACCTGGCGCAGAGTGGTTCTTGCTCGCGATCAACGATTCGGAAGATGGGCCCTGCGTAACCTGGGCTCGCAGGGCGGTGACGCCATGACGGCCAAGCAATATCCACTCGATGTCTGGAGCGTCGGTAGCGACACCTACATCGCAATGAGCAAGGGTCACCACGACCTTGAAGCTTTCATGGCGGCAGCCGTCAAGCAATACCCAGGCTGGTTCTTGGGCGGCCCGCAACACAAATGGTGCAAGACAGTACCGGATCGCTCGGGCGAGTTTGCGCACCGATACGTGTTCGTCGAGGAAGGCACGCCAGGCGCATGGCCGGCGACCTACTGCTGGGAGTTCGGTGAGGACTACCAGCGCTATAACGCCGAGGTGCAGCCATGACACGCCTCGCCCTCTGCCTCCTGCTGCTGGCCACCGGCGCCAGCGCCCAGGAGAACGTCATCGACGTGCAGCACGACAGCCGCCGCGGGGTCACCTGCTGGATCTTGAACGGTGTCGGGATCAGTTGCATCCCCGATAGCCAGATAGCCGGTACTCAGCGCCAGCTCTCCCCGCACGAACAAGAATCCGAACCTACACCTGCAACGGCGCCTGGGCGCTGGGATGAAGAGAGGTATTCGCTGTGAAGGCGCTTTCAATCAAGCAGCCATGGGCCTGGCTGATCATCCACGGGGGCAAGGACATCGAGAACCGCACCTGGCACACGAGGTTTCGAGGTCGCTTTCTGGTGCATGCGTCCCAAGGGATGACTCGTGATTACTGGCGAGCAGCTTCCCGGTTCTGCGAAGAACGTGTGCTGAGCCTACCGCCATTCTATTCGGAGGCAGACTTGCTGCGAGGCGGCATCATCGGCTCTGTCGAGCTGGTCGATTCAGTCGATCACAGCGACTCGCCCTGGTACGTGGGCGACATGGGGTTCGTGCTGCGCGATCCGAAGCCGCTGCCGTTCATACCGTGCAAAGGGCGCCTGCAGTTCTTCGATGTCCCACAGGAGGTCACCAGACAGCTGAGGGGATCCGTATGATCGCCCTCGCCTACATGGCCTGCCACGTATGGAGGTGGCCGCGATGAACGCAACCGCAAAGGTTCTCGACCCCTGCAGCGCCAGCCGCATGATGTGGTTCGACAAGCAGGACCAGCGTGCTCTGTTCGGCGACATCCGCGACGAGGAGCACCTGCTGTGCGATGGCCGGGTGCTGAAGGTTGAGCCTGACGTGCTGATGGACTTCCGCAAATTACCCTTCGTGTCCTCGACCTTCCGCCTGGTCGTGTTCGACCCGCCACACCTTGTTCGCGCCGGCGTGGACAGTTGGATGCGCGCCAAGTACGGGCTACTCACCGGTGACTGGCGCGAGGACATTCGCCAGGGCTTCGCCGAATGCTTTCGCGTGCTAGAGCCTGAGGGCATCCTGATCTTCAAGTGGAACGAAACCCAGGTACTGGTCAGCGAACTGCTGGCGCTGACCAACGAGAAGCCTCTGTTTGGTCACAAGTCCGGCAAGCGCGAGAAGACGCACTGGATCACCTTCATGAAGCGTCCAGCCTAAACCCTCCCCTTACAGCTCAAGCCCGCCGGCGATACCCGGTGACCAACAGCACGAGGCCCGGCACCAGGAGGCCGACCGATGTGTATCCGAATGCAGCCTGACCCGACGCCCCAACGGCGGCGAACGCAGCGCCAATCGCAATGAGCGGCACGGCGGCGAAGTAAAACGGTTTGGCTGTCTTGCCCATATCAATCCTCCTGTTCATTCCCTCTTTTAACACATGAGCCCGCCGACATGCGCGGGCGAGGATGACCTATGCCCGAAATCAAGTGCGATTACGGACACACCCTACGCATTGGGACTGATGAGTGGATCAGCAAAATGTCGTTGGACCAGATCCGCTACGCCCACCAGAAGATGACCGAGACCATCGAGAAGGCCGAGCAAGCGCCGCGCAAGACCGTCTGGCTCGTTGACGACGGGGTGACAATCGCCGGGTTCTACCGCGAGGAGTCTGCTGCAGAAGCGGCCGATCACCTGGTGCGGATCTTCAAGGAGGTGTTCCTGCGGGAAGTGAAGGACTTCAGCGGAGCGCACGGCTCTATCCACGAGCTCAAGCAGTCCATGCCCCATATCGAGCCTCGACGCGTCACGCAGTTCGAATACGACAACGAGTGGTTCCCGGCAAAGGCCTGACCACCAACTGCCGCCGACGGCGGCGTGGAGACCATCCCATGGAAACCGAAATCCTCTCGGACGAAGAGCTGGTGGAGATCACCGGCTACAAGACCCGCGCCGGCCAACGTCGCTGGCTCATCAAAAACGACTGGAAGTTCGTTGAAAGCCGCGGCGGCCGACCACTGGTTGGGCGCCAGTACCTTCGCGCCAGGCTTGGCGACACAGTGGCGATCGTGCAGGTCACGCCTCCACTACTGCCTACTCCAGCATGGACACCGGACTTCTCAAGGGTGCACTGAATGCGACCGCGCGACACGGAAAACCGCGACCTGCCCCCCGGGGTATACCGCCGCAAGCGTCTGCGTAAAAGCGGCAAGATCTGGGTGGGTTACTACTACTGCAACAGCGAAGGGAAGGAAATACCGCTCGGCACAGACCTGGCCCAAGCACGGATCAAGTGGGCCGATCTGGAGGCAAAAGACATCCCTATCGATCTGCGCACGATGAAGGCGATCTTTGATCGATATGTGCGCGACATCATTCCGAAGAAGGGTGAGCGAACTCAGAAGGACAACCTGGCCGAGCTGCGTCAGCTTCGTCCAGTGTTCGACAGCGCCCCCATTGACGCAATCACTCCAGCGATGATTGCGGGGTATAGGGATGCGCGCGGCGCGAAGGTGCGAGCCAATCGTGAGATTGCAACCCTCTCCCACGTATTCAACATCGCGCGCGAGTGGGGCCTGACGAGCAAGGAGAACCCTTGCCAAGGCGTGAGGAAGAACAAGGAGGTGCCGCGCGACTTCTATGCGAACGACGCGGTATGGGAGGCGGTTTACCGCAAGGCGGATCCGGGATTGAAGGACGCCATGGACCTGGCGTATCTGACGGGCCAGCGTCCGGCGGACGTGCTGGTGATGAGGAAGGATGACGTGGAAGGAAATTTCCTTGTCGTTCAGCAGAACAAAACCCAAAAGCGCTTAAGGATCCTGCTCTCTGAGCATGGGATCGACAACAGCCTGGGCGCCCTTCTCAAGCAAATCGAGGCGCGCAATGCAGCACATTCTTCGCCGTACTGGATCATCAGCAGCACCGGGCGCCGAATGACTGCGCCAATGCTCCGCCGCCGGTGGGATGAGGCAAGGGAAAGGGCTCAATCGATCGCCATCGAGGCCGGCGATCAAGCCCTGGCGGAGAAGATCGCGCAATTCCAATTCCGCGACATCAGGCCGAAAGCCGCTTCTGAAATCAAAGACGTCAAGGACGCCAGTTTGTTGCTCGGTCATACCGAAGGCGACATAACCGAGCGCGTCTACCGTCGTGTTGGCGCCATCGCCAAACCCTCAAAGTGAGTCAAAACAAGTTCCGAAAAGAAAACAGAGACCGTTACCGTGCAAGGGTTGCAGGCAGTTCGTTTTTGGTCTGTTTCGGAACCGAAGTTGCCATGCTGGCAGTGCGGCGACTGGCTTTTCCGGTCGGTCTTGAAAACCGTCGATGGGCAACTATCCTAGAGTTCGAATCTCTACGCTTCCGCCATAATTCTTCATCAAAGCCCTGATTATTCAGGGCTTTTTTGTTTCTGCCGGCTGCACCCTCAAGCGCCTCGCCCCCGAATACACTCCGCAAACACCGCCTCCCGCAAATACGCCACATTCAACCGCGTCCACGGCGTCACCCCCTTCTGATCCGTCTGGAAAATCGCCCCCGGCGCCAGCATCACGCCCCTGCCCTGCACTTCCCGGGTCAACTGCGCCGTGTCCTCGATCCCCGGAAACCGAGCCCACAAGTACAGGCTCTGCTGCGGCCGGCAGAACACCTCCGCCCCCAACTCATCCAGCACCTGCAATCCACCTTCCGTGGCCTCCCGCACCCGGTCCTGCAAGCGCATCAGATGCCGCAGGAAATGCCCTTCGCCAAGAATCACATCCGCCGTACGCTCGCACAGCTCCGAGCAACTGGTGTGCAGCATCATCTGCAGATCCGCCAGCTCATCGATGATGTCCTTGCTGCCAGCGATATACCCCACCCGCAACGCCGCCGACACCGACTTGGAAAAACTGCCGATGTACAGCGAACGCCGCAATTGATCCAGCGCCGCGACCTTGAGCGCGGAACTGGGCTTGAAGTCGGCCAGGGCATCGTCCTCCACCAGCAGCAGGTCATGCCGCTCGGCCAGTTGCAGCAGGCGATGGGCCTTGGCCGGGGAGATATCGGAGCCGGTGGGGTTGTGGCAGACCGACTGGACGAAGAACAACCGCGGCCGCTCCCGCTGCAACAGCGCTTCGAGGGCATCCATGTCCGGCCCGTCAGGCAGGCGCGGGACACTGAGCATCCGCGCGCCCTGCATCTGCAACTTGCCGAACAACGGGTAGTAACCCGGGTTCTCCACCAGCACCGCATCCCCCGGCACCACGAAGCGGCGGATGATCAGGTCCAGCGCATGGTTGGCGCCGTGGGTGGTGACGATCTGCCGCGGCGTGGCGCTGATCGCATAACTGGCCAGCTTGCGCACCAGGCTCTGGCGCAAGGCTGGGTTGCCCAGGCGGTTGCCGTAGCGGAACAGGTTGCCGGCACCACTGCGCATCACCTGCCGGGTGAACTTGTCCAGACGCATGTCCTGCAGCCATGAGACCGGTGCGAAACCTTCGCCCAGCGGCGCCACCCCCGGCTCGCGGACGAACTGCTGGCGCATCATCCAGATAGTGTCCATGGCCCGGGTGTAGGGCGGCGTTTCGTCCGCTTCCGCCGCCTGCACCAGCACGCCGACGAAGAAGCCCTGCCCGTGCCGCGCCTCCACCAGCCCCTTGGAGGCGAGGATTTCGTAGGCGGTGATCACGGTGTTCTTCGAGTGTCCGTGCAGGCGCATGTATTCGCGCAGCGACGGCAGGCGGTCGCCGGCCTTGAGCACCCCGGCACGGATCTGCTGCTCCACCGAATCGGCGACCTGCTGGGCAAGGGTGACACGGACCATCGGCACGCTCCTGGGCTGTCATGGGTACAGTCTGGGTACTGTTGGGCAAAACTGTACCTTTATCCAAGGGCACAGTGGCTGCACATTTAGCACCACGCCGGCGCCGCGCTCAAGCCGTCGCCCCAACAACAATGACTCCACAGGAGCCCCCATGAGCCTCGACTCCCGCCTGCCCGATTTCCGCAACCTGTCCCCTGCCGCCCGCCTCGACCATATCGGCCGCCTGCTCGGCCTGAGCGGCGATGACGTCGCCCTGCTGGCCGACGCCGGCGCCCTGCCGATGGAGATCGCCAACGGCATGATCGAAAACGTCATCGGCAAGTTCGAACTGCCCTTCGCCGTGGCCAGCAATTTCCAGGTCAATGGCCGCGATGTGCTGGTGCCGCTAGTGGTGGAAGAGCCTTCGATCGTCGCCGCCGCCTCCTACATGGCCAAGCTGGCCCGGGCCAACGGCGGTTTCGTGACCTCCAGCAGCGCCCCGCTGATGCGCGCCCAGGTACAGATCGTCGGCGTCGCCGATCCGCTCAATGCGCGCCTGAGCCTGCTGCGGCGCAAGGACGAGATCATCGAGCTGGCCAACCGCAAGGACCAGTTGCTCAACCGCCTCGGCGGCGGCTGCCGCGATATCGAGGTGCACACCTTCGCCGATACCCCGCGCGGCCCGATGCTGGTGGCCCACCTGATCGTCGATGTGCGCGATGCCATGGGCGCCAACACGGTCAACACCATGGCCGAGGCCGTGGCGCCGCTGATGGAGGAGATCACCGGCGGCAAGGTGCGCCTGCGCATCCTCTCCAACCTGGCCGACCTGCGCCTGGCCCGGGCCCAGGTGCGGATCACCCCGGAGCAACTGAAGTCCGCCGAATTCAGCGGCGAAGCGGTGATCGAGGGCATCCTCGACGCCTATTCCTTCGCCGCCGTCGACCCCTACCGCGCCGCGACCCATAACAAAGGCATCATGAACGGCATCGACCCGCTGATCGTCGCCACCGGCAACGACTGGCGCGCGGTCGAGGCCGGAGCCCACGCCTACGCCTGCCGCAGCGGTCACTACGGCTCCCTGACCACCTGGGAAAAGGACGGCAACGGCCATCTGGTCGGCACCCTGGAAATGCCGATGCCGGTGGGCCTGGTCGGCGGCGCGACCAAGACCCATCCGCTGGCGCAACTGTCGCTGCGCATCCTCGGGGTCAAGACCGCCCAGGACCTGGCGGAAATTGCCGTGGCCGTGGGCCTGGCGCAGAACCTCGGGGCGATGCGCGCCCTGGCGACCGAAGGCATCCAGCGTGGTCATATGGCCCTGCACGCGAGAAACATCGCCGTGGTGGCCGGTGCCCGTGGCGACGAGGTGGACTGGGTCGCCCGCCAGCTGGTGCAGGACCATGACGTACGCGCCGACCGCGCCGTCGAGCTGCTGAAACAGAAGCGCGGCGAATGACCATGCAGGTCAGGATCTTCGAGGTCGGCCCGCGGGACGGTTTGCAGAACGAGCCCCGGCGCCTGTCGGTGGACACCCGCCTGGCCCTGATCGGCAAACTGGCCGCCACCGGCCTGCGGCATATCGAGGGCGGCGCCTTCGTGTCGCCGCGCTGGGTGCCGCAGATGGCTGATAGCGAGGCGGTGTTCCAGCGCCTGCCGCAGGACGACGGGGTGAACTACGCAGCCCTGGTGCCCAACGGCCAGGGCCTCGACGCCGCACTGCGCGCTGGCTGCCGGGAGGTGGCGGTGTTCGCCGCCGCCTCCGAGGCGTTCTCGCGCAACAACATCAACTGTTCCATCGACGAGAGCTTCGAGCGCTTCACTCCGGTGCTGCAAACCGCCAAAGCGGCGGGTGTCCGGGTGCGCGGCTATGTATCCTGCGTGCTCGGCTGCCCGTTCAGCGGTGCAGTGGAGCCAGAAGCCGTGGCAGCGGTAGCGCGCCGCTTGCATGCACTGGGCTGCTACGAGATCAGCCTGGGCGACACCATCGGCGCAGGCCGCCCGGACGAGACCGCCCGCCTGATCGAGCACTGCGCCCGTGACGTGCCGGTCGAAGCCCTGGCCGGGCATTTCCATGACACCTGGGGCATGGCCATCGCCAATGTCCAGGCCGCGCTGTCGCAGGGGGTACGCACCTTCGACAGCTCGGTCGCCGGCCTCGGTGGCTGCCCCTATTCCCCCGGCGCCAGCGGCAACGTGGCGACCGAGGACGTGCTCTACCTGCTGCACGGCATGGGTTTCCAGACCGACGTGGACCTGGACGCAGTGGCCCGGGTCGGCACCTGGATCAGCGCGGAGCTGGGCATCGCCAACCGCTCCCGTGCAGGCCTGGCCCTAGCGGCAAGGAGCGCACAACACCGCTGAACCCGATCCTGGCTCCCGAACAAAAACAACAAGCCCGCAAGGGCAGGAGAATTCCGATGACACTTGAATGCCGCCTGCACTCCCGCCTCACGGAGGTGGATCATGGCTGACGACAACCTCTACGAAGTCTGGGGCGACACCGTGGACAGCCGCCACCTGGTCGCCTCCATCGCCATCGGCGCCGCCTTCAGCCTGGGCATCTTCTTCCTCGCCGAGCACCTGCTGACGGGCTGGGTCGAGTCCGCCCAGATGGCCCGCGCCTACGCCATGCTCCTCGGCATCCTCGGCTCGCTGCTGGGCGGTGGCGTCAGCGCCTGCCTGTTCAAGCCCAAGCGCCATGTGGTGGAACACGTCGCCGACCCGGCCTGGCGCCAGCAGGTGATCGAAGAGCTGCGCAGCGAATACGGCGGCATCGGCCAACTCTCCGATCTGCCGCCGGAAGTCCGCGCCGAGCTGCGCGAACTGGGCCTGGAGCAACTGTTCGATGAGGCCGAACCCGCCAGCACTACCCGCACCGTCACCACCACCCCAGCCCTGAAGGGAGGTACCGCCTGATGGAAGCCCTGTTCGACCAGATCCTGATCGCCGCCCTGATGGGCGTGATCGGCGCCGTGGTGTTTTCCGCCATCGGCCTGATCTCCGGCAGCGACGAGACCACCACCCTGGCCCCGCTGACCCTGCTGGTGGTGCTGCTCGGCGTTCCTGCCGCCGGGGTTTTCACCTTCTTCCTCGCCGGCGCCGTGGCCAAGCACATGACCCACGCCGTACCCACCGCCCTGCTCGGCATCCCCGGCGACACCATGGCCACGCCGCTGATGCGCGAGGCGAACTTCCTGCGCAACCTCGGCGTGCCGCATATCGCCCTGCGCAAGATGATCTCCGGGGCGGTGATCGCTGCATTGGTGGCGGTACCGCTGGCGGTGCTGTTCGCCGTGCTGCTGGCGCCGTTCGGCGACGGGATCAAGCAGGCGGCGCCCTGGGTGTTCCTCGCCGCAGCGACGACCATCGCGTACTTTTCCGCCGGCCGCTGGGCCTCGGTGCTGGCGCTGCTGCCGTTCGTGCTGGTGATCATCGCCCTGCAGACCTTCACCGGCCAGCACGGGGTCAAGCTCAGCGTCAGCTACTTCCTCGGTATCGCCATCGGCCCGCTGATCGCCGCGCTGTTCGCCATGCTCGCCCCGGCCGAGCGGGCGCGGATGAAGCGCAGCGAACCACGGACCTTCTCCCTGTCGCCGGACGTGAAGAGCTGGGGCGGCTGGTTCCCCAACCCGCTGAAGGTCCTCGACCGCCGCCAGGCCGGCTGGACCCTGGCCACCGCCACAGTGTCCAGCGCCACCTTCGTGTTCAGCCCGGTGGCGATGACGGTGATCCTCGGCGAAGTGGTCGGGGCGCGCATCAAGCACGCCTATCACCGCCTGACCTCGGTGATCAGCGTGCGCAACGGGGTGACCGAATCCACCTATATCGCCGAGGCGCTGATCCCGCTGATCGCCTTCGGCCTGCCGCTCAGCCCGGTGGCTGCCGGCCCGGCCGCGCCGCTGTTCAACGCCCCGCCACGCTTTACCGTGGACAGCGCCACCGGCCAGGTGAACAACCTGCACAACCTGCTCAGCGCCAGTGAGTTCCTGGCCTTCGGCATGCTCGCGGTGTTGATCGCCATCCTCATCGCCTACCCGTTCTCGATGAACTTCGCCCACCGCGCCGCCTCGTTCGTGTCACGGCGCATCAGCCACGAGGCGGTGATCGCCACCTTCGTCGGCCTGATCCTGGTGATCGGCCTGTGGGAAGGCGGTCTGCTGGGCCTGCTGGTGATCCTCACCATCGGCCTGCTGGGCGGCTTCCTGCAGCGCTTCATCGGCTTCAATATCGGCGTGCAGTTCATGGGGTACTACACCGCCGTGCTCAGCGTGCCGGCTATCGTCGCCCTGCTCGCCTGACCTGACCCTTCACCTTTTCCCACGCAGCCTGCGGCGGCTGCGTGATTTCACTCGCCCGCAAGAAAGGAACAACAACAATGAATATCCTTTGCTCCCCACGCCGTCTCCCGGCGGCCTGCGCCTGCCTGCTGTTCGGCGCCGGCACTGCCCAGGCCGCCGGTTTCGTCGAAGACGCCAAGGCCGGCCTGACCCTGCGCAACTTCTATATCAACCGCAATTTCGTCGATCCGGCGTATCCGCAAGGCAAGGCCGAGGAGTGGACCCAGAGTTTCATCCTCGACGCCCGCTCGGGGTTTACCCAGGGCACCGTGGGCTTCGGCGTGGATGTGCTGGGGCTGTATTCGGTGAAACTCGACGGTGGTCGTGGCACGGCCAACACGCAACTGCTGCCGGTGCATGACGACGGGCGTCCGGCGGATGATTTCGGGCGTCTCGCGGTGGCCGGGAAAGCGCGGTTTTCCGCGACCGAGCTGAAGGTTGGCGAATGGTCGCCCATGCTCCCGGTGCTGCGCTCGGACGACGGCCGCTCGCTGCCGCAGACCTTCCAGGGCGCCCAGGTCACCTCCCGGGAAATCACCGACCTGACCCTCTACGGCGCGCGCTTCCGGGGCAACAGCCCGCGCAACGACGCGAGCATGGACGATATGTTCATGTCCGGCCGCCCCGGCGCTACCTCGGACCGCCTGGATATCCTCGGTGGCGAGTACCTGTTCAACGACAAGGCGACCCTGGTCGGTGTCTGGCATTCGGACCTGCAGGACATCTACCAGCAGCAGTACTACAACCTGACCCACCGCCAGGCCGTGGGCACCTGGACCCTGGGTGCCAACCTCGGCTACTTCACCGGCAAGGACAGCGGCCGCTCGCTGGCCGGCGACATGGACAACCGCACCGCCTCGCTAATGCTCTCGGCGCGCACCGGTGGGCACACTTTCTATCTGGGCCTGCAGAAGGTCAGCGGCGACACCGGCTGGATGCGGGTCAATGGTACGGCGGGCACCAGCCTGGCCAACGACAGCTACAACTCCAGCTATGACAATGCCCATGAGCGCTCATGGCAGGTGCGCTATGACCATGATTTCGCGGTGGACGGGTTGCCGGGGCTGCAGTTCATGACGCGCTATATCAGTGGCGATCAGGTACAGGTCGGTAGCGTGAAGGATGGCAAGGAATGGGGGCGCGAGAGCGAACTGGCGTACACGATCCAGAGCGGGGCGCTGCGCGACCTGACGCTGAGGTGGCGCAGTTCGACCTTGCGGCGGGATTTCAGCAGCAATGAGTTCGATGAGCATCGGGTGATCGTGAGCTATCCACTTTCTCTGCTCTGACAGCCAACCTGGGTTGTCTGATCTGGCCTCATCGCTGGCAAGCCAGCTCCCACAGGGTCCGTGTGGGCTTGCCAGCGATGAGGCCAGATCAGACAACCCCGCCCTTCATGAATCCACATGAACAAGTCTTCATATTCGCCCCTGAACGCGCTGGTAACGCGTAGCATCGCCCGCCCGCTGCCCGAAACACGTCCATGCCACAGCCCATCCCCCTCAAGGACCACGAAAAGGAACAGCACCTGGTCAACCGCCGGCTGGTCGCCTGCGCCATCCTGGTCCTGACCCTGGTCGCCGTGCTCGTGGGTCGCCTCTATGTCCTGCAGGTGCTGCAGCACGACCAGCAGACCGCCGTCTCGGAAAACAACCGGGTCCACGTCCTGCCCATCCCGCCCGAGCGCGGGCTGATCTACGACCGCAACGGCGTGGTCCTGGCCGACAACAAGCCCAGCTTCGACCTGACCATGACCCGCGAGCGCGCCGGTGATTCGGCGGCGACCCTGGACACCCTGGCCCTGGTCCTGGGCCTCGGCGAAGACGACCGCCGCCAGTTCGACAAGGACCTGCGCCGCGGCCGCAAACCCTTCGAGCCGGTGACCCTGATGGTCGGCCTGAGCGAAGAACAGATCGCCCTGATCGCGGTCAACCAGTTCCGCCTGCCCGGCCTGGACGTCGAGCCGCAGTTCATCCGCGAGTACCCGCTGGCCGAGCACTTCGCCCATTCCGTGGGCTACGTCGGGCGGATCAACGAGAAGGAAGCCAAGGTCCTCGACAGCACCCAGTACCGCGGTACCCAGTCGATCGGCAAGACCGGGATCGAGCGCTTCTACGAGAACGAACTGCACGGCCAGGTCGGCTACGAGGAAGTCGAGACCAACGCCCAGGGCCGGGTGATGCGCGTGCTCAACCACAAGGACCCGGTGCCCGGGAAAAACATCGTCCTGAGCATCGACTCGCATCTGCAACTGGCTGCCGAGCACGCCCTGGGCGATCGCCGTGGCTCGGTGGTGGTGCTCGACCCGGCCAATGGCGACGTACTGGCGATGGTCAGCAACCCGAGCTTCGACCCCAACCTGTTCGTCAAGGGCATCAGCTTCAAGCAGTACGCCGCCCTGCGCGACTCCATCGACCGACCGCTGTTCAACCGCGTGCTGCGCGGGCTGTATGCGCCCGGCTCGACGATCAAGCCGGAAGTGGCCATCGCCGGCCTCGACAGCGGCGCGACCACCCCCGGCAGCAGGGTCTTCGACCCGGGCTACTACGAGCTGCCCAACTACGACCACAAATACCGCAACTGGAACCGCAGCGGCGACGGCTGGGTGGACATGTACACGGCGATCATGCGTTCCAACGACACCTACTTCTACGACCTGGCGCACAAGCTGGGCATCGACCGCCTGCACGACTACATGGCGCGTTTCGGCCTGGGCGAGAAGGTCTCGCTGGACATGTTCGAGGAGGCGCCGGGGCTGATGCCGTCACAACAGTGGAAACGCGCGACCCGCCGCCAGGCCTGGTTCCCCGGCGAGACGCTGATCCTCGGCATCGGCCAGGGCTACATGCAGGTCACCCCGCTGCAACTGGCCCAGGCCACCAGCCTGCTGGCCAGCAAGGGCAAGTGGCACCGCCCGCACCTGGCCATGAGCGTGGGTGGCGTCGAGCCCGTCGATCCGAACCCCATGCCGGACATCGTGCTGCACGACAGCCACGCCTGGGACCAGGTCAACCAGGGCATGCAGATGGTCATGCACGACCCGCGCGGCATCGCCCGCGCCGCAGCGGCCGGCGCCCAGTACCGCATCGCCGGCAAAAGCGGCACGGCCCAGGTGGTGGCGATCAAGCAGGGCGAGCGCTACAACCGCAACAAGACCCTCGAGCGGCACCGCGACAACGCCCTGTTCGTCGGCTTCGCCCCCGCCGACCACCCCAGCGTGGTGGTGGCGGTGATGATCGAGAACGGCGAGGCCGGCGGCCGGGTGGCCGGGCCGGTGGTGCGTGAAGTGATGGATGCCTACCTGCTGGACGACCAGGGGCACCTGAAAGCGCAGTATGCAGGTATCGCCCAGGCCAGGTGATCCCTAGGGAAGCTTGCCGTAGACACTGGTCGCGGTCAGCACCACCGAGTATTGGAAGAACAGGTCGGGATCCTTCTTGGTCGACTTGTAGACATTGCACAGCAACCGGAAGTCGCCCTCCGGCCTGATCATGCCGATCTTCTGGTCCTTGCGCCTGGTCAGGTCGAGCGGCGCGGTGCTCAGCACGCCGCTGCGCACCCCGTCGATCACTCCTTCCTTGACGTCGGTCCAGCGCAGCTCCCGGCTTGCCTGATCCTTCATATATCCCAGGGCACGGGTGAGCGCCAGCACGCAACGTCGGTCGATCTCCGCGTCCAGGTCCTTGCCTTTGTCTGCCACCCGCCACCAGTTGTTGTCCGACTCGATGATCGGTTTGCTCAGCGGCAGCTTTATGTAGCGCGTCGAACCGGGAGTGAAGAACCCGTCCTCGGCGAATACCCAGGTCACCGACTTGTGGAACGCCCGGTCGTAGTGGGACGGGTAATCGCGCTTGAGTGTCTCCTTGAGCTCCGCCACGGTGTACCAGCGCTTGGCATCGAGGCTTCTTTTCTTGTCCACGGCGAACGCCGGCTGCAGCGCCAGCAGGCACAGACCGACCGCCAGTGCCTTGAAGCCCGATCGAACTCCTGTCATTGCGTAAAGCTCCCTTTAGTGAATCAACCGTGCCAGCAACGGTACCAGCCATCCTGTTCGGTCAGGCGCAGGTCGGTCTGGTACAGGGCGGACAGGCGTTCGCTGGTCAGCACCTCGGCCTTGGGCCCGTCGGCGACGATGCGGCCCTTGTCCAGCAGCACCACCCGCTCGATCTCCGGGATGATCTCGTCGATATGGTGGGTGGTGATGATCATCGCGTGCTCGGCGCCGCAGAAGCGGCGCATCAGCTTGAGCATGCCCAGGCTCGCGCCCATGTCGAGGCCGTTGGCCGGCTCGTCGAGGATCAGCGCGCTGGGCTGGTGGACCAGGGCGCGGGCCAGCAGCAGGCGACGGCGCTGACCGGTGGACAGGCGCTGGAACATGGTCTGCTCATGCCCGGACATCTCCACCACGGCCAGCAGCTCGCGGGCCTTGTCGAACTGCTCTTCACTCGGTTGCAGATGACCATGGGCGCCGATGGAACCGAAGAAGCCGGAGACCACCACGTCCAGGGCCTTGGTGTAGGGGGTGTAGTCGTCCTGCAGGTCCTGGGAGACGAAACCGATACGGCTACGCAAGGCCCAGAGGTTGACGGTGTCGCTGCCGAACAGGCGCAGATGGCTGCCCTCGCGCTCCACCGGGTACAGCTCGCGAGTGATCAGTTTGAGCAGGGTGCTCTTGCCGGCGCCGTTGGGGCCAAGGATGGCGACCTTCTCGCTTTCGCCGATATGCAGGGAAAAGCCCTCCAGCACGCGGGTCTGCTGCTGGAAAGCGGTGACGTTGTGGATATCGATCATCGGGGGGCTCTTGGCTGCCTTGTGTAACAGGAGTTTGCCAGAGGCTTCGGGTGGGCAGCATGCTTTTTATTGCTCTTTCGGGCCTCATCGCTGGCAAGCCAGCTCCCACAGGGATCGGCAGCGCCACGGACACTGTGGGAGCTGGCTTGCCAGCGATGAGGCCCGAGAGAACAACATCACCCCCGCCAGGCCAACGCCTTGTACAAGCCAACCGCATTCAGATAAGACGCCGTCTCCGCCCCCGCAATCTCCTGGCGCATACGCAACAGCTCGCGCTGACTCTCCAGCACCGCCTGATAGCTGCCGCCCCCGGCGTCATAACGCCGGCTGGCAATGTCGAACGCCGCCTCGCCATGCACCGCCGACTTCACCAGCCCCTGCAAATGCCGCTGCTGCTCGGTCAGTTCCACCACGGCGCCCTCCACTTCTTCCACCGCCACCAGCAGCACTTGCTCGAAGCGCGCGCCCTCGCCCGCCGAACGCGCCTGCGCCGCCCGCAGGCGAGCCCGCACGCTGCCCAGGTCGAGCGCCGGCCAGGTCAGGCCGGGGGCCAGTTCGAAGGCCCGCGAGGCGCTGCCGAGATCGCCGTCGCGCAAGGCGAAGAAGCCGATAAAGCCTCCCAGGTTCAAGCGCGGATAGAGATCCGCCGTCGCCGCTCCCACATCCTCGACCCGCGCGGCCAGCAAACGCTCGGCGCGCACGACATCCGGGCGATTGCGGATCAGCCGGTCGACATCGCCCAGTGGCAGTTGCCGGGCCAAAGGCAGCGGTGGCGCCGAACTTGACTCCAGCGCAAGACTGCCAGGACGCTGCCCGCACAACACTTCCAGCCGGTAAAGGCTGCGCTGCAAAGCACTGCTCAAAGGGGCAATCGATGCCTCGGCCCGCAACAGGTTGCTCCGCGCACTTTCCCGGTCCTCGGGCAGGCCGCTGCCGACCGCCAGTTGCGCCTCGACCATGCGCACCGTCTCGCCCCAGCTGCGTACTTCGTCATTGGCCAGGGCCAGTTGCCGGCGTTGCCCCTGAGCCTCGAACCAGGCCCGCGCCACCTCGGCGGCGATGCTCAACTGCATCTGCTCCAGATCCGCCCGGGACGCCTCGACCCGCGCCCGCGCGGCACGGCTGAGATGATCGAGGCGGCCGAACAGGTCCAGTTCCCATTGCAGGTCCAGCCCCGCCCGCCACGACTCGGCCAGGCTGCGCTGCGGCGCCGCACCGTCCACCGCGCGCTGTTCAAGGCTGCGCTGGTAACCGGCCTCGCTGGTCACCTGCGGATAGCGCTTGAGGTCCTGCTCGTCGAACCCGGCGCGGGCCAGCAGCAGGTTGGCGTGGGCCTGGCGCACATCGTTGTTCTGCACCAGGGCCCGCTCGATCAGGCGCGACAGCTGCGGGTCGTCGAAAAAGCCCCACCAGTTCGCCTGCGACTGCGCCCCGGCCGCGGCGAATCCCCCGGCCTGCGGACTGACCAGCGCGATCGGCGCCACATCCGGCTGCCGATACTCCGGCCCGACACTGCAAGCCCCCAGGAACAACGCCCCGCCCAACACGACAAATGACTTCATGGACATTCCTCAACTCCCCAGCACGCGCTGGGCATCCGCCAGCTGTTGCTTGCGTGCACCTTCGACCCGGTGATCCCGGGCCAGCCATGCATAAAGGGTCGGCAGCACGAACAGGGTGAACAGCGTGCCCACCAGCATGCCGCAGACGATCACCACGCCCAGGCCGAAACGGCTGTTGGCCCCGGCACCGCTGGCGAACAGCAACGGCACCACGCCGAAGGTCATCGCCGCCGTGGTCATCAGCACCGGGCGCAGGCGGACCTGCGCGGCGCGGATGATCGCCTCGCCCCGGCCCAGGTTGTCGCGCACCTGGATTTCGTTGGCGAACTCCACCATCAGGATCCCGTGCTTGCTGATCAGGCCGATCAGGGTCACCAGGCCGATCTGCGTGTAGATGTTCAAGGTCGCCCAGCCCAGGGCCAGCGGCAGCAGGGCACCGCAGATCGACAGCGGCACGGTGACCAGGATGATCAGCGGGTCCACCAGGCTTTCGTACTGGGCGGCGAGCACCAGGTAGATCACCACCAGCGCGGCGAGGAACGCCCACATCAGCGCCAGCCCTTCCTGCACGTACTGGCGCGACTCCGATTGCCAGTCATGGCTGAAGCCCGGCGGCAGCTCGCTGGCCAGTTGTTCAAGGAAGGCCACGGCTTGACCTTGGGACACCCCGGGCGCCGGGATCGCCTGCAAGGTGCTGGCGTTCTGCTGGTCGAATTGCAGCAGGCGGTTCGGCGCCACGCTCATGTCCATCTGCACCACCGTGGACAGCGGCAGCAATTGCCCGTCATCCGCCCGCACATACTGGCGGGCCAGGGCCTGCGGGGTCAGGCGCTGGTCCTGGATGCTCTGCGGAATCACATCGTAGGAGCGGCCATACAAAGCGAAGCGGTTGACGTACTGCTCGCCCACCAGCACCGCCAGCGAATCGCCGATGGCCTGCATGCCGATGCCCAGGCTGGCGGCCTTGGCCCGGTCGATGCTCAGCCGGACCAGCGGGTTGTTGTAGTCGAGGTCGCTGTCCACCACGACGAACAGGCCGCTTTCCCGGGCGCGTTGCTTGAGCCCTTCCATGGTCTGGTACAGCAGCGGGTAATCCTGGGCGCTGCGCAGCACCATCTGCACCGGCAGGCCACCGCTGGAGCCCGGCAGCGAAGCCACCTGGAAGGCGAAGATGCTACTGCCCTCGACCTCGCCCACCGCCTGCTGCAACTCGGCCTGGACCTGCGCCGCCGAGCGCTGGCGCTCGCCCCAGGCACTCAGGTTGATGCCGCCGAAACTGTTGGCGGGGCCGTCGGTGCCATTGATGATCCAGGTATCGGTGGTTTCCGGAATGGCCTTCATCACCCGGTCGAGCCTGGCGTTGAAACGCTCGGCGTATTCCAGGCTGGCGTATTGCGGTGCCTTGATAGCCGCCAGTACCGCCGCCTGGTCCTCCGGCGGCGCCAGCTCGCGCTGCGCCTGCAGGTACAGCCAGGGCAAGCTGAAGCAGACCAGCACGGCGATGCCGCCACTGATCCAGCGCCGCGCCAGCGACTGCCCCAGCAACCGGCCATAACCCCCGGCCAGGCCACCGAAAACCTTCTCCGCCAGCCGGGCCATCGGGCCCTCCTGCTGACCCGGCTTGAGCAACAACGAGCTCATCACCGGCGACAGGGTCAGGGCGACGATCCCGGAGATGATCACTGCACCGGCCAACGTCAGGGCGAACTCACGAAACAACGTGCCGGTCAGCCCGCCCATCAAGCCGATGGGCGCGTACACCGCCGCCAGGGTCAGGGTCATGGCCACCACCGGCCCGGCAATCTCCCGGGCCCCGGCCAGCGCCGCCGCCACCGGGGTCTGCCCTTCTTCTATATGGCGATGGACGTTCTCCACCACGACGATGGCATCGTCCACCACCAGGCCGATGGCCAGGACCATCGCCAGCAGGGTGAGCAGGTTGAGGCTGAAGCCGAAGAACAGCATTAATGCCGCAGCACCGAGCATCGACAGGGGGATCGCCAGCACCGGGATCGCCACGCTGCGCAGCGATCCCAGGCACAGCCAGATCACCGCGACGACGATCAGCATCGCTTCGAGCAGGGTGTGCAGCACTTCCCTGATCGAGGCGTCGATAAAGCGCGCGGTCTCGTAGGCCAATGCCACCTTCACCCCCGGCGGCAGGGTCTGCTGGATCTGCGGCAGCAACTTGCGGATGCCGTCGACGATCACCAGCGGGTTGCCCGACGGCGTGGGGAACAGCCCCAGATGCACCGCCGGCTTGCCGTCCATGGTGGCGCTGGTCTGGGTCATGGCCGCGCTCAGCTCGACGCTGCCGATATCCCGCAGGCGTACCAGGTCGTTGCCATCGTTGCGCACGACCAGGTCACGAAAGGCCTCGACGCTGGTCAGGTCGGTATCGACGCGAATATCCGCCAGCACGTATTGCCCGCGCACCTGGCCCGGGGTGGCCTGGTAGTTGTTGCGGCGCACCGCCTCGGCCACATCGCTGGCAGTCACCCCGCGCCCGGCCATGCGTTCGCTGTCCAGCCACAGGCGCATGGCCAGGTTCTGGCCGCCGAAGGTCTGCACCTTGACCACGCCGTCGATCCCCGAGAACTGTGGCTCGACCACCCGCGACAGGTAATCGCTCAGTTCGGGGATGGACAGGGTTTCGCTGGAAAACCCAACGTAGGCCACGGCGGTGGAGTCCCCGGCCGACAGCTCGACCACCGGGTCGTAGGCCTTTTCCGGCAAGCGATAGCGCACCTGGTTGACCTTGGCCATGGCCTGGGTCAGGGCCTGGGTCGGATCGCGGTTGAGGGTCATGCGCAGGGTGATGGTGCTGCGGCCCTGCATCGACGAGGACGCCAGGTAGTCGATGCCCTCCACCGAGGACACCGCCTGGGTGATCGGCTGGGTGACGAAGCCCTGCATCAGCTCGGCAGACGCCCCGGGGTACTCGGTAGTGATGGTGATGGTCGAGCTTTCCAGCAGCGGGTACTGGCGGATCGGCAACTTGCCGAGGGCGAACAGGCCCATCAGGGTGATCAGCGCGCTGACCACAAGGGCCAGCACCGGACGACGGACGAACAGGTCGGTGAATCTCACGACCGGCCTCCTTCATCCAGGCTGTTCTCGGCCACAGGCTCCACGGTCATGCCGTCGCTCAGCTTGAGCTGGCCGGACACCACCGCCTGGTCGCCTTCGGCGAGACCGGAGGTGATTTCCACCCGGCCCTGCCAGCGCTCGCCGGTGGTCACGCCGACCCGGGCGACCCGCAGGCCGTCCTTGTCCTGCCGGGCGACGAATACCGTCTGGCCGTAGGCGGTATAGGTGACGGCGGTTTCCGGCAAGGACAACACGCTGGTCGGCTGTTGCGCGTCCAGTCGCACCCGGGCGTACATGCCGGGTTGCAGTTGGCTGTCGACATTGACCAGGGTGGCCTGCACCTGCACCAGGCGCGATGAACTGATCATCGGGTCGATGGCGCTGATTCGCGCAGGAAATGTTTGGTCCGCCAGGGCATCGATGCCCAGTTGCACGGTCTGTCCGCTGCTCAGTTCGGCGACTGCCTGTTCGTTCAGGGAGAAATTCACCCGTAGCCGATTCGAATCGATCAGGTTGGCAACCGCGTCGCCGGCATTCAGGTACTGGCCCTGATGCACCCGGCGAATCCCCAGCTTGCCGGCGAACGGCGCGACAATGGCTTTCTGCGCGATCCGCGCTTCAACCTGTTGCAGCTCGCCCCGGGCCATGTCGGCGGCGGCGCTGGCGTTGTCCAGTTGCTCCTGGGTGGTGACACTGGAGGCGCGCAGCTTGCGCGTCCTCTCCAGCAATGATTCGGCATTACGCAACTGGGCCCGCAGGCGCAGGCGTTCGGCCTGTTCCGGGGCATCGTTGAGCTGGACCAGCAATTGCCCGGCCTTGACCGTCTGCCCGGATTCGAAGGCAATGCGCGTCACCCGCCCGGCGCTTTCAGCGGCCAGGCGCACCTGGTCCACCGCCTCCAGCTCGCCCACCGCAAAGCGCAGCCGTGGTGCCGGCATCGACGTGACCCTGGCCAGCGCCACCTTGGTCGCCGGCCATGCGCCGCTAGCCTGTGCCGGCGGCGTCCGTTGCATCCCCACTACCAGCGCCAGCGCACCCAGCGCCAGCGCCCCTCCCCCCAACAGCAGCCTCTTGCCCATGCTCCGCCCCGCTGATCGATGATGATTCCTGCGCTTGCAGGAACGACGGGGCGGGACTATAAAACCTCAACTTTACTTGAGGTCAACAGGCATGGCGGGGAAAAAAGCGGTGGACGGGATGCGCCTGCTCAGCGTCGGCGAAGTGGCGCGGCGCGCCGGGGTACCGGTGTCGACCCTGCATTTCTACGAGGCCAAGGGGCTGATCGAAAGTACCCGCAATGCGGGTAACCAGCGGCGTTTTCCGGCCCTGGTGCTGCGTACCATCGCGGTGATCAAGGTGGCCCAGCGCACCGGGATTCCGCTGGAGGAGATCAAGAACGCGTTCGGCCGCTACCCGCCGAACAGCAAGCTGACGGCGGCGCAATGGGGGGAGATGTCCACGGCCTGGCGCGAGGATCTGAATGCGCGGATCCGGACCCTGGAGGCACTGCGGGACAGTCTGGACAACTGCATTGGTTGTGGGTGCCTGTCGCTGGAGGATTGCCCGCTGCGCAACCCGGAGGACAGGCTGGGGCTGGAGGGGCCGGGGCCGCGGGTGCTGGAGGCGGCTTGTCGGGGCAGTTGATTGTTGTGGTGTTCTCCCGGGCCTCATCGCTGGCAAGCCAGCTCCCACAGGTTCGGCGGCGCATGCGATCCCTGTGGGAGCTGGCTTGCCAGCGATGAGGCCCTGAAGAACACTGCAAAAACCGGACTACCGAAAACCCCAGGCGCCCCGTAGAATGCGCTCCTTTTTTTCCGGGGCATCCTCTCCATGAGCTCAATCGAACAAGGCCCGGCACAGGCCAATGAACTGGTCCTCGGCCTGGAAGACCGGCCGCGCCTGGTGATCGGCCTGCTGGCCGCGCTCCAGCACCTGCTGGCGATCATCGTGCCGATCGTGACCCCGGGCCTGCTGATCTGCCAGGCACTGGGCGTGTCCGCCCGCGATACCAACCTGATCGTGTCCATGTCCCTGGTGATCTCCGGCATCGCCACCTTCGTCCAGTGCCGGCGCTTCGGGCCGTTCGGCGCCGGGCTGCTGATCGTCCAGGGCACCAGCTTCAACTTCGTCGGCCCGCTGATCGCCGGCGGCGCATTGATGGTCAAGCAAGGCACCCCGGTCGAAGCAGTGATGGCGGCGATCTTCGGCGTGGTCATCGCCGGTTCGTTCGTGGAGATGGGCATCTCGCGCATCCTGCCCTTCGTCAAGCGCCTGATCACCCCGCTGGTGACCGGCATCGTCGTGCTGATGATCGGCCTGACCCTGATCAAGGTCGGCCTGATCAGCATGGGCGGCGGCTTTGCCGCCATGGGCAACGGCACCTTCGCCAACGGCGAGAACCTGCTGCTGTCCGGCGTGGTGCTGGCGATCATCGTGGTGCTGAACCGTATTCCGGTGGTGTGGATGCGCAGTTGCGCCATCGTCATCGCCCTGGCCGTGGGCTATGCCCTGGCCGGTTACCTGGGCCGCCTGGACTTCACCGGCATGCATGAGGCAGCACTGTTCCAGGTGCCGGTGCCGCTGCACTTCGGTATCGGCTTCTCCTGGTCGCTGTTCATCCCGATGCTGGTGATCTACCTGGTCACCTCGCTGGAAGCCATCGGCGACGTCACCGCCACCAGCAAGGTCTCGCGCCAGCCGGTGGAAGGCCCGCTGTGGATGCAGCGGATCAAGGGCGGCGTACTGGTCAACGGCGCCAACTCGCTGCTGGCCGGGGTATTCAATACCTTCCCCAGCTCGATCTTCGCGCAGAACAACGGGGTGATTCAGCTGACCGGCATCGCCAGCCGCCACATCGGCGTGTGGATCGCCCTGATGCTGGTGCTGCTGGGCCTGTTCCCGGCGGTGGCCGGGGTGATCCAGGCCGTGCCGGAGCCGGTGCTGGGGGGTGCGGCCATGGTCATGTTCGGTGCCGTCGCCGCGTCGGGGATCAATATCCTCGCCAGCGTCAGCCTGGATCGCCGCGCCCTGCTGATCATCGCCGTGTCCCTGGCCCTGGGCCTCGGTGTGGCCCAGGTGCCGGAGTTCCTCGCCCATATGCCATCGGCCCTGCGCAATGTGCTGGAGTCCGGCGTGGCCACCGGTGGTATCTGCGCCCTGGTGCTGAATTGGTTCCTGCCCGAGAGCAAGCGCGAGGCCTGATCGCGTTTCCGAGCTGTAAGCCACAAGCTTCAAGCCGTAAGAAAGAGCAATCCGCGCCGCCGCAGCTTTTTCTTATCGCTTGCGGCTTACAGCTTGCCGCTCCAAGTTGCAGCTCCAAGCAGGCTGCGGGCTTTTTGCTTTATCATGGCGGGTGTTTTTCCCACAGGGCCTGCCATGAAGTTCGCCATCGCGGTTTTTTCCCCCGGCCACGCGCCCTCCTCCCGTCGCGCCTTGCTGTTCGCCCAGGCGGCCCTGGCCGGCGGCCATGAGATCGTGCGCCTGTTCTTCTACCAGGACGGCGTGCACAGCGCCTCGGCCAACGTCGTCACGCCCCAGGACGAGAACGACGTGCCCGCGCAGTGGCGCGACTTCGTCACCACCCGGAACCTCGACGCCGTGGTGTGCATCGCCGCCGCCCTGCGCCGTGGCGTGCTGAACGACGAGGAAGCCAACCGCTATCAGCGCCCGGCGGCCAACCTGCCGGTGCCGTGGGAGCTGTCCGGCCTCGGCCAGCTGCACGAAGCGGCACAAAACGCGGACCGCCTGGTCTGCTTCGGAGGCGATTGAAATGGCCAAGTCCCTGCTGATCATCAGCCGCCAGGCGCCGTGGAGCGGCCCGTCCGCCCGCGAAGCCCTGGATATCGCCCTGGCCGGCGGCGCTTTCGACCTGCCCCTGGGCATGCTGTTTCTCGATGACGGCGTGTTCCAGCTCGCCGCCCACCAGCAACCGGCGCTGCTGCAACAGAAGAACCTCGCGGCCAATCTCCAGGCCCTGCCGATGTTCGGCATCGAGGAGCTGTTCGTCTCCGCCAGCAGCCTTGCCGAGCGCGGCCTCGCCGCCGACGGCCTGAGCCTGCCGGTGCAAGTGCTGGATGACGTCGGCCTCGCGGCCTTGATCGACCGTTTTGACCAGGTGGTAACCCTCTGATGAGCACCCTGCACGTCATTTCCCGTTCGCCGTTCGGAGACGACCGTCTTGCCAGTTGCCTGCGCCTGCTCGGCGCCCATGACGGCCTGCTGCTGTGTGGCGACGCCGTCTATGCGCTGAACCCCGGCAGCGCCACCGTCGCCGGCCTGAGCACCCTCGGCCCGCGCCTGTATGCGCTCGCCGAAGACCTGCAGGCCCGCGCCATCGCCGACAGCCCGGCCACGGCCATCGACTACCCGGCGTTCGTCGAACTGTCCCTGAACTACGACAAGGTCAACAGCTGGCTATGAGCACTCTGCACGTCAACGGCCAAGAGATCGCCCTCGACAAGGACGGCTACCTGGTGGACCTGGGCGACTGGTCCGAGGAGGTCGCCCAGGCCCTGGCCGAGCGCGAGTCCATCGCCCTGAACGCCGATCACTGGGAGGTGCTGGCACTGCTGCGCCAGTTCTACCAGGAGTTCGAGCTGTCTCCGGCGACGCGCCCGCTGATCAAGTACACCGCGCTCAAGCTGGGCCCTGAAAAGGGCAACAGCGCGCACCTCAACCGCCTGTTCAACGGCACTCCCGCCAAACTCGCCGCCAAGCTGGCGGGCCTGCCCAAGCCGACCAACTGCATATGACCGAGCCACGTCCTCTCGTTACCGAAACCCCGGCCGAGCACCCCTTCGCCGAATTCGTCCGCATCCTCGGCAAGGGCAAGCGCGGCGCCCGCGGCCTGACCCGCGAGGAAGCCCGCGACGCCATGGGCATGCTCCTCGATGGCAAGGTCGAGGAAACCCAGCTCGGTGCCTTCCTCATGCTGTTGCGGCACAAGGAAGAAAGCCCGGAAGAGCTGGCCGGCTTCACCGAAGCCCTGCGCGCGCGCCTGGAGGCCCCGGCGATTGCCGTGGATATCGACTGGCCGAGCTATGCCGGAAAGAAGCGTCACCTGCCCTGGTACCTGCTGGCGGCACGCTGCCTGGCGAACAATGGCGTGCGCATCCTGATGCACGGCGGCGGCGCGCATACCGCCGGACGTCTGTATACCGAGCAGGTGCTGGACCTGGCGGGCATCCCGCTGTGCCGCAGCTGGGGCGAAGTCGAGACGGCGCTGGACCAGCACAACCTGGCGTTCTTCCCCTTGCAGGACTGGGCCCCGCGCCTGCAACGGATGATCGACCTGCGCAACACCCTCGGACTGCGTTCGCCGATCCACTCTCTGGCCCGGGTGCTCAACCCGCTGGGCGCCCGTTGCGGGCTGCAGAGCATCTTCCATCCCGGATACCAGGCCGTGCACCGCGAGGCCAGCCGCTTGCTGGGCGACCGGGCCATCGTGGTCAAGGGTGATGGCGGCGAGATCGAGATCAACCCGGATGCTACCAGCCACCTCTACGGCACCGCCGAGGGTGCGGATTGGGATGAGGAATGGCCACAGATGTCGGCGCAACGGCATGTGAAGCCGGCAAGCCTGAACCCGGAACATTTGCTGAAGGTGTGGTCCGGCGAATCCAGTGACAGCTATGGCGAGATGGCCGTGGTCGCGACCATGGCCCTGGCCTTGCGCGGTCTCGGCCACGCCCAGGACGAAGCCTTCGCCAAGGCCCGCGAATACTGGGCTGCACGTCTGGTCTGATCGCGACCCATCGAACCCTTCGATCAAACAGGCGGGATCTTTGCGCTATTCGTTCGAACTTGAGTCCGTAGAATGGGCTCCAACTTCTAACGAATTGCCAAGGACTCTTCACCATGGGCCTGTTGATCGACGGACGCTGGCATGACCAGTGGTATCAAAGCAGCAAGGACGGCGCCTTCGAGCGCGAAAACGCGCAGCGCCGCAACGACCTGCCGGCGGCCGAAGCCGGGCGCTATCACCTGTACGTGTCGCTGGCCTGTCCCTGGGCCCACCGCACCCTGATCTATCGCAAGCTCAAGGGCCTGGAAAACCTCATCGATGTGTCCGTGGTCAGCTGGCTGATGGGCGAACATGGCTGGACCTTCGACAAGGGCCTGGGCTCTACCGGGGACAAGCTCGACGGCTTCGACTACCTGCACCAGCGCTACACCCGCGACGACCCGCACTACACCGGGCGCGTCACCGTGCCGGTGCTGTGGGACAAGCAGGAGCAGCGCATCGTCAACAACGAGTCGTCGCAGATCATCCGTATCTTCAACACGGCGTTCGACGGCTTGACCGGGAATCGCCTGGATCTGTATCCGGAGCCGCTGCGGGCAAAGATCGATGCCTTGAATGACCGTATCTATCCGGCAGTGAACAATGGCGTCTACCGGGCGGGCTTCGCGACGTCGCAGAAGGCGTATGAAGAGGCGTTCGATGCGCTGTTCGCCGAGCTGGATACCCTGGAACAGCTACTGGACGGGCAGCGTTATCTGGCCGGGGAATACCTGACCGAGGCGGATATCCGTCTGTTCACCACCATCGTGCGTTTCGATGCGGTGTACTACGGGCACTTCAAATGCAACCTGCGGCAGATCGCCGACTACCCGAACCTGAGCAACTGGCTGCGCGAGCTGTATCAATGGCCGGGGGTGGCGGAGACGGTGAACATGGAGCATATCCAGCATCACTATTACGCCAGCCACAAGACCATCAACCCGAACGGGATCGTGCCGAAAGGGCCGAAGCAGGACTTCGGGCAGGCGCATGATCGGGAACGGCTGGTTGGGCGGGGGATCTGGAAGAAAACCGGGGTCTGAAAGAGCATCGCTGGCAAGCCAGCTCCCACAGGTTCAGCGGTGCACGCAATCCCTGTGGGAGCTGGCTTGCCAGCGATGAGGCCCTATTGGGCGCCTTCGAACCAGGCCAGCTTGTCCCGCAGTTGCACCACCTCACCCACGATCACCAATGTCGGCGCATGAACCTCATGCTCCGCCACCAGCTGCGGCAGGTCGGCCAGCGTGCCGGTAAACACCCGCTGGTTCTTGGTCGTACCCTGCTGGACCAGCGCCGCCGGGGTATCGGCAGCACGGCCATGGCGAATCAGCTCGGCACAGATGGTCGGCAACCCCACCAGTCCCATGTAGAACACCAGGGTCTGCGCCGGTGACACCAGGTCATCCCACGGCAGGTTGCTGGTGCCATCCTTCAGGTGGCCAGTAACGAAGCGCACCGACTGCGCGTAATCGCGGTGGGTCAGCGGAATCCCGGCATAGGCGGAGCAACCACTGGCTGCAGTGATACCCGGCACCACCTGGAAAGGAATGCCCTGCTCGGCCAGTTCCTCGATCTCTTCCCCGCCCCGTCCGAAGATGAACGGATCACCGCCCTTCAAACGCAACACCCGCTTGCCCTGACGCGCCAGGTCCACCAACAGCTGGTTGATCTGCTCCTGGGGCACCGAGTGATCGGAGCGCCGCTTGCCGACATAGATGCGCTCGGCATCACGCCGGCACATCTCGATGATGGCCGGGGCCACCAGGCGGTCGTAGAGCACCACGTCGGCCTGCTGCATCAGGCGTAGCGCGCGGAAGGTCAGCAGGTCCGGATCACCCGGGCCCGCCCCCACCAGATACACCTCGCCCGCCGTCTGCTCGGGCTTGCCCTCGACCTTGGCCTGCAACAGGCGTTCGGCTTCGGCGTCCTGCCCGGCCAGCTGGCGTTCAGCGATCGGGCCCTGGAACACTTCCTCCCAGAAGCCACGACGCTGGTTGACGTCCGGATACAGCTGCTTGACCCGGTCACGGAACCGCGCAGCCAGTCCGGCCAGTTCGCCGTAGGCGGCCGGAATCCAGGTTTCCAGGCGGGCGCGGATCAACCGCGCCAGCACCGGGGCGTCACCGCCGCTGGAGACCGCGACCACCAAAGGCGAGCGGTCGACGATGGCCGGGAAGATCACCGAACACAGTGCCGGCGCATCCACCACATTGACCGGCACGCAGCGCTTGCGCGCCTCGGCCGAGACCCGGGCATTGAGCGCTGGGTCGTCGGTAGCGGCGATGATCAGTTGGCAACCGTCAAGATCCGCTTCCTGATAGCCACGCTCCAGGAGCTGGCCGCCACTGTGCCGAGCCAGCGCGGCCAGTTGCCCTTCGATCTCGGGCGCGACCACGCGCAGCTGCGCCCCGGCATCGGCGAGCAGGCGCGATTTGCGCAAGGCAATCTCGCCGCCGCCCACCACCAGGACCTGGCTGCCGCGCAAATTGTGGAACAGCGGCAGGAATTCCATTTAGCCGATGACCTCGATGCCGCCCATGTACGGCTTGAGGACTTCCGGTACACGAATGGTGCCGTCGGCCTGCTGGTAGTTTTCCAGCACCGCGACCAGGGTCCGGCCTACCGCCAGGCCCGAGCCGTTGAGGGTGTGGACCAGCTCCGGCTTGCCGGTTTCCGGGTTGCGCCAGCGCGCCTGCATGCGGCGGGCCTGGAAGTCGCCGCAGTTGGAGCACGAGGAAATCTCGCGGTATTTGTCCTGGCTCGGTACCCAGACTTCCAGGTCGTAGGTCTTCACGGCGCTGAAGCCCATGTCGCCGGTGCACAGCGCCAGAACGCGGTACGGCAGCTCCAGGGCCTGCAGCACGCGCTCGGCGTTGGCGGTCAGGCTTTCCAAGGCTTCCATGGATTTCGATGGCTCGACCACCTGGACCATCTCGACCTTGTCGAACTGGTGCTGGCGGATCATGCCACGGGTGTCGCGGCCCGAGGCACCGGCTTCGCTGCGGAAGCACGGGGTGTGGGCGACGAACTTGATCGGCAGGTCCTTGGCGTCGACGATCTCGTTGGAAACGATGTTGGTCAGCGACACTTCGGCGGTCGGGATCAGGTAGAAGTCGGCTTCGCCTTCGCGGGTAATCTTGAACAGGTCTTCCTCGAACTTCGGCAACTGGCCGGTGCCTTGCAGCGCCGGGGCCTGGACCAGGTACGGGGTGTAGGCCTCTTCGTAGCCATGCTCGTTGATATGCAGGTTGATCATGAACTGCGCCAGGGCGCGGTGCAGGCGGGCGATCGGGCCGCGCAGCAGGGCAAAGCGCGCGCCGGAGAGCTTGGCCGCGGTCTCGAAGTCCAGCCAGCCGTTGCGCTCGCCGAGGGCGACGTGGTCCTGGATCTGGAAGTCGAACTGGCGCGGGGTGCCCCAGCTGCGCACTTCGACGTTGCCGTCTTCGTCTTCACCGACCGGTACGCTGGCGTCCGGCAGGTTGGGGATGGTCAGGAGGATCTGGTCCAGCTCGGACTGGATCTGGTCCAGCTCGACCTTGCCGGCCGCCAGCTCACCGGCCATGCGCTCGACGTCAGCCATCAGCGGGGCGATGTCCTCGCCCTTGGCCTTGGCCTGGCCGATGGACTTGGAGCGTGCGTTGCGCTCGGCCTGCAGCTGTTCGGTACGGGTCTGCACCGTCTTGCGGCGCTCTTCCAGGGATTCGATGCGCGCGACATCCAGGCTGAAGCCACGGGAGGCCAGGCGGTCCGCCACTTCCTGAAGTTGGCCGCGTAACAGTTTGGAATCGAGCATATCGTTCTCTCGTTATGTGTGGTGTTGGTTCAGATTCGGGTAAGTGCCAGGCCGGCCCAGGTTGCGAGCAGGCCGCCCAGCACGCTGGCCGCGGCATAGCCGAAAGCCAGCGGCGCCTGCCCGCTTTCGAGCAGGCGCACGGTATCCAGTGAAAAGGATGAAAACGTGGTCAGGCCGCCGAGGAAGCCGACGATCAGGCCACCCCGCAGCTCGACCGGCACGTACGGACGATGCAGGAACAGTCCGTAGAGCAGGCCGATCAACAGGCAGCCAATCAGGTTGACGGCCAGCGTACCGAGATAAAAGTGTCGAGGCCAGTGGGCGTTGACCCAATTGCCGGTGGCGAAGCGCAACAGGGTGCCGGCAATCCCTCCGGCACTGACGGCAGCGATCAGTGCTATCACGGTTTTCTCCGTTGCCGCGGGCTGTTGCGGTCGAGCTCGGCCAGTTGCCGCAGCTTCTCGCCGATCTTCAGTTCAAGACCGCGCGGCACCGGCTGGTAGTACTGGCGCGGTTCGAGCTCGTCGGGGAAATAGTCCTCGCCGGCGGCATAGGCGCCCGGCTCATCGTGGGCGTAGCGGTATTCCTCGCCGTAGCCCAGTTGCTTCATCAGCTTGGTCGGGGCATTGCGCAGGTGCAGCGGGACTTCCAGCGAACCGTGCTCCGACGCTTCGCGCAGCGCGGCCTTGAAGCCCATGTACACGGCGTTGCTCTTCGGCGCACAAGCCAGGTAGGTGATGGCCTGGGCCACCGCCAGCTCGCCTTCCGGGCTGCCGAGGCGCTCCTGCACGTCCCAGGCCGACAGGCACAGGCTCAGGGCGCGGGGGTCGGCGTTGCCGATGTCCTCGCTGGCCATGCGCACCACGCGACGGGCCAGGTACAGCGGGTCGCAGCCGCCGTCGAGCATGCGCGCGAACCAGTACAGCGCGGCGTCCGGGTTGGAGCCACGGATGGATTTGTGCAGCGCGGAAATCTGGTCGTAGAAAGCTTCGCCGCCCTTGTCGAAGCGCCGACGGGTATCGCCGAGCAGGCTTTGCAGGAGCTCGGCGCCGATCTCGCTGCCGTCTTCGGCCAGGTCCGAGGCGTTTTCGAGGAAGTTGAGCATGCGCCGGCCATCACCATCGGCGGCGGCCAGGAGCATGGCGAAGGCTTCGTCGGAGAGGCTCAGGTTGCGCTTGCCGAGACCGCGTTCCTCGGTGAGCGCACGCTGCACCAGGCGGCGCAGGGCTTCCTCGTCGAGGCTCTTGAGCACATAGACCCGGGCCCGCGACAGCAACGCGTTGTTCAGCTCGAACGACGGGTTCTCGGTGGTCGCCCCGATGAAGATCAGGGTGCCGTCTTCCACATAGGGCAGGAAGGCATCCTGCTGGGACTTGTTGAAGCGGTGCACCTCGTCGACGAAGAGAATGGTCCGCCGGCCATACTGTGCCGCCTGCTGCTTGGCGACTTCCACCGCCTGGCGGATCTCCTTGACCCCGGCGAGCACCGCCGAGACCGTCTCGAAATGCGCCTCGCAGAACTGCGCCAGCAGCCGCGCCAGGGTGGTCTTGCCGACCCCGGGCGGGCCCCAGAAGATCATCGAATGCAGCGCGCCCTGCTCCAGGGCCTCGCGCAGCGGCTTGCCGCGGGCCAGCAGGTGCTGCTGGCCGACGTATTCGTCCAGGTTGGCCGGGCGCATGCGCGCGGCCAGGGGCTGGGCAACCGGTTCACTGCGAAACAGGTCCATGGACGACTGGGTGACCTCTTACTCTTTGATCACGTCCGCGCCCGCCGGGACGTCGAACTTGAACTTGCTGTCCGGAATCGGCTCGCCGGCCTTGACCCCGGTGAACATGATGTTGGTGCGCTGGCCAACGCTGTCGATCAACTGCATGTCATTGATCAGGCCACGCCGGAACGACAGGCGCAGCGAGTCGAACAGGGTGTCCTTGGTCTTCGGGCGCAACTCGAAGTCCATGACCTCGCCCTGCTCCTTCGAGGTGACGTCATAGCTCTGGCCGATCTTCGAGATATCACCGGACAGCAGCAGCGCCGGGGTCTGGGTCAGGCGCTGGTCGAGCTTCTTGATGGTCGCCTGCTCCAGGTCCGGGTCCCACAGGGTGACGTTCTTGCCGTCGGACACCACCACCTGCTCCTGTGGCGCATCGGTGTGCCAGTAAAACAGGCCCGGGCGCTTGACCGCCATCTGGCCTTTGGTTTCCTGCAGCTGGGTGCCACTGGAATCCAGGGCCAGCTGGGAGAAGGTGGCGCTGATGGTCGTCGAGCGCTCGAGCAACTGGCTCAGGCGCGCCACGTCGGCTTCGGCGGCGAACACCGAGGCACTGGACAGGCTCAAAGCGGAAACCAACATCATGCGAATCAGGCGCATGGCAATCCTCGTTGCTGAATGAATGACACGGCGGGCGTCGGTGCCCGCCGTCAAAAAAGGAAGATCAGTCCCGCGACTGGCCCGGCGCGATGACTTCGCGTGAGCCGTTGGTGTTCATCGGGGTGACCACACCGGCCATTTCCATCGCCTCGATCATCCGCGCGGCGCGGTTGTAGCCGATCTTCAGCTTGCGCTGAACCGCGGAAATGGAAGCACGGCGGCTTTCCAGGACGAACTGTACCGCTTCGTCGTAGAGCGCGTCGGTCTCGGCATCTTCACCGCCCTCGCCGCCGCCACCGCCATCGAAGCCGCTGCCGGCTTCTTCGACACCGTTGAGGATGTCGTCGTTGTAGTTCGGCGCGCCACGCAGCTTCCAGGCTTCCACCACGCGGTGCACTTCGTCGTCGGAGACGAAGGCGCCGTGCACGCGGATCGGCAGGCTGGTGCCCGGCGGCATGTAGAGCATGTCGCCGTGGCCGAGCAGTTGTTCGGCGCCGCCCTGGTCGATGATGGTCCGCGAGTCGATCTTGCTCGACACCTGGAACGCCATGCGCGTCGGGATGTTGGCCTTGATCAGGCCGGTGATGACGTCCACCGACGGCCGCTGGGTGGCGAGGATCAGGTGGATACCGGCGGCCCGGGCCTTCTGGGCGATACGGGCGATCAGTTCTTCGACCTTCTTGCCGACGATCATCATCATGTCGGCGAATTCGTCCACCACCACCACGATGGTCGGCAAGGTGGTCAGGGTCGGCGGCACGTCGTCCATGCTTTCGCGGCGGAACATCGGGTCGTAGATAGGCTCGCCGGCTTCCTCGGCGTCCTTGATCTTGCGGTTGAAGCCGGCCAGGTTACGCACGCCCATGGCCGCCATCAGCTTGTAGCGCCGCTCCATCTCGGCAACGCTCCAGCGCAGGGCGTTGGCGGCGTCCTTCATGTCGGTGACCACCGGGCAAAGCAAGTGCGGGATGCCTTCGTAGATCGACAGTTCGAGCATCTTCGGGTCGATCATGATCAGCTTGGCGTCTTCCGGGCCGGACTTGAACAGGATCGACAGGATCATGGCGTTCACACCCACCGACTTACCGGAACCGGTGGTACCGGCCACCAGCAGGTGGGGCATCTTGGCCAGGTCGGTGATCACCGGCTTGCCGCCGATGTCGTGACCCAGGGCCATGGTGACCGGCGACTTGGCCTCGTCGTACTGCGGCGACGACAGCACTTCGGAGAAACGCACGATCTGCCGGTCTTCGTTGGGAATCTCGATACCCACGGTGGTCTTGCCGGGGATGACCTCGACCACACGGACACTGGTCACCGCCAGGGAGCGGGCAAGGTCCTTGGCCAGGTTGGCGATGCGGCTGACCTTCACACCAGCCGCCGGCTGGATTTCGTAGCGGGTGATCACCGGACCCGGGTGGATCGAGTCCACCGAGACCTCGACGCCGAATTCCTTCAGCTTGATTTCCAGCAACTGGCCGACGCCGGCCAGGGATTCGGGCGAATAGTTGACCTTCTTGGCCTCGGCCGGGTCGAGAATCGAGATCGGCGGCAGCGTGCCTTCGACGGCGCTGTCGACGAACAACGGCACCTGTTTCTCTTTCTGCACGCGCTTGCTCGGCTCGGGGGCCTTGGCCGGTGCGGGCATGATCACCGGCGGGGTCTTGTCCTCGCGCTCGGCAACATGCCTGGCCAGGGCCTGGTCGCGTTCGATGATGCGTTCGCGGGCCTTGGTCTGCTCGCGGCGGTCCGGCACCACCGGGGCCACCACTTCATTGACCTGCTCGTCGACCTCACGCAATTGCGCGACCAGTTTCTTGCGCTCGTTGCGCGCGCTCCACCAGCGGCTGGCGGCGCCCTGGAAGAGTTCGAAGAGATCGAGGGTGATCTTGCCGGTGATGTCCATGACCTTGAACCACGACAGGTCGGTGAACACGGTCAGGCCGAAGAGGAACAGGGCGATGAACATCAGGGTGCTGCCCTGCACGTTCAAGGCGTTCTTCGCCAGGTCGCCGAGGCTTTCGCCCAGCGCGCCACCCGCCGAGGCCGGCAGGCTCGGCGCGGAATGGAAATGGATATGGGCCAGGGCGGCGCCGGAGAGGATCAGGAACACCAGGCCGATCAACCGCCAGGAGAACAGCCAGCCGCTCCACTGCCAGGGCTGGTGGCGCTCGCGGAAGATCTGCCAGGTCTTGATCGCCAGCAACAAGGGGAAGATATAGGCGAAGTAGCCCAGCACCATGAACAGGATGTCGGCGAAGAAGGCACCGGCACGCCCGGCGGCGTTCTGCACCTGGTCGACGTTGCTGGTGTGGCTGAAGCCCGGGTCGGCCTGGTCGTAGCTCAGCAATGCCATCCACAGATAGAGGCACAGGGCGCCCATGGCAATCAGGGCACCTTCCTTGAGCCTGTAATGCAACTGCTGGCGCCAGAGCGGCTCGGGATTGGGTGTTGCTGTGGTTTTCTTCAAAACTGGTCTATTCCTGCGCGGAAGCGCGTCCAACCGTGATTGACCAAGGGGGCCGGTCAACAAATCACTACTTTTAACATTACTGCCGATCCATCGCCATGACGCTCGGCGGAACGTGCCATGACAGGTGCACATTCCAATACAACAATTTGAGCACGCATTTTCTTTTGTGACAAAGGCTTATGCGGTGTTTTTGCATGGTTGGGACAACTGTACGGATATTAAGTTGCGCACAGGGCCAACAGCCATCATCGCCAGGGCCGCGCGGCGTCTGGCGCGGGGTTGTCCGGCGAGGCTTTTTCGGGTCATGCTGGGCGCCCTCCCCTGCCCTGCCAAACCGCGACGGACCACGATGCTGACCTGGCTGAACCGCAACACCCTGGACTTCCCGCCACTGGAGAAGGCCCTGCGCGAACCCAACGGCCTGCTTGCCGCGGGCGGCGACCTGCGCCCGGAACGCCTGGTCCAGGCCTATCGCCACGGCTGCTTCCCCTGGTACCAGGACGGCCAGCCGATTCTCTGGTGGTCACCCGACCCGCGCACGGTGATGTTCCCTGATGAGCTGCATGTGTCGCGCTCGTTGCGCAAGCTGATCCGCCAGGGCCAGTACCAGGTCAGCTTCGACCAGGACTTCCCGGCCGTGATCGCCGCCTGCGCTGCGCCGAGGGCCTATGCCGACGGCACCTGGATCACCGACAGCATGCAGGCCGCCTATGTCGAGCTGCACCGCCAGGGCCTCGCCCATTCGGTGGAAGTGCGCCGTGATGGCGAGCTGGTTGGCGGGCTGTATGGCCTGGCCATGGGCCGGCTGTTCTTTGGCGAGTCGATGTTCAGCCGGGCCGACAACGCCTCCAAGGTCGGTTTCGTCGCCCTGGTCGAGCACCTGCGCGAGGCCGGCTTCGTCCTGATCGACTGCCAGATGCCCACCGATCATTTGCACAGCCTTGGTGCCCGGGCCATCGCCAGGGCAACCTTCGCCGATTATCTGAATCAATATCTGGACCAGCCCAATCGCGCGACCTGGATCTGTACGCAGGCCGTTTGCTAGGCGAGTTTCCAGAGCTGGCTTACAATTAGTAAAAAACCTGCCGAGGGGTTGATCATGACTGAGTTGGCGCGGTTGAAGTTCTATGCCACTCAACCCCATGCCTGCAGCTACCTGCCTGACGAGCAGGCCACCACGCTGTTCCTCGACCCGAGCCAGCCAATGGACGCCACCGTCTATGCGGACCTGTCGGAAATGGGCTTTCGTCGCAGTGGCGACCATCTGTACCGGCCCCACTGCCAGAACTGCAATGCCTGCGTACCGGCACGTATTCCGGCTGCGCGCTTTTCGCCTAACCGCCAGCAGAAGCGCATCATCAAGCGCAATGCCGACCTGGTGGTGAGCCCGGCCCGCCCTTCTTTCAATGAAGAATACTTCGACCTGTACCGGCGCTATATCGAGCAGCGCCATGCCGATGGCGACATGTACCCGCCCAGTCGTGACCAGTTCTCGACGTTTCTGGTCCGCGACCTGCCGTTTTCGCGTTTCTACGAATTCCGCCTCGAAGGCCGGCTGGTCGCCGTGGCGGTGACCGACCTGCTGCCCAACGGCCTGTCAGCCGTGTACACCTTCTACGAACCGACCGAGGAAAAACGCAGCCTCGGCCGCTACGCCATTCTCTGGCAGATCGGTGAAACCTTGCGCCTTGGCCTGGATGCGGTGTACCTGGGCTACTGGATCAAGAACTGCAAAAAAATGAACTACAAGACCCAATACCGCCCTATTGAACTGCTGATCAACCAGCGCTGGGTCACCCTTAATTGAAATCCTTGGCTTGACCTCCCTTTTTCGGGCACAATGCACGCCACTTTTTGTAGCCGGGTGCTTCTGTGGCCGGCCATAACTGAACACCGAGGGCTTTACTGCATGTCGAAAGAAGACAGCTTCGAAATGGAAGGCACTGTCGTCGACACCCTGCCCAACACCATGTTCCGCGTGGAGTTGGAAAACGGGCACGTCGTAACCGCGCACATCTCCGGCAAGATGCGCAAGAACTACATCCGTATCCTGACTGGCGACAAGGTCCGCGTCGAACTGACGCCGTACGACCTGAGCAAAGGGCGCATCACCTACCGCGCCCGCTAAAAGTCGATACGAACAAAAAAGCCCGGCAGATGCCGGGCTTTTTTGTTTTTGCTGTTTGTTGGG